>JBDIBI010000002.1:0-644995 GCA_039812885.1 Blastocatellia bacterium
TGTACAGGTACTTTAGATAGTGTAGCCCTACCATTAGCCTTATTGGTAAGCCTGGTCTTCCTATCATTTCTACGTAATATTCCCCGAATTCCTTTTCAAATACTTCCCATTCTATTTTTTCTGCTAATTTGTATATTGGGTGTTCTTTATTTAGTATTTCTTCTAGCAATGCTTTATCTTTATTCTCTTGCTTTGGCTTTTTTCTTGGTTTCATTTTCCCAGATTTTCCTTACCTTTTTTGGCTCTCTGGCAATTTTACCTATTATTGTTTTTACCTCAACCTCTTTTACCTTAACCCTTTTCCTTATTTTTCATCCTCAATTTATTGCTAGAGATTTTAAGGAGTTTATCAACTTGATGGAAATGACTCATGTCCGTACTTCTCTTTATTACCCTCAAAGCAACAGGAAAATTGAGAGGTATCATAGATCCATAAAATCCGAATGCATTCGTCAGAACTGTCCTTTATTTTTAGATGATGCTAGGCGTTTACTTTCTCATTATGTTCATTATTATAATTGTGTACGTTTACACTCTGCCATTGGCTACATTTCCCCTACTGACAAATTGCAGGGTAAAGCTGAAACTATTTTTGCTCAGCGTAAAGATAAACTTATTTTTGCTCGGAAACTTAGAACTTCTATAACTTCTGCTTAATGCTTTTGCTTAAGCTAACTTTTAACTTTGTCTTTTGTTTGCTACCCTAAGTCCATTTTCCACTGAACCGTTACACTATCTCTTACATAACACTATAATTCAATATCTTTCTGCCATTCAGTAAAAAACCCTAAAACAGATTTTGCTTCTATTTCTAATTCATTAAAAATGTTTGTTATGAAATTAGTCTCTTTATTACGTGTATATTTCTCAAGTTCTGCACATAACTCTGACAAACGTTTTGCTCCTAAAGTACCACTACTTGATTTTAAACTATGTGCAGTATATTCTATACTTTTAATGTCATTTTTCTCTAAAGCTGTTTTTATTATAGAGATTTTTCCTGGAGTATCGGATAAAAAGATTTTAACTAATTCTTTAATGAGTAATTCTCCGTTTTGCAATTTTATAAAGCTTTCCAGCACATTACTATCTACAGGACTAAATACACTAGCAGTTTCTTGAGAAATTTTCTTACATTCATCAATTAGTAAAGTTAAAGTAAATTGACACTTTTTATAAAAACTTTTTTCTGCTTGAAGTTCCAATTGATTAGCTATATTTGCCAAAGAATACATTTCTAAATTAATTGCTTGTTCTTTAATTATTTTAATAGTTTCTAGAAGCTTATTATAGTGTTTGATAGATAATAATAGTTTCATTTCTTCTAACTGTTTTATAGTATTTGTAATAAAAATTTGCTGTTCTTGTAAAAAATTTTTACTTTGCTTATTAGCCAATAGTTGTGAAGAATCTTCCAAAGAAATGCTTTGACTTATATTACTTATACCAGGTAATTTCCTAATGTGATAATTCTCAACGTAATTCTTAATAGCTCTTTTTAGATGATCTATTCTTATAGGTTTAGGAATAAAATCACTCATTCCTATTGCTAAACATTTTTCTTTATCCTGAAGAGTAACATTAGCAGTAATAGCAATAATATAAGGACTTTTGTCTATTGGCCATCGTTTATGGATTTGACGTGTTGCCTCTAAACCATCCATTTCTGGCATTTGAATATCCATAAAAACTAAATCATAAAATTGCCTAGCTAAAGCATCTAAAACCTCTACTCCATTACCCACAATATCTGCACGATAACCAATAGTGTTTAGTAATCCCAAAATAACTTTTTGGTTTACTGGATTATCTTCTGCTACCAAAATTCTTAAAGGTAAATTTTCACTAAACGTTTCAGTTTTAGATTCTGTTTTAGAAAAAGAGTTAGAAACATTATAAACATCAGATAATACACGTAGTAAATTTAGTGGTTTAATAGGTTTATTAATATGTGCATCGAAAGCATCAATATTATTTTTACCTAGTGGAACCATGTGTATTAATTTGACTTCTGGTAGGTAATTTAATATTTGATTTCTAATCAGATCAAAATCTAGTTCTGACGGCTGGCTATCAAATAAGATAATATCATATTGTTGACCTTTGTTTATTTTATCTAGAGCTTGCAAAGCATTATTGGCTGAATCACAAGCAAATGTCCAAAAAGTGAACCAACGACAAAGTAAGTCTTGACAACTTAGATTATCTTCTATGATTAAAACACGTTTACCCAACAATTGTCTGTCAATAGCCCTAATACTAGTGTTGGTAGCAAAAGCGGTAGCTTGAGTAACAATAGTAAAGTGGAAAATAGTGCCTACGTTCAATGTACTTTCCACCCAAATGCGGCCCTGCATTAATTCAGTTAGTTGTTTACAAATAGTTAATCCTAAACCTGTTCCTCCATAATAACGAGTGGTAGAACTGTCAGCTTGTTGGAAAGGCTGAAAAATCATTTCCAATCGATTAGGTGCAATACCAATACCTGTATCTTTAATAGAGAAATGAAGTTGATAAAAATTTTCACCTAACTCTTTAGCAGAAACATAGATAATAACGTCTCCTTGATTAGTAAATTTAATAGCATTACTGGCTAGATTAACTAAAATCTGTCCTAACCGGGTACTATCTCCAATAATTTGTTCCGGAACAGTTTCATCAATAAAGTAAGCTACTTCTAAAGATTTTTCTGCAGCACGAGAACTTATGATGTCTATTGATTGTTCAATACATTCATGTATATGAAAAGGATGCATTTCTAAAATAAGTCTACCAGCCTCAATTTTAGAAAAATCCAAGATATCATTAATAATACTAAGTAAATTATCCCCACTATTTCTAATAGTTTCTATATATTCTTGTTGTTGTAAAGTGAGATGTGTTTCTAGTAGTAGGCTAGTCATGCCAATAACAGCATTCATAGGAGTACGAATTTCATGGCTCATATTAGCTAGAAAAGCTGATTTTACTCGGCTTGCGGCTTCGGCTGTTTCTTTAGCTTTTTGAAGTTCATTTTCTGCCTGTTTACGTTCAATAAATACGCCTATCTTACTACAGATTTCATTCATAAAAGTGAGCATATTTTCATCAGGACGATCAATTTCTCTACTAAAAAAATCTTTTTCATTACTTAAAAAAAATAAAACACCTATTACTTGGGTTGCTGTTTTAATAGGAAAAGCAATTCTATTTCTAGTAGTTTCACTATCAAATATTTCTGTATTTTCTGAGGAAGAGTTTTTATCTGACCAAGCTGGCTCACCATTTTCCCAAACCTGTCCTAGTAATCCTAAGCCTTTATAAAAAGTTCTAGTTAAAATAGTTTCTGTTAGATTAATAAGATTCGAACCCTCTTTTTGCCATAAACTATGGCATTGCAATTTACTAGAAAGTTCATCTACTAACCATATTCCACCCATTTCCCATTGAAATTCTTGGCATATAGCTTCTAACACTTTAGGGAAAGCTTCTTTTAAAGAAGCAAATTCTATAAGCACTTGTGTAATAGTATGTTGAATAGTTAAGCGGCGGTTAATCTCTCGTAATTCTGTACGTTGTTTTTTAAGCTGTTGAGCTAATTTACTAGTGTCTTCTAATGCTTTATTTTTAGATTGTAAAACAAAAAGCAAATCACTAATAGGATCATGAATAGCAAAATCAGTTAAAGATAATCCTAGATTTTGGACATCATTAATGTCACTTACCCAAGGGGAACAAAGGAAAACTATAACATTTTGAGAGGCTAAATGGACTATTTGCCCTTTTAGATCTACTCCTTTACTTATGGATTGCCAAATAAATAGGCTATTAGACTGTTTTTCTAATGTCTCAAAATCTAGCTTTATTTTAGGTCGTTTAATATGAAAAAATTTGTTTACATTTTCTCCTAAAACTAAATTAGGTATTATCTTTTCTAAAGATTTACCTATTTGTAGAATCCTCATATTACGATCAAAAACAATATGAAAGGGAAAAGCTTGAGCAAATTGTGCCGCAGGTAATCCAATAGGTAGTTTTGTCATGGCATTAAACCGTTCATTAGTAATAAGCTTTTTGATTAATACACTGATACGAATGAATAAGCTAAAACATCAGTATAAGAATCTTGATAAGAATCCTGAAGAACAAACATATTTGCTGAATAGCAAATTAGCACAAAAAATTGTATTGTTTAAATTTAGATTTTAATAAATCAAATTTACTTTTCATATAATCTTTTAAAGATTTTAAAGAAAGTCTTTTATTTTAACTTAAACTCTTTGGACAAGTTATAAAGCAACTAGATAACACTACTAAGACGTGACAACCTTGTCAAAATTTTAATTATAATCCAACTTTAATTTGTCTATTTTTTTAGTTTTCTTCTTGATAACAATACATCAATGAAGCTTTAGATCTAATAACAAAATATAGACAAACATCCACCAATAAGATACTGATGCAGCTTGTTAGGAAGTAAATAGTTTTAGCTATATTCTATTCTTAGTAATATTAGGTAACTGATTAGTTTGGTGATTATAAGAAATAGATTTTCTCAAGCATTTATAGGTATCTCAGCATTCTTTTAAGTCAACATTATAGAGTTTTTACGTAGAGTTAGAGCTTATTCTATTCTTTTTTTACCTTATTTGAAGTTTTATCTGAAACTTAAATGCTTTTATCATAGTTATTTGAGATGCTGTTTTAAGATCTTATAAATTTTTTGAGACTTTTTGGCAAAAATCTTTCTAATTTTTTTAAAATACTCCCTATTTGAGGCACTCCTAAAAACCAAACTATGACAAAATAAGTAAAACCATAAGGAAAAAGAACAACTAAACCCGTTAATACAGGATGTAATGCCACTATTAAAAACTTCACAACCCAACTCACCGCAGCACTTATAAATGCTGCAAACCAGAGCTTCATAGTAAAATTAATTGGCAAGCCAGTCTTACCAATTCGTTTATTTAAACTGTTACGCAACAACAAAAATTCTAACCATCCACTTATACCTGTAGCTACAGCAATACCTGCTGTTCCCCAAGACCTATCTATGGCCAACCACCCAGGAACTTTTAAAGCTAAAAAATAAATTAGAACTATCAAAAAAATAATTCTAATCACTGCAAATTTCAGTGGAGTTCGAGTATCATGCAAAGCGTAAAAAGTTGATGAATAAAGCCTTCCAAGCGTAGTTGCTAATAAACCAATGGAAAAACCTGCTAATACTTTCCAAACATATTTGGTGTCATCTGAAGAAAACTTACCACTTTGATAAAGCGTAGCAACGACTATATCACCTAACATTAAAAAAGCTACAACAGATGGAACTACAAAAAAAGCTATTTGTTGTAAGCCGTTATTTAGTTTCTTACGTAAATATTCTGCAATCTCTTCTGCTGAACCAACAGCACTAGACATATTTGGAAGTTCCGCAGCAGAAACAGACATTCCAAATAAGCTAACAGGTAGCATATAAATAATTTGTGCATAAGCCATTGCTGAGACTGCACCTGAAGGAAGCAAACTAGCAAAAGAATTATCTGTAAATGCACTGATTTGAACTACTCCTCTTGCTATTATCACAGGCACAAAATTTCTTATCACTTCTCTTACTGAATCTAACTTTAGAGACATGCTTATTTCTAAAGTTTTTATAAGACGTAAGGCAAGAGGAAGTTGAATTAAAAACTGTAAAGCACTACCTATAACTAAAGCCCAAGCAACTTTTATTGCTAAATCCTCTGTTTTGCTACTATTTCCAAAAATAAATAATGCCGCAATTTGCGCAAAATTCCAAAATACTGGAGCAACATAAGAAAGAAAAAACTTACGATGGCTATTTAAAATACCTAAACACCAAGCCGACAAAACTAATAAACCTGTTCCAGGAAAAAATATTTGGACTAAATGAATAGTTAATAATCTCTTTGCATCATGAAACCCAGGAGAAATAATATCAATCAAAAAAGGGGTCAATAAAATGCCTAACAAAACCAAGATAGAAGTAACTAAAGTAAGTAAAGATAATATAATGCCTGCTACTTTGCTAGCTTCCACCTCTTTTCCTTTTGCTCTTAGTCCAGAGTAAATAGGGATGAAAGAAGCTGATAAAACCCCTTCTCCAAATAAATTTTGTAAGAAATTAGGGATTTTTAACCCTGACTTAAAAGCATCACCTGCATCAGAATTACCAAAATAGGAAGCAAAAACTCTTTCACGAACTAACCCCGCAATACGGCTTAAAAATATTGCGCTAGCCACTAAAAAAGCATCTCTTCCAGATGTTTTAGGCTCATTTGATTTAGAAGAATCATCTTGTTTGTCTTTCAAGACATTGTTAGGAGATTTTTGAGTCAACTTTAATTACCAATCCACTAGAGTTAAAATCTGAGGGCTTTCTCTTAAATATCAAGTAAATTTAATTCTTGCACTAAGGAATTTTTGATGTAGGAAAAGGAGCATATTAAAAAATTGTGGCTATTCATTATTGTATAGAACTATTTTCATACAAAACTTTGGGCCTAAACGCAATCTATCTCCAGAATTTATTGGGCACCTAGTCACACGACAATCATTTATAAAAGTACCATTGAGAGAAGTATCAAAGATTTCTGCTGTTCCATCAGTATGAACAATTACAGAACAATGACGACGTGACAACATTCTTTCTTCATCATGAAGCACTATATCATTATCTGTAAAACGCCCAATCGTATTGCATCCTATCTTTAAACGATGTAAAGCCGAACCTGTCATTAAGACAAAACCTGAATCATTTGGGGATGCAAAATCTGGTTCATCAACAATAACTGATCCAACAGGAACTTCTGGATATTCACTAGATAAAGTAATTGTTTGCGTTCCAATAGTTTGTAACATCAAATCACGCATTATACGAAACTGCTCTTGTCTAACGCCTTGCAGATGTGAACTATCTAATCTTTCGTAAGTATCCATAAAACCCTCGTAAAATTTTGAGCGCTTTATCTGTTTAACCTAAACCAAAGCTAAATATAAACCAGCATTTTTAATAATTATAAGCTTGAGCAAGGAGTTTTGCAATTTTAAGATCTAAATAATTATCGCTTATTTTAATTCCTCTTCTCCTAAAGGTAAAATAACACTAGTAAGATCCTCTAATTCCTCGGAAAGATCTGAATCTTCAGCAGTTTCTGATAAAACTAAAGTAGAAAAAGGTTCTGGATTGGCAAAAGCTGTACCTTCAAACATTGCTACTATTGCAGTAACATTGTCATCTGCAGTTAAATCATTAGCAGCAGAAATTAATGCTTGTCCAATCTCAACAACGTCATTATGCTTTAACATTATTTCTAATATTATATCTTCTGGAAGATTTTTACTTAATCCATCTGAACATAACAACAATTTATCACCCTTAGCTAATTCTAAGCTAGTAACTACAGGAACAACAGACTCACGTGCCCCTAATGACTGTAAAACAATATTTCGGTATGGATGAATTTTTGCGGCATTAGGAGTAATAACTCCTCCATCTAAAAGCATTTGCACCATAGATTGATCTCTAGTAACTTGTCTTATGGTTTTCTCCCGAATCAAGTAACAACGAGAATCTCCCACTTCCACAATATACACTTGTGGTGGAACGACCCAAGCAGCAGTTAAAGTACTAGCCATTCCTGCAACAGATTGGTTTTGAGTTGATTCCCCCCAAATAATTCGATTAGCACTACTAGCAGCTTTAATTAAGCAATCTCCTATAGCAAGTTTATCAGGTTTAGCAAAAATTTCTTTCTTAAAAATGTTTGTTGCTAAGTTAGAAGCTATTTCTCCTCTACCATCTCCTCCAGAACCATCACATACCAACATTAAAATACCTGCTTTGCTAATTTCCCCTTGGTATTTATCTAAACTATCTTTCATTTCAACATTAGAAATAGAAAACTTATCTTCATTAAGCTTACGCACCTTACCTATATCGCTAAGGCCATATACACTAATGAGGGCAATTGATTTTTCATTTGGAGGATTCATTGTTATTAAACTAATAATGTATCAGCTTTTGATAATCTAAAACTTACAAGTAGGTTTTATAAAATAAATATAATACCACTATTTCAAAAATATAGGCTAGTTTTGTATTTTTCTAGAAGTATAAATTTTACTAAAGTCCACAACTAGTTTAATAGAAAGTTAAACTAAACTAAGATTCACAATAATAATAATAAAATACATTAAAAATTTATAATTATTGTTATTTTTTTTTCTTTATTGAGATATTATAACTTTAAGTAACAAAAAAAGTATATATGGCTTAATATTAAAATTCCAAATAGCTATCTTTTATTAAAAACAACTATTTAAATAAACTTTGAAGTTGCGTTTACTTTAATAGGTATTTTACTATTGTTATAAATTTATTTTACAAAATAAAAAAACCTAAACACTTATGTTATAAATCTATTTTAGGTTAATATATAACTTATTGTTTTTATTGAATATAATAAAATTAAAAGCAAGTTTATTTTATCCTCAAGGCTAAAAATAAGGCAAAGATTATGGCACTTTTCGATAAAGTTTGGCAACAAATGAGTACACGGCTAGATCAAGCTAAACTTAACAAGGAAATAGAGCGCCTACAAGAAATTTTATCCGCTAAACCTAGTGATACAGAAGCACTTAGACAATTAGGAACGCTCTATGAAACTTGTGGTATGGCAGATGAAGCTATTGCTAATTTTGTTCGTCTTGCCCAAGTTTATTGTCAAATTGGTCAAACACAGCTAGCAATTGCTTATTATCAAAAAGCTGAACGTCTTTCCAAAGATGAACAACGAGCTTCTTTATTAAAGGAAATAGAGAAAGTCTATCATCAAAGCGCTCATTATGAAGAAGCTTACAAAACTGCCCGCCAAGTTATAGATATTTATTTGCAGATCAACCAAAAAGAAGCAGCCCGTGGCTTTGTTCATTCGCTAACAGCCTTTGGAGAAAAAGATGCTATTTATCGAAAAGAACTTCGCGAAATGATAGGGGAAAAAGATGATGCATGGGCTCAAGGAGCTAAAGGAAGTTGGGTAGCAGAAAACAACATTAGACCTACTCAAGCTTTAAGCACTTTGCCTGGTTATTCTGCCGCCAAAGTTCCTGTTAGCTCCCCAGAAGAAAAAGAGTATTTTTCCAATTTTGTAGTCTTATTGGTAGATGATGATCCAGCTATTTTAAAAATCATGTCTGCAATGCTTAAGGCTATTGGCTGCCAAATAGCAACAGCTTCTGATGGAGAAGAAGGATTAGAAAAAGCTTTACAAATACGACCACACTTAATTATCTCTGATTTGTTAATGCCTAAAATGGATGGAAGTCAATTTTTTGATAGCCTTAAACAACATATTGAAACTCAATCCATCCCTTTTGTTTGCTTAACTTCACGTGGTCAGGAAGATGAAAAACTAGCTGCATTTGAAAAAGGCGTAGAAGATTATTGGGTTAAACCTTTTGTTTTGTCTGAACTTTCAATGAAAACTAAAAAAATTCTAATTAGAGAAGCAGAAAAATCCCAACGTGCAACTAGCAGTTCTTTTAGTATACCTATGATAAACCCAAATGTTGAACTAGCAGGTAATCTTAGCAATATCCCTCTTCCTCAACTTTTAAGAATGATTGAGTATATGACTAAAACAGGAACTCTTTTCTTACAAGATGGAGAACAACAAGGAAAGATTTTGTTTCAACAAGGTACTGTTTATGATGCTAGTTATGATTCTTATCAAGGTGAAATGGCTGCGTTAGGATTGTTTTCTTGGTCTAATGGGATTTTTAGCTTTTCTACTCACTCTATCACTACACCACGCACCATTTATACTTCTTTAGAAGAACTTTTCACGAAATTAAATCAATACAATACTTCTTATCAAATTACTCAACATTTACCACCTCTAGAAAGTAAACTTATATTTTCATCTAGATTTGATGATGCATTAGCAAGCATCCATTTTCCACGTACAATAGATCTAATTATTCCTCTTTTTGATGGTAAAAAAACTCTAGGCCAATGCTTAGAACAACTCTCTGGAAATCCAGAAGCCTTAGAATTAGTTCTTAGCCTTTATCAAAACCAATTTCTTGTATTACGGTAATTTCACTTACCAGTTTCAGAATTATTTGTATTAGTAGGAAGATTTGTATTACCTCCAAGATTTCCATTAGCTGGCGCTACAGCAATTCCTCCAACTGCTGGTGGCATATAAATAAATAACCATTTATCATAAGTAATATCTTTACCTAACAATCTACGATAGGCTTTCCCTTTATTTCGGCTTACAACTCCAACTATTGGGCGATTGTTTTCATCTATATTGGCAAATACATTATTTTCTTTATAAGAAGTCCCATTAATGGAAGTGTTTTTTCCTGTATTTTCTCCATTAGAATTTTGTTCACCATTTGTATTACTACCTACAATAACTCCTCCTCCAACATTATTAGAACTTTGGCTACTGTTATCATCTTCATCATCTTCATCATCTTCATCATCTTCATCATCACTCTGAGAACTATTACCATTATTACCATTAATAGTTCCATTGTTATTTGTGTTATTTCCATTTATCGTATTACCACTATTATTTGTATTAAAAACAACAGCTGTAAGTCCTGCCAACTGAGCATAATCAGGTGGTATAGGTTGTCCATAATAAGTTGACCAGTTTTGTAAATACTCTCTAACTAAAGGATCTCCTGCTCTTACAGGTTGCCATTCTTGGTTTCCATTCATTACGTCATGCAAAGCAAAATTACGTACATAAACTAACTTTTTACCATTTAAAGTTACTTGTTTCCCTAAATCAGCTAGTTTAGTAGGAAAAGGTGCGCCTAAATGCAAGGGCTGCAAAATTCCAAAATTATTTTGTCTGGCAATCCCTTTTGCCATTTCTTCACCACGAAAAATAAATTCTTCTTCTTTATCCCTTACTATTTCTGTGTGAAAAGTATCTAAAGAACTAGCAAGCATCATAGAAATAATGCCTATCACTATAATTAAACCTAATAATGAATAACCTTTATTATTTTTCTTTATGTATTGCAAAAGATGTTTAATCATAATTTATTTATTTTTTCCCTTTTGTTGGTTTGCCAAAGCTGCACGTTTTTCCCATAATTCTTTACTTGTCATCGGTCTATTAGAACGCTCAAATAGGTTTTGTACTGTATTAACACTACTTACACTGGTAATTTCATTAGCACTATTACTAGTAGTACTAGCTAATTCTTTATTTTTAGATAGGGGTTTGATAGGTGGAGCACCTTTTTTTAAGTTGTATTGAGTAGAAGTCTTTATATCTTCAACTAATAAAAAATCTCCTGACATACTAACAATTCGCCATTGTTGTTTTACTACACTACCTAAAGTAACTGTAAATTGTTGTGTACCAATAGTTAAAATAATCTTTGTATCCCCATTATAACTATCAGAAATTACTCCAACAAATGCAAAATCTGGTGTTTCTTTAGTCTCTTCAACTTTTTGGAGAGGTTTTTCTATTAATGTAGTTGTTTCTGGATTAACGTAGTTTTGATTGATTGGTTTTACTGATTCTAATGTAGTTGTAACATTTGCTCTAGTTGCATTTTGAAAGATATTTCGGCTTATTTGTAAAACTTTGTTTTCTTTCTTGTTTTCCTTGCAAAAACTAGCCAACATATTTATTGAGTCTTCTAACACTTCAGTATCATTTTGTATTGGTTGGTAAACAAGTTGATTATTTTTTACTTCTGGCTTTGATTGATTTTTAAAATAAAAAAATATCTGGCAAGCTAATACTAACACCAAAACACCAATTGCAACTGTTAAAATTTTTGAGTATAGTTGATTACTCATTTACACTATTTTCCATTCTACGAAAATAAGCAGTTACTTGCATTTGCACAGTAAATTCATTTACACCTTGTGAAAGTCTTTGTGCAGTAGAAACCCTTTCAGGATAGGCATTAGAACTAGCTTTTGGTTCAAGATCTGGCATTTGCAAGTTTATGTTTTCTACAACAAAAAACATTTTACTATTCTCTAATTCATATAAAAATTTACGGAATGAATCATACTTACCTGCTATAGCAAAACTAGAACTCAACCCTGGATAGAAAGTGGGTTTTTCTTTTTTTGTAACTCTCCTACTAGTACTACTTTTTGTTTTTTTGCCATCTTTATCTTCAACTTCTGTAAGCTCTTCTAGTTTTTCAAAATTAATACCATTTGTTAATTTTAAATTGTTTTTCTTAACTAAATTATTTATTTCACTAATAACAAATATTCGTCCTTTTTCTGGATCTCGCAAAAAACGCTCTCTAAAAGAATTTAGGTTGTCTACTACTGCTTGTGTTTTATCATCACTATCATTTCTTTTTGTTAGATTTGTTTTTGCTTCTTTAATTTTTTGACGAAGCACAACACTTTCCTTTTCTAATTCACCTAGTTTACCGGCCTCTTCCTTAAGCACATTAACAGTAACATGACTAATGACTCCAATTCCAGCTACTACAATAATAATACCTAATACTTCAATTAGCCTTAAATATCCAAATTTAGAACCTTTGGAAAGGTTAGGAGTTTTAATATTTTTACTCATCTTCATCTTCATCCTTTACAGCTAATTTATTTTCAGCCTTAGTTTTCTTCGTCGCTTTGATTTGAGGAGGACGAGGTTTATAAACAACATTTAAAGAATAACCTATGTCACCTGTCTGTAGAGGAGATTCTTGAGTAAGAGGCTGAATCTTAAAAACGCCGTCTTTGTCCATTGCTTCTATCATTTTTGTCAAATCTTCTACACTTTTAGCATAAATTTTTATTTTGAAAGAAAGCTCTTTTAGAGAAGGAGTATCTTTTGACGGAGAAATACTTACAACACGTATTTTCTCAGGTAAAGATCTTTCAAATTCTTCTAGCATCGATGTCCAAGAAAAATTACGTTCTTTTATTAGTTCTGCAGCATCTTTAATCTCTTTAATTTGTTCTAAAGTAAGTGGTTGCACAGGAGTTGTAGCTTGTTTTTGTAAAGCTTTTAACTCCAATTCTTGTTTTTTTATTGTGTCTTTCATTTTTAAAGAAACAGACTTTGTTTGTTCGATTTTTTCCATAGTCCATTGACCAATAAAAAACAAGGATGTCATTATAACTAAAAAACTTATCCAAAATAACTTACGATTATAAAATGGTTTTTGTGCGAGATTTATCTTTAATCTCATTTAATCCTTCTCTCTTACATACTAATACTAATTGTTAATTAACAATATTTAACCCTTAAGCATACCAAAGACTTGTGCTTTGATGCCAGTACATATTGATATGTTAGCTAATTTTACAACTAATTTTACAATTACTTAAATTCATTTGATTTCACGTTCATTAATCTTAAGAGTTCCAGAAACTTTGCTATTGTTCTTAACTACTTGCCGGGAAATAAAAAACCAAACCCTATTGGCAGTCTCTTCAAAGAATAATATATTTGCTTTGTCTATTTATTTAGAAAATTTATCCCTTCTTTAGGAGAAAATAATTAAGTCATGGGTCAAAAAAAATACTTGTCTGGGAAAAAAATTGATCCCTCCCCTATAACTGCTCAAACCAGCTTAGTAGAACTAATAGAAAATAATTTTGTTTCCTATAATGCTGGTCGTCTGCGTGAAGCATGTCAACTTTTTGTAGAAAAGATGCTTGAAAATGATGTTACTGTTGGTCTTAGTATAACTGGAGCACTAACCCCAGCAGGCTTAGGTATTTCTGCTTTAATCCCTCTGATAGAAAATGGATTTGTTGATTGGATAATTAGTACTGGAGCCAACCTCTATCATGATACTCATTTTGGCATTGGCCTAGACTTACACCGAGGTACACCTAATATTAGTGATGTTACTTTACGTGAAGAAGGTGTAGTAAGAATTTATGATATATTTTTTGACTATGATGTGTTGCTTTCTACAGATGCTTTCTTTCGAGAAATAATTTCTGCACCAGAATTTCAACACACTATGAGTACAGCAGAATTTCACTATCTTGCAGGAAAATATGTTAGTGAAAGAGAAAGAGTTTTAGGCAGCAAACGCAAATCCCTTATTGCAGCAGCCTATGAGTTTGGCACTCCTATTTATACTTCTTCTCCTGGAGATAGCTCTATAGGTATGAATGTAGCAGCTAAACGTTTAGACGGAAATAAGCTCAACTTCGATGTATCTTTAGATGTTAATGAAACTGCCTCAATAGTTCTAGATGCTAAGCGCAAAGGTGGTAAAAGTGCAGTCTTTATTCTAGGTGGAGGTAGTCCTAAAAATTTCCTCCTGCAAACAGAGCCCCAAATTCAAGAAGTCTTGGGTATTTCAGAAAAAGGACATGACTACTTCTTACAAGTTACTGATGCTAGAGCTGATACAGGTGGGCTTTCAGGAGCAACACCAGCAGAAGCTGTAAGTTGGGGCAAAGTTGATCCTGATAGATTACCTGATGCTGTAGTTTGTTATATAGACTCCACTATAGCTCTTCCATTAATTACAGCCTATGCTCTAGCCCGTCACAAAGCACGCCCATTAAAACGCCTTTATGATCGCCGTTCAGAAATGTTAGATCGCCTTAAAAATGAATATGAGTTGGCTAAAAACTCACCTGCTGAAGAATAATTTCTATATTTATTTCTATTCCTGGGGTTGCGCTTCGCTAAAACCCCAGGCTAATATATTTTAGCGGCTAGATAATATTCTAAAACCTTATATTATATTCTAGAAATTTTGCTACTCTTTATAAACTTATATTTTCTTTTTAAATTACCTCCAAAACCTAACTGCTTTTATTTCTTAGATTTAAAAATTTTCGCAGAAATTCTTGTAGAAATTCGCTGTTTTGGCACAGAGAGTGCTATTATTAAAAGCGCAAGTCAGAAACGACAAGCAAAAATTAAAATATTAAACTCAGTTAATACAATATATTAGCAAAATATTTTTTAGGAGAAATACAATGCAAACCATTAAAGTTACAGAAAGGATAAGCACTTACTCAGTAGTAACAAAACTGAATAGTACACCGTGTAATCTATCTGTCAATGGATTTGCAATGTTACCAAATGGTAGGTTTTTAGGCAGAAATATATTTGAAACTATAGCCAAAGACGGCGGACATATTAGCGTACGCCCTAGCCAAAGAATAGATGTAGAAGGCTATCTGTTTGGTAAAAAAGATTATACAGATAATTTAAGAGTTAATACAGTAAATACATTAAGATATTTTAGCAATTATACAGATTTCTAAGTTTGCGGGAGCGGGCAACCTCCCGCTCCCAAAACTGACTTTAACTAACTTCATAGTTAACCGCAAAGTTTTAAGTTTTGGAGCGGGTTGCCCTAAAAAAATAGATGGCAATCCGCTCTTTTTTCTTTGAAAAAAATTTTTGCAAGAGTTGCTGGTAGAAAGGCAAGCGGTCTGTAAAACCGTTCCTCTAAAAAGGTTTGAAGGTGCGACTCCTTCCTCTTGCATCCTTGGAGATGTCGCCTAATGGTATGGCAGCAGTCTACTAAACTGTCGAGAAGTGATCTTGTGTAGGTTCGACTCCTACCATCTCCGTCTAGTAAGTCTGTTTTTTGACAACTAAATATTTTCCCTTTACTTAAGTTTTATTAATTATAAAGGTTTCCTTTGGAGGCGTCGCCTAATGGTATGGCAACGGTTTGCTAAGCCGCCGAGTATAAAAGCTTGTGTAGGTTCAACTCCTATCGCCTCCGTAGAAAACTGGAGAGTTCGCCTAATTGGTATGGCAGCAGTCTAGAAAACTGCCGCGCAAAGTCGCTTGAGAGTTCGAATCTCTCACTCTCCGTCAAGGGTTCGTAGCTCAGAAGGATCAGAGCATAGGTCTCCGACACCTAAGGCCGTAGGTTCAATTCCTACCGAACTCATTAAAAACTTTAACTTGTGGGAGTGGTGTAACTGGCAAACGCGCTAGTCTTAGAAACTAGTTCCTGTGGGTTCAAATCCCACCTTCCACATCTCAAATTTGTAGCTCAGAACTCGTAGCTCAGTTGGATTAGAGCATAAGTTTCCTAAACTTAGTGTCGTAGGTTCGATTCCTACCGGGTTCATAACAGCTAGTTTTAGTCATCTTGGATGCAGTTTAGATTTTAGCTGAAGTGGTGCAACTAGGCAGACACATACGTCTGAGAAGCGTATTTATGAGGGTTCGAATCCCTTCTTCAGCATTAAACTTTTCTGGACTCGTAGCTCAATAGGTAGAGCAAACGCCTCTTAAGCGTGAGGTCACAGGTTCAATTCCTGTCGGGTCTATCTCTTAATTTTACTTAAATTCTCTCATCTTTTTTGGACTCGTAGCTCAGCTGGTTAGAGCAATCGGCTCATAATCGATCGGTCGTAGGTTCGAACCCTACCGAGTCTATTTTTGCGGGAGTGGCGAAACTGGCAAACGCACAGGCTTCAAATCCCTGGTATTTAAGGGTTCAAATCCCTTCTCCCGTATTTGCGAGTGTAGTTCAGTGGCTAGAACACGAGTTTGCCATACTTGAAACGTGAGTTCGATTCTCATCGCTCGCATTTTGCACGTGTCGCCAAGTGGCTAAGGCGTAGGTCTGCAAAACCTATAATCGTCGGTTCAAATCCGACCACGTGCTTTTCGCTAAGTAAATATCGCTTAAGTTTAACTTGCCGGAGTGGCGTAATTGGTAAACGCAGCAGCCTTAAAACCTGTATCTTGAGGGTTCGAATCCCTCCTTCGGTATTAGAATAACTCACTTGGGGTGTTAGGCAAGCGGTTAAGCCGCCAGTCTTTCAAGCTGGTAATCACGGGTTCAAATCCCGTACACCCTATCTTTATAGTGGAGCCGTGGTGCAGATGGTTAGCACGTCGGATTGTCAATCCGAAGATCGCGGGTTCAAGTCCCGTCGGTTCCGTTTTGGGCTAGAAACTCAACTGGCTGAGTACCGGCCTTTTAAGCCGGGAGATGCAGGTTCGAATCCTGCCTGGCCTATTTAGGTTAAAAACCTAATTTTTGCGGGATAGAGTAGTAGTCAACTCACGGGTTTCATAATCCCGTCACCTAGGTGCAAATCCTAGTCCCGCGATCTCTGAAAATTAACATTGCGGTGTGGCTGAATGGTTAAAGCGTCTGGCTCTGAACCAGATTTATGTGGGTTCAAATCCTACCACCGTAGTTTAATTTACTTAATCTGGAGTTGTAGCTCAACTAGGTCAGAGCACACGCTTGATAAGCGTGCGGTTAGTGGTTCAATTCCACTCAACTCCATCTTGGGGCATTGGGCAAGCTGGCCAAAGCCGTCACTCTCTCAAGGTGAAAATCATGGGTTCAAATCCCATATGCCCTATTTTGGAACCGTCGTCTAAATGGATAAGGCACGAGTCTTCTAAACTCGCCATTGCAGGTTCAAGTCCTGCCGGTTTCATTGTTTTAGTTTTTATTTCGGGGTGTGGCTCAATCTGGCTAGAGCACACGGTTTGGGACCGTGGGGTTGGAGGTTCAAATCCTCCCATCCCGATCAAGTTTTAAGTTTTTCAAATTTTACGGGGTGTAGCTCAGTTTGTGAAGAGCGCACGCTTGGGGTGCGTGAGGTCGCTGGTTCAAATCCAGTCATCCCGATTGTTAACTTTTAGTATTACAAATTTTAAGGCTGAGTAGCTCAAATAGGAAAGAGCAAACGTCTCATAATCGTTAGGTTAGCGGTTCAACTCCGCTCTCAGCCATTCTCTCTTTGAAGTTAATTTTGCGAAGTGGTGTAACTGGCAACACGCTTGACTTTGAATCAAGATAGTTCAGGTTCGAATCCTGGCTTCGCAGTTGTTAGTTGTTGCGGTGTAGCTCAATGGCCGAGCATTCGCCTGTTAAGCGAACAGATGCAGGTTCGAGTCCTGTCTCCGCAGTTATTGTGGTGTAGCTCAACTATTGGTAGAGCAGCCGGTTGTTACCCGGCCTGTTACAGGTTCGAATCCTGTCTCCACAGTTTATGGTTGGATAGCTCAGTTGGTAGTAGCGCTTGTCTGAAGAACAAGAGGTCGTCGGCTCAATTCCGACTCCAACCATTCTATTTTCAAATACTTTGGGCTGATAGTGCTAAGGGGAGCATGCCGGTTTTGCACACCAGCGGTCTGGGTTCGAGTCCCAGTCAGTCCATCTTGAGATAATTTAACATATGGACAAACCTGTTCATATAGACAAATTTGCTGATGTAGCTCAGCTTGGCTAGAGCACTTGCATGGTAAGCAAGGGGTCGTAGGTTCAACTCCTATCATCAGCATTAATAACTACTTGCCAATGTAGCTCAGTTGTTAGAGCGGCTGTTTCGTAAATAGCAAGTCGCAGGTTAGAATCCTGTCATTGGCACCAAGACAGTTAAGTTTTATGCCGTAGTAGCTCAAGTGTTGGAGCAATCGCCTTGTAAGCGATAGGTTGTGGGTTAAAGTCCCACCTTCGGCACCAGATTTTATAAATTTTTATGTGGGTGGAGCTCGTTTAGCAGAGCGTCAGTCTTCCAAACTGAGGGTAGCGAGTGCAAATCTCGTCACCCACTTCTTAAATTTAGTCAGATAGCTCAACCTGGCTGAGCATCGGTCTTACAAACCGGAGGTTGTCGGTTCAAATCCGACTCTGACTATTCCTAGTACTAACACTAGGGGAATTTCTGAAAGGGTAACTAATTATGTTATTTTGGCTAACAATTTGGTTACATCTAATTGATGATAAGTGGTTGTCCTACTTACTATGGGCTAGTTTAGCTTTATTACTTAGTATCTGGATAATTGAAATTGCAATAAATTTTTGTTCATCAATAGGATGTAGCTTAATAAAAAGCGCACAACAGAGGATTGTGAGATAGAGAATCACTCTTATCCTAAACAAAAAACTTATGGTGAATGTAGCTCAGCAAGCAGAGCATTCGATTGTGACTCGAACGGTCAAGGGTGCAAATCCCTTCATTCGCCCTTATACGGGCCAGTAGCTCAGAAGAACAGAGCATTTGATTACGAATCAAACGGTCGTGGGTTTAAGTCCTACCTGGCTCATTAAAACTGGAGGAGGATAGCTTTATGTTGATAATGCGGCGAGTACTCTTATTGAATGCTTCCTACGAGGCATTGGGTATTGTAAGTATGCCTAGGGCAGTTCGTTTAGTTTGGAAAGGTTCTGCTGAAGTAATTGAGTTTGATGGTAACAACACTTTGAAGTCCCCTACTTTTAGCTTTCGGGCTCCATCTGTAATAAGGCTAAAAGAATATGTTGATGTACGTGCTCGTCAGCGTCGGTCTGCAAGCAAAAGACTATCTATCTTGATGCGTGACAAGTTCCGTTGTCAATATTGTGGTTTCAAAGGTACAAATTTTGAGTTGACCTTAGACCACATTATTCCACGCTCTAAAGGTGGAAGTACTGATCCAGAAAACCTTTGTGCCTCTTGTTTTGAGTGTAACCAACGCAAAGGTAACCGGACACCTGATGAAGCTAGAATGCCTCTTCTTTCTCATCCAAGTGCTTTTTACTATGGATTAGAAAAGGCTGCTTTACGTGGTTCTGCTGAAGGTCGGCCAGAATGGCGTAAATACCTCTTCTTACCAGAGCTTGAAGAACAAATTGCTTAAAAATCTGGCAGAGCAATCTGCCAGATTCATCAACAAACTAGGAGGTCGCAAATGCTTCATGTTCGTTTTGAAGGTCGTTCATATGACTTAACACCGCAACAACTAGAGTTACGTCCTAACATGAGCGATAAAGATATTAAGCAACATTTAGCTAGACATTTTAACATTGCTGTAAATCGCCTTAGTGAATATGTAGTAGATCGCACAGAAAATGGTGATTATATTATTCGGCCAGAAGCAGTTTATGGATAAGTGTTAAAAGGTTTGTTAGGATTTCTTTTGCACCCTAACAGCAAAAGCTTACACACTATTTTAGGACATGTCGGGCATTGCCCATTGTGGGTTCGACTCCCACTAAAAGCGCCTTAGCTTTTATTGCGGAATGGCATACGCAGCATGATTTGAGTGAACTAAAGCTTTTACAACTTGTGCAAAGTTAATTTAGTTTCAGGTGGGGGAAACCTCACTTGGAACTAACAAAAAAGATTAAAAGTTTAGTATTTATAACAATATAAAAGGTTTAATAGGTTTTGCTCTGTGCCCTAATCTATAAAGCTTACACTCATTCGACTCATAATCGAAAGGTTACAGGTTCAACCCCTGTCGGCTCCACTCTAAAAACCTTATGGGGCCGTAGCTCAAATGGATAGAGCATTCTGTGAAAACGCTTTCTTAACTTGCACAGAGCAGAAAAATTTATTTAGTGATAGGCTTGCTTTGTACCACAACTTTCAAAGCTTACACACAGACTGTAACTATAACGGACCTAAGTGGCAAACAGACTTTGTCTGTCATCTTACTAGACTAGAAAGATTTTTTCTTAGTCAAATTTAAGATGTAACCTTCGGGCAATGCCATGTGAAAGTAGCTTTTTTAACTTGTACAAAGCAAACTACAAAGACTAATTTTCTTAACAAATTATAAGAAATTTACTCCGTGTCCTAACTGCTAGAGCATACATACACATTTGGAATAGAACCAAAAAGGTGAAACAAAAAGCTCTTTCAACTTACACGGAGTAAAATTTAGAAAAATATGGGCAGGCATACTGCGTGCCCCAACAGCAAAAGCTTACATACTTTGGTAAAAAACTACTAAAAATAGTTTTATAGGTTCGAATCCTTTGCCCACCGCCAAACTTACTTATGGTGGGTCTAAGAAAAGCAATGATGGCTTTTACAACTTGTACGCTATAATGTGCTTGGCCATATTTTTCTAAATTTATTAACAAGTTTTCTATCTTGTGTCCTAACTTAAAAAACTTACATACTAGCTCATTGGTAGAGCAACAGCTTAGAGCGCTGTGGGTAGCGGGTTCGACTCCCGCGTATACTCCAACAGTTTTTTTGACTTACACAAGATAGAAATCCCCATATTTATCTTAATTTATAAAAGTTTATTGTCTTGTGCCCCAACTTAAAAAACTTACATACTTGCTCAATGGTAGAGCAACAGCCTTTAACGCTGTGTGTACAGGTTCAACTCCTGTGTATACTCAAATAGTTTTTTTGACTTGCACAAGACAATAATCCTAACAATTTATAAAAGTTTTCTGTTTTGTGTCCTAACAGCAAAAGCATACAAACTTACAAAATAGCTCATTTGGTTAGAGCGACAGTCAGCAAAACTGTAAGAGCAGGTTCAAGTCCTGCTTTTGTAGCCATTCAAAACAGCTTTTACAACTTACATAAAACAGAAAAATCCTTATATAAAGAACCTATACTTAGGAGGTGATCCAATGCGTGCTTTTGAACGTGATCTTAGATTAGAAATGTTAAATAGTTTACTTACTACACCACACCGTGAGTTAGAAAAAGTAGCTGATATGCACAAGGAATTAATCGAGCTTGACCCTATTTTCTACGGCCACTTGGCTGTTTGGTATCAAGCTAATGGCGATGTGCGCGACCACAAGGAAGTTTTCGTTGCTAACTTACTTGCAAGCAACCTAGCTGAACATAGAGAAGCTGGTTGTGTTCTAATAAAGCAATTCCCTCCTTATGAAGTTTCTCGTATCGTATCTTTTATGAAAAAGAGAGATTCTAAGATTCCACGTTCCACAAAGACTGCAATTCGTGAGTACTTGCGCGAGCGTGAGAAAAATGTAGTATTTTTTGACCGAGCAGCTATTAGAGCACGTAATGCAATGAAGCACCTTTATGCTAGCTTCCACATCAAGCCTAGTGAGCGTGCTGACGCAATTTTGTTTAAGGACACACCTCCTGTTGACAGTACAGCTTTTATGCTTAAGAAACTTGCTAAAAGTTCTTCTGCTCAAGAGCAAGCTAAGTTGATTGTTGAGCACAACATTCCTTACACAATTGCAATTGGCGCTATCAAAAAGCTTACTCCTGTAGTGTTTGTTGCTTTGGTTAACTCTATGACTTCTCAAGAGGTAATCAATAACCTTAACTCTTTAAAGGCTCGTGGTGCATTTGAGCATGAAGAGGTTAAGAAATTGATTGAGCAAAAGTTAGACTACGCTGCTAAATCTAACCGTGTGTCTGCATTCAAGGCTGTTAAAGCTGCTGAAGTAGCTGCTGTTAGTAAAGAGACTGTTGAGCAATTAGAAAAAATTGTAAACGAACAAATAACAAAGCGGGGTAAGATTACTAAATCTACCGCTTTGTTAGTTGATAAGAGTAGTAGTATGACTTCTGCAATTGAAGTAGGTAAACAAATCGCTGCACTCGTTTCAGGTATTAGTGATGGAGAGTTATTTGTTTATGCCTTTGACACCATAGCCTACCCAATTAAGGCTACAGGTAAAGAGTTAAGTCATTGGGATAAGGCTTTTCAAAACATTTTTGCAACAGGTAGTACAAGTATTGGCGCACCTGTTGAAACAATGAGAATCAAAAAGCAGGTTGTAGAACAATTTATCATTGTTACAGATGAAGGTGAAAACTCTACTCCTTACTTCTGTGATACTTACAAGCGCTATAGTGAAGAATTAAAGGTATTACCTAACGTAGTAATTGTTAAGTTAAATGCTACAGACTACTTAGAGAGACAATTGCAAAGTAATAGAATCACTTTTGAGACATTAACCTTCAATGGTGACTACTACTCTTTGCCAAACCTAGTGCCTATGTTGGCACGTCCTTCTAGATTAGAGTTGTTAATGGAGATATTAGAGACTGCTTTACCTAGCAGACCAAATAGAGAAGCCATTCAAGCTAATCAACAACGTCAAATAGCTTAAAGTTTCTGGGAAAACCGTTTATTTTGCTAGACTTTGCCACCATAGCCAACCAACCTTTGTCACCAAGATAGCGAGTTTTCCCGGTCGTTTTTGGGGGTAAATATGAACACAACACTTAACCAAACAGTACTTAACCAAGTTGATATATGTTTTGTAATTGATACTACAGGCAGTATGTCTTCTTTTATTCAAGCAGCAAAACAACATTTATTAAATATGATTGGAACCCTAGCAGCAACTAATGGGCTAGATTGGCAATTTGGATTAGTGGAATACCGTGATCATCCTCCCCAAGAAACATCATTTGTAAAGAGAGTTTACCCACTTACAAAAGATGTTAAGAAGATGCAAGCGTCTATAAATGCTTTAGCGGCTGCTGGTGGAGGTGATGCACCCGAAGCTGTATATGATGGTTTAGAAGCTGGTTGCAAAGAAATGTTATGGCGTCAACATAGTTGTCGACTTATGTTTTTAGTAGGAGATGCTCCACCTCATGGTTATCAAATAGAAAAGAAAAATGAATTTGGAAGTTACATTCCAGTTAAAAATTCTGGTGATACTTGGCCTGATGGTTGTCCTTGTGGCTTAACTACGAAGAAAATTTCAGCTTTAGCAGAAGAAATGAGAATAGTGGTTTATGCTATTTCTATGACCAAATGTGAGTTTACCTTAGGTGCATTTTCTGAAATAGCTCATGGAACAGGCGGCTATTCTAGTGAATCCAAAAAGATTGATGATGTATTAAACCAAATTAACAGCTTACTAGATGCAGAATTTCAAAACACTTTATTTGATAAGATGGTGTTAGGATTAGTGGAAAAATTAGGAACTTTGGATGTTCAAGAACTTAGTGATCAAATGGCTTCTACTAGGTTACAAATAGTTTCAGCTCTTACTAGATTAGCTAGACGCAATCTTTTACCTAAAGAGCCTAAACAAATTAAGAAAAATGAAATCACTCCTATTGCTCATAGAGAACTGGAGTCAAGAGAACCTATTTTCCTGCTAACTTCACTACTTAATAGCTTTTTCCCCTGGGGGAGGCGATGAGTAATATACGTAAGTTAATAAGTAATTTAGCAATTGCAGAGCAAGAGTTGTGCAAAACACAATTTCTTGCTCCTTGTGTTCTAGGTGGTAGTGTTAGGACTCGACTTTCTGGGCTAATTTATAAGTTTCTACCAGAGCCTAGTAATTTTGTCGGTTGGGGAGTATTTCAGCCAATAAATGAAAAACTTGCTAAGGTTGTTGAAGAAGCTGATTTGCCTGTGGTGGCTGAGTATTTGCGACTCTTTAAACTATTTCGCCTAAGATTAGTTTATCAACTAGAATCTCTAAGCTGGTTAGCATATCCAATTAATGAAGGTGATATGCGGCAAAGACTTGGTTTTGTTAAACCGGTTATTTTGCATCTAGTTACAGAAGGCTTACAACTTGAACAAGTAACAGCCCGCTTTGACGGTGGAACTTGGTGGTTTGAAGACATTGATCGCACAAGTGATCCATTTGTAGGTGAGCATTTACGAGAAGCAGTAGAAAAGAAAACTCCTGTTAATGAATTGCGTTTTAGTGGCTTAACGCCTGAAATGCGTACAGCCTATAGCTTTATTGAGCAAAAGCGCAAAAAAGAACAAGCAAAACTAGAACTAGAAAAAGTCAAACTCTTAGAGAAAGATGATCATTATCGTTTAAGCCAAGCTCTTAGAATTGGTGGAAATGCAAAATTAAAGAAATTCCAAGATCGTGGAGATTATTGGGTAGTAGATTGGTCAACAAAAAATGGTGAGCATAACACTTCTGCAATTTCCAAGCAGGATTTAACTGTAATTAGCTCAGGTATTTGCTTAAGTGGAAAGGATCGCAATTTTGACTTACAATCTTTGGTAAAAGTTATAGAAAAAAGATTTGATGACTAAATAATATAGAAGCAGTTTTTTACATAGATTAATGTAGGGGCAGGGCTTGTCCCTGCCCCTACATTAACTTACCATAATAAGCCTTATTTTTACGTTTATATCAAAGTAACGTATATTTTAAGGAGTAAGTTATGGCAAAGACAATATTTTGACCATATTATTCGCAATGAAACAGACTTTTTAGAAACAAAATATTATATTGAACACAACCCTGTAAGAAAAGGACTTGTCAAAGACCCTAAAGAGTGGCCTTATAGTATTTAATACTTTATAAATAAAATCATTACATATTTTCTATCATATGTAAGCAGGCTTGCCCCTGCTGTTACACTTGATTTAGAGTAAAAATTTATGAAGAAACTTTTTGCAGGTGCTTCTGTAGAGAAAATAATTCTTATTACCCCCATAACTAACTCATCAACCAATATTGAGAAAGTTACTTTGTCAAACTACTGCCAAATAGTTCTTGAAAAAGATTTATTTAAGGTAGGAGATCTATGCGTTTTTTGCAAAGAAAATACAGAATTACCAGACCTTCCAAAATTTAAGTCACTAGCACCAGATAATTTTGTTGTTAGGAAAAAAACTATAGCTGGGCACCTTAGCGAAGGCGTTTGTTTTCCTCTTAGCATTTTACCAAAAAACCTAAAGGTTGAAATTGGAATGGATATTAGTGAAAGTCTAGGTGCAACTGATTTGTATCTTAGTAGCCAAAAAAAAGCTTTTGCAAGGAAATTACTAGAAGAAATTAAAAAAGCTTTTTCTAACACTACCTTAGGTAACGGGATTTCACTTCGCGAAGCTAGAGCAATAGATGATGATTGGGTAGATCGCTCAGAAAAAGCACGTAAACTTGATGAACAAAGCGATTGGCAGAAAGTAACAGACCAAGATCTAGAAAATTATTCTACCAGTTTCCACTCGTTTTCAGATCAAGAAGGTAAACGATATTACTTACCTGCTTATATGAGTTTAGGTCTTCGTAAGTTTATCCCTAATGAGCGCAACCCTTCTATGCATTGGTGGAACGACCTCACTGAGCTTGAACCAATATTTGGTGTCAGCACAAACTTTGATGCACTTTTTAATAGGCTTCTACAAAAGAACACATTTTTAGGCTTGACAACAAAACAAACACGAGTAGTGAAATTGTATTTGGCATTTTTCAACAAAGAGATATTTGAAGATAGCCCAGCGTCAAAAAAAATTTTTGAACTTATAAATAAATGCACCAATAAAAAATCTTCTGAAAAATGTACTAATGAAAAATCTTCTAAAAAATGTACTCAACGCAAATCAAAATTTGCTAACAAGCCGTCAACCCTAAGACATAGGTGAGCTACAAAGCTATAAAAATACAACTTGTATAGAGGAAATAAAACATGAGAAAACTCGCT
The DNA here is from genome assembly GCA_039812885.1 of Blastocatellia bacterium. GTDB lineage: Bacteria > Acidobacteriota > Blastocatellia > Chloracidobacteriales > JADJPF01 > JADJPF01. Next base: position 26,123 of record JBDIBI010000002.1, read on the forward strand.
TCAATACAGAAAATTAAGGCACTTGAGCCAATACCTGATGCTGATGCTATAGAAAAAGCTACTGTTTTGGGCTGGCAATTAGTTGTTAAAAAAGGTGAATTTAAAGTGGGCGAGCTATGTGTTTATTGTGAAACAGACTCTAAACTCCCTCAACGAGAAGAGTTTGAGTTTTTAAGACCTCGCAACTTTATTATCAGAACCATGCGTTTAAGAGGTCAAATTAGCCAAGGTATTTGTTTTTCATTAAGTATTTTGCCTAGTAACATAGTTATTGAAGAAGGTTTAGATGTAACTGAAGTGTTAGGTATAGAAAAATATGAACCTCCATTAACAGCGGGGTTAGGAGGAGAAACCAAAGGTTATTTCCCTAGCTTTATTCCAAAAACAGACGAAACTAGAGTACAAGTTTTAGAATCAGTAATTGACCGTCATCGAGGCAAGATTTTCTATGCTAGTGAAAAGATTGATGGCACAAGCATGACAGCATATTTAAAAGATGGTGAATTTGGTGTTTGTTCTAGAGGGTTAGATTTAGTTGAATCAACTGACAGTCTCTACTGGGTTTGTGCAAGAAAATTTAAACTAGAAGAAAAGCTTAAAAGTTTAGGAGGAAATTTTGCGTTTCAAGGAGAATTAGCTGGAGAAAAAATTCAAGGCAATCGCTTAAAACTTAAAGGAATACATTTTTTCCTTTTTAACATTTTTGACATTAATAAATATGAGTTTCTTAGTTATAAAAATTGGCATGAAATAGCTTCTAGACTTGGTTTAGAAACTGTGCCAATAATTAGTGAAGATTTCTTACTATCAAATGAAATGAAGGTATCTGACTTAGTTAATTATGCTACAGGGAAAAGTATTCTTAACCCTAATGTTTGGCGAGAAGGCATAGTTTTTCGACCTCTTGAAGAAACAAAAGACAAAGAACTAGGAAGGTTATCTTTTAAGGCTATTAACCCAGAATATTTACTTAAGCATGGAGAATAGTTTTTAGGTGTGGTTATTTAGTTAAGAGCAAGCTTAACCTATTGTTTAGTACTAATTGCTTGACAAAGAAAACTTGCTCTTGTATCCTCACAATTTCGTTAAATTGAAAAGTTAGCTCAAAGGCACGTGGCTCAGGGGTAGAGCACTACCTTGACACGGTAGGGGTCAGCGGTTCAAATCCGCTCGTGCCTATTCTTATATTTTGTATTAGCTCCTGAAGTTCTTATGTAATAAATATATAAGACGCTAATATAAGACCTTACCTAAGTAATGTGGCTAACTGTAAAAAGAGGCTATAAGCCTATCCTAAAAGTTATTAGACTAAGTTACTAGTTGAAACTAGCTAGTTTTAGTTTGTTTAAGTTTTATTCTTTTTACAGTTTTATAGGCTAAAATATTATGAGTAATATGGAATCATCTGCTGTTCGTACCGCTTTTGATGTATTAAAAGAAAGAGATAAAGAAGTTGCCAAGCGCAGCGTAGTTGCTCGTGTAAATGGCGAATTGGTTGATCTCAACACCCCTGTTAAATCTGAAGATAAAATTGAAGCAGTTTTACCAGAAACCCCAGATGGGCTAGAAGTTTATAGGCATTCTAGTGCGCATTTGCTTGCTGCTGCTGTTTTAGAGCTTTTTCCAGGTACTAGACTTGGAATAGGGCCTGCCCTTCTTGATGACCCTAAAGGTGGATTTTTCTACGACTTCCAACGTGATGAACGTTTCACTCCTGAAGATCTTCAGCTCATTGAGAAAAAAATGAAAGAGTTGGTTAAGCAAAATCTTCAATATAAGAGAGTAGAAATTTCTAAGTCAGAAGCCTTAGAAAAATTTAACGGTATGGGAGAAGACCTTAAGTGTGAGTTAATCACTGACAAGGGTGGAGACACTGTTAGTTGCTACACTTTAGGCAATACTTTTATTGATTTTTGTCTTGGGCCACACCTTCATTCTACAAGTAGAATTAAAGCATTTAAGCTTCTTTCTTTAGCTGGTGCATATTGGCTTGGAGACAATCAACGTCCACAAATGCAGCGTATTTATGGAATTTCCTTCTTTAGTCAGGAAGAATTAGATGCTTGGTTAAAACAGAAAGAAGAAGCCGAGCGCCGTGACCATCGCAAGTTGGGACGTGAGTTAGATTTATTTAGCGTTCAAGATACTTATGGGCCTGGAATGATTTTCTGGCATCCCAAAGGTGGAATGATCCGTAAGGAAATAGAAGACTTACTAAGAGAACAATTAGTAAAACGTGGATATGGTTTAGTTTTCACTCCACAAGTAGCAAAGAGGGATCTTTGGAAAATATCAGGACACGAGGAAAACTACGCTGATTCAATGTTTGCTCCTATGGAAATGGATGATGTAGCTTTTCGTATTAGACCAATGAATTGCCCATTCCATATTGGTATTTATAAATCCACTCAACGCTCTTATAGAGATTTACCACTACGTTATGCTGAATTTGGAACAGTTTATCGCTATGAGTTAGCTGGAGCATTACATGGTTTACTTAGAGTAAGAGGTTTTACTCAAGATGACGCGCATCTTTTCTGTACTCCAGAAACACTTACTCAAGAAATTCGTGGATGTATTGATTTCACCCGTTTTGTTTACGAGACTTTTGGCTTTACCAAGTATAAAGTAGAGCTTTCAGTTCGTGGGGAAGAATCAAACAAAAAATATATTGGTAGTGAAGAAAATTGGAAACAAGCTGAAGATGCTTTAGTAGAAGCACTTGCAGCAGAAAACATGCCTTATGAGCGTATAGAAGGCGAAGCAGCATTTTATGGGCCAAAGATTGACTTTAAGGTAGTAGATGCTATTGGTCGTTTATGGCAATTGAGTACAATTCAAGTAGATTTTAATTTGCCAGAACGCTTTCAACTAGAGTATGTAGGCTCAAATAATCAGCCTCACCGCCCAATTATGATTCATCGTGCATTGTTAGGCAGCTTGGAAAGATTTTTTGGTATTCTAATAGAACACTTTGAAGGAAAATTCCCATTCTGGTTATCTCCTTTGCAAGTAAGAGTAATGCCAATTACTGATAAACAAGCTGATTATGGCCAAAAAGTTTTAGAACAGCTGCGTGAAGCTGGGTTAAGAGTTGATGGGGATTTTGCTGGAGAAAAAATCGGAGCTAAAATCCGCAATGCTCAGTTAGAACGAGTTTCTTTTATGTTAGTTATAGGCGAACGCGAAGCCCAAGCAGGACAAGTAGCAGTACGCGAGCGTAGTCGAGGAGACATTGGAAGCATTAGTGTTGAAGATTTTATCAACCGTGCTAAAAAATTAATAGAAAGTCGTGCAATTAGCAACGATCAGTTTTAACACTCTTTTAAGGAGAGCAGTCATGCCAAAACTAAAAACTCACAAAGGAGCAGCTAAGCGTTTTCGCTCAACTGCTTCAGGAAAATTCAAACGTGGTCATTCTCATGCTCGTCATATTTTGACCAAAAAAACAACTAAACGTAAACGCAACTTAGACATAGACGTATATGTTTCAGATGCAGACCAAGGGAAAATCGAAAAAATGCTCCCTTACGGACGTGATTAATAAACCATTTGACTTAATTTATAATACTTATTATTAGAATTTTGGAGGAACTATGCCTCGCGCAAAACGTGGAAATAAGCGCTTACAAAAACGCAAAAAGATTTTATCCCTTGCCAAAGGGTACTTTCTTACTAAGAGTAAACTCTATCGTCAGGCTAAAGAGTCTATTGAGCGTGCATTAAAATTTGCATACGTGGGTCGCAAACTCAAAAAGCGCCAATTTCGTAGCTTATGGATTGTCCGTATTGGTGCAGCAACTAAAGCTCAAGGTTTAAGCTATAGCCGTTTTATGTACGGTTTAAAACTTTCTAATGTAACTTTAGATCGTAAAGCTTTAGCTGATTTAGCTGTTCATGATGCAGCTACATTTACTGAACTAGTTTCAACAGCTAAAAATGCTTTAAGCCGTGAACAAGAGCTATTAGAGAAAATTTCTACCATACAAGCATCTCAAGGTTTATCTAAAAAAGGACGTTATAGCACTTTGAGATTAAAAGGCGGCAAGTAGGAATACGCTAATAAATATTCTAACTGTGCTGTTAATAACAGCACAGTTAATAAAATTTTACCAGCCAAATTTCTGCACGAAAATTTATGAAAGAGACTATCTCTGCACTACGTACTCAATTTGATGCTGATTTAGAAACCATCGTAGAAGCAACAGACTTTCAACGAGTTCGGGATCACTATTTTTCCAGAAAAAATGGCCAAGTAACTTCTTTAATGAAAGAACTAGGCAAGCTTTCTCCAGAAGAAAAACGTGATGCCGGTAAATTAATAAACGACTTCAAAAACTATGCAGAAAGCCTTTTAGAAGAGCGTCAAGAAAAGCTAAAACGTTCAGCTGAAGCGCTAGCTTTAGAACGTGATCGAGTCGATATTTCTATTCCTGGACATCGCCCTGCTATGGGGAGTCCTCATCCAATTGTGCGAGCCAGAGCCAGAATAGAAGATATTTTTGTTTCAATGGGATATAGCGTAGAAGATGGGCCAGAAATTGATACAACTTTTTACAATTTTGATGCCCTAAATATTCCTGTTGGTCATCCAGCACGTGAATCTCAAGATACGTTTTATATCAATGAAGAGTTAGCTTTACGTTCACAAACTTCAAATGTGCAAATACATGCAATGCAGCGTCGTGAGCCACCATTTAGAGTTATTGCACCTGGGAAGGTTTTTCGTCGTGATACTCCAGACCCTACTCATAATCCCATGTTCTTTCAAGTAGAAGGTTTAACAGTTGGTGAAAATATCACTATGGGAGATCTAAAAGGTACACTCCAAACCTTTTTAGAAAAGCTTTTTAACCGAACTATCAAATTACGTTTTCGTCCTAGCTACTTCCCTTTTGTAGAACCAGGAGCAGAAACCGATTTTAGTTGCTATCTTTGTGAAGGTAAAAATACTATTTGCCGTGTTTGCAAAGGTTCTGGTTGGATTGAACTTGGTGGAAGCGGAATGGTACACCCTAATGTATTAAGAGCTTGTAATATTGATCCTCAAAAATACTCAGGGTTTGCTTTTGGTTTTGGTATTGATCGAATGACTGCAATGCTCTATGGCATAGATGATATCCGCCATTTCTTTGCTGGAGATTTAAGATTTTTAACACAATTTAGATAATCTAAGGTAAAATTTAAGCAAAGTCGGTTTTGTTAAAAGCTTACCTTGGACTAATCCATTTTTCCCGTTTTGGGACTCTTTACACATATGAAAATTAGCTATAACTGGTTAAAAGAATATCTAGATGTAACAATTTCACCTAAAGACTTAGCAGATAAACTAACAATGGTTGGTTTGGCAGCAGAAACTATTACGGCTAAAGATGATGATTTTATTATAGATTTTGATATAACTTCCAATCGTCCTGATGCTCTTTCCCATTATGGAATGGCTAGAGAAGCAGGTGTAATTACTTCATCTAAGGCAACACTACCAACAGGAAAAACCCCTGAAAGTAATGTATCTTCTTCTAGTGTTACTTCAGTAGAAATTCTTAATCCAGAACTTTGTCCAAGATATACAGCAAGAGTAATTCGTGGAGTAAAAGTTGCTCCTTCTCCAGATTGGCTAGTTAAGAAGCTAGAAAGTATTGGACAACGCAGCATTAATAACATCGCTGATATTACTAACTTTGTTTTACTAGAACAAGGTCACCCTCTACATGCATTTGATTTTAACCGTTTAGCAGGTAGAAGAATTGTGGTTCGCACTGCCCGTGAAGGTGAAATCTTACGCACATTAGATGGAGTAGAAAGAAAGCTTCGTGAAGATATGTTAGTAATTGCTGATGGGGAAAAGCCTTCAGCCTTAGCTGGTATTATGGGTGGTGAATACAGTGAAATTTCTAATGACACTTGTGATGTTTTACTAGAAAGCGCTTATTTTGTGCCTTCTTCAATTCGTCGCACTGCTCGCGCTTTAGATATGAAAACAGAAGCTTCTTATCGTTTTGAACGTGGAACAGATCCTGAAGCTTGTATTCGTGCAATTAATCGTTGTGCTGATTTGATTTGTGAAATTGCAGGTGGTGAACTTTTAGCAGGTGTAATTGATGTTTATCCTCAAAAAATTGCAGCTAAAACTATTGAGTTGCATTATGAGCGAATTGCTCAATTAACTGGGCTTGTGGTTGAACCTGCTCAAGTAGAAAATATATTAGAGCGACTTGGATTTAAATTAACAGTACTTAAGCCAAACTCTCACTGGCAAGCAATAGCCCCAAGTTTTAGAATAGATATAAACATTGAAGAAGATTTAGTAGAAGAAATAGCTCGTCATTTTGGCTATGACCAAATTCCTCTTACTTTGCCAACTTGGAATGGTGCAGGAGCTTATCTTTTAGGAGAAGATAGACGCCGACAAGGACGCAACACCCTTATAGAGCTTGGGTATGGAGAAACAATTTCTTTTAGTTGGGTTCGTAGCGAGTTAGATAAGCACTTCCAAATAAGTAGTTTAACTCCTATAACAATTCAAAACCCTATTGATGAAGAACGTCCCCAAATGCGGACTTCCCTTTTGCCTGGGCTTATTGAGTCACTTACTAGAAATTTTAACTTTGGCAATCGCAGTGTTAGGCTATTTGAACTAGGTAAATGTTTCAAACAAGGAACAGAACGTCTTATAGAAGAATATGAACAAATAGCTTTCCTTATCACAGGACAACGTAATGATTCTGATTGGCAATACCAACAAGATAATGTAGATTTTTTTGATATTAAAGGTGCAGTAGAAATTCTACTAGAAAATTGTGGTATTAAAAACTATGAAGTAGAGCGCTCTACAGCCAGTTATTTACATGCTGGTCAAGCAGCACAAATAAAGGTAGGAGAACAAATTTTAGGGCACTTTGGACAACTAGCTCCTAGCTTAAGAGATGAGTTTAAATTTAAGCAACAAATATTTGTTGCAGAATTAGCCATGGATAAGCTTTTATCTTTACCTAATTCAGATGTAAAATATACGCCATTACCTAAATTACAAGCTGTTAATCGTGACCTTTCTTTTTTACTTCCAGAAAGTATCAGTTATCAGCAAATTCAAACAGCAATAACAAACTTAGGAATCAAAGAGTTAGTAGGTATTAAGTTATTTGATATTTACACAGGGAAAAACTTACCAACTGGAAAGCGCTCTCTATCATTTAACTTACGTTATCAGCCAGTAGCAGAATCTATGACAGATCAGCAGATTAATGATCTAGACGAAAAAATCATTAATCTTTTATCATCACAGTTTGACGGTCAACTGCGTCGTTAAAATCAGGTATTTTCTAAAGTGAGGTGATTAGGTGATGGCATTACCTGGACTAGAAAAATTTTCACACCTAGAAGATAAGATTTATCGTACCTCTGAGGTTTTTAAGAGCCTCTTACAACAACGCGATCAACTACAACAAGAAGTTACAAACTTACGTGAAGAAGTTCAAAATCTTAATATTGAGAATGCTCGTCTTAGTCTACAAGTAGAACAGTTAGGTAGTGAACGTGAGGAAATTCGTGCAAAAGTAGAAAGCATGTTGTCAGCTATTTCAGTAATTGATTTAGAACTAGCTGATTTAGAAGAAGAAGTAGAAGAAGCAGTACAACAGTAGCTAAGTAATTAGCTTAAGGTTCATTGCTATGGAGTTCAACCCAACAGAAGTGGTAGAAGTAAAAATATATAACCAAACTTATTATATTCGAGGCGAAGGCGATAGCGAGTATATACAAGAGTTAGCAGCCTATGTTGATCGAAGAATGAAAGAGGTAGCAGCTGGTACGTTAACGGCTGACTCTCTACGTGTTGCAATTCTAGCAGCACTCAATATTGCTGATGAACTCTATAAAATGCGTCACAAAGTAGAACAAATTGATGACACAATAAATGAGCGTAGTACAGAATATGCTCAACTATTGGATAATTTGCTAAAAAAAGCTAAATAGTAAATTTCTTATAAACATAGTTCTTTATTTCTAATAAACCCATTAATTAGCTTGATTTAATTGTTTTCCAAAGTTATAGTAATTTCAAGCTCTCTGCAAAGTTAGTGTTAGCATCTAATTTTTGAACCAACGTCATTTGTATGGGAGGCTAGCGTGCGTCCTAATAGCCGCTTTCCGTCAAAGTTACGGAATTACGTCGAGCATTGGAGCCAGGCCACCCACCTGTTTAGGCAGGTTCAAATGAAGCTGCTTCACGGCCACGCGGAGAGCCCCTTAAAAATTCCTTCCCAATAAATAGGCGGTTTGATGAGAATATTAATGATTGGGGATATTGTAGGGCGTGCAGGCCGTGCAGTAGTCATGGAGCAGTTAAAAAATATTCGACGAGAGCACAAACTAGATTTTGTGGTTGCAAATGTTGAGAATGCTGCTGGTGGATTCGGTATGTTACCTTATATGGCAGAAGAATTTCTTACTGCTGGTGTAGATGTAATGACTTCTGGCAACCATATCTTTGATAAACGAGATATACTTGATTATATTAAAGATCAACCTCGATTATTAAGACCAGCCAATTATCCAGCAGAAGTTCCTGGTTCTGGGCTTTGGGTTGGAAAAAATAAACAAGATATTCCAATAGCTGTAATTAACCTTCAAGGCCGTGTCTTTATGGCACCAAATGATTGTGCTTTTCATGCTGTAGATAAAATCTTAAATAGTTTAGATAGTAAAGTTAAAGTAATTTTGGTAGATCATCATGCAGAAGCTACCAGTGAAAAAATGGCATTAGGTTGGTATTTAGATGGTAAGGTAAGTGTTGTAGTAGGAACACATACACATGTGCCTACAGCTGACGAAAGAATCTTAACAAATGGAACAGCCTATATTACAGATCTAGGAATGACTGGACCTTATGATAGTGTTATTGGACTTGATAAAAATGCCATCATAGAAAAATTTATTACTGGTTTACCACGTAAACTAGAAGTAGCAGAAAAAGAATGTTCTTTGTGTGGTGTAATTATAGATGTTAATCCTGAAACTGGTCAGGCTAGATCTATCGTTAGACTAAGAGTACCTTATGATTAATTTTTATTAGGTAGGAGAAGACCATAATGTCAGATCAACCACCAAAATATAAATTTGAACAAAAAACTCCTGCACAACCTGCTAGTCCTGCACAGCCTCCTATGGCTCAACCTTTTTCTCCTAATCAGCCACCAAATCAACCAATATATGGTAATGAGCTAAATAATCCTTATAAGACAAATGAAATCCCTACTCAACCAATGCCACAACCTGGTCAATATCCACAGCAACAACCTTATCCACAACAGCCTTATCCACAGCAACAACCTTATCCACAACAGCCTTATCCACAGCAACAACAGCCCTATCAACAACAACCTTATCAGCAACAGCCTTATCCACAACAACAACCTTATCAGCAACAACAACCTTATCAGCAACAACCTTATCAGCAAACTCCTAACACACAACAACCTTATCAACATCCTAATGTTTTTGATCCAAATCTATATCAACAACAATATCAACAACCTTATGATCCTAACCAGCAATATCAACAACCATTTCAACAACAATATGACCCTAACCAACCGTATCCTCAACCTGTAAAACAAGGTATTAACTTAAATGAAATTAAAGTTAATTTTGATACACCTATAGCTGCTGCTCTTTCTTATGCACTTTTCTTTGTTTCAGGATTATATTTTTTCTTTACAACAGAAAAAGAAAACCGCTTAGTACGCTTTCATGCAATGCAATCTATTTTATTTTCTGGTGCTTGGGTTTTGGTTTTCTTTGTTAGTAATGTAATTGTTATTGCTATCAGTGGCTTTTTTGCAATAATTGGACTTTCTATATTTCTCAAATTGCTAGGTGTAGTAAGTAATTTAATTAGCCTAGGGCTTATTGCTACGTGGATTATGCTAATGGTTCGTGCTTATAAAGGTGAAAAATGGAAATTACCTATCATTGGAGATATGGCAGAAAAACAAATTGATAACCCTAATATCAATATGTAATTTTCAGACTTAAAGAAATGTGGTTACTTAAGTAATTTGAGCGTTGTGTACTTATGAATGCATTTGCAAAAGCAACTTATTTAGTAAACACCCAACGCTCAAGCTTCTTAAACAATTCCAAATGCACCACTAGCAGAAGATAAACCTTGGGTTTTACGCCAAGCTGCAAGTTGTCCTCCATGATTACCTTCATGAAACAAAAAATAATGTAAAACATGCCCAACATTTGGTTGAATTGCGGCAATGCGAGGTTCTAATGTTGGTTTGGCTAAGTCCGTAATAGTTAATTTTTCTATAGCTTGACAACGAATTTTGTTACTCTCTACTAGTTTTTCTACTAACTCTTCTTTGGAATGATAGCGATTTCTATCAGAACTAGGAGCTTTACCAGGAGCATATATTTCCCGCCAATCAGAAGATAACTGTAAAGTACTAGGTATATTAGGAGTTTGTAACAGCGATAAAATCAAGCAATCTGCTAAGAATAAATGACCTAGAGTCCATGCAGGATGGTTTTCACCAGCTACTGATTGTAAAGACAACTGAGAATTATCTAAATCTGTTACTAAATTTAAAGTTTGTTGCCTTGCTTTGTTTAGTGCCCAAATAAAATAGTCATTCATACTTATATCCTTTATAAATTGTTGATAATGTTGATATTTTGTTTTTGTTAGAACATCTTAGTAAATTTATATATTGGCGTAAATGACAAATACTCAACTTTTTCTGCCATCCAATAAATAGATATGTTAGACTCAGAAAAATTATTTTAGAGGTTTAAATATTTATGGATGAACAAAAACGAGTGGTATTTTTGGCTGTTCCACCAATTTTAGAGTTAGATCTAGTAGGAACATTGACAGTGTTCCAAGCAGCTAATTTCTTACTTGAGTCAAAAGAAAAAAAGCCTTTTTATCAAATTGAGGTTGTAACAACAGAAAAAAAAGAGCTTATCCAAGGTGATGCTGGATTATCACTTATAGCTAAAAATAATCTAGAAGATTTAGATAACAAAGCTACAGATACTAACCCTATAGATACTTTGTTAGTTATTGGTGGTAGTGGTAGTGTACAGGTGCAAGCAAATGATATGGTAGCAAATTGGTTACAGAAAATGAGTAAAAAGATTCGCAGAATAGGATCAATTTGTACAGGGGCTTTTGTTCTAGCGGCTGCTGGACTTTTAAATAATAGACGAGCTACAACACATTGGGAATACTGTAATAAATTACTTAAAATATATCCTACTATTAAGGTTGATAGTAACCCTATTTTTGTTAAAGATGATAATGTTTATACATCAGCAGGAGTTACTACAGGAATGGATTTAGCGTTGGAACTGGTAGAAGAAGATTTAGGTGCAACAATGGCTTTAAGTATAGCCAGATACCTAGTAATTTTCTTACGCCGTCCAGGAGGGCAAAGTCAATTTAGTGTTACATTACAAACAGCTATTCCAGAGCGCAATAATTTACGTGATTTGCCCGCTTGGATTTTGGAACATATTTCAGAACCTTTGCCTATTGAGGTTTTAGCCAATCAAGCTGCTATGAGTTTGCGCCATTTTGCTCGCGTATTTTCTATTGAATTTGGTATGACTCCTGCGCGCTATGTTTTAGCTCAACGAGTAGAAGCAGCAAGACGGGCTTTAATACAAACTAAATTAGGGCAAAAAGAAATTGCTCTAAAGTATGGATTTGGAAATATAGAACATATGAGAAGAGCTTTTTTGCGAATAACAGGTGTTAATCCAAGTACTTATAGAAGCCATTTTCATGAAAATTTAGACTAACTACTTATGGTTCATTTATGTCTAATAAATATAATATTTGCGATTTTTCTAAGATTTTACCTTTACTCCTGTAGGAGGACTAAATTCAAATTGTTTATCTTCTGCTAAAAAATTTTCCTTAAAGTTAGATAGTATAAAATCTGATCTTCCATCATTTGCATTAATTAATACTAATCTACTTAATTGTATTGTCTTAGGGTTTACTTCTACAAAGAGTCGTTTTAGCGTTGTACTTACACGTTTTGGAACTAATTCTAAAACTACATTACCTGCAACTATTGGGGATTCTGTGTTAGAAAGTCCAATAGATTTAAAATCTTTTTGTAAATTCTTACGTCCAAGCAAAAATACAAATGGAGCACGAGGATCATCACTTTCCTTTAATTCAGTAATTGTAACTTCTTTTTCAGCAGGTATATAAAAATACACTGTTTTATCATTAACAATAAAAAGTTTTTCTTCTGGCTGGTGGTAATCCCATCGCATTTTACCTGGTCTTTTAAGTATCAAAGTACCATGTTCTTGTAATCTACGACCTGAGCGATCTTGGTAAGTTTGTGTAAAATCTGCTGCTAAACCTTTCATATTCCCATAATGAGACTCTAAACCAACAACTAATTTTTTTACCATCTCATCTTCAGCAAAACTAGAAAAATTAACTAATACAAAGAAAAACAAAATAAAACTGATTTTGAAAAAAATATTAGCAACAAAACGTAGCATATAAAAATCCTTACTAAATAATAATTTTATTCTAAGCCTAAAATGGCTTAACATTAACATAAAGTTAGATTCTTGGAGAACTGATAATGAAGCCTACACGACCTAAAATTGGCCTAGCACTTTCCGGAGGTGCTGCACGTGGTATTGCTCATATAGGAGTGTTAAAAGTTCTAGAAGAAAATAATTACCCTATAGATTTTATTGCTGGTACTAGCATGGGCTCAATCATTGCTGGAGCTTATGCCGCAGGAATGAAAATTAGCCAAATAGAGCAAATTGCCTTAAGTATTAATTGGCGAGATGCAAGTAAAGTTTCATTTTCTCGTTTAGCAATAATGAGCAATGACCCATTAGAACAGCTATTAAGACGAATACTACCAGTTAAAGAATTTTCCAAAATGCGCATACCTTTAGCTGTCGTAACAGCAGATGTCCAAACAGGTAAAGCAGTAGTCTTTACTACTGGAGATGCTGTCAAAGCAATTAAAATTAGTTGTAGTGTTCCAGGATTTTTTGCCCCAACAATAGATGAAAAAGGCCGAATGTTAGTTGATGGTGGAGTAGTTCAAAATCTCCCTGTTGCTGCAGTTTTATCTCTAGGAGCAGAAAAAGTTATAGCTGTTGATGTCAATGCAGGAATTGAAATGTCTTCTCTTCCTACTAATATTTTTCAACTTTTAATGCAATCTTATATGATTATCGGACGAGGAGCAGCAGCCCATCAAGCAAGTCAGGCAAATTTACTTATAGAGCCTAACATAGGGCGAATTAGAGTTGATGAATTAGAAAAGGCAGCAGAGCTTATAAAAGCAGGTGAAGAAGCTATGATTAAAGCACTCCCTGCTGCCAAAGAATTAATACAAGTTAACGAATCTTAAGTTTTTTTCAGTAAGGCAATTTGCCCAGTATGATAAATATTATGGTTAATAGTGCCTCTTAGCATAAGCCGCAAATTATAATCTTTGCCTGAAAGCTTTTGTTCTAGTTGTTGGTCTGTTAAGTTTGAAACTACATTAAGTATTTTTTTGTAATTTTGCTCAAGCTGTGCTAATAACTGTTGCCAAGCTTCTTCACTAGTATCAGTGACTACAGGAAAATCTCCTTGTTCGGGTTCTGTAAGATTCTTTCCTTCCAGTGCAGCCAAAAAAACTTCATTCCAGCCAATAAGATGTAAAATAAGTTCCCAAATGCTATGTCCATTTGCAATAGGTTTTAACAACGCTTGTGTAGCAGTTATTCCATTTAAAACTTCTTTTAGTGCTGGCCCATGCCAAGCATTAGAAAAATAAATACTTTTTAATTCATTTAAAAATCTCTTTGATTCTGACATTTTATTTTCCTTATAAGTAAAATTCTTATGCAAAAACTGTATTTTGATTAGTTGGCAAGCACTAAAATGTAATGTTAATATTTGGCAAAATTCTGAGTAACATATAATGCTTTAATTTGACATTTTCTAGCTTATAATCAGGAACTTATGAATTTTGCTTCTATAATTACAAAACCATCTTTTAATCTTATTCAACTATTCGTAACCTGTCATTTGCATTTTAATGGTTACACAATAAAATAAAACTTGTAACCTGTCAAATTATTTTTGACAGTTACAGTAATAATTTATGATTCTTAGTGAAAGAGCAATAGCATCAACAACTTTAATTGGAGGGCGACTTTGTTTAGACTTTGTAAACACAGTTGGAGGAAGAGTTTTTTCTAAAACCCAAGCAGATGATTATGAGGTAGTAGGTGATAAGTTAAGTGATTACTATGATCTTTTAGCTTGGGTGCAACTAACAAAAGCTTTGCCAGAAGCTCAAATCCAAGAACTAGTTACAGAAGCAAGTCTCCATAAAGATAAAGCCAACATTATACTTAAGCAAGCTATAGACTTACGAGAAGCTATTTATAGGATTTGCAAACAAATAATCAAAAAGAAAGCTCCTGAAGAGTTAGATTTAAAAATGCTAAACAGACAAATCTCAATGGCTTATAGCCATATAGAGTTAGTATTAAAAGATGATGTATTTACTTGGCAATGGAATAATAAAGCGCTAGAAAAGGCACTTTATCCAATTATAGATTCACTAGCAGAGTTTCTTACAACAGGAGATTTAAGCAGGCTTCGAGAATGCGGTGGAGTTGATTGTTGTTGGCTCTTTGAAGACACAAGTAAAAATAAAATGCGTCAGTGGTGTGATATGCAAACTTGTGGAAACTTAGCTAAAGTTCGTCGATTTCGCTCAAAAACAACTAAAAAGTGAAATTTACTACTAGGGTAAGAAGAACCGCACCCTAGTAGTTTTAACTATTTAGTTTTAAGCTTTTTCTGCTATTTCAACAACTGGTCGTTGTTGACGAGAAGATTGGAGCAAAAATTCTTTTATAAAAGGATCAATATCTCCATCTAAAACTGAATCTACATCACCAGTTTCATATCTTGTCCGGGTATCTTTAACTAAACGATAAGGTTGCAAGACATAGTTACGAATTTGAGATCCAAAACTAATATCCATTTTAGCAGCTTCTTGTTTAGCAAGTTCCTCACGTTTCTTTTGCATCTCAAGTTCATAGAGGCGTGAGCGTAGAATTTTAAAAGCAACTTCTCTATTTTGGTGTTGTGAGCGTTGGTTTTGACAACTAACAACAATTCCTGTAGGTATATGAGTTATTCTAACTGCACTATCTGTAGTATTTACGTGTTGACCACCTGCACCAGAAGAACGATAAGTATCTACTCGGATGTCTTTTTCATTGATTTCTATCTCAATGTTATCGTCAATTTCTGGCACAACATCAACAGAAGCAAAACTTGTTTCTCGGCTATGACCTGCATTAAATGGAGAATTGCGTACTAAGCGATGAACCCCAACTTCGGATTTAAGAAGCCCATAAGCATAATCTCCTGTTACTGTAAAAGTTACAGACTTTATCCCTGCTTCTTTACCAGGTTGTTGATCCAAAATCTCTGTCTTAAAGCCTTTTCTTTCAGCCCAACGAAGATACATTCTTAAGAGCATTTCAGCCCAATCTTGAGCATCTGTTCCACCTGCACCAGGATTAATATCCACAATGGCATTAGAGCTATCATGCTGACCAGAAAAAAGCATTTCTGTTTCTGCATCTGAAATAAGTTTTGTTAATTTAGGCAATGTCTTACGTATTTCGTCTATAGAATGTTCATCTTCTTTAGCAAATTCTAATAAGACTTCTATATCACCCAAAGTTCTTTCTATTTCTTCGGCTAGTTGGATATGGTTTTCTAATCGACGGCGTTTTTGAAGGGTTTTTTGTGCGCGTGTTTGGTCATTCCAAAAATCTGGTGAAGCGGCTTGCTCTTCGATTTGAGCCAGCTCTAAACGTTTATTATCTACATCAAAGGAACCTCCTTAGTTCCACCACCCTATTTTGGAGGTTTTCATATTGTTCTCTAAAATCGTCTAACATTATTCTCTCCTAATTTTATATTTGCCTACAAATAATAGCAAAATTGTTAACAGTAAACAAGTTATAGCAAACACATCTCCATAGCGAGTATAAAATGTAAGAGGCAATTTTTCATTACTATTAGGTATTTGCCAAAGTCTAAGAGCTGGTTGAAAAATGGGAGTTTCATCTTTAATTAAGCCAGAGCTAGTAATATAGGCTGAAATTCCTACATTAGTAACTCTATAAATTGGGCGGTTGGTTTCAACTGCACGCATTACTACATGGGCTAAATGTTGGCGAGAAATAGGTGTAGGGCCAAACCAACCATCATTAGCTACATTGATAAAAGCATTTGCTCCTGCTATAGCTGTTTTTTGAAAAATATCTGGAAAAACTGACTCAAAACAAATAGATGTTCCTATAGGAGTATTAGCCACTTTAATTAGTGAATATTGATTATCAGACTTATAATCACCTGCAAGAGCTGGAACTCTATCAATAAAAGGAAGATAGCCACGCATTGGTACATATTCACCAAATGGAAGAAGGTGAATTTTATTATATTGTCCAACTCGTTCTCCATTTGGAGCAATTAAAATTACGCTATTATAATCCCCTACTCTATCTTTAGCTATAGCCTCACCGTTAAATAAAAAGTAAGTTTGATATTTTTGGGTAAAATCACCAAAAAGTTTACGCCAGTTTTCATCACGATCATAAGCAAAATTGTAAGGAGCTTCTGGCCAAGCAACTAGGATAGGATTTTCTTTATCTATTTCTTGAAGTTTCTGAACTCCATTTATACTTAAGGTCATTTGCCTAGACAAACTATCTACTAAATCTTTTTGAGGAACATTAACAGGAGCCACAGCTTGTACAGCAACCAAATTAATAACAGATTTAGGCATAATAGGTTCTTTGACTGTATATTTGCCTACTATAAAAATCGCTAAGAAAAATAGTATGGTAGCAATTGAAATAGAAATAGTTAAGCGGCTTTTTTTAGAAAGAATTAAAGCAATAGTAGCGCTAGGCAAAACAACCAATGCACTAATTAAATAAACTCCTCCATAACTTGCAGGCCAAAGCAATGTAGGATAAAAGCCTTGTGAATAACCAATCATATTCCATCCTACTCCAGATAAATTTAATCTTAGAAATTCTACTGTAGCCCAAATAGCAGGAGCAAAAATCAAAGCTTCGACACCAAAACATTTAATTAAACGATTAACTATAGTTGCAAATACAGCAGGAAACAGTGACATAATTGCAACAAGGATTAAGGCTAAAAAGTGAGCAACTAAAACAGGTAATTCACCATAGTTAATCATTGAGTAGGTAATCCAATAACAAGTGCCGTAGAAATAACCAATACCTGTAATTTCTCCTAACAAAAAAGCAAAGCGAAGTTTATAGAATTTAGTTAGAGAGTAAAGTAAAGGAAGTAGTGCAAAATAAGCTAAAAAAGATAATCCAAAGTTAGGAAATGAAAGTACCAATAATAAGGAAGACAAAAAAGCCAGCCCTATCAATGATAGGCGATAAGGGCTAGTTTTTTCAGAAGTTTCTGACATGAAAAAGTAGATTTGTGAAAAATGCCTGACAAAAGACTTAAAAATAAGTTTAAGCTTTTATAACAAACTATTGTGCTGGTCTAGGCATAACTTGAACATTCTTAAAATTATGATCGCGCTGTAATTCTTCTGCCACTTGACGAGCAGTGTCTACATCATAAGGCCCAACTCTAACAGCATAAAACTGTGCTACAGAATTTGGTTGAGGACTAATAATATGGACACTATCTAAACCTATTTTACGTAATTTTTCTACTATTTGATCTGCTTCTTCTTGAGTTGTAGGAGAAGCTACTTGAACCGAGTATTTTTCGCTATTGGAGGATAGAAAATCTTTCTTTTGTTCGCTAAATGGTTTTTCTGATGCCTGAGAAGTATCTTTAGTATTATTTCCTGCCGCAGAAGAACCAAGCCTTAAACTTGAACTTGCTGGATTATTAGATGGCAAATTTGTAGGCAAAGTGTTAGCTGATACATTAACTGTGGCAACAGCGTTATTATTAGACCAACGGCCAACAAAAATTCCTAATGTATAAAAACTTAAGCAAAGAATTATAAGAACAACAAAGCTAATAACGCCTTGGCGTTCTGTCCAAGGTGAAAGTTCTCTTTCACGAGTTTGGCCTCGTTCCTTATCCACTTTAGTCAACCTCTTTATAAAAATGTTTTGGAGTAATAAATTTATTGGTAGATTAGCAAAGCATGTTAGCATACAACTAAACTTTGAGCTAACTTTTTATGAAAAAACCTCAGGCAAAATAGGTTCAACTTTTAGTAGAACTCCTTCTATAGCAATGACTTTAACCTTTTGTCCTTTTGCAACTTTTACGCTAGAGAAAGCTTGCCAAGCTTCACCATCAATTAAAATTAATCCTGTTGGAGTTAGATCAGTTTCTACCTTTGCAATTGCTCCTAAAATAGGGCTATTTTTTATATTTAACTTCTTATGTCTAGAGGCAAAAATAATTGTTATAAGTGAAATTATGGTTAAGATAGCTAAAAATAATAAAAAAGCAAGAAACAAACTCATTTATTTTCCACTTCAAGCAAACGTTGCAAAGCCATCACATCTCTATCTTGTGGATTAATGGCTTGGGCTTGTTTTAAGCAGCTTTTAGCTTGAGCTAAATCATTTTTTTGAAAATAAATACGACCAAGTAAAACATGTCCTGTAACTAGTTTAGGATTCCAAAAGATAGCAGCTTTAAGTGAATTAATAGCAGCATCTATATTGCCACGTCTTTCTTGTAATCTTCCCATAAGTAAATGGGCATCTGCATTATCTGGAGCTAATTTCAATAGTTCATCAAGAGTTGTTTGAACTTCTTGGTCTCTACCAGCAATAAAAAAGCCTTGTGCTTTGGCTAGCAAAGTGTCTACTTGTTGAGCTTGTTTGGCAAAAGTTGTATTAGCATTGTTTTGGCTGCGAGCTAGTCTTAAATAAGCAGTTCGGCTAAAGTGGTCTTTAACTCTCATTAAATTTGGGACTTTACCTGCTGTTTCCCATTTAGCAAAATCTGGTAAATATTTTTTTGCCTCATCTAAATTTTTAGCAACCTCATCAGGATTGTTAGCTTTTTCTAAGCTTTTAGCCAAAATATAGTAGGCTTGTCCGTCTTTGGTTTCTCTTTTAACAAGCTGATTTAATTGAGTTATAGCTGAAGTATACTGATTTGCACGCCATAAGACATAGCCATAATTAAAAAGCAAATCATTATCTCTTGGAGCAGCTTGCATTGCTAAACCCAACAATCTTATAGCCTCATCAAAGTTAGACTTTTTTACTTCCAAAGCAGCAGCATTATTAAAAACTTCATAAAGTGGTAAAACACTCATAAGACGTTTTAATATTGAAGTAGATTTTTCAACATTGTTAAGTTGTATATAGGCTACAGAAGAATAGAATTGAGCTTCTAAATAAGCATTGTCTTTTTCATCAACCTTATCCAACCAATTTACAGCATCTTTGTAATTACCTTCATCATAATAAATATGACCTAAGGTAAATGTAGCCTGAGAATATTGACCATTTGTAGCTTGTTGATATTCAGATAAAGCACGAAATAGAAACTTGACTTTATCATCTCGATTAGTAGTCACTAGGGCTTTAACATAGCTTTCAAAAGCATTTGCCGGTACAGCAACAGCTTTAGAAACTAGCTGTTCACGAGAAAATGGATAACCTGAAATACGATTATATAAAATTTCCCAAGCTAGTTTGCCTTGAATAGCTTGTAAATCAGTGATTGCGCTACTAAAAGTATAATCATTGCCAATAGCCCTACCTTCTCGCAGATCAACCATTCGAGCTGTTACTGTAATAGTGCGATTCTTTCCCTCTCCAAAAATATTATAGTTCCCTATTACTAAAATATCTGCTCCAGCTTTTTCCCCTATTTTTATGGCGCTTGCTCTAGTTAAAATCGCTCCAGGTGAGAGTCCTAAGCGTTCATAAGCAAGATTTCTTTCTTCAATATCTAAAGGAAAAAGTCCAGAATTAGTTAATAGATTTGAAATTGCTAAAGAAAAGCTTTCCCCGATCCAATTATATTCTGATTTGCCAGAAACATTTTCAAAAGGTATTGTCAAAACCGATTCATTTGCAGCATAAACAAAATTAAAAAAAGACTGAGACAAGACAAAAACTGTGACAAACAATACCATTTGCAAGATCGAATAAAACTTAGTAAGCATAGCCTCTCCTTCAAAATCTACAAGTTGAGAGAAAATTTTAGCTTAAAAACAAAAAAGCCGCCTAAGTTAAGCTCTCCTAAAAAATTTCTCTTACTATTAGGAGATGCATAAATATGGCAGCGCGTTTAGTGCAGTTTGCATAGTTTTTGCAACTATGCAAACTACTTCTTAAGTTAGAAGAAAATGCAACGTCTCGGACGGGATTCGAACCCGTGTCGCCGCCGTGAAAGGGCGGTGTCCTGAGCCGGACTAGACGACCGAGACATATTGTGGAACAAGTGAGCCGTGGTGGGCTCGAACCACCGACCCTTTGGTTAAAAGCCAAATGCTCTACCGGCTGAGCTAACGGCCCACAAAACTTTGTTTTCAAAAGCTTCCGATTTGGAAAGTGCTATTATTAATTCACACTCCTTATTTGTCAAGCTTTTCTTAGCTAATATTTTCCGGGTTAATTGCAATTTAGCATTTTTAGGTAATTTTCAAAGAATTTTTCCCTCTACTTAAGCCATATCTTTTGTGATATTATTAAAAAAGCTTCCCTAATGTAATACTTAACTATTAAATTTAATATATTACAAACAAAGTAGTTATGAAAAAACCAAGTAAAAGTAAAGATGAACAAGTACGTATTAGTCAAGGGCTTCCTATCATAATTAAAGGTAAAGATATTGATGATAAAGCCTATCTAGAAAAAACTATTGCAGAAGATGTAACTCGTCGCGGAGTCTTTTTTGCTACTAAACAACATCTTGTTCCTGGATCAAGTTTGCGAATTTACTCTGTAAAAGATCCAACCAAAACCATTGCTAAAGTTGAAGTAGTTTGGCTTCGCAATGAACCAAAAGGTGTTGGAACTAAGTTAATTGGTAGTAACACTAGTTGGATGAAATTTCTTTTGGAAAACTCCATCGCTCTGTTAGAAGAAATTTCCGAAAAATCAGATGATGAAAATCAAAATACATAAATTTTATTTTGTAGGAGAAAAAATGAAACGTTCTATTCTCAGCGTATTAATGCTTTTAATTCTAGCAAGTATTTTTATATATACAGGATGTAATACAATGGACACAACTTCAAATGCAGCTTCAGTAAATTTACCTCCATTAAAAGAAAAATCTATCTATGAGTTCTCTATGAAATCCATAGATGGAAAAGAAGTTAAAATGGATGAATACAAAGGAAAAGTTTTATTAATAGTCAATGTAGCTAGTCATTGTGGTTATACCCCACAATATACTGCACTTCAAAGTACTTATGCTAAATATAAAGATCAAGGTTTTTTTGTTTTAGGATTTCCTAGCAATGATTTTGGTGGACAAGAACCTGGTACTGATGAAGAGGTTAAAACTTTCTGTAGTACAAAGTATAGCGTTACATTTCCTATGTTTTCTAAAATAACTGTAGTTGGTGCAAATAAACATCCCTTCTATAGATTTTTAACAGAAAAAGCTACTAATCCTGAATTTGCCAAAGAAGTAAGTTGGAATTTCAACAAGTTCCTAGTAGATAAAAATGGAAAAATAGTTGGATCATATGAATCAGGTATAACCCCTGATAGTGCTGAACTAACTACAGCTATAGAAAAAGCTCTTAAATAATCTACCTTTTATCAACCTAGCTTGATAAACCAAGCTAGGTTCTCTCAACCAAATACACATTTTCTTCCATAAAAATACAAAAATTTTCAGCCAAAATATTTATTACTCAGCTATACTATAGTCCTATGTAACCTAGCATTTTTACTATATTTTTAGCACTTGTTGGAGATAACTAATGCTAAACCAATTCTTACTATTCCTTAAACTCTACTATAAACCTTCTAGTGCAATGAGTAGTATTATTGACACTGGCAGTTTAATGGGTAGTATTATTGCAGTAATTTTGGTAGCTATACCATTTTGTATAGCTATCACTACCCCAATTTATGATTACTATGAAGCAACAACTAGCTATATACCTAAATACCATCAACCTAAGCAACAACAAGTAAAACATTCTACTACTACAAATGATTCTAATATTAATTCTGAAAATGGTTCTAACAAAGGTGAGAATTTAGAAAAAAATGAACCTATAATTCCTTCTGTTATTCCAACACCTGTGACAATAAATACTCCAATAACTAAACCTGTAACAAAACCTATAGATACAATAAATGATGAAGCTGATTATGAAGAACAGCCTACACCACTATACTCTAGATATCCGCAATATATGTCTAAAAAACCTCTACCTTTAATTGGTCAATATGGTTGGTGGTTTTTATCTTTTTCTCGTAACATCACCTTAGTATCTGTACTATCATTATCTTTGCTTTATGTACCAATAACTATTTTAATATTATTGTTTTTTGAGCCTTTAGGAAGCTTTGGTGTAGTATTTAGAAGGGATTTTGCCCCTTTGTTAGCCTGTACACTAATGAGTTGGGCAGCAACACATTTACCATTTTCTTTAATAGCTTTAGCTTTACAACAAAGCGGTCAAATAACTCCAGAAAAAGCTTTCATTTTTTGGGTAATGTGTAAACTTTCATTTGCTATATTTATGGTACTTGCTTTAAGAGTAGTTTTTAATGTTAGTCTTACTAGCATAATTGGAACTCTATCAATTTCTTGGCTATCAATTATTTTACAATCAATGATATTTTGGATTACTTCACCTTTTCTATTATTCTGGATTTACTACTATTTACGGGGAGATATTGGAACAGTAGGAGCAGATATTACTTCATCTTTTCGTCAGAGACAGAGTTTTCGACGTAGTTTAGAAGCAGCTACAATTAACCCTCAAGATGCAGAAGCCCACTATCAACTTGGTCTTATCTATCAACAACGCCGCCAATATACTGAAGCTATTACACGTTTTAAGAAAGCTGTTGAAATTGATCGACGAGAAATAGACGCTCATTTTCAATTAGGTGTTATTGCTCGTGAGCAAAACCGTTTGCAAGAAGCTATAAGTCATTTTGATGCTGTTGTTTCATTAAATGAAAAACACTCAAATTATGAAGTTTGGCGAGAAATAGGTGCCACTTATGAAGCAGCTAATATGAATTTAGAAGCTCGTGAAGCACTAGAAAAATATGTTGAGCGTCGCTCCTATGATGCTGAAGGGCTTTATTATTATGGTAAAACCCTTAGTAAATTGGGAGAAAATAACTTGGCAAAAGAAATACTCAATCGTTGTCTAGAAGCTGTAGATACAGCCCCCTATCATAGACGTGGACAACTGCGACGTTGGTACAAAATGGCTCAGAGTCTATTAAGAAACTTAACTTAGAAATCAATTGTTTTTTTGCTTTTGTTTTGCTATCGTATATTTTCACCATAAACTATTCCGTACTAGTGGGTATTTTTATAAAAGGATTGTCTATGACAATTAATAACAATTTGGAAAAATTTTTAGGTAAAAAAGTAGTTGATTGGGAAGTTGGTTCTGAAATTGAATCTCCTACAAAGAATGCTTATCGAATTAGAATAGACGAAAATGATTGGGATACAACCTTTACTAAATTCTTAAAAGATCCTTCTGTCAGTAAGCTAACTCACTTAGTAATAGGAACTTGGTCAAATTATAGTTTACGAGATGCTAGCTCTAGTCATGCCATAGAATCTATAGCAAATGCTAGTGATAAGTTAAAAAGCTTAAAAGCTATTTTCATAGGTGATATCACATATGAAGAATATGAAATGTCTTGGATCAACCAAAGTGATATTTCTCCATTAGTTAATGCGTATCCTAAGTTAGAATACATAGGAACAAGAGGACAAAATGGCTTAAAATTTGGGCCAGTAAAACATCAAAATTTAAAATCTGTTGTTGTTGAAACTGGAGGTTTACCAGCTTCTGTAGTTGAAGAAATTTGCAAATCAGATCTACCCAATTTAGAACATTTAGAATTGTGGTTAGGCTCTGAAGAATATGGTTGTACCACAACAGTAAAAACACTAAAACCTATTCTTTCTGGAGAATTATTTCCAAAACTAAAATATCTTGGAATCAGAAATAGTGAAAAACAAGATGATGTAGCTAAAGCTGTGGCTAACGCTGTTATTCTAGAAAGAATTGAGATACTAGATCTTTCTTTAGGTAATTTATCTGATAAAGGAGCAAAACATTTACTTAAAAGCGATTTAGTAAAAAACTTAAAGAAATTAGATCTCCATCATCATTACTGTTCTGATAAAGTTATGGAAAAGTTAAAACAATTAAGTATAAAGGTTGATATCAGCGAGCAAGAAGATGTTGAGGATGAAGATGAACTTTATATTACTGTATCAGAATAAGTGTAGTTAGTTGTTATGCACCTATCCAAAGGCTCTTGGAATTATGTCATTATCGGCAATCCAGAAAATCGTCGTGTAACAATGTTTCAAGAGGCTTTGCTACATTGGCAACAACCAACAGCTCAAGTAATTTCTTATTTAGATTTAATTTTAGGCAAAGTTAAATTGTCCAATTTAGTAAAACCTAATTCTATTGTTCGTATTGATTCGCCTGGTGAAAATTTTGCTGTTGAAAAAGCTTTATTAATGCTTGGAGCAAAATCAGCAAGTAATTCTCCTTTTGCTAGTGTTACAGCTAAAGAAGTTCAAGAACTTAGTTTTGATCGAGGTTTAATTCTTTATCCTTATCAATGGTATTTAGGCTACTGCCAATTGTTAGAAAATATTTTATCTCAGCTAGCAGAATGTGCTATTCATAAGCTAATGAACCACCCTATAGATATTGCTTTAATGTTTGACAAAAAGCTTTGTCATAAACACTTATTAGCCAATAATATTGCTGTAGCACCTAGTTTAGGTGAAATTTCTTCTTTTGATGAACTTACAGAAAAAATGAAAATTGCTAACTGGCATCGTGTTTTTGTAAAACTTGCCAATAGCTCATCTGCTTCTGGAGTTGTAGCTTACCAAACAAATGGAAAGCAACATATTGCAACTACTAGTGCAAAACTAGTAAAAAATAATGGTCAACTAAAACTCTATAACTCTTTGAAATTATGTATTTACCAGAAGCCATCAGAAATTAAAGAGTTAATAGATGAGTTATGCAAACATCAAGTTCATGTAGAAAAATGGCTACCTAAAGCAAGCTTTCAAAATGCTGTTTTTGATCTAAGGATTTTAGTTATTGGAAAAAAGGCTAAACAAATTGTTGTACGTTCTAGCAAAACCCCTATAACTAACTTGCATTTGCTCAATAAACGTGGAGATTTAGTAGGATTAAGAGAAAAAATAGGCCCAGAAATTTGGGAAAAAGCAATAAAAATCTCTGAAGATACTATAAAATGTTTCCCTAATAGCCTTTATGGTGGAATAGATTTAATGTTTTCAACCAATTTCAAACATCAAACAATCCTAGAAGTTAATGCTTTTGGAGATTTGTTACCTAATGTGCTTCATAATCAATTAAATAGCTATGAAACAGAAATTTTAGCAGCAATTCCCGGTTTAGAAATAGATCCGTAATGTTGTTTGGGTAATTGTAGGGGCAGCCCTTGTGGCTGCCCGTTCTTCAATGAATAAGACGGGCAGCCACAAGGGCTGTCCCTACAGTAATTTCACTAGCATATCCTTATTTTCACTTCTAAACCGGGAATTGCTGAAATTTTAGAGATTATAAAATAAAATGATTGATGCTAATAATCTAATTGGCTCTCACAATTTACTTTTTATTACATTTGATTCATTGCGTTATGATGTAGCAGTTAACTTGCTTAAAACAGGTAGAACTCCTTATTTAGCAAGTATTTTACCTTCAACCGGTTGGGAAGAACGACATTCCCCAGGTAATTTCACTTATTCTGCTCATCAAGCTTTTTTTGCTGGTTTTCTTCCTACACCCAAAAAAGCTGGTATTCACCCAAGATTATTTGCAGCTAGATTTGCTGGTAGTGAAACCACTACTGAACAAACTTGTGTTTTTGATACAGCAGATATAATTACAGGATTCTTTCAAAAAGGTTATCACACAATTTGTATAGGTGGAGTTGGATTTTTTAATAAACAAACTGAGCTTGGAAGCGTTTTACCAAAGCTATTTGCTGAAAGTTACTGGACAAAAAACCTTGGAGTCACAGACCCTAACTCTACAAAAAATCAAATAAATTTAGCAGTAGAGCTGATTAACCAAATCCCTAATCAGAAAAGACTATTTCTTTTTATTAATATTTCAGCTATTCATCAACCTAATTATTTTTACTTACCAAATATAGATCAAAATAAAATTCAAGACACGATCCAATCCCATAGTGCAGCACTTGAATATGTGGATAGTCAATTATCACCATTGTTTGAAGCTTTACAAAAAAAAGCTCCAACAATAGCTATACTATGTTCTGATCATGGAACAGCTTACGGAGAAGATGGTTATTTTGGTCATCGAATTTCCCATGATGTAGTTTATACAGTACCTTATGCAGAATTTATCTTATCGGAGGCAAATAATGCAAAATCTTAAAGACTTAGTTCTAGAATCGCCTTATATTGCCTATTCCTACTCTTATCCACATAAGACCGCTTATAGAAAACTCAAAGAGGAAATTCCTTTAGCAAATCTTTGGAAAAAAGAGCAAAAAGACTCATTATTTCTATATTTGCACATTCCCTTTTGTGAAATGCGTTGTGGTTTTTGTAATCTTTTTACTACAACAAATCCCAAAAACAATTTTGAGGAAAATTATTTATCAACATTAACAGACCAAGCAAATCAGCTAGCCTTAAGTATTAAACCAGCTAAATTTGTTCGTTTAGCAATTGGAGGTGGAACACCAACTTATTTAAGTACTTATGGGTTAGAAAAAGTGTTAAATCTAGCTACCAATGTTTTTGAAATAGATATTTCTAAGATTCCATCTTCAATTGAAACCTCCCCACTAACAGCAACTAAGGATAAACTAGAATTATTAAAACAAAGAAGTATTAGCCGTATAAGTATTGGAGTTCAAAGCTTTATAGAAGAAGAAGTTCAAAATGTTGGACGCTCACAAAAAACTAGTACAGTTCTAACAGCATTAGATAGAATTCGCACAATTGGTTTTCCTGTACTAAATATTGATTTAATTTATGGTTTGCCTGAGCAAACACTAAAAAGTTGGGCTAAATCGCTTAAAATAGCTTTAAGTTTTAAACCTGAAGAACTCTATCTTTATCCACTTTATATACGTCCATTAACAGGACTTGGACGACAAAACAAAGCTTGGGAAGATAAACGAATACAACTCTATCGTGCAGGAAAAGAAATACTTTTAACTAATGGCTATAAACAGGTTTCAATGAGAATGTTTCAATTAGAAAATACTAATGAACAAACTAGCCCCAATTATTGTTGTCAAACAGATGGAATGGTTGGTTTAGGAGCAGGTGCAAGATCTTATACATCTACATTACATTACTCAAATGAATATGCTGTAGGACAATCTCAAGTTAAAGAAATTATAAATAGTTATATCTCTAAGCCAAAGCAAGATTTTGCCTTTGCTGATTATGGATTTGAGCTAGATTTGCTAGAACAAAAACATCGTCATGTGATTCAATCTTTGTTACAAATTTCAGGGCTAAATCTACTAGACTATCAAAAACGTTTTAACAATGCTGTCTTATCAGACCTAACACAATTAAATCAACTTTTAGATTTAGAATTAGCAACTTTATCAGAAAGTCATTTACAGTTAACAGAAAAAGGCATAGAACAATCTGATCTTATAGGTTATTGGTTATATTCAGATAATGTTCTTAAGTTAATGAAAGAATATGAGTTAAGATGAGATTTTCAATTCTTTATAGAGGCTCACTTTCTAGCTGCAATTATGGTTGCTGGTATTGTCCATTTGCTAAACATACTGAAACACCTGCTGAGCATGAAAAAGATCACTTAGAATTAGAAAAGTTTGTTGCTTGGGTTTTATCTCGTTCAGAAGATAAAATTTCTGTGTTGTTTACTCCCTGGGGAGAAGCACTAATAAATCAACGCTATCAACAAGCCTTAATTCAATTAACCAATGCTCAAAATGTTGAAAAGGCAGTAATTCAAACTAATCTTTCTTGTAGGCTTGGATGGATAGAATTTACAGACAAAAGTAAGTTAGCACTTTGGACAACTTTTCATCCTACAGAAATAAGTTTAGAAAAATTTCTAGCCCAATGCTTAAAGTTAATTGTTCACAAAGTGCGATTTAGTGTTGGTATTGTTGGACTTAAGGAATATTTTGAAGATATAAAACTCCTTCGCAAAGAATTGCCAAAAGAAATTTATCTTTGGATAAATGCTTATAAAGACTTGCCAAATTATTACACTAAAGAAGATATAGAAAACTTAAGTACTATTGATCCACTATTTTCTATTAACAACCAACGCCATTTTAGCTTTGGACAAGAATGCCAAGCAGGTTATAGTGTTATTTCTGTTTTTGGTGATGGCACAATACAAGCTTGTCATTTTATTAAAAACAAAATTGGCAATATTTATCAGCAAGATTTTGAAAATATTTTACAAAAAAGAGTTTGTAGCAATCAAACATGTGGTTGTTACATTGGGTATGTTCACTTAAACAAATTAGATCTTTATTCTGTATATGGCAATGGAATTTTAGAAAGAATTCCAGTAGTAAATAATTGGTAACAAAGAAAATGAAACGAGTATTAATTATAGGTGGTGGTTTAGCAGGTCTTTCAGCAGGTGTTGCACTAGCCGAATCAGGATACAAAGTAGAATTACTAGAAAGACGTGCTTTTTTAGGAGGGCGTGCTTATTCTTTTATTGACCAAAGCTCAGGTGAGGTTGTAGACAATGGTCAACATTTAATGATGGGATGTTATCGGGAAACTTTTCAGTTTTTTTCCCGTCTTGGAACATTAGATAAACTACAATTTCAACCTCAAGCAAGAGTTGATTTTTTAGATGAAAAACTTGGGCAAACTACTTTGTTATGCCCTTCTTGGCCTGCTCCACTACATTTAATAGGAGGTTTATTTAAGTTAAAAGGGATAAGCCTTGCTGATAAGTTGCGTGCACTTTTAGTTGGAAGTGCTTTACAAGTAAAAAATGGGAAGGTGAAAAGTAAATTTGGGAATTTAACTGTAGATGAATGGCTTAATAGTTGTAAACAATCTCCTTTAATGCGTGAAAGGTTTTGGGATCCGTTTTCAATTGCTACACTTAATGAAGATCCTAAAGTAGCAGCAGCTAGTTTACTAGTAACTGTACTACAACAAGCTTTTGGTGGAACAAAAGAAGATTCCACAATGGTAACAGCTAAAGTAGGACTTAGCGAACTTTATACAAATCAAGCCAAAGAGTTTATAGAATCAAGAGGAGGAAAAATTAGTTTAAGAGCAGTTGTTTCTAAGATAAATATTCAAGGAAATAATTGTCAGGGAGTAACTCTTAACAATGGTCAAACTCTTACAGCAGACACTTACATTAGTGCAATCCCTTACTTTGCTTTACGCCCACTATTATCTGAATCTTTATTTGATACAATGGAATATTTTAAACAGTGGAAAAATATAACTTCTGCTCCAATAGTTTCTATTTATTTATGGTTTGACAGATCTGTTACAGAATTAGGATTTGCTGGTATGTTAGGAACTAAACTACAATGGCTCTTTAATAAAGATGTAATTTTTGCTCGTTCCAACAGAGATCAACAACTTTTAACGTTCGTAATTAGTGCAGCACATGAATATGCAAGTTTACCAAAAGAAAAATTAGTAGAAATGGCTATAAAAGATATACATAAAGTATTACCTAAGGCAACACAAGCTAAAGTACTAAATTCCTTAGTAATTAAGGAACACAATGCAACATTTTCAGCATCCTTATTAGCAGAAAAATCTAGGCCAGAACCAACAACTCCTATAAACAACTTATTCTTAGCAGGAGATTGGACAAACACTGGATTGCCAGCTACTATTGAAGGAGCTGTACTTAGCGGGCATCGTTGTGCTAAAGAAATAGATAGCAAGTTATAGTTTTTTAATCTTTAATCTATACAAATATAAAATTCTTGGGATATTATTACAGTTATAATAGGAATGTCTTTTACAAAATAATAAAAAACCCTAGAACTTTATCACCTAATTATTTGGAGAGACTTTAATGGCTAAAAAGATTTTCTTTGAAAATGTACCTCTAGACAAAACTATTCCTAATTTTCTAGAAATCCTTGACCCAATCGCTACAGTGCAATGGATCTACATGGTTACTGACTCCAAAACACAAAAATTTAAGGGTGAAGCTTATGTTGAGTTATGGAGTGATACAGAAGCAGAAATAGTTATTGATAAATGGAATAACCAACCTTGGGATAGTAAAACCATAAAAGTAACGCTTGTGCAAGACAATGAGTCTTCACCAGAAAAAAATGAAGATAAAACTAGCATACTTATGGCTGAAGCTTTTCACATTTATTCAGTAATTCGTTTCCAAGTTAATGCTCCTCCTGGAGCGGTAGTTTTTGTTAATGATTTTCCAAAAGCACAAGTTGATGAAATGGGTAATGGTGTGGTACGTTCGCTATTGCCTGGGAAATACAACATTAAAGTTGGTTTTCAAGAATACTTATTAGCTGAAGAAGAGGTTTCTGTAAACTGTGATGAAGAACCACCTCGTTTGAAAGTAACTACGGATTCTTCTCTAACCCAATCTATGGGAGCAGTTTCATCAAATTTAGAAGGAACATATTCTACTATTGAAATGATCTCTGCTGGAAATGGGCCTTTAACAGTTACCACTAAAGCCACTCCTTTACTTCCACTCAGCCTAAACACTACTACTACCAAAGTTACTAAACTAACACCTGCGGTCGGAAATGCTTCTCAATACTCTACACTCTTTGTAGAAAAGGTTACTGATGTAGGTAATGTGGAAGTAGTTGGTACTAAAGCTAAAAAATCTAACAATAAGCTATTCATAGCTTTAGCTGCAGTAATAGTGGTAGTTATAATTGGTGGTATTGTAGTTGCTAAAATGATGAAAACCACAGATGCAAAAACTGAAGAAAATTCAGAAAAAACAGTAAAAGAAGTTCCACCACCACCTGCTCCTGAAGGAATGGTTTATATACCTGGAGGAATGGTTCTTATCGGTCGCAACAATACAACTGATGAACATCAAAAACCTGTGCATGAAGTTCTAATACCTAAAGGTTATTTTATAGATAAATTTGAAGTAACCAATGAAGATTATTGGCAATATACTCAAGATATTAAAAAGAAAGATGTTCCTATTCATTGGCAAGGTGATAAACCCCCTAATGATATTATGACACTACCTGTTGTTAATGTACTTTGGAGTGATGCAGCAGCTTATTGTCAATGGCGTGGAACTCGCAAAGGGTTGTTAACAAGGCTCCCTACTGAATTTGAATGGGAACATGCAGCCCGTGGGGAAAAAAATTATATTTATCCTTGGGGAAACGATTGGCTAAAGGGTTATGCAAATGCTGATAATCCAGACGGCAAAATCCTTAAGGTAGGCTCAAACCCTAAAGATGTTAGCACTTATGGTGTATTTGATATGGCAGGCAATGTTAGAGAATGGACTAAAAGTGATTTTAGTTTATATGAAGGAAGTAAAGGCGAGCCACAACCTAATACTAAAGTTTCTCGTGGTGGTGCCTATAAAGATACCTCAGAGTTTGCCAATAATACTTTCCGTGGTTTTTTACGTACTGACAGAAACAACTTTGGTCTTACAGGATTTCGTTGTGTATGTGAACTACCTGAAACTAAAGATTCAAAATAACTTTCTCTAATAAGAGCTAGCAAAAAGCCAGTAGAAATTCTACTGGCTTTTTATATTTTATATAATTTCTAGAATTATAAATCTATCAAAATACTTGATATAAACACTTAACTAATCATAGAAGTAGCTGACCAAATCTGACTAATATTTTCATTATCCATATTAAAAATAGAACCTTGCCAGCTCACTAATTTTTTCTCATTAAAAATAAAATCTACTCTACCAACATTAATTCCACCATAACCAACTTGGAAAAGCAGAGTTTGTTTCCCATTGTCATGCTTAATTATTTCAGGCTCTTTCATAAAAGTATGAGTATGACCACCAACAATAAAGTCAATTCCTGGAACAGCTTTAGCCAAATTTACATCACAAATTCGTTTTGGCTCGTTCTCATATTTATACCCTAAATGAGATAACGCAATCACTAAGTCTACGTTTTTTACATTACGTAATTCAGAAACTATTTTGCGAGTTGGTTCAACAGGATCTTGATAAGTTACTCCAACATGTTTATCTGCAACTACAAGACCATCAAAATCAATTCCTAATCCCAAAATTCCAACTTTTATTCCAGCTAATTCACGAATTACATAAGGTTTAACAAAATCCTTTAGTGCAGAATTTTCTACATTGTAATTAGCTGAGACAATATCAAATTTAGCATACTTAAGCATTTTCACTAAATTATCTACACCTTCATCAAAATCATGATTACCTAAAGTTATAACATCATAACCTATTGCAGACATTGCCTTAATTTCTAGCTCACCATGATAAAAATTAAAAAATGGGGTACCTTGAAAACTATCCCCACCATCAACTAGCAAAGTATTAGGATTTTCTTTTCTAACTTCATTAACAAAACTAGCTCTACGTGCTACACCACCCATACCAGCATTTCTTGTGCCATTAGGAAATGGTTCTATTTGGGAATGAGTATCATTTGTGTGCAAAATAGTAATTTTTGTTTCTTCATCTTTTTTAGCAAAAACTAAGGTGTCTTTATTTGTAACAAATAGACTTGCAGCAGCTAAAGTTTTTAGAAAATTTCTGCGAGATAAATCATTAAACATAAAAGTGTTAACTCCAAAATTATTGGTGCAAAAGATCTACTAATTTCTTATAAACCCATCTTAAATAGTTTAATAGTAGTTACATACATAAACATATTTAGTTATTTGCCGCATTTACTAAACTAATTCTAGGGCTAGAGGAAACTGTTATAGGATGATTTTCTGTTTGTTCAGTCTTGATATAATTGATAATTGCATCACGAAGAAGTAGTCCAAAAGTTTGATAATTCTTACCTCTACGTAAAATAGGATATTCCCCACCACCTTTGTATAAATAATCTGTTAATGCCAAAGTATAAGTAGCTTTAGGATCTACAGATTGATCATCAATTTTAGCGCTAACTAAACTTTTTTCTTTATAAACAAGTTGTACCCCAGAAACAGCAGCTCCAAAATCTTTAATACTTGCTCCCATACTCTCAAAAAGCTCCATTAAATCTGTTCCTGATAATTCTATTACTGCAATTTCATTATCAAAAGGCATTAGTCTATAAATAGTGCCAATAGTTATTTCTCCAGCAGGGATTTCAGCTCTTAACCCACCATTATTTTGAAAAGCTATATCTATTTTTTTTCCACTAACTTTTGTAGCTTGTTGGCGAATTATGTCTGTAATTAACATTCCTAAATGACCTGCTCCTAGTCCTTCTTTATTAATAGTATTTGGAGCTCTACCTATAACTGTATCCATTTCTCTTTTTACATTGGCTGAGTAAGGAGCAATAAGATCTACCAAGGTTTTATCTTCAGTGATACTACTATTTATCTGTTGTTGAGTAGTATGTATTTGATAGTTTTGTGTAGCTTTAGCAGCTTGTTGAGCAAAACTAGAAGTATTAAAAAATAAAGTTATAAATGTAGCTAAAAATAACCAGCAATAGTAAGGTATTTTAGTTCTAGACATACAAAATCCTGTTAAATTTGGGTTTTACACTGTGAGATGCTTGATTTTTAGAAAGTTATAGCACAAAGCCAAAAGAAAACAAAATTTTCCTCTTATTTAGAATATTTTATTTTTGCCTTAAGCTACGTTGTGCAATAGGGTGGTTAGGAGCAAGGCTTAAACAATAAGTAAACATTGCTTGGGCTCGATCAGAGAGGTTTAGATGTTGATAGAATAAACCAAATTCTGCATAGTAATCTGCATTATTAGGATCTAACTCTAAAGCTCTATAAAACTCTAGTTCTGCATTTTGAAACATGCCTGACACTTTAGACAGTGTACGAGCTAAATAGAAGTGATAGGTAGCTGAATTAGGTTCTAGTTGTATAGCTTTTTCTAAAGCATCTTGGGCCTCAGCATATTTGCCACTTAAATAAAGTCCTTGACCATACTCAAACCATTCTTGTCCACTTTTGAGATTATTACTGTTTTGACTACGTGTACCACGATTTGGATTGCTATAAATAAAGGTTTGCTCACTACTACTAACTTTAGGGTAACTTCTTTCATTAGAGAAATTAGCATTGTTATTATAAATTGATGTTGAATCAACAGATCTTATTTCAAAACTAGTATTTTGTTGGCTAACTCTAAAGTTTGAATTACGAGAATTATTATAATAATTTCTAGCTTCTTTAGTTTTAATTGATTCATAAGCATTAGAAACAGCATCAAAAATTTTCTCAAGCTCTGTTTTTAAGCTAATGTTGTAGTTAAGCAGTTGTGAATTACGATCTGGGTGGAATTTCCTAGCCAAATTTGTATAGGCTTCTTGAACTTCCATATCATTTGCATTGCGGCTGACTTCTAATAATGCATAAGCATCTAAAGTATTAATACCTTGTACTTTATTTTCAACTTCATAACAAAATGTTGCTACATTAGAAAAGTCTAAATCTTGTGGTAAAGGGTTTGGTTGCGTTAAAACACTAGCTACTGCTGTAGTTTGTTGTGTATGATGTACGGTTTCTTTTGCAACTGCTTCCAACATTCCAATAGCAATTAACCCACAAACAGTGCGTAAGGTTTCTACTTCTGGTAATCCTCCTAAAGAAAGTAATTCTTCTATGGACATAGATGAATCAATACGAGAAACTATAAAACCTTCATGTGGGTATAAAGTAACAGCTTGATAGAGTAACAAAGGATCACTAGTGGCGCAAAGTGGTCGAGTAAAGCTACCTAACCATTGTTTAATTAATTCCAAATTATCCAGTTTTCGGATGCCTTCAAAAATTACATCTGCTGTAGAAAAAGGCATTTTTATTTCCTCAACCACAGCAGGCGCAGCAGTAAATTTATATGAGCCCTCCGTCCAATCAAAAACAGAGTAAGCAATATTAGATACATGCTCAACAACTAAAGGAGTTAATTCTTCCAAACTAATAATACCTAGTTGCAATAAAACAGTTCCCATTCTTTGGCCTGTAGCATCAACTATTTGAGTAGCTCTAAAGAAGTCTTCTGCTGAAAGACGATTATTGCGCAATAAGTGTTCTGAAAGGCGTTCTTCTTTTTCAGAACTAGCAGCAAAAACTATTGCACCTTGATCAAAATAAATAGTCTTGTTTACTCCTCTACGAGAAAAAACTAATTGTCCTGAAAGCCCTTGGTGATAGCAAAGAAATAACAAAACTGGGACAGGAACACTAGACAATGAACCTGATCCTACAGAAACAATTTCTTTCTTTGCTGTAACAATATCTGTAATAGGAACTACTAGCATAGCTTCCATCAAAGCACCCATATCAGAAAAATCAAACTCTTGGTGACTTGATTCTGCACTAGCAACAGTAGCCGCAGTTGGTTCATTAGAAGAAAATGAACTACTAACAGACGGGGTTCGATACCCTTTGGGTAAAGGAGGAACAGATTCCATATCTAATAAGCGATTAAGTACTTCTGAAGCACTGCTTATTCTAAGCTCTGGATCACGAGCAAGTAGTCGATTAAGCAAATCTCTAAATGGTTCACTAACAGTTACATGTTGTTGCCATTCAACTCGGTCAGTTTTCCTATTGCTAAGTTGTGAAGGATGAATCCCAGTAATAAGCCTAACAATTGTTGCTGCTGCTGCGTAAAGATCGCTTTGAGGAACAGGTTGACCTAATATTTGTTCTGGAGGAGCATATCCAGGTGAGCCAATTAAAGTTTGACTGCTAGTGGCTTTATTAGCTGCTCTACACACTGCTCCAAAGTCAATTAACAGTAATTTGCCATTAGTATGGCGCATTAGATTTTGTGGTTTAATATCTCTATGAATAATTGGAGGGTCTTGAGTATGCAAATAGTGAAGAATTTCTGTTATTTCTCTTAAGAGTTTTCTTGCATCTGCTTCACTGTAAGTTTCACCAGTTTCTGTTACTTCTTCTGCTAAATTAGCTCCAGGAATATATTCTTGAAGCAAGTAAGAATAACCATTCTCAATAAAATAACCATATAACTTAGGAATTCCACTATGGTTTAGATTTACTAAAGTTTGAGCTTCACGCTTAAACAAACGTTCTGCTAAAGCTTTACTAGCAGTACTGTCACTTTTTGAGTCATCATCATCTAAAGAAGCAGGTCTAAGTTCTTTTAATATACGTGGCTCATCAAAACAGTCTTGATCTTCTATTAAATAGGTAGTTCCAAAACCTCCTCTGCTAACTAATTGCTTAACTAAACAACGGTTACGCACCAACGTACCTAACATTAAAGAATTACACGTAAGACAACGGCCTGTAGGGCCAGACATTGGTTGAACACAACGTAGATTAGAACACTTTTCTTCTAAAATTTCAGTCATTACAATTTCACTATTAAAATAAAATTTTTAATATGCAACATTTCTTACAAAACTTATAATATAAAGGCACTTACATAAGTAATAATCTAGTATATAATTAACATTTAACTAAGAATAGATAATATCAACAAACAAAGCAACAAAACTGAGCGTTTTGCTATAAAGTGAGGAGTTTTCCTTGTTAAAATGGCTAAAGAAAACTATATTTTTATAACTTGTATTTTCTAATTTGTTAAATTTTTATAAAATAAATAAGTGGCTTTAATTTATCGGCTTTTTATAACCTAGAACTATTTTTTAATAGACTAAAAAGCATTAGTTTTTAATTAAAATAAAAATAAAAGTAATATGAGAGTTGGCTAGATATGGGGTTTGTTACTTCAACCGTTGTGGGACTTACAGATGTGGGTTTAGTGCGAGAACATAATGAAGACGCTTTTATTATTGGTTATCCCAAAACTGGACAGCGTTTAGCAGATAGGTGTAGAGTAACTCTACCTAATGAGACAAATAGCTTATTGTTGGCTGTTTCTGATGGCATGGGAGGAGCAAAAGCTGGTGAAATAGCTAGTTTGATGACTGTAAACAGTTTAATTTCAGAACTACCCAAATTACCTAAAATACTATCTCCTCATAGTCGATTAGAAGCTGCCATTGAAGCCTCTAACTATGCTGTTTGGCATAAACAACAGCAAGATCGTTCATTAGCAGGAATGGGAGCAACTGTAACCTGTATTTTAATTGAAAAAGATTGGGCATATATCTCTGAAGTAGGCGATAGTAGAGCTTATATCATTCGAGATAAAACAATGCAGCAATTAACCAATGACCAAACCATCATACAGTTTTTATTGGATAACCAAGCAATTACTCCAGAAACAGCAGCAACCAGTGTACATAAAAATATGCTTCTGCAAGCAATCGGTCAACAAGAGTATTTACAAGTAGCTTGTAGCTCTATGCAATTGAGACAGAAAGATATCTTTTTGCTTTGCTCAGATGGGTTATCAGGTAAATTATCTACATCTGAAATGTATGGTTTAATTACTGAATCTAACTCCTTAGATATTGCAGTTCATAGATTGATAAATATGGCAAAAGAAAGAGGAGGAGAAGATAACATTACAGTAGTTTTAGCTCAATTTGATGGAGAAGGGCTTCAAACTAATCAGCCAGAATCTTTTAATGAGTCAATTCGTGTTCATTCTCGCTTTGATCCTGACACAGCAACTAAAGCTCAACCTATGCGTAAAATTAGAGAAGCTACTTTTCAGGACTGGCTAGCAATGGCAATGATAGATTATTTTGCACAAACAGAAGAACAAAAAATTGCTTTAATGTCATTAGGAAGGTACGGCGATTATATAGTATTTCGTAAAGGGGACAGTTTATTATTTCAAGGTGATCAAGGGCCAGAAACTCAGTACCATTACTGGTTAGTATCAGGTCGTTATAGAGTAGAGTTAACTTCACCTAAAGGTGAGCCTCAGACAGTAGCGATTATTGTTCCACCAACAGATTCTCGTTCTACACATGAAATTAATTATGATTTACCAACAAATGTGCCTATTAGAAGACAATTTTTTACCGCATCAATAGCAATGGTAGAAAATACACAATATAATGCAACTATCTGGTGTGAAGATAATGAAAATATTGCAATTCGTGTCCCATTAAGGTTATACCAAAAAGTAGCAGAAATTCTTGGAAGTCGTTTCCTCAATGCAGTAAAATATTCATAACATTTATTAATTTCAGAGGAATTTTCAATGCGTCAAAATGCTTTGCCTTGTCCTATTTGTAACAATGTTATTCGCCCTCTAGACTCAACTCGAAACCTTTCTTTTCATAACCGTCCAGAAGTTTTGCACAATCGTTGTTGGTATGAAAACCAAGATCTTATTGCAATATTAGAAGAACAAGACAAAGATTTAACTCTATCAGATTCAATGAAAAAGCATATGAGTACACTTTATAAATAAAGTCAATATCAATTAAATTAACATTTGCAGTTAGTTGTATTTATGGAAAAATTACGCGGTTATCATTGTAATATTTGTGGTGCTTGGTTACTAATAGGAGAGCATCATGTTTGTGAAAAGGAAAGACTAGAAGTAATTGATCGTATTGTTAATTTTTTCAGTCAACCTCATGATAATTCTGAATCAGTAGATGAGCTAAAAGGGCTGTTGGAAGAATCTTCTACAACTAAAAAAAACAAAAAAACACATTAATTTTTTCTCAAGAAAATTTTCTCAATCTTCTATCTAAAAAGCTATCTAATTACATACCTTTCTAGATAGTCATAAATGGTTTGACCTTTTTATTGGTATCACTTCATAATACAAAGTTATAAACTCTAAAAATAATTCCCTGCCCCAAATACCCTATTCTAAGGAGAATACTAATGTATCAAATAGTCCGGAATCTGTCTTCAGGGCTGGTACTTTTAGTAATGCTGCTAAGTTTAACTGTGATTACTTGTTGGGCTCAATCTGGAGGCTCAACAACCGCAGGCATTACAGGAGTAGTAACAGATGAACAAGGTGCTGTTGTTGGTGGAGTTACTATAACAGCTAAAAATTTAGAAACAAACATCTCACGGGAAGCTGTTTCATCAGAAGATGGTCGTTTCTTACTTGTTCAATTACCCCCTGGTAATTATGAAGTTTCTGCCACAGCAGAAGGATTTGTTTCACAATCTACTAAGTTAAATTTATTGTTAGGTGTAAATACAGAATTTAACTTTCTTATGCATGTTGGTGCTACTTCAGAAGTAGTTGAAGTTCAAGCTTCTAATTTAATGGAAGCAGGAAAAACTGAAAATGGAACCAACATTGATCGAGGAAGAATAGACTCTCTTCCAATCAACCGAAGAAACTTTTTAGATTTTTCTCTTACAGCGCCTAGAGTTACTTCTGATAGATTACCATCTCAAGGAGCATCTGCAACTTCTGGTCTTTCTGTCAACGGGCAAACTGCTCGTGCTAATAACATTACAATTGATGGTCTTGATAACAATGACTTAGCTTCTAGCTCTGTTCGTTCAACTTTTAGCCAAGATGCTGTTCAAGAATTTCAAATTGTAAGTGATAGCTATAGTGCTGAATTTGGCCGTGCTTTAGGTGGTGTTTTTAATATTGTTACTCGTGGTGGTGGCAATGATTACCATGGTACTTTATTTTTCTTTAACAGAAATGATGGAACTAGTGCTAGAGATGTTTTTGCTCCTTTTAAGCCTGATTTTAGCCAATACCAATTTGGTACTTCTTTAAGTGGCCCAATTAAAAAAGATAAAGCTTTTTATTTTGCCTCTTTTGAGCGTTTGTCTGTTAGACAAAATAACTTTGTCACCATCAGCGACAATACTATTGCTTCTATTAAACGAGGAGGATTTCCTATAAACAATGGGCCTCTTGCTCAAACCATTGGTACAACTACAGCACTAGGTCGTTTTGATTTCCAAGTAAATCCAAAAGACAATATTTATGTAAGATATAATTTTGGTGGCACATCTAACACAGCACTAGAGCCTTTTGGAGGGCTTGTTGCACAATCAAATAGTGGGGTTCAAGATTTAGATGACAATACTATTGCTGTTACTAACACTTATCTTAATAGCAGATTAAATCTAGTAAATGAAACCAGATTTTTATATGGTCGTCGAAACCAAGCTGTACTACAAGTTGACCCTGGCCCACAAGTTCGTATTATTGCACCTGAAGGTCAAGTAACTTTTGGTCGTAGCACTTTCTTATCTCAATTTAGAGAACAACGCAACTACCAAATTGTTAACAACACAACTTTATCTCGTGGCCGTCAAACAATAAGATTTGGTGTTGATTACATTTTTGCTGATTTACCAAACAAAAAGACTAATGTCCCTATATTCCCTGGTGGATTAGCCTTTTTCTTACCAATAGACTTTTCTGCTGCTACTGGTATACCTGGATTACCATTCTTTACTGGCCTTCAAGCCTTTGATCCAAGTTTAAGAACACCTCAACAACTAGCGTTCTTAACTATTTTAGCTGGGCAACTACCTCAATTAGCTCCAGGGTTTCCAGCTAATTTTCCTGTAGCAACCTCATCACTACCTTCTGCTTATATACAAGGTTTTGGTGATACATTCTTAGTTGTACCTCAAAAACTCTTTTCTTTATTTGTACAAGATGAAGTAAAGGTTCGTCCTAACTTATTAGTTAAAGCTGGCTTGCGTTATGATTTGAACCGAATTAGATTCCAACCTGATAACCAAGGTAACTTTAGTCCAAGAGTTAGTTTTAGCTATCGCCCAGGGGCTTTACCACAAATGAATATTAGAGGTTCTTATGGTATTTTCTTTGCTGGTATTCAAGTAGCTGGTGCAGCCTTTGCAGCACAAACTACAACTGGTTCAAAATCTTTAACAGTACCAATTGTATTTTTCCCATTCTCCATCCTACCTTATGCCTTACCAGGACATAAGTTTCCTGATTCAAATAATGGTGTTCCTCCAGGAGTACCTGTAGTACCACAATTTACTCAATCTTTCCAATATCAAAAAGATCTTAGAAATAGCTATACACAACAAGTGAGCTTTGGAATTGACTATCTATTAGGCCAAAATACTATTGCTTCTGTTGGATATCAGTACGTTAGAGGAATTAAGCTATTTTCTGTACGTAATATAAACCCAATAGTTAATCCTACTTCACCAAACCCAGCAGTAAATGCTTTAGTAGGTAGAGTTGATCCAACTAAAGGAGATTTATTTGAGTTTGAATCAGGATTTGATAGCTATTTCAGCTCATTAACCTTATCTCTCAATCGTCGTTTCACTAAACGATTTGGAGTATTAGCTCACTATACTTTTTCCAAAGGTATTGATGACTTTTTAGATGTTCGTACAGACTTACAAGAAACTGTAAATCCTCTAAACATCCGTCAAGAAAGAGGATTATCACTTCAAGATGTTCGCAGTAGATTTGTTTTATCTGGAATTTTTGATGTTGGTTATGGAAAAAATCCATTATTTAGTGGATATCAACTATCTACCATTGTCAATCTAAATTCTGGAAGAACATATAATCTTTTAGCTGGAGTTGATTTAAACCGTAACAATGACAATCCTGTTGGAGACCGCCCACTAGTTGGTGGAGCACCAATAGCTAGAAATGCTGGTTTAACTCCAGGTTTTGCCAATGTAGACATGCGTTTAACTAAGAGTTTTTCTATAAAAGAAAAATGTAAAGTTCAAGGATTTTTTGAAATTTTCAACCTCTTTAATCGTGTTAATATCAGTGATGTATCACGTATTTTCCCACCAGATGCAAATGGTAATTTTAACTTACCAAAGAAAGATGGGAATCGTTTTACTACTGATCCCAAACAATATGTTTCTGCATTCTCTCCAAGACAAATCCAATTAGGATTTCGTTTAAGCTTCTAAATTTAAATTTCTTAGACAATAGAGTTTTAATAACTCTATTGTCTAAACCCAAATACAAAAAATATTAAATTTTACTAAAATTTTTTCTTGTAAAAACTCTTCTCTCTTGCTGTAACGTATTCTATAATAAAGACTTTGATTATCTCATATATTTTTAATCAAATACTTTTGTTTATTATACAAAATGTGGTTGAACCACTTTGTGCTTATCAGTATACTAACGTAGTTTAGAAAAACTACAGAACTAGATTTTATAGTGTACATAGTTTTTCTATAACTTTATAATCTATCTTACTCTGATAATCTATTCATAAAAACAATTCTAAATATTAGTTTTGAGAAGTTTTAGCACCCTATTTTAATTTTACTAGGAGGAAATAATGTATCAAGCAGCACGAGTACTATTATCTAGTCTCACATTGCTGTTAATCACTTTGGGCTTTGGCTTTCATATGTTAGTTATGGCTCAAGGTGGAGCAACAAGCTCTGGCATTGCTGGTACTGTAATGGATGAGCAAGGTAGCGTCATTGCAGGTGTAATGGTAAAGGCCAAAAATACTGAGACTAATTTGGTTCGTGAAGTAACTACAGACTCTAGCGGCGCTTATTTAGTAACACAGCTATCGCCTGGTAGTTATGAAATAACTATATCTGCTGATGGATTCACTACTCAAACGTCTAAAGTTGATTTAACTTTAGGAACAACCTTAAAGTTAGATTTTAGTATGACGGTTGGAAGTACCGCAGATATAGTAGAAGTAACCACAAACACAGTAATCGAAGAAGCTAAAACAGAAAGTAGCACTAACATTGATCGTCAACGTATAGAAAACTTGCCTATCAATAAACGTAACTTTTTAGACTTCTCCTTAACCTCTCCTCGTGTAACAGCTGACCGTGTTCCAGCACAAGGAGCAGCTGCTACTTCAGGACTCTCTTTTAATGGTCAAAATGGTCGTGTTAACAACATTACCATTGATGGTCTAGATAATAATGACTTTGGTACAGGTTCAGTACGCTCAACATTTAGCCAAGATGCAGTTCAAGAATTCCAAGTAGTTAGTGATAGCTACAGTGCTGAATTCGGTCGTGCTTTAGGTGGTGTTGTTAATATTGTAACTAAAGGTGGCGGTAATGATTTGCACGGTGGATTGTTCTTCTTACTACGTAATGACAGTACAAGTGCAAGAGACGTCTTTTCACCTTTTAAACCTGATTACAAACAATACCAATTTGGTACTGTTTTAAGCGGTCCAATTAAAAAGGATACTGCTTTTTACTTTTTATCCTTTGAAAGATTGTCCATTGCCCAAAACAACTTTGTTACTATTTCTGATCAATCTATAGCAGCTCTTAACAGAAATGGATTTCCATCTCGTAATGGCCCAGTACCTTTCTCTATAGGCAATACAACTGTTTTAGCTCGTACAGATGTACGCCTAAATAATAATGACAGTTTTTGGGTTAGATACAATTATGGCGGCAACTACAATGGTTCTTTTGAACCTTTTGGTGCATTACAAGCAGAGAGCAGTGCTAGTGTTCAACGCTTAAAAGACAATACTGTTGCAGCTAATAACACTTATGTAGGTGGTTCTTCAGGTATAGTAAATGAAACCCGTTTCATTTATACCAAACGTGAACAAGATGTTGATCCTTTTGATCAAGGCCCACAACTTCGTATAGTAGGCCCAGAAGGCTTATTCCAAGCTGGTCGTAGCACTTTTT
Organism: Blastocatellia bacterium; assembly: GCA_039812885.1. Taxonomy (GTDB): domain Bacteria; phylum Acidobacteriota; class Blastocatellia; order Chloracidobacteriales; family JADJPF01; genus JADJPF01. The sequence continues at coordinate 70,068 of JBDIBI010000002.1, forward strand.
CACCACAACCTAGAGACTTACGTGTATATCAAATTGTAAATAATACTACTTATACAAAAGGTCGTTATACAGGTAAGTTTGGAATCGATTTTAACTATACCAATACCCCAAATCTTAAGACTTCTGTACCAGTATTTGGTGGTGGTTTAGCACTTTTCAACCCTATTGATTTTAGTGCTTTAACAGGTATTCCTGGATTACCAGTATTTAGCGGTTTACAAGCTTTTGATCCTGGGTCACGTACTCCAGCACAACAAGCTTTCTTAAAAGTTGCTTCTGCTCAACTACCAGTACTTGTACCTGGTTTCCCAGTTTTACCTTTAGATCAATTATCTTTGCCAACAGCTTATATTCAAGGTTTTGGTGAGCCTCGTATTGTAATTTCTACTAAACTATTCAGTTTCTTTGCCCAAAATGATTTCAAAGTTAAACCAAATCTAACTTTGAAGATGGGTGTTCGTTATGATCGTAACACCACTACATTTGTTCCAGGAAATGATGGCAATTTTGCACCTAGACTAGGTTTAGCTTATCGGCCAAACAAATTACCTAAACTAAGCATCAGAGCATCTTTTGGTGTTTTCTTTGCTGCTTCTATTACAGGACCATCTTTTGTTATTGGTCGTAGTGTAAGTGGACAACTTAATCAATTAACTGTTCCTTTCCCATTCTCAATCTTGCCATTTTCTCTACCAGGACATCACTTCCCAGATTCAGTATCTATACCTGCTGGAGCTAACTTTATTCCTCAATTAAGTCAAAGCTTTAGATATGACAAAAATCTCAAAAATAGCTATACAGAACAAGCTAGCTTGGGTTTTGACTACATTATAGGAAATAATACTGTGGTTTCTGTTGGTTATAACTATGTTCGTGGTATTAGATTGCTATCTCAAAGAGATATTAATCCTATTGTTCGTCCAGTAGCTAACCCAGTAACAAGTGCTGTTACCGGTCGTGTAGATCCTACCAAAGGAACAATTTTTAATTTTGAATCTTCTTTTGATAGCTATTTCCATGGCTTAACAGTTTCAGTAAATAGAAGATTAGCTAATAATTTCTCTATTTTTGCTAACTACACTTTTTCAAAAGCTCTTGATAACTTTATAGACATTCGTTCAGACTTAAGTGAAGTAAACAATTCTCTTAACATTCGTACAGAAAAAGGTCTTTCACTTCAAGATGTACGTAATCGTATAGTAGTATCAGGAACAGCAGATATTGGTGGTCTTACTAAAAATAAGATTGTTACCAAAGATCTACAACTTTCAACTATTATGACTTTTACTTCTGGTCGTCCTTACAACCTACTTGCAGGTGTAGATCTTAACCTTGATGGTGATCTACCTCCAGGCGATCGTCCCGCTGGTATTGCTCGCAATGCTGGTATTGCTCCAAACTTTGCTAATGTTGATTTACGTTTAACAAAAAGTTTAGTCTTCAAAGATCGCTATAAAGTTCAATTGGTGGCTGAAACATTTAACTTATTTAACCGTGTAAACATTAGTGAAATTGACAGAGTATTTGGCCCTAATCCTGATGGTACTTTCTCATTACCTGCTCAAGAAAATGGCCGTTACATTGCGCCTAAATCCCGTTATCGCAATGCTTTCTCACCACGTCAATTCCAATTTGGTTTCCGTCTTAACTTCTAATAAAAGTTAAGCAACTATTAGTAAAAATAAAGGGGGAGTGATTCCCCCTTTATTTTTTTGTAATCTAAAATTCTAGAACATTTAGTGCTTATTTTTTCATAGAAACCAAGTCAAACTAAAAGTAAATATAGAAACTTAAAATGAAATCACTAAGTTTATAGTTGGAAAAAAGAGTCTTTTAAGATCTAAAACAACAGATGTGATTATGTTAGTTATTATGCAAAAGAACATATGGTGATAGGGTGAATGATAATAAAGTAATTGTTTCTTAAATTAAAACATATGAGTATTATAGATATAAAGTAAACTGAAATATTGAAACAGGTATTGTAACAATAAATTTTAATAGTAACTCTATTACTAAGCAAAATAAGCAAGTTTAGTAAGCTATACTGAACTTGCTTATTAGCATAAAAAGTAAACTTGTATTTTATGTAGAAATTCTGATTAGCTTAATAATATAGAAAAGCTATTCTTTAGGCATATCTGAAGCTATTCTAAAACCAACTCGTTCATTCTTAAAGTTATTAGGCTGCCAAATTCTATTAGTAGTAGTAAGTAAGTTTTTATCTTTAGATAAGAAATTGCCTCCACGAATTATTTTACAATCAGTGCAAGGATCTTCTTTAGCTGTAGAATTAGGATAAAGTGAGTAAGTACTACTAGTCCACTCTGATAAATTGCCTGACATTCCAATGATTCCAAAAGGGCTGCGATCACTTGATAATTGAGCGCTACTAACAGCAACTACATTGGATTGGCTATTTTCTGAGGAAACAGTTTTAAAAGGATCCCAATCTTGTCCCCAAGGGTAAATTCTGTTATCCATTCCTCTAGCAGCATATTCCCATTCTGCTTCTGTTGGCAAACGAAATTGTATACCTGATTGATTAGAAACCCACTTACAGTAAGATACTGCATCATCCCAGGAAATATTACTAACAGGAAAATCATCTTGGTTAGCTGGATATTGTAATCCAACCCAACCACTTGGACTTGGATGATTTGTAGCTTTAAGGAAATCACTATACTGCTTGTTAGTAATTTCATGTCTACTCAACATAAATCCACCTACTTTTACTTGATGAGCAGGTGTGGCATCTTCTGCTACATCTCTTGCAGGATCCCTACCCATCATATAGCTTCCTGTTGGAATAGCAATCATTTCCATTTTCTCCAACCAAGCCTTAGGATCTTTACCTGTAACAGAATTACCTGTATCTGATTTATAAAATACAAAATAATAAACAGCTAAACCTACAATCAGAGCAAAAACTACTCCACCTACTATTACCAGCAATCTATTGTTACTTTTAACTTGCTCTGGCTCAAAAGACTCATTATGTCGGTACACTGGAGCAGGTGCTTGTGCAGCATTTTTTGCAGCGGAAGATAACCCATTGTTAGGATTTGCTGGTTGTGGACGATTAGAAGAAGGATTAGCTGGGCCTCTTGGTGTTTTACCTGAAGGAGGTCTGCTTGTATCTCTGGAATCTATTGACCAATCACCACTATAGTCATAAGTTCCTGGATTACCCATAGGATTAGTAGCATCACTAGGTTTTACTAAAGGGCCTGTTGGATTTAAAGAAGGCGGCTGATTAACAGATACTGGTTGAGTAGACTTAGAAGGGCCCATTTTGACTCCTAAAGCTGACATAGGTTCGCCTGTTGGACGTACCACAACAGGTGAAGTTTCTGCTTTTGGAGGAGGAATATCTTTTTGATTTAAAGCTTCTTCTAATTGTTCAGCCAATTTTTGTGCACTTTGGGGACGGTCTTCCCTTTTCTTTGCAAGTGTACGTAAAACAACAGCTTCTAAAGCTGGTGGAATATTATCTTTTAATTCTCGTAATGGTCTTGGCAAGGCATGAATATGTTTTAAAATTAAAGCCATTGGAGTAGTAGCTTTAAAAGGAAGATCTCCTGTCAACATTTCATACATAATAACCCCTAAACTATAAAGGTCAGAACGTATATCAAGTTCTTGTCCTTCTGCTTGTTCTGGGGACATATACTGCGGAGTTCCTACTACCATACCTTGTTGAGTGAGATTCACAGGCCCATCAGTAGCAACTTTTAATTTTGCAATAGAAAAATCTAATACTTTTATTTGTTCGCTAGGAGTATTATAATTAAGTATAACAATATTATCAGGTTTTAAATCGCGGTGAATAATACCTTTACTATGTGCAGCTTCTACAGCAGCACATACTTCTTTCATTAGCCATAAAGCTTTTTCTGAAGTTAAACATTTCTCAATTTCTAGAAGTTTGCGTAAACTCATACCTTCTAGAAATTCCATTACCAAATAAACTGTTTTATCCCCAGTTACCCCAAAATCCATCACATGAATTGCATTAGGGTGATTTACTGTAATAGCAGCACGAGCTTCTCGTCTAAATCGTTCTACAGTAGTTTGGTCAGAGACTAAGTGTGGGTGTAATATTTTTACAGCTACCATAGTATCCATATGGACATGTTTAGCTTTGTAGACATTACCCATACCACCCTGGCCTATTTTGGACTCAATACAATACTTGCCGTCTAGGACAATTCCAAGAAATTTATCTATATCCGCAGGTTCTGGAGCATCTAGTTTTTTGCCATCAAAGGGACAGAAAGTCGTTGGTTCGGGAAATTCTCGTCCACATGAAGAACACTTTTTCATGATAAGATCCTAATGGTGGATTTAATATATTATGTTTCCAAATACAATCAGTCTGTTAGCGATAAATTGTCCTGTTTAAACTCATAAGAATAGAGATTTAAAACAGCATTGTATTATAGTGACAAGGATTTATTAAAATTTATTTTTTTAATTAGTAAAAATTTTAGAAAACAGGGAAATTATAACCCAAGCATAAAACCACAACAAGAACTTAATCAATTATATATGCTTTATTTACCGTTTTAGCTGTAATTATCCCCTAATTTCATTAACAAACCACTCTAGAACTTCTGAATCTATTTTATTTGTTCGAAAATATTGCTGTTCTAGTTCTTCAGTACGAAAACGATCTAAATCACTGTTTTCTAAGAAATCATCTCTAAGCTGTCGATCTCGATTAGCAACAATTTGTGGTAAAAGCTCATCAATATATAAATATTCTTCCCTTAAAGCAAAAAGAGCTGAAGCAAAAATTTCTTCTGAAATTACACCTTCTATTAAATTTTCTTCTCTTAGTTTATTACTAATTTCATTACGTAAGACTTCTTGTTCAGACTTACTTAAGGGTTCTTTATATATGTCTCTTAGAGATTCTCTTAGTTGAGCATCTAACAAACGGCGTAGTCTAGCGTCAAAATTAACTTTCGATATAGTACTAATTATTTCATTAGGTAGCAACTCACCTAAAATAATAGCTTGAATACCATCCTTAAGTTTACGTAAGCGCTCGCGTCCATAACGATTAAGATATTGTTGACGTTCTATATTGCGAAATATCAATTCATCAAAAAATTTTGTTTGTACATTATCAATTACATCTTGAGTACGTGCTAACAAATAAAGTTGTTCTTCAGTTAATTGATAATCATCAATAAAAGCAACACTATTAACTATTTCATAAGCTGATTGAAAACGTTCTAAGTGGGCAACAATAATGCTAAATAATTCAGCCATTTTGCCGGTATGCCCTTTTCCTAATTCTGCCAATATATCATCAAATTTACCATAATGCTGAAGTAAAGCTTTTGCCCTTGCACGAAGTATTCCTTCTAAATCCTGTTCTGTGATTTGGTAACTAGTATTGTTAGGAGACAAAATATTAGATACACATTGTTGTAGTTGAAAAACAAAATCTGGTAAAGATACTTCACTTTCTTTATGTTTGAGCATTTGATCTAATTGATCAAAAAGTTGAATAGGAATGTTACGTCTTGAAGCTAAAGTCCGCAAACGATTACGTTTAAATAAAAGAGTTTGTTCATCTGGATTTTGGTAGTTTAAAGCTAAAGCTTCTTTATAATCATCAACAACTGAACGATTTTCTGGAAGTTTTTGAATTACATCTAGTTCAAGCCTATTTCTCTTTGCTTCACTGAGTTGATAACGTTTAGCAAGTTGTTCTAAATAATCTTTGTTCTGATTTAAATTAGTTTGTCCTTTTTTATAAACTTCTGCAAATTTGTTGTAATAATCCAAAGCATAAGAATCTATTAGTTTAACAATGAAAAGAGTCCACCTAGGAATTCCTATCTCTTTGTAAAGTTTAGTTGCTAGTAAATTAGCATCTTTATCTAAGGATAAATCAAAGCGTTTTAAGATTTTACCTGTAAATCTCAATAACGTTTCTTGAACCGTTTTAATATCTCCTTGAATATCCCCAGCTATAAAAAAGTAATAATTGGCAAAAGCATGACCCTCTTCAAAAATGCGACTAATACTTTCTTGTCCAGTGGTAGTATTAGTGAATATTATTCTTTCTCCTTGTTCATCATATTTAGCACCATACATTACCAACCGATTGGTTACTCCTGATTTTAGAGTATCTTTAATTGGCATTTCCATACCAAGCATATACTCACAAAATGTTCCTCCATTACCTTGATGATAAATACGATCAGAGTAAATAATGATCTCATTACCACTTAAAAAGAACCTATCGTTTTTTCCACGACTATCTTCACCTTGTTCATAAAAAAAATGAGTATGTAAACCTAAGCCAACTACACTAGTAAAATACTCATAGCGTTCATTAGTACCTGTGATATATCCATGTAAGCGAATATCCTGTATCATAGTTCTCTATTGTGTATTACTTAATCAAATGTTTCAGTAAAAAGATCTTCAAAAGCTAATTGTTGATTTAGGTGTTTGTTAGTTGATAGTGAAGAATTAGGTTCTACAGGTTCTGTAGCTAAAGCTGCTCTTACTTCACGTAAGTTAAAACGAATTAATTTTGAAGTAACCATTATAGCTGGAATACGACCTTGGCGTCTTAGTCGATGTATAGTTGACTGGCTAATTTGCAATATTTCTGCTAATTGACGAGCAGTGAGAAAATCATTTTTCTTTTCTTTATGATCCTTAGTTTGTTCACTCATAAGGCACCTACTTTTTGTTGGTGTTAAAGAAAAACTTATACTTTAAGCTAAGTCTAAACTAGCAAGTATAATAAACCGGGTATTAATACCCTACAGCCAAACCATCTGCAGAACGGCTATCACTACCACCAAATTTAGAGCCGGTCTGTAAATCTATCATTATACCTTGAGCATTACCAATATAACCTATTTTATCAGAAAAAACATGGCCTTTAGCTTTTAATAATTCAATTTCACTTTTAGAAATTCCATAAGGCTCTGTAACCAATAAGTCTGGCAACCATTGATGATGTAAACGTGGTGCATCTATTGCTTGTTGAATATTCATTTCATGATCAATCACATTTAGAATAACTTGCAAAACCGTATTGATTATTGTAGGCCCACCAGGACTGCCAATAACTAGAAACAATTTGTTGTCTTTTAAGACTATAGTTGGAGACATTGAGGATAAAGGTCTTTTGTTAGCAGCAATAGCATTAGCTTGTCCTTGTATTAATCCATAATCATTTGGAATTCCAACTTTAGCAGCAAAATCATCCATTTCATTATTTAATAAAAATCCTCCACCTGTTACCGTAACTCCACTACCATAACTACCATTAAGAGTATAAGTATTTGATACTGCATTACCTAAAGAATCTACAATAGAAAAATGTGTAGTTGAATCTGATTCATAACTTTCCACTTGACCATGTTTTATTTCTTTACTAGGAGTAGCTTTATTTAAGTCAATAGTTTTTCTTATTTCTTTAGCATAATCTTTAGAAATAAGCCCACGAGTAGGAACTTTTACAAAATCTGGATCGCCTAAAAACTCTGCTCGATCTGCAAATGCACGTCGCATTGTTTCTACTAAAATATGATTTTTTTCTATTGAATTAAATCCTAAGTTTTTTAAATCATATCCTTCCAATATGTTAAGCATTTCAATTAATGCAATTCCTCCAGAACTTGGAGGAGGCATTGTAATTACTTCATAACCTCTATAACTACTCTTAAGCGGTTCTCTTATAGCTACTTTGTAATTCTTTAAATCTTCTAGAGTAATAATCCCACCATGCTTTTTCATTTCTTCAACTATGAGTTCAGCTGTTCTTCCCTCATAAAATTCACGTGGGCCTTGTTTTTGAAGTCTAGATAAAGTTTCTGCTAACTCTGGCTGCTTAAATATTTCTCCTGCTTTATAGTGCTGCCCATTTTTTAGAAAAATACGATTACTTTCTGGAAACTTACTAAGTAAATCTCTACCAGCACTAGCCCCACGAGGATATCTAGGTATTAAATCACTACTATTACTAAGATTATTTGCCAGCCAATAGCTAACATGAAAGCCTTCTGAAGCAAGTTTATGTGCAGGTTCTACTAAATCTCCCCATTTCATTGTTCCATATTTTTCTAAAGCTAAAGAAAGTCCTGCAATAGTGCCAGGGACTCCAACAGATAAATGTCCAATGGTAGAAGCACCTGTAATGACCTTACCATCTTTATCTAAATACATGTTTTGACTAGCATGATTTGGTGCTGTTTCGCGATAATCAATAGCAGTAGTTTTTCCATCATTCATCCTTATCAACATAAAACCACCACCACCCAGATTTCCTGCACTAGGATAGACAACAGCTAAGGCTAAAGCTACTGCTATTGCTGCATCTACAGCATTGCCACCTTTTTTTAAAATTTCTATTCCTACTTCAGAAGCAATTTTATCAGCAGAAGTTACTACAGCATTACGAGCATGTAAAGGAAATAGTGATCCAGCTTTAGGATTAGATACTGGGGAAAAACTAATAGAAAAAGCAACTAAGTAAATTGCTAAGAAAATAGCGGCTAACTTTTTATAAGTAAGCAAGATAAATATCCTTATAATGATAAATTACAAAGAAAAAAGACAAAGGGATAGCAAAATTCCCTTTGCCTTTTTAGAAAACTCTTTTTGGGGCTAAACTACTCTAATTCAACATTATCACCAACAAAAACTTCACCACCTTGAGTTCTAGTAATAACAGCTACCGCAGTATTTCCTTCTACACGGGTAACAACCAACTCACCTACTAAGGTACGTGGTAAAACTTTATTAGGGTATTGCTTGCGTATTTTTTCTTTTTGAATGCTAGGATGATTAATGGAAAGTTTGTTACCACGATAGCGCTCACTACCACCTTCACCATTTTTATAAGCTACTTCATCATCACGGAAATTCTTTACAGCTTCACTTCCATTTTCACGAAAGATAGTAAAGTAATCCCCAACTTTTACACCAGTTTTTTGACCTACGTCTAAAATAACTACATCAGATACGCTTAAGAATTCTCTTGCAGCACGTGCAGTAACAATTTGGCCAGTGGTTTTTCCATTAGGTAAAGCTAGAGGATCTAACTTAGCATAAGGTTTTAATTCTGGAGCTTGAGGCTTTTCATATTTAATTAGAGCATCGCCTAATCTAGCTTCTGTACAAGCTTCTACAATCTCTAATGTTGAAGTTTTATCTTGTAAACCAACAACTTTAGCAAAACCTACTTCCTCTGTAAAATACCCTAGTAACTCTCCTCTTTTCTCAAAACTAGGAAATCTAACTTTTGCATTTTTAAATGGGTGGTAAAAAGGCCCTCTAGGACGAATAATTTGGTAAGTATCTCCAATTTGTATTCCATCCCCTTTACCTTTATTCATATAGACACGAGCGCCATTAACCATAAAAGCTCTTTCGTTTTCTTTTTCACTGCCAATAACGCGCACATCATAATTTATCTTGGTATCACTGATAAAACCTGCACAATAAATTCTATCTCCGACAGCAACAGGAACAGGTTTACTTCCACCCTCTTGTGCAGAAACTAATTTTTCTGTGGCTGGAATTGCAAAAGTAAGTGCTAGTGCTAAAACAATCATTGCGCTTCTAAATTTACGCATTAACGTAGCCTCCATCAAAGAGATTCTAATAGTTTTGGCTTTTTTGCCAGTTGAGTAGCTATACTTCTATAGCTATAAATTATTTTTGCTAGTTTATAGAGAGAACAGTAGAGTTATCTAATAGACTGTTACAAAAAAGAAAATCATTTAAAGCTTTACTGGCAAAGCTAACAAACTTAGCGCTTTGAGTCAATAAAAAATTTCCTCTTTACCGCCAACAACCTATTATTTTAGCTAAGTACTCTCACTTGTACTTTTGCTAATCATCATCAAACTACTGATAAATAAGCTGAAAAGAATTGTTTTCCGGAAATAATTAAAATAACATTGCTTTTTCTATTTAAGCAATTGATCACAATTCTTACCAAACTATTTGGAGTCTTTTTATGCACAAAATCACATTAATCCCTGGTGATGGGATTGGCCCAGAAGTTACTAATGCTGTAGTCCGTATTATTGAAGCAGCAGGAGTAAAAGTAGAATGGGAAAGCTTTCTCATTGGTGCAGCAGCCGTAGCTGAATATGGTGATCCACTTCCTACAAATTTAATAGAATCTATAAAAACTAACCGTGTAGCGCTAAAAGGCCCAGTAGGAACACCTATAGGAAGTGGCTTTGCTAGTGTAAATGTTGGATTACGTAAAAAATTAGATCTATATGCTAACTTGCGTCCTGTCAAAAACTTACCTAGTATCAAAACCCGTTTTGATGGAGTAGATTTAGTTATTGTACGTGAAAACACTGAGGATTTATACTCTGGTTTAGAACATGAAGTAGTTCCTGGAGTCGTTGAAAGTTTGAAAATCATTACAGAAAAAGCTAGTAAACGTATTGCACGTTTTGCCTATGAATATGCTCGTAAACATAATCGTCGCCGTGTTACAGCAATTCATAAAGCTAATATTATGAAACTTTCTGATGGATTATTTCTTAGGTGTGTTCGAGATGTGGCTAAAGATTATCCTGAAATAGAAAGTGATGACAGAATAGTTGATAATGCTTGTATGCAATTAGTAATTCACCCAGAGAAATATGATGTGTTGATATTAGAGAATCTTTATGGTGATATCATTTCTGATCTTGCAGCTGGTCTAGTCGGCGGTCTTGGAGTTGTACCAGGTGCAAACATTGGTGAAAATGTAGCAATATTTGAAGCTGTACATGGTTCAGCTCCAGATATTGCAGGCAAAAATATTGCTAACCCTACAGCTCTACTTCAAACAGCAATACTTATGCTAAAACACTTAAATGAAACTGAAGCAGCAGAACGCATAAGTAAAGCTATTAGTGACGTATTAACTGAAGGCAAAATACGCACACCTGATCTAGGAGGAAACTCAAATACCACTGAATATACTTTTGCCATCATTGAGCGGCTAGGCTAAACTTAATAAAGTATAAACCAATAAGAATTACTGTAGTAAAGAAAGGACGTAAAAAGTAGCAAATGAAAATAGCATTAGAATTGAACCCTCTAGAAGAAATTAAGTCAGATGTTTTAATAGTACCATTATTCAAAGAAGATACTCTCAGCGAAAGTCTGATAGAAAAACTTAACACCCTAAGTAATGGTCTTTTAGCTTCACTGCTAGAGAGTGGCGAACTAAAAACCAAAAAGAGTGAGATCAACTATATTATTACTGGTAAAAATGCTGCTATTTCTAGGCTAATTTTAGTTGGTGCAGGAGAAGTAAAAAAAGCTAATGCTGCATTAATTAGCCAAGTTGCTGCTACAGCCGTTCGTTTTATGGTTGGTAAAAAACTCTCTACTGGAGTAATCCTTACTAGAAATCTTGAGGGTGTAGCACCTGATTTCTTAGCTCGTCATATCACTGAAACTGTTTTGCTTGCTCCATATGAACAAAATAAATACCAGAAAAAAGAGGAAGCTGATTTTCAAGTTGAACAAATAAGTTTATCTTTTTGGGGTCAACCCATAGAAGAAACTGTTTTTGAACAAGCTGTTTCCCGTGCAAATATTGTAGCTGAGTCAGCTAATTTTGTTAGAGATCTAGTCTTGGAACCCGGAAATAAACTTCCTCCTAGGGAATTTGCTAGACGAGCAATTGAAAGAGGCAATTCTTTAGGTTTAGATTGTCAGGCTTTCGATGAAGAAAAACTAAAAGAACTAGGAATGAGAGCTATTCTAGCCGTTTCTCAAGGCTCAGATGAACCTGCTCAACTAATAGTAATGCGCTATCGCGGAACTAACTCAGCTGAAAGCCACCCTATTGCTTTAGTTGGTAAAGGTATTACGTTTGATTCCGGTGGTATTTGTATTAAACCTCGTGAAGGTATGTGGGAAATGAAAAATGATATGGCAGGAGGAGCAACTGTAGTAGGAACTCTTTGTGCTATTGCTGCATTAAAACCACCTATTGATGTTATTGGGATAGTAGCAAGCTCAGAAAATCTTCCATCTGGAAAAGCCTATAAACCTGGAGATGTAATCAAAGCTTACTCTGGAAAAACCATTGAAGTAATTGACACTGATGCTGAAGGACGTATTGTATTAGCAGATGCCTTACATTATGCAACTGAACAAAAACCTTCTTGTATAATTGATCTGGCAACCCTAACTGGGGCATGTATCATCGCTTTAGGTAGCTGGCGTGCAGCAATGATGGGTTCTGATGAAAATTTAATGTCAGAACTACGTCAAGCAAGCGAACAAGCAGGAGAAAAACTTTGGCAACTGCCCTTAACAAAAGAATATAAAGATATGATTAAAAGTGATATTGCTGACATTAAAAACTTAGGAGGCCGTTATGCAGGAGCTATTACAGCAGGCGCTTTCTTAGGTGAATTTGTTGGTGATGTACCTTGGACACACTTAGATATTGCAGGCACAGCTTGGTTAGATGAAAACATACCAGAAATGTCTAAAGGGCCAACGGGTTACGGTGTACGCACTTTAGTAGAATTTATTCTTTCCCGGGCACAAAATAAACAAGGTTAAAAGGACTCTAGTATTGTTATTTTTCTAGATTTACACAAAACTTTGTTTGTTTTTAAAACCAACTAGAATTATTCAATGTATTTATATTTAGGTTACTAGAAAGGATAATAGGCATAAATGAAACGACAAACTTTATTAACAATAGTACTTATGGCTTTAATTGCTATTTCATCAGTATCCGTGGCTCATTTACAATCTCGTAAAACTCCTAACTTTAGTTTTTCTGATCTTACAGGCAAACAACTTTCTTTAGCTTCTACTCGTGGCAAAGTCGTTCTAGTTGATCAATGGGCAACTTGGTGCGGTCCTTGCAAAAAAGAAATCCCTAACTTTGCTGAACTACAAAAAAAATATCCTGATAAACTTGTTGTAATTGGAATTTCTTATGATGATGACCAAAGCACTTTAAGCGATTTCTTAAGAAAAGATCCTGTTGGTCAAAAAATTAACTACCCTATCGTATTTGGAACAGGCTTAAAACAGCAACCTTTTGGCAATCCTGAAGGGCTTCCAACCCTTTTTGTTATAGATAAAAAAGGAACATTACGCCAACAACATGAAGGTTATATATCTCCTAATGAGCTAAACAGTTTAGTAGAAAAGCTAATAGCTGAAAACTAATATACTTCTTGTCAAATAAAGTGATGATAAGGGTTGGCTTGCTGCCAGCCCTTATTTATTTTTGCCGTATTTTCTGGAACAAAATAAAATAATTTGTGTCTAACCAGTACTAAAATATTAAAACCTACAATTTAATACCACTAAACGCTCAAGGAGAGATGAAATGGCCGCGACATTTTTTCTTGCTAAGGATAATACTATCTCTAAATCCCGCAATCAATATTTTTACTATATTTTATTTACCTGTTTAATATTACTTATTTCTATTTCTACTGTTTCTAACAGTTATGCATCAATCAAATCTAATTCTATACAAAACAGCCAAACTTTAGAATTAGGTAAACCTTTAGAACGAAAAATAAAGCCTAAAGACAAACATATTTATACAATAGCTTTGAAAAAAAATGATTTTCTCTTGCTTCTAGTAGACCAACGCGGCATAGATATTACACTTGAAGTAATAGATCCAACCGGACAAAAACTTGCTGATGTTAATAATTCTTCTAAAACAGATGGCCAAGAAAATTTAGTAATGATTGCAGATGTTGAAGGAAACTATAAAATAGTTGTTGAACCTGTAACAGATGAAAAAACTGTTGCAGGTGCTTACCAAATTAAGGTTCAGGAACTACGCCCAGCTACTAAGCGGGACTCAGCCCTTTTAAATGCTCGTAGCCTACAAGCTGATGCAGATTTCTACTACTCACAAAATAATCGTGAACAATTTCTTACAGCGCTTAAAACCTATGAACAAGCCTTGGAACTCTTTCAAGTAGCAGAGAATAAAAAAGGCCAAGGTGCTTGCCTACGAGGTCTAGCTCTTTGCTACTACTCCTTAAATGAAAACTTAAAAGCCCTTGAATACCATGAAAAAGCCTTAGCAATTTGGAATGAATTAGGTGAACAATACAGCAAAGCTTCTACCCTACTTGCTATTGGTGGTATTTACTACTTAATTGATGACTATCAAACTGCCTTAAGTTATTATGAGCAATCACTATCTAACTGGATAGAAATTAAAAATAGCTATGGTCAAGGCTATACTTTAGCGGCTATCGGCAATGCAAAAGTGTCTTTAGGTGATTATTTTAAAGCAATAGAATGTTATGCTCAGTCAATCCAAGCTTACCAAGAAACAAAAAACCTAAATGCTGAAGCTAACACTCAATTCAGTTTAAGCAATGCTTTCTTCTTGTTAGGTGAGTTTAATGAGGCTCTTAGCAACTATCAAAATACTTTAGAGCTTTTCCAAAAAACTGGTGATAAAAAAGGTGAAGCCAACACCTTAGCTAGTTTAGGCCAAGTTAATCTGCAATTAGGAAAAAAAGACCTTGCTATTGAAAACTATAACAAAGCTATTGAAATGTATCATGAAGATGATGAACCCCTTGCAGAAAGTTTTGCTAACTTAGGACTTTCAGCTGTTTATGCTTCATCCAAAGAATTTGATAAAGCTCTAGAAAAAGGTAACTTATCTCTAGATATATTTGTAAAAAATAAGGATAAAAGAGGTGAAGCAATTGCCTTTAGCAATATTGGGTTAATCCAATTTAAAGCAGGAAATAAAGAAAAAGCCAAAGAAAACTACCAAAAAGCTATAGATATTTTTCGTAGCCTAAATTATCGTAGCGGTGAAGCTGCAATGCTCTATGGACTAGCTTCTGTAGCACGTGATTCAGGTAATTTAGCTGAAGCTCAGAACTTGATTGAAACAGCACTTAAGATAGTAAATTCTCCTACGTTAAAAATTACAGAGCAAGAAATACGAGAATTTAGTTTTACAGAACTACGTAATTATTTTGACTTTTATATTGATGTTTTAATGCAGCTACAAAAAACCAAACCTGAAACAGATTATTCACTACAAGCCTTTCAAATTAACGAAATGGCAAGAAACCGCTTTCTACAAGACATTCTAACTAATGTAAAACCTACAATAAGCGGAATTGCTCCAGATTTACTAACTAAAGAACGTAGAGTAAATCAATTAATTAGAAATAAAACTCGTAGCCAAATGAAACTTTTAAGTGCTGAATACACAGCCAAACAAATAGTTGATGCCTCAAAAGACCTAGAAAAATTTGCTGCTCAGTATCAAGAAATTCAAGCGGAAATAAAAGAAAAAAGCCCTCGTTATGCACAACTAATGTACCCTGAGCCTATTGTAATAAAAGACTTACAAAAGCAATTAACAGAAAACACCCTTTTATTAGAATATTGGTTAGGTGAAGAACATAGCTACCTTTGGCTAATTAGTCCAACACAGATAGAAACAATTGAGCTTCCTAAACGCCAAGAAATAGAAGAGCTTGCCATCAAATTCCATCAACTCTTACGTTCTCGTAATGATTATGTTCGTTACTATAATGGAAAGCCACTTAATCAAACTCTTTCACCTGAACAAGCAGATAAACAAATGGCAGAAGTAGCTTATAGCTTAAGTAACATTTTGCTTAAACCTGTAGCAGCCAAATTAGGAAAGGCTAAACTATTAATTGTAGGTGAAAAATCATTACATTTTATTCCCTTCGCTGCACTACCAAACCCAAATGATCAAGCCAATAAAATCCCTATGATGATTGAGCATGAGATAATAAACTTGCCTTCTGCTTTCTTTATGCTTACCTTACGTCAAAATACTAATAATAAAAATACTGCTAGCAAAACCATTGAAGATAAAAATACTGAAGATAAAAACACTGAGGATAAAAATGCTCAAAAATCTTTAGTTCCCTCAGTAGCAGTTTTATCAGATCCAATATTTTCAGTAATAGATGAGCGAGTAAAAAAGCAAAGAGGCATAAATGAAGAAACGCCTACACCAAGCATACTACAAACCTTAAAAGATCCAGCACATTTGTCCATAGAAGTAGCCTATCGTGCAGCTGAAGACGTAGGGCTATTAAATGAAGGCTACCGTATGCCACGGCTACCTCTAGCCCAACTAGAGGCCAAGCAAATAGCCAATGCCATAGGAACAGAAAAAACCAAGCAAATTTCTGAACTAGCAGTTAATCGCAGCGTGATTAATAGCGATGAATTACGTCAATACCCTATTATTCATTTTGCTACATATACATTGCTTAATAGTAAACATCCTAATGCTTCAGGAATAACACTTTCACTCTTTGACAAAGCAGCTAAAGAGCAAGATAATTTTCTTAAGCTAAAAGACTTATACAATTTAAATCTTCCAACAGAGCTACTAGTTTTTAGTGCTGGAGGAACAACACTTGGTAATGAAGTTCGAGCCGAAGGTTTTTATGCTTTAAGCCGAGGTTTAATTTATTCTGGAGCTAATCGAGCAATATTTAGCTTATGGACGGTCAATGATGAAGCTAGAGCTGAGCTAATGAACCGTTTCTATCAAGAGTTAAGTAAACAAAAACAATTCCAACCTGCTGCTGCTTTAAGAGCTGCTCAAATAGCAATCTGGGAGCAAAAGCGTTGGCAATCACCATATTATTGGGCACCATTTATTTTGTTAAGTGATGGAAAATAATTTTATCTTAGAAAAACTGGTAAAAAAAGGTTGACAATAGCGAATTAGGTGAGTAATATACACAACTTCCGGCCAGGTAGCTCAGTTGGTAGAGCAGCGGACTGAAAATCCGCGTGTCGGCGGTTCAATTCCGTCCCTGGCCACCAACAAGATTAAACACTTACAGCCGCCTACAAGCGGCTGTTTTAGTTTGTACCCACAATCAAGCCTATTTAAGCTTTTAGGTTGATTCTATCTAGCAAAATCGCTTAATATCTGCCGTATTATCAAAAATCAATAAAATCAGGCAAAAAATTAATATGATCACTGGAGAAATCAAATCACAAGTTGACCGTCTTTGGGATGCGTTTTGGTCGGGTGGTATTTCTAACCCACTTGAAGTTATAGAGCAAATTACTTACTTGCTCTTTATAAAACGCTTGGATGATTTACACACTACAGAAGAGAAAAAAGCTAATCGACTAAAGAAACCTATTGAAAACCCGGTGTTTAGCCCTGATCAAGAGCATTTGCGATGGAGCAAGTTTAAGCATCGTGATGCTAAGGAAATGTACTCTATAGTTTCAGAGCAAGTTTTTCCTTTTATTAAAGAGCTTAAAAGTGATAGAGAAGATTCCACTTATTCGCATCATATGAAAGATGCTCGGTTTACTATTCCTACGCCTGCATTGTTAGATAAAGTAGTTGATATGATTGATAAATTGCCTATGGAAGACCGAGACACAAAAGGCGATTTGTATGAGTACATGTTAGGCAAAATCGCTACAGCAGGCCAAAATGGGCAATTCCGCACACCTCGCCATATAATCAAGCTTATGGTTGAGCTAGTAGCACCTCAGCCGCGTGATATTATTTGTGATCCTGCTTGCGGTACAGCAGGCTTTCTAGTTGCTGCAAGCGAGTATTTACGGACTAATCACCCAGAAATCTTTACAAATGAAGAGTTGCGCCATCATTTTAATGAAAAGCTTTTTAATGGCTTTGATTTTGATAACACAATGTTGCGTATTGGTAGCATGAATATGCTGCTTCATGGCGTAGATAATCCTAACATTCGTTATAAAGATTCGCTTTCCGAAGATCATGCTGGAGATGAAGAAATATACACCTTAATCCTAGCTAATCCACCTTTTGCAGGCTCACTTGACTATGAAAAATGTGCTAAAGACTTGCTACAAATAGTTAAAACTAAAAAGACTGAACTACTTTTTGTTGCGCTATTTCTACGATTGCTAAAGTCTGGTGGTAGAGCCGCTATTATTGTTCCTGATGGTGTATTGTTTGGCTCATCAAATGCCCATAAAGATTTAAGAAAAGAAATAGTAGAAAATCAAAAGCTAGATGCAATTATTTCAATGCCTTCCGGTGTGTTTAAGCCTTATGCTGGAGTATCAACAGCAATAGTTATTTTCACTAAGACAAATTCCGGTGGTACTAATCAAGTTTGGTTTTATGATATGCAAGCTGATGGCTATTCATTAGACGACAAGCGCACAGAGTTAGACCAAACCAAGCATGAAACTAATAATATTCCAGACATAATTGCCCGTTGGCGCAACCTTGAAGTAGAACACTCAAGACCTCGCACAGCACAATCTTTTATGGTTGCAAAAGCTGATATTGAGACTAACGACTATGACTTAAGTATTAATAGGTATAAGGAAACAGTAATTGAAACTATAGCCTATGATTCTCCAAAAGTAATCCTTAAAGAACTCGATGAATTAGAACAAGAAATTCATCAAGAAATGAGTGAATTGAGGGCAATGTTAGCATGAAAAAAACCTTTCTGAAATGGCCTTTAATTCAACTAGATACCCTAGCTAAATCAATAGATTATGGGTTAACAGTATCTGCATCAGACAAAAATATTGGCCCAAAATTTCTTCGCATTACTGATATTCAGGATGGTGGTGTTGACTGGGAGAAAGTACCTTTTTGCCAATGTGATGACGAAGATAGAAAAAAGTATGAGCTTGCATCAGGTGATATAGTTTTTGCTAGAACAGGAGCAACTACAGGAAAGAGTTTTTTGATTAGGGAATGCCCTATTGGTAGCGTATTTGCTTCTTATTTAATAAGAGTGAAACCAAACTCATTAGTAGATCCAACATATTTATATAGGTTCTTCCAAACCCCTGAATATTGGCAACAAATTACATCACGCTCAACTGGAACAGCACAAGCTGGAGTGAATGCAACAAAGTTAAAAAGTATTCTTTTACCCCTCCCCCCACTTGCCGAACAACAGCGCATCGCAGCCATTCTTGACAAAGCGGACGCGCTACGAGAAAAGCGGCGGCGGACAATCGCCAAGCTAGATGAGTTGCAAAAGTCGGTGTTTTTGGAGATGTTTGGGGATCCGGTGACCAATCCAAAAAAATACAAGGAAGCAACTATTGGTCAAATAACCAAGCTTATTTCTAGTGGTGTTACTCCATTAGGAGGTAGCTCAACATATGTAAAAGAAGGAATTCTTTTCATTAGAAGCCAAAACGTTTTAATGAATAATTTTGATCTAAGTGATGTTGCTTTCATAACAGATGAAACACATAACAAGATGAAAAGAACTTGGGTAAAAAATGGTGATGTGCTATTCAACATAACAGGTGCATCTATTGGCAGAGTTCATTTTTTTACAGGGTTAGATGATTCAGCTAATGTTAACCAACATGTTTGTATCATTAGACCTGATACAGAAAAAATTAAATCTGAGTTTTTATCATACTTTTTATCATTTCCTTCTTACCAAGCAAATATAATAAGCAAAAATGCAGGTGCAACTCGACAAGCTTTTAATTTTCAACAAATAAGGGATTTTCAGATTTTTTTACCAGAAAAAAAAGAACAAGAAATGTTTGTACAAAGACAAAAACTTATTCAACTTATAAAAACCAAATCAGAAAACTCTCTTGTTAAATTAAATGCGCTATTCTTTTCTCTTCAACAACGTGCGTTTTCTGGTGAGCTTTTTGAGCAAAATGAAGTGGAACGGGTTATAGAAAAAGAGATGGGGCAATTGAGTTTGTTTTCGTTGTTAGAATAAAGCTCTGTCTTGCGCCGCGAAGCGGCAGCCGATACCGAGCCGAGGGTTTTAACCCTCGGTGTGCGTATTATTCCGTAATAAAGTCGCGAAGCGACGGCAGAGTTTTTTGCAATCAAATTAACAACTCTGTCGTCGCTTCGCGACTTTGTGTTAATTGGTGGCTTGGTTCCGAGGGTTAAACCCCTCGGCTCGATGTATGTCGTCGCTTCGCGACTCTATAATTCAACTCGTTTGATTTCCGAGGGTTAAAACCCTCGGCTCGATGTATGTCGTCGCTTCGCGACTTTGGACATTAACTCGTTTCGATGTATGTCGTCGCTTCGCGACTTTGGACATTAACCCGTTTCGATGTCGGTGTGCGTATTATACCGTAATAGAGTCGCGTAGCGACGACAGAGTTGTTTACATCCATAATTAAAAATCGCCTATGTTCCGAGGATTCAACCCTCGGCTCGGTTTATGCCGTCGCTTCGCAACTTCCTTAGGGCATGTTTCATAAATTATTGATTGCAATAAAATAATCATTAGGCTATATTTCTTAAGCCGCATAGCGGCGGCCGATACAGAGCCGAGGGTTTTAACCCTCGGTTTTCAAGCCGATACAGAGCCGAGGTTTCAACCCTTGGTTTTCGAGGCGATACAGAGCCGAATTTCAACCTCGGAAATAGCACAATGGGACAAACTCTAACTAATCTAACAATTCATATAATTTTTAGTACAAAAGGCCGTGTCCCTGTAATTAACAAAGAAATAAAAACAGATTTAATGGCATATTTAGGTGGAATAGTCCGAAAACATAAAGCTACACCATTAATAATTAATGGGACATCTGATCATGTTCATATGTTAGTTGAAATACCTCCAACCCTTTCAGTTTCTGAACTTATGAAGTTTGTAAAAGGTAATTCTTCTCATTGGCTAAATCAAAACAACTTGCTTGAGCAGAAATTTTCTTGGCAAGATGGTTATGGAGCATTTAGCGTTAGTAAATCCAGTATAGAAGCAGTAATCCGTTACATTAAAGACCAAGAAAATCATCACCAACACAAATCTTTTCAAGATGAGTTTATTGCTTTTCTAAAAAAATATCAGATTGATTATGATGAACATTATATTTGGGAGTAATATATTTTCCTTATGTCTAACTTCCAATTTCTTCATACAGAATGGCCTGAATTATACGAACCTGCAACAAAAGCGGAAAGCTTTGTTTATACAGATGCTCGTAGTTGCTGCTTCTATGCCCGACGTGCTTTGGAATTAGCAGTTGAATGGCTTTATAAACACGATTCTGGGTTAAAACGGCCTTATGATAATAACCTTAGTGCATTAATCTACGAGCCAACCTTTAAGGATAATTTGACCAAGGATTTATTCCTAAAAGTTAGAACTATAAAAGAAATAGGCAATATAGCTGTTCATAGCCATAAACCAATATTAGAAAAAGATGCTCTGCGGGCAACAAAAGAGCTTTTTCATTTCCTCTATTGGCTAGCAAGAATGTATTCCCTCCAAGATTCTAAGAAATACAAAGATATAAACTTTGATGAGCAAAAATTACTCCCTCGCCAAACTACAATTACAGTTCAAAGCGTTGAACAACTTCGTAGACTAGAAGACCAACTAAAGCAAAAAGATGAGCAGTTAGCTGAAAAAACTAAAGTCATTGCTGACACAGATGCTCAAATTGCCCAACTACATAAGGAAATAGCAGAAGCTAAGAAACAAAATCAGCTTATCCCAGACGATCATGACTATTCTGAAGCAGAAACCCGCGATTACTTTATTGACTTGATGCTAAAAGAAGCAGGTTGGCCATTAGATAAGCCAGAAGATCGAGAATATGAAGTTGATGGCATGCCCAATAAATCAAGTAAAGGCTATGTTGACTATGTTTTATGGGGTAGTGATGGCAAACCGCTTGCAGTTGTTGAAGTAAAGCGCACTAGGAAAGATGCCCATATTGGTCAACAACAAGCTAAACTCTATGCTGATTGTTTGGAAAAACAGTTTAACCAACGGCCTTTGATTTTCTATACAAATGGTTATCAGACTTGGCTTTGGGATGATTTGAACTATCCACCGCGAATTGTTCAAGGGTTTTATAAAAAAGATGAGCTTGAGCTATTAATTCAACGTCGCAGTATTCGTAAAGATCTGAATAAAGAAAAGGTTAGTGAAGATATTGTAAATCGCTACTATCAAAAAGACGCTATTTTAAGCATTACAGATCAACTAGTTAAATCTCAGCGCAAAGCATTGATAGTAATGGCAACAGGAGCAGGAAAAACTAGAACTGTTGTTGCTCTTTGCGAGTTATTGCAGCGTTGTAACTTGGTTAAGCGGATTTTATTTTTGGCTGATCGAGTGGCATTAGTTAAACAAGCGGTTAATGCTTTCAAGAAATACTTACCAGATTCTAATCCAGTAAATCTAGTAACAGAAAAAGACGAAGTTAATAGCCGTGTCTATGTTTCAACTTATCCAACTATGATGAAGATGATTAGCGAAGTTGAAGACGGTTCTAGGCATTTTGGAGTAGGGCATTTTGACTTAGTAATTATTGATGAAGCACATCGCTCAGTTTATCAAAAATATAGAGCAATTTTTGAGTATTTTGATAGCTTGCTAATTGGATTAACCGCTACGCCAAAAGATGAAGTTGACCGAAATACTTATTCACTTTTTGAGCTAGAAAAAGGCGTTCCAACCTATGCTTATGAACTTCAACAAGCAGTTGCAGACGGGTTTCTTGTTCCTTCCAAGCCTATAGAAGTGCCTCTAAAATTCTTACGTGAAGGAATAAAATATGATGAATTAAGCGAAGAAGAAAAAGAAGAATGGGACGCTAAAGAATGGGATGAAGATGGTAATATTCCTGATAAAATAGATGTTGCAGCGTTAAACAAATGGCTTTTTAATGCTGACACAGTAGATAAAGTGTTGCAAACCTTAATGACTCGTGGGTTAAAAGTTGCTGGTGGGGATGTGTTAGGCAAAACTATTATTTTTGCTAAAAGTCATCAACATGCAGTCTTTATCCAAGAACGTTTTGACAAAAATTATCCTCATCTTAAAGGTAATTTTGCTAGAGTAATTGATAACTATGAGCCTTATGCAGAAAGCTTGCTAGAAGATTTTTCTAGTGCAAACAAAATGCCTCAAATTGCAATCTCTGTTGATATGTTAGACACTGGGGTTGATATTCCTGAAGTAGTAAACCTAGTCTTTTTTAAGCTAGTTCACTCCAAAACAAAGTTTTTCCAAATGGTAGGACGTGGTACAAGGTTACGGCTTGACCTTTTTGCTCCTGGCGAACATAAGCAATTTTTCTATATCTTTGACTATTGCCAAAACTTAGAGTTCTTTAGACAAAACAGCAAAGGTATTGAAGGCAGTACACAAGAGCCATTAAATAAAAAGCTATTCAAAAAACGGCTAGAACTAATAGAAGGCGTTCGTAAACTAGAATCTTCTGATGAGCCTATTTCTGAACTAAATCGCGGCTTAACTGCCAGATTACAAAGCGAAGTAGCAGCAATGAACTTAGAAAATTTCATTGTTCGCCCTCATCGTGAACAAGTAGAAAAGTACAAAGAAGAAATTGCATGGGAAAACTTAAAAGAACAAGATTTTTCTGAAATAGCAAATATACTAGCAGGTTTACCTAGTGAGCTAGAAACAGAAGATGAAACAGCTAAACGCTTTGATTTATTAATCTTGCGCACACAACTAGCAGTTCTAAAGTCAGATAAATCTTTTGCATTGCTTTCTAAACAGGTCAAAGAAATAGCCAATCGTTTAGAAGATAAAGCTAGCATTCCAATGGTAAAAGAACAAATAGACTTAATTCGAGACTTACAACAAGATGAATATTGGGCTGATATTACTTTGCCAATGTTAGAGCAAGTGCGGCAAAAAATACGTGATTTAGTAAAATTCATAGATAAAGAACAACGTAAGATTATTTACACAGATTTTGAAGATGAAATAGGCGAAATTGAAGAAACTTCTTTAGATGGACTAATTACAGTAACAGATGTAGTGCAATATAAAAAGAAAATGATGCACTTCTTAAAAGAACATGAAAACCACATTGCTATCAATAAGTTAAAGCATAATGTTCCAATTACTCCAACAGATATAATTGAACTAGAAAAAATTCTCTTTGAATCTGGTAAAATTGGATCAAGAGAAGATTTTGAAAAGACTTATGGCAAGCAAGAATCCTTAGGGTTATTCATTAGAAAGCTAGTTGGGCTAGATCGAGAAGCAGCCAAACAATGCTTTAATGAGTTCTTAAATGATAAGCTATTCAATGCTAATCAGATAAGGTTTATTAATTATATAATTGAGTACTTAACCCAAAACGGTGTTATGGAAGCTAAAATACTTTATGAGCCTCCTTTTACAGATTCTAGTCCATCAGGTTTAGATGGAGTATTTCAGGATAAAGAAGCAGATAAGATTGTTTTACTACTAGATGAGATACAAAAAAATGCTGCTGCTTAAGCTGATAGGTTTACCAACCTCCAAAAGCAAGACCATTATCTTTTTCAACTTCAACTACTAAGGGACGCTTAACTCCAGACTTACGCGCACCTTCATAAACTTCACGAGCATTTGCACTATGAAATATTAAATAATCGCCATCTAAAGCAACCCACTCGCCAACAAACTCTTGGCTATGTTCTTTTAGCCATTGTTGTTCCCGGCTACGGTCTATGTATTCTGGTAGATTGCGTTCTTGGTTAGTGTTTTGGCTATCCGTTTTTTTACTCATAATTTAGTATTATCAAATAAAAACTTTTTTGTTGCAACCTTAAGCTAAACCTTTTTATTTAGTTCTCAGCAAAGCTCGTTTTGCTATTTTATTGTCTAAAGAATCGTGCTTCATTTTAGAAATATATGTTTTATAAAGGCTTATAGCTTCACTCTTATTATCTGAGAGCCAAAAACTATCAGCTAAGTATAAGTAAAAAGCAGGTTTATCTGGAACTATGCTAGTAAGTTGTTTAAGTAACTCTATAGATTTATCTAATTTACCTGCTTGTTGAAGTAATACGGCATAATTGGCAATGATTTGAATATATCCATTGAAAGGCAAACTGTAGTTTTCTATATCGCTAGCAATAGCTTGTTCATAATCAGGTTCACTTTTTATTTCCTTAAAGTTTGGAATTTGAATAACTTCTGAGTTTAACTCAAAAACTTCTTCCATAAACTTACAGGCTTCTTTTGCTTTACCTGCCTTTTGCATTTTGCTGGCAAGCAAATTAGAGTATTTTAAGAACTCTAATCCTACTTCTGGGGAATGTTTTTTATGAATTTTTGAAATAACTTCTACAGCTTTTTTTATGTTGCCTTGACGCAAGTACGTTTTACTAGCAAGAGGAAGAGTAGTTAAGTATTCATCTCTAGGATCATATTTATCAGTTCCTAACCAAGTGGCTTTTTTCCCATTCCAACTATATTTATTTGAAAATAAAAACCCTCTTATCAGTCTTGAGCCTATGTACAGCTTATTTTTCTCAAAACCTGCTACTGCTTCACTAACTCTCAAATAATGTTCAAATCTCAAATCTCCAAAATCAAAATATTGTTCATCAGCATTTTTTCCAATCAATTTTAACTTAGGCTTTTCTATTGGCACATCTTCATATTTATCTAACACAAGAATTAGTAAAGCTGAAATGCCTTTAGGAAGCAAAGAAGCAGTGGCATACTGAACTTCTATAGTGGTATTTTCTAGTATGCCATTATCATCAAAGAAATTACTATCAAGTGGTTTATACTGTGCATTTGTTGTTTTTATCAAGACAAACATAAAACAAAATATTGTGGTTATTGTGTATTTAATAATAAGTTTTAAGGCTTCTGCGTCTTGGCAAGTCTGAAACTTAAATTGTTGTAAGTTTTTTTCAAAATTTTTAACGTCCATATATTTAAGTATTTTAAGCATAATAGTAAAACCTATTAAATTAATTACTATTACTCTTCATCTACACTTATATCTTCTTGTTTAAGAACAAGTTGGGCAATTGTTTCTCCATGCTCATTAGAAAACTCTACCTCATAAGCATTATCATAAACTTCTATTATATAGCCTACAGAATCAGAGCTAACTCCTTCTATTTCATATTTGTTAGTTAGCAATGTAACTCTAGAATACTTTTGTGGCCTAATTTTCAAGCTGTTTTCTAATTGATGTAAAATGGATTGCCATTCAAGCAAAATATTTTCTGCTACTTCTAAAGGTAATTCAGTTTTTTCTGGTGCTTGGTCATCTTGCGGCCATAAATCTTCTATTACTGCGCGATCTTTGTAAAATGATACATCTACGTGATCGCAGGTGAACCCACTAGGTACTTTTTTTCCTGCTTTAGCTAAATTTATTTCTTCAAGAAAATCTGGAATAACACTTCTAGCATCATCTAGGAAAAATGATAATAAAATATTAGATGGTTCAAATCTCGCAAAAGGGCGATCATTAAGAGTTTCTACTGTGAATTTCATATTCTACATAACCTTAGAATTAATCAAACTAGCCTCACAGATAAAGCAGTTATACTAGTTTTCCAATTTGTACATAAGAAACCTAGAATGTAAACCATCTTTATCAGAACTATTAGCCATTAAAACTAAAGCAGCAGGAGTAGTTTCAGAAGCAGGAAGTATTTCTAGACCTCTGTATTCATAAGGATCAGGAAGCATTAATGGATAACTTGCCTCTATTTCACACTTATCATTTATTTGGTAACATTCTCTATCTAATATATAAAACATTTTTTTATTATGATAAGCTGCCAAGGGTGCATACTCTGGAGCTGGAGCTGACCATTCGCTTCCATCTTTCCAATTCACCATTCCTATTCGTTTTTCTTTATCATAAATATGATAAATTATTTGCCCCAAATCTGGGTGAATTCTATAGACATTAGCTCCCCAAGTAGGTATTTTATCAATAGTTTGCACCCATTTTCTATGAGCTATTCTAGCTTTAATACTAGTAGTTTCTACAAAAACTGGTAACTGTTCATGCCACTCTAGTTTATAGAAAGGAAGCCTATGACCCCCAGTAATCCAAAAAGAACCATCTTCCCAATAGTAACGAGTGTCATGTTGAAGGTTATACAAATAGTCACAAGGTAAAGAAACTTCATTATAAGCCAGTTCGCTTTTGCCTAATGAAAGCAAAGAAACTTTTTCACCTTCTCCATCCATCAAAAACAAGGTTTTACCATCTGAGGAAACACACCACCCACCTACAACTCCGCTAGAAGCGTAATCGCCTACAAAATTAACACTCAATACTTCAATGCCATTTTGCCAAGGGTCTATTACTTTTATTCCTTCATACTTATGGTTAATTATTAAATTATTTGAAGATGGAAGCCGTCGCATTTGATAAATATCTGCGGCTTTTCCTTCGATCCCAAATATAATATTTGGTTCTTTATAAACTTTTGTCATAATATGAGTCTCCTAAATATGGTTATTTTAATCCTCTAATCTACGGCCAGGGACAGGCGGTTTTTTAGGTGTCCCATCCACATTCATAGTGCCAAGATGCTTATGCTGTTTGTCAAAAACTTCTATTTCTGAATTTTTACCAAAATGATAGTTATCAACATAATAAAGCTTTCCTTTTTCATCTGTATAAATTTGTCTACCATCATGAGTTCTACCAGTCCTAGTAAAATTACTTTCATCGTTAAGGATTGTTTCTTCGTCTGGCGCAGGTTTACCTTCAAGTATATAAGTTTTTTCTTCAATAGATTTAGGAAGTTTTTCTTTAATATTAGAGTTTATAGATTCTGCCTGAGTTTTTATCTTATTAAAATCTTCTAAAGCTATTTCTTTTAACTCAGGATCATTAGCAACCTCACTAGCTTCATCCCATTGCTTTTGTAACTCTCGTACGTTGTGATCAAATTCTCCTTTTAGCTTGGGATTTTTGTCTAGCAGTTGTCTAGCACTGTCAATGCTACTATAGGCATTAGCCTTAATTTGCTCAAAGTCTTTTGGGTCAGTACTAGCATTAATGCCATTATCTTCAGATGGGGTTTTGGCTTTGTCAACTTCTTCTGTCTTTGTGTCTGAGGTTTTATTTTCACCATTATTACTTTGAGACCTAAAAGGCAATGGACGAGCTAAGGGGCCACCAAAACTATTAGAAGAAATGTTTTCCCTAATACCTGGGGAAGAAAAGTTGGAAGCAGGTAGATTAGGGCGAGAAAGATTACTGCCAGGAACAGCAGGTCTGAGCGTAGGTTCAAAAATAGGCATACGCCAGTTAATAGGTGCTTGGTTAGCTGTAGCTAGAGCAGGGCCAGATGGAGGTGGTAACAATGAATCAAACTTACTGGAAACATTAGGCAATTTGACACTAGGAATGTTTGTTTTATCTATAATACTTTCAGCTTTTCCTATACCTTTGTT
Source organism: Blastocatellia bacterium (assembly GCA_039812885.1). Lineage (GTDB taxonomy): Bacteria > Acidobacteriota > Blastocatellia > Chloracidobacteriales > JADJPF01 > JADJPF01. Next base: position 98,255 of record JBDIBI010000002.1, read on the forward strand.
TAAGACTTCTGTACCAACTGCAACTACTCCTATTTGGTAAAGTTGAGCTAACTTGTCTGCTGCTAAATCTAGGTCAGAAGGTTTAGTAGGAGCATAAATTAACCTTTTTGCATCAATACCTAATTGGTATATTTCTGGAGCGCCATTTACAGTAAATAGCGCAGCGCCTACGATAGATACGGGGCCAGGGGCTACTCTGGAAGCTGCTAAAAACCCAATATTTATAGGAGAAACAATTTCTAGTAAAGCTTCTTTACTAGGGATAAAACCATATTTTTCAACAGCTTTAGAAACGGCTATATCAAATCTTTGCTCATCTGTGAGATCGTGAACGGCAGGTATACCTGCTTTAGTAATTCTTTCAGCTTCTGGTTGAAATTTTAATAATGCCTGTTTAAAGCTAGGATCAAGGTTAACTAGATAGGCTCGGATAGGTTGTTTATTCTCGTCTAATGCTAATTTGCCTTTTTCATCTCTTAAATAGGTTGGTTTAAAGTCTTTTAATTCAACTACTATATTCCTACCTACTAACTCTTCTATAGCAGCTTTACTAACCTTTACTCCTTCTTTCTCATAAATTTGCTGAGCTGTTGCAGAAAGAATATTGTAATCGCTAAGTTTTTCTTTACCTTTTGGAATAAGCACGTAAACAGCTTCTTTGCTAGAAGCATTAGTTGAATTACTAGTAGATTTAATAGATGAAGAATCAGAAATATTAGTAGTTTTATTAGATATTTGATTAGGTATGTTATTACTACCGTTATTAGATTTTCTTTCTCCAACTTGTGATAAAAGCTGGTACTTCTTGAAATCAGCTACATTGTTTGCAGTTTTGACTTCATTAAGAACACTACCTGAATCTTGAGTTTTAGTAGAACCTTGTTCAGGTGGCTCTTGTTTAGATTCTGTAGGAGTAGGGCTATTTGTTGGTTCATTGTTAACTTGAGCATTATCAGTAGCAGCAAATAATAAGGTTTTGCGATAATCAGCTCCTATATCCATAAACATTTTCCTTTCTATGTATTGTTTGGTTCCTGTCGTTGCTCTAGCAAAACCTACACCTAAAAATTTTCTTTTTGCTGCTGACTGGTAACTGATTATTGTAGAAGAAGATATAGAAAGGCGTTTGTTTATAAAGAGGTTTTAAGATAAAAACCTGCCGTTTTTGGCAATCTAAATAAGGCAAAGCTATGCCATAAATGGCAGTCTCTCAAATTCGATTCCCGCCGTTTTTGGCATATATGAGCATTATTATGGATAATACTTAAGCCATTAATTTTGGTGTGCCAAAAGTGTGCCAACTCAGCCAAACTAAGTAAAATTCAGCATAACATAAAAATAATAGCTGAGCCTGTAAGCCTAAATAAGAGTATAAATTAGCATACTAAAATAAACTCAATCAAACTCAGCTATATAGTACTTTCTTAGACTGAAAATCCGCGTGTCGGCGGTTCAATTCCGTCCCTGGCCACCAACAAGATTAAACACTTACAGCCGCCTACAAGCAGCTGTTTTAGTTTATTAGCACATTCAAGGACACATAGAAGAAATTTGCTAATAAAAGTTTATTTCAGTAGCATCAATATCTTTTCACACAACACAACTAGTTAGTTTTTTAATTCTTTGAATACCTATAGCATAGTAGATATACCATGCAACTATAACAAAGAAAAACTATTTTCATTCTATAAAATATTTACTTAGAGCTATTTGTATTGGTAACTAAATCTGCTACATTAAAAAAAAGTTCCTCCCACATCTTATCAATAACTGTACCTGTCCGGTTGCCAAGCATAACAATTCCTATATCTTTCTCTGGAAAATAATACATCTCTGCTAGATATCCACTAATCTCACCACTGTGACCTATAAGAGGGCCTGCTCCTGATATGTAGTCTGGATAAATAAATATCCCTAATCCTCCTCCATCTGCAATAGGATCAATTGTTAACATTTCTCTCAAAGTATTTGGCTTGAGGAGTTTTCCTTCATGCAATAAAGCTCTAATAAAAGTCATCATGTCTTGAGTATTGCTAACAATTCCGCCATCAGGCAGTCCATATCCTTGATTAATGTTTGTGTAGTCTATTAGACGTTTTTTTCTACCTAAAATATAACCATGTGCTAGAGGAGTTATTACCGGATCAGCATAATCATTATATGTGTTAGAAAGCCCAAGTGGTTCAAAAATACGGCTACGAAGAGCTTTTTGAAATGGAGCATTAGTAATTTTCTCAACTATGACAGCAAGCAAAATAAAGTTTGTATTGCTATAACTAGAGTTACTGCCAGGGGGAGTAAAATCTGCTTTTTTGCCATAGGCAAACTTTAGAGCTTCTTCAGGAGTATATAATTTGTTAGGATGAGTTATAGCATCTTCATTAAATGTATAATCAAAATAATCATAAATTCCACTAGTATGATTGAGAAGTTGTCTTATTGTAGTTTGATCAGCATTTTTAATGTTTTGAACATCTTCTGGAGAAATATATTTGGCTATTTTATCATCAAGTGAAAGTTTACCTTCTTCAAAAAGCTGCATAACTACAACAGCTAAAAAAGGTTTAGAACAACTTGCTATTCTAAAATGCGTGTCTGATGTCATTGAAATTTTAGGCTTTAAGGCTAATTGTCCGCTTGTAAGCTGAATTACACCACAAGTTGGAGAAAATACTTCTAAACTAACCCCAGGTAAACCATTAGATACACTCTTGTTAAGCTGTTTTTGCAAAGATTCGTTTAATGATTGGCATTTATTATTTTCACTGCTTTGAGCATAAGTGATATAAGTCTTTTTACTTAAACAGTTAACTGAATTTAACCATATAAAGATTACAGTAGTAATTAAGAATAAGAGTAAAGAGAAGTTTTTTATTTTAATTTTATATTTTGCTTTCATAGAGTAACCCTCCAGAAATTAATATAGCACATAAAAAAAACTTTTATTTTAGTTTTATATTTAATTTTTACTACAATATTTTAATTAAGTGATAACAGTTAATTAAAAACAAGGTTATAACAGAAAATGTAAACGAAATGGATTTCAATATCGTTATTTGACTAACTATGTGATAAAACAAGCTATTGTTATGCTTTGTTAAACTTATAAACATGACGAGAAAAGAGAAAGGGTTATTTATGTATCGTCTTTCTTGTACAGAAGTTTGGGGTGGAAACCAAAACACTAACTCAGAAATTAGCAGCCAAGGATTAACAGCAACAATATTTTCTAGTGCTAGTGATGGAGGCAAAGGAGGAGATGTTTATTATTTTAGTGTTTGTGGCAGTGATTTGCTTACTAGAATAGCTGTTGCCGATGTTGTAGGGCATGGGCAAGCAGTCAGTGACATTAGTAGTTGGGTCTACAAAACATTAAAACAGAATCTTGGAAACCCTGACAATCGCTTAGTATTGTCTAACATCAATAATTTAGCACATGAACGGGGCTTTCAAGCAATGACAACCGCAGCTGTGATTAGTTATTTTATTAACTTAAATAGATTGTCTTTTTCATATGCAGGCCATCCTCCTTTTATTTGGCGCAGTCAAGAAAAACAATGGCAGTTACTAGATATTAAAACCCCTTCTATTGGAATAGCCAATCTTCCTCTAGGTGTTATGGAGAATGTTTCTTATGATCAAGAGTTTGTTTCCGTAAATAAAGGAGATCGCTTTATAGTTTACACAGATGGAGTTATTGAAAGTGCTAATACTGAAGGAGAGTTTTTTGGACATGAAAAGCTGCTACAAGTGCTTCAAGAAGGCCAGTATGATGATTTGTTAGCTTTAAAACAAAGGCTAATTCAAGCATTACTACTTCATACCAATGGCTCACTATCACATGATGATGTAACTTTTATGGCAGTTGAAGTAAATATATAATCAATTTAAATGGGAAGAATCCTAAGTATTCTGTAAACTAAACAATTTGATGATTCTTAAGCCGCAAAGCGGCGACATAAATGTAGCCGAGGGCTTAAGCCCTCAGACTAGGTATTATAATTTAATAGAGTCGCGAAGCGACGGCATAGTCTTTTGTATTTATTGAAAAAACTCTGCCGTCGCTTCGCGACTCTACACCGGGACAATTACTAACCGAGGGTTAAAACCCTCGGCTCTATTTATAACCTCGTTATCGCGACTCAAAATATCAGATTATTTAGTTTACAAAGTACTAAGAGAAATCCCTTAAAACTGTTACAAGAAAGTTACAAATAGTTTACATTCTATTTACTTACGTGTTACTACATATTTACTTGTTAAAATGAGTTTAATAAGGTACTCTTTTGCTCAGAATAATCTATGACACTTTTAATTTCTCTCTTTTATGGTTCATAGAGAAGCTAGGCAAGCCTTCATCCAACCAACCTTCTTGCCTAGCTTTCACTTCCTTTCAACCTGCCTTATGAAATTACTCTTGGTATTATCCTAACAAAAGCTATTTTTGTTAGGATTTTTTCTTCTCTACTAGTATTAATCTGCACTAATTAATACAAAAATAAACCACTAAATAAAGTTAGAGATAACTAGCGATTACGACCATATTTATCATGACTAGCTACCCATTCTTCTGAAGCTACAGCCGTAGCCAAAGATAATTCCCCACAAAGAACAGTAGCAGCAACAATTTCAGCAAACTTTTTGACTTTGTCTTTACCATAACAACCTAAGAGTTCTAAACATTCTTTTTGTGTTGCTAGACCTGTTCCTCCTCCATAAGTTGCTACAATTAAAGAAGGTAATGTAATTGAATAGTAGTAATCCCCTTGAGGAGTAATTTCTGCATAAGCAAGCGCAGATGAAGATTCGGCAAGATTTGCTACATCTTGTCCAGTTGCAATAAATAGTGCTGTGATTCCATTTGCTGAGTGTGACCCATTATTGTTAACACCAGAAAGAAAACCTCCAAGATTACTAATTAATCTTGCTTTAAAAAGCACTTCTATATTTATGTGCATAAGTGTTTCTAGTAGTTTTGCTGGTATTACGGCTTCTGCAATTACGCGTTTGCCTCTTGTATGAAGCATATTAATGTGTGAAAACTTTTTATCAGTCGCAAAATTAGATTCTAAGAAATGATGTTCAATACCTGGATAGACGCTACAAATCCAATCACAAGCGGCTTTTGTGGCAGTACTAACCATATTTTGTCCAGCAGCATCCCCAGTTGTATAGTTAAAGCGTAAGAATCTAAAACGGCTAGCAGAATATTGTTCAATATCGCGCAATTTTCCAACTCTGGAAGTTGCATCGGCCTTAGCTTTAATTTCCAAGAAATTTTCTTTAACCCAATCCCCAAATTCTCTAGCTTTAAGAGCATTTTCAAAAACAAAGACAGGAGCACGTTGCATAGCATCATCAACAACTGTAGTTGTAACTCCACCTGATTCACGCAAAAGCTTCATTCCACGGTTATAACTAGCAACAAGAGTGCCTTCTGATGTTGCTAGTGGAATATAAAATTCTCCTTGTGCATGTTCACCATTTACTAAAAGTGGGCCAGCAAGACCAATAGGAACTTGTGCTACACCTATAAAATGTTCAATATTGCCTGGTAGTATTGATGGATCAAAAGAAAATTGACCTACATTTTGAAGGTCTACATTAGTTTTTTCCTTAAGAAATTCTCTGCGTTTTTGCGCCATTTCTTTTGTATAATCATTTTCAACCGATCGTGGAATTTTATTAGACATAGCAAAAGCCTTTCTGATTTTTAACATTTTTTACTATTTTCTAGAAATAACAATGGTTACTGTAAACTGAAAATAAAATAAAATAAAATCATTTGTGTTAGATTTTAACTTATACTTTAGCCAACTAAAGATTGTAATAGGAAACTGCAACTATATGAAAAGTTTAGCTATATTAGCAATATTTTTAATGACTATATTTAGCCTTTTACCACAAGAAGAAATCGTTACAATAAATTTGAAAAATGACTCCCAAACTCCAAATGGCACAGAAAAAATAAGAGGCTATATAATAGAAAATACTAAAGATAGACTAACTATTAAATTAAAAGATTCAAGCACTATTGAATTATCTAAAACAGAAGTAGAATCTATAACTCCGCTTTGTATGCCAAAAGCAGATAAACTAGTAAATCAAGCAGTAGAAGAATTTATAAATAAATATAAAACTTTACGAGTGAATAGCTCTAATCCTGAAAAAAAACAGACACAAACTCTAAAGGAACTACTTACAGATTTAGGTTGGGAGTTGGGACATCCACCTTATACAAAAACAAATATCATAAAATTACTAGGCAATCCTAACAAAGTTTATGATGAAAATACAATGCAGCCTTATTTAGGAATTTATAAAAGGGACTTAGAAAAAACAGGTAAAGAGCTTAAAGAAAATAGCACTAGAAAGTATCTAATATATTGGTGGAGGGGAAGCCATGATTTTATGTTCTATATCATTGAAAATGAGATAGTTATAGATCATGGCTGGTGGTTTGCGTATGAATAAATACTATTTTTTAGTTACCAAGTTTAATTAAGCGAAGTGATTGAACTAAAAAGTCTCTATTAGCAACTAAAAGATTTCCTTTTATATCAACAAGCACTTTTGAACAATCAGCTAAACTAGAATTAATTATAGTTCCTCCATCTCCGCTATAAACTCCATCTCTACTATCAATTAAGGTGCTAATAATTCCTGTTTGTCTATCTACTTTCCAAATTCTTGGGTTCTTCTTTAATACACCTATTTCAGTTATTACAGGAGTATAAGCCCCAACAAATAGATTGCCTACGGCATCTAACGTAATACTTTCAACATACCCAAGACTAGCATCAACAGCTAAACCTTTTTCACCATCAAAAGAAATACCTTTTCCTCCAGCAAAAAGTGAAAATTTCTTAGTCTGTAAATCAAAGCGCAATACACCTCCACCTATATCAGAAGCACTATCAAGGCTTCCAAAGAAAGATACAAGCATATTTCCATCTTTATCCATCAGTAAGTTATTTGGTAAAACTCCTGGTATGTTTAAGGTTGCAAGAGTGGAAACTAAAGAGGTTTTAGCATCTATAAATCGTAACTTGTTATCATCTAAAAGATAAATATTTCCTTGATTATCAACAAGTAAAGAACTTATAGAATTAAAACTTGTTTCCAATGCAGGTTTACCATCTGAAAAATCATTACTAGCCTTTCCAGCTATTGTAGTAATTACATTTCTAGTTAAATCAACCTGACGAATAAACCAAGTATTTTGTTGAAAATCTGCAATTAGCAAGCTATTTCCATTTGCAGTTAAAGCTTTTGGAGAAATGGTTACATCATCTAACATTGCACTACCATTATTTCCCATACTAGGAGCCCCATCTTTACCTATAAAGCTAGTAATAACCCCTGTAGAAGAATCTATACGTCGAACTCGTCCATTTATGGAATCAGCTATGTAAAGGTTTCCAGATGAATCAGATACAACATCAGCAATAGCTCCAAGAGCAGCAAAAACAGCTAAGTTATTATCTCCAAAGAGATTAAATTTTGTATTCCCAGCAACTTTAGTAGCAACGCTTGACTTTGTATTAAGTTGAAAAACATTATATTCAGCACTTGTAAAAAACAAGTTTCCTAGCCCATCAGTACTAAGCTTAGAACCTAAAGGTCTTACTATTTGACCATTAGATTCTTTGCCATCTATTTTTTGAGTGTTAATGATTTGTGTTTTCAAATTTACTCTAGAAATAACATCTATAAAGCCAGAGAAACTTCCATTATCTTGAACAAAAAGATTGCCTTGCAAATCTACAGCAATGTTAGATGGAGAGAAGAAAGAAATATTTGTTGCTTTTTTGCCATCTCTGTCAAAAGGATTTGTGCTTACAGGAGCTAAACCATTACCTGCAACTGTGTCAATAATACCTTTTTTATTAATTCTGCGAATGCGATTGCCTAAAAAATCTGCAATAAAAATACTACCTTTGTTATCAACAGCTAGTGAAGTAGCAAACATAAAACTAGCATTAACAGCTTGTCCTCCATCACCACCAAATTCACTGCGTCCGGTTCCAGCTATTGTGCTAACTATTCCTAAACTTGTGCTATTGTCTATAAATCGTAAACGAGTTGGCTCAAGTACTAGAAGATTACCTTTGGCATCAAAAGCTATATCTGAAATGCTGCTAAATCCAGCATCTATAGCACGGCCACCATCTCCTCTAAAACCTTTCCCAAAACTACCTGCAACTCTAGTAATTACACCTGTAAGCATATTGACTTTCTTGATTACAGATAAAGAATCTACAATAAATAAATCTCCTGACTTATCTATAGCAATACTACTAGGTCTTATTAATGCTGTAGTAGCTAACACATTATCGGATGTAGAGTCACCACCTCCAGCAATTGTAGTAATAATTTTAGTTTGTTTATCTACTCGTCTAACAGTTCTAGTACTTTGGTCAGAAATAAAAAGGTTTCCAGAGCTATCGACAATGGTTTTAACAGGAAATCTTAAGTTAGCAAGGTTTGCATCTCCACCATTACCTAAAAAGATTGAGCCTCCAGCAACAGTAGTAATTTCACCGAGAGCTAACATATTTGCAGGCTTAGTAATTGCGTTTATTTCCTTTTGAGCAACTCCGCCACGAGTTAAAACTGAAAGAGTTGCAAGTCCTGGTAAGTTTTGAACTGGGAGTTGTAATCTAATTTCTTCTGCTTTAATGCTAGTAATTGCAAGAGGTTTTGCACCAAACACAATTTGAGTATCAGGAGCAAAATTTTTACCTCTTACTATTAACTCAGTAGTTTGGCCAATGTTTATTACACTAGGCTCTATACTAAGAATTTCTGGAGCACCAACAGAAATAACCTTTAATGCTTCTGAGTCATTAGTATTAGCATCTAGTACAAAAGTTTCTGTTCCTTTTACAGCAAGACTTACAGCTCTATTAAAACTAACATTTGGTTGTGCAAGTTCAAAAAGTTCTGGGCTTTTTCCAAGAGGACGCACAATTAACTGAACATTTCTATTATCAACAACATAAATATTTCCAAGTCCATCAATACCAACAGATTGAGGTTTATCAAACTCAACTTCAGTGATTTCTTGATCTGAGGGTTTATTAGTTAAGGTTTGAGTTGAGTTAGCACTTAAGGTAGAAACACTACCAACCAAATCTCCATTACTATTTCGTGATAGTTCTATTAAACGGATACGGTTATTATCTTCATCTGCAACAGTTAAGAGACGACCATCACTACTAAGTGCCATTGCACTTGGACGTTTAAACCTAGCAGTTCGTCCAAGTCCATCTTGTTTACCACTTTGCCCAGGCTCACCAGCAACAATATTAACTCTATTTTTTGAAATATCTACATAGTAAATTGAATGGTTATCTGTATCTGCTATAAAAAAATTACCACCATTATCTGCTACTACTCCTCTTGGACTATTGAGAGAAACTTTTTCTATATCAATTTGCCCATCAGCAGCAAAATTGCTAAGTCCTGGAGCATTTTTCCCTAAAATAGTTTCTACTTGTTGATTAAAGCCTATTTTACGAATGCAATGATTAAGTGTATCTGCAATGTAAAGACCACCATTAGCACTATTATCTACACCTATTGCTGTTGGCCCTGCAAATAAAGCTTCCTTAGCCATTCCATTGCGATTGCCTGCTACCTTAGGCTTACCAGCAAAAGTTTTTACTTTTGCATTTAATGAGTTTTCTACCTTTAGTATTATATCTTGCATAGGGTCACTAATATACACACTTCCACCATTGTCTGTTTTAGTATCACCAGGAATCTTAGCTCCGGTTGACTTACGTATTTTAGATACAGTAACAAAGGTTGAAGTACTTTCTGCATCTCGTATTGCAGTAATAGTGGCAAAACCACTTTTAACACCTATTATTTCACCACTAGTTGGGTCGATACTTGCAACATCTGGACTTCCTGATTGCCAGATAATACCGTTATTTATTGGATTTCCATTGCTATCTATTACAGAAAGTTTAATACGATTACCTTCATTGACAACAGGATTGCGTTGTTTTATGCGTAAAGTATTTTGTTCAAAAGCTTTTGAGCTAAAGCTAATATGTTTTTCAGAAAGCAAACAGTTATTTTTTGGTGTAAACGAAAATATTACAAATAAAGCAAACAATATACTTAAGCAAACATATTTGCGCATATCCTACTCCATTTTTATAAAGCTAAAACTTCACTCTAACATGACGCGTAAAAGTTGTTAATGTCCTATCATAAAAACCCCTAAATTTTGCATAAAAGTTAGAAAACCTATTTTTCCATTTAAAAGCTCTAGATTGATGATGTCATTTTTGACCAAATTACGCCTTATTATATATAAGACTAAATGTCTTCTTAAGCCACTTTAAATTTACCAGTTTAATATAGCTATAAACTAAGTAGGTATAAATATGAAATATTGTTTAAAAGTCTTTTTTCTTCCTGTTATTTGTCTCTTCTTAACTATCAGTCCCATCTTAGCTCAAGATTTTTCTTTTGGTGGTAGAGGAAATGCTAACAATGGTTTTAGAAATGCTCTAATTCCTCAACTACCAGGAATTACCAACTTAGGTGTCACTGGAGCAACTAGAACTATATCTCCAAAAGGTATTTTGCCTAATGGCTATCTTAATACTACAACTAATGTTGCAGCAAATCTTTTACCTAATGGAAATGATAAATCTTTTAATGTAGTAGATACAGTAATAGCAGATGTAAACGGAGATGGAATAAATGATGTAGTTACGATTGCAGATGATAGTAAAAGCCAAATAAATGCTCCTAGTATTCCTAGCGGAATTTTTAGTACAGGTAGAATCACTTTGTTTAGTGGCACAGGAGATGGAACATTTGGTTTTCCTATTAGTGTAACTACTGCCTCAAGTCCTACTTGTATGGCTGCGGCTGACTTTGATTTGGATGGCAAGATAGATATATTAGTTGGAGAACAAGCTCATTTTGAAATCTTTTCTGGAAGCAATTTAGTTAGCGGTTTACCAGCACTTGCATTTCCTACAGGTGGAATTGACATTCCATCCAATAAAAGAGTTGCATCTGTTTCAGTTGGACGTATCAATGATGATGGGTTTCCAGATATTGTCATAGCACTTAACAATTTTACTCCTGGTCAAGGAGATGTATTAATTTACACTACTAGTTCAACAGGAATGCTTAATCCTCCAGTAATTATAAATACCAGAGGAGAAATAGGGTTTATCAATAATCAACAAGTACCTGCTATTAGAGCAGTAGCAACTTTTCAAAGTAATGTAACATTACCTGTTCCAAATACATTTCCTGACAATGATATTGATATAGGTGTAGCAACTAGTCTTGGATTAGAAATCTTTGAAAATACCTCTCAACCAACAAAATCTGTAAGTTTTGAGTCTAGTGTAATTTTGGCAGCAGGTAGCAGTTCTATAGGTTTTATTCCAGGTGATATTAATGGTGATAATATTACAGATATCAGCATTCTTGATCATTTGTCAGGCAGAATTACTACTTACATTGCTACTACTAACAACTATCAAATGCCTCAAACTTACAAAGTCGGCAAACCTATAATGTCTGCTACATTGGTAAACTTTGGCAATGGAAGAAAAACAGATCTTTTAGTAGCAACAAAAGAAAATGTTGTAGTGTTAAAAAATTCTGGTGCTGGTATTTTTACAAATTCAGAAGAATTTTCTTTTGAAGGTAACCTTTTTCCACTCTTTAACCCTAGCTCTGTAGCTACTGGAATCTTAGATACGACTAATAAAAACAATAATGCTGATGATATTGTAATTGCTGATGGGTTTAGCAACACAAAAGATAATAAAGGAAGCACTGGAGGAGTATTGTTTTTATCCTCTAGGCTTGGTAACAATCCTCTTGGATTAAAGCTTTTTACTAATATGTCATTGGCTAGTGACTTTGATGGAATAGGAGGATTAAACGATGTTGCATTAATAGAGCAAACTACAGGAACAGTATTTATCTTGCTTAATCTTACAGTCTCAACCCTTGATTTTTCTATTTCATCGACCGTTGTTACAATTGCCTTAAAAGATATTTTTGCTAGAACAGATCTAATTCCAACTTCAGCAACATCTTTTGTAGATGCTCAAACAGGGCTTAATAACATCGCCATTACTTATGTACCTAAAATACCAACTGAAAATAGTACAGGAATACTTTTAGTTGGAATAAATGATGGTAGTGGCATGTTTACCGATAATGCCAAAACTTTTCGTCAATTTGTTGCAACTACAGGAGCAACAAGTATTCGTAGTGCTGATTTTAGAAATACTGGAAAAGCTTCAGATTTAGTTTACACTGATTACTTAAACAATTTAGTTGCAGTTAATCTTAATGATGGAAACAATTTTTTTACCACTCCTAAATTTACTCAAACTATAGGGTTAACTCCTGTATCTATAGCTTTTGCAGATATAAATGATGATGATTTTTTAGATTTATTGGTCTTAAATAATGGTTCAGTTCCAAATAAATTAGGTGTTAGGCAATCTCTTGTTTCAGTATTTTTAGGTCAAGGTGATGGCAAACTTATGCCTACTGGAGATTTGTTAAATGTACCAAATTTTGGTCTTTCAATAGTTGGAGGACTAGCTATTTTAGATAACACTCTCATTTCTCGTATGGTTGATTTTAATGAAGATGGATTTCCAGATTTTGCTGTAAACTCAACAGGTGGAGGAAATGCTGTTTTAGGTCAAACTGTTGTGCCTACAGTTAGCTTACTTCTAAACCATCCAGATCTGCCTGGTAAATTCAAGGTACAAGCGCCTGTTTCGCTCTTTGATGATACAGCAATCACTGGTATTAATAACACTTCAAGCGGTGCTGTACTAGCTTTAGATGATAGTCTTGGAAGTGCTGCATTAGTTAGCGGGAAAGGGGGTATAAATACTAAAGGATTAACAGAAACTTTTGGTGGTATTGGTGTAGGCGGAGCTAATTATACAATGGCTGTCTGTGATTTTAATTCAGATAATTCCCCTGATTTGGTTGTTAGTGGCAGCATTAGTGTTATGCAAAACCTAGATAGCTCTCAATCAAAACTAACCCCAACTAATTATCGTGGAACTGTTTATTTAGTAGGAAATAATACAGCTGGAACAGTACGTATCTCTCGTCCAATGCGTACCAGAGAATATACACTTTTTGCAGATGGTGTATCAAACCCAGCATTAAATGCTGGTGACACATTTATAGCTTCTACAATAGGTAGTTTTGCTAAATTTAATAATTTTGTTTTAGATACACTGCATCTTTCTATAAATGGTGGTTTATTTATGGATGCTAACACCACTTCTGTTTTAGTTCATGCACCTATAACTCAAACAAACCGTAACAATTTCAATGCCCCATTCCCAGGCGGAGGGCGCAAAGTCCTTCTAACTTCTGGTGAAATTTATTCACTCTTAGTTACCAGCATTGTGATTGACTCTGATCAAAAAGTAAACTTTTCCTTAACACCAACAAATACTGGTGTTCAACCTCCAGCTTTTGTTCGCGTTAAAGATAATGGCAATAATACTGCTACAGTAATGATAGATACTAGAAACAATGGAACTGGTGTTAATAATGGGTCTGACACTTTGCAATTCCCTATTGTTGTACAAGCCTCTACCAGTAGTAGAGGAGTAGGAGGACGATCTCTACTAATTGGGCGAGAGTATTTTACAGTAATTGTTAAGCCAAAAGCTGCTCCAACTATTGCACCAATTCCTAATCAAACTGTTGAAATAAACACAACTAAAACCATTGACTTAATGGTTGCGGATAAAGCAGGAACACCAATAAAAATCACTAAAACATGTGACAAAGATAATTATATATCTATTAATGGAACTACTTTATTAATAACCCCAACTGCTAATGATGTAGGAGCAAATCTTTGTACCATAACTGCAACTGGTTCAACAGGATTGTTTGCATCTACTTCTTTTGCAATTAATGTTACTAGTAACAAGTCTCCTATTATTAATGAAGTAAAGTTTAATGCTGAAAATAAACAGCTTTTAGTAAATGGGAGTAAGTTTGGTATGTCTGGAGCTAAGGTAAATATTAATAACCAAGATGTGTCTAATAGCATTAGTAACCAAACAGATAATACTATTATTTTGAAGGGAAATAAGAAAAAATTAACTCTTAAGAAAAAATTAAATCAAATTATTGTAACTACTACAGATGGAATCTCTAAGACATTTGAGTTTAACCTATAAATAGTCATATTACTATAATAGTAATTACTATAATAGCAATTACTATTATAGTATCAGCTAAAGCATTAGGAAATTAGCAGAGGCTTAATCTTTTGGTAAAGCTTAGCAGCACGAGTTTCATCTTGTTCATATAAGATGTCATAATGCTTTTTAACATTGTCTTTGTCACGTTTTTTGAAATAGCACAAGGCTAAATTTATTCTAGCTAAAACAAATTGGGGTTCAAGTTCTACAGCCTTTTCAAAATACTTTATTGCACCATCTAAATCATTTGTTTTAAAGAAACACAAGCCCAAATTATTGTGGGCTTCAGCATAGTTTGGGCGTAAGTCTAGAGCTTTTTTATACTCAGTAACTGCATCTGTATAATCACCTCTTTCACCATAAAGCAAGCCCATTGTGTTATGGTTTTCTGGTAAATTTGGATCAAGCGCAATAGCCTTGTAACAAGCAGCTTCAGCCTCATCTAAATTACCTTGAGAACGATAATTTAAGGCTAAATAATTATAAGCAATTGAATAATCTGGCTTAAGCTTAATAGCATCTTTTAAAGCTTGTTGAGCTTCAGTAAATTTTTTTACTGCACGATAAGATTGGCCTAACAAACAATAGGCTTGTGGGTAATTTGGTCTAATTTTAACAGCTTGTTGACAAGATTTTACTGCTTCATCTGCACGACCAGCCCGAAATTGTATATTAGCTATACCTAAGTAAGCTTCTGGATAATCTGGTTGAAGTTTTATTGCACGATTAAAAGCTTCAAATGCGTTAGTATAATCCCCCATTTCCATTAAAGCATGTCCAATAGTATAAAAGGCTGATGGGTTAATTTGATTTATTTTTACGGCTTCATGTGCTGATTTAGCTGCATCTTCATAGCGACCAGCGCGAAGATAAGCTTGTCCTATTTCAGCATAAGTTTCTGCAAAAGAGGGTTCCATTTCTATAGCTTTTTCAAAACACTCTATAGCTTTTTCACTTTCACCTAATGAAAGGTGCATTTGTCCCATAAACTTATAGACTTCTGGTAGATGTGGATCTAAACGCAAAGCTCTTTCACATTCATCTAATGCTATTTTAGTACGACCTTCTTTAGCTAAAGCTTGAGCTGAAAGTAACAATGTATATCCAGGAGAAAAACTTCTCTCATTTTTTGGTTGTTGAGATACAGATGTAACATTGTTAGACAAAATTGGTTTGGCTTCAAAAATTTCTTTAGACTTATTTTCAGCTACAGGGCTTGGTATTGGGTTGGGAGGAATAAGTGGCCCTTGTCTTTGAGCATGTGGAATCTCAATCTTAGGTTGGGCTGAACGTCTATCAAATGGTTTTTCTACTGTTACTTCTACTGATTTTTCTGATACTTTTTCTGATGGCTTTTCTGATAAATTAGCTGATAATGGACTAGAAAGAAAACCTTCTTTAAATAGTTCTTCTTCTAAATCAGCTATTGTTGGTGTATGAGATTTAGTTTTTGGTTTCTTTTCTTTTTTAATGCTTTTATCTTCTTCAAGCAGTTTATCCATTGATACATAAGCAGTTGCAACAGGTTGCGGAGTTAAGCTTTTATCTTCGAATAAATTAGCAGAATCAGCATGTATTAAAGCTCCACAAACAGCACAAAACTTAGCTTCTCCAGCAATATTTGCTCCACAAACAGCACAAGTACGCATTGCAGCTATTGCAGCTTGTGCTGCTCTATTAGCGGACTCTGTAGCAACTTCAATAATACGTTTTCTTTCTAAAGCTTCCCTTTCTTCCTTAGACATTGGAGCTAAAGTAATTTCTGGATCATCTTGTAGATCTATAGCCTCGCTAACACCTGGTAAAAGCGATTTTCCACAACGCCTGCAAAATCTTGCATTAAGGCTACAAGGAGTTGAACAAACAGGACAAGGTATAGTTGCTTCTTCAAGTAGAGTAGAATTTTTTGTTTCAAGTTTAACTGCTGGTCTAGTGCTAGGAGCTTTAGAACGGTATTTTGCATCAAAGTCAAATTGTACAATTGGCCCTTCAATACCAAATTGAATAACATTTCCTGCTTTAAGAGGAACTTTGCCATGAATTTGTACATTATCCAAAAAAGTACCATTACGGCTATTAAGGTCTTCTAAGAAGAAGTTTCCTTCAAATAGTGAAATTATGGCATGTTGGCGAGAAACACCTGGCTCTTGGAGGCTGTTAAAAACTAGTTCACATTCTCTTGGATCACGTCCAACACGTATAACAGGGCTTTCATGTTCTGTTTTAGTACCAGCGCGTGAACCCTGAATATGTGTAAAAATTATCTTCATCTACTGCCTCATTTTATTAGCTATTTAACATTAATCCAACAAATATAAGACTAACTATAAAACTGACCTTTGTTGTTATGCTAAACTCAGATCAGACATTGTACAATCTTAGCTCTAGCTTGAAAATGGGATTTTTATTTTAACTTTTGTTTTTGGCTAGCCTAAAAATGTATTGCTATATTTAGCATTTTTTGAACAAAAATATAACTCAATATTAGGCTAATTTTAGGCTAGTTTAAACTATTGCAAAAGAAATAAGATTTAATCTGCTTTTTAGAATATCAACTTATTGATAGGTTTTAAATATATCTTGGCTTAAAGAATAAAATCCTGTTAATAATGGGCTTGATAAGATATCTTTACCTTGCAAAATCTTTACTAAGTCTAGCCTAGGACTACGATATATTTCAATGCTATGATCTTGTGAAGATACAATCCAATATTCTTTTACTCCATATTTTGCATATAATTGGCGTTTTATACTTCTATCTCTATGCTGACTTTGAAAATCATTTGATAACACTTCTACTATCAAATCCGGAGCAGCAAAAATTTGCTCACACGATATAACTTCTTCACGCCTTAAAGCAGATATATAAGCAATGTCAGCAACTAAACAATCAAACTCACTAAAAAGTAGCGCAGGATTAACTATTATTTCCCCTAATGGGTTTTGTTCTAAATATTTCCCTAGTAATAAAAGTAAATTTGTAACAATTCTTTGATGGGTCAAATTAGCAATAACAGACATAACTAGTTCCCCTTCTATTAGTTGGTATTGACGGCCATCTTCTGGTAAAAGATTTAAGTCTAACAGAGTTAAAATAGGATTCATTCTTCCTCTTTTGGCTAATTTTTTACTAAAATTCTCTGTTTAGATATAAATGCTTTTAATCAAAATTTTTGTTAACACTTACCTCCTTTTTACCCAAAATCTAGAGAAAATCTAAATAATATTACTAACTTGCTTTAGGATAACCTGTAATTTCAATATCTTGGTTATGTCTATTTAATTCTATATTTTCCAATTCTACAGCTTGTTCTATCAAGTCAAAACCTAAGCCACCTACAGCAGAAAGAGCGTTTTGGCCTCCTACAATCTTAGGAGCAATAAAAAATGAAGCTTTATCAAATAATCTATATAGCAAAAACTGCCCACTAATATTAGCCCCTCCTTCAACAATTAAACTGCTAATTTGACGCTGCCCTAGTTCATTTAGCAAACCTGTTAAAGATACTTCTCCATCAACACCCGCATCTAGAATTACTTGTGCCCCTCTAGCTTCATATTCCTTAATAATCTCATTTAAGGCTAATATCCCACCATGTCTTATACTTGCAGCTTTTTCATCAGCAAAAATTAAAATAGGATCATCTGTAGTAGTAAATATTTTTGCTGTTAATGGAACATTAAGACTTCCATCAACTATAACTCTAAATAACCCTCTATGACGTTTGTTTTCAATACGTAGAGTTAATTCTGGGTCATCTGCAATAATTGTTTGTGCTCCAACCAAAATAGCATCATATTCAGCTCTTAGCTGTTGAGAGATTAAGCGGGAAGCCTCACTAGTAATCCAACGTGAATTACCTGTTCTAGTAGCTATTTTTCCATCTAATGTCATAGCTACTTTTAACAATACAAATGGACGTCTTTTAGTTATATAAGTGATAAACTTTTCATTAAGTTTTTCGGCTTCTTCTTTACATAAACCTACTTCAACTTCTACACCATTTACTTGTAAAGTGTGAAAGCCCCGTCCTGCAACTAATGGGTTAGGATCTGTCATTGAAGCAACTACCCTATTAATTCCACTACGTAAAATAGCTTCAGTACAAGGAGGAGTACGGCCATAATGACAACAAGGCTCAAGATTAAGATAAAGTGTGGCTCCTTTTGCTAAACTGCCAGCTTCTCTTAAAGCATGAATTTCAGCATGATCTGCTGTTTCATAACAATGATAGCCTCGCCCAACAACTACACCGCTTTTAACTACCAATGCTCCCACCATCGGGTTAGGACTTACTTGTCCACGACCTTTAGCAGCTAGTTTTAAGACTTGCTTTATATAGTCAAGATCCTTCATAAGTTATGCCTTTGTTAAAATTTTTTTCACCACTGCAGGAACACCAACAGCTAAAGATTCAGCAGGAATATCTTTGGTAACTACTGTTCCAGCTCCAGTAATAGATCCTTGCCCAACACAAACAGGAGCTACTAACATTGTATCACTACCAATTTTTACATTATCTTCAATAGTGGTAGGGTGTTTATTCTTACCGTCGTAATTACAAGTAATAGTACCTGCACCTATATTAACATTATTACCAATAGTTGCATCTCCTAAGTAACTTAAATGCATAGCCTTAGTACGATGACCTAATGTAGATTTTTTCACCTCAACAAAATTACCAACAGTTGCACCTTGTTCTAATTTTGCACCCATTCTTAAATGGGCAAAAGGGCCAACAGTTGCATTATCAGCTAAAAAGCTATCTACCACTAAAGAATAATCCCTTATCGTCACACTATTTGCTATTTGTGAATCAATTATGTGAGTTCCAGGAAAGATTGTACAATTTTCTCCAATTATAGTATTACCTTCAATAATTACATTTGGGTAAATTGTAGAATCCATCCCTATTTCAACCCCTAGATGAATAAAAGTACTAGTAGGATCAATAATGCTAACACCTGAACGCATTAGGTCTTCTAGCTTGGAAAGGCGAATTCTTTGTTCTGCTGCTGCAAGTTCAATTCTATTATTAATACCTAATACTTCTTCTGGTAAATCATATTTATAAATTGCAACTTTTTCATCTTGATTTTTGAGTATAGAAAGAACATCTGTTAAGTAGTATTCTTTTTGAGCATTATTTGGAGATATTTTTTCTAAGGCTTCAAAAAGCGATCTTGAGTAAAAGCAATAAATCCCAGAATTTATTTCCTTGATAGTAAGTTCTTCTTTACTAGCATCACGATGTTCAACTATATGACTAAAATGCTCTTTATTTTGACGTATAATACGACCATAACCTGTTGCATCAGCAACTTCTGTGGTTAAGACAGTAGCTACTGAATTAGATTCTTTATGACAAGCAATTAATTTTTCTAGCGTTTTTGCTTTTATTAAAGGAACATCTCCTGATAAAACAACAACAAGGCTTTCATCTTTAGCTAAAAGCTCTTTTGCCATCATCACTGCATGACCTGTACCATGTTGCTCTTTTTGTAATGCAAATTCAGGAACAACCAACTTAGTATGCTTTAATAAAGGTTTTTGAGATAAGTTGTTATGATAATTCTTTAAGGTCTGTTCCACATCTTCTGCTTGATGTCCTACTACCATTACAATACGTTTTGGAGAAAGTTCTAATGCAGTTTGATATACATGGTTTATTAAAGGCTGTCCAAGAAGTTTGTGCAACACTTTTGCTTTGTTGGACTTCATTCTAGTTCCTAGTCCAGCAGCCATTATCAAAATATTTAAATCCATAAATGTTCCCTAAATAAAAATTTTTAGCTAAAAATCTACTTGATCTTAAATAAAAGAGTTAATATAACCACCCAAAATGATAAAGTGCAAGAAGACTAATCAAATTTCTGGGTTTTTAACTAAGAGCAAACCCCTAAAACTCCTTATCTGTAAGCTAAATGGCCATAAATAGCTTGTTGATTATCAAGTCAAACAATAAAATATAGGGTTAGTTTTGCTTAAAATTAACAAGTTTGGGAATTTGACTCTTAACCATTTGTTAATAATAGGTTAAACTATTTGGCTAATTAGTACGCTAGTAAGGTCTTATTCGGATAAATAAAGATTAAATTAGAAATCGTTCTATAATTTTACGTTTGAGTATTTTTTATATAGATTTAATTTAAAATAACCTAAATATATGAGTTCACAACAAATTAAAGCTTTTGTTTCTCTACGCCAATTTAATCAAATCACTAATTTCGATCAAGTTAGCGAAGAACAAAATGTAAAAGCTTATCAATTTACAGAAGAATTACAAAGTTTAGCCGTCCGTATACTATCTAATGCTGCTGCTGGTATAGGCACTCAAGCTATTGTAGCTGACCGTGGCTTTGGCAAAAGCCATTTACTAAATTTAATACGTAGTATAGCAAATATACCTAGGCTAATAAATTTCCTTGAAGATCCTAATATTGTAGCTGCATTTGAACGTACGGCCTTACCCAAATTACCCGCAGATGGTTTTCCTTCATTGATTTTAGCTTTTGATCCAGAAAAAGGATTAAATCTAGTTAAAGCTTTTCCCAAAATACCAGGCTTAGATGATCAAAACCCCAATGATTTAATTGCTCATGTAGATAATATAATTGAACAAAAAATCAGTAATGGAGTACAAATAGCTTTATTTATCGATGGAATTTCACAATTTCTTACAGACTTACAACAAGGTGAAGCCCTATTACAATGGTTACAAGAACTAGCTAAAGAAGCAGTTAATGGAAAATTTAGCTTGATAATTACTTTAGATCAAAATATTGCTGAAGGGCCGTTAAGAAAAGCTTTAGCTACTACTTTTAAGTATGAATATATTTCCTATAATAATATTGTTAATCTTATAGATCAAAAAATATTTGTTAAAACACCTCAACAACGTAGACAATTAGAAAGCCTCTATTTAGATTTACGTAGGCGAATGCCTTATTTCTCTGAATCTAGCTCTAAATTTGTTCAGCTTTACCCATTGCATCCAGTGATACTAAAAGTAGCACCAGCAATGCGTCATTATGCTCGTTCATTTTCTTTATTTAGTTTTATAACAGCTGTTTCCTCTAGAGCACTACTAAGAAGAGTATTTAATTTAGTTTGTTTAGATGAACTATTTGATAGCTTTGAATTTGACTTACGTAAACACCCTGCTTTGGCAGAAGCATTTAGTAGTTATGATAATCTTTCTACTAAATATGTTTCTACATTACCCCAACAACAACCACTTTATGCCAAAATGATGTTAAAAGGGTTATTGATATTTTCTTTAGTACATCAATCAGTAACAGCAAAAAATCTAGCTGATTCTTTGATGCTATATGATGAGAAAGATCCTTTTTCCTTTATAGAAACACTCAATACAATAATGGCACGTTTGGCAACTGCAAGTAACAGCATACAAGTTAATACTAGTGGTTCAGAGTTAAGCTATAAATTTTATATACCAGAATCAACTTCTGTAGTTTCACTAACAGATAGTTCTAAACAAGATACTAGTGGGAGAACAATAACTAAAACCATAGCAAAAGCAAAAGATGAAGTAAGTGCTGTTTTGCAAAATGCTATAGCAACAAAAGAAATGCAGGCAATAGAGGCTCCTGTAGTTATTAAAACACCTGTTGACAGCCATCAAGTAGCTTTAGATAAGCTAACAACTTTAGCCAATCAAATTCCGGATGAAGAAATTAAGTTGGATCAAATATTAGTTTCTGCTGGAAAGAAAATTTTTAAAGATTGGCCTTTTGCTTTTGAAGCAAACAAATTTCGAGATCGTACAGAAATTAATATTAAGTGGCGTGGTTCTGTTAGAAAAGGAATTTTTTCTTTTGGTGGAGAAACAGAAATATTTGCAGACACTGAATCGCAAACACCTCCTTGTGAATATGATTGGCAAGTTATTGTATTTCGTACTTATGCTCCACTAGTGTTGCCTCCGCCACCAGAAGCTCCTTTAACTTTGTTATTTTGGCAACCAATTTCTTTAAGTAATACAGAACGTTTGGTGTTAAAGAAACTACTTGTTTTGACAGAAGAAAAAGTAGAGTTGGAAGAAAACAGCAAAATCAAAGCTGAGCTAGAAGACCAAGTAACAGACATATTTCAACGAGCTTATTTGCAAAACGGCAGATTACTAACTAATCAAGATACAAATTTACATCTACCAACAGATAACTCATTCTTTGCTAGTAACTTAACGAAACTACTTGATAAGCTTTTAGCCAAACGTTATTCTAAACACCCTAGCTTTGAAGATTTACTTACCCTAGAAACAGTCAATGAGCTATTACCTTGGCTATTTCAACCTAAAGATGTTCCAACACCTGATCAACAGGTGTCTTTAGAACAATTTGCCAAACCATTGGATTTAGTAATAACAGATGGAACAAGCTACAAGATTTCAGTTCCTGGAAAAGATATTCCACCAACTTCTTTAATAAATCAGCTTTGGCAGTTAATAGAAAAACAAGAAACTATTACAAAATTACAAGCCTTTAAACTTGTCCATAAAGAACCTTTTGGGCTACAACGTCCAGCTTTACTACTGATTCTGGCTATTTTAGCAGCAAGCAAACAAGTAGTTTTACTAGATGAGTTAAGCGAACCAATTCATGATGGTGAAGGACTACGCCAAGATATAGAGTTATCTGACTTTAGTACAATCCGTTTACTTAAAGGTGACATAAAACAAGTTAGTTGGAAAACTGCAAGTAAAAAAGTTGAGCCTGAAACTGTTGATTATAAAGATCGAACATTGCTAATAGTAGATGATGATCCAACCATTCATATGGTGCTAAAAATAGCTGCTCAAAAGCTTAAATGCCAGGTAGAAACGGCGCTTGACGGCGTAAGCGCATTGGAAAAACTAGATAAACTACCTGTAGATTTAGTAATTTCTGATCTACGCATGCCAAATATGACAGGTATAGAGCTTTTTCAAAACATGCAAAACAACCCTAAGCTACAAAAAATACCTTTTGTAGTACTTTCATCTATAGATGATGATGAAGAAGTTGCAGCAGCATTAGAAGATGGAGTTGAAGATTATTGGATTAAACCATTAAGAGTAAATGAGATTCAAGCTAGAATTAAAAGACTTCTTTACCGTCAAAGCTCTCCTACAGGTCAATATGCTATTACAACAGTGTTAAAGGAAGAAAATGCTAGTAGTAAAGCATCTCAAAACTTTAATGCTGAAGTAAAAGAGACAAAAGCTGAAAGCTTAAATATAACTGAAAAATCTGTAGAACCTGCTATTGAAATGCCTATGGTTCCTTTAGATAGCCATATTGATCCTTTAACAGCATCAAAATTACTACAGATGTTTCAACAAGAAACTGCAAAAGAACTTACAATACTACCAGGTAAGGCAGATTTTATAAAAGAATTATCAAAAGCATTTTCTAATAAAGATATTAGTAAAGACATTAGTCAAGATATTAGTAAAAGTATTAGTAAAAATATAGATAAAGATTCAAATAAACCTCTTATCGTAAATTCGCCTAAGAATATTAACAAGGAAACTCTTTCTCAGCCAGATAAAGTTAAGTCAGAAAGTCCTTTTAATACTAAAAAAATGATTATGCCTGTCTTACCTCCAGAAATTCCACATCCTCCTATCCCTAAGAAGGCTGAAGCAATAACTGAAGAAGAACCAGTAAAAGAAGTCACTAAAGAAGTTAAAAAAACTTCTAACAAAGATACAAAAAAAACGGTCAAACCTGCTCCTCTTCCAGATGGTTTAACAATTCCTACTAGAACGGCTGAAATGCCTGCATTAGATCAAATGCCACAATTTGAAATTAAGTCAGAAGAAAAAGTTGCACTTAAAACCACTTCTGAACAAACTCCTGCCTCTTTTACCATTAACTTATCTAATCCAGAAAACATGTTGATAAGCATCATGCAACTTTATAATCAATTCTGGGATACTTGTCGTCATGTCGGCAACCCAAGTTCAATTCCAGAGTATGAAGAATTTAAGGAAATAGTTATAACTAAAGCAAACAAACTCAAAAAACAGTTTCATTGGGATGAAGTAACGTTTACTGTAGTTGTAGAACAAGATCAAGCTCATGTTGATTGCCAAATAAATAGATCTAGCAATTTCCTTAAATCGCCTCCTAAATTTAGGCTTTTATAATCAAACAATTGTTAGATGTAAAATACCAAAAGCTATTGTAAAATACATAATCAACAAAAATATTAACACTTTTATAACAACTTTTGTTAAAATAACTTAAATTCTTTAAGTAGACCTAACTAGTTGATTTAATAGAATAATGAAAAATACTTATTTTTTGTCTAAAGAAGTTGATTAAAAGTTTGTATTTTCTGATTGAGTTTTCCCTAACTAAAGCTTTTAACTATTCGATTTGCAAAAAACTAGTTAGGATATATAATTTTTATTTCCTAGTAATTTTTATTTTGTTTCAGAGTAGAGATTAGTTTTGGCAAATTATGTTTCGTCCATATTTCATATGAAGAACTTGGATTAAGTGCTAAATTAAAATTAAATGAGGTCTTACATGGCTGAATTAAAGGAAAGTTTTGTCCCACAAGTATTAGTAGATTATTATCAAAATAAGCGCACGGGCATTCTTACCCTAAAACAAGCTACTGTACGTAAGACTATACATTTTGAAAATGGAGATGTTGTATTTGCCACTAGTAGCTTAGATTCAGAACAATTAGGTGTTTTTTTAGTTGAATGGGGACTATTAACCCAAGAACAATTAAACAACGTAAATAAATTGGCTCAAGAAAATAGACGTTTTGGAAAAAGTCTTCTAGAACTACATTACTTTCAACCTGAAGATTTAGTCAAACTTTTCTATAAACAAATTGTTAAAATAATTGCTTCAACTTTTGATTGGGAAGCTTTTGAATGTCGCTTTACTAGATGTGCATTACCAGAATATGAGGTTAAAAACTTAATTTCAGTCCCACAAATCCTTTTAGAAGGTTTCCGGAATATAGGCGACCTACTATTACTTAAGCAAATGTTTGAGGATTTCTATACTCCATTAAAGCTTACACTAAGTTTAACAGATATTTACAAAAGTATTTCTTTAACATCACAAGAAGCATTTCTACTTTCTAACATAGAAAATTCTACATTTAGAGTAGATGAATTAGTAAAAATTGGTTCTTTATCGGAAGATGTAGTAGTAAAAACCATTTCTGCTTTATGGTTATCTGGATATTTAGCTCCATCAAGAGAACCTATAACAGAATATAAACCTATGCTAGAAACCTCAGATTTACCTTTACATGGTATTGACCCTCAGCCTGTTCAAGAAATTCCTGCTATTACAGCAAAGCCTTCAGTATCTGAAGCTTCACACTCTAGCCAAACTCCTTTTCTTGGTAACACTGGAGCACGCATAAGTTTACCTCAGGTTAATCCTTTATCTCCATCATCTACTTATAGTGGTAGAGTTGTAAATTCACCTCCAGCTAAACCTTCTTCTGCTCAAGCTCTTCTAGATACTCATTCCGCAATGGAATTTTGTCGTGAAATAGAAAATAAAATAAGTGCTATTAATTCTATGGGTTCACTTTATGAAGTGTTAGAAGTCAGTTCCTCAGCTTCTAAAGAACAAATTAAAGCTGCTTATGAACGGTTAAATAAACTATTTAATCCAAGTCGGCAACAAGAGCTAACACCTTATAAACTAAATTTATCTAATGAACTAAATTATATTTCTACTACTATTAAACAAGCTTACGAAATATTAATTAATCAATTTCCTACAGAACCAACAGCAACAAATACTACGCCTTCCGTCGGATTTAGCAACAAAGTAACAGCATCTAATAATCCTGTTGTGCAACCTGAGCAATCAGCTTCAACTGTTAAGAATCTTAGTCAACAAGAAGCAATGGAGTTTTGTTACTTAATAGAAACCAAATTAAATTTGGTAAAATCTGAAAACACTCATTATCAAATACTAGAACTTGAGCGTAGTGCAACAAAAGAAATGATTGATAAAGCTTATACAGATTTAATAGAACAGTTTAATCTCAAGAAACAAGAAATGCTTTCTCAATATGGAATTAATATGTCCAGCCAACTAAATGAGATTAATCGAGCCATTACATTAGCAGCAGAAGTATTGTCAAACCCACAGAAAAAACAAATTTATGATGAACAATTAAAAGGTGGAAAACGAAACACTGGTCAATATTCTGCATCACAAACAGAGCTAAAAAATGCTCTAGGCAAAAGTCCTGATAATAAATATTTAACTCCTTCATCTAGACCGTCGTTGTCTCCTTCTAACCCAGCTCTTGCACGCCCTACAGTTCCAACCAATCCAGCACTTGTGCGCCCTACAGTTCCAAGCACCCCACCTTCTCAAGTTTTGCCAGTTACAAATCCAAATCGCTCTACACCTGGAGCCAGGATTCCTAGTTCACCATCTACTCCAATTACTTCAACAAATCCAGCATTACCTACTCCTAATGCTGCAATTAATCAAGCTAACAATAATATGTTACGCTCTAATTCAGGAGCTATTCCTAATAGTAATGCACCTGATTTAACTCGTTCTAGTGCAGGAAATAAACCATCTATTATTATTGATCCATCAAGAGCAGCATTGCCAACTCTTACACCTTTAATAGCATCCCGAGCCCAAGCTAACCCAATACAACCAGCTCAACCAGCTCAACCAGCTCAACCTAGTAAACCAATAACAGTAAATGAACTTCCTCAAACCAATAAAAACATTCCTGGTGGTAAAGGAAAAACTTTTACAGCAACAGAATACTATCTAAAATCTATAGAGCTTTGTGATCAGAAAAAATATGTTGAAGCAGTAGAAATGCTGATGTTTGCATTAAAAATATCACCAAAAGATGGTGAGTATTGGGCACAACTAGCGAGAGCTTATAATAATATTTCTGGTTATGAACAAGATGCTGAAGCTGCCTATAAAAAAGCTATTGAATGTGCCCCTAGAGATTTAAATTACTTCTTTGAACTAGGAAATCTATATCGCCATCAAAGTTTAAATGATAAAGCAGTTGAAATGTATCAAGAAGTTTTAAAAATTAATCCTAACAGTAATAGAGCTAAAACCGCTATAACTGAAATAGCCAAAGAAGAAGAAGAAGCGGCTAAAGCAGAATCATCTAAACCAAAAAGCTTTTGGTCAAAACTTTTAAGACAAGAATAAACCACCCATCAACAGTGTAAAAGTTTCCCTTCTGTTTTAACTTTTTTTCCACAAGTATGTATTCTCTACATAGGCTAGGAATATTTTACATAGCAAGAGAACAAAATTTTGTCTACTTTAGCCTTAAGTTAAAAATCTACTTCTAGTAACTACTTTAATAATCAATAAGATAAAATCTTTTTTCATAGTAATAATTTTGGCATCAAGGTTGCTACTTTTCTGGTTGTCTAATCCCAAATAACTTTATAAATTTAAAGTTGCTTAAGTAGTTTTCAGTATTACATAAATTGAAAAAAGAATAAGAACTGACAACTATACTTAAACAGAAAGGATAGCAATGGTAACTTGTGCTAGCTTAAGTTGTGTTCATCAATGGGTAACAAATGAAGCACGTTGTCCCAAATGTCAAACACTACCAATAGGTGCGCTTGTTGGCTATCGCTATAGAATTAAAAAAGTTATTGGCAAAGGTGGGTTTTGCATTACCTACTTAGTAGAAGATACAGATTGTTTCAAAGAAGTCTATGTATTAAAGCAATTACGTAGGATTTTTGATGATAACAATAGTTATGATGAAGAAAGTAATGAAATAGCTGAACGCCTTTTTAAAAGAGAAGCAGCAGTACTATTAAAACTACGACATCCTGGAATCCCAAAACTTCATGCCTATTTTACTGATGACGGTTATTATTACTTAGTCCAAGACTATATACCTGGAAAAACTTTAGCTGAAGAAGTAATTTTAAGAAACTATGCTTTTAATGAACAAGAAGCTCGTGATTTATTAGTAGATTTAGCTAATATTCTAGATTATTTACATACACATAAGCCTCCTATTATTCATAGAGATATAAAGCCAGAAAACTTAATGCGCCATTCCAATGGACAAGTTCTTTTGATTGATTTTGGAGCTGTATGTCATAAAGTAACCAACACAGCTACAGCCAACAGAACTTTAGTTTACTCTCCTGGTTATACTGCACCTGAACAACTTGCTGGTTATCCTGCTCCTCAAAGTGATCTTTATTCTGCTGGAGCAACAGTATTACGTCTACTTGCTAATGATACAATAACTACTAAAATCAAACTTTCTAAAGGACATTGGGAATCTTTTATTCCTGTAACTCCAGAATTTGCTAGCATTATCAACGATTTGTTGATTTCAGATATGAATAAAAGAATAGCTAATGCTAATGAATTAAAATGGCGGTTACAATTATTACCAGAAATTCCACAAATTATTGGAAACCCTGCTTTGTCGCGCTCTCAATATTCTGTAAGTAAAATAAACTATACTGAAACTGATAATGGTGCATCACCAACCCTATTTTATGAAGCAGAAACAACTAAACAAAGTAACTCTACTATTGAGATAGGACAACTAAAAGATCAGCCATTTTTGTTTTTGTTACAAAGAATATTGCATGAACAATCAAGCGGTTCTTTACGTTTTACCAACGAAAACAAAATTAATAAAAGCCTTGTTTTTTACCAAGGAAACATAGTTAGCGCTTATAGTACCGAACCTACTGACCAGCTAGATGATTTATTAATTCGTATTAGTAATATTGCAGCAGATGCTTTTGAACAAGCTAAATTTGAAATGTCTAATAGTGCTTGTTCATTTAGTGATGCCTTGCTAAAAATGAAAGTTATTTCTCAAACCCAGTTAAATAGGCTACATAATCTGCAAATTTCACAAATTGTTTGTTCACTTTTTAACTGGACAACTGGAGAATATGAACTACGGTGTGAAAACAGCACTTCTCTAAAAAGCAAAGTATCTTTACCAATAGCAGATTTAATATTTGAAGGGCTAAGACGTTTAGACAATACTTCACTAATTAAAACTTGGCTAGGAGATTTTTCTAAGACTGTAATACCTAATTCTAATCTTCCACATTTAATTCAATACGTTAACCTAACCCCAAAAGAAGCTTTTGTTTTATCTAGAATTAATGGCAATACTTCTATTAATGATTTGGTATCTTTAGATTGTTTACCAGAAAAAGATGTACTAACAACCTTATGTGGTTTATTGGCAACAGGTTTGCTAGATTGGTCTAGAACAGAAAAAAATATAGATAGATCTACAGAATCTATTGCAAGTGCAATCAAAGAAATGTGTGCTCCTCCAATAAGTCACAATTTCCAAAAAGCTGCTGCATTTTGTTATGAAATAGAATCTATTGTTTATAGATTAGAAACAACTAACTACTATACATTGCTAGATGTATCACCTAGTGCAAAAGAAAGAGAAATTCTTCAAGCCTACCAAGATTCTCTAAAGAAATTCCATCCAGACAGCCATAAAGAATTATGTCGTCAAAATCCTAGTTTAAAACCTCAATTAGAAAGAGTAATTGCTTATATAACAGCAGCTTATCGAGTACTATCTAATCCATTTACAAGAAAACACTACGATAGCAATATGAAAATAAGCCGCTCTCCTTTAGTTGCAGCTAAATAAAATAACACATTATTTTTTCTTTAACTTCATAGCTATTCTTTTTTTGCAAAATGCAGTATATTACTAAGATACCTTAGTTATATTTCTGCAAGACTTTTCCATATAATATTAATAACCATTAATTAAGATTAATTGATATTAACTAGAGGATTTTTTGATGATAAATATCCATTATAAACATGTTCAAATATTAGATAAGTATTTATTTACACTAGTATTAGCATTAATATTGATGTTATTTTACAAACCAGTTTATGCACAAAATAATGATGGAGAGACTATAAAAGTAAATGCAACATTAGTTAATGTTCCTGTAATTGTCACAGATAAAAATGACCATTTTATTAGTAATTTAACTATTAATGACTTTACAATATATGCAGACCAAAAAAAGCAAATTCCAGCAGTTTTTGAAACTTCAAATGAGCCTTTACAAGTAATTATAATGCTTGATATTAGCGAAAGCATGAATAAGTATTTTAAAGAAATTCGCAATAGTGCAATAGATTTTGTAAAAGTCCTAAGACCTAAAGATCAAGCCATGATTGTTACTTTTGATTGTACTGTGCATGTTGTAAGTGATTTTAGCAGCAAAACTGAAAAACTAATTTCAGATATAAATACAATGTCTACAATTCCCTCTTCTCCAAGTACTTGCATATATGATTGTTTATCTGAAGTTGTTGAGAAGTATTTCAAAGAAGATAAAACTAGAAAAGCCATAATCTTACTAACTGATGGTGATGACAATTTTAGTGGAAGATCTTTTTCTGGATTGCGTTACACTTTATCTAATTCCAGTATAGTAGTTTATGGGATTTCTTATGTTCTTGCAGGTGATATTGCTTCCGCAGATGTAATTAATCAAATAGTTGATTTTACTGGAGGAAAAACATTTAATGGAGAAAATAACACTAAAAAAGTATTTAGTGAAATTACTAAAGAATTACAAAATCAATATCAACTTGGGTTTTATCCTGATGAAGCTGAAAAGTCTGAAGCAGCTTTACATGATATAAAAGTAGAAGTTTCTCGTCCAAATGTAAAAGTTAGAGCAAGACATAGTTATCTTACAAAATAAGAGTTGTCTTACAAAATAGTAGTCAATTATTTTAATATAAATTGGTTAAAAACTTTTATCCCTACCTAAATTTCTTTAACTATGTAGTTTTTAGAAATTTAGATAGGGATAGTGACTTCAGTATATTTATGAGTTTATAACTTAAATATTTAACTAAATTAGTTTTTAGCTTTAGGAACAGTCATTACTACACGAAGACCATAGTCATCTCGTTTCCAATTTAAATCTCCTTCATTGCGATAAGTAGAGCTACAAGCACCACCTCGACAAATCCATGATCCTCCACGACAAATGTGTTTTTCTTGTTCACCACCTGTCACCCAAGCACTACCATCAGTTGGAGCACCATTATAATTTTCATGGTAAACATCTTGACACCATTCCCATACATTTCCATGCATATCATAGATACCAAAATTGTTAGCAACTTTTGTAGTTCCAACAGAAAAAGTTTGATCTAAATATCCATCAGGATAAGGGCCTCTGTAATGTGCTGACATAATACCTGAAAAGTTAACTTGTCCAAGTGTAATGCTATCTCCAAAGGAAAATAGTGTATCTGTACCTGCACGACAAGCATATTCCCACTCTGCTTCAGAAGGTAATCTGTATTGACGGCCAGTGTGATTTGAAAGTCTTGCACAAAATTCTGCTGCCTCTGCCCAAGTTATTTGCTCAACAGGGTTATCATCTCCTCTAAATTTAGAAGGTTTAGCTTTAAGCTCTATGTTAACTTTTGGAAGTCCAGCAACAAATTTCCATTGAGCTTGTGTAACTTCAAATTTCCCAATATAAAAAGTAGGTACGGTTACTTTATGTTGAGGCATCGTATTCTGATCATAATTTCCTGAATATTCTTCTTCCTTTTCTGCACCCATCATAAAACTACCACCTCGAA
The DNA here is from genome assembly GCA_039812885.1 of Blastocatellia bacterium. Lineage (GTDB taxonomy): Bacteria > Acidobacteriota > Blastocatellia > Chloracidobacteriales > JADJPF01 > JADJPF01. The sequence continues at coordinate 130,147 of JBDIBI010000002.1, forward strand.
CTTCTACCATCTCTAAAGTGATACCATCAGCCAAATTTTCTGTAAAGCTTTTAGCCTGTCCATTAGTCTCTTTTATAACTTTGCCATTAACATTTAAGTCAACTGTCTTAAATTCATAAGTTTTAACAGGTAATCCACCAGCTCCTATTGTTGTTGTAGCAGTGATATTGGAAGGTGCTGTAGTTGTGTTTGTAGAAGTTGTTGTGGAAGTTGTTACATTAGCTGAACCTGATGTATTTATATTTACATTTACATTAATAGAAATTACTAGTTCATTAGCTTTATAACCATCAACAACTACTTGAGGATCTTGTTTTTTGCCTACACCTAAATCTAAGGTTACTCTCTTAGGAACTTCTTGTTGGATATATGACTTAAGTGATTCTAAGGTTACTTCTCCTTTTTCATTTGCTGCACCACCTTTTAAACCTTCAACTATAGCTAAAGTAAAATAACCATTTTTCTTTTCTGTATTTTCATAAGCACGAGCACCAACATTTGTAGCATAAAGTGTAGCAAATGCACTAACTTCTTGGTTACGTACATCAAAGTTAAAACCACGAGTATAAGCTTCTGATAAATTATTAGGAGCGTCTGCCCGTCCAGCAGTTGGATCATTACGACAAGCATCTAAAACTATCATCACTTGTTTAACACCTGTTTGACGAATACGTTCTTTAATGGTATCAACACTGATTGCAGTATCTTCTAGTAAAGAAATATCCCCGCTAACCTGTGCATTTGAAGGTAATAAAAAAGCTCGACCTTGGCGTTCTATTCCATGCCCAGCAAATGAAACTAATAAAAGCCCATCTTCAGGAATTGCAGCTCTTAAATTAGATAATCTTCTTAATATATTTTCTCTAGTAGGTTGTCTTTCAGCAGGTTGATCTGAAGCAAGCAAAACCACTTGATCTGCTGGAAATCCGGCATACTTAACTAGTGCTTCTGAAAGTAGTTTAGCATCATTTACAGCAGCGCTAAGAGGAGTAATTTGTTTATCTTGATATTGTTCTACACCAACAACCAAAGCATAGCGTTTAGAACTAGTAGGCCATTTTGCTACTGTTTGTAGCCCAAAACCACGTTCATTATTTTGATTATGAGATTGTGTAGAAATTTTTTCTTGTGCATAAATAGATATATTTAGAAAAGATATTATTAACCAAATTGTTACAAATACGACTTTTTTATTTATAGAAAAATTTTTCATAGTGTGAATTACCTACAATTTCAGAATTTTTTCACTTATCTTGGCTTTTCTTTGTAATCTCTTAAAAGCTTAAAAGGTTCCAGAAAATAATAAAAATTTTAATTAACAATTTTATTGTTTCTAATTATTGCAAAGCAATAAGAATATTTTGTTATATTCCTAACACACTTTTTACAATTTATTTACAAAACCTATAATACCAACTTGTACTTAGATAAAAAGTGGAGTTAAAATATTCTATATCCTCTTAATAAACCTTCATAAAGGAAAAACTCAATGGAAAAAATAACGTCTCGCTATGAACGAGTATCATTAAAAGTGCCTCTTTCCTATGCAAAACTTATAAAAGTGGCATTTTTGACATTAGTTATTTTATTTTTTGCTGTGTTGGCTCAAGCTCAAACCTTTCGTGGTACTGTGCTTGGTACGGTAACAGATGCTGATGGGGCAGTCATTGGAGGAGCAACCATAACAGCTAAAAATATAGATACAGGGGTTGAAAGAAATACCATAACAGATGAAGCTGGAAATTTTTCTTTACCAGAACTTCAAAGTGGAAGGTATGAACTACGAATAGAAAGAGAAGGCTTTCAATCTGCATTAGTTAAAGAAGTTGTTGTAGAAGTTGCATCTGAAAGGCGTGTAGATGCCATTCTTAAAACTGGTTCAGTAGAACAAGCTATTGTAGTTGAAGCTTCTATTCCTTTAGTTAACACTACTAGTAATCAATTAGGTCAAGTATTTGAAAATAAAAAAGTTGAACGCTTACCAGTTAATGGTAGAGACTTTACTAAATTCTTAGTTCTTACTAGTGGAGCTACTGGAGATCCTAGTGGTGTAAGTGATTCACCTGGCTCTTTTGGATTATTTAGCATAAATGGTAATCGTGGTCGTGCTAATAACTACTTGCTAGATGGTACAGATATGAATGATGGCTATCGTAACTTACCAGCAATAAATGAAGCAGGTGTTTTTGGAACTCCAGCAACCATTTTACCTTTGGAAGCTGTAGCAGAATTAGCAATAATTTCCAACTTTGCTCCAGAATATGGCCGAAACTCTGGTGCAATAGTTAATATTGTTACTAAGTCTGGAACAAATGAACTTCATGGTTCAGCTTTAGAATTTATACGTAATAATGCTTTAGATGCACGTAATTTTTTTAACACCAAGCCAAATCCACAAACAGCTTTTCGTAATAACCAATTTGGATTTGCATTAGGCGGCCCAATTGTTAAAAATCACACTTTCTTTTATTTTAATTATGAAGGACAACGTGAACGTGTAGGGCTTAATAGCTTGGCGCGTGTACCTGACCCACGTGAAATAGCAATGTTAGGAGGAGCTAAAAATCCAATTATTGCTCAAATTCTAAGCCGTAACCCTTATCCAACACCTAATATTTCTGTTCCTCTCTTTGATCCTTCACCAAATGTTGCTGTAACTACACGTGCTAGTAATGATGTAGATAGTACTACTATTAAAATTGATCAATCTTTTTCTCCAAGAGATTCTCTAAGTGGTCGTTACTATTATGGTAATAGTAATCAAAGCTTCCCTCTTGCCTTAGTTGGAGGTAGTAAATTACCAGGCTATAACACAGTAACTCCAACTAGAGTGCAAATAGCTTCTATCTCATATGTTAAAGTATTATCTAGCACAAAAGTTAATGAATTGCGTTTTGGTTATAATAGATTTAAACAAAATTTCTTTGCTGAAGACTCTAATTTTGATCCAAATTCAATAGGTCTTAATACTGGAGTTAATTCTCCTAGAGATTTTGGGTTGCCAGTAATTAGAATTCGCCAAGATCCAGCTTTAGGTTCAGCAATTGAGCCTATTGGATCTAACCTTTCACTGCCAAGAGGCCGTATTGCAACAAATACCCAGCTTATTGATAATTTTTCTTATAAGCTAAACAAACATGATATAAAAATTGGCTATGAGTTTCGTCGTACTTTTGTTAATGCTTTTTTTGATGCAGGTTACCGAGGTCGTATTGATTTTGCGTCGCTTAGTGACTTTTTAGCTGGTAAGCCTAGCGGAGGACGAAGTGCAATTGGAGACTCTCAACGTGGAACTTTCCAAAACTCACATGGTGTTTACTTCCAAGATAATTTCCGTGTTACCTCTAGAGTAATAATCAATTACGGACTGCGCTATGATTATTTTGGAATAATTGGAGAAGAACGAGACAGATTAAGCAACTTTGATCCACGTGTTGGAATAGTACAACTAGGAAAAAATGGGCTAGATAAGCTTTATGATAGAGATCTCAACAATTTTTCCCCTCGTGTAGGAGTTGTTTGGGATATAAATGGTAAAGGTAAAACTGTAGTACGTGCTGGATGGGGACTGTTTTATGATACATTTTCTCAAGATTTCTTTGTTGGGCAACTACCATTTAACACACTTAACCCTGGCCCAGCTTATAACCCAATAGGTTCTTCACCTATTCTCTTTTCTTTTTCTACAACTAGCAAATTAGTTCCTGGAGTGCCTGTATTTACTAACTTCTCAGATTCTGATGTTTTTGCTGTAGATCGTAAACTACGTACTCCTTACGTACAGAACTATAACATTACAATCCAACGTGAACTATTTAAAAACGTAGTATTAGAAGTAGCTTATGTTGGTTCACAAGGACGCAAACTCTTTCGCTATCGTGACTTAAACCAACCTACTAATCCAATGGCTTCAACTGCAAGACCATTTGATAATGGACCTTTTGCTCCTTCAGGTGGAACATTCTTTTATGTAAATCAATTAGAAACTACTGCTGCATCTAACTATAATTCATTACAATTTAACCTTACTACACGTAATTTTCATGGGTTAACTGCTGCAATGAATTATACTTATTCTCATTCAATTGATAATGCTAGCGATGGTCAAGATTATGTACCTAATGCCTCTCAACCTGATAATAGCAATCGTCCAGACTTAGAAAAAGCTAGTTCAAATTTTGATAACCGCCATAGATTTACTCTTAGTTTCAATTATGAACTACCTATGCTTAGCAAGCGGTTTAAGAAATTAACTAGTGGTTGGCAAGTAGGAGGACTATTAACTTTACGTAGTGGGAATCCATTTAGTGTTAACTTTTTTGATGATTTTAATGGAACAGGTGAGTTTTTCCCTAGACCTGATTTAGTTGGAGATCCTTTTGCTGGTACAAAAGGCCCTGATCGTTTTCTCAATCTTTCTGCATTCCAAGTTCCTTGTGCATTAAATCCCAAAGGATCAGGTTCAGCAGCAGATTGTCTTGCAGGAACACAACATTTTGGCTCCTTAGGTCGTAATTCCTTACTTGGGCCAGATTATAAAAACTTTGATTTCTCTGTAACAAAAGTTACCAATTTGACAGAAAAACTAAAGCTAGAACTAAAAGCAGAATTCTTTAACATTTTTAACCATCCAAATTTCTCTTCTCCTTTAGTTCCTAGCTTTGCTGTTGATGCAAGTTTCAATGGTATCAATCCAACTACAGGCCGTGGTGTTGGATTTCTGCCTTTAACAGCAACTCCTGATGTGGGAATTGGTAATCCTTTCCTTGGTGGTGGCGGCCCACGTAACATTCAATTTGCAGCTAAAGTAGTCTTCTAATTTATTAGCCTGAGGTTAAGTTTTTGCTTAACTTCAGGCTAACAGTCCCTTATTACTTACCAACTAATAAACTTTCCTACATCTATGTTAGCCTTCATTTTTATCTAAAACTTTCTAATGATTTTTGACTTATATGCCGAATAGAAACCTAGAAATAATTAAGACACTTTATTTTTTAATTCTAGGAGTAATAATAAGTTATGGCAACAATACCAACAATGTCTCCTCATAAATACCAAACTATTCGGAATACTTTGTTAAAGCTATTTGTATTAGCAATTTTACTCTCATCAATAGTTATTACACCTAAGGTAAAAGCTGGTAATACAGATATTTTATTGCTTACCTGTATGGATTATCGGTTAATCAATGAAACTGAAAACCTTATGACCAACAAAGGGTTAAGAGATAAATATGATCAAATTATTTTGGCAGGTGCATCTTTAGGAGCAAACAACAGCAAATTCCCTGTTTGGAAACAAGTTTTTTGGGAACACTTAAAAGTAGCTATTGACTTACATCATATTCATAAAGTAGTAATCCTAGATCACAGAGATTGTGGTGCTTATAAAGTAATTTTAGGGCAAGATTTTGCTAAAAATGCTAGCAAAGAAACAAGTATTCATACTCAAAAAATGAGAGAGTTAGCCCAAGAAATTCTTAAACAATACCCTAAAATAGAAGTAGAATTACTATTAATGAATTTAGAAGGTAAAGCAGAAGAAATTTCTCTTGGCGGCAGCAATAAAGCCAAAAAATCAAAAGAATCAAAAGAATCAAAAGAATCATCTTCACACTAGATCAAAAATTTTTTTGGCTAAAGTAAAACTCCAAAATCATAGCTTAACTGCTGCATTTTTAAGGCTAGATTAGATCAAACGATCTGATCTAGCCTTAAAAACTTTTCTAGATAATGAGGGTTAAATCCCAATAACCACTAAATGATGTGTTTATATTAGGATCTTTAATCTTGACTTTCTCTAAGCATATCTATAGATTGTCTCTAGTGTTTTTCTAATACAACAAATAGTACTTAAAAGCCGAGATCATGATCCCATTACAAACATCTAGAAAACTTAATACAATAGATTGTGAAGTACCTACTGTTAGCCCCTATTTATCGGTATTACAAGGTGAATTTCCTTGGTGTTTAGATGATTCTGAGGAAACAGGCGAAAGTAGCAACTTGATAGGATCTTTTGATTTAGTTATTGCAGATCCTATTTCTACTAGTAAAAGTAATGGATCAAAAAAGCTTCAAGAACATTGTAATCCAAAAGTTAGTTGGATTTCTTATCTTGAGCTTTTTATGAAAGAGAATGCTTCTTTGTTGGTTTTTAGTCCCCTAGAGTCTATTGGTTCTTATGTTAAGGCTTTTTTAGAAGTTGGACTTAACTACCATACTGCTTATCTTTGGCAAAAAAACCGTATAGAAAAATCTGATAATGATACAAATCCTTTTGTAGCCATTTTATGGGCTAGCAAAGGTGTGCCTGCTTCGGTCTTTGCTCCAGAAAATAGATTACTAAACTCTTCCCTTATAGCTAACATCAACAATTCTTCTTTGTTAACAATCAGTAATGGAGAACGTTCTGCACTACTTCAATTTTTGGTGCAATCTTTTACTAAGCCAGATATGTCAGTTTTAGAACCTTTCACCAATGATTTAGAGCTAATAGCCATTTGCCAAAAGCTTTCTAGACACTGTTTAGCGGTTTCTCGCAAACGTAGCCTAGTTAAACAAGCAGAGCGTCTATTGTTAGGCTCTCTACAGCAAACAGCTTAAGTTATTAGCCTTATACTTTATTTTATTCTCTAATAGGTGTTTTTCTAGAATGAAAGCTTAAAGCTTTTTAGGCTATCTTTTGCTTATTTTCCTCATTTATACTATTCCCAAAAATGGCTGGGCACTAAGGGAAAATTGTATGTCTATACTAGAAACTTTAAGTAGCTATGTTCCTTCTTTAGTTATAAATAAAGCAACAAAAGATCCTGAATATTTTACTAAACCAACAAAAGAAGTATTTAATTGTGTGGTACTTTTTACAGATATTTCTGGTTTTACAGCTCTTACAGAACGCCTAGCAGCACAAGGTTCTTCAGGAACAGAAGAACTAACACGATTACTCAACAACTATTTAGGCCAATTAATAGATTTGATCATTAGCTATGGTGGAGATATTGTTAAATTTGCTGGAGATGCATTACTTGCCATTTGGCCTAAAGAAATTTTGCAAGAAGACCTACCACTTCTAGCTCAACGTGTAGCCCAATGTTGTCTAACTATACAAGAACGCTTACATAATTATTCTGTTTCCACTGATGTACGCCTCTCAATGAAACTTGTTATTGCAGTAGGTGAAACACTTATACAAACATTAGGTGGTATTTTTGGACGATGGGAACTTCTAGTTGCTGGAAACCCTCTTAGCCAAATAAGCACAGCCAATAAATATGCCAAAGCAGGACAAATTCTAATTTCACCTGAAACTCTGGATTTAATTAAAAATAAGGTTGAAGTAAATATAGAAGATCATTGCCACACTATTGAGCTACAAAATATTACTAATAAAGAAACTTTTCCTGTTATTAATAAACCCAAGGCATTAGCTCAAAGCACAGCAGCATTAAGATCATTTATTCCTGGGGCTATAAGAAGCCGAATCGATGCTGGACAAACTGATTGGCTAGCAGAACTACGTAATATAACTGTACTTTTTATTAATTTACCTGACCTTAATGAAGAAACTCCATTGGAAAAAGCTCAAGCAGCAATGTGTGCATTACAAACTAGTTTATATCGTTATGAAGGAAGCATAAATAAAATTAGTGTAGATGATAAAGGAGCATCTCTAGTTGCAGTAATGGGATTACCGCCATTTTCTCATGAAGACGATGCAGCCAGAGGACTACGAGCAGCTTTAGCGATGCAAAGCGCAATTCAAAACCTTGGATTTCAAAGCGCAATTGGAGTGACTACAGGACAAACTTTTTGTGGATCTGTTGGTAGCAATATTAGGCGTGAATATACAGTAATGGGAGATACTGTAAATTTAGCTGCTAGACTTATGCAAGCAGCAAACAAAGATATTTTATGTGATGAAGCTACAGCTAAAGCGGCAAAAGGACGATTAAGTCTAACTGCTTTAGACCCATTAAAAGTAAAAGGTAAACAAGCTCCTATACCTGTTTATCGCCCTGCTTTACTAGTAACAAAAACCTCTAAAAAGTCTTTTGAAAAAGCAAAAGTCAATATAATTGGTCGTAAAAATGAGCGTAATTTGCTTGAAGAAAAATTACAACTCCTAAAACATTCTAATAAAATGAGTTGTGTTGTTATTGAAGGAGAAGCTGGAATTGGTAAATCCCGGTTAATAGAAGAATCTATTACTCAAGCTCAAAACTTAAACCTAAATGTACTCGTTGGTTATGGAGATTCTATAGAAAATACTACAGCTTATTTTGCTTGGCGAAATGTAGTAGCTCAGCTATTTGAACTAGAAAATCTACCTGAGGATGTTGATATAGACACTAAAAAAACTCACATCTCTCGCTCACTTCCAGATGATCCTAAATCTTTTCAATTAGCTCCACTACTAGATGCAGTTCTGCCTTGGGATTGGGCAGATAATGAGTATACAGCACAATTAGCAGGTAAAACACGAGCTGATTCCCTTCACCAATTGTTAATTAGTATCCTTCAACATCATACTAAGCAAAACCCATTAGTCCTAATTATAGAAGATGCACATTGGTTAGACTCTGGTTCTTGGGCTCTGCTTTTACTTGTATGCCAACAAGTTAAGAACTTATTACTAATAGTGGCAACTAGACCAATGACTGAACCTATAATTCTAGATTATAAAAACTTGCTTGCTGAATCAGGAACTGAGAAGATCATACTTAATCAATTACCAGTAGAAGAAATCACTGATCTAGTTTGTTATCGTTTAGGAGTAAAATCTCTTCCTAAAGCTATAGAAGAAATAATAATTAGTAAAGCTGGAGGTAATCCATTTTTTAGTGAAGAACTAGCTTACTCAATGCGAGATCTAGGATTTATTCAAATTAAAGATGGGGAGTGCATAATTGTTTCTACTAATGGAAAAATTGACAGTAGGAAGTTTCCTGATACCATACAAGGAGTTATAACTAGTCGTGTAGATCGACTAACTCCAGCACAACAATTAACAATCAAAGTAGCTAGTGTAATTGGGAGAGTATTTGCATTTCGCACCTTAAAAGACATTTATCCAATAGAAGCAGATAAAGATTTCATCTTAGAACATTTTAACATCTTGGAACAATTAGACTTAACACCGTTAGAGCGCCCTGCTCCTGAGTTAGCTTATATTTTTAAACATATAATTACTCAAGATGTAGTCTATAATTTAATGTTATTTTCTCAACGTAGACAGCTTCATTATGCTGTAGCTAATTGGCATGAGAAAAATCATCAAAGTGATTTAGATCAATATTATTCTTATTTAGCCCATCATTTTTGTGAGTCCATTGATGAACGAAATCCTGATGTAGAACTAGTTTGGAAAGCTATTGATTATCTACAAAAGGCAGGTGAACAAGCTGTTAGCCGCTATGTCAACCAAGAAGCAATTGGATTTTTCAAACAAGCTTTAGAATTAATAAAACTTCTTCCAGAAAGCAAAGAAAGAATACAAAAAGAGCTACAACTAGAACTAGCAATCGGGTCTCCAATTATTGCAACTAAAGGCTATGCAGCTAAAGAAGTTCTAGAAGCTTATTCTCATGCTCAAAATTTATGTAATCAATTAGGAGATAATAAGCAACTTTTCCCTGCACTACGAGGATTATGGGCATTTTATATTGGTCGGGCAGACTACTCAACAGCAGTTGATTTAGCTCATCAGTTAATGTTCCTAGCAGAAAAAGAGAAGGATACAGCTATTTCTTTAGAAGCTCATAGAGCAATGGGAAATTCTGTATTTTGGCGTGGGGAGTTTATGCTAGCCCAACACCATATGGAAGAAGGTATTAAGCTCTACACCTCAAATACACACTCAACTTTAGCTCTTTTATATGGGCAAGATCCTGATGTGGCTAATCGAGGAATGCAATCTTGGCCACTAAGCTTGATGGGCTACCCTGAACAAGCATTAAAGCGTAGTCGTGAATCTATTGCTGAAGCTCTGGAACTTTCTCATCCTTATAGTCTTGGTTATGCTTTGGTTCATGATGCTTGTTGTCAACAATATCTCTTACGTGTTGAGGCTGCATATGATAGAGCAACAGAAGCAATAAGATTATCACAAGAAAAGGGCTTTCCTAACTGGCTACTAGCAGGAATGGTAGTGCAAGGTTGGGCAATGATCCATAAAGGGAAAATAGAAGAAGGTACAGTTCTAGTAAAACAAGCAAACGATTTTTGGATTTCTTCTGGTTCAGAACTAGTAGTTCCCTACTTTATGACAATTTTAGCAGAATGCTATAGCAAATCTGGCAAATATAAAGATGCTCTTTCTACACTTGATGAAGCTTTTGTTATTGCAAATAAAAATAATGATCATTGGTATGAAGCAGAAATGTACCGACTAAAAGGTGAAATAATCCTTTTAGAAAATAATGATATTTTAGAAGCAGAAAAAGCTTTCTTAAAAGCAATTGATATTGCTAAAAACCAACAAGCTAAACTATTGAAATTACGTGCTACTATAAGTTTAGTTAAACTGTATCAAAATAGTAATAGTGATCAAAAAGTTGCTGCACGTGAAAAGCTTTTAGAACTTTATCGCTGGTTTAATGAAGGGTTTCAAATGCCAGATCTTCAACAAGCAAGAATCTTGTTGGATAAGTAAGCAAAGTTAAATAAAATCATATTTGTTTTTAAGCTTAAAACTGGAGTTGCTAAATGGCAGTAAATAATGATCCTAGTAAAAATCCATCTGAAGAAATACATGGTGTTTCTGAAGAACCAGAACTAGAAACCTTACCACATAATCCCATAGAAGCAATTTCAACAGAAGATTCTCATTCTGCTAATAGCAAGCAAAATGGCTTTATAGAATTTTTACGTTCAATTTCTTCCGAAGACCAACATATAGCACTAGCTAAACTTTATACAGATTTTGAGCTTATTCTAATTCTCCAAAATAATGTTGATTCTTTTGATCCTACAGATCCACTAGGTCGCCAAACTTCTGAAAATTCTGCTAAAAAAACATTACTACTATTGCAAACTGTAACAAGTATACTAAACAATATCTTACGTATTAAACCTGAAGTCCATTATGTTAAAGAAACTCATAGACTCCAAAAAAGCACACCTTTACCTGTAGAGCAATATTATAAAAATAAATCACCTGAAGTAGATTTAATTAAGGCATATACTAATCTTGAACAATTAAAATCATTACTAACAAATAGCCTTAACAGCAAACAACTTTTTGAATTTTTGGATTCAATGAATGAGAAGGTTTTACCACATTTTAAAGACTATCTTAAAAGTCTTCGAAGAAGAGAAGCTACAACAAATACAGAATTTATTCTTGATGATGGTAGTAGTAAACCAACTCCAAAAATACGTAAAGATACAAAAGAAGCTTTATCTACACTACGAAATAGTATTATTTCTATAACTAATAGTTTTGCCAAAAAACAAATTAATGATGAAACTGTATCCAGAATAGTTTTACCTGATTCTGTCTTTTTATTAGATTTTATTGAATACTTAACTCATATCAATAAAGCGTTAGATTTATTTTTTGAAGAACAACCTTCAGCTAGGTTAGAAGAGCCTTATTTGCGTCGCCTAGAGTTAGCTAAAGGTACTTTCAAGCATTTGCGCACTGCTATGAGAGAAGAACACTTCCAAGAAAAAGCTCAACTACCTTTCCTTAATTTGAAAAGCTTTGTTTACTTTGCAGTTAAAGTTATTAAGGATTTAAGTTATTTTAATCCAATTCTACATCGAAAATATCGTTATCACGTTGAAAGAACAATAATTGACAAACGTTTGCAAGAAGCTTTCAAAAATATTCCCGAAGAAAATCGCCGAGAACGTCGCTTTGTAATTCCTTTACTTTTAGAGCTAAATCACCTAGTACGTCTAGTTTCTGCTGTCAGCCCAAATAAAGATGATTTAACAGACTATCAACTCACATTTTATCGATTCAAACTTATAGAAAGTAACTTACGCCAATTAATTGCTTTTCTAAAATCTTATCCAACTAGTGAACCTTTAGGCAGTCGTTTTGATAGTATGTCGTTTACTTTTGAAATGGAAGCTGAACGTGTTTTTGGTAAGTCTGGTCATTTAATTAAGTTAAATGAACTTAGTTCACTAGAAGAATATGTTAAAAGAGTAGAAGATAGCTTAGGCATTTTAACTTATGTACTACAAGAAAGTTATTTAGAACTTGCACAAATCTACTTACCAGATTTAAAACGAGAAGACCTTTATAATGATTATCGAGAACGTATAAACACAGCAATATTGCTAAGGGAACATACCTGGTGTATTTGGCAAATTTGTTCACGTTCTGAACGTCAATTAAAAGACTTTATTGATCATAAAATTCCACTTGAGCTAAAACCTTTCTTAACACTACTTCTAAAACGGATTCAAATGTATTTAATGAAGTTTTTAAATAAGGTATTTTACTCTGATCGTGTAGAACTTAAACGTTCAGTTAATGAACTTTATAGCTGTGCTAATTTACTGGTCAATCGTAAAGGTACTATAGGAGATCAGCATCTTGGTCAATTACTAAAGCAACTTCATGGACTTACAACACTTTTTGCTAGTTTAGCAGAAAACATTCGCAAACGTTCCATACTAGCAAATCGGCCATTTGATGAAGAATCAGCTAAACGCACATTAAAGAAGTATTTACAGGCAGGTGAAAAATTCCATGAAGGCTTACCTGATAACCATCCTAACTAATAACTACTAGTTGTGTGTCCTAGCTCAAACCTACACAATTTAGCAGTTTAAGTACAACTAGTATCCATTTTTAAGCAACAAATAATACAATGCCAATTATTGGTAGATTGGGCGAAATTATTTGCCAATCATATATATTAAAATGTTAGTCTAATGTGTTAAAATACACGCGCTAAAATAAAAATTTTAACTAGTTATTATACGGAAGAAATTTTATTAAAATTCTCCTTATAGTTATTTACTAATACCTAGTAACCTTTTAACAGTTCTGGAGAACTCCATGAAGCAAGAGAAAGACATTTTCACTTTTATTGAAAATGAATCTGTGTTTGTCAGATTCAAACGGGAAATTTCTGAAGCTTTTTCAGAATTTAGGAAAGACCCAAAGAAGTTTCTTATAGATACTTTTCGTGGCGATCCTACTATTTCTAAGCAGCGTCGTTACTTACGTGTAGGAATAGCAGGTTCAGTATTTTTTTGGTTATTAGGAATGATTATTTACATAGGAGTCTATTATTGGAGACCACCTCAAATAATAAAAGATGAAGATCAATTACAAAAAATAGTAGATTTAACGCCATTAAAAGCACCTGAACTACTTCCAGCTCCTAAAGCAGCACAACGTGCTGGTGGTGGTGGTGGCGGTGGCCGTCGTGAAATGACTCCTCCTTCAAAAGGTAAACCTCCTGTAGCCTCTTTGGTACAACCACAAATTGTGGCTCCTACAACACATCCACCTGAAATTAAAAACCCTTCTTTACCTGTACTTCCTACAGTTCAAGTACAACCTGAATTAATGCCAAAAAACAATAGTGACATACCATTAGGATTACCTACTGGTACACCTGGCCCTCCTTCTGATGGCCCAGGAACAGGTAGTGGTATTGGTACTGGAAAAGGCGGTGGTGTAGGCTCTGGTGATGGTACAGGTTTAGGCCCTGGCCGTGGCTATAACACTGGCGGTGGTGATCCTAGCATAGGTGGTGGTGATGGTATTTACAGCGCTGGCAGTAATGGAATCAAACAACCTCAAATTCTTTCTAAACAAAAACCCAAATATACAGAAGATGCTCGCCGAGATAAAATTCAAGGCGTTGTAGTACTTTCTGCTGTTTTCCGCAAAGATGGAACAATTACAGATGTTAAAGTAGTACGCGGTTTAGGTTATGGATTAGATGAAGAAGCTATTAAGGCAGCTTATTTAATTAAGTTTGTTCCTGGAGCAAAAGATGGCCAACCTGTTAATGTTCGCGCTCGATTAGAATTTACATTTAGCTTATTATAATAACACTAACCAATAACACTAAAAAAAGCCTCTGCAAAAACAGAGGCTTTTTTACTTTTAAAGCAAGTGGGATTTTAATTTTTATCTTTAGAATCTGAAACAGGAGCATTTTCTGGTATTTTAATGCCTAAAGCACTGGCAAAATCAAAAATGCTTTTATACACTCGTGAAACTACTTGAGTAGCAACACTAGACTTAACTCTTTCAAAATCTGCTGGAGTCATCTGTTCAACAAGACTTGTAAGTCTATCATTAAATAAAGGAGCTATCTTCCAACTTGTATCATTAAGTATTTCTGAGAGTTCAGCAGTTAATCTTGATGCTTGATGGTTAGAAGCTTTGCGGCTAGAAGCTATAGCTTTACTAGCAATTTGGCTAGCACAATCTTCGCACATTTGCTCAATCATTTTCTTAGAGATTTTCTTTGTTTGCATTGGAGACAAATAATCTGTAATTATTTGTTTTACCATTGTTTCTATTTCTAATTGCGCTTCTTGAAAAGCATCTGATTTATTTTTATCTGCCATCAATCGCTCCTTAACTAAATATAACAATAATAACTATATATCCAATTTTTACTGATAGTGTCAAGTAAAGCTATTTGTTTTTCTAAGTAAATTACTCAATTTTGTTTCTGCAATAAATTTTGCATTTGTTCAGCACTAAGTCTAGCTTGAAGCAATCTGTTATAAAGCTCTCCCATTTCAACAAAAAGTTCTGCTGAAATTGGAGAAAGCAAATCAAATTCTACATAACACTTTGCTTTGCTAGTTCGTAAATGCAAAAATTGTCCCTTTACAATCTTATCATTACCTAAAATATTTGCATGCCGCTTACCCTCTACATAAAGATCTGCACTACCTGAATCAGTGTAAGCTAAAACAGCAATTCCACTTTCATTAGCAGTATATTCACATAAAGACACTATTGCTTGAGTAATTTCCAGAGCTTTGCTGTTCATATTAGGAAAACCCTTTTATTTTTACAATATTTCATTACAATTTTGATTTATAAATATGCAAGAAATAAAAAAAATTAAAAGTCATTTTAGATAATATTTGTAACTATAAATTTTGACTACTGGATAATACATAATGATTTCTATAGTGATTCCTGTTTTTAATGAAGAAAAAGGATTAGCTGATTGCCTAGATAAAGTTATTTGCCAAAAAGGTAATTATGAAGTAATTGTTGTTGATGGAGGTAGTAAAGATAAAACTTTGCAAATTGCTGCCTCTTACCCTAAAGTTAAAGTAATCTCTGCTACTAAAGGCCGTGGAAGCCAAATGAATCAAGGAGCTAAACTAGCTACAGGAGATTGGTTACTCTTTCTACATGCAGATACTTTCTTAGAGCAAAATACTATTGACAAACTCAATAATTTTACTAAAGGTGTTAATTTACAAGTAGCTTGTTTTTGGCACAAATTTGATAGCTATCACCCTTGGTTGCAAATAGTCTCTCTAATTCATAATCTGCGTTTTAGGCTTACAGGTGTTATTTATGGGGATCAATGCTTGTTTATTAATAAAGCTTTCTTTGAAAAATTAGGAGGATTTCGGGAATCAATTGTAATGGAAGACATAGAAATTAGCTTAAGGATACTCACTAATACAACCCCTAAATGTTTACCTATAAATGCTATAACTAGTGCCCGCAAATTCTATAATTTAGGAGTTTATCGAGCAACATTTCATGTACTTAAATTAATGTATCGTTACGGTCGTAGAAATAACAACCAAGATTTATTTTTTTCTGATATTAGATGAAAAGTGTTTAAAAACAAATTAAGGCAAAACCTATAAAACAAGCTTTGCCTTAATAGTAGATACCTACTAAATAACCCTAGCAAATAATTAGTAATTATATAGAAAATCTAACCGGTTAAAGAGAGCCCATTGTAAATCAGCAATAGCCTCTGGGCCTGCAGTAATCTTTGTTTTTAGCTTATCTATTTCTGTTGCACTAGGTTGACGCCCTAAAGTCATTAAATATAGATAAGCAACTGCTTCTTCTGGAGTAGCTTTTTTATCTTGTAATGTTTTTGCTAGCTGAGTTGGCAATCCATTAACATTACTAATACGACCAATTAACAAATCACTATTAAACAAATCAAAAGCTTGTTCAATAGACCCACTGTTGCTACGAATAACTGTGTTCCTATCACCGCGGCCAAAATCTTGTAAAAACTTATAAACAACATAAGGATTATCAGACTGAGGAGGAACATTGCGAGAAACTGTAGAAAGCAAAGGTTCTTCTATTCCTGGAAGAGCCATTGCAGAAGAAAAAGTTTTTGAAAATCCCATTGCAGCATAAGCACCTGGTCTAAAAGTAGATGTAGAAATTGCATCTAACACTTCTTCTGCTTGTAAACGTCTAACTAACTTACGAGCATAAAATCTAGCATATTCTTCTTTCCACTTACTCTCATCATAGCGAGAAGAAAGCCCATAAGCTTGAGAGTTTGCAATTAAACGAATTAAAGCTTGTACATCATAGCCACTCTTTTGGAAAAATGTAGCTAGTTGATCTAGCAATACTGGATATGAAGGTTGCAAATCCCAAGGTGCAGGTGGTGGATTATTTGGATCTAAACGTGCTAAGTCAAATTGATCTATTGGCTCAACTAAACCAATTGTAAAAAATTGAGCAAAAACCCGATTAACAAAAGCTCGTGCAAATTGAGGATCTGAGGTTATTAATCTAGCCAATGCTACTCTACGATCTTCACCTCGATTTACCTTACCTCCATTAAATAGATATGTTGGCTCAATCGTGCCACCTGTTCTTGGAGGTCGTAAGCCATCTTTTGTATTTGCAACATATTCCCCATTAGTATTATTACTAATTTTCACTAACTCATTTTGAGCACCTGTAATAGTAAAATTAGTTTGAGCTAAAAAGGCAGACAAGCCCCAAAAATCAGAGCGTTTTCTAGTGCTAAAGTATAGATTTACTTGTTCTAAATGTCCTTCTCCGTTATGACAAGAAATACAAACAGGTTGAGTAGCTAGAAAAGTTCTAGATATTTCTGCTGTAATTTCATCATAGGCATCTTGAGGTAAAGTTGTGTTAAAAGCAGGTCTAACTAAAAATCCTCCTGGTCCTTGATCATAAAGCCCTGTAAATGTAATAAAATCTGTAACAATTTGATTGTAAGGTTTATTACGAGTTACCGCATCTTTTAAGTACAAATACTGAGCATTACGATCCCTTCCAGAAAGATCTTGAGCTATAGTATAGTTACGAGTTAAGTCACCAAACCATTGTGTCCAACGATCAATATAACCTTCTGACCCTATAAGTTCGTCTATAAGTTTGGATTTTTTATCAGGATCTTTATCTCCAACATATTTTAAAAGCCTATCTGGAGAAGGCTGACGACCGGTAAGATCTAAGAAAATCCGTCGGCAAAATTCCTCATCTGTAGCAGGGTTTGCAGGAAGGATATTTTTGGTAGCTAATGTAGAAAAAATGTCCTGATCAATTATGTTGCTAGTAGGCACACGACCTGGAGTAGAACCCGATTTTAAGGTAGCAACAGGTTTAGAGATTTCTTTTGTTGGAGGGAGACTAGCAGCTAGTGCTTTTGTTTGACGAGAAACTTCCCCCACTATATCTACTTTGTTTGACAAAGCTGCGTGTGGATCTTGAAATATAGTTTTGCCAAATGTAAAAGGTAACTTTGTTTTCTTACTAGCTTGAGATTGTTGTGTAGGAAATACCAATGTTACGGCTACCACTACAACAAAAAGGAAAAGAATTACACGCTTCATAAACTGCTCCTTAAGTATTAAAACAATGGGGTAATTTCATAGCTGTTATCATCACCTATTGCAGTAGGATCAGCATATCGATAAATACGTCCTGAAGGAGTATTAGTAAGTGTCTTTGTCCAATCAATACCTAAAGTAGAATACATAGTAGTAACAACATCAGGTAAATGAATTGGGCGATCATTACTCCAACCAAGATCTTTAGGCACGGCGCCTGCGTCATCTGTTGAACCTATTACCCTACCACCCTTTACACCTCCTCCAGCAAACATAGCAGAAAATGCATAAGGATAATGATCACGTCCTTTTGATTGAGTTAGTGGCCCTACAGTTCGACCAAAATCACCAATTACTACGATAAAAGTTTCATCTAATAAAGTTGGGGCTTTTATTCCTGGGCTATCATTTAAGTCATCTAATAAAGAAGAAAATGCTGTATCAAATTGGCGACATAATGCAGGTAAATCATAAGGACCATCATCATATATATTTACGTGGTTATCCCAGCCATATTGGTCTACTTCAATAAAATGAGTTCCACGATTGGCTTTTAAGACATTTCTAGCTGAAGCTAAAGATAAGCCAAAATAATTATTTCCATAACGTTTTCTATCTGTATCTGAAACTAGAAAAGTTGTAGCTGTCATTGGATCTTTAAGCATCTTTTCTGCTTGATCTTGAAATACAGAGAAACTTTGCCTAGTAGCATTTACTTCACCACTATTTAGATCATTAACCATTTTTAAAGCATCTCTACGACGATTAAAGGCTATTAATCCATCAGATGGCAAAAGGTTATTTATTCCTACTCCAGGATCATCTATAGCAAAAGGAGCAAAACTAGCAGATAAAAACCCATTGTTTGTGTAAGCACTACCGCTAAAAAGCATAAAACCTGGAAAAATATCTGTACTAGCTCTTTGACTTTCCTGCTCTAGCGCAACTACTGCACCAATATGAGGAATTTCTGCTCTTAATCCAGGATTTAACCTTCTACCTGTTTCAGTATAATATTCAGCACGTTCATGAACTACTTCTTGATGTTGTAAGGAACGAACAATAGAAAATTTATTTGCACGTTTTGCAAGTTGAGGCATCACTCCAGTTGGCCAAATATAACCAGCAGAATTTTGAGCCATGCCTAATTTAGAAGGAGTCCAATTTCCTACTTTTGCATCAAAAGTATCTATATGACTTGGGCCGCCTCTTAAAACAATTAGCAAGCAATTGCGTGCTGAAGCTCTTGGAGTTACAGCTGTACCAATACTTGGAGATGTAGCATTTATAATTTCTGCTCTAGCTGGATTTGACCAACCTAACAACAAAGAACCTAGACCTAAACCTGCACCTAGTTTTAAAAAAGCACGACGTTCTAATAACCAAGACTGTTTATCTTTCCCGTACATAAGTAATCTCCTTTACGGGTTTAACCTGTATAAAATAAAATTTAATAAATTTTTAATTTTTCTTATGATAACAGTACAATAAATTTTAGAAAAGGATTCAGTTAATAAAAAATTTTCGCAGAAATTTTTCCTGAAACTAACATTGACCTAAATAAACATTTTATGTTATTTATTGTAAGATTTGAACTTAGCCTAGTAAAAAAATTTTTCAAAAATTTGCAAAAAGTTGGGAACTTTTTTTTTAAGCTGGTGTCTAACCTATCCAAACCAACCAATAAATGTAGATTAAGCTAAAGTTAAACTAAGGTCACTAGTAAACAATGAGAGCAAGTGAATTAGCAGCAATTAATACAGAGCCTTGTGAGATTGGCCTCACAACCACAGCAGAAGTAGTAGCGGTGGAAGATGAAGGGCTTATTGCTCGTATTCAAGCTGGTGAAAGATATGCTTTTGAAGAATTGGTAAATAAATACCATTCTAGTGTTTATAATTTGGCCTTGCGTTTATCTAATGATCGTGAAGATGCTCGTGATGCAACTCAAGATACATTTTTGAAAGTTTATAACAATATTGATCGGTTTCGTGGGGCTTCTCAACTACGCACTTGGATTTATAGGATTACTGTTAATCAAGTAGCAAATCAACAACGTTGGTGGCGTCGTCGTCGTAGAGAAAAAACAGTTTCTTTAGATATAAATGATCCTGATGAAACATCTCTATCTCAAAAGCTACCTGCTTCTGGACAAACTCCTGAACAACGTGCTTTAGCAGCAGAACAACGTAAAATGATTATCACTGCTTTGGAAAAATTAAAATTTGATTTTCGTGTAACAGTAATTTTACGAGACATTGAAGGCCTCAGTTATGAAGAAATTGCAGAGACATTAGAAGTTTCCGTTGGAACTGTAAAATCTCGTATTGCTCGTGGACGTGAAGAGTTGCGGGAATTATTGAAAAGTTCGTTTTAGTTAACCTAGCAAAGTTGTGTTAGGTAGCAAATTATGTTAAATGTTATTTGTAGCTGTGATTTAGGTTTTTAACGTGCTTAATGCACATAACCAAGATTCACAACCTCTGACTCGCCAAATAGACCTATTATCCGATGGGCCGAAGTTAGGCAGAGTGCAAAAAGGACGTGCATCGTCGTAGGCCAGCAACACCCGCTCTGCCAGACGTTTCGCGGGTCAGAGTGTATGTGAGTTTTTAGTGAGTGCTTATGAATTGCTCATATTACCGTCAAAAAGCTTCTTTTTATGTTGATCATGAGCTTACTCCTGACGAAAACCAAGAGTTTTTGCTACATCTAAACTCTTGTGGGGATTGTTTTGAGTATGTTGATGAGATAAGACATACATCACAACTCTTGCAAAGGCTTGGTTCTAGCATGCCACCGCCAGATTTAGCTAAAAATATTGTGGCTCAGCTTAATGCGGCTCATGCTTGCAAACCAGCTAAACCAAGTGTGATGTATTGGTTGGTTAATACATTTTTTTATAACCGACCACAATATGTATCTTATGCTGCTAGCTTTGTTGTAACTTGTTTACTTTTTACTGCTGTAATTTATAATTTTAGACCTGGTTTAATGAAAGAATTAAGGGGTCAAGTTAGTGTTATTTGGACACCTTATGAAGAAATAACTATTCCTCCTCCAGCATTTGATACAGTTGCTAGTGTACAGTCATCTAGGGCATTATCAGAGTTAGCAAAAGCTCAAGCCCAATTAACTACAGCAGAACAAGATTTATTCTTAGTTGCTGATGTATCCTCTAATGGACGTGCAGATTTTATACAAGTAGTAGATTCTCCTGTAAATGATAAATTAGAACGTCGTGTAGTAAATGTGTTAAAGAAAGCTTCATTTAAACCTGCTACAAAAGATGGTAGACCAGTTAATTCACGACTTTTCTTACTTATTCAAACCATAGATGTACGTGGATAGAATCTAGGTTTTACCCTAAAAGAAAAAAGGCGAGTTAACTCGCCTTTTTCTTTTTTAAACTCTAATCAAATTAGAGATTTGAAAAACTAAACTTCTTTTCTATTTTATCTGTAGGTTTTTGATCTACTTCTGCATAAGGATAAATAAAGAAGTTTAACGGTTCAGAATGGATACCTGGTAAAGGAACATCTCTACCTTTTGTAAACTCAACCCGATTTTCATCATGAGCGCCAAAGAAATATTCCTTCATTTGAGGATTTTTACTTGCTTCAGAAGCATCTATTGGAATCCAACCTACCTCTTTAATAAAAACTTCTGCCCAACAATGATATCCTGCAATTTGACCTTCTGCTTTATCTGCTGGAACAGAAAACCCTATGGCAAATCGAGCTGGAATATTTAATGCACGACAAAGCCCAATAACTAAAGCATGAAAATCTGTACAATTGCCTCTTTTTTCATCACAAGCAAAGTAAATATCTCCTTTACCCCAACCTGTACCACTTTTATCATACTTAAGATTAGTTACGGCATAATCATAAATAGCACGTAATTTTTCTGCGTCTGTTTTTTTATCTTTAGTAACTTCTAGTGCTAAATCTTTAATACGTTGGCTAATAGGAACTAACTTATCTGGCTGAAGCCAACGTGGCATTAATGGATCGCCACTAAGTTTGGCTAAATCTTTTCTAGGATCTGTTTTCTCTGTTAAAAACAAACGGTTGATGTTTTCTTGTCTAGTAATTTGAAAACTCATTTCAACAGTTAAAGGCCCTGCTTTAGGGTTATTGCTTGTTACTACTAAAACAGAGTTGTTATACTCACCATCTGTTAAAAAACTAATAGGTTGTTGTGATTTGATTTGTACATTAGTAACTTGTTGATTATTATCAGATTGTGGTAATGGCAACCATAATTTTGCCTGATGACTTCCTTCAGGAACATCTACTGTAGCAGAATAATTGAATTGAAATTTTCTTTGTTTTACACTAACTTGTTCATTAGTATTAGCTTGCAACTTTGTTACAGCTATTAATGAAGCAATCAAAAAAAGATAAAAGAATATCTTATAAGCCTGCATAATTTGCTCACTTTCAAAAATGTAGAACTCATCATCTTACTTTTGTACTAATACCACAATCATCCATCCTAAAACAAATATTTCCGGTCTTATTACTCTTGTTATACTGGTAAGTTAATAAAAATTTAGTAATAATTAACTTTCTTACCTATTGACTTATAATCCGGTTAAGGGGGAATTAACGTGACACAAGCATCACATGCATTACAAGACTATGATCCTAAATATAGAGAAACCATTATTCAAATGATGCGTTCACAAGCTTATCGTGAGCTTGCAGCAGCGCAGCTTTTTGGGTTTGGTTTGCAATTTGTGCCAATCAAAAATTTTAAGTTTATGGTTTGGCATATCAATGAAGAAACAGAACATTATTTTGCAGTAGCAAATCTTTACAAACAATATACAGGAGAATCTGTAGATGATTGGGTAACAGAGCGTTTGCGTTCTAAACCTATTCCATTTGTTGATTCTTGGTTAGAACTAGGTGTGGCTCAATGGCTTTATGATCGTGGTGGATTTTGGCAATTACAAGAATATGAAAACTGCTCTTGGGAACCTTATCGCACTATTGTAGACAAAATCATTCAAGAAGAACGCGGTCATCAATCCCACGGAGCTAAAATTGCCGTAAGTCTTTGTCAAGAAGAATCCAATCGTGCACAAGCCCAAAAAGTCTTTGCTAAATGGTTACGTCAAGGTTTGTTGTCTTTCGGTCGCCCCCACAACGAAGGCAACAAATATGCTATTGAAGTTGGCCTAAAGAAACGTGATAGCGCAGACGTTATGAAAGATTTTATTAATGATATCCGTGAAGATGTTAAAGCAACAGGTCTTAGTTGGCCTACTGCTGAAGAAATGGGTGTAGAACTACCCGAAGATATTGACTGGACACTATAATCAAACCCTACCCTAAATCCCTAAAGCACTAGTACTATCTTGTTGCTAGCTTTAGGGATTTAATTATTACCCTAGTTTTGCATAACCATTTATTGCTATAATGGGCTTTCCTTAAAAACTAAAAAATCCCTAAATATTTGGCATAAAAGTATTATGAATGGTTTAAAGAACTTCATAGGGACAGAGCGTTTTGCCATTAGACGACGTCTAGGAATAGGTAGCTTTGGTACAGTTTATGAAGTTTTTGACGAAGAAAAAAAATCTCTTGTTGCCTTAAAAGTCTTACATCCAAACTTATTTAAAGAAAGTGCTGAAGCCCTTTTCCGTTTCAAACGTGAATTTCGCGCTCTTGCAGATGTTACTCACCCTAACTTGGTCTCTTTATATGAATTAATTTCAGATGGCGAGCAGTGGTTTTTTACTATGGAATTAGTTACTGGGATTAACTTCCTAGACTATGTACATGAAGTAACTACACTTACTAATAATATTGATTCTCTTTCTAGTAAAGAAAAAACCTCTCATACGGATGCCCCAACTGTTGATTGCTCTTCATCTATAGATGAACAAAGTACTAGTAACACTACCATAAACATTTCAGGTACAGAAAACACCATAGATCCTAACAACAAATTTATCTTTACACCTTCAAAAGCAAAAAGGTTAAGACCTCTTCTACGTCAGTTAGTAGAAGGAGTTTTTGCTTTGCACAATGCAGGTAAGTTACATAGAGATCTAAAACCTTCTAATGTTCTGGTAACTAAACAAGGAAGAGTAGTTATTTTAGATTTTGGTCTAGTAACGGATCTTAGTGCTGATACTAATATCCACGCTAGTTTTGGTTTCCTAGGAACTCCAACCCATATGTCACCAGAACAAGGATCTTCTTTACCAGCATCTGAAGCAAGTGATTGGTATAGTGTAGGAGTAATTTTATATCAAGCTCTAACAGGACAACTTCCCTTTACTGGCAAGATGCATGAAATAATTAGCAAAAGATTAGAAACAGATCCTGCTGCACCAATATCCATTTGTCCAAATATTCCTTTAGATTTGAATAATCTTTGTGTTTCACTTCTTCAACGTGACCCTAACAAACGCCCTACAGGAAAAGAGATTTTAAGCCGCCTAAGGGGTGTAACTAATGAGTTACCTGCGGTAAGTTCTCTGGCTAATCTTCTTTCCCAAGCAGCTACTAACACAATCCCTTTAATAGGCAGAGATAGTCAATTAACAAGCTTAAAAAATGCTTTTAGTGAATCTCAAAAAGGTCAAGCCACAATAGTATATTTACATGGTAGCTCTGGTCTAGGTAAAAGTGCTTTAGTACGTGAATTTTTAGCACAAATACAAACTTCTGAAACTGTTGTATTGTCAGGCCGTTGTTATGAACAAGAGGCTGTTCCTTATAAAGCTGTTGACAATTTAATTGATACTTTAAGCAACTATTTAAAGAATCTGCCTTTACTTGAATCTGAAGTATTAATGCCTAGGGATGTTTTAGTTTTAGCTAGACTATTTCCTGTACTTGGACAGGTGCAAGCTATAGCTAGTGCAAGACGTAAAGCTATAGAAATTCCTGATTCTCAAGAACTTCGCCGTCGTGCTTTTGCTGCATTACGTGAATTGCTTGGCCGTCTAGCTGATAGAAAACCTCTAGTATTATTTATTGATGATTTACAATGGGGTGATCTTGATAGTGTATCACTACTAGCAGAAATTCTTCAACCACCTGATCCTCCACCGCTTCTACTTATTGTTAGTTACAGAACAGAAGAATCTGAGTCAAGTTTAGCAGTAAGTGAATTGTTAAAACTTCGCGAGCAAAACAACAATTTTATTAAGCACATAGAAATATCTCTTCCAGAACTTTCTTTAGAAGAACTTCAAGAGCTAGCTGTAAGTTTGCTAGGAAACCGCTACCAACCAACTAAAAAAGATTTAGAACTCATTGCGCAAGAAGCTTGCGGAAGTCCCTTTTTTATTTCTGAGCTAGTTCGTTATTTTCAAAGTACCAATTATGATATAAAGCGCTTTGCTTCTGGACAAGCAACTTCTTTAGAAGCAATTAACCCTCAAGTTGCTCCAGAAATTACCAAAGTAATGTCTTTAGATAAAATGCTTTCTGCACGTATTTCAGAGTTGCCAAAGGATGTTCGTTCTATACTAGAAGTGATTTCTGTAGCAGGCCGTCCATTAGATTGGTCTATTGTTAAAAAAGTCATAAATTTAGAGGCAGATGAGCCAATAATACTGATTAGCCTACGTGCTCAGCATTTAATCAGAGTACGAGAGATAAACAAACAAGAAAAAGTTGAAACCTATCATGATAGAATTCGTGAAAATGTTATTGCTAACCTTGCCCCTGAAAAACTAAAGAAATACCATTTATTACTAGCTGAAATTTTAGAAACTAACCCGCAAACAGATCCAGAAACTCTAGCAACTCATTTTTTATGTGCTAAAGAATTCCAAAAGGCAAGTCAATATACTTTCTTAGCAGCTGAAAAAGCATGTCAATTACTTGCCTTTGATCAAGCTGCTCGTTTCTATCAATTAACTCTAAGTTTAACACCTAAAGAAGATAGCAAAACTAGACAGTTGTGGGAAAAACTAGGAATAGCTTTAGCTAACTCAGGACGTAGCTCAGAAGCAGCTAAAGCTTACCTTAAAGCTTCTCAGCTAGAAAAAGATGAAGCAACAATTATTCAACTTCAACGTACTGCGGCTGAAAAATTCTTAATCAGCGGCCATATGGATGAAGGCTTAGAAGTACTTCGCAGCTTTTTGGATAGAGTAGGGTTAACTCTTCCTGCTTCACCTAAAAGAGCTTTAATTTCATTTTTATATAAGCGTGCACAAATTTGGTGGCGTGGACTTAAATTCCAAGAACGCACTGAATCAGATATCTCATTAGAAGAATTAATGAGAATTGATACTTGTTGGGCTGGTTCTATTGGCTTAGGTATTGTTGACACTACATTAGGAGCAGATTTTCAAGCCAGACACTTACTTTTAGCACTTAATGCAGGTGAACCTTATCGTGTTGTGCGTGCACTAGCAATGGAAGCAGGCTACAGTTCAACAGTTGGAGGCTCAAACCGCACACGTACAGAAGAACTTCTTCAAGCAGCATCAGAATTAGCTAACAAACTTAATCAACCTCATGCTTTAGGCTTAACTAAAGTAATGGCTGGGCTTGCAGCATTTTTATTTGGAGAATGGAAAAAAGCTTGCGATCTACTTTTATCTGCTGATGAAATACTACAGGAACATTGCACTAGTGCTACTTGGGAAATTAACACTAGCCTTTTTTTCCGTCTTAGAGCCTTATATTGGCGAGGAGAACTTAATCTTTTATCAAATGCTTTAATCACAGAGTTTAAAACAGCTAGTGACCGAGGTGATTTGCTAGCAACTGTTAATCTACGTACTAGAGCAGCCTATTTTATTGATTTAGCAAATGATGATGTTAATCGTGCTCAAGCAGAGATAAATAAAGCTCTTTCTCAATGGTCAAGTAAATATTTTCATATTCAGCATTATCAAGGCTGGATGGCAGAAGTTGAAATTGCTTTATATAAAGGCAATCCATTAGAAGCTTGGCAAACTTTTAATGAAAAATGGGGACAAATTACTAGTTCACTTTTTCTGCGTATTCAATATCTACTAATTGAATCTCTGCATTTACATGCTAGAGTAGTTTTAGCTTTAGCAAAAGAAGATGAAAATTCTTCCAACTTTAGCAATTACTTAGCAATAGCAGAACAAAAAGTTAAACAACTAGAACAAGAAAAAATGCCTTATTCAATGGCATTTGCGCTACAAATACGAGCTACTGTTTATTTCCTAAAAGGTAATAAAAATCAAGCCTTGCAATTGTTACCAAAAGCACAAGATATCTTTCAAACAGAAGGAATGGGACTTTATCAAGCAGCAATTAAATACTTTAGAGGAAAATTAACTGATGATTCAACTTTAATTACTGAAGCAACTTCTTGGATGACAAATCAAAAAATTAAAAACCCTGAAAAATTTGCCCAAATGCTTGCACCTGGTTTTGCTAAATAGGTAATGTAGGTGATAGATGTTTCTAAACAAAATCAAAAACTATTTTTATAATAAAACAAATAAATTTACAGAAGTAAAACCTCATTTATATGCCCTAGTATTATTTATTTTTATTTTTCTAACTTTACCTTTATACACAAATTACTCTCATATAAAAATTAAAGAAACTAAAACTATTTTTTTAGACTCTCCTAATTCTATACCTTCTATATTTAATTTTGGTAAACTACCTCTCAGCTTTGAACCCATTGAAAACCAACAAGAAACAGAAAAATTTTTCTCCTCTGGAAATGGTTATCATCTAATTATAGCACCTACAGAGGTTAACTTAAGTGTTTTAAATGAACAGCTTAAAAACAAAACTTTAACTCCTAAGGCTAAATTAATAGGAGATATACTGACAGTAAAATTTGTAGGTGCTAATAATAGCGCAAAAAGCTTAGCACTTGATAAATTAGCTAAAAAAACAAACTATTTTCTAGGTAATGATCCAAAAAAATGGCATACCAATATTTCTAGTTATGCCAAAATTCGTTACCAAAACATTTATCCAGGCATTGATTTGCTATATTATGGAAATCTAAATAACTTAGAGTATGATTTTATAGTTTCCCCAAAAGCTGATTTTACACAAATTTCTCTTTCTTTTCCTAACACAAACAATGTTCAAATAGACAGTAATGGAGATTTGTTACTAACAACAGCAGACAAAGTAATCCACCAATATAAACCTACTGTTTACCAAGAAATAAATGGTATTCGTCAAGAAGTAGCTAGTAATTATTTCTGGAAAGAAAAAGATATTATAGGGGTTCAAATAGTTGATTATAATAGTAATTACCCATTAGTTATTGATCCAATACTAAACTATTCTACTTACTTAGGTGGTAGTTTAGGTGAAACCGCAACTTCTATTACAGTAGATAAACTAGGTAATACCTATGTTACTGGCTTAACTCTTTCCTCTGACTTCCCTGCTATTAAAGCATTTCAAAATAATTTTGCAGGTAATGGAGATATATTTATAACTAAACTTAATCCTGCTGGAAATGCTGTTATTTACTCAACTTTTATTGGTGGGTCAGGTTTTGATAATCCAGATAAAATTTTAGTTGATAACAATGGGAATGTTTATCTAACAGGAACTACATCTTCTAACAACTATCCTTTGGCAACAGCCTTTCAAGACACCTTACATGGCTTTGCAGATGCGTTTATCACTAAGTTAAATTCTGATGGTACAGCCTTAATTTATTCTACTTATTTAGGTGGAAGTGATAATGACCAAGGTAATGGTTTAGCAGTTGATATAAATGGAAATGCATATATTTTAGGAACTACTAGTTCTAAAAACTTTCCTACACTAAACCCTTTTCAATCAAACAATAAAGGACAACAAGAATTATTTATAAGTAAGTTGAATAGCAATGGAAATCAATTAGTTTATTCTACTTATTTAGGTAGTAATAGTGTTGAACTAGCAGGTGGTATTGTTGTAGATCCATCAGGGAATGCTTATGTAACAGGCAGAACAACAGGAGATGATTTCCCTGTTGCAAACGGGTTTCAAATGATTTTTGGTGGTGGAAATGATGATGCTTTTGTAAGTAAACTTTCTAGTGATGGAAGTCAGTTAGTTTATTCTACTTTCTTAGGTGGTAGTGGCTCTGAACTAGCTTCAGATATTGCTATTGATTCTCTTAACAATATTTATGTAATTGGTCAAACTACATCAACTAATTTCCCTATTTTTAAGGCACTTCAAACTACCAACAATGGTGGTGAAGATGTTTTTATTACCAAACTAGACCTTACAGGAAAAAAAGTACTTTACTCTACTTATTTAGGTGGTTCTGGAAATGATGATGGTTTTGCAATTACAGTAGATTCATTTAATACAGTACATATAGCTGGTTTGACTAGTTCAACAAACTTTCCAACAATAAACGCTATTCCAAACACTAAAAGAGGGGGGTTGCAAGATGGTTTTGTAGCACGTTTAGTTTCTGATGGTAGTGCCCTGCTCTACTCCTCATTTCTAGGCGGGAGCACTGACAATAACAATACAAGTGAGTTTTGCTCAAGCATTGCAACAGACAGTGAAGGAAATGCTTATGTGGCTGGAATAACTGGTTCAAGTGATTTTCCTTTGGTTAATGCTATACAAAATACTCTGAATGGTCTTAGCGATGCATTTGTTAGCAAAATTGATGGAAGAGACTTTTTGCTTAGTGCTAACCCAAATCAGCAAACTGTTCCAGTAGATTCATCTACTGCTTTTATAGTAAATATCCAAGCACTAGGAAAATTTACAAATCCAGTAACTTTATCAGCTTCAGTTTCACCAATTAATACTAATATCACTACTAGATTTTCTACTAACCCTGCAATTGCTGGGAGTAGCACAAATTTAATAGTTACAGTTGGAGCTAATACCCCAGCATCTACATTTAACATTACAATCACTGGTTCTGATGGTCTAACTACACATAGTTTAAGTGCAACATCACTAGTAGTAACACCTAGCTTCAAGATTAACCTTATTGGAAGCGATAACCGGCCATTTAGGAGCATCAAAGCAGGTCAGTCAACTAATTTATCTGTAACACTTACATCCCTAGCAGGTTTTGATGATTCAATAAGTCTTTCTGCCAAAGTTTTGCCATCTGACACCAAAGCGACTGTAAGTTTTTCTACTCCCAATCCTGTACAAATTGGGCAACAGTTATTTCTAAATATTAATACTGCACCTAATATTTCAGCAGGACAATTTCAAGTATTAGTTACAGGAATGACACAAGATTTAATCCGCAATAGTGCAGCTAATATTGATGTAATGGATTTTTCTTTGCAATTACCATCTAATTTAACGGTGGCTCGTGGGCAAAGTGGACAAATAGTAGTGTTGATAAATAGGCTAAACAATTTTAAAGAAACTCTTTCTGTAACTCCTTCAAACACTTCATCTTTTAAGGTTAAGTTAAATCCGAGTTCTATAACAACTAATGCCAATATGGCTACTTTTAGTTTTAAAGTTAAAAAGAATGCTCCAACAGGAACCCAACAAATTACATTTACAGCTCAAGATTCCAGTGGGTTTACTAGAGTAGCCAATTTGTCATTTACAATAAACTAATATGGGTTAATTTTGCTTTTTATCTTTAGCTGAAATGTATAGCAATGCTGACACTACCCCGATAACTAATAAACCTGCAAAGATACCAACATTATCTTTTAATATTGGATCACTACTTTTTGGAACTAATTTAGCTCCTACTGCGGCAGCAATAGCAATTCCAGCCAATCCTTCACCTGCAATTAAACCTGAAGCACATAGAACTCCAGCGCTAGAATCACTTTTTTCACCTTCTCCACCGCTTAAACGACGCACAAGACCACCTACAAAAATAGGTGTCATTGAACTAAGAGGTAAGTAAAGCCCTATAGCAAATGCAAGCCCTGGAAGTCCTGCAAGTACAGCAGCTATGGCAAATGCAACTCCAACACCTACAAGCCCCCAAGGCAAAGAGCCTGACAAAACACCCTCAATCACAGTTTTCATCAGTGTAGCTTGTGGAGCAGGTAATTCTTTTGAACCAAATTGATAAGCTTGTCCTAAAGCTAAAACTGTGCCTGCTACTGCCCAACAAGCAACTGAAGCACTCAAAAGCTGTCCAGCTTGTTGACGATAAGGAGTAGCGCCTACTAAAAAACCTGTTTTTAAGTCTTGAGAAATATCACCTGCTTTTGATGCAGCAATACAAACGACTGTTCCAACTGTTAAAACTGCTAACTTTGCACCTGAATCTGTGTGCCATCCAAGAAAAACAAAAATAGCACTGGTGGCTAGTAGGGTTACTAGAGTCATTCCTGAAGTAGGGTTACTGGAAACACCAATCAATCCAACAATTCGAGAAGAAACCGCTACAAACATAATTCCAAAAAGTGCTACTCCAGCAGCAGCAACTAATCTTTGTGAAAAAGCTAAATTTCCTGCAAGTAGTCCAGGAATAAGGGCTAGAGACAAAATTACTAGAGTTGCTCCAACAAAAATTACTCCCGCAGGCAAGTCTGTATCTGTTCTCTCATCTTGAGACATAGAATTTTTATTAGCAGATAATCCTGCAATAATTGCCTGTAAGGACTTTATCATAGTAGGTAAAGAATTAATGACAGCAATTGTACCAGCCGCAGCAACTGCACCTGCACCTACATAACGCACATATGATGCCCAAATCTGTCCAGCAGCCATTTCTTTTATTGGAATTTTGTTTTTTAGGACTTCTGGAAAAAGTGGTGATGGAAGACCATCTCCAATAATAGCAAACAGTGGAATTAACACAGCAGCAGCAATTAAACTGCCGGAAACCATAATGCCAGAAGCACGATAACCAACAATATAACCTACTGCCATTAGTGCTGGAGCAACTTCTATTGCTAAAACAGCTTTTGGAAGCCAAGGAAGAGTATACTCAAGTTGATCTGGAAGTAAGTGAAGTAACCCTAAAGCTAACTTAATAGAAATTCCTACAGCTAAACCTATAAAAATCCATCTAGAGCTAGAACTATCACTCTTAGAAGCTTTTAGAACTTCAGCACAGGCTTGGCCTTCTGGATAAGGAAGTTCTGCATCTGCTTGAACAATTAGCAATCGTCTAAGTGGAATCATTGCACATACGCCTAACACTCCACCTAATAATGCTAGAATAGCCACTTGCCAATAATGAGGTGCGGCCCCCCATAAAAATAAAGCAGGGATTGTAAAAATTGTTCCGGCTGCAAGAGATGAGCTAGCACTACCAATAGTTTGTGCTAGATTTGCTTCTAAAATAGTACTTTCTCCCCAAATTTTTGTACCTATTTTGAAGATGGCTATTGAAAGTACTGAAATTGGAATTGATGTAGATACAGTTAGACCTACTCTTAAGCCCAAGTAAGCATTAGCAGCACCAAAAATAACACCAAAAATAACACCTGTGGCTACGGCTTTTGCAGTTAATTCAATAATCTCTTGTTTAGTTACTTTAGCGGGTTCTTTATTTGATGAACTATTTTTTGCAAAGTCTTGCTTAAGTGGTGCAGTTGCACCAGCAGGCTTTTTCTTTTTCATTACAATCCTTCCTACTCAGAGCGAGTTTCGCTATCTTTATTTGTTTTTTTATCACTAGCAAAAGTATTAATTATTGTTGTTAGTTGAGCAAGCAAACTAGATAAACTTTGGATAGGTTGTGAGTCTGTGCTAATAGAAACTGACCTTAACTCTTTTGGCTTAGGCATTTTCTCTACAATAAATGGTAAAGCTTCTATTAATTGGGCATTTAAATGTGTTGTTGAAATACTGTTGAGTATTTTTTGACGAGCAGCTTCAAATTCTATCTCTACTTCTGTTTGTTTATTAGTGGCTAACCGAACTAGTTCTTGCAAAGCCAACTCAGCCTTTGTGATTATTTCCTTTTGACTAGCTTCTTCTGCTGCTTTTAACTTGGCTAGTTGGTATTCCTTCTCTAAACGAACTTGATCAAATTCTGCAACTGCTGTTGTAGCAGCTATTTCTTTAGCTAGTTCAGCAATACGTAATTCATTTTGCCTAAGAAATTCTTCATGTTTAGCTTGCATACGAGCAATTTCTAAAGCTAGAGTATTTTTTAATGTTGTTTCTTCTAGTTCGCGTTTTGCTTCTTGTTCTTGTTTTGCAGTTACATTTTCTTCAGCTATGACTTGACGAGCTAATTCTTGTTCTTTTTGTTGGCGATGAACTTTTTCTTTTTGTTCTCTGTCAAAAACTTCTGCATCCTTTTCTGCACGAAGTTTATTTATCTGGCTTTCGTTTTCTAATTGGCTAGTTACTCGTGTTTTTTCATGTTCAATTTCTTTTGCTTGAATAACGGATTGGGCATTTAGTTCAGCAAGACGTGCTAATTGTTCACGTTCAGCACGAAAAGGTTTTTGTAAATTTTCCCAAAGCTTAGCAGAACTAACTATAGCTTCTTTTATTTGTACAGTTACAATACTTAAACCAAGTCCCTTATTACTATTACCTTCACCTTCTGCAACTTGTCTAAGTCTTGCAGTTAGTTCTTGAATAATAATTTGTTTATCTGAAAGCACTTCATCAATGCTCATAGTGGCTACTTTGTCTTTGATTGCTGCTTCTGCTTGTTCACGAAGCTGAATATTTACAACTTTCATAGGGTCAGAAGGATCACTAAAATCAAGCTTTTTATATGCAGTGCCAAAATCTTGAATAATCCATTGTACGTAACCTTGTACTACTAAGCCTTGTAACTCTCGGCAAATACAGTAAGCATTAATCAGAATAGTTTGCATTGTAGAAGGAACAACAATAAATGAATCTTTATAAGGATCAAAGCCAAAAGAAACACCAAGCCCTAAATGCAAAGGATCTTTATAGCCTCGGCGAGTATGAACTACATAGGCATTTGGAGGAACAACCACTGTTTTCCAACGCCAAAACCCAGTAATTCTAACATTCATAGCAGAACCAATATTTTGTGTGGTATTGGTATTTTGAGCAACACGCCTAGCCATACGAGGCAAAGCAACTTGCTCTTGAACGCTTGCTTGAGGAGCATGTATTTTGAGGTCTTGTTCTAGTTGTTGTTGTTTTGCTTGTACTTGTTCAAGATATGTATTTTTCAAGCTGTTAGTATCCATTTTTCCCTTATTATACTAAGTAAGTTATTTCTTAACTTACACATAAAAAATACTTGTTTATTATTTTGTAGCTTGGATTTCTAATTATGTGACTACATTATAACTAACTATGTTTTAATAGTATAGTTCTTAGTTTTTAATTTTAACTTAATGTAAAAAAACTAGTTAGTAGCTTACGGATGTAGCTTTATTAGTTTTTAAGAATATGATATTTTTCCGGCTTACTTTTAAAAATTTGGAGTCAGCATGTCAAAAACTCTAATAACTGGAGCAACAGGTTTTCTTGGTAGTCATCTTCTAAACCTACTTTTAGAAAATAATGTTTCCGATTTACGTATTTTAGCTAGTGGAAATATACCCAACCAATTACCAGGATCAGTAGAAATAATAAAAGGTTCTATAACTGATGCTGAAACAGTAACAAAAGCAGTTGAAGGGGTAGAGCAGATTTATCATTTAGCAGGAAAAGTTTCTAGAAATCCTGATGATAAACGGCAAATGCATGAAGTTCATATAGAGGGAACTAGATTGCTTTGTGATGCAGCTAAAAAAGTTGGGGTAAAGAGAATCGTTATGGCTTCAACTAGTGGGACAATTGCAGTCAGCAAGGACAAAGATACAATTGCAGATGAAACTTGGCCTACTCCAATAGAAATTTGCTCTCGCTGGCCTTATTACGCTAGTAAAATTTACCAAGAAGAAACAGCCCGTCATGCTTGTAAAAATAAAATAGAGTTGGTCATTCTTAATCCAAGCCTTTTGTTAGGGCCAGGAGATGCTCGTCTAAGTTCTACAAATGACATATTAAAGTTTATGGCTCGTGATATTCCTATTGTTCCAACAGGAGGAATTAATTTTGTAGATGTTAGAGATGTGGCAAAAGCCTTTTTTACAGCAATGAAAAGAGGTCGAGCAGGAGAGCGTTATTTACTAGGTGGGCCAAACTGGACATTTGAAAAGTTCTTTGGACGACTAGAACGGCTAACTAAAATATCTGCGCCAAAACTACAAGCCCCTAGTAAATTAACTATTTGGGGAGCAAAAGTAGCTGATTCAATGTATAGACATTGGGGAAAAGTTCCACCTGTAGAAGTTATTTCTGTTGAGATGGCAGAACATTTTTGGTATGTAGATTCTAGCAAGGCAGAAAGAGAATTAGGTTTTGTCTCACGTGACCCAGCAGAAACACTTTATGATACAATTACTTACCTTAAAGAACATTTTCTTCCAGCAGAGTCCTTTTCTAAGTAATATACACTACAAAAATCAAAATAACTTGGAGTTGCATTATATTAATTAAATGCAATTCCAAGTTAACAAGTTAATAAGAAACTTTATTATTTATTTTCTAAAGCTCCATTAGCAGTATTCCAAGCTTTCCAACCGCCTTTTAATACAAACACTTGCTTAAATCCGTTTTTCATAAGAGTTTGAGCACCAGCAATTGCTCCACCATCTGTTGGACAAGAGCAATAAGTAACTATTATTTTGTCTTTTGGAAGATCAGTTAAATGTTTCTCTAAGTCAGCAGGAGCAATTCTAGTAGCACCTTTAATTTTAGTAGGGCTACTATCATAGTCTCCCCCACGTAAATCTAAGATAACAATTGATTCTTTATTACTAAGTTTAGCTTGAAGTTGTTCTACGGTGATAAACTGAGTTTCTGCATTATTATCTATATTGTTTATAGAAGTTATGTTAGATGAAGTAGTTAGAGGTTCTGCCATAGTTAAGGTTGAAAATGAAAAACAAAGAGTTATTACAAGTAAAGTATTTTTAAACATAGATTTACCTCAATTAAATATTTATAAGCCTTAGAATTTAACTTTCATGAAATTGAACGAAGCTTTGGAAAGAATGGTTACAAGACAGGTATAAAATATATCCTTTTGTTTGAAAGATTTTCTAGACAACGTATTTACAAACTACTAACACTAACAAGTAATTATAGCTAGCTATACTCAAGAAACTAGACATTAATACTCTAGCTATGCTATTCTTGGCCGGAAATTATCAAAAATAAGCCTGGGCGTAAGTTATTAAAAGATTACCTAATCTGATTATTAAGTGCCGCCGGGAAATGCACTTTTGTAGGAACAACTACAGAAAAATATCAGCGCTCGTGCTATGGAGGAAAACATAAACCTATGGAAAAAAACCAAACCCGTGTAGTAAAAGGGGCATTAGTAATAGCGTTCGCTTTTATTGCGCTCCTTAGCTTAACTTATCCAAAATTAACTGCTGCTTTTGAGACTAAAGACTATCCTGTAGGAGACAAAGCAAAATTTTATTTAGACGACCCTGATGCTAAACGCTCTTCTGCTGCTGGCAGCAAAGGTAAAACCCCTTTTGGTCATGAAAGACACGCTTTCCCAAGCAAATATGGTGATAAATACAAAGATTCTTGTGTTATTTGCCATCATACTAATACCAAGAACTTAACCAAAGCTATGGAAGAAGCCGTACGCAGATGTGATGAATGTCATAAAGCAGATGATTCAACATGCGAATTAGAAGGCACATATGAAGATAATAAATTCAAAGGCAAGAATGCAATAAATGCTAAAGATGCTTATCATGGTACAGGTGATGCAAGTAAAATTGGCACTAAGTTAGCTGGATGTATTACCTGCCACAAAGATGAAAGAAACATCTTCCCACAAGGTTGTACAGAATGCCATGATGAAAATCTAGCACCTTAATTAATCTAATTTGTCAAAACACTAGAGAGATAGCCCTTTTGCAAAAGGGCTATTTTTATTTTAAATAGTAATTTGGTTAAACTCTTAAATCTTTATAGTCAACCATTATTTAAATTGCTGCATCTAGTCATACAGAAAAACCTTTTAGTATATCCCTTAAATTCAACAAATTTAGTTACATAGGAGTGTAGAATTATGGCTAAAACAACAAACAGATTTTATATGACTAGACGTGGACGTCGCTATCTAATTGAGCGCAAACAAGATGGAACTTTTGGAAAGTTTATCCCTGTTGATAAAGCAAAAGCCAAAAAAGATGGAAAAAAGACTAAGACAACCAATGATAAACCTAACACTTTAGTAGCCTAAAAACTAGATACGTAAAGTAGTAATGCTGGGACACTGCCTAACAAACAGTATCTCAGCGTTATTATTTTGCTATAAAACTTACAACCCTGTCTTGCACTAAATTAACAATACTGTCAATATTAAATTTTAATAAATAAGTGGAGTAGTTTTGGAAATCTATGTTTAACCGTAAATTAGTTTACTTAATTTTAATTTGTTCCTTGTTCTTTTCTATTCAAGAGTTAAAAGCCCAAACAGCTAACAATATTCCTAACAGTTCTTCCACACTTCCATCATATGTGACTCAACCACCTTTAACCCAAGATGAAATACTAACTCGTGTTAAAGCAGCAAGAGCAGCACGCCAAGATTTTGAAGACATTGCAGCAGATGTAGATCAACGTGGAATAAAATTTGTGCCTGATGACCAGTTATTTAATCAAATACGCTTTTTCCGCGCCAATATTGTTAATAATGCTTTAGATAGAGCAAATGAGCGCCGTAATGCCTTAATGGCTAAGCCTAAAAACACAGAAAGTGAAATTCTAGAAAGCCTTTCTGATGAAACTAAGCAAAATCTTAAAAATTTATCTTTTATTGAACAAGCAAGAACAATATGTCAGACTTACGTATCTTCACTACCTAATTTTATTGTTCGCCAACAAGTACAACGTTATGAGCGTCCTTTAGTTGGAAGTTGGAAGTTAGGTGATTACATAGAATTAGCTGTTAGTTATGCAGTAGATAAAGGCGAAGATGTTAAGTTAAAATTAAAGAATGGTAGAGCTGCCAATACTACTTTTGAAGAAGTAGGAGGTTTGACTTCTACTGGTCAATTTGCAGGACAACTTTCAGCTATTTTTAGCCCTGAATCCAAAACTGAATTTACAGAAAAAGGTAGTACAGATTTTTATGGACAACCTTGTCTAGTCTATGAATACAGAGTAGAAACTAAAAATTCTCGCCAACAAATCAAAGTAGGCTCAGCCCAAGTAATCACAGGCTATCGTGGCCGTCTTTATATACATCAAGAGTCTAAGCAAGTTCTAAGAATGGAACAAGAAGCTATTGAAATTCCTTCTTCTTTCCCTATTCTAGATGCTACATCTGTAGTAGATTTTGGATGGGTAACTATTAGCGGGCGTGAATACTTGTTACCAGTTAGTAGCCAAGTTTGTTTAACTAGCCGTCAAGATCGCTATACTGCCCTTAATTGTATTTCTTTTAATAAATATAACAAGTTTGATACTGATGTAAAATTACTAGATGCACCACAGGAAAAATAATTATTTATGTCTAAAAGTTTACCTGTAAATAACTCTTTTGATAAAGAAGTAGGAGAACTCTATAACCGTAGTCTGGATATAATCCAAGTCAATGTAGGGTTAAAGTGTAACCAATCCTGTGAACATTGCCATGTTAGTTCCTCACCTCAAAGAAAAGAAATGATGGATTGGCCTGTAATGGAAAAAATCATAGAGTTAGTTAGTCAAGTTAAATGTCACTTGGTTGATATTACAGGAGGAGCACCTGAACTTAATCCAAACTTAAAACGCTTTATTAGTGCTTTATACTCTCAAGGACAAACAGTCCAAGTTCGCACTAATTTAACTGTACTTCTAGAGCCAGATCAAAAAGATACAATTGAGTTTTTCAGTAAACACAAAGTTAAATTAGTAGCCTCACTCCCCTGCTATTTAGAAGAAAATGTTGATAAACAAAGGGGAACAGGTGTTTATCAAGCTAGTATTGAAGCACTAAAAAGGCTCAACAGCGTTGGTTATGGCAAAGAGCCAGAACTAACTTTAGATTTAGTATATAACCCTCTAGGTTCATTTTTACCGCCTGATCAAGCTAACCTAGAAAAAGCCTATAAACAAGAACTTTGGAATAGACATCAAATTACTTTTAACCACTTACTCACAATTACTAATATGCCTATTGGACGGTTTTCTACTGATCTTCGTAAACAAGATAAATCTAGTAAATATAAAGACTTACTTTCAACCTCTTTTAACTCTAGCACAATTGATAAATTAATGTGTCTTTATCAAATTGAAGTTGATTGGGATGGAAACTTTTATGATTGTGATTTTAACTTAGCTCTAAGAATGCCTGTAGCTAAAGATGTTCCTCACAATATTAAAAACTTTGATCTAAAAGCTTTAATAGGAAGAAAAATAGCTACAGGCAATCATTGCTTTGGATGCACTGCCGGACAAGGTTCTTCTTGTTCTGGAGCATTAGCATAAACTAAGTAATATACTTTATATATTTGTTATGCAGTAAAAATTTCTTTTCCTTTTAGCAAGCTGGCTACACGGGCAACATTAGCTCCATGATGGCGAACAACTTCTAATTTATCTTCCGAAACTCCGGTTTGCTCCATTTTTTCACCAGCAGATCTAGACCAAGGGCCCCATTGAATACCACCTAAGTGATAACCAGGAGTGTTTTTAGGTAGAGGAACAATAATCATTCCTAGTTCGGCAAAATTAGAAAGCATTGAAAGTAGAGTTAGTTCAACACCTCCTCCAGCATTACCATAACCACCACCTGTAGCAAAAACAGCTCCAACCTTACCATTCATGCTATTTTTCATCCAAGCTTGGCTACAAACTGTGTCAATAAATTTCTTTATTCTCCAATCTAAGCTACCCATATGTACTGGAGTTCCAACAATAACAGCATCACTAGAATGTAGATCATCAATTGTGACATTTTCAGCTTGCTTAACTTCTACTTCTGCCCCAGAAACAGATAAAACACCTTCTGCAATAGCCTCAGCAACTTTTTTTGTATTATTGTAATCTGTTGCATAAACAACTAACACCTTAGCCATAAAATTCTCCTTTATATACTATATTTTCCTGACATCTTATTACTTTATATATTTAAATAGTTTATTATTTACTAAGAAATAATTTACTAAGAAACAATTTAATAAAAAAAAGTTATTTTTCTATTTTATCCAGCAAAGTTATTAATGTTTTTAAATCTTGTTCAGAAAAGTTTTTCATATTAGTTTCAGCAAAATCCATTACTTGTTTTTTAGTTTCAGCAATAAATTTAGTACCTAGTTTAGTTAGAGCAACTTTTTTTACTCGTCTATCTTCACAAGCAAGTCTTTCAACAAAATGTTTTTTTTCTAACAGATCAATAAGTTTAGTGATATTAGCTCGTGAAGAAACCAAGCGTTCTCCAATTTCCTTTTGAGAAAGTGGTACATTAGCGCCATTTAAAATACGTAATATATTATAATGATTATCTGTAATTTCCCATTGAGCAAACCATTCATCAGATTTACGCCAAAGCCGATCGCCTGTGCGCATTAATTTAACTAATGTTTGTTCTGCAAGATTATAAGGAATATTAATTTTCATATATGGCTAAATAATAACTGTACACAAAGAAATTGTCAACTAGGAAACAATTATTTTTCTTTTAATTTCCAAAAATTTGATCCAAAAATCTGAAGTAAATACAAAAAGTTGTATAAAGAAGAGTTTGTGTTTTTATAGCTAATAATAGGGTAATTACGCTAAATGATTGTTAATCAATACGTTATCTGAGAAGCAAAAACCCTAAAAATTAAGGCTCAAAAATTGCATTAAAATTTTAGTTTTGCTCTAACACTTGTAACTATAAAATTTACATAGAGTTAACAATAACTTAATAAAGATTTAAACTCATTTATTTAATATTTTTCTTTTGTATTTAGATTAAAGTTTTAGCACAAAGTTGTAAGCTTTATGGAAAATATTAGGGCTAAAGCTTTTCTAAAAATAAACAAAATAGGTTAAAATAGCATTCCGCTAAACCTTAAAATATCTTAATTTTTCTAATTCTATAAATTGTAAGTTAATTTAGCAAAAGTTAACTTGTTATATCTTGAGATAGGCTTTTTAAAGTATATAAATGCAATGTTACTAAAGCGGTAACACTGTGATTGGAGGAAAACGTGAATTCAACCGTATTACGTCGATTTTTTCTATCGATAGCAATAGTGCTAGCAATAGCATTTGTCACCTTAGCACAACAAGCCACTGGTTCAATTGAAGGTCTTGTTCGTGATGCTACAGGCGCTGTATTACCAGGAGCAGAAGTAGCAGTAATTAACACTGAAACAGGTGCAATTCGTAATTTCCAAACTAATGAAAGTGGATTTTACAAAGTTCCATCCTTACCTTCAGGTAAATATAGTGTACGTGTAACAGTACAAGGATTTGCACCTAAAGAATTAACCAATATTGTTTTACAAGTTGGTTCATCAGCAGAAGTAAATGTGGATTTAGAAGTTGGTAACGCTAGTGGTGAAATCGTAACTGTAACTGCTGAAGCTCCAGTAGTAGAAACTACTCGTACATATGTTGCTACCACTGTTGATGAAAGAGCAATTAAAGATTTACCTGTAAATGGCCGTAACTTCTTAGAGTTTGCTTTACTTACCCCTGGTGTTAGTTCTGACCCACGCGGCGGTGACATTTCTTTTGGTGGATTACGTGGTACTAACAACAGCTTACAAATTGATGGCTCTGACAACAATAACACCTTCTTTGGTCAATCTTTAGGCCGTACAGGTTCAGGCCGTGCGCCATATCAATTTTCCAAAGATGCAGTAAAAGAGTTCCAAGTCAATACCAATACCTATGCTGCTGAATACGGTCGTGCTGGTGGTGCAGTTATTAATGCTGTTACCAAGTCTGGTACAAACGAATTTCATGGTGGTGCATTCTTATTCTTCCGCGATCAATCATTAAATGCGCTAGAAACCTTTGCAAAAGCTAACAAACGACCAAAAGCTCGTAACCGCTTCTATCAATTTGGTGCTATTGCTGATGGTCCAATTAAAAAAGATAAAATCTTCTTCTTCTTTAACTATGATGGTCAACGCAACACTGAACCAAATCCTGTATTCTTTGGTGCTCCAGTACCAACAGATCCTGTCTCTCAAGCTGTTGCTGCTCAGTTAACTCCACTATTAACACCTTATAGTAGACAATTTAAGCAAGATGTTTTCTTAGGTAAAGTTGACTATCAAATCAATGATAAATATCGTTTATCAGTTCGTTACAATCACCAAGATTTCAACGGAACAAACTTAGAAAACTCTGGTAACCAATCAACAATGGAACATACTGGAGACTCAAACGTTAAGAGCGATACCCTTACTGCTAACTTAACTATGGTTATTACTCCTAAACTAGTTAACGATTTTCGTTTCCAATACGCTCGTGATGATGAACCCGGTCAAGCTAATGGAACCAAACCTGAAGCAGTTATTCGCTCTGGTGCTGTTACCTTCTTAAACATTGGTCGTAACAGTTTCAGTCCACGTTTTACCAATATTAAGCGCGGTCAATTTATTGATAGCGTTTCTTATACTCTTGGTAGACATGCATTTAAGACTGGTGTTGATGTTAATATAGAAAGAATAGACAACTTCTTCCCAGGTAACTTCTCTGGTGTTTATAACTTTACCAGTATTGCAGACTTTGCTGATGGCAGACCAAGTGGTGGTTATGTTCAAAACTTCCCTGGCCCAGGAACTGCTGGCCCATTATCTAAGCCAAACAACTTTGAATTTTCTTACTACTTCCAAGATGATTGGCGCGCTACAGATCGCTTAAAGTTCTACTATGGTATTCGTTATGACTACCAACGTTTAGAAGAGCCAAAAATCAGAAATAAAGATTTCCAATTAGCTCAAGCAGGTATCAATACAGGCGTTCTTAATCAAGACTTAAACAACTTTGGCCCACGCCTTGGATTTTCCTATGCTGCAACCAAAGATAATAAGACTGTAGTACGTGCTGGTTATGGAGTGTTTTACTCTCGTACTCCTTCTATTGTTACTGGTACTGTAATAACCAATAATGGTGTTCAAGTACAAAGCTTTACCTTCACTGGTAACAATACTCCTATTTATCCTAATGTATTTTCTGCACCTCCAACAGGAGTAAATGCACCTCGTCAAAACATTTTCTTCTATGATTCAAACTTTGTAGCTCCATTAATTCAACAAGCTAGTCTTGGTATTGAAAGAGAATTACCTGGCAAAGTTAGCTTCTCTGCTTCTTACCTTTTAGTTAAAGGTACACACTTACTACGTGTTAGAGACGTAAACCTTGGTGCTCCAGTTCAAACCAGAGCAACTATAGTAGTTCCTGGTTCACCAGTAGTATTTTTTGATCGTTTTAGCAATCCTCGTCCACTGACTGCATTTAACCGTGTAAGTATGGTAGCTAGCGATGCAAACTCCATCTATCATGGTTTATCACTTCAAGTGAACAAGCGTTATGCTCAAAACTTCCAATTGCTCTTCTCTTACACCTTCTCTAAAGCTATTGATGACAAACCAGATTCAACAGCTGTAGTAGTTGGTACAGACGATCCTAAACTTATTTCTAACTTCCAACGTCCAGACTTAGATCGTGGTTTAGGTGATCCAGATGTTAAGCATCGTGCAGTAATCAGCGGTGTATATGATCTTAATTTCAGTAAATACACCAGTTCCAGTTCTAAACTAAGCAAAGCTATTTTAGATGGTTATTCACTAAGCGGTATTTTCAATGCAAGCTCTGGTCGTCCATTTAGTGCTACTGTTAGTGCTGACTTAAATGCTGATGGCAACAGCCGTACCGACCGTGTACCAGGAGTAGGCCGCAATACTTTACGTGGACCAAACTTCTATCAATTGGATTTACGTTTTTCTAAATCCTTTAAGCCAACTGAAAAAACTAGCATACAATTTATTGGTGAAGGATTTAACATTACCAACCGTACCAATATTGCAAATATTGATACCAACCAATTTATTGTTGATACTTCAGTTCCAGGTTCAATCAGATTGCTTCCAAATCGTACCTTTAGATTCCCTACTTCCAGTACTGGTGCTGCTAGAGGTGCAAACCGTCAATTCCAATTAGCAGTTAAATTTGACTTCTAATTTTGTTAGGATAAAACACTCTAAATTGGGCGAGATCCATAAGGTTTCGCCCAATTTAATTTTAAATTTTTTTAAACATCTGCCTTATAACAACAAAGTTCCCAACTTCCCTCTGCCATCACTGCCCCAATATAATCTTGTGCTGGAGTCAATTCTTTTAATGTCCAACGAGCAACTTCTCTAGGATGATCTACTACTCTAAGTAACCTAGCTATATTACTAGTAAAAGTAACATCAAATTTATCTAGAGGAAAACTTAACCCTTGCCCAATTGCCTTTATATAAGCCTCTTTGCGTGTCCAACAACGAAAAAAAGCAAGGGATTTATCTATTTGAGGAAGTAAGCGAAACTCAGCGGCTTCACGGGGAGAAAAGAAACGTTCTGCAATTTGTTCAAAATCTTTAACTATTCTAGCTAAATGTTCTATATCAACACCTATTTCCCGTTCCAAAGTTATTCCACATATAGCGAGTTCTCCAGAATGAGATAGATTAAAGCGTAAGTTATGCAATTTAGAAGGATTAAGGTTTAAAAGAGACTCATTTAATTCAGGTTTACCATATTTTTGGTAATTAAATATAATTTCGCTAGGAGATACATCTAAATATCTAGCCAAAATTTTTCTTAACATTGCTCTTGCAACAATAAAGTGATTACGATCTCGTTCAAAATAAAATCTGTCAGCTTTAGAACATTCATCTAAAGAAAGAATGTTCCTAAGTTGAGAAACTTTATCAATAGGTGGATCAAGCCGGATTGACCATATATGTACATAATTACTATCAAGTACTAATTTTTCTGGTGAAGGAGGCCAATTATCAATCATTACTAGAAGTCCTGAAAGTTTTAAATTATTTAAATTATTGAAAGTTATTTACTGATAGATTTTACCACTTATGATACTATATTTGACCTACTAAAAAGTTTTATAGAGCTACTTGCAATAACTATCAAGAAAACAAAGTTGCAATTTGAAAGGCTAAATTATTATGAGCGCCGACCTTTCTGTTAGTTTTACTGGACTG
Organism: Blastocatellia bacterium; assembly: GCA_039812885.1. Classification (GTDB taxonomy): domain Bacteria; phylum Acidobacteriota; class Blastocatellia; order Chloracidobacteriales; family JADJPF01; genus JADJPF01. The sequence goes on from JBDIBI010000002.1 coordinate 175,048, forward strand.
AAATTTGAGAACCCATTTTTACTAGCTTCAGCACCACCTACTGAGTCTGAGAGCAATATTTTAAGAGCATTTGAGGCAGGTTGGGGAGGAGTTGTAACAAAAACTATTGGCTTACATCCAGTAGTAAATGTACGAGGGCCAAAAACTAAATTTATGCGTGCCTCGGCAGATTCTTGTCAAATTTCAATGAAGAAAAGACCTAATACAGCATTACACTCCTCTTGGAATTGGGAGTTAATTTCTGACAAAGTTTTAGATTGGTGGATACCAAGAATTACTAACATCAAAAAGCAATTTCCTGAGAAAATGTTAATAGCTTCAATTATGGCTGGTTCAGGTAGTGACAAGGAATTAGCTCATTGGCAAGATTTAGCCAAATCCTGCCAAGAAGCAGGAGCTGATGGTTTAGAGCTAAACCTTTCTTGTCCACATATGGATAGGGCAGATATGGGTTCAAACATTGGTAAAAACCAAGAACTTTGCTCTTATGTAACCCAAGTAGTAAAAGAAGTAGCTAAAATACCTGTTTGGGCTAAATTAACTCCATCAACCACAGATATTGCCTTAGAAGCGCGTGCAGCTTTTCGTGGAGGAGCTGATGCAATAAGCTCATCTAATACTTTCCCTTCCCTACCTCTTATTGATCCTGACACTTTAGAATTTGAAATTAATGTTGATGGTTATGTTTCTTCTGGTGGCTTAGGTGGGCCAGCAATTATACCTTTATCATTAGCTAAAATGTCACAAATGACTTTAGTTTTTCCAGACAAAAGTTTTTCTGGAATAGGTGGAATTTCTGATTTTTCTCAAGCACTTAACTATTTTCTTTTAGGATGTGGTACGGTTCAAGTTTGCACTGCTGCTATGTTAGATCATGCCATTGGCCCAAATGTTATAAGAAACTTAAAAACTGGTATGACTGAATTCTTAGAAAAACATTCAGACAAAGGTTGGAAAAGTTTGGAAGATTTTCGTGGTATTCGCCGAGATCGTGTAGTAGCTCAATCTCAAATCGCTCGCCCAGATGGAACAGAATACCATGGTGGTCATGAAGAAGGATATTCTGGAGCAAATCAATAAACAAACTTAGGGCTTAAGCCCTAAGTTTTCATATTTATTACTTTATAACTTAAATGTCTCAAACTTATTTATTTACAAGCATTTTGTTCTGCTAGCAATTCTACTTTAGTTTTTTCAAATTCAGTAAAAACTAATTCTATAAGTGAGCCAATTTCTGGGATTGCCTCACTGCGACTAGCTTTCTCCAACTTGGCACATAGTTTATGAAGTCGTTTTGCTCCTAAATTACCAGTATTTCCCTTTAGTGAATGTGCAGTTTGTTCTAAAGATTTAAAGTCGCTTTTTTCAAAGGACACTTTCAATTTAGAAAGCTTATCTGGAGCTTCTTGAAGGAAAATATCTATCAACTCTTCTACTAAGTTAGGATCTTCCGCATCTTGAAGAGAACGCAAATCATCTAACACTTTTTTATCCAATATTGGTTCTAAAGAAAGTTCATCTGGTTTTTGTTTAATCTCATTATTGGTTAGATTAATTTCCCTAGAAATAGATTTGTTTTCCATTGCTACTAGCCCATAATTAGAATTAGCCTTACACCGTTCTAGAGCTAACTGTAAATGTTGTATATTAACCGGTTTACTAACATAATCATCCATACCAGCTTGTAAACATTTTTCCTTATCCCCTTCCATTGCTCCAGCAGTCATTGCAATAATATAGGGACGATGTTCTTTAGGCCATTTTTGGCAAATGCGACGAGTAGCTTCAATTCCATCCATCTCTGGCATTTGAATATCAGTAAGTAACACATCATAAGTCTGTCTATCTAATGCACTTAAAATCTCTAAACCATTTGCAACCACATCTGCACGATATCCCATTAATTTTAATATCTGTAGAGCTACTTTTTGGTTTACCACATTATCTTCAGCTAAAAGGATACGCAGAGGTTTACGTTCTGCCATATTTTTATCAATATTTGAATTTTTAGGTCGACGAATTCTCCCTGTATGAGTTCCAAAAATATTCATTAAAGCATCATAAAGATATGATAACTTGATAGGTTTAGTTATCGAAGAAATAATACTAAAATTACTAAAGAGTTTTGACTGACTTCCAAGAGGAACTAGCAAGATAATAGGTATAGTTTTATCTAGTTTACTTTCTAGTTCTTTTGCCAAACTTGCAGGCTCTTTTTCTAAGGTCTGAGTATCTAAAATAACAACATCAAAATCTCTTGACTTTTGAATATATTCAAGGAATTCTTTTGCAGAAACTACTGTTTTAGTGGTCATCCCCCATGAGCCAGTATATTCACTTAGAATATTTCTATTAGTTGAATTATCGATAAGTATTAAAGTTTTCTTACCTGATAATCGTGGCTGTTCAAAAGATAAATATGTATGAGGTTTTTCTTGTTTAGCCTTAGCTAAAACTGTGAAATAAAAGGTAGAACCTTTTCCCACTTCACTTTCAACCCACATGTTACCACCTAAGAGTTCACTTAACTTTTTACTAATAGCTAATCCTAAACCTGTACCTCCATACTGACGTGTTGTAGAAGAATCAACTTGACTAAAAGATTGAAATAAGCGCTCTAGTCTATCAGGAGGAATTCCTATCCCAGTATCTTTTACAGAAAAGTGAACCTCATAGCTATCTTCTGAAAGAACAGTACTTACTACATTTATTACAACTTCTCCTTCTTCTGTAAACTTAATAGCATTACTAAGCAAATTAACTAATATTTGGCGTAAACGAGTTATATCGCTAGTTAAAATACTAGGAGTTTCTGGATCTATCATATAAGCAAGATTAAGCTTCTTTTCTATAGCTTTAGGAGCAACCAAGTCTATAGCTTCTTCTATACAACTATGAAGATCAAACTCTATAAACTCCAATTCTAACTTACCAGATTCAATTTTAGAAAAATCTAAAATATCGTTAATAAGTGTTAGTAAGGCATCACCACTAGTACGAATAGTTTCAATATAATCTTGTTGTTCTGGAGTAAGTTTTGTGTGAAGCAAAAGTCCAGTCATTCCAATCACAGCATTCATAGGAGTACGAATTTCATGGCTCATGTTAGCTAAAAATAAGCTTTTAGCACGATCAGCTTCTAAAGTTTTTGCCTCAGAAGCCAAAGCTTTATCTTTAAGTTCTATAGCCTTTTTCTCTGCTTCTTTAAGCTGTGCAATTGTATTTTTTAGCTCTTCTGTTCTTTGGCTAACTTTTGTTTCTAGTTGCTGGCTTCGAATCTTTAGAGTTTGCTCTCTAAATCTAACTAATCCATAAATGGCAAGAATAAAAATAAGGACATAAATACTATAAGCCCACCAAGTTCTGTACAATGGGGTTTTGATGATAAAGTAATATTTAGCTCCTATTTCATTCCATATTCCATCACTATTGCAAGCTTTTACAAGAAAAGTATATTCTCCTGAACCTAAATTGTTATAATGTGCCTCTCTTCGATAATCTTCTTTCCAGTCCTGATCATAACCTACAAGCTTATATCTAAACCTTATATTTTCTGGAGCAACAAAACTTAAGGCAACAAAGTGAAATTCTAAATCATACTTGCCAGGAAATAAGTTTATAGGATCTCTTAAATCTAATTTTTGATTATTAACTAAAACATCTTCTATAGAAACAGATGGTGCTTTTTTATTGGTTTTGGCTTCTTCTGGATCAACAACAGCAACTCCTTTAATTGTAGGAAACCACAACTTACCATCTTTGGTTTTCCAACCTGCCGGTTGAGTAGTTCCATTGCACTGATTACTTGCCATTCCATCAGATTTATTATAGTTTCTGCACATAATCCTAGGAATCTTACCAAGTGCAAAATCATTAAGGGTTTGCTTAGAAGCTTGAAAAATACCTTTATTACAACTAAACCAAAAATAACCTCTATTATCTTCCAGAATTTGAAAAATATTACCTGCAAATAATCCATTTTGTGTTACATAGTTAGTAATTTTACCATCCTTAAGACGTGAAAGCCCATCAGCAGTGCCAATCCATAATACATTTTCAGAATCAACATATAGAGAAAATACTAGTCCAACTTTTATAGAAGTTTCTTTAGTATAATTAGTAAAAAAATTTGAAGAAAAACAGCTTAGTCCACTGTTATTGCTTCCAAGCCAAATGTTTCCTGTTAAATCTTCTGTAATAGCATTAATACTATTACCAACTAATCCATCTGCTTTAGTATATTGTTTTAGGGTATTTTTTTCATAAGTAAATAACCCATTTCCATTTGTTCCAATCCAGAGCTTACCTTTCTTATCTACAAATAAAGCTACAACATCATAATTAAGTAATGGACTACTCCATTTTCCATCTTTAAAGAAATTAAGCCCTGCAACTGTACCTACCCAAACATTTCCTTCAAAGTCTTGAGCAATACTACGTATTGCACTGTCAGTCACACCATTTTCTTGAGTATAAATAGTAAATTTACTATCTTTATAACAATTTAAGCCTTTATCTGTACCTATCCAAATATTACCTTCTCGATCTTGAAATATAGTTCTTGAATAATTATTAGAAAGTCCACGATTTGTGTCATAAGCAACTATTTTGCTATCTTTTAAACATTTTAGACCTTCATTAGTACCAATCCAAAAAATACCTTCTTGATCTTCAAAAAAGCTACGTAAAGAAGCATCTAAAAGACCATCTTTTACTTTGTAGGAAATTATTTGACCATTTTTTAAGCAATTTAGCCCGCTATTTGTACCAATCCAAAGCACTCCTTGACTATCAGCATAAAAAGCTCTAACAAAATTACTTAATAAACCATTAGCAGTTGTATAGTTAACCCATTTGTTACTAGAAAAACTACTTATTCCTTCTTTACCTGAAACCCAAATATTAGAATTTAAATCTTTTGATATTTGCCTAACACTTTTTATAAACAAATTTGAAGCATCAGGAACATCTAAAAAATTTCCTGATTGAAAGATTTTTACTCCAGCTGTATCTGTGCCTATCCAAATTTTACTGTCTGTTTCTTCATAAACAGCTCTAATAAAATTATTAGCTGGTTTTTCTTTATCTGTATAATTAATAAACTTACCACTTACAAATTTACTTAATCCTTTATCAGTACCTAACCATAACCCTCCATCACTACTTTCACATATTGAGTAAATAGAATCACTAGGTAAGCCTTCTTTTGTAGAATAGCTAGTAAAATGTCTATCTCGATAACTGACTAAACCTCCTCCTAAAGTAGAAATCCAAAGAGTTCCATTTTTATCAGATAGTAAAGTCCAAACAGCATTACTTTTAAGCTGAGGAGTATTATTTCTATCAAAAACTGTAAAACTATTACCATCAAAACGCACTAACCCTTCATAAGTACCTAACCACAAATATCCATCTTTAGATTGAGTTATAGATAGAATGCTATTTTGAGGTAAACCATCCTGCCATTCTTCTAATTTGTATTGTTCTAGGCTTTTTTTTGGATCAAGAGCAAAAACAATCAAATGCAGTCCTAGTACTAATAGACAAGTCAATAATATAGTAAAAGTTTTGTTACTTAATGCTGATATCAACTTTATATAATTCATAAATTAGCTTAAAAATTTATTTAAGATATTATTCTCTAAGTTAACAATAATAAATACCTCTAGCAACAACTTTCCGAAAAGCCTAAAAAGTTATTTTGTTTTAGAAAAATTTTGGGAACCAACTTTACCTCCTTGGAGTCTTATCTTAGCAAATAGAATTTAATAAAAAGGTTAAGAGGTGTTTTATGAGCAACACAGATGTCTATTTACTAGAAGATTTAGCTAAAGGTAATAAATTGGCATTTGATAATATTTTCAAAGAATATAGCCTAGCTCTTTATCGTTTTATTTATCGTAAATTAGCAAACCAAGCTAAAGCAGAAAATCTAACCAAAGAATTATTCCTTGCTTTAATTAATTATGCAAAAGAATGGCAAAAAGAACCGTCACTAAAGTTACTCCTTTATAGCCTTGCAATAAAACGTTGTAATAAACTGCTAGCAAAAGACTTATTAAGTTCAACAGAAAATTTAGATTTAACTCAAAAATCTTTAGCCAAGCTTGACCAACAATCAAATAATATAGTACTACTGAGCGAGTATCAACACTTAAGCTGTATAGAAATTGCTAAAATCTTAAAAATAGAGTTAGAAGATGTTAAAGAAAAATTACTAATAGCCAAAGAGTTTTTAGCTAGTGAACTCTTGGCCAAGAAATTTGAAGTTGTCAACCAATGTTTAAAAGGAACAGATGTACAACCCTTTTTGAATGAAGAACTTCCAACAGAAAAAGCTAAAGAACTAGAGCTACACATAGTAGATTGTAGTAGTTGTCAAGAACGAGCTAATAAATTAAAAATGGTTTCTGAAGCATTAGAAACTTGGTCTGTACCTGAACCAAACTTAGTTACAGCACATGAACTATTTACAATTAGCCAAATTAAACCAGGATTTTTAAGTAAAAACCTATCTAAAAGATATACTTTGCCATTATTTATTCTATTGTTAGTTATGCTTTTATATTTTTTTCCTAAGGATTTATTAAGTTACCAAGAAGCTAAAGAAAAAAGTTCTCTACCACAAGCAAGTGAGACTGTACCTGTACCACCTCCATCACGTCCTCCAGCTGCTCCTTCACCAAACTATGAAACAACTCAAACTAAATCCTTAAGCATAAACACTGCCTCTTTAGATGCAGGTGTAGAAGGCGGTGTAGCTGGGGGTGTAATAGGTGGAGTAGTTGGCAATGTAGCTCCTGCACCTTCAAGTGTAAATATGTCTGTTAAAGATATTTCTTTACCTCAAAAACAGGCTTTTGACCCTCCTAAAATGTCTCTTTCTCAACTTAAAGACGGAGAACGGCTAATTGTAAAAACTGCTTCTCTTTGGATAGAAACAGATAAATTTGATGATGCTAAAAATAGTATTGCAGATTTAGCAAAATCTAAAGGAGGATTTCTTAATAAACTCTACGTAACTACTCAATCAGGAACAAGAACAGCTCAAATAATATTTAAAGTTCCATCTCGCAACTTTGATCAAACAATTGTAGAGCTTAGAAAATACGGGAAAGTTACGCAAGAATCCATAGAAGGTCAAGATGTAACTGACCAATACTTTGATGCTATTGATGATGTTGAAGCAAATAAAGAACTTGATAAAGTAGTATCTGGACAAAATCCCTCTAGAAATCTTTCTGCTGTTGATATAGAACAACAACACCTACAAATCCGCAAACACAACACTCAATTAAAACGCTATATATCTGAACTACGCCAAGGAGCAGATTTAGCCACTATTACATTTAACTTACATGAAATCACTAAAGATTCTGAAATTATTGCTGGAACCAAAGAATTATCAACTTGGGGACAAATTAAACAAAGCTTTTTCAATGGTTTTAACAATCTCTTTGCTGTTTTACTACCAATATTACTTTTTGCTGAAGAAGCAGGATTTTCTATAATTTTCTTTGGTGCAGTAACAGTGCTAGTTTATTTGTTAATAGATCGCTATATAAGAAAGTCTTCTAATCAATATCCTTCAGACTTTAATGATTGGCGAGGATAAGTTTATGGATAATCGGCCTAAAGAAATACTGCCTATAGTAATAATTTTTATAGTAACAATAATTACTTGTAGTCTTGACTATTTAGTTCAAAACAAAAAAATTACAGCTATAGAACAAGAGGTTTTAAGAGTACAAGAATGTGTAAATAAGGACTCTTGTGGTTCATTAGCAACTAATAATGAACTTAACATGTTATACCAAAAGTTACTTAATCAACCTAAACGTTGGGTAGCAACACGCCATTCAAAACTTCTTGAAACTATAGGATCGACTAATCAAAAACTTATCAATATGCAAACTAGATCTATCAGAAATAACCCATTAGAAACCAATGTGTTAATTCCTCCAGATCCAATTTCCCTTGTTAAACCTCAACCTCCTCCAGAACCTATTAAACCTTCACCTCCTTCCATTATAAAACGGTCAGAAGGAGTAATTAGAGGTAATTGTACTTATCAAGTAAAGCCTACTTATCCTTCAATAGCTAGAGTAGCAAAAGTAGAAGGAGAGGTAGTAATTGAAATTACAATTGATGAAGAAGGAAATGTGATGTCAGCTAAAGTTGTTAGTGGACATCCTTTACTTCAACAAGCAGCTCTTTCAGCCGCTCGTCAATGGAAGTTTAAACCAACCTTACTTAATAGAAATCCTGTAAAAGTTTCAGGAAAACTTACTTTTCGTTTCAAGCTATAACTTAAAATGAATTTTGGGCTTAGACAAAGTCTATGTCTATTTTCATAAACAATTAGTCTAGGTTATAATGCTTGGGCTATGAACACAGAACAAATTCGCAAACAATTTCCTTCTCTAGAATTAAAGTCCAATGGCCGCCAAACCATTTTTTTTGACAATGCCGCCGGTACTCAAGTTGCTCGCCAATGCATTGATCGAGTAAATGAATATTTTCTTACTTCCAACGCTAATACAGGTGGAGTATTTGAGACTTCTAAACGTTCAGATGAATTGATAGAAACTTGCCGCCAAAGAGTAGCTGATTTTATAGGGGCTAAAGATCCTGATGAAGTAGCCTTTGGCCCTAATATGACAACGCTTACACAAGCTTTTGCCCGAGCTTTTGGTCGTAGTTGCCAAGCAGGAGATGAAATCATTACTACTGCTTTAGAACATGAAGCCAACATTTCCCCTTGGCTAGGACTAGAAGCAACTCAAGGGGTTAAGGTTAAGTTTGTAGATATTTGCCTTGACGATATGACTATTAAGCTAGATAGCTTACGTGAGCAATTATCTTCTAAAACCAAGTTGGTTGCAGTAGGTTATGCTTCTAACGCTTTTGGAACAGTTAATCCTGTTGCAGAAGTTGCTAAACTAGCTCACTCAGTTGGAGCAATTTGTTTTGTTGATGCAGTTCATTACTCTCCACATGGTTTAATAGATGTTACTGAGTTAGGTTGTGATGTGCTAGCCTACTCTATTTATAAGGCTTTTGGGCCACATGTTGGAGTAATTTGGGGAAAACGCCAACTAATGGAACAACTCCAAACTTTTCACCTAAGAACTGTTAAAAACATTATTCCAGATAAATTTGAAGTTGGCACACAAAACCATGAAGGTATTGCAGGCGCATTAGGTTCTCTTGAATATTTTGAATCACTTCCTTTACTTTGTGAATTATCAGATTCAAGTAACCAAACTCCTGCTACTAAGTTACGCTTAGCAATGAATAGCATAAGAGAATATGAAAAGAACATTTCTCAAAAACTTTTAGAAGTATTTGCTAAACATTCAAAATTAACGGTTTATGGGATAACAGATACAAATCGGTTAAATGAGCGAGTACCAACATTTGCTATTAATATTGAAGGTTATTCAGCTAAAGAAGTAGCAACACATTTAGCAAGTTTTGGAATAAATGTATGGTCAGGCAATTATTATGCACTTGAGCCAATGCTTAGACTAGGTCTAGAGCAAAAAGGTGGTGCAGTTCGTATTAGTTTGGCTCATTACAATACTTTTGCAGAAATAGATCTGCTAGACGAAGCTTTAGGTGCTTTAAAATAAAGATGTTAAACGCTTATCGTCGAGAATTTACTGACTTTAATATTAACTTAAATCTTAGCCGCTATTTCTATCTTTCTGGAAAAAAAGTAACTTTTCCAATTCCAGAAATTTATAATCGTTATAGCGATCTTTTCTCTTTATCAGCTATTAACTCACTAAAAAAAGAGCTGTCTCAAACAAAAGAACACTTTGAAACGGCTCACAAAGCCCTTTGCTATTTAGTCTCCTTTGCAAGCCAACAATATTTAACTCTAAAAACAAAAAATTTGAGTCAAGAACTCTACTTAGCCCAAAATCGATTACATATAACTTGGCAAGAACAATCTATTCCCTTAAGCAATATTAATAGCTTACTTATTAAAGAACAGGATCATCATCGTAGGCAAGAAATTTATAAGAAAAAGCTATCTGTTCTTAGCAATATAAATGATCTTAAGGCTGAGCAAGTAGAAAAACATCATGAAGCAGCTATTGAACTTGGCTATAAAAACTACCTACAAATGTTTACAGATTTAAATAAAATAGATTATTTAGGGTTAGATAGTTTATGTCAGAAATTTTTAGCACAAACAGAAAAACTCTATAGCATCAATTTAAAACGTTATTTAGCTAGTAATTTAAGGTTATCTTTAGAAATAGCCACAAATGCAGATATAGTACATTTCACTAGGCGAGAAAACTTTTCACATCTTTTCCCTGCTAGATCAATTATAAACACCTGTCAAGAAACGCTATTAGGATTGGGAATTCGATTTGGTAGACAAAATAATTTATCTATAGACAAAAAAGAAACTCCCATTATTACAACTTGTTTACCAATAAATGTGCCTGACCAAATTAAAATCATCTGTCAGTTAAACAGTGGGGTAAAAGATTATGAGTTATTTTTTCATGCAATGGGAAAAGCTCAAAATTATGCTTTTGTCTCTAGCAATTTAATTCCAGAATTTAAATATGCTGGCAACAATGCTTTAGCTGAAAGTTTTGGATTTTTATTTAGAAGCCTTATTAGCAATAATCTTTGGCTAGAACAAATCTTAGATGAAAGAGAATCTAGTGAACTACAAACTGCCAATTTATTGATTGATTTATATTTAACACGCTATTATGCAGCTAAGTTACACTATGAAATAGCTTTACATAGCACTGGACTTTCAACAAAAGCGGATCTTTATAAACAAGAATTAACACAAGCTACGTTATTTCAAACATACTCAGAAGAATACTTAGATAATTGTTTAGATGGTTTAGGGGTAGCCAATTATTTAAGGGCATTATTATTTAGTACAATGCTAAAAGATTATTTAAAGACGCACTATGGCAACAAATGGTGGCAAAGTCGTCGAGCAGGCAATCTTTTAAAAGAAATGTGGGAAGTAGGAACTCTTTACAGTGTAGAAGAATTTGCTAAACAATTAGGTTTAGGATCTTTAATTATCGAGTTATTAGAAACAGAGTTTTTACTTGGATTAAAAGCTTAATCCTAGTAATTAAACTTGGCTCTAAAATCTTCTTAGTAATTTCTTGGTTAAAATTAAAATAAAAAATAGCTGTCTATTTTTTATCTCTATGTTATCCTTACTCTCCGTTGTAATAAGAGGTCTATGTATTTTTCCTAGATACTAAACGCCTATAGGTCAAAAATTTGAATGGAAAAGTGCCCACTTTGTGGTTTTACGGAAAATGAAAATACTGCCTCCACTTGTATCAAATGTGGAGAAACACTAGAACCTACTTTGGCTAGGGCTAAGAAATTTAATGATACTGAGCTTTCCCTTTTAGCTAAAGATCGTTTTAGCATTGAAGGTCTTTTTTTAGAAATTGGTAATGTTAAGTATCATCATGTACATGAAGTAAATACCCCTACTAAACGTTATACTATAGCAAGTTGTCCTAAGAACATTCCTGATCCGCTAACCAATATTGGAATTGAGTTACCTGAAGATAATAGTGAGCCTGCTCACAGAGAAAATAATCCTTTTTATACTCAATTTCATTTATTATCTCGATTTAATACTCCTAGTATACTTAGAGCAAATAGTTATTTTACTGATCAAGAACAAGCTTATTTGGTCTTAGAAAAGCTTGAGGGACAATTACTTAGCCAAACTAAGAAACTTCCAGAATCTGAAATTAGACAAATAGGGATCCAACTTTGCCAAATAACAGATAACTTCCATCGGCAACGTTTAACTCACAATGGTTTAGAGCCTAATGCTTTAGTGATAGATCCTCAAGGATTAGTTAAAATTATTCGTTTTGATCGAGTCAGACCAATTAAGCGTTATGAGGCTACTACTCCAATTTATGTTTCTGATGGTTTTTCTGCCCCAGAACTTTACACACTTAATCAACAATCTATACTAGACAAACGTTCAGATATTTACTCAATTGGAGCAATTCTTTATTGGTTATTAACAGGAAGCACTTTACCTACAGCAGATCCTATGGCTATTCGTACCAAAGTTTGGCAACTTTATCCTCAAGCTATAGTATCTCCTGCTTTTGAAAGAATTATTCTGCGTGCTTTATCATTTGAACCAATAGATCGTTATAACTCTGTAAACGAAATGAAATTTGCTTTAGCTGCTTTAAGTACTCCTACAGCAGTTCAAGCAGCTTATGGTAGTGATATTGGTCGGCATAGGGAAATAAATGAAGATAGCATATTGGCACTTGATTTAAGACAGTGCTTTGAATCAGTCAACACACATATAGGGTTATATGTTGTTTCTGATGGTATGGGAGGAGAGGCTGCTGGAGAAGTTGCGTCTAGGATAACTGTTAGGGCGATCGCAGAATGGGTAACAGAACGTTTGATTTCTGCCTCACTACGTTCAACTCATGGTAGTAAATTAGTTGAATCTACTCAAAGTGGATCTCTTTCTTTGATTAGTGATATCGGAACTAATGTACGTTCTCCTCAATTAATTACTAGCGCTATTTTACATGCTAACAGTGAAGTTTTAGACTATGCACATTATCATCCTAGCACCCGTGGTTTAGGAGCAACAGTTACAGCAGTCTTATTAGCTGGTAACATTCTTACAATTGGACAAGTTGGAGATAGTCGTTGCTATATTTTTAGTAATGATAAATTAGAACAACTAACAGAAGATCATTCTTTAGTAGAACGTATGGTTCGCAGAGGCGAATTAACTCGTGAAGAAGCTCGCTACCATCCTCACCGTAACATAATTTACCGCTCAATTGGTAGTCGTGACGATCTAGAAGTAGATATTGTTACTAGAATGATAAGAAGAGGTGACACAATTCTTCTATGTAGTGATGGATTAACAGGAATGTTAACAGATTGGGAAATTGCCAAAATAATCAGGAAAAATTCTGATCCTTGGCAAACTACAAAAGAGTTAGTTGTAGCAGCAAATGCCAATGGAGGAGAAGATAATATCTCTGTTATTGTTATTCATATTGAGTAGGTTTGATAATTACACATATAACCTTAAGCGTACTAACTACTATTAAAATTTCAAGTTCTTGCTGATGCTCTTAACCCACTAACAACTGCTTAACAAATAGTTGAGCCTTAAAATGCATAAAAAACATAGTAAAACTACCAGTCTCACACTATCAGCTAGTCGAGATTATTTGCCTAGTCAAGGAAGTGGATTGCCAATATATTTGAGCCTAAATATAAAAGCTCCTGAAGTTGAACAAAATGCTTATGTTAATTTAGTTTTACTTATTGATTGCTCTGGATCAATGGTTAAGAAATGGGTAAAACAGGTAATTAATTTTGCTAAAAACTTTATTAACTTTCTAGATTTGGAAGATTGTTGTAGTATTGTTGCCTTTGCAGAAAAAGCACTTATTCTAGGCCAAGGAAAAATAGAAAATCACAAGAAAGAAATTGTTTCTTGCCTAGATGATATTGCACAACTTAACCCTACTGAAATAGGAGGCGGGAGCAATTTATCTGTAGCTTTGAAAACAGGACAACTAGCCTTGGAAAAGCTGCATTGCTCACAAAAAATCGATAGAGTAATATTACTTACTGATATAACTACTAGGAAATTAAATAGTTCTATATTTTTTTCAGAAAATCATTTATTTGACAATGCAATAAGTGTTATTGGGTTGGGGGATTTTTTTGACGAGAATCTGTTAATGGCTATTGCCGAAAAATCTGGTGGCAATTATTATTATTGCAGTAACCCTAATAGTATCATTGAAGCCCTTACTAAAGAATTGGCTTGGTTACGCAGTATTACACTTAAAGCAACAATCCTTGACTATAGCTTTTTGGCAGGAGATCTTATTGAGTGTTTTTATATCAAACCGGTAAGTTTTCCTCTAATGTGTCATTGTAACCGCCTGCTTAAAAGTAGCATTAAATTAGGAGATTTAAGTGGAGCAACTTTAACTCAATTGTTATTAGAGTTATTTGTAGTACCAGGCAATTTTTCAACAAATAAGTTGGCTGTTTTTAAGTTATTAGCTAAAAATGACAATACGCTTGAGCCACTAGCTGAAGCAGAGTTTAGGATTACTATTACTAGTGATCCTACTTTAGTAGGCCAAGTAAATACTCAAATAATGTTACTAGTAGAAAAAGCTTGTTTGATTAAGATCAAGTTTGAACTTGATAAAGCTTTAGCAAAAGGGAATGTTAAAAAGGTATTTTTCTTATTAAAATCTCTTAAAGCAACTTTGACAAAACTAGAACAACGAGCTTTAGTAAATGATCTTGATTTTTTATTAAAAAACCTAAGCTCTGAAGGGCAAATTGAAGTGGCTAGAACAAAAGCTTTGACAGTTGGGTTACGTACTATTTCACCAACTGATACATATTTTTTAACTCTCTAGTTTCAGGAAATAAAAAATTATTTTATAATCTACTTCAACCAAGCCATAAAAATTGCAATACCTTAAACTTAAGTCAAGTTGGTAAAAATATAGTCTAATGTGGTTGCCTTTGAGGCTAATTGTAAGTAGTTTATCTGTATAAGTTTTTTATTTGCTAAAAGTTTTGCCTAAGGTAATAAAAAATAGTACTGCTCTTAATGATTATTCAGTAAAAGGAGGCGGCGCTATATCCTCAAAAACAGAAATCTGGGGCTTGTTGCGCTGATTTTTTAATGATCCGATGCACCAATTGTGGAACAGATAATTTAGATGGTTCGGAATATTGTGATGAATGTGGAACTAAATTAAGTGCATTTGCTGCTCCACTAATGTCAGGTTCGCCAGTTAAACCACCTCAAGCTGGGCCACCAATGCCAGGTATGCCGCAAATGCCACCTATATCGCGGCCACCTATTCCACCAGTACCTCCGCCTACAGGAGGTGCATTGCCCCGTGCTAATCAGATGGCTAACCCTAAACCAATGCCTGACGCGCCTCCATCGTTTTCTTCTCCAACAGGAGCACCTAAAACAGCTCCTCCTTATGGAGTAAATTCTACTAGTCCTGGGGGAACACGCCCACCAATGAGTGAACCTTTAATGTCTCCTAGTAATGCTCCAGCATCTCCACAACAAAGCGGATCAGCTTATAAAGCATCTAGTAGCAGAGCCAAATTAATAATTCAACGTGGTGGAACTATTGGCAAAGAATTTATGTTAACTGACTCTGAGTCAAATATTGGTAGATGGGATGCAGATGGAGGAATTTTCCCAGATGTTGACCTAGATCAAGATGATCCAGAAGCAAAGGTTTCTCGTCGCCATGCACGTATTATTCATCAAAATGGTCAATACTTGATAGAAGACTTAGGTAGCACTAATGGTACATTTATTAACCGTGGCCGTCGTCTTTTACCAGGTAATCGCCACCCTCTTAATAATGGTGATGAAATTATTGTTGGTAAGACTTTCTTAAAATTTGTGGTAGAATAAGTTGGTTTGCTATAAAAATTAGCAATAACTTTTCTCTAACTTTAATCTTTTTCTAATCTTTAATGTAGACAACCTGTTGGCAATACGGCAGAAAGAGACTTTGCCGAGGAGAGTATGTCAAGGAATAAGACCAAAAACCCTAATGCTCAACTTGAAGCAGGCACAATGTTGGTTGGGCGTTATTTAATTGTCAAGCGTGTTGGCGGCGGTGGCATGGGAAACGTTTACATGGCACGAGATAAGCGTCTGGCAGATGCTTTACGTGCTGTGAAAGAAATGATTGAAATGTTTTCTGATGAAAACCAACGTCGCAAGGCAGTTGAAGATTTTGAGCGTGAATCTCAATTGCTAGCTAGTTTAGAACACCCTTCTATACCAACAATTTATGACTATTTTGTCTCAGAAGGCCGTTATTATTTGGTAATGAAGTTTATTGGTGGAGGCGATTTAGCAGGAAGACTAAAGATGGCTCCTGGAGGTCGCTTAGATGAAAAAACTGTAACTGAATGGGCTATACAAGCTTGTGATGTTCTAGGTTATATTCACTCACAACAACCACCAATAATTTATCGGGATCTTAAACCTGCTAACTTGATGATTGATGATAAAACTAACCGTATTATGTTAGTAGATTTTGGTATTGCTCGTTTTGTATCTCCAACCCAAAAAGGTGTAACAGCAATAGGAACAATGGGTTATGCTCCCCCAGAATTGTTTTCAGGAAAAGTTGAAGCACGTTCTGATTTATATAGCTTAGGCGCCACAATGTTTCATCTACTCACGGGTGCCGATCCTCAAGATAATCCATTGCTAATTTTTGACTTCAGCAAAAATCCTCGTCCACGTCAGATCAACCCTAATATCAGCCCAGGAATGGACGCTATTATCGTCCGCACAGTTGAACATAAACCAGAAAAACGCTTTGCTAATGCCTTTGAAATGAAAAAAGCTTTAGAAGAACATTTAAGGCTGTTAGAAACCGGGCAAGCAATGAAACCTCCGGTCTTTTCTCCAACTGAAACCGGACAAGTATTTTGTGGTAATTGTGGACAAAAGATCGCTAGTGATGATTTATTTTGTGCTCATTGTGGAACAAGACAACCATTGGCAGCACCTAGCCCACTAAAAGTAACAGCTAAATTGGTAATTATGACTAATTCTGATATGTCAACTTCATTTATTTTAGATAAAGATACTAATTTGATTGGTCGTGTAGATCCACACACAGGAATTTTCCCAGAAGTTGATTTATCTAGTTATGATCCAGAAACCAAAGTTTCTCGTCGCCATGCACGTGTTTATAGAGAAGGTGGACAGTTTTTAGTTGAAGATTTAGCAAGTGTTAATGGTACCATTGTTAATGGCACTTTTAAGCTTTATCCTAAACAACCTCGTGTCCTACAAAATGGTGATGAGATCAGATTAGGAGAAACTGTACTAAAATTTGTTATTGGCTAATAGTGCAGTTTTTAGCGTATAACTTTCTAGATAAATTTTCTAGTCATAAAGTCTTTTGTTATTTTAGTATGGCGAGCATTTGCCAGAACTGTAAAAATTCTATAACAGAACGCACAAAATTTTGTCGAATGTGCGGAACACCTGTAACAATCGTTAGTAACCAAAACGTTGCTAATAAAGATAGTTTTGATGATAAAAACCAAGAAACACTGTTACCCAAAACAGAAGTTTTGGCGTCATCACCAAAAACAAAATCAGCATCAGTAAAGCAACTAGCTTTATCTAACTTGAGCATAAAAAAAGCAGAAAATATATCTGTAGCTCAAGTTTTAGAAAATCCATTATCTAACCAATCTTTTGCACCTGCTAGTCATGCTTTGATAGGTTTATTTGAGCAAGCAGGTTTTGGCCTTAGAATGGCCGCAAGTATGCTAGACATATTACTAGTATTACTACTAGTGTTAGTTACTAGCATATTAGCTAATAGTGTTGATGTCTACCAAAATATTATTGAAAAACTTTCTTGGTTAGCAATAATCATAGCTTGGAGTATTAATTTTTTAGTTTTTCCAATTAGCACAGGGCAAACTGTAGGTAAATGGTTAGTTGGAATAAGAATTATTAGCACTAATCAACAACGTGCTAAGCCAAGCCAAATAATTATTCGTCATTTATTTGGTTATTTTGTTTCAATCTTACCTATAAGCCTTGGATTGTTGTGGATTATCTGGGATAAAAAACAACAAGGCTGGCATGACAAACTAGCTAATACCTTGGTAATTAGAAAAAGATTTAATTGGTAATATAAGTTTTTGGAAAAAATTATATGTCAACAAATAACCCTATTAATACAAACACATTACAAATTAATAAGCCTTTGCGCTATGCTGTCTTAATAGGATGGTTTTTCACTCTATTTGTTGCAGTAACAATTACTTGTTTAGTTACTTACTTCAAAGTAATAAAAGTTCGTTTAGTAAAAAATACCCCTGTTACAGTATCTACACCTAGTCCAACACCAACTCCTTCCCTACCAATCAATACAGATGTAACAAAACTTATAGATGAAGCTAAAACAGCTCTTCAAAATTCAAATATCCCTGTCGCTTTAGAAAAGACAAAAGAAATTATTGCTCTTGATGCCACTAACGCAGAAGCATATAAAATACAAGCTACTGCTTTAGTGATTTCTGAAAAACCTGAAGAAGCAATAACAAGTTACCAAAAATCATTAGAATTAAAAAAAGATGTAGATGCTTATTTTGAAATGGGTAAAGTTTGTGAACAACTAGGAAAAAATGAACAAGCTATATCAGCTTATACTTCTGGATTAGAAATTAAAAATGACTTTGGGATCCGTCTTCGTTTAGCTCGTGTCTTTGCACGTAACAATCAAGTTGAAGAAGCTAGAAAAAACTATACTTTGGTAGTTAGTGCTAACGATCCAAATGTATCACCTACAGCAAGATTAGAATTAAGTAAATTACCTGACAATCGTATTGCAATGACTAAACCAGTCAAAACTCCATCTCCTGTTTTAGAAGTTAAGCCTACTCCTACACCTATTGCTACACCTACTCCAGAACCTAAAAAAGTAGAAACTCCTAAAATAGAGCCACCTAAACCGATAGCAACACCAACACCAATGTTATCGGCTGAAGATTATCTTAAAAGAGCATCAGATTTTTATAATAGTAGAGACTATAATTCTACTATCAGAGAAGCAGACAAGGGTCTTAAAGTTGCTCCTAACGATTTAAGGTTTTATTACTTAATAGGTGGTTCTTATTCTGGACTGGGCAATTTACAAGAAGCATTAAAAGCTTATCGTAAATGTTCCCCACCTTCTTGGAATGGTGTATATTCTCAGCAATGTGCAGGCCGAGCAAAAGAGTTGGAGAAGAAGTTAAATAAATAAAAACTTGCTTTAACAGTAAGTTAAGCTAAAAATATTAACCTTAATGAAAAACATCAAGAATTAGTACTTAATTTTCGCTAATAGACTACAATCAAAGATGTTTGGAACACTAAAACTATAAGTGACTAATAATTTTTGGATTTAGTATTATTATTTTATAGGTCAAATTTTCTAAAAAATAGCTTTTGGTGAAACTATGCCAAGTATACTAGTAAAACTGCCTGATGGAGAAAACCGGGAAATTAAGTTAACCAAGACTAAAACTTCCATTGGCCGTTCATCAAGAAATGATGTATGTATTAATGATCCCTTTGCCTCACGTCTACATGCTGAAATAAGGCATGATGGAAGTGCTTACTTTCTTACAGATCTAGGCAGTGCCAATGGAACTTCTTGTAATTCAGCAAAAGTAACAGGAACAATCCCATTTAATATAGGCGATGTAATTCAAATTGGCGAAACTAGAATAATTTTAGTGGCCGATCCTGTCTCAACTCCATCAAATGAGCTAATGCTCTCTGACTTAAATATGCCAGCAGAAGCAGAGCTAACTATTACATCTAGTAAACATACTTCGGGTATTTTCTCAGTTTTAGAAGAAGTAACTAATATCCCAAGAAACCTTCTAACCCAACAAGGAATTGGGCAAACAATAATTGCTCAACCAAAAGAAAAAGAACAAAAAAGAGATTTACTTGCTATTGTTAGTAAAGTAGGTGTTACACTCTTATCAGATACATCATTAGATGACTCGCTAAAGCGTGTTATGCAGTTAGTTTTTGATGCTTTACCTGTTGAACGAGGTTTTTTATTTTTATCAAGTCAATGGGCTCCAAATAAAAATATTAACCGAAGAACAGCAACCAAAACTAATGAGCTAATCTGTCAAGTAGCTAGAAATGCCAAAAAAGAGTTAACAGGAGAAGAAGTTAAGTGTAGTCGTTCTATTCAAGAAAAAGTAATGAAAGAAGGAACCTCTGTACTTGCTTCAGATGCCCTACATGATCCTATGTTCCAAGAAATGCAATCTGTTGTTATAAGCCAAATACGCTCTATAATGGCTGTCCCTTTAGCAATAGGAGAAAAAATATTTGGAATGATCTATGTAGATAATCCTTATACCAATCGCTTTAATCAAGATGATCTATTAGTATTAACTACTATTGCTTCAGTAGCAGCTATTAAGATAGAAAACGCAAGACTTATAGAAGAACGTATAGAAAAGAAACGTATAGAAGAAGAACTTAAAGTTGCAAATGAAATTCAAGTAAGGCTTCAACCCCTCTCTCCACCAAGAATTCCAGGTTATGATATGATAGGAAATAGTTTTCCTTGTAGAGAAATAGGTGGAGATTATTACGATTTCATCCAACGCAAAAATGGTCGAATTCTCTTTGCTTTAGGAGATGTTTCAGGTAAAGGTATTGGAGCTGCATTAATGATGTCTAGCCTACATGCAGCTCTACACGCACAAGCTCAAACAATGCTTAGAACAGCTCAAATTGTTACAGAAATTAATAATTATATTTTTGAAAATTCTCCAGAAAATAAGTTTTTGACCTTGTTTTGTGCAGAATTAGATCCTACAACTGGACAACTCTGCTATTCCAATGCAGGCCATAATCCACCTATATTAGTTTCTATTGATGGGACCTATTCTTTACTTGAATCCGGTGGACTTCCTATAGGAATAACTGATTTTATAACTTATGAAGAAAACTTCGTAATCATGAAGCCTGGCGATGTATTAGTTATCTATAGTGATGGACTAACTGATAGTGTTAATGAGTATGATCAAGACTTTGGAGAACAACGCTTAATAGAAGTAATCCACCGTTATCGAAACCGTACTGCATCTCAATTAAGAGATCGAATTGATGAAGCAATAACACAATTTACGGGTCAATGTCCTGTTATTGATGATACAACTATTATGATTATCAAGCGATTATTAGAATAAGTTTATAAAATAAAAACTTATTAAATTATTAGTTTTTTTTTTAGCTCATTTTAATTATTATATTAACTTGACTTAGCTAATAAGTATCATTATTATACTCATGTTCTATCTAGCAATATTACTATTATAATACCATTTAAAAGCTTTATAACTGTTGTGCTTTTTATATTTATCCTATTTTGTGTTGCCTATTGTAGCCACCGATTTAACTTATAACTAAATAAAATAAATACCTTAACCAGGTTATTTTAAATGCCAAAGATGGGAGAATAATAGATGGCCGCAAGAACAAGTAATAAACAACCTTCATTAACAGAACGTGAGCGTCAAGTTCTGAAACTTTTAGTAGATGGGTATGCTAACGAAGAAGTAAGCCAAATCTTGGGACTTTCTCGCCGCACAGTAGAAGCTCATAGAGCCCGAATTATGCTAAAACTCAATATGCATGACCTGCCTGCTTTAGTTAAATACGCAATTAAATCTAATCTTACTACAGCTGAAGAACACCGTAATGATCCTAGATTACCTAGTTAGCTTTACATAGTTAACACCTAGGAAATTTTACCTGTAATATCAGTTGTAAGACAGTAAGTCTATTAATTCCTAGAGCTTGAAGTAGTTGTCAAACTCAAGCCCTAGGAATATCAAAAACACCAACTAAGTAGTGTTATTAGTGCAAATACTAGATATATTACTTATATCTTTAATTTTGTTTAGTGGTGCTTTGGAAAAAAGGCTTGCAATGAGATAATAAATCTCTATAATGCTTCTTTCGACAAAAAATCTATATTTAGATTTTTTAGATTTTTCAAATTTTTATGGCGGGCATAGTTCAGTCGGTTAGAACGCTTGACTGTGGATCAAGAGGTCACCGGTTCAAGTCCGGTTGCCCGCCCTTTTACCTTCAATAACTTAGCGTTATCCCTCTTATTAGTAATCTCCACATTAGGACACATTCAAGGACACATTGAAGAAAAATTCCCGCTGCTAGTAAGCTGAAATGCCTTTATTTACAAGACCCTAACCACACTAAAAACATTTAGCAAGCCTTTTATAATCTTTATAATCATTGCCTATTTTTATAAGACCCTAGTAATAAGAACGCTTAGAAAGTGGCTTGAGCAACTAAAAAGTTTCTGTTTAATAGATTTTATTGCTATTGATTCCCAAAGCGCACTCTTAAATAAGTGCGTTGCATTGATATACTACAATTAATTAAAGGGAGATCTATAACATCACTTAGATTATTAAAACTCTGAATATTCCAATTATTATCTTGTTGTCTAGTAAATAAAGTAGCCAATACTTCATTCTGAGCTAGTAAAAGATAGTATTGGAGGCTTTCAATTTGTTGGTATTCTCTAAACTTTCCTTCTTGATCAAAGTTTGCTGTAGTTTGTGATAATACTTCTACTATTAAGCTAGGGTTAGTCAAGCTTTCTAGCCCATCTATAACTTCAAATCTAGGATTGCAAGCAACTACTACATCTGGATACCTATAAATTCTATTAAGCGTTCTAGTTCGTAAATCGTTAATAAAAGACTCGCAAGTAGAATCCAAAAGTTGTTGATCTAGTTGAGCGTAAACAGCACCAGCAATACGATTATGGTTAGGACTAGCACCAGACATAGCAAAAATTTCGCCTTGAACATATTCGTGCTTTATGTCTGAGCTTTTTTCTATCTCAAAGTACTCTTCTATTGAGTAAAACCTTTTAGGATTCCTTGCCATTATCTTTCCTACCCATTAAATTTTAGCTATATCGCTTATTAATTTGATTAATTTGATATTTTTATCAAATTTAAGCTGATAAAACTGATTAAATATCAGTTTTACGTTTCTGATTCATACTATCATAGCAATCTGTTACATAACTAACTCTTTGCTAAAATCCTGCAATTCTGAACAATTCCTTGGTAATTTTCTTAATTTAGCCAAAGCTTCACAAGCTCTAAGATAAGCCTTTTGTGCATTGTTTAGCCTTTTCTCCCAGTATAAACCACGATAAAAATTATGATTTGCGCTAACAACTTCTACATGTTTAATTTAAGTTATCATAGTGGACCCGTAAAACTGGGCACCAGAAAGAAGGAAAAAAAGATATAAATAAAGAATGAAAAAACAAAGTCATGCAAAATATAGCGCAGCATTTAAAGCGGAAATAGTAAAAGAAATACTCAAAGAAGAGAAAAGCCTGAGCCAAATCTCAAGTGAGTACAAAGTACACCCAACGCAGTTAAACAGATGGAAAAGTATAGTAATAGAGAGAATGGCAAGTTTATTTGAAAAAGATAAGAAGGCAAAAGAGGAAAAACAGGAATTAGAAGAAAAAGTGCAAGAACTCTACGGAGAAATAGGTACATTGACAACCCAGATGAACTGGTTGAAAAAAAAATCTGGCTTACAAATTCAGTAGGGAAAACAGTATGCAAATGTTAGAGCAAGAAGGCGACTTAACAAAAAAGCAACAAGCTTCTCTGTTAAGCTTAACTAGGGCAAGCCTTTATTACAAGGCAGTAGAAGTTACACAAGAAGAAATAAAGATAAAGCATAGAATAGATGATGATTTTTTGATGATGATAGATTTTACTTAATCTTAATAGAAAATGGAGTATATCTTTAAAATCTTATTTTGGTGCCTTGACAAACGGATCCACTATAGTTTCTTCCTATTCCTTATCACATGCTCAAGTGACTTCTTGTGTAGATACTAATGAGTTTAACTAGTGGCTTACCTTCTGTTATATAGTTACACTTGAAGAAGAATCTAGCTTGCTAATGTTTTGTAGTGGCTCGCGCTCTCACCTAAGAGCAATACTTATATGTGCCCTAGATACAGGTATGCGGCGAGGTGAAATATTTAAGCTTAAATGGCGTAACATAAACTTTTATACCAAATTAATAATAGTAGAAGCCCTTAACACCAAGACACTTAAGCAACGTGAAATAGCTATGACTAACCGGCTAGCACAGGAGTTGCTAACACTTTACCAAGCTTCATGTCCTAGCCCAGATAGTAAAGTATTTAGCATAGAAACAAACTGCAAAAAACTTTCAATACTTTACGCAAGCAAGTAGGGCTTAACGATGTGCGCTTTCATGATCTCCGTCATACGGCAGCAACCCACATGATCCAAGCTGGTATTCTTTTGCAGGAAGTCGGCAGAATTTTAGGACACTCAAGCAAATACCACCGATTACGAAAATGTGCCTATAGCTATTGCTGGTTTAGCTAGATATTTCTCTCTACAATACACTTCATCCTCATCAGTCTCTTAGCTATCTTACTCCTGAATCTGTTTATTTTGGTAAAATTTTACTTATTGATTAATTATTGATGATTTAGGCATAAACATAATTTTAATAAATAACTAATATGTATATGCTCCTAATTAATTTTGTAGAATGGATCTGCTGATTAAACAACATAAAAACATTTTACAAAGCCCTAGCCAAAAGCTAAAAATGGACTTAAACTAAAGCATTAATTAACTTACTGTTACTTCTAGCAAAATAACTACTTAGAGAGTAGACATTTTAGGAGATTTATACTTTGCAGATAAAAAAATTTTTGCTAGGATATTTTTCTACAAACACCTTACTCTTTATTTCAACCACAATCTAAAAATATTTTGACTAGGTAACAATATGCAAATAGATCGAACTTGGACTATTACTTTTGAAGAAAGTGAAATAACCTCACTAGTAAAAGAATTACAACTTGTTCATGCACCACAAGATTTGGCTTGGGCACCCTTATTAAAACAAATTATAAACACTCAACAAATAACTTTGCCACTACGTAGTGTTGGGCGATTAGCATTGGAATTAGATATGGTTCGTAGCCGTTTTGGTCAAGAACTTCCATATCAAGAATATTACAAAAAATTTCCCCAAATTGCAGCACTGACCTTGGAATTGGACTCAATTCTATATGCAATTAGGCGTAAAAGCGCCTAAGAATTACAATAAATTTTGCTTTATGATTAGTTACAACTAGCAAACAATATTGCTCATTGATTTTTGCAGCTTTGTTAGGCTTATAATCATCCATAACAATAAAAGGTTTATAAACACTCTCACCTAACAAAGCGTCTATATTAGAAAAAATGAGTGGGCTTTGAAATTCCCAATTTGTTAGGCATTCTAAATCATTGCTTTGACATATTGCCCGTCCATGCCCTGGTAACAGTGCAAATAAAAACATTCTCTAAGCAGCAATCTCTTCATCCCAAACAATACAAGGATCTCCCATAACCATTGTTCCTACAAAGTTTTGCTTTTTCCCGTTTTGGATGTAGTAGTACGTCTACGTATTTTTTCTGATATGGGTAACTCTATATTATTAATAATTGACTTAATAATTACTTCTTGGGCTAAAGTACCAAGAAAATTAGTTTTCTTGCCTGCTAAAACTAGCCCTATTCTTTTCCAAGACTTAGCAATTGTAATCTTTATTTCATTGTCCATTAAGTGATCCTTACTTATAAATTAGGTTATTCTCTAATTTACTTCAGCAAAAAGATTGACAGAACTCTAATATAACAGGATACTACACAGCTTAAGCTTTTGTCTTAATTTATGTTCTTGGTAAATTTTGCCAAGTTAATTATTAGTAAACTTATGTAATCTAAACCTAAAGGTTTCAATATACTAGAATCAATTTTAGGTGAAAATAACTACGCTATTATTAGGAGGATATAATGGAAGCTTCTTCTCCAAAACTCAGTGCTAAAGTCTATGATAAAATTTATATTAATGGTAATTGGGTAGCATCTTCTGGAAAAGATTTTTTAGATGTAACTAATTCTGCAACAGAGGAAGTAATTGCTCGTGTTCCTAATGGTACAGCTGAAGATGTACAAGCAGCAGTAGCAGCAGCTAAAGCAGCTTTTGAATCTTGGGCTAACACACCAAAAGAAGATCGTGCAAATTATTTAAGAATGGCAGCAGAAAAGCTAGGTAATCGTCTTGATGAGCTAGCAGAAATTATTTCTAAAGAAGTAGGTATGCCTTTTCAACTCTCTTCAATGGTTCAAGTAGGAATGCCTACTATGAACCTAGGGTTTTATGCTGACTTATTAGCAGAATATCAATTTGAAGAACAAATTGGGAACTCAGTAGTAGTAAAAGAACCTATTGGAGTTGTAGGTTGTATTACTCCTTGGAATTATCCACTACATCAAGTTATTGCTAAAGTAGCTCCTGCATTAGCAGCAGGTTGTACTGTAGTACTTAAGCCTAGTGAAGTAGCCCCTGTTACAGCTTTTATTTTAGCTGAGATTTTTGATGAAGTAGGCTTACCAGCAGGAGTATTCAACCTAGTATGTGGATTAGGAACAGAAGTTGGAGAAGCCATTGCTGCACATCCTGATGTAGATATGGTTTCTTTCACAGGCTCAACTCGTGCAGGCAAACGTGTTAGCGAAGTAGCAGCACAAACAATTAAACGTGTAGCTCTTGAGCTTGGTGGTAAATCTGCTAACGTAATTTTAGATGATGCTGATTTTGAAAAAGCAGTTCGCACAGGTGTTAACAATTGTTACTTTAATTCTGGACAAACCTGTTCAGCTTGGACAAGAATGCTTGTTCCTAAAAGCCGTCATGACGAAGCTGTAGCTATTGCCAAAAAGACAGCAGAAGGTTTTATAGTTGGAGATCCATTAGGAGAATCTGAACTAGGGCCATTAGTTTCTAAAACTCAACAAGAACGCGTTAGAAGCTATATAAAGAAAGGTGTTGAAGAAGGTGCTACTTTAGTTACAGGTGGAGCTGAACAACCAGAAAACCTAGAACATGGTTACTTCATTAAACCTACAGTATTTGCCAATGTAAATAACAATATGACTATAGCTAAAGAAGAAATCTTTGGCCCTGTTCTTTCAATTATTCCATATGAAGATGAAAATGATGCAGTAAGAATTGCTAATGACACAATCTATGGTTTAGCTGGAGCAGTTTGGTCAAAAGATACTGAACGTGCTAAGCAAGTAGCTCGTCGTATGAGAACTGGTCAAGTAGACATTAATGGTGGTGAGTTTAATCCTCTTGCTCCATTTGGTGGTTACAAACAATCTGGTAATGGACGTGAGCTTGGTAAATATGGCTTTGAAGAATATTTAGAAGTTAAGTCTCTACAATTATAGTTTTTATTGTCAGCTAACAAACTTCTTTTCTATAACTATTTTAATTTCAAGTTTTATTAGAAGTTAGTTTTAGCTAATCTAAAAGACAAATTAATATCAAGCAAAATTTGCTTGATATTAATTTGTTAGGTATATACAATTTCTGTCTTTCTACTCAATCCTTGAGGAAATTAATGTCCAAAGAAAATTTAGAAAAAAGCTTACAAGAGCAATATGCTCCGGCTAGTGCTTGTTTTGGTTGTGGCCCTGCTAATGAAAAAGGCTTAAGAATCCGTAGCTTTGCTCAAAATGATGAAGTAGTAGCAAAATGGACACCTGAACCCCATCATGAAGCTTTTCCAGGTATGTTAAATGGTGGAATTATTGGGTCTTTGCTTGATTGTCATGCTAATTGGGCTGCGGCTTGGCATTTGATGCAACGTACAGGAGCAGAAAAACCACCATGTACTGTAACAGCAGACTATGCAGTTAAACTACTACGCCCTACTCCAACAGATTCTTACGTAGAGCTTTTTGCTAGCATAGTTGAGTCAACAGAGGATCGAGCAATTGTTGAAGCTAAATTAATGGCTAAAGGTAAGATATGTGCTACTTGTCGAGGAACATTTGTAGCAGTAAAGCCAGGACATCCGGCATATCATCGTTGGTAAATTGTGGTAAATAGTTTTATGTTTTATTAGGAGTTAATTAAGTTATGAATATTATTGATGAATACCGAGAAACTATACGCTTGGTGCATGGAGACAAGGTTGCAAATAATTTAGATATTCAAGTCAAAGATGGCTGGTATCATATTACTTTTAATGAAGTTCCTGTTGAAGGAGGTGAATCTTCTGCTCGTTATCGCAAAACACAACTTCAAACTACCATTGCTAACTTAAAAGCAAAAACCCAAGCTAAATAAACCAGCTAAATAAACTAGTAACTGATTGTTTGAGTTGAACTTAACAATAAATCACTATGTTAGTTGTTTATTTTAGTACTTCATAACTCACTATGACCTAACATATAGTTGTTCGCTCTTTCGAATCTTTTTTCTTAAAGTAGTCGACTTTGCGAATAAATATTTCAGGAAACAATCTAGATCATCTATAACTACTGTATTTTCTAAGAGTTAGTATAAATCTTTTGTTTGGTATTAAGCTTGCGTATAGCTCCAAAACAGAAATTAACTTTTTTGTTTTAGGAGACACTGAATGAAGATTATCAATACTCTTACAAAAACTTCTGTAGAAACGCCTTCAAGTTCTGCAAAAACTATAGATTTTAAACAACATGAATTTACTTGTTTTAGTATTATTAGTTTTTTAGCTAAGTCAGCCTTACTAGTTAGATTACCTTATAGAGGTGTACTAATAAATACAATTTTTACTTCATTAATTTTAATTTCTTTTTATTGTTATTTAAGATTTCGTCAAAAGATTACACCACCTATATGGGTTATGACATTGTTAGTTTTTGCTGTTGGTATTGATGTTTTAGGTAATTTCTTTGGTCTTTATGGTCAACATTTTTTCCTTTGGGATTTTGATGAATATACACATTTCTTAGGTTCTGCATCAGCATTTATTCCTACATTTTGGCTTTTAACAATAACTACTAGAAAATTTGGTCATAATCTACCTTTAGGGTTACTAGCATTTTTTGCAGTTAATTTAACTTTTAGTTTTTGTGCTTACTATGAAATTTTAGAATTATGGGATGAGCAATACTTTGGAGGTAAACGCTTATGGTCACCTCAAGATAGTGCTCAGGATTTAGAATGTGATTTAGCAGGAATAATTTCTGCGGCTTTAGCCTCAGTAGCCGTTGTTAAATACCACTTGAGATGGAAAGCTATGCCTCAATTAGGCTAAACCTAAAATTATAAAAAACTTATGGCAGGTTTATCCTGCCATAATGCTTAATACTAATTAATTTTTTTACCACTATAACCACTAGCTGATTTTACTACCTGAAGTTTATCAGGTAAAATTGATCTAACTCCACAGAAATAAGATTTGTTTTCTCCTACAAAAGAAATAGTATATTGATTAGGAGCTTTTTCTATAATTACCTTAAAATCTGCTTCTTTAAAATAAATTGTTGTGGTTGTACCTTTATCTTGCCATGTGCTATCTTCGTCACCTCTATTTGCTTCCATTGTGCAAGTATGTCCATTGCCACCAACATTTGTATAGCTAAAATGTGTAATTTGGTCTCCAGATGAGTTCATTTCTAGCTCACCAGAATCTGATTTTATATAGCATTTAATTTTGGTTTCTGATGTATTGTTTGTACTAGAACTCGCCTCAGTTAAGGAAAAGGGGAATGTTTTTCCATCGCTACTTCTAACCCAAATACCTGTAAGTGAGCCATTTGCAAGAAATTGTCCTGTAAAATTACCTGTTTGGTTGTCTTTATCATCAAACTCATTTATTACCACTTTTTGACCATCAATAACTCCTTGAATTTTAAGTGGTTTCCCTATTTTTTCATAAACATAATTACCTGTTAGGTTTTTTCCTTCTCGTTTAAGAGTCATACGAATTTTTATATTAGTACCAAGAGTTCCAGAAAGATTCTTTTCAAATTGAGAAGGAAGATTTTGTTGTATTAGGAAAACAGGTAAAAGTTCTTTTTTAAGTGGGCTTTGAGCATCAACACTAATTAACTGGCCTAATAAAATAAGTGATAAAATTAGCAAATAGCTTTTATGTCTCATTATTGCTCCAAAAACTTAGCGGCATTTACCTCTAACTTATTAGAAACATATGCCGCTAACAAAAAAATATATTGATAACTTAAGGGTTTTAACTAGGTAAGCTCTATATAAGCTGCCATAGGCACTCTTTTAACTCCTGTTTCTGAAAGAGCAGCAATTCTTTCTTGTCCAATAAAGGTACTAAAACCTCCACTTGGCAAGGCTAAATTAAACTTACCATCTACTACAGGTTCTAAAGTGCTCTCTGGATCAGCAACCATTGAAATCCACTTCTTAGTTTCTTGACTTATACGAGCCCATTCACCTTTTGCTTTTTCATGTTCTGTAGCTAGTTCAGCTTGCAAATTTGATACTAAGTTTTCATCTGTGTTACCACTTAATGAATTTAGCTTAGTGTCAGCTGCTTGCCAAAGTGTACGCATATAATCACGGAAACTTTCCAGTCTCTTCATTGAATGAAACTCTCCTATAAAGCCTCTATCAACATTATTTAAGAAGCTAAAAGGTGTTTCTTTAAAGGTTTGTGTTAAAGGTATCCATTCTGATTTATCAGAATCTTCGGCTGCTGTTAACAACTCTTGCCAACGCCAAGCACTATTGGTATAAGGCATAGCTCCTGTGTGTTGACAAATATGTAGAGATGTATCTGTAGTTACTCCACCACGTATAGCAAGTATTTGGGCAGCAACTTCAGCCAATTTTCTTTCCACCTCAGCTTCTAAAACAACAGAAGTTTCTTCTTTGCCTAACTGTTCAAAATAAGGCAAGGTCAAGCTTATTTCTTGATCAGTCATCCTAGGATAGAGTTGTCTTAGTTGTTGTTCACGAACCTCAGCAGATTCAGCGCGAATAACCTTACGCAATTCTTTACTATATTCATCACACAAACTTTGTATGGTTTGACTAGATACAACCTTTCCTCTTGCGCGTCCGTAAGCAGCAGCTAGAAAATCCAACTGCAAAGCATCATCAAACATAGCTGGGTTAGGCACAAATGATAAAATACCAGAATTTAAAGCTGGTCCAAGTAAATATAAGAAATTTATCAACTTATATGTATCTATCTTGAAAAGCTCTGGGTTATTTATTGGATTAAGTTTAGCTAGCTTGCAATGTGGATTATAAAACGGTACAACTACCAACATTTCATCTAGATAAAGACCCGCTCTGGCAGCATTATGGCTAGCAAGTTGAGGATCCATATCACCAACATAGAACCCTCTTAATTTATCACTTTTAGGTAATAAACTAAGTATATTTGTATCTGGTGGATAAAGTTCTGCCAAGACACGATAAAAACGAGCAACACTTTCATTAGAAATATTACGTTTAAGATCTTTCCATCTAAAACCGCGTTTTAGCCCAAAAATATCAGCTATTGCATAAAGTAGTACTATGTTACGTTCTAATAAAGTTCGTATAACAGGAGCAGACCTTTCCTTAGGAGCAACATAATTACTATCACCATGACATTTTTTGTATTTTTTTCCACTTCCACAGGGACAGGGATCATTACGACCTATTTTCGCAGGCATTAATTAATAAACCTCCTACTGAATTAATCATTGCGCTATGAATTTATAAAAAGAATAGCTGCAATCTTATAACAAAAACTCTGTGTGATTTACTCGTTTTTGCGGGATAATTGAATTTTTAATTTCTGACTATTAATTTTAATTATTCCCAAGCTTATGAATACATTACTCAGATTTGATCAAGGGACTTTAGTACTAGAAGGTTTTCCTAGTTTGCCTTCTACTCTTAAAACCTACTTTTCCTATGATGCTAGAGTAGATGCTTATCGAGCTTCTGCTCATTACTATTTTGAAATCATTGGTAAAATCAAAAAACTACTTAAAACCAATAATGCTCCTAAATATAGACATCTTAAACTAGAACCAGCTCTAGCTTTTAATGTCTACCCTCATCAACAAGAAGCCTTAGCAAGTTGGCAAGCGGCTAAAGGTCGAGGCTGCATAATCTTACCTACAGGTGCAGGAAAAAGCTTAGTTGGAGTTTTGGCAATAGCCTGGGCTTCTCGTAGCGCACTTGTAGTTGTTCCAACTCTAGACCTAATGCATCAATGGTATGCTCTGTTAAAAGCTAACTTCCCTGATACTGAAATAGGCTTAATTGGAGGTGGCTACTATGAAGTTCGTGATTTAAGTGTGTCTACTTATGATTCCGCAGCTAGACATATGGAAAGATTTGGAAATTGGTTTGGCACTTTAATCTTAGATGAAGTTCATCATCTACCTACAGAGTTTTACCGGAATATTGCAGAATTTTCCATTGCTCCCTATAGATTAGGACTTACAGCAACCCCTGAGCGACTAGACTTAAAACACCAAGAGCTTCCAAATCTAATTGGTGAAATACTTTACAGACGTGAAGCCTTAGAACTTGCAGGTGAAATACTTGCACCTTTTCAAATTAGAAAATTATATGTTGAACTCTCAGCCACAGAACGAGAAGCTTATAATAACGCTCTTACCTTGCGAGACTTATTTCTTAAACAAAATAACATATCTCTAAGAAGCCTTAAAGGTTGGCAAAATTTTGTTATGCTCTCTTCTCGTAGCCCTTTAGGCCGTCAAGCTATGCGTGCCCATCGCCAAGCCCGCCAGCTTGCACAAGCTGCACCAGCTAAACTTCGTACTCTAGAACTAATCCTAGCTCAACATCACCAAGATAAAACTGTTATTTTTACTGAAGACAATGCAACAGCTTATGAAATATCTAAAAACTTTCTAATTCCCTGCATAACTCACCAAACTCGTGTAAAAGAACGCCAAGCAATTTTAGATGCTTTTCGTAATGGCAGTTATCAGACTTTAGTTACAAGCAAAGTTTTAAATGAAGGTGTAGATGTACCAGATGCTTCAATTGGAGTAATACTTTCAGGGAGTTCGGTAAATCGAGAATTTGTACAGCGTCTTGGTAGAATTTTACGTAAATCTGAAGGTAAACAAGCAGTACTTTATGAAGTAGTAACACGTAATACTCAAGAGGAAAGAGTTTCTGAACGCCGTCGTAGTGGAATGTCGTTTGAAGTTGAGGAAAAACCAAATCTAGAAAATAATACTCTACCACTATTTGATAATCTAACTAATGAGAATAATGAGGAGACTTTTTAAGTGTTACCTTCTGAATTACTACGCAATACCATAAGAGCGGGTCAAGCTTATCCCTACTATTTGAAGGGAGAAAAGACACAATGGGCAGACAAAGTTCTTCAAATAGTTACTGCTCATATTAATCAAAGTCGTAGTGATTTAGATGAAGCACTTCGCGCTCTAGAAGGTGATTCTCCTGATTATCAATTAGTAAGAGGTCTAGCGCATTTATTATTAGCAGAAGCTAATTTTACGATTGCCTCTACAGTAGAACCTGAAGTTTTGCGCCAAGATGCCTTTCTCTTAGCTACTAAATATGGGCATGGAACTAAACAAAGACAGCAGATTCTAGAAGAATTATCCATTAAACATAATTTACCCCCAGAAACTATTCCTGATGCACTTTACGCAGATTTACCAGAAAACCATATTTTAACTTTTGTACCTGAAACAACGGCTGAAAAGCTAGTAGATTTATATAATTTAGCTCAAGCACAAGGGTTATTTTATTACGCTAAATGGCTAGTAATACATGCCTTCCGTAATGTACCTGGTGAGTATCGCAGACTTTTTCATAAATTAAAGCTTTATGGTCTTATGTATGCCGTAGAAGGAAATTTAGAGGATGGTTATAGAATCCATGTAGATGGGCCAGCAAGTTTATTTAATCAAACTCGGCGCTATGGAGTAAAAATGGCAGCATTTCTTCCTGCACTTCTGCAAGTAACTCGTTGGGCATTAGAGGCAGAGTTAGAGATAAAAGGAAAAAAAGTCATTTACAATTTGACATCAGAATCTGCACTAAAATCACATTTTCCTAAACCTCCAGCTTATGACAGTCTGCTTGAAAGTTCATTTGTTGAGCGTTGGCTTAAGTCCAATACAGCTTGGGAGTTAGAGCGAGAAGTAGAGATTGTAGACTTAAAAGGGACTGTTTTTGTACCTGATTTTGCGCTGCGCCATCCTGATGGAAGGATAAACCATGTGGAAATTGTAGGGTTTTGGCATCCAGATTATCTAAAACGCAAATTTGATAAAGCTCGCAAAGCTGGTATGAAAAACTTACTTTTAGCTGTTTCTGATAGGTTAAATGTTACAGATGAGCATTTAGAAGGTTTGTCTGGCCCAGTAATTTTCTTTAAGGGAAAACTAGAACCCAAAGCTGTACTAGAAGTTATAGAAACCCTAGAATCTTAGCATTTTAGCTAATATTTTAGTTAACTCTAGCATTCTATATGTAGGATTAACTCTTAATTAACTCTTTTTGCAAGAAGTCTCCTAAAACTTTCACAGCAATGATCCTCTTGACCTGCTTTCCTAGCCAGAGTAGACTTGGCCAAAGTAATCTCCTTGTAACAGCCTTTCCATTTAACTACAAGGTAAAAAGCCAATAAAAAAAGAGGTGATAACATGCCTGAATTTGACTCCCAGGTTCTATCTTCCTACGGAATTGAAGCTCAAACAACAAACCCTCCAAGTCAACCCTGTGTGATGGTTATTTTTGGTGCATCAGGAGACTTGACCAAGAGACTACTAGTACCAGCCATTTATAACTTGGCTTGTGACGGTCTACTTGCTGAAAACTTTGCGCTGCTTGGTTACGCTAGATCAGAAATGACAAATGAAGCGTTCCGAGCTCAAATGAGTGAAGATATTAAGAAATTCCACACACGTCAAGATTTTGATCAAGAGGTGTGGGATAAGTTAGTAAGTCGCTTCTACTATATGTCAGGTGGATACGACATTGCCAACTTTGAGAGATTGAAAGCAGAAGTAGTTAATCTTGATGCTCAACATAAAACAAATGGAAATATACTCTTTTACTTTGCTGTGGCACCACGCTTTTTCGGGCCAATCTGCGATAACCTCTATAATGCTGGATTCAAAGAAGGTACAGGCTGGAAACGTATTATTGTAGAAAAACCTTTTGGTACTGACCTAGAATCAGCTCTTAAACTTAACGAAGAAGTTCTTGCCAACTGGAGTGAAAATCAGATCTACCGTGTAGATCACTATCTTGGCAAAGAAACAGTACAAAACTTACTTGCTTTCCGTTTTTCTAATGGTATTTTTGAGCCGTTATGGAATAAAAATTTTATTGATAATATTCAATTCAATGTCTCGGAAGAAGTTGATGTTGGCTCACGTGGCGGTTATTACGACACTTCAGGCGTGTTGCGGGATATGATGCAAAACCATATGTTTCAAATGCTAGCTTATTTATGTATGGAACAACCAGGCTCATTTGAACCAGATGCAATCCGCAATGAGAAAGCTAAACTCTTACAAGCTGTCAGAGTTTACACGCCTCAGGAAGTAGAACGTTATGTTGTACGTGGACAATATGGTCCAAGACTAGATGAAGCAGGAAATGTTGTTAAACCTGGGTATCGTCAGGAAAAAGATGTTCCAGCAGAATCCAAGACTGAAACCTATGCTGCGGCACGATTCCACATTGACAATTGGCGTTGGGAAGGCACACCGATTTATTTGAGATCTGGAAAAGCATTATGGAAACGCGGAACTGAAATTGTTGTTGAATTTAAGAAGCCACCTGAGGCACTTTTCCGCGGTACACCTGTACCACAACTACATCCAAACCGCTTGATTTTCCATATACAACCTTATCAAGGAATTGAAATGCAGTTCCAAGCTAAGGTTCCAGGACCAACACTTCAGCTACAACCAGTAAATATGCGTTTTTCATATGCAGATGCCTTCAAGGCTTCACGCTATACAGGTTATGAAGTAATGATTTATTCCTGTTCACATGGTGATGCTACATTATTCTCACGTGGTGACTTAGTAGAAGCAGCATGGCGTGTAGCTCAACCAATGCTTGATTACTGGCAAGCTACACCAGCAACTAACTTCCCAAATTATGCACGTGGAAGTTGGGGACCTAAAGAAGCATCTGACCTTATTGAAAGAGATGGTAGACGTTGGTTTGAAGTCGTTTCACAAGACACACTTAAGAAAGTAGCTCTTTTCCAAAATGGTGATATGCTTTTCCTCTCCCAAGTTATTCAAGCACTTCGCCCAAGAATGGTTGAAGCAGGTGAAACTATCATTCGCAAAGGCGAAATTGGTCGCGAAATGTACTTACTTGCCCGTGGTGAAGTTGAAGTTTTAGATGATTCTGGTCAAGTTGTAAAAGTACTTAAAGATGGTAATTTCTTTGGTGAAGTTGCGCTCTTAATGTCAACTCCTCGTGTAGCAAATGTTCGTACTCGTACTAGCTGTGATCTATTTGTATTAGATAAAACAGACTTTAACCGCATCTTACATGACCATCCACAATTTGCTCAAGGTGTGATGGAAATAGCTAAAGAACGCTATAGCATGAAATAAATTTACTTAGTAAGAAAAACAAAAGCTACAGAAAACTTGGCACTCTAAGTGCTGAAGTTTCTGTAGCTAGTAAATAAACCCTAACTTTTTAACTTCTTTCTTATTATCAACATCTATCTGTTATTTATAACTTGCTTAAGCACTTCTAGTGAACCTTCCTGAAAAGATCTTTTACAAGCATAGCGTTGTATTTTCCCGCTAGAAGTTTTATGTATTGTTCCATTTTTTATTAAGACAATTGCATAAGTGCGCAAGTCATGAAATTTTGCCACACTATTACGAATGTTAATTGCAATTTCACTATATACTTTTTCTGGAGAGTTTTCTTCTGTAGCTGATTGAGCTGAAAGCTTTTCTTCATATTGACGTTTATCTACTTCTGCAACAACCACGAGTTCTTCTTGTTGTTCTACTTCAACAGAAAAGACGGCTGAACAACCTGGTCTTAGATAAGAAATATTTTGTTCTATAGTCATTTCTATATCTTGTGGATAGTAGTTTCGACCATAAATAATTATCAAATCCTTGCATCGGCCTGTAATAAATAATTCTTTGTTATGAAAGAATCCTAAATCTCCAGTACGAAGATATGGTCCTTTATTACTATCAGTTAAATAAGCTTGGAAGATATTTTTAGTTTGTTCAGATTGTTGCCAATAGCCTTTTGCAACACTTTTACCTGAAACCCAAACTTCGCCTATTTTGCCTTCTGGCAATTCTTTAAAACTATTAAGATCTGCAATTACAACATCTTGATCTAGGATAGGAACTCCAGAAGATACTAAAGTTTGTGTCTTTTCCTCAATATCACTTAAAACTACTTCATTTTTCTTAAGAGCCTCTGAATTTAAAGAACAGAGATTAGGTAAAATACCTTTTTTACCTCCAGAAACAATTAATGTAGCCTCTGCTAGGCCATAACAAGGATAAAAAGCTTCTTTGCGAAAACCACAACTAGCAAAGGCTTTAGCAAAACGCTCCATAGTCTCTTCTCTAACGGGTTCTGCTCC
The DNA here is from genome assembly GCA_039812885.1 of Blastocatellia bacterium. Taxonomy (GTDB): domain Bacteria; phylum Acidobacteriota; class Blastocatellia; order Chloracidobacteriales; family JADJPF01; genus JADJPF01. The sequence continues at coordinate 212,205 of JBDIBI010000002.1, forward strand.
ATTAAAAGCCAAGTTCCAAGTACTTAAATCTAATTCTTTTTTCTGTTCTTCTGTGATTTTACGAACACATAGTTCATAAGCAAAATTTGGCCCACCACTAGTAGTAGCTTTATTTTTGGAAATAGTTTGAAGCCAAATTAGTGGATTTTTTAGAAAAGTAAGTGGCGAAAGTAATGTTACAGGAAAACCTCCATAAAGCGGTTGCAATAAACCTCCTACTAATCCCATATCATGATAAAGAGGTAGCCAAATTACTCCCCTACTTTCACTGCTATGTTCAAAGCACTTATGTATTGCTTCTAAATTGTGAAGTAAGTTTCCATGGCTAACCATTACCCCTTTAGGGCTGGAAGTTGAGCCAGAAGTATATTGTAACAAGGCTAAGGAATCTGGAGATAAATTAGGTTTATGCCAATTATCAGTGTCTTCAACAGCAATTTTATCGCTAGCTATCCATTTTACAGATTTAAACTGAGGCTCTTGGCCTAGCATATATTCTGCCATTGATAAAATCTCTTTTGTAGTTAACACAACACTAGGTTGAGAATCTTCAACAATAGTCAACAATTTTGGAAGGCTTCTATCTAGACGTGCTGTATCTGGCGGATAAACAGCAACAGCAACATTTGCACTGTAAAGACAGCCAAAAAAAGCTTTGGCAAAATCTAATCCTGGAGGATAAAGTAATATAGCTCTTTTACCTGTACCAATTTCTTTCTTAAGAGTATTAGCAATAGCTTTTGCTTGTAAATCCAACTCTTGATAATTAAGTTTTAGATCTGTTTTGCCATCTTTAAGGAAAGTATAAAGTTCTTGTTGTTTCTGGTGTTCTGCACGATAAGTAAGCAAATCTACTAGCGAATTAAATTTTGACATTTTAGCCAATACTCCAAATAAAAATTATGAGTTTTTAGAAAAAGTTTTGTAAAACGAAAAAGTCCAAAAATAAAAAGCGTGAAATTGTAAATATTACCAATCTCACACTTTTTAAGCTATAAATTTATTTCTTATCTTCGGTTGGGAGAAAACTCATAACTTTACTAGAAGGTTCAGCCACAGTTTTTTTCAAAGTTCTAACAGGATAAACGTCTGCAACTAGCCAAAAACTAAGCAAGTTATCTCTAAACTTACTAGTTAAAGAAGCACTTTGCCCACCTGGAATAGCAGTAGTAAAATCTATTGCTCCTGCTTTCATAACTGTAGTGCTACGTTTGCTTGGGCCACTAAAGAACATAAAATCATTGACACCTGTAGCTCTAACAGAATGGCTTGAAGCATTTGGTACATCAAAGCCTCCATCCCTAGGCAAACCAAATAAACCAGGCAATGGAGAACGGAAATTTCCGTTTGTTGAAGGAATACTAAATTCACTCGTTCTACCTAAATCACTAGAAAAGACTACTCTATGAAGAAATCCCCAACGATAGTCACTTTGTTTAGTAGAGCCTTGGAAAGCTAGTGCAAAATCTGGCCCAGCTAAGGAAGTTAAAGCCTTTCGCAAGCTGTTTAGAATTACAAAATCTCTTTGTGTTTCTGGGCTAGCATTTGTTAGTGTGTTATTGCCAAAGAAAAACACGCCTGACACTCCTTTACCTTTATTCTTTGGAAAAGAATCTAGTAAATTGCGTAAAGCTGCCATTGTAGTAGGGTTATCAGGAAGAGTTGTTACTTGGAGTTTTTGCAAAGTGCTATCAATAGTGTCACGTATCATTTGAGAACGCCAAACACTATAAATTGTAGTAGAAACACTGTTATCGATTTGCTTTTGTGTAGGGTCACTTTGATTATAAGGAACAAAAGAATCATAACCCATTCGCAAGCCTGTTGGAGTGCTAAAATCCCAAGTCTTAAACCTTGTTACAGCTTCAACAATAGCAGGATCTGTAGCTAGTGCACCTAGTTCAGCAGGAGCATTTGAGCTTTGAGCATTAGCAAAAGCTTGTAAAATATAAGGCATTAGAATTTCTGCATCTCTCATCCTAACATCAGCCTGGAAGCGTCTAGCCATTTCAGTTGTAATCTTTGTGCCACTAGCAATAGCAGCTTGAATGTCTTTTGTTAATCTTGCTGCACGTGCACCAGAAGCATAACCAGTTCCAGCTAAGTAGTAAATTCCTCCTGTTGAACGTTTAAGCCCTAAAGGATTATTGCTAGCAGTGCTGCCAATTGGATCAGCATTAGCAGTAACCACAAATCCATTAGTAGGATTAGTGACTTGAGGCATTTCTGCAAAAGGTAAAATTTCATATTGCAGAGCTTGATTAGGTTGTTTATTTTTCAATGGCATCCATTCATTACCAGTAACACCATTGCGAATAAAATATGGAGGAACACCATTAACTTTACCGGCCTCTAAATCTTCGCGTAGTGGGACTTCGCCTGTTGTAAAGTAAGCCATATCTCCAGCAGTTGTAATTACTGAGAAATTCTGAGAGCCAACATCAAAAAATTGTAGTGCATTTTTGAAATCAGTTAGATTTTTTGCTTTGTTAATACCCAAAAAAGTTTCTACTTCAAAAGTAGGTCCAAACCCAGTATATTGTAGCGTTAGCGCTGTTTGAGCTGTTAAATTAATAGAAACAATAGGCCCACCATTACGACGAGCAATAGAAGGAAATCTTCCTGGTACATCACTGCTAGGTGGTACAACTTGTAAGTTATCTGTCTTACCATCAGTAACTACATTGATACGAAAGGTTTCATCTCTAAAAACAACAGGTTCTTTCTTTCCATCATGAATAATAGAGACACTTCCAAATTGAGCGTCTATTTGTTCTTGGTAAGCATCTGTTACATCAAAGTTTGAAGTTGTTACACCCCAAGCAATATCATCATTGTGACCTATAACTACACCTGGAACACCTGCAAGACTTACACCTGTAACATTAAGTAAATTCTTTTTGCCTTTAGTAACATTAAGTTGTATTTGATACCAAATTGGAGGAGCACCAAAAGACAAATGAGGATCATTATTAAGTAAAGGAGCTCCAGAATCAGTCAACTTACCACTTAAAATAAACCAATTGCTGCCTCGATCTGGATCATGTCCTGCTGCTCCATTGGCAAGTAATGGAATATTTTTGATTTTGTTTAAATAGTCTCGTGCCATTTCTAAAGTTTCTGGCTTGATAGTTTCAGAAATATTTTTTGCCCATTGTTGTTGTTCTAAAAGTCTAGCTTGTCGTTCTTGTTGCTTAGTTTTAGCTGTTGTTTCTGCAACTGATTTACCTGTTGCATCAGGAATGGAAAATGTTGGATCAAAAGGAGCGATTCTAAATACATCTTCAAAATATAATGCTGTGCCATCAAAATTCTGTTTTTTACCAGCATCCTGACACTTCTGTAAAGTTAATGTATTATCAATGTCGCCTGCATCAAAAGATAGAGCTAAGGCTAAACCTTTGCCTACTAGCAAACAGTCAGTTTCTGTCCACATACGCTTTTGAGTAATTTTTAAAACTTGATATTCAGGAGGTAATGGATTTGCACTTAGATAAGCATTTACCCCTTTGGTATAAGCAGTTAAAGCCGCTCTGGTTTCTTTTTGCATCATTGGAAAAGCTTTATTAACAGCATCTTTTAGATTTAAAGCTCTTAATTGTACATCGCTTGATAAATTAGAATTTCCAGTTCCTGGCCCTAACAATTCAGAGAGTGTGCCATCAACAGTACGCCGGGTAACATCCATTTGGAAAAATCTATCTCTTGCATGTAAAAAACCTTGCATAAAATAAACATCATTGAGGTTTTTAGCAAAAAGATGAGATATTCCATATTCATCTTCCATCACATCTACTTTAGCCGCAAGCCCTGAAATAACCTCTGGGTTTGCTTCCAATTTCTGTGAAGGTCTTGGTCTTGGTCTTGGTTTTGCCAAAGCTTCATTATTAGCCGTTGGTAATCCAATACAAATTAGTTGAACACATATCAAAACCATAAAGAAATGCTTTAATGCATTAGTCCATTTCATAAGAACTCCTAAAGTTAATTTATTGGCTTGTTTAATAATAAAGTGTTTAATCAGTTAATCGTTTTTATCATATAAGCTTGCTAACATAATATTAGTAATAATATGAATGTATCTATACTAGAAATCGATTGTTTCTTTATTTAACAAGACTTTTAGCAATTATTATAAGTAGAATGTTCTTCCTTTTTCTATGTTGGTTTGAAATAATTCTGCTTGTTTGAAATCAAGAGTTTTTATTTTGATAATTTCTAAGACTAGTCTAATCCATTTTCAGAAAGACAAAAGGATAAAAAGTAACTATGACAAATGAATTAAATTCTTTTTTCCCTTCAGAAGACACAATACCAGAACAGTTTCGTCTTACTCAACTAATAGAACAACGCCAGTATCTTTGCAATGGAGAAATCCGCAATTGGAGTGGAGAACAACAAGAAGTTTTATCTCCTGTTTGTGTAAAGACTGACAATAGTTTAAAGCAAAAAAACATTGGGAGTTTCCCACTTATGAATCAAGAACAAGCCTTAGAAGTTCTTGACGCAGCCTCTAAAGCCTATGATCAAGGCCGTGGCGAATGGCCTACTATGTCTGTTGAAAATAGAATACGACATATGGAAAGTTTTGCTTATCGTATGAAAGAGCATCGGCAAGAAATCATTAACTTATTAATGTGGGAAATTGGAAAAAGTCTTCCAGATTCAGAAAAAGAATTTGATAGAACAATTGATTATATTTCTGACACTATTGATGCACTAAAAGATTTAGACAGAGTTTCATCTCGTTTTGTAATTCAAGAAGGTGTTATAGGCCAAATTCGACGAGCTCCACTTGGCGTTGTGCTTTGTATGGGCCCATTTAACTATCCTCTCAATGAAACATTTACAACTCTTATCCCTGCTCTAATTATGGGAAATTCTGTTGTTTTTAAACCACCAAAACTAGGTATTTTACTACATAAACCTTTGCTAGAAGCTTTTAGAGACTCTTTTCCTAAAGGTGTGATAAATACTGTTTATGGAGAAGGTAAAAAAATCATTGGGCCTTTAATGGAATCAGGAAAAGTGGATGTACTAGCTTTTATTGGTTCTAGCCGTGTAGCCGATACCTTAAAGCAACAACATCCAAAACCTCATCGACTCCGTTGCATACTTGGTTTAGATGCTAAAAATGTTGGCATTGTGCTTAAAGATGCTGATTTAGAACAAACAATCAAAGAATGTGTGTTAGGAACATTATCTTATAATGGTCAACGTTGCACTGCACTAAAAATCTTGTTTGTTCACAAAGATATAATTGATGAATTTCTAGCTAAATTTTCTGAAGCCATAAGCAAATTAAAGTGTGGAATGCCTTGGGATAAAGGGGCTCAGATTACTCCACTTCCTGAACCAAATAAAACACAAATACTTACAAACTACATTCAAGATGCAGTAAACAAAGGAGCAAGAGTTGTTAATGAAGGTGGTGGAACAGTAAATGAAACCTTTATGTATCCTGCTGTAGTCTATCCAGTTAAACCTGCAATGAGACTCTACACAGAAGAACAATTTGGGCCAATTGTTCCTATAGCTTCATTTAACGATATTGAAGAACCTATGAGTTATGTTATTGAATCAGACTTTGGGCAACAAGTAAGTATTTTTGGTTCAGATGACGATGTTATAGCTGATTTAATAGATCCACTAGTTAATCAAGTTTGTAGAGTTAATATCAATAGTCAATGTCAACGTGGTCCTGATACATTTCCTTTTACTGGCCGGAAAAACTCTGCTGAAGGAACTTTATCTGTGTCTGATGCTTTAAGAGCTTTCACTATTAGAACACTTGTTGCAGCAAAAGAAACAGATAAAAATAGACATATCATAAAATCAATAGTAACAAAAAGATCTTCTAGATTTCTTTCTACAGATTTTATTCTTTAATTAGTGAGTTAGAGCTTTTAGGATAATGTAAAAATTTTTGTCCTAATCAAGATAAAATTAAATGGTAGCCTAGCGATTTATTGCTAGGCTATTACCAAAACTGCCACCAAGGTTTAGTAACTTCAGGCTCATCAACAATTGGCAAACGTCGCCAAGACTTTAGTACTATTTCTATATCTTGATTGAGTTCTTCTTTGCTAAAAAATGGTACACAAGACACATCTACTCTAAAAACATAGTTATCAGAGTCAACAAACCACCTAGCAAGTGATTGTGTAGCTTCATCACCAACTTTAAATCTTGTGTAACAAGATATTTGTGGTTTGCCATTGAAATCTGGAAGATCTTCTGTTTCCACATTTATTTCTTTTGCACCTTCATTTTTCCAGCCTTGAGTAGATTTAATAGCAAGTTTTTTTAAGCCTTCTCTAGTGTTTATTTTTCTAGCGTCTTTATCTGTGGAGCGCCAAACCCCTATCATTTTCTTGCCTCCTCCAATACTGCCAGAGCATAAAATTACTCTTACAAAAATAGCTATAGTTTTACTCATTGCTGAAGTCAGGAGTTGAGAAAATATATATCCTGGAGGTAAAACAACTGCACAACCTACATTTTCTAGATGAATTTCACCTTCCCTATAGCTTGGTGCAGTAGCCGTTATTTTTAGATTTCCTCTTTGTTCATCTTGTAGCCAATGATGTGCTTCTCGCAAAAGACTTAATGGATGTTCTTTAAACATCTTATCTTTCTCAGGATCATCATAATAACTTTGATCTATTGTTTTCATTAACTCTTCTGGTTCAACACCTTTGTTTTGTTCAAGTAATATCATATAAAGGGCTGATTCTCTATAACCTGTCATCCCGGCTTTAGAATGAGCATTAATCTCATAAGTCCCTTGATTAGTGGGAATTATTAAATGGGAAGAAATAAACTCTGAACCTGGTCTATAAGTCAATCTTCTTAATATATATAATGCAGGAATATTATTAATTTTACTAATTTCTACCTTTATTATAGGAGACCAATTAGGATCCTTTGTGCGAGGTTCATTGTAAAACATTGCTTCTGTTGCTTTAGGATTTTGTGGGGCTTCTTTATAGAAAAGAGACTCAAATTCTTTGCGTGCATACAGGGCTATTTCTTGTAACAATATAGGCTGGTAATTTGAGCGTAAATCTAAATCAAATAATGATTTACTAATTTCAAAAACAGGCAAGCTTTCATTTATGTGAAAGATTAATTGTCGCTCAGAATTACCAATTACTTGAATATCATTAGGAATACTAAGAGAAATACCTTCTGCATTTTTACGCAATCGCTCTAAAAGAAACATAAACTTCTACCTATTGATTTTAAGATGTTTACCAAAGGTTACTAGGAAAATATAATAAGGAAATACTAGTTCTAGTAGTTTATGCTACTTCAAATCACATTGTCAATTTACTTATTTTTTGATGAAATTATTTATTTTTTAGGCTTCTTTTTCTTTTGTTCATTTGCTTTTTTATCTTCAGGCTCTTCTTTTTTGTAGTCTCCAATTAAAGATTTACCTGGGCAAACACTGACCAACGGACAACTTTTACAACCTACAGCTAAGGCAACTGGACACAATGTCATAATTTAGACTCCATATTGGTTTTATGATAATCCTAAATTGTACTAGGTTTTGAAGGTATTCTAAAAGTAGAAAAGACTAGGAAAAAATATATATAAGAATAATACTTCTAATATTTTACTGAGGATCTGTCTGTTTTACCAATTCTATTTGCTTATAACCTAGCCATAAACCTAATATTAGCCATAAGATAGAGATAGGCACAGCTACCCAAGAAATACCCGCAAACCCCAAGCCAACCCAAGCCAGTAAAGCATTAGACCATGCACCTATTTGATCCCCACTACGATAAACAAAAGTATCAATAAAGTTTTTTGCTTTATATTTATCTTCGCGACTTAAAACAGTAAATAAAACTTCTCTTACAGTACCTGAAATAGCAAAATTGCTACTACGACGCATTATTTGAAATCCAGCAAAGACTGGTAGCATAGGCACAGCGCCTAGTCCAGCAAAACCAATGATACTTAAAGCAGGAAGAAAAGCTAATGTTAAACTTATTCCAAATCTTTGAATAATTCTGCCTGCTAAAAGAAACTGAATTAGAAGTGTTAACAGGCTTATTATAAAATCAAGTTTTGCTAAAAAAGCTTGTCTTTCTCCGCGTTGTTGAAAAGCAGTTGCAACTATTGAAGTTTGTTGAAAATAAAGAAAAGTCGAACCTATTGTAAATAAAAACACATAGCAACAGATGCCTAACAAATAAGGTGACTTTGTTGTATGTGTAAGCCCTGCAAGAATTTTTCCACCTATAAGATTTTTTGTAAATTCTGGATCATCTGGTTCTGAGTCTAAATTTTTACGAAAGTTAGTAGGAAAGACTTGAACACAAAATAAACCACCTAACAATAGAATTACTGATATCAAAAACAAATTTATTGTGCCTATCTTTACAGCTAATGAGGCTGTTATGGCTGAGCCAACCAAACTACCTAAAGTTCCACCTCCTGCAATAAAGCCAAACAGGCGTTTTCCTTGGCTAGGGTGAAAGACATCTGCCATAAAAGCCCAAAAGATAGACACAACAAAAAGATTGAACATGCTAATCCAAACAAAAAACACACAACTTGGTAAAAAGACTTTTGAAGGGGGCAAGAATTTAAAAAGGAAATAAAACACAGCAATATTTGTAGTAAAAAACAGATAAGTGTAAGTAATAAAACGTTTAACAGGAAGTTTCACTACTAAAGTTGAAAAAATAGGGCTAGCAACCAATGTAGTAAGTAATGTTCCTGTAAATAGCCAAGGAAGATTTTGTACTCCATTTGCTGCACCTATTTCATCTCTGATAGGTCTTAAAATAAAATAGCTAGAGAGCAAGAAGAAAAAATAAGCACAAGAAAGTAACATTGGCCGAACTTCTTCAGGACTAACATCAACTATTTTTTGTAATAATTTGGTAAGAAAACCTGTTTTTTCTACAACAACATCTACAACTAATTCTGTACTCATAAAGTAGTTAGAAAGAGGCAAGTTTTAACCTTGCCCCAATTTTATGGCAAAAATATTTTCTGCCTGTTATTAATTTTATCCTTTGGATTTATTGTTGTTGCGTGAGTTCCAAGCTGCTAATACTTCAACTTCGCGCTTTGGATCTAAGCCAGAGCGAAGTTTAGCTTGTCTATCTGCAGGAAGTGCCTTAAACCAGTCTAAAGTATCTTTAGCAGTTATAGCGAGTGGACGAAATGTTAAGCCCTTGCTAACAGCACGTGCATTGCTTACTTGTGCAAAACCAGCTTCTTCTCCAATAGGAGGCACCCAAACAGGCATGTCTGACCAAGGTTGTACTTTTTGCTGTTCTAAGAATTTTGCATCTACCCAAGTAAAGCTAACATCTGCTGAAGTTACAGCACGAATTCCATAGAGCATTTCTGCCATAGATAAAGGTCTTTTTGGGCCTGTAGCGTTATAAATGCCTAAGTTCCCATCTTCAACCATTCTAATACACCATTCCCCTAAATCACGAGCATCTATAATTTGCGCAGGATCGTTAGGATCTCCAGGAGCAAGAACTTCTCCACCACGATCAATTCTGAGTGGCCAATAGGAAAATCTGTCTGAATAATCGCCAGGCCCTACAATTAAACCTGGGCGAATAATTGTTGTTTTTCCAGGAAAACCTTTCTCTGCTTCTGCTTCAGACATTGCTTTTAATGCACCATAGTTTTGCAAAAGATTTTTTTCTGGGTCTGGATCTTGAGTTGTAGCTAATTTCCCATTTTCATCAACATTTGGCTTACTAACATCAGCATAAACTGAAATTGTAGAAATAAAGACATAATGTTTAGTAGAATTTTTTAACACTTTAACTGCATCTCTAACCCAAGAAGGCTTAGTTGTTGGATTATCAATTACTATATCCCATTCACGTCCTTCTAGTGATTTTAAATCACCTGTATTGCGATCTCCTTGTAAATGCTCAACTTGAGGAAATAGATCTGGATGCGTTTTACCACGGTTAAACAGTGTAATTTTATGCCCACGATCTAAAGCATATTGAACTTGATAAGGGCCTATTAGGCCAGTACCACCAAGTATTAATATTTTCAGTGGTTTTGCAGCTTTTTGTTTACTTGTTGATTCTGTTTGGGAACTTGGCTTTTTATCTGCATTTTTATTATCTTGCTCAGCATAAGTATTTGCTCCTATTAGAGTTGCTCCACTTGCTATCATAGAAGCTTTTAAGAAATTGCGTCTGGTATATGACATAAATTATCCTTGCTTAATTTGGGAAAATAATTATTTTTTAAGTTCTTTAGCAGATTTGATGCCAAAAAACAAAACTTATAATTTGTTGAAAATAATAATATTAATGGATTAGTTTATAAAAAAGATTATTTCTAACTGTCCGTTTTTGGAAAAGTGGATTCCCAGTTTTATAATAGATCAAATAAACATTGCTAAACGATTATCTGACTGACATCAGAAATTTTCTCAAGGTTTTCTACTATTTTTTCTATTAACATCATAGGTGTTTTAAGTCGTTTTGGTTTCATTGTGGCAATAGCTTGGCTTACAGTTATTTTATGCTCTAAATTAGGAGACGTTAGTTTCATTTTTAGAACAATTTCTCCTATGCGATGAGCTATTATTTCTGCCCCTTTAGATGAGGTTTCTGGCAATAGGAGAATACCTAAACGAATTTTATCGCAAATTAAAAGTTGGTCGCCTCCTCGATACAAAATGTCTTCGATTGCTTCTGAAATTTTCTCAGTATAACCATCTATAGTAGCTGTTCCTAGCAACTTTTCGTAGGTTTCTACTTGATCAATCCTAATAGCAATTATGGATATTTCATTGTTGGCACGAATTGCTCGCCTCCATTCTCGTTCAAGAGGCTGATTTTTCTTTACAAGATGAGCTAAATCTTCAGTTTTTATATTCCTACTTGGTAAAACTTTACTTGGTATAAAATTATTTGCTGGCACCCCAAATGTAATTGGGTTAAAAGCAAGAAGGTTTTGCTCAACTGGATTTTGTTCAACTGGATTTAAGGTAATAGAGTTTTGCTCAATTGTATTAACTGGTGATTCTACTGGTGATTCTACTGTGACTGAACTGGTAGAAGGTTGCGTACCAAAAATACCTGTAAGTTCTATCTGGCCATTGGTAATAGTAAAAGTTTCTGGCACTTCATTTAAGTCATCTACATCAGAAGTTTGATTAGGTTCTTCAGCCCAATCTTCTAAGGAGAAATTTGGTAGATTTTCGGCTAATGGAGTTTGAGGTTCTTCTAGGTTTTCTGTAGCTTGCAATGGGGTTTCTTGTAAATTTACTGATTGTTCAGCTAATTCTGAGTTAGCATTAGAAATACTTTTTAATCTTTCTAGCTCTCTTTTATAAGAAGTTTCTTCTGGGTTTACTTCTATTAAATACTCTAAAATTTCAATTATTTCTACTATATTACTTTCTTGATAAGCTACTTTTATCAGTGTATTTAGGTTAGAATTTAAGTTGTCTATATCTCCTAATTTTTTATAAATATCTACCAAACATTTAATACTAGCTAAGTGCTCAGGATTTTCTTTTAGAATAGTTCCTATTAATTCTACAAGTTGCCTTTTTTTGTTATTACGTAAAGCTGTATCTAAAATTAAGTTTAGTATTTCTATAGCTTTATCAAAGTTTCTTGCTTGAACATATATTTTTGCAAGTTCTAAGTTATAGATATAGTGTGAATCATTCTTAGAAAATAACTCAGCAAAAATTTTTTCTGCCTCATCTAACCTATTATCTATTAAATAAGCTTGCCCTAGTATAATTAACACATCTATAGAATTTGGTTTTTGTGTTAGAGACTCTTTTATTAACTCAATTGCTTTATTTGTTTGCCCAAACTTGTTCAAAGTATTTACTAGAGTTTTTAAGATTAGAGTAGACTTAAGTTTCTGAAAAGCTGCTTCTAAGACTTTAGCTGCTTCTATATAATTTTCTTTACCAAAAAAATATTGGCTTATTTCCAGATATGTTTCTTCTGCTTTTTCATAATTACCAGTTTTTTGATAAGTTGATGCTAGTTCTAACTTTTTATCTATATTTTCTGGATCAAGTGTAATAATTTGTTTAAGTATTTCAATTACTTGTGAGTTATCTTGTCTTTTTTTGTACTCTTCCAGAGCTTCTTCATAATGCTTACGTGCATCTACTATTAGTTTTTGTACGTCATAGGACTCTTCCATTTTCATATTTATTTATAGATTATTTAAGATTTATTTTGTGTTTTTATACATTGTTGTAGCTTTACTAGTAAAGCCTATTTAGTTATTAGTTTAGTTATTTTTAGCAAATTTAATGATTTTATCCTGCCAGAATTTTTACCATATTATTGCTCAATTAATAAAACTCTTATCATTATTGTTCCACTTTCTCCATACTCAGCTTTAGGATAAGTAATAAGAGAAATCTTTTTGCCTACTAGCCAATTTTCTGCATCAACTGGAAGATAATTTTCTGGGTAAAGCTTTAGCTCTTCTCCTAATCTATTTATAGCTTTATTTAGATCTGGTTTGTCTTTTGCCCCTTCTTCATAATTCTCAAAAGGATATAGAAATTCTTTTTCTTGGCCAGTCTCTAATTTTATTTTTAATCTTAGTTTGAGGAAAGAATCTTTTTTGATACTGATCACAGTACCACTAACTTTTTCTTTTACTACAGGCAAAATCAAGGGATCGTTTTTACGATTTTCACTTTGAGGATGATTTGCCCATTTTAATGGTGCAGATTTTTCTTTTTTTAATCGTTCTTTTTCAAAACCAAATAAGTATCTACGTGCAATAACATCTTTTGTTTTGATAGGTATCAAATAACCATTTTTGTAATTGAACCAACGTGCAACAAAATAAAGCCCCCATCCACGCTTTTTATCTTTGTTACTACACCATTCACTAGCTAAAATCTGGCCATAGCGACTACCTGTAGTAAAAGAAATAGTTCCTTCCCCATACTCTTGAGTGTCAAACAATAAAGGTGATTGGTAATTTCCTGCTTTGTTTTCTAGTATTGCAACAGTCCAGTAACTAACACCCATACCGTTGCTTACTGTATTTAAATTGGCAACTATCAATTCATCATGACCATTACTATCTAAATCTGTCTTGAGTACCTCAAAACTTTTTGTGTCACCTAAAAATGCGGTAGTAGGCCAAGAAAGTACAGACTTACCTGCCCGTTCTAAAATAAAAACAGCATCACTATCACTATCATCATTATCTTTCAAGCATTTACAAATACGCAAATTCTTATCTACATTTACACAAGCTGCATGTGCGCAATCTTTTAAGGTTGTCTCCTTAGGACTATCTAGTTTAATTACCCTTTTTTTATTTGCATCAACAGAAAGAAACGAAAACATAAAAAAGAATAATGTTAAAAACAATATCTTTTTGTTCATTATTTTAGGTTCCTGTTTTACCTTGGTTTGTTAAATACAAAGTACTATTAAGAACAATACCCAGGATTAACACGGTCAAGCTTGCGAAGTAGTCCAGGCCAAGCAAGAGCTCCACCAGCACTTCTTGTTACTTGTTTAGCTTGCATCTTAGCTCCAGCAATTATCCTAGGATCTATAGAAATTAGTTCACCACCTCCACTTTGTGCACGCACTTGAATCATACAAGTAGCCTCAAATATATACATAAATAAAAATGCATCAGCTATATTATCAGCTACAGTTAGAAGCCCATGATTACGAAGCATAAAGAAGTGTTTATCCCCTAAATCATTGACTAACCTAGGTTTTTCCTCTTCATTAAGTGCTACGCCTTCATAGTTATGATATCCAAGAGAAGATAAAACAAAAATTGATTGTTGTGAAATAGGTAAAACACCTTCTTTTTGTGCAGAAACAGCCACACCATTGATGCTATGTACATGCAGAACACATTTTGCATCTTCTCTAGCTGCATGGATTGCACTATGAATGGTAAAGCCTGCTGGGTTAATATCATAAGGGCTATCCATTACTTTATTACCTAACAAATCTACTTTAACTAGGCTAGATGCAGTAATTTCATCAAATAACATCCCATAAGGATTAATAAGAAAATGGTGATCTGAACCTGGAACTCTAGCAGAAATGTGGGTAAAAATAAGGTCATCCCACCCGTAAAGAGCCACCAATCTATAGCAAGCTGCTAAGTTAACTCTTTGTTGCCATTCCTCCGCGCTAACTTGGGATTGTACAGAAGAAATATTGTCAGTCATAAAAAACTCCTTATGGTTAAAAATTTTCTAACATGATGCACTAGTGTAAACTATTGTCAATGCTACTGAAGAGCTAAAAAACTTTAGGTAAATATTATTTGAATGAATATAATGTTGTAAGTAAATCCATTACTAATTATAAAAGTACATTCTAGGTATATAAATTTATGGCAGTATTTGGCATTTGCAGTGATGGTAGCAGTTATGAACTAAAAATATCAAAAGCAACTAAAAGAATTCATATATTTCAAAAAGATATAGTTTCATTTGACTTAAGTCTTTTAGCTAAAACACCTAAACTAAAAATTCTTGAAATTTCATATAACCCTATTCAAAAGTTAGATATTTCACCGCTTAGTCATTGTCAACTTCTAGAGGATCTATCAATTTCTGCTGTAGAACCTATTGATCTATCACCTCTTGCTAACTGTATCTCATTAAAACACTTACACATTTACTGTAGTACTTGGCCTGAAATAGATCTTAGTCCATTAGCAAACCTTCAAAATTTATCTAGTCTTTCTCTTTATCGAGGTTACTTTACTTCTTTAGATCTTAGCCCTCTTTCTAGCTGTCCAGAGCTATCTCGTTTTGGTATTGAAAATACACAAATTCCCCATCTAGATCTTAGCTCTTTGTCTGCAAATAAAAAAATGGAGTCTCTATATATTGGTGCTTCTCCTATAGAAAAATTAGATCTTAGCGTTTGTGCTTCTTGGCCAAATTTGACCCTAGTAAATATACTAGGCAATGAAATATCTTCTATTGATTTATCTCCATTAGAAAACTGTTCAAAATTAATTAGGTTAGCTTTAGCTGGAAACAATATTAAATCAATTGATTTATCTCCTCTTAGAAATACAAAGTTAAAAACTCTTGATATTTACCAGTCTCACCCATTAAGACTCGATTTGACACCTTTAGCCAAGTTATCTACTTTTTCTTTTTTGCGTATAGCAAATACTACAGATGTGTTTGTAGATCCATCAGTTAAAAGGCAAAATGTCACTAGTTTAGCAGTAAGAAAACGCTTATAGCAAAGCTTCGGCTAATTTGATTACCGCATCTTTAATAGCTTTTTGGTTTAAGGTAGCATAGCCTAGAATATATTCATTTTCTTTATTTGGTTGCAAATAGTAATTTTGGGCGCTAATAAGCTCTATTCGCTTGTTAGCAAGTTTTTTAGCTACTTCTTGTTCTGAAAGACCAAGCTTTAGCCTAACCATTAAATGCATTCCTGCATTTTCACCTACTATTTCTATGTTATCTCCAAAATGCTTTGTTAAAGAAGTTACAAGTGTTTCACGACGTTTATTATAAATAATTCGCATTTGGCGAATATGACGTTCTAAAGCACCTGTATTGATAAATTCTGTTAGTACATATTGATCCATAGTTGAGCAAAGACGATCTGTAAGATATTTAGCTTGTGAAAATATTGGAACTAAAGAGCTTGGAATAACTAAATACCCTATTCTAAGAGCAGGAAAAAGAACCTTAGAGAAAGTGCCAATATAAATAACATTATTATTAAGGTTAAGCCCTTGCAAAGCTGGTATAGGACGGCCACCATAACGGTACTCACTATCATAATCATCCTCAATAATAACTACATTTTCTGATTTTGCCCAAGCTAATAGTTCCAACCTTCTAGGCAAAGACAAAACTGCTCCTGTAGGAAATTGATGAGATGGAGTGACATAAACTAACTTAAGTGTTTCAGCTTTAAGCTCTTTTAATTGATCAACTACAATTCCATTATTATCTACATTTACAGGATATATTTTGGCACCATAAGTAAAAAATGCTTGTTTGGCACCTAAATATCCTGGTTCTTCCATAACAACACCATCTCCAGGATTTATAAAAATACGTGAAATAAAATCTAGAGCCTGCTGAGAACCATTAACAATAACTATTTGCTCAGTATTACAGCAAACAGCTCTGGATCTAGTTAAATAAGCGGCAATTGCTTCTTTAAGTGGTTTATAACCTGATGAATCTATAGAATATCCAAGTAAATTTTTTTTCCCTGTTCTACAATAGCGAGAAAGTATTTTGCCCCATTCCTTTAATGGAAATTCTTCAAGGTCTGGACTCCAAGCTCTAAAAGTAACATTTATTTCAGAGTCAGCAAGCATTGAAGGAATTTTAGCTAAACGTTGGCTATAATCTGATAGCTTGAACTTGCTTTCATCTAGTATATTTGTTGTATTTACATCATTTATAGATTTAGCTTTTAATAAGCGTTCAGGAAGATTTTCACAAACAAAAGTTCCTGAGCCTAAAGAAGTTTCTAGATAACCTTCACTAATTAAATCTTCGTAACTTTGGGTTACAGTTGTACGAGAAAGCCCTAAAAGCTTGGCTAAGTTTCTACTAGATGGTAGCTTCTCACCTGGCTTTAGTCGTCCTGTAAGTATAGCCTTTTGTAATTCTGCATATAACTGACGATGAAGCGCTATATCTTTATTTATATCAACACTAACAACAAAATCCATAATTTTTGTTTCCTAGGTTTCCTGGGGTTGTGCTCACTACGTTCGCTAAAACCCCAGGCTAATATATTTTCGCTAAAACCAGTGAGCTAACACAAAAAAACTTAACCCTTTATTTATACCTACCCATAAAAGCTAGTATGTTTTCGCTAAAACTTACTAATATGATTTTAGTTAAGTGGACTTATAAAAAATTCAAAAATTGGCTATTGTAGAAGTCCAATTTTATTTCTATTTTTATACCACAAATTTTCTAAAACACTTAAATTATTTGCTAAGGAGAAACTATGGAAAAATTCATTGCCACAGAACGAACAACACTAAAAAGACTACCTAAACGCGGAGTTTATGATAGAGAAACTATTTATCAGATTCTAGATGAAGCATTTATTTGTCATATAGGTTTTGTTGCAAATGGTTATCCAGTAGTCATTCCAACAGGTTATGGTCGTCAAGGAGACAAACTTGTAATACATGCTTCAGCAGCTAGCCGAATGATTCGCTCACTTTCTGAAGGGATAGATATCAGTGTCACAGTAACACTACTAGATGGAATAGTTTTAGCACGTTCTGCTTTTCATCATTCATTTAATTATCGTTCAGTTGTAATTTTTGGAAGAGCAACTGTAATTCAAGATAGAAATGAAAAAATGCTGGCATTAAAAAGTTTTACTAATCATATTGTACCTAATCGCTGGGAAGAAGTCAGAGAACCTAATGAACAAGAACTTAAAGCAACTACTGTTTTAGCTCTACCACTTGAAGAAGCATCAGGTAAAATACGAACTGGTTATCCTGTAGATGATGAAGAGGATTATAAAATTCCTGTATGGGCAGGTATTTTACCAGTACAATCCACCTTTAGCAGTCTTATAGCAGATGAAAGAAATTTGGCTGAACCATCAATATCACTAAAGGAATATATAAAAAATGGAAGAAGTAAATAATTAGAGTTAAACAAAAAGTAGATTGTAGCTTATAACAACCCAGTCATTTATGGCTGGGCATTTATTTTTTATAATTACTATTTTAGAATAAGTTATGAATAAAAAGTTTCTTTCAACACTGACTTTCTGCGTAATTTCTGGAGCGCTCTTTGCTCTAGTTATTTCTGCACTTAGGCTTGTAGTAGTATTTAATTTTTCTGCAAATACAAGAAGTTCCTCTTATTACTTAGGTATGTTAGCTGGTCTATCAACTCAGTGGTTGATTGGTAGTGGGGTTGCTCTTATTTATTGGCTATTAAATCGGTCAAGGCTGCATATTCTTACTTTTTTTGCACTCCCAATATTACTTTTTATCTACATTGTTAGTTTTCATTATGAAGCCTTCTTTTTTCGTTTACCTAGCAGCAGTGTTTTAGACTACATTAAAGAACTTAGTAAGATAAAATCCTCATTAACTGATAATGCCCCTACAAAATGGGTAGCTTGTGAGCTTTTATTAGCTTTGTTAGCTATCATTCCTGGATTTAAGCTAATAGACTCATTTGTTGAGAAAGCAGAAAAACAATATTTAAATTTCTCAATTCCTGTGCAATCACTAGTTATGGTTGGTGGTATTTTTGTTTATCTAGCACCAGGTTTTCAGAGTGCTTTTTATTGGGGAAGCAGAGAAACAATTAGCTATTTTCAGTTAGCAGTTAGAAATAGGGCTTTTTCATCTTCTTACAAAACTACATTACAAACACAAGAACTTGAACTTATTCGCAAACAAATGGGATTATCTAAAAATTCATCCCTAAATTATCCCTTTTGCGAAGTTCAAAATAGTAACAATGTAATTACTCCTAAGCATAGAAGCGTAATTTTTATTATTATTGAAGGGGTAGATTTAAGAGTTGTAGATTTTAATTATAAAGGCATTCAACTAATGCCTAATTTAGCTTCTATTGCTAATAAAAATCTATCATTTAAACATTTTTTTGCATCTGGAAGCCAAAGTGCTCAAGCTATGCCCTCAATATTTTCTGCTCAACCTGTGCAGTCTGAAAATATTTTAATAAAACATGAGCCAATGCTTAAGATGAATGGATTTCCAGCACAGCTTAGCCAAGAAGGTTATACAACCAGCTATTTTCATGGAAGTAATTTAACTTATGAAAATCAGGATTTATTTCTTAAAATGATTGGGTTTAATGAGTTTGATACTTTTAATCCACTAGATCCAACACCTGTTTATAGTTGGGGATATTCTGATGGAGAGATGTTTTCCAGACTTCAAAAATGGATTGTAAACCATCAAAGCAAGGCTCAAACTCCTTATCTAGCAACATTTTTTACAGCTAGTACACATGATCCTTATGAGTTACCAAATGATTACAAATTATGTTTTGACAATGATTCCAAGTTTTCTAAGTTTGCTGATAGTGCTCATTATTTTGATATCAAGTTAGGAGAATTTTACGCTTGGTATCTTAAAGAAGAAGCTCCAAAAGGTACATTACTTGTTATCACTAGCGATCATATTCAACGTGTCCCCTATCCAGATGCTCCCATAGAAACAAGTACAGGAGAATTTGAATACTCCTTTAATGTTCCATTGATAATTGCAGGTTTACCACAAGATGAACTAGAAGATTATCAGACTTACGTTTCACGTTATGGAAGTCATATAGATTTACCCTCAACAATACTTTATTTGTTAGGAAGCAAACCACTTGACTGTAATGCAGGGTTAAATTTATTAAGTTCTGAAGCCAATTGGAATGACCAAAGAGCTATTGTTTCTATTGCTCCTGATGATTTACATTTTATTTATATTCAAAAAAATAAGTATAGATGGATGTATGATTTAAACAGATATAAGTTAAGCCTTTTTGATACAGAACTGGATCCATATTTTCAAAAAGATATTATAAAACCAAATACTCCAGAAACTATAGAAATAGAAGAATTTATAAAAAGTTACAAAAAGCTTAACTACTACTTAACTAAAGATGACTCTTATAGTCCTGATAGAAATGAGAAAGTTGTTACTAGTGTAGATTCAGCATTGCCCCAAATCCTTGAACCTAACTACATTGCAGCTTGGAAAGAAGTTAACCCACAGCTAGAAAATAATGCGTTAGTCAAAATACAGCATCATTTAGAAAATGGATTTAATTGGATATATCTTCCAATTAAGATTACAAGAGATAAGAAGCTTGTTTTGCTTGAAAGTCATACTGTTAATCTGCCCGATAAGAAAACAGCTAAAGTTGGTCAATTTATGCTAGAACAGCTTAAAGCAATGCCTCAATATTCCCAATTAATTACATTAGATCAAGTATTTGAGTCATATAGCTCAAAAGCTAATTTTTTACTAGAAATTGAATTTGACCAAGAAACATTACCTTTACTATATTTAACTTCAGCTTTAGCAGAACTAGCTCAAAAACTAGAAAAGCGCCCCAAAACAGAAGAAATTATTATAAACATTGTAGGTTCAAAACTTATAAGAGCAACCATTAGCCAAGAATGCCGTTGTGATACCCTCTATCAAGTACCTCTAACTATAGAGCCAGATTCAAAGCTTTTTGCTCATCTTAGTCGAGCAGAATATAGTTGGATCTATTTAGAAACGACCCAAGCTAATTCTTTAGTAATCGCTCAAGCACATAAACAAGGGTTAAAAGTTGTATTGCATTTAAAGAATCAGGAACAATTAGCACAATTTAGACAACAACTCCCCGATGCTGTCATTATAGACAGCAGTACAAGTCCTATGCACAGTAATTAGCACTAATTAATTTATTTCAAATATATTAGCGACGCTTTCTATATTGGTTATCATATTGAGGAGGGTTATAAGGATAACCACATTTATCTTCAAGAAAAGTCAAGCGTTTTTCTAATCTACTAATACGATTAAACAATTCATTAAACTCAGAACCAGTATTAACTTTAGTATCTGAGCCGCTTTTAGACATAGCGGAAACAAGTTCTCTTAAGAGTCTTTGTTGTTGGTTGTTTAGCTCTGTAATTAGTTCTTTTACCCAAAGTTTTGATTTTTCTTCTTGGTCTTTGTTATTGACCACATCAGCACGTGGAAAAACTTCTGGGTAAGAATCTCTAAGTTTGTATATCTTAGCAATGCATTGTCCACTTGCTTCAGACTCACCTGCTTCCCATCTTCTACAAGTGCGTTCTGTTGTATCTAGCATTATTGCCATCTCTTCAAAAGATAAGCCTAAACTATTTCGGGTCTCCTTTAAAAGTGATGGTAAATCTTCTTCAGCTATTGCCCGAACTTGTATAGGGCTATTTTCTAGAGTTACTTTTTTTGGCTTAAGTTGTTTTTTTTCTCTAACTAATAATCTTCTCATTATATACTTTTAAATATTCTCTTTTGACGGTTTTGTCTAAAAGGAAATTTTCTTTCCTATCTTCTGGAATAAAACTATTACACAATTTATATTTCTATTAGTTTAAGTCATTTTAGACAGTTTTGTCATCTAGTTTCTACCTTTTTTCTTTACAAAACCCCCTAAATATAGAGCTAAAAAACCTAGCAAATACCAAATAGCAAATACTATTATTATACTTGGTAAGCAAACACTAGTTTTAAAACTATTTATACTATAAAGTATAGTAAACAATGTAATTATCTCTTCTTATAAAATTTAATTATGTTAAGACAAAAAATTTATCAAAATACCTGTTAGATTAATAAACAAAAAATTTTTATTTGCTATTAAAATTACTAATAATATGAGAAGACTTAAAAGATAAAATTTTATAAGGTAAATTAAAACTTTTATGAAACTTAAAAGCCTTTTGATAGGTTTACTGCTTTTGATAATTGGAATTCTTCTAGCAATCAAGTACTCAGAACATTCCTTACCTAAAAAAATTATTTTGCTAACGGGAGATAGCAAAGGGGCTTATTATAGTTTTGGGCTAGAATATAAAGAACTTATTGCCAAAGAAGGTATAGAAGTTGAAGTTCGCCAAACTAAAGGCTCTTTAGATAACATAAAACTGCTTGAAAATGGCGATGGAGATATTGCTTTTATTCAAGGTGGAACAAAAGAAGATCAAGATACTAAATTAGAATCAATTGCTAGCCTTTATCGTGAACCTCTTTGGGTGTTTTATAAAAAAGATTTTTCACTAGAACATCTAACCAGCCTTAAAGGAAAAAACCTTAGTATAGGCCCTAATGAGAGCGGAACTTATAAAGTTTCTCAGTATTTGCTTAACTTAAATGATGTAACACCTGAAAATTCCCATATTTTTAACTATAACTTTGAGCAGCAAGCAAAATTACTTAAAGAAGGTCAATTAGATGCAGCCTTTTTTGTAACTGGAATTGATGCCAAAATAATAAAAGAGCTTTTACTAGAAAAAGATATAGCCTTAATGAGTTTTAAAAATCACTTGGCTTATACTCATAATGTTTCTTTCCTAACAAAAGTAGAAATTCCTGAAGGAATGCTAGATATTAAAGAGAATATCCCTAATATAAATACTGTTTTAGTTGCACCAACAGCAGTTGCAGTAGCTAGAAAAGGGATTAATCCTCGCTTAGTAGAAATATTTCTTATGGCTGCACAAAAAATACATAAGAAATCTAAACTAAGTGCAGAAGAAGAATTTCCTTCTCCTAAATATCTAGAGTTTCCATTAAATAGCCAAGCTGAGAGTTTTCTACGCTATGGCCCTTCAGTCCTATTTAAATATCTGCCATTTCGTATAGCCTATATTATTGACCGCTTTATGATACTTATTATTCCACTGCTAACAGTCTTCTTCCCTTTTGCAAAAGTAGCTCCAATAATTTATCAATGGAATATGAATAAAAAAATATATAAGTGGTATGACTTTTTATATGAAGTAGAAAATGAATTTAAAACAGAAACTAATCCCCAAAAAATTGATGAAGGACTCAAAAAATTAAAAAACTTAGCTGAAGATGTAAATAAAGTCTCAGTTTCTTATGTCTATAAAAAAGATATTTATAACCTTAAAATGCATATCTCTTTGGTTTCCCAAGAATTAGCCTCAAAAAAGAATACTTAAAAATTATCTGTATTTTGCATTGATAAATCTAAGTGTATGGTGTATAGTAACACCGTACACTTAGATTTAAGTTAACATTTATACAGTATAAGTTTAAGTATCGAATACAACAGGTATTAAAAGATGTTTATTACAATAGATGAAAGAGATCGTCGACCAATATATCAGCAAGTAGTAGACGAAATTAAAGGTTTAATAGCCAAGGGAGAATTACGAGAAGGAACACCTCTACCTCCTGTTAGGCAAATTGCTGCTAATCTTGGTGTTAATCTAAATACAATTGCTACAGCCTATAGAGAATTACAGAAAGAAGGGCTTATCACTGTAAGACATGGAGCAGGAGCTGTAGTAAGTTCAACTAAAGCAACTAGTAATGATGATCTACGTCGACCACTAAGAGCAGCTTTAACACAATTAGTATTAGCAGGTTTTTCCAGTAATGAGATTCTGGAAATAGTTCTAGACGAGTTAAAACAACTTGTCCAAGGAGCAAAATAACTATGAAAAACGTACTAAATATTTGGTTTTTTGTTTTTGATGTAGTTGCATTTTTAATTCTTCTCTACATACCAATAATGCACAAAGAAGATGCTTTTTTTGGAACTAAAGTCAGCTTAGAAACTTATCAAGGAATTGGGAACAAAATACGTAACCGCTATTGGTTTTGGCTAACTCTTACCTTTATTCAGATTGAAATCTTAGGCTTTATGTTATCTACCTATCGTAGTGGAATAGCAACAGCTTGGTTTGTTAATCTACCACTACTTTTAATTGCAGGACTTATTTTTTATGTCATATTTGCACGTCAAGTTAAACCTTATCAAGTAGTAGATGAAACTATTCATCGTTTTGCCACTGTTCTAAAAGTACGCCATTTAAGTGACTATACTAATATAGCTTTAGAAGTAGTTATAGGATTATGTATAATAATTCCAACCCTAGTATTAATTTACTATTACCCATTATTACCTGATCGTATTCCAGTACATTGGGATATAAATGGTCATCCTAATCGTTGGGCAGAAAAAAGCTTTATCTCTGTGTTTATGCTACCTTTAGTAACAATTTATTTGCAAGGTTTATTCTGGTTACTTAAACATGGAATGATACAAGTTAAAATGACTCTTCCCGCAGAACACACAGCAGAATATCTAGAATGTAAAGAAGAATCTCTAAGAGTTATGATTAGTCTACTTGACCAAATTAGACTTTTACAAGTAATTCTTTTAGGTACTATTTCACTAAGTATCTTATCTAGTATGGCTAGTGGAATAAGTTCTATAAATGGAATTTTACTAGTAACAATTATTTCAGATGTTGTTATTCTATTTATTTGTGGTTATAACATTTATCGAATGATGGAAATAGAAGAAAAATTAAAAACACTTACAGGAACACGTTCTGTTCAACGAGAATCAGAAGCAGAACATTGGTATCTTGGAGGCTTATTTTACTATAACCCAGAAGATCCTGCTCTATTCTTAGAAAAACGTATAGGATTTGGATACACTATGAACTTTGCCAATAAAAGTATTTTTCTATACTTTGGCTATATTATTTTATTACCAATAGGAATATTTTTGTTAACACAACTAGGAAAAATATAGGCTTATAGCTACGGTAAAATAGCTAGGTAAAACCGCATTTATTTAGAGTATTACATTAGTAAAAATAGCAATTGGGTTAATTTTCACAGCTAGTGGTAAATATGTCTCTAGACATCACTTAGTACTGTGAAAATTACCTGTGACAATTTCTTAAAAGTCAAAAGATAGAAAGCCATTTTTCTGGCTATTATACAGTTTTTATTTTAACTCTATTCTTGGCATATACTTTGCGTATTCTCTATTTGATAAGCTAGTAAATCAAACTAGCAAAAGGAGAATAAAGATATGTTACGAATAATAAACATTGTTTTATTTTTACTTTGCATTTCTATCACAACATTTGCAGATACTAAACTAACAGTAAAAAATACAGTTGCAGGATACAGCACTCAAACCACAACCTATATAAAAGGTTCACGCCAAAGAATAGAACAAGGTGTTGGTATCACAATGATATACCAATGTGATACTCATCAAATGATTCAACTTAACACAAATACTAAAAAGTATGTTGTGACTTCTTTAGAAGTAGATTCAGAGAAAGCTACCCCAAATGAAGCAGATAAAGCAACTAAAGAAGCGATTTCTAAACCACAAAAAGGTGGAGTAGTAACTTATATCTTTACTAATACAGATACAGGTGAGCGTAAAGAAATGTTTGGTCACACAGCTCGTCATATTAAAACTACAATTAGTAAAGAAGCTACTCCAAATGCTTGTGATCCTGAAAATATGCAAATGGAAATAGATGGCTGGTATATAGATTTTGAGTATGGACTATATTGTTCTTCAGATAAACCTATAATACCTAAACAACCTGAAAGACCTAATCAAATTCCTTGTAAGGATGAAATCCATTATAAATACAATGGTAGTTTTAAAATGGGTTTTCCTCTAATTCTCACTACTACAATAAATAGCCATAATCAAAAATTTTCTACTACTATGGAAGTAGTAGATTTTTCTACTGTAAACTTGGAAGCTTCACTTTTTGAAGTACCTGGGGATTACACTAAAGTTAACAATGCATTTGAGCTTTTTGGAACACCTACTATTCCCTCTGTAACCTCATCAAATCCAAATAGTAAACTTGAAAATGTTCCAGATAATATAAAGAATGAAATTCCTAACTTAGCTAAACAACCTGGAACAGTTCGAGTAGGAGTAGTTAGCTTTACAAATAAAACAAACCAAACTGTTTCAGTAGCAGCAATGCAGGAAAAACTCATTAATGAAATACAAGCTACAAATATTGATGCTGTTAAGATAATGGCTACAAATCCACCTGAAGTTGAAGCAGAAGCAAAAGCAAAAGCATGTGATTATATTGTTTATACTGATATTGCAGATGTTAAAAAACCTTCTGCTGCTAGTAAAATTGGGGGGTTGTTAGGTCGTGCTAAAGGAACAGATATAATTAAGGAAAAATATGAGGTTCGCATAGATTATAAACTACTGCGTCTTGGTAATAGTTCTCCATTGCTAACTTCAAATGCAACAGCTAAAGAAGAAGGTACATTAGAAACTTCTGTTTCTGTTGCTGTTGAACGTGAAGCTAAAACTGTTACATCTCAAATACAAAAGAAATAAGCTCATACCATAATACTGTGTTTTACTTACATTTATTTCTGTAACGCAACGCGTTATTTTTCTTGACAAGTATAACGCATTGCGTTACACTTTACTTACTAAAATTAATTTTAAGGAGTTATTTCTAGTACTAATTGCGTAACAACTAGAAATAGTAGTAATATAAATGCTTAATCTAAATAAGATAGATTTACAAGGAAATACTTGTCATATGTCAAACAATACAATAAAACCTACAAGTAATTTTTCGGATAACCTAAAAGTTTCACAAATTTGGAAAAACAAAACTACAAAAATGCAAATTCGTATCTTAGAAATAGCAAACAAAATTATAGTAGCAGAAGTTATGCCTAATAAGATGCCTGTTTTTCTAACAAGCATTGATTTAGAAGAAAACTATGAGATGGTTAAAGTACAAGCTCATCATAATTAATCTCTAAAAAACATAGCACAAAATTCAATAATCTATTTATTTGCTCAAGTTAGCTTGTTCTTTCTGAGATTTTGCCCAAGCTAAATTATTTTTTGCTAATTGGAAGTTAGGATCAATAGCAATAGCTTTTTGTGCAGCTATTATAGCTTTGTCCCAAAGCCTTAATCCATTATAAGCAACACAGATATTATTGTAACTTATTGCATGATTAGGGTTTATTTTTAGAATTGCCTCACAAGAAGCAATTGCTTCATCAAACATATTATTATTAATGTAGGATAATGTTAAAGCCATATAGTTATTAATAAGTTGATTAGAATCAACAGTTGTATTTTGTGAAATTTTTGCATCAAGAAGATTATTTTTTGCTAACACAAACTCTGGACTAATTTCTATTGCTTTATTAAAAGCATCAATGGCTTTATCAAAAAGTAAAAGTTTTGTATAAGAAAATCCTAAGTTATTGTAAGCAATGTTGTTTGTAGGTTCTAATTTAACTGCCTTTTCACAACTAATAATAGCCCCTACAAAATCTTGTTGTTGAATTTGAGTTAAACTTAGCTGTATTAAACTGTTAACTTCAGATCTTTTCTTTGTCTTTTCCTCTTCTTGTTTAATTTCTGTTAATAAATCCCCTAAATCTTGTTTAGGAAAATCCAAAAATGAAAAAGACAATAAAATATTAGGCTCAAAAGCCCAACTATCTGGTGCACTATTTTCTATCAAAATTGCAAAAGACTTTACAACATTCTCACTAAGCTCTACTTCTGAATTTTTAGAGGCCAATTTGGCAAAATCCATATTATTACTTATTAACGGAGAAAGCAAAAAACCTGTTTTTCCCATTTCTCTAGGTAAATAGTAAAGATATTGCTGATTATTTTTTAAGGTAATTCTTAAATAAACTATTGGTGTTCTCCAAAAAGCAGAAACCATTTTCCCTGCTAAAGTGGGTCTAATATGAATTTCAGCCCAAACTAGCTTTTTGCTTAATCCTGACATATCTATTTCTTGGTTAAAACTTATTTCTTGTGTCAAAGATGAACTGCTACTATAACTTCTAGGATTATTACTAAGTGCTAGTAACAGTAACTGATTTTTAGGATCAAAAGATTTAATATCATATAAAGTAAGAAGTTCTAACCAAGAAAGACTATCTTCAATAGAAGGAAATCGATTATCTATAACCTCATTATTAAAAAAAATGTATTGCGCAGCTTGTTTACTTTTTAGGTATTCAGCATTAATTTTTGCAACTCTATAAGGAGTTGCCATATTACTTTGAAATACTGGTCTTGGTTGGTAAGCTAAATTGTGAGCTAGTAATATATTTTGGCGAAAAGAATATAAATCAACTGTTCCATCTACATGAGTTATTGGATTATCTTGGCGCACTTTTGCCATTTTTTCGTTGTAAAGTTCTTGTATGTTTATTTTCCCAGTAAACGTAGAATAACTAAAACTAACATTATTAGGTAATACTGATAGAGCAGAACTTAAATATTTTAATAAGGTTGTTTTACCATACCAATTTAAGTTACAGCTAAACAATACTATAGTGGCTAAAAGCCCTATTATATTAAAGCATTTGATGTAAAAATTAACATTCTCATAAAAACAAATTAATAAATAAGTAAGTGCTACTACTATTAATATTTTGTTAGTAGTAAATACATGAAACTCATCTATTCGAGTATACCCTGCCTTAAAAGCCATTTGACAAATACCTAAATACCCTATAACAGGCAAAATATTTATAAGGTTTCTCTTTTTCCATTCATTGACTATTACTGGTAAAATCACCAATATAATAGTACATACCACCAATAATATTTCATTAAATGTGCCTCCAAAGGCTAACTCTGAGTAATATTGAGCAACAGTTAAACCATTCACAATAAAAGAAGGTATTGCCTGTAATGGTTGTCTAGCTAATAGCCAAAACAAAGGAAAAGCTAAGAAAAAAACCATTAACAAAGTTGGCTTTTTTTTGTTTAACAAGTCAGTTATTGTAATCAAGAAAATTACTGCTAGTAGAGTTCCTGTAAAAGAAAACTTAATTAAACCAATAAATGTAAGTGTTACAGTCAATAATATCGAAAGATAAGAGGTTTTTCTTTCATCAATATAAAAATAGCAGGTCAAGAGAAAAACACTAAATGACATAAAAAATGTATCAGGCAAAGAACCTTGAACACAAAACAAAAGTCCTAACACCCAAATAGCACTGACAACAGTAGCAATTAATTTAGTAGTTTGGTTAAGAGTTTTATAAACTATCCAAAAACTTGACCAGCCAAATATTAAAGATAATATTATCCATATAGTTGCTGTTAAAAAGTAAGTTCCAGGAAAGTAAGTTTTAGAATATAAAAATCCATAAGGCCCTAAAGGAAATATTACTTCTTGACCAAAAACTTTCTTATTTAAAAAAAAGTAATGTAAGGCTAGTTTCCATGACCAATCTAAAGGACTAGGATCATCAGGAAACATACCTAATCCTAACCATCCTACGGACAAAACTAAGATTAGAACTGCTAGAATTATCCAAAATCCATTTTTTTCTAATTGTAAATTAAGAGACATATCTATAAACCTATGTAAAATCAATATTTATGGCAATTATGTTTAATAAGTTCGGGAATAAAGTGAAGTAGCAGTTAAAAAATATTCAACTATATCTTTCCACCTGAGTTTGGATTCTCCTTCTTTACGATTAACAAAAATAATAGGCAGTTCTTTAACTTTTGCTCCTTGTTTTATGACTTTATGTAAAAAACTCATGTTGAATGCATAACCTGTAACCAAAAGTTGTTCAAGATTTGTTTTTCTCAACAATTGAGTGCTAATACAACGATATCCTGATGTCCAATCAGTAACATTAAAAACACCGCTAACACAACGAATATAGAAATTTCCCCAATAAGAAAGTATTTTTCGTTTCCAATCCCAACCCAAACAATCTCCGCCTTTAACATATCTAGAGCCTATTACAAAATCATAACCATCTTGGGCAAATTTTAAAAATTCTGGAATATATTTAACATCATGTGAAAGATCTGCATCCATTATAAGTACATATTGCGCCTTCGGTAAGTTATTAAGAATCCAAAGAAGCCCTCTTAAATAGGCTTTTCCCAAACCCTGTTTTTTATCTTGAGTAATGTGAATTAGCGGATATTCCTTTTGTTTTCTTATAACAATATCAGACGTACCATCAGAAGAATTATCATCCACAACTAAAATATTTATTTCCCATTCTGGTAATTGTGTACTTACACTAATAATTCCATCTAGTAAGGTTTCGATAGTTTTTGCCTCATTATAAGTTGGTAACATAATACAAATATTTTGTTTATTCATAAGCAAATGTAAAAAGAATTTTATATTAGATAATATGCGAAGTAGTTATTATAATATTTCTCTTGCTAACCTTGCTAATAAAGTAGTCTATTGTTAAGCTTTACAAAATCAAAGTATCTAAATATTTTCAGCGAAAATAAACTCAAAAATTATAACCCTATGTCCAAAGTTGCTTTAATTACTGGCATTACCGGTCAAGATGGTTCTTATCTATGTGAGTACTTATTATCTAAAGGATATCAAGTACATGGGTTAATACGTCGTTCTAGCACTTTTCACAATAATCGTATTGATCATCTTGAAGAAAATACACCTAATTCTAAAAATCCTCTCACACTGCATTATGGAGACTTGGCTGATTCCAGTATGTTAACCAACCTTTTCTATGAGATTCAGCCTGAAGAAGTTTATAATCTTGCGGCACAAAGTCATGTACGTATCAGTTTTGATACACCTGAGTACACTGGTGATATTACAGGACTTGGAACAGTGCGTCTTTTGGAAGCCATTCGTAAAAGCGGGGTTAAGTGCCGTTTATACCAAGCTTCTAGTAGTGAAATGTTTGGAGACTCAGTTCCACCTCAAAATGAAGATACTCCTTTTTGTCCTAAAAGCCCATATGCTGTAGCCAAAGTCTATGCCTATTGGATGATTCGTAATTATCGAGAAGGTTACGGTTTATATGCTTGTAACGGGATTTTATTTAATCATGAAAGCCCAAGAAGAGGAGAAAATTTTGTTTCTAGAAAAATTACTAAAGCAGTTGCTAACATTTTAGCTAACCGCCAGAAAAAGTTATATTTAGGCAATCTTGATGCATATCGTGATTGGGGATTTGCGCCAGAATTTGTTGAAGGAATTTGGCAAATCCTTCAACAAGATAAGCCTCAAGATTTTGTTTTAGGAACAGGGCAAACAAACTCAGTAAGAGAGTTTTTAAATGAAGCTTTTGGTTATGTTGGACTTGATTGGTCTAATTATGTTGAGTTTGACTCTCAATATTTACGAACAATAGAAGTACCTAAACTTAAAGCAGATATAACAAAAGCTCAAGAAGTTATAAATTGGCGACCACGCATTACTTTTCAAGATTTAGTTAAAATTATGGTAGATGCTGATTTAGAAGAAATAGGATTAACTTCTCCTGGAGAAGGTAAAAAAGCTCTTCAAAAAAATAATTTCTTTTGGCTAAAGAAACCCTAATTACTTTTGATAAATTATAATTTTTACCTTTAACCTATAAATATAAGGGGAGGTATTTATGCACTTTAACTATAAAAACTGGTTACTTGTTATAGCTTTGTTGTTTTGTGTATCCTCAACATTTGCTCAAACACAACCTCAAACAACTAAACCTGAAGATGTAATAAAAATTAATACAACATTAGTAAATATTCCTGTAACTGCTAAGGATAAAAAAGGTGAATATTTATCTAATCTTGAGGCAGAAGATTTTGTAGTTTATGAAAATGGAGTTAAACAAAAAATAGAGCTTTTTTCTAAAGAAAATACTCCTGCTAATATTTTAGTTATGATGGAATCTGCTAATACTAATCCAAAGGTATTTCCTTACGCTAAACTAATAGCTAATACTCTAGTTGAGAAACTACGTAGCGGAGATACAATGGCTATTATTTCCTTTGAAGACAGGTTAATAGCCAACACTAACCGTTTTACAGATGATCAAACAGAGTTAAAACAAGCTCTATCCTCAGCAACTGCTAGCATAAGTAAAGCAAAGCTACGCGATGCAATTTTCCTAACAACAGAAAAAGTTTTAGCAAAAGTGCCTGGAAGAAAAATTTTAGTAATAATATCTACAGGAGAAGATAAAGGTAGCACTTATTCTGAAAAAGAAGCTATTAGCAAACTAATAGAATCAGACACCATTGTTTATAGCTTGTATTTCCCGCCAACAATTAAGCTAAATGACTTAAATCCATCTCAACAAGTAAATGTTTTGAAAGGTTCTAGCTGACCACTTAACAATGTTGTGCAGTCTGCACCAAAAACAAGCACTTTTACTGATGATGACCAAGAAATTTCTAATAACTCTTTTTTACACCAACTAGCGGATAAATCTGGAGGCAAGTTCTATGATGTTGGCTCTGTAAATTTAAGTAAAAGCCTAAATGAAATAATTTCAGAACTTTCTCACACATATTCCTTGGCTTATTATCCTTCTAACCAAACACAAAATAATGAAACAAAAAAAATAAAAGTTGAGCTAAACAATAAAAAAGCCAATCTACATTACAAACGTACTTACGAAACTAAAACACGTAAATAAATTTATAGTTAAAAGTTTTACGACAAAATATCTTGCAAGTTAACTTATTTAAAATAAAAAGAACTTAAGTAATTGGCTTGCAAGTAGTAACCTCTAAAGCCAACTCCTTTGTTTTGCTAAATATATCAAGCTGAATAGACTAGACCAATCAGGCTAAAAAAGCCCAAACTAGAGACCCTCCACTTTTGCTCTAGTGGGTAGAACTATTCAGCTTAAGCTCCATACAAACTAAGATAAATAATTTCTGATTATATGTCAACAAATTTTAGACAAACTCTAGACATCTTTATTCCTTATAGCATAGCGAGCTTTTAAAATTAATCTTTAGTTTATAAATATAAGGATTATATTTAATATAAACCTCTTTTTTCCTATTTTACTTAAAATAATTGTTGATTAATAATCTAGTATTTGTTTAATATCTAAGTTAAGACTAATTTTTAAAGAGTGCTATAAATGCCTAACGAAAATTTGCTACCAATAAAAGTTGTAGCTAAAAAAACAGGTTTAACCCCTTATGTAATTCGTGCCTGGGAAAAGCGTTATCAAGCTATATCTCCAACACGCAACAACACTAATAGACGTTTTTATAATGAAGAAGAAGTTTCTCGCCTATTATTATTAAGCCAAGCAATACAAAATGGCTTTAGCATTGGACAAATAGCTCAATTGCCTGATCAGCAAATATTGTCAATGCTTAAACCTAAAGAAGAAAATTCTAAAAATGAAGCTATTTTTAGAGAAAAAACTAACTTGACTCAAAAATATCTAGAAGATTGTTTTTCAGCCATAGTAGAAATGGATGCACAAACACTAGACAAGCTTTTAACAAAAGCTCAAATAGAATTAAGTCTTATAGAAATAATTGAAGATCTAGTAGTAGCTTTGTTACACAAATTAGGTATTCTTTGGCAAAATGGAGAATTAAGAATAGTTCAAGAACATATAGCTTCAGCTGTCATCAGAAGTTTTTTAGGAAGGTTAAACAGCGAATTACATCCTAGTTCTGTAGCTCCTAATCTAGTTGTAGCAACTCCAATAGGACAAATTCATGAATTAGGAGCTTTAATAGCTACTTTAACAGCAGCTTATGAAGGCTGGAAAGCCATTTATTTAGGAGTTAATTTACCAGCTGAAGAAATTGCTAAAGCTGTAGAACAACATAATACTAAAGTAATAGCTTTAAGTATTATTTATCCTAATGATGATCCTTATTTACATTTAGAACTAAAAAAACTGCGCACCTTGTTAGGTAAAAAAGTAAACTTGATTGTAGGTGGACAATCTGCCACCGGATATCAGCAAACTTTAAACTCAATTCAAGCTAAGCTTATAACTAACTTAAAAGATTTTCGCTCCACTCTATTAGAATTGCGTAGCTCAAATGCTTAAACTACATTCTGTTTTATATATTATTGGAAGCCAAACTTCTTGCCTACTATCTTTATAACTGAGCCACAAAAAAGATAAGTTAGAATTACTCCTGGAATAGCAAGATAAGCAAAAGCACTTGAAATACGTTCTTTTCTTAAATCGTTATAAGTGGCTAAAAATGGAATGACATTAACTGCATGATAATTTGTCATTGGGTAAGGTAAAAATAACAGTAATTGAGGTGCACCTATAAAGAAAAATATGCCTCCATCACCTAAGGCTTGAGCTAAGCCCATAATGATGATGTAATGCCACAATTTATAGTTATATCGATTAGCAAAATACCAAATTACTGAAAATATTACCAAATAAGCAGGCACAGTAAATGCTAGATCTATAAGATAGTTAAGCAAGCCTTGTTTAAAAGAGGTAGTCCAACCAATACGCAGTGATAGAAACACAGGAGTGGAAATCATATGAAACCCCTCTACCACTGACGCAAGCAAAGTGCCCAGAGCAATAAATCGTTTCTTTGGTGAAAGCCAACTTAAAGTGTTGCTTAATTTTGAGTGTAATGCAATTTGGCAAAATAAGAATACAATAACCAAAATTCTAGTAACACTCTCAGCTGAACGTCCAGCTACAGCAACTGCAAAAAATATTGAGAGAGCAGCCCAAATACAGTAGATCTTTGCTCCACGCCCAATGCTTTTAAAACCTTGTGAATACCAATCTCTAAAGTTCAATTTTTGTTCCTAGTAAAAGTAGAAATTTGGCTAACCATTCAGGATGGGCAGGCCATGCAGGAGCAGTAACAAGCATATCATCAACTTGAGCTTTATCTACAGCCGTGTCAATCCAATTACCTCCAGCAAGTTTTATTTCTGCTGCTACAGCTGGATATCCTGTGCAAGCCTTACCAAATAAACCATTTGCGGCTGTAAGAAGTTGTAAACCATGACAAATGGCTGCAATGGGTTTGTTAGTTTCAACAAAGTGTTTAACCATATTAACTACATCTTCATTCATTCGCAAATACTCTGGAGCACGACCACCTGGAATAACTAAAGCATCATAATCTGTAGCTTTAATATCTGAAAAACTGGCATTTAGAGTAAAGTTATGGCCAGGTTTTTCACTATAAGTTTGATCTCCTTCAAAATCATGTACAGCAGTACGAATTTTTTCACCTGACACTTTGTTTGGACAAACAGCATCTACTTGATGCCCAACCATCAGAAGGGCTTGAAATGGTACCATAACCTCATAATCTTCTACATAATCCCCAACTATCATTAAAATTTTCTTAGCTGCCATTTTTACTCCTATAATTTTGTTGATTTTAAAGTATATATTGGTAGTTAAAACCCATAGATTCTATTAGTTAAATAAATAATTTATCCTTAAAACAGCACCAATAACTTAACTGATTGTATTTCAAGATGCTAGAATAGGCAAATGTCAAATAAACAACTTTCAAACATTCCAAATTTCCTTTATGGCACAGCTTGGAAAGAAGAACAAACTACAAAACTAACTGAGCTTGCTATTGAGACAGGGTTTCGTGCCATTGATACAGCTAACCAACGTCGTCATTACTTTGAAGTTGGTGTAGGTCAAGCATTGGCAAATGTTTACCGCAATGGTCTTGTAAAACGTTCAGACTTATTTCTTCAAACAAAATTTACTTATCAACGAGGTCAAGATCACCGCTTACCTTATGATCCAAAAGCAAGTTTTTCTCAACAAGTGGTTCAGTCTTTAGCCAGTTCACTTGAACATTTGGAAACAGACCAAGTTGATAGCTACGTTCTACATGGCCCATATTCAGGCTATGGTTGGACTGAGCAAGACATAGAAGTTTGGGAAACAATGAGAAAAGAGCGAGATGCAGGCCGCACTAAGCTACTAGGCGTAAGCAATGTTTCTATAGGCCACTTGCAACAAATGGCGCTTGTTCATACAGAATTACCAGTGTTTGTACAAAACCGTTGTTTTGCTCGTTTTGGTTGGGATCGTGAAGTTCGTGCATTTTGCAAAGAGCATGGAATTGTCTATCAAGGGTTTTCGCTTCTAACAGCTAATATTGAAGTTCTAAAACATCCTTTGATCATCAAGCTTGCAACTCAACTTAAAGTAACTCAAGCCCAAATCATATTTTGTTTTGCACGTCAGGTTGGAATGCTGCCAATTACTGGTACTTCAGACGCTATACATATGAAACAAGATCTAGATAGCCTTAATCTATCACTTCCAGAAAATATCATAGAGACGATTGAATCAATTATTGCTTAAACTTAACTGATTAAATCTAACTATTTGTTTTATACAGTGTTTTGCATTTTTAGCCATTCTTGGCAAAGATCCTTTGCTGCTTGTGACCAATCTACATATTGAAAAGAAAACCCCTCTTTTAAAAGCCGCCCAGGTACTACTCGGCGGCTTTTTAAGATTAATTCTGTTTCTGTACCTAAAATCATTGCTCCTAGCTCTAACATCCACTCTGTTGCTGGCAACCCTAAAGAAATCCCCCAAGCTTGTCTTAAAAACCGCATAAACTCCTTGTTTGGTAACGGATTTGGAGAAGCAATATTTACAACACCATCTATATCTTGCCGCTTAATAAGCCAATTAATCACACTTATAAAGTCTTTGTAATGAACCCAAGAAACATATTGCCGACCATCTCCATTAGTACCTCCAAGCCCACAACGTACAATTTTTAACAATGTATCAAATGCTCCACCTTGGTCTGGATTCATCACTATAGCTGTACGTAATTTTACTTTTCTTGTGTTTGGTAATGTAATTTCATCAAAACACTCTTCCCAAGATTTTGCAACATCTATACTAAAACGCCATGTGTCTGGAGCATTTGGCTCCTGACCACCTAAAATCCCTGTATCTTCATCATTAGCAGCATCATAACGATGAGCATAAATTGTAGCTGTACTGGATTGTAACCATAGTTTAGGAGGATTTTTTGCTTCTAAAACTGTTTTGCCTAACACTTGAGTTGATTTGATACGGGATTCTTTAATTATTCTACGGTTTTCTGCATTATAACGACAATTAACACTTCTGCCAGCTAAATTAATAAGAACATCTGCATTTTCAAATTCTGATGCCCAATCACCAAAATTTTCTCCATCCCACTTTACTAAGCGCCAAGGTGCATTTGATGGATTTCTGCCTAATATAACTACTTCATGACCATCCTTATGAAAAGCACGAGCTAAAACTGTTCCAATTTGTCCTGATCCACCAGCCAATATAACTTTCATTTTAGACCTACTTTCCAGAGAACTTATTTTTTATTTTACTTGCATTGCAAGACGAAATCCCATACGAGAACCTCTATCTTCAGGAGCATAATAAAAACGAATTGCTGAACGGCAATCTTCAGCAGGGCTAGCATAACCTCCCCCACGATCTACACGAAGTGTTCCAGAACTTGGCCCTTTAGGATCAACTACTATACCTGTAGTAGGATAGTCTCCATACCAATCCTCACACCATTCATAAACATTTCCATAAATATCATATAAACCCCAAGGATTTGGTTTTTTCTGTCCAATTGGATGTGTTTTTCCTCCTGAATTTTCATCAAACCAAGCATAGTCTTTTAAGGGTTCTGGATAACTTCCACTCTTGCTCCCTGCTCTTGCTGCATATTCCCATTCTGCTTCAGTAGGTAATCGATAAATCTTGCCTGTTGCTTTTGAGAGCCTTGCACAAAATTCTTTAACTTCTTCCCAACTCACCCGTTCTACTGGTAGATTATCACCTTTAAATTCTGTAGCATTAGAGGTAAGACGCATATTTATTGCAGGCAGTGCTGCTACAGCTTTCCACAATGCTTGTGTTACTTCATATTTTCCAATATAAAAAGAAGATACTTTAACTGTGTGTAAATCTTCATCATTATTATGATCTTTATCTGTTTTAGGAGTACCCATTTCAAAAGTACCTCCCTCTATTTTGACCATTTCTAGTTTTATCCCATTACCTAAATCTTCTATATAAAGTCTTTCTGAGCTTTTTTCTTCAATTTTTATTACATCCTCTTCTTTTGCAACTTGCTTAATAGGTTGAGTAGTACTTACTAATCTACCTTCTTGCAAAGAAAAAGGTATCTTTTCATGCACAATTGCAGCTACTTCAGAAGGTAATCTACTTTCTACAGCTATTTGCCAAATTTTAGCTGTTTTATCTGCGCTAGTGGTGACTACTTTTTCCCCTTTGTTAGAAAATAATCCACTAGATAACGCAGCACCATGCTCAGCAAATGCAACTAAAAATTTTCCTGTATCACTTTCCCAAATTCTTAAGGTTTTATCATAAGAACTTGTTATAACTAGTTTTCCATCTGGACTAAAACCTCCATTTGAGATGTCTGAAAAATGCCCTTCTAAAACTATTTTCTGTCCTGTTTCTATGTTCCAAAGATATGCCTTGTTATCACTGCTTGTAGTCAAAATTGTTTTCCCTTCTGGACTAAAACTACAATCAGTCAATCCTCTCTCATGTCCAGTAAAAGTATTAAGCAATTTACCATCCGCTACTTGCCAGAGTTTTGCTGTTTTATCTGCACTTGCTGTAACTAATAATTTGTCATCTGGACTAAATACAACATTTACCACACCTGCTTGATGTCCAGTTAATGTATTTAGTAATTTACCTGTAGCACTATCCCATATCTTTGTTGTTTTATCTGCACTTGCTGTAACAATTATTTTTCCATCCCTACTATAGCAACCATTGTAAATTGCACCTTGATGACCTTCTAAGCTATTTATTAATTTACCTGTTAAAGAATCCCAAACTTTAGCAGTATGATCATAACTAATTGTTAGCACTTGTTTTCCATCTGGGCTAAAAATAGCATTTTCTACTCCATCAGTATGTCCGTTAAGTACTACCAATTGTTTACCATCAGAAACATTCCAAATCCTAGCAGTTTTGTCTAAACTTGCAGTTACCAAAAGTTTTCCATCTGGGCTAAAGTGTGCTGATATAACACTATCTTCATGACCTTTTAGGGTAAAAAGCTCTTTACCTCCAATAGTTTGCCATAATTTAGCAGTATGGTCTTTACTAGCAGTAGCAATTAAAGTGTCATCAGGGCTAAAAGTCGCCATTGTGACCAAATCTGCATGGCCAGTAAGCGTTATAGGAGGGTGAGCTTCTGCTTTTGCAAGCGCTACAGCTAACATATATTTAAGAGCTAGCCCATTAGCACCTTTTGAATATGCTTCACTAAGATACACAGCAGCTCCACTTAAATTTCCTTTTAACATTTCTTGGCGACCTTGTTCTTCATAAAGCTCCAAAGTCTTCATTAATTGTTGTTTAGTCTCTTTTTGTTGGTAAAAAAGCACAGCTGAACCTGTTAGAAGTATTACAATTGCAGCCACCAATAACCATCTTCTAACTTGTTTGCTGCGATTGGCTTCTGTGATGCTTGATTGACCAAATGCTTCTTCTACCTCTGTAAGATTGCCTTGATAACGTGTTCGCCAAAGTTGATATTCTGTTAAGGCTTCATCACGCCATAACAATCCTTTAGGGCGATTACGTTCTTGCCATTGACGAGCAGCTACACGAAGTTGATCCCGAAGACGTGCTCCTTCTGCTGCCTCTTGCCGCCATTTAACCAGTCTAGGCCAAGTTGAAAGTAAAGCTTCATGAATTACTTCAATAATCTCTGATCCACCTTCTCCTTCAGATGCTACTAAAAGACGTGCTGAAACCAATTTTTCTATTACTAAGTCTGCTTCTCGATTATTGCCTAACAATTGCCTTAATTCTAATCTTGTAAGAACAGATCTTGTACCTTCGCTTGTAACCAAATGACGAAAAGCTTCTCTCACAAGCTTCTGTTCATCTTGGGACATTTCTGTCATTACAGTTTCAGCATGTTGAGTAAGTGAGCCTCCTATTCCTCCCATTGCTTCATAAGTTTTTCGCCTTAGTTGCTTAAATTGCCTATCACGAAGCTCCCAGAGCTTTGCTGCTGTAAATGCTAATAATGGTAATGCGCTAGATTCTCTTTTTACTGATTCAACTATTTCCTTAGGTAATTCTGTATCTTCAAACTGATAGCCAAAACGTTTTGCTGGCTCTGTTAAAATTCTTAGCAAATCCTCAGGCTGAGGAGTAATAAGCAACTCTAGGTTTTGAGTGATTTTGTCTTGTAACCCTGGTAAAGATTTAACTCTAATTAAAAAATCATCTCTAAGAGTTATAATTACGCGAATAGGTTCTTCTTCAGAACGAGCAGCCTTAGCTAAATATGCTGCATAAAGTTCCCGCTCTTGTTGGTTTAGGCAAAGTGTAAAAAGTTCTTCAAATTGGTCTATTATCAATAAAATTGAGGAATTAGTAGCTTGAGCATTTTTTCTAAGTATATTTCCTAGCTCATCAAAATCATGTTTTTTTTCTAAAGTAAGTTTGGAAATATCAATATCTTCTTTAGCCAAACGAGCAGCCAAATTTGCTAGTGGAGAAACTCCTGGTCTAGCTGTAATTATACGCCAAGGTTTCTCTAAACTAGGAATAATACCAGCTTGAACAAAAGAACTTTTACCAGCTCCAGATGGCCCAACTATGGCTAGAAATGGTTGTACTTTTAAGCGATTAAGAAAGCTTTCTGTTTCTTTTTCTCTTCCATAAAACAAATTAACATCTTCACTCTTAAAAGTACTTAATCCTGGATAAGGTGATTTTTCCTCTGATAAACTCCCTTGTGGGTTTTCTTCATCTGCAAAAAATAAGTTTTTAAGCCATTGCCAAGGATTTTCGTCTTCATGCTCAAAACCTGATGGAAATGAAACTAATTTTGCTCCATGTCGGCCTTTGCGTTCTAGAAAGAACAGCTCTTTGTCTTGCCCTAAAGAAGGACTTGCTACTTGTATTAATGGCCACAATGCTAAAATTACATTACCTTCAAAATCTGTTAAGACTGGATGTTCTGCTACAAAATCTTTCCCTTTTAAATGTACTACTGAACGGTTATGTTTAATTATCCCTACCCACTTTTCACCTTTTGGATTAAATCCTTGTTCATCATTAGGCACAATTAGTAAATATTGCCCTAGAAAACCTACTATTCGTAGTATATTACTAAGATGATTAATAGCTTGTTCTAATTCTTTGATTAATTGTTCTTCTTTTGTTGGAACATTGCGAGTT
This sequence comes from Blastocatellia bacterium, assembly GCA_039812885.1. Taxonomy (GTDB): domain Bacteria; phylum Acidobacteriota; class Blastocatellia; order Chloracidobacteriales; family JADJPF01; genus JADJPF01. The sequence goes on from JBDIBI010000002.1 coordinate 252,765, forward strand.
TCTTCTAGATGTAATAAAAAATTAAAACCATCATTAAGCTTCTTTTGCTGTTGAATATCACTAGGAAATAATACTGCAACAAGTTCAGGAATAGGGTGAACATCTTTTTCCTTAGCAAAAGGTTCACAAAGCTCTTGAGTAAAGCTAATCCATTCACTTTCACTTAAACCTGAGGATCTTAATTTTTTTACACTGTTTAATATATTTTCAGATTCTTTGTTAGAGAGTTTAATACTGCTATGACTAGCAAGTGCTAAAAGTCCTAAATAACGAACTAAAACCCGAAAAACAGCTAAAATATTATCTCGTAGTTGAAATGCATTTTTTGCCGCATTTAAGTTAGAAACTGATTCAGCAATTGGTTGAGGTGCATCATTTAAAATTTCTGAAGTAAGTAAACTATCTAATTGAGGTAAATTTATTTGCTGTTCACTAAGTCCAGCAGCATCTCGCAAATCTTGTGCAAACTCTAGTGCTGTTTGGTAACGCTCTTTTGGAGCTTTTGCCATTGCTTTAGCTATTACTGTATTAAGCTTTTCAGGAAAAGCATTTCCTAAACTTGGTACAGCTTTATGCAAATGTGCACTCATTAAAGCATAACCAACTTCTTTAAATGGAGGTTTCCCTGTAAGCAGCTCATAAGTAGTAACACCTAAAGCATAAATATCACTACGAGCATCAGCATTAAAGCCATTTTCCCATTGTTCAGGGGACATATACCTAGGTGAACCTATTATTCCTTCTGTCTGAATAGGGTCTTCACTAACAGGAGATTTATTGTCAAAAGAGTTATAATAGGTTTTTTCTTCACCAATAACAGTTTTTCTAATTAAGGTAAGTTCCTGAGTATTTTGACTTTCTTCTACAGCTGTTTTTCCTTTATTTGAAGCGGTATCAACCTTTTCTATTTCAATTGTTTCGCTTTTTAAAGTAGCAGCGACTTGAGTTTCTGAGTTTCCGGCAACAGTTGGTTTTGGAGTTGTTTTTTGAGTTAATAATGTAGGAACTTCTGTATTTACTTCAGATAGCTCATTAAATATTTGATTATTATGTGAAAAATCTTTTTTTGGCAAAAAAGCACTTTGTATAGATAAATCTTTAGCAATACCAAAGTCTAGAAGTTTAGGCAAAAGCCGTCCTGCTCTAGAAATAACCATAATGTTAGCAGGCTTAATGTCACGATGAACAATACCTGCTTCATGTGCCGTTTGAATTACTTCACAAATCTTATCAAAAAGTGAAATAAACCTAGTCAAAGGCATTGCACCATTAGCTTTTAGCCATTTATCCAAAGGAGTTCCAGCAACATATTCCATAGCAATCCATAAAAGTCCATCACTTTCCACCCCAAATGAATAAATATGTGCCATGTACGGATGTTCTAGACGTGAAGCAAGGTAAGCTTCTCGCTTAAATCGCTCTATAATATTTTGGCTTTCTCTATGTTTAGTGTGTAAAACTTTAATAACAGCAGGACGCGAAAGCGTGATTTGATTTGCTTGGTAAACAGCTCCAAAGCCACCTTCTCCTAATTTTCTTTCAATAATAAAATCCCCTAAATTAAGCCCTATTAGCGGATCTGCCTTCTCTATACTCATAAAGTCTTTTAAGATAAACCTTAGAATTTGCCCTATCTTTTTTTATAATTTAAATCTCTGATATAAACTTAATAATATAAAAAATTCAACGATATTTTGCTTAGCATGTTAGACTAAATCTATACTAGTATATTGCTTACATGTACTAAATACCACTTACTATGAATACAGTAAGAAAAGAAGGTTTAGACTTATGAACCTAAACAAAAGTATTTTTTATCTTTTAATATTTCTATTTCTATTTATACTAGTTCCACTAGGGTTTGCTCAAGAACCGCTACCTAAAACCATTCAAGATTACTACTTACTTATACCAGAAAAATATTTTTATTTGACAAATGATCTCAGTAGCTCAAAATCTTTTGATAAAACATCTAGACTTAAAGCTATTTCCATTAATGATGCTAAAAATGGATACTTAGAGTTACAAGGTCATTGGGAAGGTATGGCAGAAGTAGCTTTATTTAATGGGACTAACAGTATTTTTCTAGGAATTATTGTGGATATTTGTGCTCCTGGGTGTAAACAAAATATAACTTTTCTTGAATATTCTCCAAATTCTAAAGATAAATTTATAGAAGTTACTTCTACAGTATTACCTAAAATCTCAAAGCAATCTTTATTTACTCAATATAAAGCTAAAAAATCTCCTAATGATGAAAATTATACTGAGGATGATTTACCTATACTTTATAGATTACCTAGGTTTGGCACAACTTTACAAATAATAGTAGATCCACAGTTTACGAATAAACCTATTTTACTAACTCAACTAGTTTGGCAAAATGGGAAATTTAACCTAAAAAAATAGAGGGTTAGAGATAATCTTAATTTTGTCGGTTTGCTTCTGCTGTGCGTTTTAATTTATTTAGCTCTTCCTCTAAGTTCTTTCTATCTTGAGGACTTAACTGATTACCATAGCTTTGAATAAATTTCTCTAGATGCTCAGCAGCTTTTTTAAATTTTTGCTTGCTGCTATAAGCTGAATAAAGTGTATAGTGGGCATCTGGAAAGCCTTTAAGATCAGCAATACTTTCACTTAGCTTAAGAGCCTGTTCACCTTCGCTAATAGCTTTTACTGCATCTCCTTTAAGCAAGTAATTTTGTGCGCTCAAGTCGTAGAGCAAAGCAATTCTACGTTTATCATTGCTAGCTTGAGCATATTTCATAGCATCTTGGATATGGCTACGTGCTTGGTCAAGCATTTGGTCTCGATTAGCAATAGTTTCATCTCTTTCTACTAAGCGATTCATAGTTTTAGCTAGAATATTATGAACTTCTGCCATTGCAGCTTGGTTTACATAACGACCACCACCAAAAATAATATGAGATAATGACAACTTCTTTATTCCACGAAGTGCTGAAACTTGTTTGCGAGAAATATCTTCAAAGAGTTTAAGTGCTGTTTCTGCTTCTTTTACAGCTTCCCGTTGTTTAGCTAAGCTAGCTTGATAAGTTAGGGTATCAGCTAAAATCAGATGAGCAGGAGGAGAAAGTGGATTGATTAAAATAGCCCGCCGTAATTGACGTTCCGCCCCTACCATATCCCGCCGCCATAAAAGAACATCACCTAACACAACACGAGCATAATCAAAATTAGGGTGATTTTTTATGACTTCTTGTAAGTCTGAAATTATCTCATTGACATTATAGCTAGCATTAAATTTAGCTTCTGCCAAAAGTGTTTTAGTCTCAAAGTCTGATGGACGTGCTTGTAGAGCGTTAGTAAAGCTTTTTACTGCGGCTTCATAATGTTGTAGGGTTTGCTCTGCTCGACCAAGATAAACTAGAGCATCAACATAACCCCCTTTATTTGCTTGGATTGCTTGATTAAAGCTTTTTATTGCTTCATCAAATTTTTGTTTATTAAATAGGTCTACACCTTTTAAGAAAAGATCTTTAGCTTCTTTGCTAGGAGCTTTATCTTCATGCAGATAAACATTGGTTTGCTTGTTATTAGGCGCTACAAGTGCATCTTCATCACTTTCAGAAAATGAAAGATTAACTTCAATTAGCTTTGAGCGACCTGCAACTACATTCTCTGTTAGAGTTTTCTTTAGTTCACCTTTAGAAAAAGTAATTTGCCTATCACCTGTCTGCACTTTTACAGTTTTTTCACCACTACTAGTAAGCTTACCTATTGGAGCATTATCTATTGCTACTTCTACTTGATCAATATCAGGAGTACGAATAACCAATGTCCCATATTGATTATTCATATTTATTGTATCATCAGTATAGTTAACTACTGATAAAGGCAAGTAGTTAGCCTCTATTGCAGTAGTGTTATAGTGAGGATGTTGTTTTTGATCAGTAAGGCGTGGGACTTCTTCCCTTATGTATTTAACTAACTCATTAAAGGTTACAATCCCATCTTGATTTTCATCAGCATTTCCACGTAAAGCTTCTAAAAGGCTATAAGTAAAAGCTCCATGATTAAGTTCATCAAGCTCATAGGATTGCTCTAATTGATCAGAAGCAGATATAAAACCAATACCACTGCTAACTTGTTGCATTTCTTGTAAATAGCGTACATTAGCACGTACAGAGCTAGACGAAGGATCGCGACCAGCCATTTGAACACCTGCACTATGACAAGTATCAGAAAGAACAAGCCCTTTTTTTGCAGGAAGATTGCTTACAGCATTACGGAAATCTTCCATCTTCACTCCAGTATTAGCCATATCACGTAAGTCAGTATCATAGAGGACAAAATAAGGAACATCAATAGTACGATTATCTTTGCCAAGTTGAGGAATTAAAGCCCCATGAACTGCAATATAAACAACAAAATAATCCTCTGCTTTAGCACTTTTAAGCATATCTAGAGCTTTTTCCACATTGGCTTTAGTGGCCTGTTCATCTTTAAGCAAAACAAGATGACCGCCTTCACTAACATCTCTAAAATTGCCACCTTCATCACTATGAAGAAAATCATACATAGACTGAGCATCATCAGCAGCATTCTTTAAGTTAGAAATTTGATAGCCTTCTATATTCTGATCTCCATTTCTATAACGTGAAACGCCAATGATTAACCCCCATAGATTTACTGCTTTACCAGCTTTTGCTTCAGCAGTTGTACTACCAACTTTAACATGTAAACCTCTAGCACGTTGTTGTTGTCCAACAACAGAGTTTATTACTAATAAAAGCAGTAGAAATAAAGTAGAAAATAGCAAGACAAGGGCTTTAATGATGTTTTTCATAACAATTCCCCTTGGCATAAAACAAAAGTGGCAAGTAGCTACTTGCCTTTACTTGCCACTATTTGCCAACACGATTAGCAGCACCGGTTTTAATAATTGGAGGTTGAGCAACTACAGGTCTTTTTTCATCACTAGGTCTAGTAGCTACTACAACTCCAGTAACAGTTCCGGCAACAATTGCAGCAGATGTTACTAAAATCTTATTGCGAGTCGTCCAAAAACCTGCACCTTTGTAAACTGAAATTTCTCCAGTCCAAGAATAGTTTGTATCTTTAACAGTTGCAGTAATTGAAGTTGTGCCAGGAGTTTGACTGGCTGTAAAACTAGCAGAAGCAATTCCTTGACTATTTGTGGTAGCAGTAAAAGTAGTTTCACTCCCAAATTTTCCTAACTGACTTCCAAGAGCAAATATAACTGGAATATCAGGAACAGGACGATCCTTTTCATCAGTTACTTGAATTTGAATTTGTCTAGTGCTACGAGCCTTTACACTAAAAGTTGCACCCACTTCTACAGGTCTTACAATGTATTGAGGAGCATTTTGGAAACTTACATTTCCTAACACTTCAAAACGCCCATCAAGATTAGACGCTCTAAAACTACTACCTTTATTAGCAGTAAATATACGTCCACCAGATTCTATATAAGCACTCATTTCACAATTAAGCTCTACATTAATTGAACCTCTTAGCAAAGAAGCAACTAATATTGGTTGTAAGCTTTCACTGCTTTTACCAAGAATAAGATAAGCCATTGTATTTTGACCTAACACTACTTTGCCACTAGGATAAATTGAAACTGTAGCTGTAGAGCTTTTTGCAGTTTGTAGATAGTCACCAGAATTTACAGTCATTGTTTGATGAACTAATTCTCCATTAATTGACAATGTACCAAAAGTTTCAACAGTGCCAACATTTGCTGAAGAATAAGCACTAGTAAAAGCTTTTGCTAAAAGCTCTTTTAGGTTTATAGGCTCACTTCCAGCATATATTGGTATTGGAATAATTGCAGCCAATAACGTAATAACTAAAGCTAATATGGTTGGAATTTGTTTTTTGTTTGTCATGCTAGCTCCTTTCTATCAGTCAAAATAACTAACTGATTTCACTAGTTGTTAAATGGAGCAAGATTAACTATTGGTAACATTACTTTTTCAGTTTCAGTAGTAGTTAATGGAGCAACTAAAGTGGTGTTAACAGTTCCAGATTTAGCAGCATCACTAGTATTGCTATCAAAAACTGTAACTTGAACGCTGTTGTAATCTGGATGGTCATTTGCACCTGTAAACTTTTGAACTACTGTAAAACTTTGACCTACTAAAAGACTGCTTTGTTGTAGAGCTTGAGTTAAATCAACTGTAATAGATTGACCAACCACTGCTCCACTGCTGTTAAAAAATTGGAAAACTGCACGTTGAACATCAAGATTTGAATCATATACAGAAAATTCTGCTGTAAATTCATCTCCACTACGAGAAAATAATACTACTGGGCTACGACTAGGAACTTGAGGATCAATTAGGCTTACTCCTGTAGATAGTTTACCAATTAAAGGAATATCTATTGGTGAACCACCATTTTGAGTAATGGTAAATACAGTATTAATGTTAGGAGGCAAAACATCTTGTGCCCTGAGTGAGCTAGTAAGGTTAACAGCAGGAATTAAAGGTTGAAATAGAGCAAAGAATGTTCTTTTTTCCTTTGGCATCAAAGTCACCATAGTCCCCATATTTATTCTTAATCCTGAGCGATCTGGTTGATTAGCTTGGATTAAAAATAAAGTGCGATCATCTGGATCAGTAATTCTTTGGGAAATAACATCATTTCCAGTACGCAACATAGAAGCAAAATTCATTTCTAGTGGAACACAACCACGATTTTCTATTTCAAACATTCTAAATGCTGGTAATTTTTTGGGTTTACGACGAGCTATTACAGGGCCAAAGCTAAGTGATGAAGCATTATTTTCTAAACTTAGCATTAAAATTGGTGAGCTAGTAACTTCTACATTAAAAGTACAACTAGTTTTATTTCCAGAAAAGTCTGTAACTGTTACAGTAACAGGAGTTTTTCCAATTCTAAAAGCTGAACCAGATGGGATTGAATACTCAATTTTTGTTCCCATACAATCATTTGTAACTGTTACAGGTGGATAATCCACATTTATTGTGCAATCTTGGCTAGAGGTGCTAACTCTAATATCTGCTGGACAAATAACTTGCGGAGGCTGAGTTCCTGTTACATTTACATTAAAACTACAAGTTGCTGTTACTCCAGCAGCATCAATAGCAGTAACAGTAACTACACTCTTACCTAATGGGAAAAATGAACCTGATGCAGGTGAAGTGCTAACTCTAACACCAGAACAAATACTATTTGTTGTTGGTGTTGGATAATTTACCACCACTCCACATTGCCCATTATTTACAGTAGCGTTTATATCTGTTGGACAATTAATTCTTAATGCTTGGGCAGTATTTACAGTAACATTAAAACTACAGCTAGCACTATTGCCAGAACGGTCTGTAGCTATAACTTGTATTGTAGTTTTTCCTATTGGCAAACGAGAACCTGATGGAGGTGAGTAAATAATAGTAGCAAGGTTAGAATTATCTATAACAGTTACAGGTGGATAATTTACCACCGCAGAACAATCTCCTTCTAAAGCCCTTACTGCTATATCATCAGGACAAATAATTTTAGGAGGCTCTTTATCTAGAACAGTTACATTAAAAGAACAAGTTGATTTATTACCTGCTTGATCAAATGCTGATAATGTAACTTTAGTTGTTCCAATAGCAAATGCTGACCCTGAAACCGGCGAAAATACTACACTACTTACGCCACAATTATCTGTTACTATTGGAGTTGGAAAATTTACAATTGCTGTGGACTGCCCTAGTGCAAGAGTTGCTGTAATATCACTAGGACAAGTAATTTTTGGAGCTTCATTATCAACTACTGTTACATTAAAAGTACATTGTTCAAGAGGAGTTCCTGATGGAGAAGAAGCTGTAACAGTTACAAGGGTTGTTCCTGTGGGAAAAAAAGAACCTGATTCACGAGAAAAAGTAAATACAGTTCCCGTAGGACAAGTACCCATCATAGGAATTGAGAAATTAACAACAGCTCCACATCTACTTGGATCTGTTCCAACTACCATATTCTGTGGACAAGTAAGACATTTTGTTTGAAATGTTGTATTAGCTGTGGCTTTGACACAGAAAAATAACATAAGTAGCAATAAGAAGATAAAAGCAACAATGAAATAAAAAATATCTGAAGCCTTATGATGGTTTGGCTGATGTAACAAGTGTGTGTGTGTCATGGCTGTAACTCCTTTCACACAAGAGTCTGACATTTTATTTAGTGCAATAGTTGTGCCTTTCAGGTTTAGTTTTAACAAAGAGCGCAAGTTTACTTAATCAGGTAAATCCCCTTCAAAATCAATAAGTTGATAGAAAAATTTCTTTACTAAATTTCCATACAATATACTAAGCACTAGACTAAATATTTTGTGTGGATTTATTCGCACCTTGGTGGGAAGATTTTAGAAACAGAGATTAACAATTAGATAAAAACCTTTAAACTAGCTTTAATCGTAGCTAACCTTCTAAAAGTCGTATTTCACATCAATACAGCTAATAGAATTTATTATCTTAGCTATAATTGATTTCACTACTAATTTAATTTAGGGGAATGTCAAAAATATGAAAAAACATTTTATCTTAATTGCCTTATTACTTATTAGTTTAGTTTCATCCTTATCTTTAGCTCAAAATCGAGCTAAACAACCTAAACAACCAACTTCTGGCCCTGGTAGCTCAAGTCTTACTCATACCACTACCACCAAAAACCACTATGGAAGTGGAGCAACAGAATATTTCCTTTATGAACCTGCTGACCCTAAACCAACAAGCGCACCTGTGATTGTATTTGTTCATGGCTTTGGAGCTATTAATCCAATAACTTATGGAGCATGGATTGATCATCTTGTACGTAGAGGTAATATTGTTATTTACCCACGCTATCAGCTTGATTCTAGAACACCCCCTAAAGAATTTACACCTAATGCAATAAGCTCTATTAAAGATGCTATAAATCGCTTACAAAATGAAAATGGGCATGTTTTACCAGATTTAGGTAAATTTGCTATTGTTGGACATTCTGCTGGTGGAATTGTTACAGCTAACCTTGCAGCAGAAGCTTTGTTTGAGGGGTTACCTTCTCCTAGAGCAGTTATGTCTGTAGCTCCAGGAAAATCAATGGCACCAACTTTTCCTTTGGGAATCCCTTTAGCAAATCTAGGTCAAATACCTAGAGATACACTATTATTAACTTTAGCAGGTGATGTTGATAATGTAGTAGGAGATGCCGATGCTAAAAGGATTTTCCAAGAATCCACTCAAGTATTATCTACAAACAAAAATTTTATCATTGTGCAATCAGATAACCATGGTCAACCATTAATAGCTGATCATGGTGCACCTTCAGCTATCGACAAACAATATGATTCAGGAGAAAAATTTAATGGTCAAGCTCAAGAACAACAAGCTAATAATTCCCATAACCAAATGAATAATAACAATAGTAACAATTTGAAAAAATCTACTATAAATGTCAATGGACTTGATTTTTATGGATATTGGAAACTTTTTGATGGGCTTTGTGATGCAGCATTTTTTGGTACTAACAGAGATTATGCTTTAGGTAATACTGAATTACAAAGATATATGGGACAATGGAGCGATGGTGTAGCAGTAAAACAACTAATAGTAACTACTGCACAGTAATTAAGTTAGTACCTTATAGCTGTTTATTTTGAACAGTTTATAATTATTTTAGCTCTCTCGTTAGTTATTTTGCTACTTTAAGATTTAACTATTCAGCCATCTGAAAATTCAGATGGCTTTTTTATTTTACATTTTATATTAATAATAGTAACAGTAGTAAAAACCCTCTTGAGAAATATACATTTGTCTCAAAACACATTTTACTGAAAAAAGTTAACCTGGGATTCTATCTGAACCAAAATAGTAAATTTGCTCTTCTTCAAACCAAACCTTATGTATTTGTAACCAAGTATCCATAAAATAATATTCTGCTCTATCAGACTCTATTTCTTCACCATTAATTTTAATTATTTTGTGTTCTAACATTTGTCTGTTATGTTCTTCAAAATAAATTACTAACAAGTAAAGTGAGCCATTTGGAGCAGTTATAATTTCACTAATTATAGGAAATTTTGGAGCGATACCAAGATCTTCTACTGATAGTATTTTTCCATTAGTATCTAACTTAAGATGGAAAAGATGTTTTACTTGGTTTTCTTGTAAAGATTTATAAAACCCATCATAAACCAAATGAATTTCATTTTTAGTTGTGATGTAAATGGTTATATCAGAAGGAAAACTGCCTATAGCATCAGTGCCTAACACGGGATTAGCCAAAATAGCAAACTCTCCATTTTGATAACTAGATAAAATCAAAGGTCTTGACTGAGCAATAGCAACTTGTGGAAGCCAAGTAGTAGAGACCAAAAAGATTTTACCGCTAGGGCTAATAGCCATTTTTAATGCACTATTTAATGGTAGTGGATGTGTAGCTAGAAAGTTGTTTTCTTCAGGATTTAATGTCCAAAAATGAGCATAATAACGAGAAAAATCTATGTTAGTTTGATCATTTTTCAATAGTCCAATCACAGAAGCAAAAACTTTCTCTTCATAAAGTGCTAAAACAGGAAAAGCAGGAAAGAAAATTGTTGGATTAAGAGCTTGCCATACTATTTGTTGATTTTCATCTGCAATAGTTGTGTATTCAATAGTTTGCATAGATGGCTGATCATCAAAAGAATTTTTTCCACAACGTAAAACATGTAATGACAAATTTTTATCTACCATACAAAAAACTTTGTTGCGAGTTAGTTGTGGATTATAAAACTTTTTGCTAGAAGTTAAGTTAAGTAATTTATTGCTCAACTTTACAAGCCTTGCATAATTTTCCTGACTCATAATTTGTTACCTCCATTTCTAGCAAAATAAACTATCTAAGATATGAACTATTTTGTGTGGCAGTACGCCAAGGCTCTAAATAATCTTCTGAATCATTGTTTAGCGGACAAATCAAATTGTTAGGATCATCATTAATCTGCCATCCAATTTTACCGCTTAAGATTTTTGCTAGTATTTGGCTAAGAGCATTTTCTCTTGTGGTTGAGGATAAAATTATTCCCTCTTTTTCTAAGCCATCTTGTTTTCCAGCCCATTGTTTTAGAACAGCCAAAGCTTGACAACCTTTTATCTCATTAGCAAGCAAGAGACTTAGTCTATCTTTTGAACCATATTTATTTAGCAAACTTACTACTTCTGTAGAATAGTTTTTTACACCATCCCATTCTCCAACCAAAAGAAATTTACCAAGAATTTCACAAGATTTTTGTTCAAGAATTTCTAGCTTAATATCCAGAATACGTTCTGCATTTTCTAAAGAAGCTGTTAGTAGATCTTGAGATTCTGCACTTTGCCAAGCATCTTTACAAGTTATTAAATTTAAGGATAAGTTTTTTTTAGGAGCAACAAAACGCACTATTGGCAAAGGTGGATTAGGTGAAAACTGTTTTTTTACAGCAGTTACAGCATTTCTTGCTGTGCGTTTAATTGAATTTATATTGCTCATTTGTTTTCCCCCATAGCTTTCCAAGCATTTGGATTATAGTTTTGTTTTACTACTTGCCAATTTTGTTCTGTAGTTCGCTGCCAAAGTCCATCAATACGCTCATTAGGAAGTATTTTCTCATCATTAAGTAAGCGTTGAATTAATGGATGTTCATCAAAATTTGGTGCAGTAACAAACATTAAAACTACAAAGGCTGCTATTGAGCTTTCATCTGTCATTGAATAGGCACGTGCACGTTTGATGCCCTGTTCTACCAATGTTTTTAGTTGTTCTGTTGGAATTTGGCAAATAACAACAAGGCTTTCTCCCAATTGTACAGCAACTTGAGGATGTTGCTTTTGTAAGTATTCAACAAGCCTATTTAAAAATGCTGTTTCTGCCACAGGTTGAAAAACTTTTATTTGTTCAGTGCGAATTTTCAACATACTTTAACTCTTTCTAATACAGTATTATCCACCAATAATTACAGTTGGTTCTCCTGTCACAATTACCCCACTATGAGCAGTACTATCACCTATTCTTGCTGCCATTTGTCCACCTATAATTACAGTTGACGAGCCTTGGACTATTACATCTACGGCTCCTGCACAAGCAATTTGATCTGAAACCCTAGAAACAGGCATATGTCCAACAATTACCGTAGGCATACCTGTAATAATTATTCCTAATTTATGTATTGGACAAACTTCCATATCTGTAATGCGTGCAGAGCATGGCATAAATACCTCCTATTAAATGGTTTAATCCTCTAAGAAAATATTCTCTGTCTTTAGAGTTTCACCACTAAGATAAAAACTTGTTGCAGCTTTGCCATTTTCTGTTTCTATAATAAATCTAGTAATTTCACCAAAAAAAGTTTTTAGCTCTTCATTTGTACAAGTTGGTAAATATTTGCCTAACACTCTAGGATCATAAAACCGAAAATATAACAATTTCCCTTTCTCATCACGAATACGAATAAATTTACGTAAATGATTGCGCATAGCAGAGAAATCACTTTTACTCATAGCAAAACTACCCCAATGTTTTCCCCAACCTTCAGCCAAAACCCATTCTGTAAAAGGTGAATCAGCTTGCAAATGAACTAGGTAAGGAGCAACCTCAGCCATATCTGGACTTAGTTCACCAGGAAAAAGACAATAACAATCTGGCTGATATTCATCTAATTTTGGCAAAAGTTCTAGGATAGAAGCCCCATCAAGAACTGCATAAAGCTGCTCTTCTTCGCCAGGAAAAAGTATTTCTGCTAATTTTGTTAGTGTTTGTTCTGTTAACATAATTCACCTAAGTTCATAACCTCTCGATTAAAATTCAACAAAAGGGACACCTTCAGTTGCAGCTTTTTTCATAGCTAAAGCACCTGGGCTATAACTTCCAACTTGTCTAGCTCGCTTAGGTTGTGGAGTTTCTGCCATTTCTCCAGCAACCCCTGTATCTGCTTGAGTAGGCAAATCAGGTGTTGTAGGTTGTGCATCAACTGCTGGCATTGCTGCACCTCCAGTATTTATAAAGACCATTGGCCCACTAATAAAAATACCGCCACTATCTAGAGTTATAAAACTTCCTCCTGCTGATAAACTAATCATATTAGCCTCTATCGCAATAAGTGAGCCAGCTTTTACATCCATTTCTACTCCTGCTTGTAAGAAAATACATGAACCAGCTTTTTGTGTGATATCACCTCCAGCACTGCGGGAAAAAGACCCTCCTTCTTTTTCATTGTGATCACACTTAATAGTAAGGTGTTTATCATTGCCTATTGACTCAATCTGATCTCCACCAACAGTTAAGTGAGTGCTTCCGCCTATAGTTTCAAACCGGTCTTTTTTTACTCTAAGATCCTTATTTCGTTGTGCATGAATAAATACTTGTTCTTTATCTTTTTTATCTTCAAAACGAATTTCATTAAAGCCTTCTCCTCCTTTTGAAGAGTAACTTTTAACAGTACTTTTAGTCTTTTCTGCTGGTAATTCATAAGGAGGCATAGAGTTACCATTATAGACTCGTCCAGTAATAATTGGTTTATCTGGATCACCTTCTAAAAAATCTACTATTACCTCTTGTCCAATACGAGGTAAAAAGACTGCACCCCATCTTTTTCCTGCCCAATTCTGTGAAACTCTTACCCAACAAGAGCTATCTTCATTATATTTTCCTTCACGATCCCAATGAAATTGGACTTTTACACGACCATAGTTATCAACATAAATTTCTTCACCTTTTGGGCCAACAACTATTGCTGTTTGTGAACCATAAACTATTGGTGTTGAAGTCACTCTTAATGGACGAAAGGCTGAAGGATAAGGAATAACTTGGAAATGGTTTCTATAATCAAAACTTTCCAGTGCATTACCTTCAGAACTACGATAATTGCTACCTTGATCAGCTATATGCTGAATAGAAGTTAGTACATAGTCACTATTTAGATCTTTGCGATAATGATCTTGTAACTTAAAGCGAAACCCTGTATTAAAAGCACGACTAGTACTAGAGCCTATAGCAATTATTCTGTTAAGTTCTTCCTCTTCCATTCTAATTCCAACACGTTCTTCACCTTCATTTTTCTTATAGTATTTTCCAGGATAATCATATATTTCAAACTTGCGCTCATCTTTACCTACTACACTAGCAGTAAGGTCTAAATTAGGTTGCTTAAAGTCAAAATCGTTTATTTCATAGCGACCTGGACGAATTTCTTGACTAATACTCCATTCTGTAACAACTTCATCAGCACGCCGTTCACCTGAAGAAAGTTCATATCTAATGCTGGATTGGTCTTTACAAGGCTTAAATTCATTGTAATGGTCAGCCAAAATCAATGTGTGCTTTTTAGCTTCATGTTCAAAGAAATAAAAGATGCCTTCTTCCTCCATCAATCTAGAAACAAAGTTAAAATCTGTTTCACGGTACTGTACACAATACTCGCGAGGCTGAAAACTACGATGAAGACGAATCTTAAAATCAGCATACTCGTTGTTAGAAATCATCTTTAAGTGTTCTTCTAGAATTTTTTGGATAATGTCAGGCACAGTCATATTTTGAAAAATACGACAATTACTAGTACGTGTTAACATCCAAATCCAAGGAACTAAAGTAGCGTGATAATAAGCAAATGTTGAGGATGAACCACCTTGTGAAAAACTATTAATCAACCCATTAATGTAATGTTCTGTTTTGTTATCAGAAAGTATCATTTTGATGGTTGCTTGTTTACCCACAATTGAATCAAAGGCAATAGCACGGTTTTCTGAATGCATTCTTAAATCAAAATGAAACATTCTAGAAATAGCTTCTTGTCCAGTAAAGCCTTGTAACAATAGAACATCTTCCCCTAAAGGAGTAAACAACTGGAACTTACGATTTTCTTGTTTATATTCTCCCATGCTACCTCCTTACGCTTCACTTCGCTCTAAACCTGGGGTTGCGCTTTGCTCGCTAAAACCCCAGGCTAATATGGGTTGAACAATTACAGGGTTGAGCGATTCGTATAAATAACTCGTTTCCAGCAACAATCTAACCCATTGCCCTAAACTTGGGGTTGCGTATTGCGGCTAATATTTAACAGCTTTGATAAAGAGCTATGTATAAACGGTTAATCACAGGTATAAAGCGAATTAACAAAGCTTCTAAATCACGAAACCTTAAAATTGTACCTGGGTCATCTACTAAATCTTTCAAAATATCTATTGCCTCAGACTTAGATAAAAAATAACCTTCTTCTCCCATTCGTGCAGCAAGATAATCTGCATATTCTGCTATGGCAGTTTCTTTTACATCATCATATTCCACCCAAGGCATTAACTTCCCTGCTGGAGGAAAAACAAACATCAAAATAATTTTTGTTGTATTGTAGGCAACTACCATATAGAAAAGCTTTTCTAGTGCATCTACAGTTTTTAGTACAATGGCAATAGTATTAGCTACAATGTTTTGTACTGCACCTAAAGTTTTTCTAGGCTCTTTTTTAGGATCTTTTAATAGCCTAGCAATAAAGTAAGCTACATCTTCTTTAGAACACTTAACAGGCAATCCATTAATAGCAAAACCAGCCTCAGTTGATGATGGAATAGGCATAAAAAGCTTATGATAACGATACCTGCAAGCATTTAGAATTTGCAACAAAGCTGGAGCCATTTGCAAAGTTTGTTCTAAAGTATCGCGATTAGCAAAATAGAATGAACCTGTACGTGCAGCACTCATCTGTAAGGTGACATACCAAGGAACAAAAATACTTTGTAAAATTTCTTTTTCTTCTTGAGCTAATTGTATTTTGCTAATCTGACTAACAAGCCGATTGCTAGGTGTAGGCCAATTTTGCTCAATAAATTGCTCTGTTGGTAACACATATAAACTATCTTCTGAAGTAAAAAACACTTCTTGAGGAGAAGCAAAAACTAGCAAATGGTCTTTCCAAATTGTTCCTGGTGATAGCTCAACTAACCCATAACTACTTGGTAGTAAAGCAGCTTGTGCTGTAGGTAAAAAATGAGCTACTGTTTCAGCAGCTGGCTTGCCTGCTGATACCAACTGAGGTGAATTTTCGCGTCCTAATGGGCCAGGAAAAACTTTCTTGTTCATCGTGCTACCTCCTGGGATTAAAACCCAGGCTAATATTTAAACAATTTCATAAATAAATTTACTATCTGGGCTTACTTTAACTGTTACTTGAGAAATGTTTTGTTTTGTTGCCATTCTAGCAAGAAACTCTCCAGCCATTTCTGGGAGTAGAGTACCTGTTAAAATTCGGTCAACATTGCGTGCACCGCTTTCTACTTCCTTACAACGGCTTGCTATTTCATCAATTACTGACTCATCATAGTTAAATACTGCATTATGATTTTCCATCAACCGTTTACCAATTCTGCCTAATTGTAGCTTGATGATTAATCTCATAATTGGGTCAGAAATTGGAAAATAAGGAATTGTAATCATACGACCAAGTAAAGCAGGCTTAAACACCTTTATTAGCTCAGGTCTAAGCATCTCAACTAGTTTATCTGGTACTGGTATTGTGTCAGGATCAGCACATAATTTCATAATTGTATCTGTACCAGTATTTGAAGTAAGTAGGATTACAGTATTCTTAAAATCTATTTCTCGTCCTTCTGCATCCTCTAAAATTCCTTTATCAAAGACTTGGTAAAAGAGTTCCATTACATCAGGATGAGCTTTTTCTACTTCATCAAGCAAAATTACAGAATAAGGTTTACGACGAACGGCCTCAGTTAAAACACCTCCTTCTCCATAGCCAACATAGCCAGGAGGAGAGCCTTTTAATGAAGATACTGTGTAGGATTCTTGGTACTCACTCATATTGATAGAGATAAGGTTTCGCTCTCCACCATAAAGCAATTCTGCTAAGGCCAAGCCTGTTTCGGTTTTACCTACACCACTTGGGCCAACTAGAAGAAATACACCTATTGGACGCTTAGGATCTGTAAGATTAGCTCTTGCAGTGCGTATGCGTTGACTTATGGCTTCTAACGCATGGTTTTGACCAATAACACGTTGCTCAAGTTTTTCTTTCATTGAAATAATCAAATTGATTTCATCTGTAAGCATTTTGCCTACTGGAATCCCAGTCCAACCGGAAATCACCTCTGCTACAGCTTGAGAATCAACACATACTTGCATTAAAGGTTTTTCTCCTTGAACTTGAGTAAGTTCTTGGCTTAGTTTTGTTAGCTGTGTTTGTAAATCGCTTATAGAGCCTTCTAAGTCTGCTGTTTTCTCAACTTTAGCTTTTGCTTCTAGTTCAGTACGTAAGACTTGGATTTGATTAATAAGCATTTTTTCTTTTTCCCATTGCTCTTTTAATGTAGCTAAACGGGTTTCAACTTCTGCTTTTTCCTTAGTAATTGCATTAATGCGTTTTTGATGATCTAAGCCAGTAACAGTTTCTCGTTGTAAAGCTTCTAATTCAGTATTTAACTGATTAAGCTGATGTTCTGAGGTTTCTATTGATGAAGGAATAGCTACTTGTCCAATGGCTACACGAGCACAAGCTGTGTCAAGTACACTGACAGATTTGTCAGGTAATTGTCTGCCTGTAATATAGCGATGTGAAAGTCTTACAGCACTAACAATAGCTTCATCTAAAATGCGTACCTTATGATGAGATTCCATTTTGCTTAACAAGCCTCGCATCATTACAATAGCTTGTTCTTCGCTAGGTTCTTCAACCTTAACTACTTGGAAGCGACGAGCTAAAGCAGCATCTTTTTCAAAGTATTTTTTATATTCTGCCCAAGTAGTTGCAGCAATTGTACGCAGTTCACCTCTAGCCAAAGCAGGTTTTAATAAATTAGCAGCATCACTTTGACCAGCTTGTCCACCTGCTCCAATCATTGTGTGAGCTTCATCAATAAATAGAATTATTGGTTTAGGGGAAGCTTTTACTTCTTCTATTACAGACTTTAAGCGGTTTTCAAATTCGCCTTTAATACCTGCACCAGCTTGTAATAACCCAAGATCCAATATTTTTATAGCTACATTCTTTAGAGGCTCTGGAACTTCGCCTGCTACAACACGTAGAGCAAACCCTTCTACAACAGCAGTTTTACCAACACCTGCTTCACCAGTTAAAATAGGGTTATTTTGTCGGCGGCGAATCAGAATATCTATAATTTGGCGAACTTCAAAATCTCGACCTAAAACAGGGTCAATATCACCTTTTCTAGCTTTTTCTGTCAAATCAATGGTAAATTGGTCTAAAGCCTTTGTTTTACCTGGAATTTGACCAGTGCCAGTATCTACAGCACTTTTACTAAAAGATTTGTTTTCTTCTGCTGAATTAGCTGTAATATCAGTTAATTTCTTCTTTAGAGTTTCTGGAACAATTAATTCAAACTCTTTAGAAATATCATAAACAATCCGCATTAGTCGCTCATCTGTAAGTATTGCAAGTAAAATATGTCCAGACCTAACAAGTTGCTCTCCAAAATCAACAGAAGCTATTAACCAAGCCCCTTCTATCAATCTTGGGATATTAGAGGAAAGGGATGGAGTGCGACTATTGCCTGTTTTCAGATGCTCTAGCGAATTGGTTAAATCACGGTTAAGCCGTGAAAGGTTTACTTCAAAATGCCGAATAATTCGCATTAAATCAGTGTCTTGCGCTTCTAGTAACTTAATTAAAAAGTGTTCTATATCAACATCAAAATTAGTTTTGGATAAACATAACCCTGCGGCTGCTTCTAATGCGTTTCGGCAAGTATCATTTAGCTTTGCAATCAAAGACTTAAGATTAGTGTTCATAACAATCACCTTTCTGCTGATACTGCGCTAAAATAAACACTATCAGTTCTCAGCACTACTTGCATATCATCATTTTCAAAATCCTTTGTTTTTAGCCATGTTGTCCAACCTAGTAACATAGCTCCTTGTGGTTTATTTGTAAGCTTACAAGCTGGAACTTCTTTGGCTTGTAAAACTAACTGGTTATCAAAATCTAGTTCTTGACCAACCAATAGTCGGGTTAAATCAATAGCTGGTTTATAAGCTGATCCAATAGGCAAAAATTCTTTGAACTTCTCAAATGTTAGTGGCCCAAGTTGTAAACGGAATTTAGATTGTTGATCCCAGATTTTAGAGCCTACTACAGTATCTTGACCTAATCTATTATTAGTCTTTCCAAGTCGTGTTAGGCTTTCAGGATCAAGCTTTAGCCATTGTCCAGTAAGTTGTTGAATGGTTGCTGAAATTTGTAAGAAATCACTTAAAATAGCCCCTATCGCAGTTGCAGAATGAGGTTTTTGACCAATTAAACCGCTATAAAGTAGTAAGGCTTTATCAGGAAAACTATTTCGGTTTTGTAAACCTCTTGTACCCATTCCAACAGTGTCAAATAGATATTGAGTAAAATAATCTTCTTCACCTCGCTCATAAGCTACTGGAAATCTATATTTTTCCCAAGCTCTATAAAATAAAGAAATAAGCCGATGATTAAAAATATCTAGGAAACTAGCTAATGTATGGTCTTTTTGTCGTCTTCGTTCAATAAGCATTTCTGTGTAATGTGTAGGTAATACTCCAGTTATACCAGCTAAACCCATAAAAGCTACTACCATTTGACTCATTTTTTCCGACGACTCTAATGAATTTATTGATTCTAAGGACTCTAAAGATTCTACAGGCAAAAAAACTTTATGAATTTGGCTAGGTGGGAAAGTAAGTGAAATATGAGAGTGAAATTTTACTATTTCACGTTTTGAGTCATTATCACGGCCAATGCTAAGACGGGAAGGAAAAGTTCTTTCTAATAACCGTACAGCTTGGAAAAAATCAAAGCAATAAGGTTGTTGAGAAAACTTCTCTATCAAAGAAGGATTTGTTCTCCTGCTCGTGGTGCCCATACTTTAGACCACCCTTCCCGCTGTTTGATCTTAATTTTCAGTTGATTAAAAGAGTTAATAGAGGCATAAAGAGCCAAAAAATGTTCTAAAACACTAGCAAATAAAAAAACTCCACTTCCAACATATTGTTCCTCATTAAACTCAATGGTTGTTTCAATTCCCCGTACAAAACCGCTCCCAATATGATTCCCCATTTGCCTAACAACTCGGCGACTATCTACTTTTTCAATTCCATAAATTTGTTTACGAGTAGCAGGAGAATCTAGAAAATCATAAAGTAGCAGAATTTCCCTTACTGCTTCTGGTGAAGCATCTTTACTTTCAACAATTGAGAGATAATTTAAGCTTAAATGGGAAATCAATCTCCAATGTGCTGCTTTACGCATAGGAGGCCGCAGTGTAGCAGTAGGTTTCTTTAAACAAACAACTTTTGTCAAAGGAGCATTGCCTTCTACATCAAAATCCCCTTCTCTACCACCAAAAGGAAGTTTTCCTGGTAAATCTCTATTTGTACAAGTTACTCTAACTGCAATGGTTTGTGTAGCAGGAACACAAGGATTAAAGTCTAAATCTACTAGAGAGATATAAAGCTCTGTCCCTGGATCATCTTTATGTTGTGAAGGTTTTCTAGTTGTGTACCAAAAGGTTTTTGTATCTTCTTGCCTATAACTATGTCTTAGTGAATAAAAGGGTTGATAATGTTTTGCCTGTTGTAAATAGCTATCTGTAGTAATAACTTCATCAACCGAATAGATTTCTGTAGCCATTTGCCGATGAATATCTGGAATTATGTGATATTCATATTGTTCATGAGTAAGTTGAATTGGCTCTGCAAGTTTGCTAAATAAGTTAATAATTGGGCTACAACCTAGCTGAAATGTGGAGGCATCCACAATATTGCGAGGAGGCAAAACATCTTTTAGGTGAATAATAATTTCAAACTGTTCTCCAAAACCTGCTGTAGCTGCTACATCTAAACCTAACAAATCAAAGAAGAGATATTTTTCAGGAAAAGCAAAATATTCAGTTAACAAACGATACCCAATAAATGAGCGTGCAGTGTAAGGTAACAAGCCTTCATCTTGAGCAAAACCAACACTTTGAAGGTTTGTAAGAGGTAAAGAAATTGTGCTAGGTGTTCTTGCTCCTAAGACTTTTTTTCCTTGTATTGGCTTTAGCTCTAATTTAACAGCATTGTTAAAAATAAGTTCATAAAGAGGATAGACTAACTGATTTTCCCCATTGATATAGAAACGTAAGCGATCAATTAATTTAGCATCTTTGCCTTCACCTTGCTTTAACTCAGAGAGTTGAGCATTATTAAGACAACGCATAGTTATTTTAATAAATGCTTGACTCCAACGACCTTGGGAATCTAGTGGGCTATCAGAGCTTAAAGTAGCACTTAAGACTTCTAAAGGCCAAAGAGTCACAGGATAACAAGTAGAAAATCGGCAAGGACTGCCTTGAATTGGTCTAGAATAAAGCATTGTACCTTTATCAATTTTATAGCTAGTTGTTAATTTGCCTTGTTCAGGATCAAGTGCAAATTTAGCAATAGACATTGATGGAATTGGGGCTAAGTAGTGAGGATAAAGTACATTAAGAAAAGATTCTGTAATCTCTGGAATTTCATCATCAAGTTTTAGCCTTATACGCCCAGTCAAAAAGGCAAATGCTTCTATTAAGCGTTCTACATGAGGATCTTCACATTTATCTGGTTCAAGTAAGAGTCTAGAGGCAATTTTAGGGTATTTTTCAGCAAACTCAGCGCCCATTTGCCTAACAAAAGCTAGTTCTCTTTCATAATATCCAAGTAGTTCGTCCCGCATCATTCCTCCTTAACAAGGTAACGCCCACTATCAAGACGAAGCACAGTATCAAAGCTTACTGGTTCTGGTGCTGGCTCAATTCTAAGGCGTGCATCAATGCGGAAATGTAGTGCCCGCTCATTTTCTAAAATTGGTTCAAGTATAACTACAACATCTTCTAATCTTGGCTCAAAAACTTTTATTACAGCTTCAATTTCTTTTTCTAAACGCTGCTGATCATCAGGACTTTTCACATTAAAACCAGAAAAATCCTTCAACCCATAAACAGCTATGGAATGGTTTAATTCCTTTAGAGCCTTAGGAATATATCTAGTTTGACGAGTATTGAGCAACCATTCCAAATCTCGCTTAACAGCTTCCTTAAACTGTTGCAAACTGCGAGAGCGAGAAGCCAGAGCCTCACTTGACAACTCTGGCTCGTTATCTATTAAGCGATCTATTATTGATGGTGTGATACGCGTTTCACTATCAATCTTAGCCATCGCTTAAACCTTCTTGTTTGCTTTTAGATCCCAACCTGAAACAACATTTCCAGAAGCTCTACCGCCTTCAACTTTGGTTTGTGTGTATTTAAGTTCAACTTTGCCGTATGCCATGGAAACTTGTTCTACTGGGATAGTTTCTTCTGCTCTACTTCCACCAGGACTAACAGAAGTTATCATAACGTCTGTTAATTTATATTCCATATAAGGTTCTTTATCTCCACCAGCACGACATAGCTCTAAACGAGCGGATTTAAAGTGTTCACCGCTTGCACAGCCAAGTGCTAGTTTTGGAGAAGCTTTATCAATTGCTTTTGTTACGATAAGATCATGAAACTGAGCACGTTCAGCAGAGAGTGAACCAGCAGTACTAGCAGCACCTGAACGTGGTTGGACTACTCCCCAACTAAAGGAAAGTATTTCTATCTCATTTTTATGCTTATCGTCTGCACTTTCACCTTCAATTCCTTCTATTTTCAAAAAAGCATCAAACATGGTACCCTCCATCAATACGATCTAAAATCGTGTGAAACAACTGTGAATAAAGCATTTTAGCCATTTTCACGGTTGGTTTTAAGGTTCCAGTTTTTAACAACTCTTCCTTCAACTTGACCAGAAGTAACTTCTGTTGGAAAGTACTCCCACTCAATTTGACTATAACTTAAACAAACTTCTTCTAAAGGTACTTTCTCGCCATAACCACGACCACCTGTACGTACAGCCGTGATTACAACATCTGACAATGTGTATTTCATATAAAGCTGAGTATCTCCACCAGCACGGCACAATTGCAGTACTGCGTTACTTAAGTGAGTCCCGCTAGCACAAGCATGTGCTAAGGCAGGAGAAGCTTTATCAACAGCTTTATATATAGAAAGATCTCCAAAATGTGCACGCTCTGTTCTAGTTGCACCACCACCACTTGCTGATGCTGCACGGGGTTGAGCTACACTCCAGTGAAAATCTAACACCTCTATTTCACCAACATGTTTATCATATTTGCTTTCGCCTTTAATCCCATTGATAGACAAAAAAGCACTACCACGGTACTCTTCCATTTTAGGTGGCCCAGAAATCAAAGTACGAATTAGATTTAAGAGTTCACCTAAATCAGATTTATTAGTATTTGTACTAGATGCTTGTTTAGGAAGATTAAAATCTGGCATAAATTCCACCTTTAGCCAACCGTGAAAATAACTGTTTAACTGAGATTACACTAAGTAATCCCAGTTAAGTTTACAGTTACATTATTTAGCTTGTGCTGGTTGTGGTAGCTCAGCAACAAGCCGTAAGGAAACGGTTAATTCTTCCAATTGGAAGTGTGGACGAAGTAAAGCCACTGCCTTATAAACACCTGGTTTACCTGGAATTTCAACAACTTCAATACGAGCTTCGCGCAGTGGGTATTGTGCTTTCATTTCTTGGCCTGCATTATCGTCAAGTAAAACATAATTGCTAACCCAACGATTAAGGAAGTCTTCACAATTCTTACGTGACATAAAAGATCCAATCTTGTCACGCATCATTGCTTTTAAGTAATGTGCAAACCTAGAAACAGCAAATATATACTGTAATTGTGCTGATAGCCGGGCATTGGCATTAGCAGCATCAGTGTCATATTTTTTAGCTTTATTAGCAGATTGTGCACTAAAGAAAGCTGCATAATCTGTATTTTTACAATGTACTAAAGGAATAAAGCCAAGATCTGCAAATTCTTTTTCACGTCTATCAGTAATTGAAATTTCTGTTGGGCATTTTAATGCTACTTCACCTTCATCAGTGCGGAAAGTATGAGTTGGTAAACCTTGTACTAAACCACCACCTTCTACACCACGAATAGCTACTGTCCAATAGTACTTAGCAAAAGCTTCTGTTAGTCGTGTACCAAAAGAATAAGCAGCATTTCCCCAAAGATACTTCTTATGATCTGTGCCATTTACATCTTCTGTAAAGTTAAAAGTTTCTGTTGGTACAGTATCAACACCATAAGGTAAGCGCATCAAAGTGTGAGGTAAACAAAGGCCAACATAGCGTGAATCTTCTGATTCACGGAATGAACGCCATTTGACATATTCTGTACGCTCAAAAATCTTGGCTAAATCACGAACTTCCGCTAATTGTGTAAAATCATCCCATCCAAATAATTGTGCTGAAGCAGCAGCAACAAATGGAGCATGAGCAGCAGCAGCAACATTTGAGATTTTTTCTAGTAAAAACATATCTTGTGGATGATTTGTAAATTCATAATCTCCAATTAATGCACTATAAGGAGATCCACCAAAAGTGCCATATTCCTCTTCATAAAGTTTCTTAAAAAGTGCCGATTGATCAAACTCTACGGCACGTTCTAAATCTCGTAACAAATCCTTTTTTGAAGCATTCATTACACGAATCTTAAGCATTGTACTTGTTTCACTTTCAAAAACTAAATGATGTAGTCCACGCCAACTACCTTCTAGTTTCTGAAACTCTTCTGCATGCATAATTTCGTTCATTTGAAGCGAAATAAGTTTATCAAGTTGAGCAATACGATTATTAATCATAGCTTCAACATCTTTTGAATAAACCATTTCTCCTTGCATTACTTGTTGAACAAATTCTGAGACAAGATCTTTTGCTGCTTCTCTTTGGGATTCATCACGAGCTAAACGGCCTTCAGAAATAATCTGATTAAGCAAACCCGCTTCGGTCTTTTCTTCAGAAACAGTTTCTAGAGGCTGTTTGCTTTCTAAACTTTTACTCATAACTACCTCCTCTTTTTACTAACTCTTATCTGACTCTTCTAGACCAAGCGCTTTGCTTAATTCCTCTTGCTTATTAGTGTTTTGAACAATATCTTGTAGCAATTCACCTAAGCGATCATTACCATCCATTTTAGAAAGTAAATCTGAAAGCTTATGACGAGCTTCAATCAATTTCTTTAGTGGTTTGACTTGTTGAACTACCTGATCGGGGCTAAAGTCATCCATATCTTTAAAGTTTAGCTCTACATTCATTTTTGAATCATCATCAGTTAGTTTATTTTCTACAGAAAAAGCTAACCTAGGTTTCATACCTGCCATAACTTGATTGAAGTTATCTCTATCAATTTCTATAAATTTACGATCTTTTAACTTTGGTAATGGCTCAGCAGGTTTGCCAGAGAAATCGCCAAGAACACCTATAACAAAAGGAAGTTCTTTCATTTCAATCGCACCACCAATCTCAACATCATAAGTAATATGTACACGTGGCGCCCTTACACGATCAAGTTTATGTTGTAGGCTTTCTTTCTTAGGCATATGACTTAATCCTTTCTCATAGAATATAAGTTATGAGAATTGAGTTGCAATTTAAGCATTGCATCCATCACCACTTTAAAATCTTTTATTATTCTCATTCTTCAAAGTTCTAACTCTAGTGTTTGCAACTTTACTGCCAAATTCTTAGCTTTTTATCCCTAAAGTTTCTTTGACTTGTTCTAGTGCATCGTTATTTTTGATAACTTCAGCTAACCACTCATTTAAAGGCATCTCACCCCACTTAACCGCTCTTTCTATCAAAAAGGAAACTGGGCTATGAGGTTCAGTTTTATGAAAAAACTCCGCTATTTCTTTTAATCTATGCAAAGCATCACTACGGGACTTAATAATCCCACTAGTTGTTGGGAAATTAGTGGATACTTGCGCATAGCTTGTGGATTTTTCCCCTTTTTCTTCTATTTCTAAATTAGGTGAGGTTATTATTGGACTATTTGAGGTATTATTAAGAGGTGTGGGTTGTTTTTCCTTACAAATTCTTGCTACTAATAAGCGAATATCTTCTAAAGTATTTTTTAGGCTTCTTAAACCTGGTGTTTGTGATTGAAACTTTTCATCCATTGCTTTATCTAGTGCTAGATAAGCTTGCCAACATTGGTTTAATAATTCATTTGTTTTTTGGTAAAAGACTACTGAAGTAGTATTTAGAGCTTTACGCCACTCTTCAGAAGTTATTTTTTTTTCCTTTGCTGCTGTTTCTTTTAATTCTTCAATTCGATGTAGTTCTTCAGAATCCAAATCCTCTGTTTTTTCTGGTACGTCAAACTTTTTAGACTCTTCATAACGTAAGTAGCCATAGTTATCTGTTAGGGTAGAAGCAGTTATTGGTATCTGTTTAATTAGCAAAGATATCTGTCTATCAAACCATGAAAAGGCATTAGCACGGGCTTCTAAATCTCCATCCTCAAGTTCAGGATAAACTGTATCCCAAAATTTTTCTAAAAACCCTGTAAGTAGTTGTAAGCTATCATATAAACCTATAAAACCATAACTACTGACTAAAGCTTCTGCAAACCAAACAGCTATTTGTAGATCTTTTGTCTTTTTCTCAAGCGCATTTTTACACAAGCTTATTACTTTAGGCCAATCAGATGTTTTTACTTCGTGCTTCCATTCACCTTGTTCTTCAGCATCTTCAGAGCGCCGTGCTTCCCTAATTTCATCATATAAGCCAGAATACTTAAGATCTTGTCCAGAAGGACTATCTTCATCAATTGCTGTTAACAAAAGCTCAAGATCTATGATGGACTTAACTGCTTCTACATCAGTGTTTGACATTAGTTTTTCTCCTTTTGCTCAGAATCTTCAAAAGCTTCAAAAGCTAAATCACTAATTTCAAAAAGTGTTTTTTCTTCAGAATTAACCAAAAAAGTACGTAAGCCATAACCTATATAGAGTTCTTCTGAAAGTTGTTTCCAATCGGTTAATCGGCCTAAACGCACTAGTTCATTTTCATGCTTAAAGGAATCAGGATAGAGTGCAGGTAAAAAGACTTCTCCCATTGAACCATTAGTTAGCTCAATAGAAGCTTTTGCCCAAACTAAATCACGTAATTGTTTTGGTTGATAGACATCTAGCTTTCTTATATTTTCAAAAGGTATCCAAAGATATTGGTCTTTTAGAAAAACTTCTAAGCAAGAAGCAAAAAAGTCATTATAGTCGCTAAAATAGCTAAAAGCCTTACCATTAACTTCGCCTTTTAATTCTGGTTGTAGCTCAGAGGCTTTATCCAAGAGTTTACGAGCTTGTGCATAATCTTTTTCTCTTAACTTATTTATAGCTTCTAGTTGTAAGGAAACATACTCTGGTGGTGGGATTAAAAATTGTGGTGTTATGCCACTAGAAAAAACCTTACTACGGGCAATTTCATTTTTTATATTGTTTGTATAAGTCACTACACCAACTTCAGCTTTTGCACCTATTAGAGACAATGCTTTAAGTTGACGTTCTGCTCGTTCCCATTCACCATTAAAACAAAGTAACTCAAAAAGAAAAGTGCGTTGCCAAGTATCTGAAGGATTTTCTCTTACTTCTTCTATTAACTTACTAATTGCTTGAGTGAGTTGACCTTGTTTATATAAATCTTTTGCGTTCAATGATAATACTGCAGATGTTTGTGTTACCATAACATACTCCATTATCTTAGATTCTTAGGTGCATGCCATTGTGTGAACAAACGGCGTACAAAAGGATTTGTGTTGCTAGAAGGTTTTAATACTGCACGTACAGAATTACCTTCTAAAGTCCAACTAAGTGAAATTTGATTTCCTTCTGAAGTAGCAGCACCTCCAGCACTTAACATTTTGAAGAGCCCCCATTCTCCAGGAAAAGCTTTTTCCACAATTTTGTTGCCTTGTATAACAGTAATTTTTGCGCCTGCTGTACCAGATTTTGCAGGCCAAATAAATTTTGCTGCTTGAGGTGTTGTGCCACGTGTTTCTACTCTTGTTCCATCAATCTCAATTACAATATCAGAACTTCCCGCAGGTTGTAATAAAAGCTCATAACCAACTTCCATTTGCTGACCACCTTGAGCAAATAAAGCTTCTCGTAGTTGTCTAGAATTATTTAGGTAATCTATAAATTCTTGAGAAAACTTAAAGGCTCCGTTTTCTTTTAAGCGCCATTTTCCTTGAGCTTCTTCAAAAGAAGAGGCTAAACGATCATTAAAAAACTGTGCTAAAACCCCATTGACAGGGTTAAGATAACGGGTAAGGTCTGTAATAGAAGCGCTTCCTGTATCTGTAAATGGGAAACCTTCTTCTAGTGAATGAGCTTTAGGATATATTTGTTCTTGCCAAGCTTGCTCTATTTGTCCATAGCTGCCACCATAGAGCATTGCTCTTAAATTCCCTAACGGTTGTTTACAGGCAATTGAAGCATCTTTTGTTGCTGAAGTAGCAAAACTATCAACCAACTTATTAACTGTCAATTCTCCCTTTTGCAACCCTATATCATCTTTACCAGTAAGCAACATTTTTGTAGTTTGTGATAATTGATCAGCAGTAATACTTTCTAGACTATCTAATACAGTTCTAAGAGAAGCGCGATATTGTGAAAGTAATGAATTTTCTGTTTCACCTTCTTTACCAACAAATTGAGCTAAAGGTAAAAACTCTTTTTCTACTTCTGCAATCTGTGGATTTTCCTTTATAGTGTTGTTAGAAAAGAGTTTTTCCCACCAATGAAGTTTTTGTGCTTGATTAGTAAAGTTAGTTTGTTCTGCTACTTTAGCTAAAGCTAGAGCAAGAGGTGAATCACTAGCAGATAAGACTTTTAGCGCCTCTACAGCTTCTTCTTTTGTCTTATAAGCCGGTACACTTAAACCTCTTAAAAAAGCTTGCCATTGATTTATATATTCATGAAAGTAAATGCCTTCTATTTTACCTAAATCAGTGCTTAAATCTTTTGTTGTTACTGCTGATGCACCCATTACCCAATCTTCTTTGCTCATCTCTACAGCAGCAGAAGCTAGAGCAGCTTGCATATGTTTTTGATAGCCTTCAATAGTAAAGCTACCAGGAACACTATATTTAGCAATTAACCACCCTTTGCTACGGCCTTGAGTAATGGATTCAAGAGTTACTGCTTTTACTTTTGTATCAATTTCAGAAGTAACACGTTTGAAAAAGCGGTTTACTGCTGGATAAGCAGCTAGATTTTGCCTTGCAGAAGCTACAATTTTGTCATCTACTTTAAAATGTGGAGCATCTTCAAAACTTGCTTGTTTAGCATAAAAATCTAATTGTTGTTGTGCTAAAAGTTCTAAATCTGATGGATAACACTTTTTCCAGTATTTACTAAGTTGATTAGCTAGAAAAGTTGGCTCTGTTTTGCTTGGATCAGAAAGCATTAAATAAGTCTTTAATAAATCATAATTCTTACCTAAATCCTCTTCAGAGAACTTTTCTTTACTATCAGCAAAACCTCTTAAGTCAGATTCTAGACTTGTAGCGGTTTGTTGGAAAAATCGTTCATTGAGGAAATCAAAATATACAGCACGTAAATTTGGATTAACATCATTTCCAGAATATAAACCATAACGATATGAAAGAGGTGTAGACTTCTGATAAGTATCTAATATTTCAAGTTTTTGTCTTAACCCTTCCATTGCCTCTAGTTCAACTCTCATTGCTGCTAAATTTTGATTTTTAGTTGTAGCATGCAATCGTGTTATTTCATCAACTTGTAAACCTTTTTCCAAACTCTCGCTAATTAAAAAGCGGTTTTTTATTAATGAGACGCTAAATGCTAAAATTAGAAAGACTGAGATTATTGCTGTAGCAGCAATTAAGATTTTCTTTTTAATTTCTGGAGTTTGTTTTTTACCAGCTAATGATTCAACTAGGTTTGCATCCTCTACTAACTGTTCTGCAAAGAGTTCTGAAGTAAAATAATCTTGGCTAGATTGTTTTGTAATAGATTGTTGTCCTGCGATAGAGCCAGCTAAGTAAAAGCCTCGTAACCAAGGATTTTCACTAAAAGGATTAGGTCTAAACAGTGCAGAAATAAACAAACCCATTTTGTTGCGTAGTGCAGCAAATTGTATTGGGAAATCAAAAACTGCTAATTGCTCTTGAGCAGAACCAGCTAGTTTTAAGCGGGTAAAACGATTTGACATTAATGAATCACAAAGATAGTCAAACTCTGTATCAAAAAGTGCATGAGCTTGTTCACGCTGTGCTAAAGGAATGGTTGCACCCCAAATTTGACTTCGTTTTTTCTTGTCAAAAGTGCTAAAAAATACTTTAAAACCATCCACTAAATCAGCATGTGTAAAGACCAAATAAATAGGAAATTGAACTTTAACTTTTGTTTTTACTTCATCAATTCTAGCTCTTAATTGCTTAGCTTTTAACTCAAGTTCGTTATCATTAGCTTTAAGCACTTCTGGAGTTGAAACAGTGACAATTAACCCATTAATTGCACGTTCTGGACGGTATCTTTTAATAATATCAAGTAGTGCTAACCATTCATTATGATTACCATTATCAGCAATATAATTTCCAGCAGTATCAATTAAAATAGCACTATTGCTAACATACCATTCACAACTGCTAGTTGGGTGTAATGCATTTTGTTCTAAATTTTTTTGGCTAGGAAGGTTTTGTAATTGAAGACCAGAATTTAAGACTAAAGAAGTTTTGCCACTAGCAGATTGTCCTAAAAGCAAAAACCAAGGAAGTTGATAAGCTATTTCACTAGTTGATTTTGAAGCTAGTTTTGTACTTTTAAGCCATTGTATAACTTCTTCAGCTCTTTGAAGTAGCTCTGGATTATTTTGGCTGCTTTCTCTTGTAATATTTACTTCGGAAGTTGTTGATGGAGTCTCACGCCTTTTCTTCAAATAGTAATTAATAATCAGTGCTATAGGAAAAGTCAGTACAACTAAAGCTACAAGTAAAATCTGCCCAGTAAAATCAAACCCAAGACTACTACCTAAATACCAAGCAAAAACAGTCCCTATTCCATACAGAGCTATCATAGCTCCTATTTCAGTGATTCGCCTTACTTTATCAGCATGTTCAGAAAATTGTCCCATTAGTAGCCTCCTTATATGCTAGCTACTTAAAACAACTGTCTTTGTCTTGAGCAAAACCTATTCCATTTATTTATTAATAAAAACAGCAATACTTATTGAATTTAGTTTGATTTACTAAGGCTTTAAAAAAAGTTTTTCCCCATCACTGGGGAAAATTCCTCTATCAACTTTAGGTTATTTAACTTTAATGATTATTATTAGCGAAAATATGCATTTAACATATATTGTTGAACCATTCGGTGAGAATTGAAAAAAGAACCATTTAAAGCAATGCAATGTTGCATAATATCAATGTATTTTTCTTGGTTATGGTAAAACAAAGGAACTACAACATTTTCTAGCTTGTTATAAAGGGAAAGAGCATCTTTTTCACGTGCTGTTAAATCTTCTTTTACCCAACCATTGGCTTCAATCGCCCAACCAGTTACTCCTTCAATACAACCTTCTATCCACCAACCATCTAAAACACTAAGACTAGGAATTCCATTTAATGCAGCTTTCATCCCACTTGTTCCTGATGCTTCTAATGGAGGTTGTGGAGTATTTAACCAAACATCTACACCAGCAGTTAAGAGTTGACCTAACTCCATATCATAATTATCTAAGTATGCAACCTTAATATAACCTTTTAGCTCTTCCTTAGCTTTAAAGATGCGTTTAATTAGCTCTTTTCCTTCTGAATCTTTTGGATGTGCTTTGCCTGCATACACTATTTGTATTGGGCCTAGCTTTTTAGGCATTTCTTTTAATCGATTAATATCAAAAAAAAGCATGTCTCCTCGTTTATACATTGCAGCACGACGAGCAAAACCGATTGTAAAAAAGTCTACATCCATGCCTGCATTGCTAAATCGGTTTACATAGTGAATTAAATTTTTTTTAGCTTGAAAATGAGCTTTCCAAATTTCCTGTTTAGGAATGCTTAAAGCATATCGAAAGTTAAAATTATCTTGTTGCCAACTAGGAATATAGCGGTTAAAAAGCTCTTTAAATGGTGGTGATAGCCAAGTACCAGCATGTACACCATTTGTTATGGAATCAATATTATAGTTAGCAAACATTAATCTTGAAACTTCTCCATGACGTTTTGCAACACCATTAACATAATGGCTAAGATTAAGGGCTAAATACGTCATATTAAGCAAACCATCACAGCAAAATATGTCTTTCTTTTCAAGTACTATTTGTTTTCCTAACACTTCTTCTACCAAATCTAGTGAGAACTTATCATGTCCAGAAGGTACTGGAGTATGAGTGGTGAAGATACATTTTTTCCTTACTGCTTGGATATCATCATCTGTAATATAATCTCGGTCTGATCTTTTGAGTTCTTCTGTTAAAAGTTCTAAACCTAACAAGCTAGCATGTCCTTCATTCATATGAAATCTAGAAATATGCTCATAGCCTAAAGCTCTTAGCATTCTTACCCCACCAATACCAAGAATAGCTTCTTGGCAAAGCCTGTAGCGCTGATCTCCGCCATAAAGATAGTCTGTAAGTGTGCGATCTTGCTCACTATTTTCAGGCAAATCAGCATCTAGAAAATAGACATTTACTACATAATCTGTTACACCTTTTGCCTGATATTTCCAACAACGTAAATGTACCGAGCGATCTTGCAAAGTAATAGTTACACGTTGTGGTAATTCCTCCAAAAAATCATTATCCACCCAATCTACAGGTTCTTCTGTTTGTGTTCCTTGCATATCAAGTCGTTGATAAAAATAACCTTTACGGTGAATAAGTGTCATTCCTACAATTGGTATTTTAAGATCTGCGGCAGAACGAATAGTGTCTCCAGCTAGAACTCCTAAGCCCCCACTATAAGTTGGCATATCGGCAACAAATCCCATCTCCATAGAAAAATAAGCAATCTTTATATCTTCGTACACTTGTGCTTCTCCTTAGTATTGCTACCTTAGCAACTGTTCTTTTACTGCTATTATTTGGTTATGAAGTAAAAACTTAAACACAATGTAAGTGAAAACACTAAAAGCAAAAGCTCCTATTACAGTAAGTTTTATCCATAAAGGAATACCTGTATCCATCATAGGTTGAGGCTGATCACTCACTCTACCATGAGGAGATAGATCTGTAGCTTTGATTCGATTTGCTTTTTGCAAATATTCAGTCAAATTATTGATTAACTCTTGAAGTTGGGCTTCTAAATAGATTTTGTATCGGCCTTTATAGCCTAGTAGCAGAGAAATATAATAAGTTTCAATAACTTCAAGCTGAGGTGGATTATCTTTTAGCAACTCATCTAAGCGTTCAAAAAACTTTACTCCTGCTAAATGTTCTCCAAAATATTCTAATTGTAGCGGGTATTTTTCCCATTCCTGACGCAATGGAAAATCTGCTGTAAGCACAGTTTCATCAATAAATGCAACTAAAGCAAATTTAGCTGATTGAACTTGGTTTGTAGGATAGCCTAATTGACTAGCTTGTTGTTCTGCTTCTTTTAGAAGTCCATCAAAGCTAGAACGCAAATCATGAGAAGGGCTAATAACACCTGCTCTTAACTTCATTATCTGTTCCAAAACAGGTGTAAATACAACCAATAAGTTATTCTGGCTATTGTTTATTAAATCAGCTAGTTCTGTTTTAGTTGTTGTATTAACCGTTATTACACTAGACATAAAGCACCTCTTTCATATGTGCTTATAAAATCAAGGTTTTACAGCATAAAGTTCTAACTTAACCTCAGGAAATTCATTTGGAACATAAATAGCAATAGTCTTTGAGCCACGGATTGTGTCCCAATATGGGCCAATGCTATCAAAGCCAAAATAATGAAAACCAACTCTAGTAGGTATAGGAGAAGGTGGTGGAGAAGCATGGCGCAAGGTTACACCTGGTAATGCAGAGCCTACAACTGCATCAATTACATCTTGTGAAGCTATTTTGATAATGCGTGGCACACGGTCAATAAGGAAACTTTCTGGAACATGAGCTTTTACAGCAAGGAAAAATGCTGCTTCTCTTAACAAACGTTCATCTTGAATTCTGCCAACATAAACAGATTCACGAGTGTTTTCTAATGGAATTGCTACACATCTAGTAGGAATTACAGTTTCTAAAAGTTCGCGGATTTGCATTATTAACTGACTAAAAGTAGTAAATAAATCTGTATGATCATAACGAACAATATCTTTAGGATGATGTTCAGTAGAAAATGTCATTAATTGTCCAGCTAATTCTGCAAATGCATTGTAAAGGCGTTCTGGATGAACAATTCTTGTTCTTAAAAGATGTGTTAGTCTAGGAATCATACCATTTACAGTGTGTAACAACCAAAAAGCAGCTACTTCAGATGTAGTAAAATCCGCTAGAGAAGTACCTCGTTGCCTTCGCTGTTCTCCCAAGGTAGTACTTTTGGTAATAAGTATTTCAATTAATTGTCTTAAGTTATTGAGCAACCAAACATTTGCTCCTATATTTAGAGCAGATGGAATATATCCTTCTGAGAGTGCTAATTGACCTGTAGCAGTTCTTATTACTTCTGCTATTTTTATAGAGCTATAACCCTCTTTTAATTCATCAGCAAAGAGCAATCGTAAGTTAGGTTTAGCAAAAGCTATTTGTTGCTCATTTTCCCCTACGGTTTCATCAATCACAGTACCAGGAGATTGACCATATCGAAGCAATATTTTTTTATCCCCATTAGGAGACTGAAAATTTGCGCCTCCAACTCGTTTTGCTGGAACAGCCAAGTAAACTTCGACTCGCTCAGTAGTTGTCTCAAATTGTTTTGCTAAAGGACGAGGCTCTGGAAGTGGATCAGGCTGAGGGATATTTACCATCAAACCATCAGGCATTATTGCCTGACAATGTACTAACTCAAAAAAACCATTATTAATTGACTCATGATTAATTTGAAGGCTGACTACACCCCATTCATAAGGCATACTTAGAGCAAAACGTGAGGTTATTTGATCTTCATAATAATTATCCCACTGTTGCAAATGATGAGGCGAGAGAAGCATTCCTTCATTCCAAACAACTTTACGGTAGTGGCTCATATAATGCTAAGTCCTTCATCACAGTTTGATAAAACTTACAACCAACTTTCAGCCATGCAATAAGTATGCAAAGAAATAAAGTTCTAGGATGTTTACCAAGATTTTAAGTTAATAAGAAAGAGAGGTTGCTTCTATAGCGTAAAGCTTTGGATTTTGTGCAATTATTCCAAGGGCAAGAAAATCTAACACAAAGTTATAAGCATCTTCACTGAGTCCACCTTTTTCTCTTAAATACCAAACATTCCTGTCTGTCTGTGGATTTTTTACCACCTTACGCATAGTTGCTAGTAGTGGATGGGATTTTTTTGTTCCACTACCCATACGATAAGCAGCTACAATAATTAAACTCCCATCAGCTAAACCACTTCCAAAAGTTGCTCTTAATGCAACTAAGTTTTCTAAAGATGTCTTTGCTGTATTATTTAAATCAGACTTTAAGTTCCCTTCAGCTTGAGCCAACATAACATAAAGCAGTAAAGCAGGCTCAATTCCCTCTTGTCTGGCTAGTAGAGCAAATTTTCCAGCCAATTGATTTAGTGTTGTTAGGCTAGTAGCTAAAGAGTTTTGATTTTGGTATTTTCTTAGCCTCGCTTTTATATCCCTAAGTGCTATTTCTGGAAATATATAAGGCTTATCATCACTGCTAATACGGCGCATTACTTCTACGGCGGCTTTCTCCATTTGCTCATCTGTTATTGTTTCAGAAGGTGTTGCTTGTGTTGATGGTGTTACTGTGTTTGTTGGCAAAGTGTTAGGTGTTTCTTGAGTAAGTTCTTTAGTTGGATAGGAAATATCTGTTGTGGAAGAAGTGCTATGTTTTGTACTTTTTACAGGTTGTTTAATATTAACCAATAAAAGTACTATACCTAGAATTGCTGTAATTAGCGCTGCCATAACAATTAATGGCTTATTTACTATTGGTTTTGATGTTGATAAAGTTGTTTCTTGAGGCAAGATAGAAGGAGTCTGATTCTTTATACTGCTAGGCTTTAGGCTAAAAGCAATAGTAAGTTGAACAGAATTTCCAAGCAATATTATGTCACCACTATTTAAGATTTGGCTCTTTGTAATTTTTTTACCATTAACAATTGTAGTCAAAGATCCACAATCCGTAATTTGAAAAGAATCTTCAAAAGCTTCAATCAAAGCATGACGAGGTGAAATTGCAGCATCATTAAGAACAAGATTATTATCTCTGCTACGTCCAATAGTAAAACGCCTTGTATCAATTGTAGCTTGATGTTGCCCTGTTTTATCTGTCCAAGTAATAGTTGCTTTTTTCATTTTAGTTTAGTTGTTAACTATAAGTTGATAAAGGTTTTAGCTTTAATCCAAAAGCCCAAGGAGTTTCTCCAACAATTGCAGCAGCAAAAAATTTTGGTACATATTTAATATTTTCATTTTGAAATGGCCGATCTAGCTTATCTGAATTTGCTACTAGTGTCCAAAAGCTTCTTTCTCGGTTATTGCTATTAATAACATCATGAAGGTCACGCCTTACAGAATCAGGGCTGCGGTTATATCCAGCAATTCCAAGTGCAACACTCATTGCATCTGGCCCAAATTCAGTAATTCTATCAGCTATATAATGTGCAGCAGCAGGAGACATTTTCTTTACATCACAACGATCATTTGGATCTACTCCATAAGCTCTAGCTGTTTCTGGCATAAATTGAAATAGTCCTTTAGCACCTACAGGACTTTCTAAACAGTCATGATACTCTGTTTCAATCATTACAATATAAAGTCCAACTACTGGTGGAATCCCTCTTGCGTTAAATGCTTTGATAATTTCAGGAGCATAAGTACTTGCACGCCCATAGAGACTAGGCAAATTTTCTCCCCACAATTTTGTAGAATTTGTGTTAGCTCTTTGTGCATAACCATCCAAGTATTTTTTTATATAGCGTAAAACATCATCTGTAAAAGCATAAGGCCGATTACCCATCATCATGGCTATGTGCTGAGCTTGACGATCAACAAATTCTAGTTTTTCTTCTTCAGTCATTTGTTGATAAAGTTTTATTTTTTTTATATCTACGGTTTCAACTACTTCTGTTGCTAATGGTGTTGGAGTTGGTGTAACTGTTTCAATTGGTTCAGGCGTTTTTGTAGGTAAATCATCATTCTTTGTTGTGTAATCAATAGGTGAAATAATTGGGCTAGGAGTTGTTATTTTTTTAGGTTTCTCTTTAGTAAAAAACCAAATTAACCCACTAATAAGAAGCATTCCACTAATCATTGCAGCAACTATTTTTAGCAAGGTTGATTCAGAAGCACTACTATAAGATTTACTATCAGAACTACTAGTAGTTGATAAATCTTTTTTACCTATTGAAGCTAAATTAGTTGTTATATCAATAGAAGTACCGTTACTTAACTTAATATGATCCCCATCTTTTAGAGGTAAACCTTTAGGTGGAACTACAATATTATTTACATAGCAACTAGTTGTAGGGCTTTGGTTTAGAATCCAGATATTGTTATTTTCTTGATGAATACTAGCATGAATTTTTGACAAGCTTGGATCAGGAATAACTATATTAGCACTAGCGCCACTACCTATACTAAGATGACTAGCTTTCATCTCTATTTGTTGGGTTTTATTAGCAGATTTTATAATTAACTTTATAGTTGCCATAACAAA
This sequence comes from Blastocatellia bacterium, assembly GCA_039812885.1. Lineage (GTDB taxonomy): Bacteria > Acidobacteriota > Blastocatellia > Chloracidobacteriales > JADJPF01 > JADJPF01. The sequence continues at coordinate 290,424 of JBDIBI010000002.1, forward strand.
TTAATAGAGTGAAGATAATCTTTCTTGTTGTATTCCAAAAGCTTGAGGATTTTCTCCTACAATTCCAGCAGCAAAGAAATTTACTACTTGATCTGCGGCCTCAGAGCTAATCAAACCTGATTCAACAGTACGCCAAAAATCTGTCTGCCAAGTTGAAGCTACTGCACTAGTTTCTAACTTTGTACGTAACTCCCCAGCTTTATTAAGAGGCTGACCATAACAAGCAATTGCATAAATAAAATTATCTACCCCAAAAACATTTATTAAATCTTTAAGATAGGTTGCTGTTATTTCTGCTCCTCGCTTAGGATCGTTTAGAGTTGCGTCTGATTCACCTGGTAACAGATAATTTTTTCCTATTTCCTTAGGTATTTGCCATAATCCAATTTTGTTTTGATTATTTGATGTTGATGAAGCTTGAAACTTACTTTCGCTTATTGCCAATATAAAACCTAAAAGCGGGTGTAAGCCTTTATCTCTAAATGCCTTAATAATTTCCCTTCTATTGCGACGTGCTTCATTAAAAGTATCAAGACGATAAAAAGAAGTTCGTAAACGTACTTTTTCAATAAACTGTGAGCGTAGCTGATAGCCGCTCTTTTGCGCTATTTGAGCCACTAAATTTGCAGTCATAGCATTTACATCCACAGTAGGATTTGTAGATGGAGTAGAGTTTGTATTATTGCCTGTATTATCAGGTAAAGTAGTTGTTGTGGTTTGTTCTTGAGAATCTTCAAATGCTAAAAGCAAAGTATCTGATTGTAAGACTTTTTTTCCTTTATTGTCTTCAACCATTATAGAAAGTATATGATTGTTGCGAGTAAGATTAGGAAATTTTGTACTTAAAATTTTCGGGTCAATTGTAGTGTTATAAGGTGCAGTTTCTAGTTTTGCAATCTCAACTCCATCTAGTTGATAAATAACACTATCTATCTTTTCCTGTTTTTTTACTTCCACCAAAATATTAATAGGGTTACGTATTGTAGTTCCACTAGTAGGACTAATTATATGAACCTGCTCAGTAGCCTTTTGTGTTTGTTTATCACCATTCCAGACAAGAAACATAACAATTGCTACCATCAAAACTACACTAACAGCAGACAAAATCATTAGAACAGGCATTTTGCTTGAAGTTATTGTTTGAGTAGCATTTGATTTAGCACCTACTGAAGGATTTGAAAGATTTGGAGTGCTTGGTATATTTGGTGTAGAAGGTAAATTTTGTTGAGGTAAGTTTTTCTTATCTTCTACTAGATGAAAAATTAGTTTACATGCACCTATTTTAATTTCATCTCCATTTTTCAGGCTTATTTCCTTATGAGCAGGAGCATTGTTAAGCAAAGTACTATGTAACTTACTTAAGTCACTAAGATAGTAGTTTTGATGTTTTTTTTCTAGAATAAGTTGATAGGGAGAAAAACTGCTATGATCAATAACAACAGTATTATCCTTAGCCCTACCAACAGTTACATCACCTTCTAAGTCAACATCTTTTGTAGTGCTGTCAGGTAAAACCACAGTTAACCATGTTTTTTTCATGCTAGCACCTCACAAAATAGCCTATAAATCAGAATAGAAACCATCTATCCTTTAGATCTAATTAATTTTACTAGTATTTTTTCTTGTTTCTCATTTATTTCAATAATTTTGGTATAAGGTTCAAAACCAAAAGCTTTAACTTTCAAACAATACTTACCTGGAGGTACAGACTTATTCAGCTCAAAACTACCTTCTGCATTGCTCCCGCCCCAACTGAGTAAATTTTGTGAAGTAACCTCATCGTTTTCTGGTGGAATTAAGCCTATACGCGCTCCTGCAATAGGTTCACTACTATCTTCTGATGCTAAAATTATTCCTTGCACAGTAACTAAAACTACTGGTGCAATTTGTTTAGGGTCGTCATTAGGAGTCTCTTTGTCAGGTTTACTAGCTGAATTATCAGCAGTTTTATCTTTATCTAACTGAGCTAACATATTGCTTATCAAGTAAGCTGGACGCAAAAACCCTACAGCCCCATAAGATTGAACAGTATCAGGAAAACCATCTCCATCTTTATCAATTTGTTGGCTATCAACAACAATTTTTGTAGGAATACCTATTAATTTTCCATTAGCATTAACAGCCGCACCTCCGCTATTGCCGCGAATTAGCCGAGCATCCGTTTTAATCCATTCTTCAAGCAAATCTTTTCCTTCTATCATACCAGTGTTAACAGTGACGGTTGTTCCACCTTTTTCTGGATAACCAATAATGACAATATCATCAAGTATTTGCACTTGATTGGTTTCTATATCTACTGCTGGTAACTTAACTGATGTACTATCATTATCATTTTCTGGTATGACACATAGCAATGCTAGATCACGTTCTTTATTAATTATTAGAGCTTTCAAACGATAAAGTGTAGATTTTTTCCCCTCTTCATTAAGTTCAATAAAAATTTGTGCATAAAGATCGCCAGTTTGGTCATTTTTGACCACGTGATAGTTAGTAGCAATAATTCCATCTGAACGAACTACTACAGCTGAACCACGTGGTCGCAAATGCTCTCCATTAATGTTATTTTTGACTAGAACTAGACCTATAGACTTGATTACTTCTCTAATCTTGTCTTTAGCCAGTTTGGTTTGTTCTGAAGTTTGTGAAGCGGTTTGTGAGGGAGTTTGTTGAGTTATTAGAGTTGTTTTACTAAATACACTAAGTGAAGCTACTAGTAAAAGAAGCGCTAACATTGCAATAAGAACTGGTGAAAAAGTCTTCTCCTTGTTATGCATAAAATAACTCACTTCAGCAAAATAACTAGTCATTAATAGTAAGCAATAATTAAAATCGAGCAGTCATCAAAACTTAAATATGCTGTAATCGAATTTCAAAGATTGCAACTTCATTAGCTTTTAATTTGCCTTTATCCTTGTCCTTATCTTTCGTGACCTGGCTTCCACGATCAGCGCCTTTATCAGGGATTGCAACATAAGTACCTTCTGTGTTTTTGTCTTTTCCTGGAGATAAGATTATTCCTCGTTGACGTACTGCGCCTGAACCACTTTGTGGAAGAACTTTAGCCACACCTTCTGTAACAATACCTGTTTTAACTGTTTTTTGGCTGCTAGAAAGCTCAGCAGCAGCACTAGAAGCAGTTTCGCCTAACTCTCCTGCTGAGTTCTTAATAGCTAAATCAAAAAGTGGAATTGCATCATGTGACATAATGACTTGCACAATTTCAGTTCCTTTTTCTTCATCAAAAACAAAAGTGTTAAGATTAGGAAGTTCATAACGTTGTCCACGAGCTATATGGTTATTTTCTTTATCAAATGGGAAAAGAACCCGTTTTTTACCTCCTGGAGTTACATTAACAATGTAGATGTATCCATCAAAATTGCCTTCAAAAGCGATTTTAATTTGATCTCCACGTTGAAAAGTTCGAGAAGGATCTACAGGAGCAAACTTATTCTCATCAATTTTCTTTAAAATAAGTATGTGCATTGCATCAGCTTGCCCACTAACAAACAACCCTCTAGCACGCTGACCTTGAGCAAAAGTTGTTGGGTTTACCAAACAAACTGCTACAAGGAAAACAATTAGATAAAATAACTGTCTCATATTTTTACTCCTTAAATTGCAAAAGAGTTTTGTTTTAATCTAGTGTTAGCACTAGACACCATGAGAAATAATAATTGTCTCAATCAAATCTTCATTATCTTTGGGGTTTGTATTTGTCACCCAAGTAATATAGCGCCCACTACTACCTGCTTGTTCTGGACGACTAGTTCGTTTTAGTTGTTGTCCTGAACTCGCCTTTAATTGCTCTATAATATTCAGCTTAATCACTCCAGCACCATCACTTTGATTAGGTAGATCTGTTATCATGTCGCGGCTATAAATTATAGTAAATTCTTCTTTTCCTCCAGGAGGCGTTATTCTCCACCAACAATCATTGGGATCTTCAAATTCTGGAGTTGGACAGTAAGCAGGTAAAATATATTCTTGATCTTTCTTAATATAGTTTTCTCCGTTATTTATACGAGAATCTGGAAAAATAAGTGTTCCATCTTGGCCTTCACTATGATGGATAATATAGAGATAAGCATTCTGATTAGCTTTAATTGCTAGTCTAAGCCTGTCCCCAGTATGAAAAACAGAGATTGGATTTGTTTCTTGAACACTTCCATCATTATTGCGTTTTAGTATGCGCCACTCTAAAGTTAGTAGTGGAACTTTCTCTACATGATGACGAGGAGTAGCTTTGCGGGTTGGCTTAGAAACTCGTTTTACTGTTACAGGTTTATCCCAAACTAAGGAAGAATCTTGCCCTATAACATCTGTTATTAGAAGAACTTGCAACAACAAAAGTAATATTAGAAAAATAATAGGTTTGATTTTATAAGTTTTGTTTAACATTTTATCAATCTCCTTTTAGCCAAACCATAAATACTATAACTTGCTGATATACATTACTTAGCGCTTTTAATTAATTCTTGTACTTTTGGATCACTAGCTAAAACAACACAACGAAAACCAATTAGCCAACTTCTAGTTTTTACCTCATCCATCTTAAAATCAGGTGTATGGAAAAACCGGCGAGTAGTTCGTGCATCATCAAAACTACTACGAAAACTCCCACCTCTTACCACACGATTAGTTGTGCCATAATTTGTGTCTGCTACTTGGTTATTAGGATAGGGCTGATAGTAACTATCTACCCATTCAGCAGCATTTCCAGCCATGTCTTGAACACCATAGCTACTTGCTCCACTTGCATATTGGTTAATAGAAGTTGGATGATTGGTATTAATATTGGCACGGTTTGTTTCTGGATTATCGCCCCAAGGCCAAATATTTTTCTTTTGTGCTTTTGCATCCCAGGAAGCAGCCTTTTCCCACTCAACTTCACTAGGTAGCTTTTTGCCTGCCCAATTAGCATAAGCAACCGCATCATTCCAAGAAATCCCAACTATTGGCATATCTGGATTTGTAAAATAATTTTCATCCCACCAAGGGTTAGAAGGCATTTTGCGGTTAGTAGCATCACAAAATCTACGATATTGGTTATTTGTCACTTCATATTTATCAATATAATAATCTGGCAAAAACATCTTTTGTGCGTTCTTCTCATTTGGTAAGTAATTATCACTACCTAAGATAAATTCCCCTGCTGGTATTAATATCATTTTGCCTGTGTAGTCAATTTCTGAAGGGAGTGAGCTTTTTTTCTCTACTGTAACTGCAACTAGTTGAGCAATAACAGATTCTTTAGAGCCTGCTGTCCCTGTTACTGTAGTATTAAATTCACCATAACCTTCACTAGTTACACGTACTAATCTTTTACCTGGCTTAAGAAAATTTACTGAAATAGAGCCATCTGGCAAAGTTACACCATGAGTTATATTATCAACCAAGACATCACTATTTGAAGGTGCACCTCTTACAATCAAAGTAAAACCAGGTTCATTAGGGAGTGCCAAAACTACAATAAGTATGACTGCCAATACAGAAAGACTTGCAATAACGAGCCAACTCCATTTGGGTAAAGCACTTGGCTTTTGCTGACTAGTTAAAAGATTATTTTCTTTTGATAAATTTGAATTTGCAGATAACTGTTCAGAGTTTAAATTATTTGGGTTATTGTATGTTTCTCTCATAAAATTTTTCCTTTTACCCAAATTTTTTAATAAGCAACAAACACCACTACTTTTCCCTAATGCAACGAATATGCCTTTAATTGGCTCTTGAATTTATGCTTTTTCTACAGTTTTTATGAGAAATATTCCTCAAAAAAATTTGGAAAGGGTAAAAACACACACAATACTTTTGGCAAAACTTTAGTGAGAGATAAAAAATGGAAATAATTTTGAACTATTAAAATAGTGGTTGCGTTAAGGACTATTGAGTTATTAACTCATTCAATAAATTTTCAACAAAAAATCAATCTTTAGGAGAAATCTGATGAACACTATTATCTCTGTTATCACATCCGCCGACGTTTTCAACCCAAAATTTATGATGCGTGGTATTGGTCAGAATATTAGTTGTTAGTAGTAAAAGTCTTAATGGTATTTGTTTGAAACCCTACCTTTTTGAGACCCCTACTGCACCAACTAATTGATTTGTTTATCTGCCATTAGCCACAAGGCATTATCACTTATGATTATCCAACTTTAAGGATTTTCATACACTTAGGCATACTTAGCCTTTGTTTTCAAATGGTGCAGATTATGAAAAACAACCTAGAAAATATAGAAAGTGCAGAAATAGCACTACCACTCAATGAGTCTAAACAAAGCTTGTTTAGCAATTTTCTTCAAGATTTACGCGAGGCTATACAAGGTTCAGAACAAGACTTTACCGAAGGCAATATAAATCGTGCAATTATGTTATTAGCAATTCCAATGGTGTTAGAAATGTCTATGGAATCGCTATTTGGCATTGTTGATGTGTTTTTTGTTGCACAACTTGGAGCTGATGCCGTTGCTACAGTTGGAATAACAGAATCACTACTAACTTTAATTTTTGCGATTGCAATGGGACTTAGTATGGCTACAACAGCATTAGTTGCCCGACGCACTGGTGAAAAATCCAGCGATGGAGCTGCTATAGTAGCCGTTCAAGCAATTATTATAGGCGTAGTTGCTTCAGTAGTTATTGGTATTGGTGCAATTTTTCTAACACCAAAACTATTTGAATTGATGGGAGCATCTCAAAGCATTATTGCTACAGGGACACTTTATGCAAGGATAATGTTAGGTTGCAATATTACAATTATGATGCTGTTTTTGATTAATGCAATCTTTCGTGGTGCTGGGGATGCAGCTATTGCAATGCGTTCTTTGATACTAGCAAATATATGTAATCTATTGCTTGATCCTTGTTTAATTCTTGGCCTAGGGTTTTTCCCTAAGCTAGGTGTTACAGGTGCATCAGTAGCAACTACTATAGGGCGTGGTGTAGGTGTTCTCTACCAGCTTTGGGCATTACGCAATAAGGGAAGAATCTCAATTAAACGTGAACATTGGCGAATTGATTTTCCTGTAATGAAACAACTTTTGAGTCTTTCTTTAGGTGGAATGTTTCAATTTCTAGTAGCTACTGCTAGTTGGCTAGGATTAATAAGAATGGTTGCTATTTTTGGAGATGCAGCACTAGCTGGTTATACTATTGCATTACGAATAATTGTTTTTGCTATCCTGCCTTCTTGGGGAATGAGCAATGCAGCAGCAACTTTAGTTGGTCAAAACCTAGGAGCTAGTAAACCATCTAGAGCAGAACATTGTGTTTGGCGAACAGGATTTATTAATATGCTCTTTCTTGGGCTAGTAACTATAGTATTTGTCCTATTTGCTAAACCTTTGATACAAATTTTTACTAAAGACCCTCAAGTAGTTTTATATGGAATAGATTGCCTACGCTATATTAGCTATGGATATATTTTCTATGCTTATGGCATGGTTATGGTACAAGCTTTTAATGGTGCAGGTGACACATTTACACCTACAATAATCAATTTGTGTTGTTATTGGCTATTTCAAATTCCATTAGCTTACAGTCTTGCCACTAAAACAAGTATGGGAGTTCAAGGAGTTTTTATAGCTATCACAATTGCAGAATCATTAATTGCTATTGTAGGCATTTTGGTTTTTCGGCGTGGGTATTGGAAAGACCGAAAAATTTAACAACAAATAAACTTGATTTTAGAAATGGGCAGGATTTGTTCCTGCCCATTTCACTTTATATGAACTATTTTGTCCAATCTTCTACTTCATAAAGGAACCGAGTATTTTTCATTAATTTTCTATTTGCAGAAGTGCTTTGTACAAAAACCATATATTTATCTAAATGTGTAGGGCGAATACGAGCAGTTTCACCTGGAGTTAAGCCCAAAAGTTCACGAGCATATTCACCTTCAAAAAGATCTCCTGTCTTACGATCCATTAACACAATTTCTTTATAACCTTGAATGGTTTCCGTTTTGGTAAATTCATAAAATCCACGTCCAACTTTGAAGTTCAAGCCATTTTCTTGAACAAAAGCTTTGATAGCTACATCTTTATCTACATCTAAAATTTGAAAACGTCCTGGTGGAACAGCTTTTAAGTCTGATTCTCCAAATTCTTCTGCCAAATCTGTAGCAGTAAGTTTACTAAATACTTTATGAAGGCCGCGATTCATACGACCTTGTTTTTTAACTTCTTGGCAGTAGTCTTGTAATTTAATATCTGAGTGTTGTTTATAACAAATAGCTAAAAATAGATCTGTTATGTAAGCAAATTGATCTAAGCTTAAGTGATGACCTCCTGAAATATCGGCTACTTGTTGATAGAAAGAATCTGCATGCTTACGATTTAAGGCTTGCACTGTGTGAACAGCTACACCTAGATCTTTAAGTTTTCCTGCTTGCTCTCGCCAATCAATTTTGTCTGGAGTTTGTTCTTTTGGATGTGGGACTTCATCTCCAATTAATACAAGAGCCTTTGTAGCTTCAGGTGTCCAAGCAAAACTTTGAGCTTCTTTTAGCACTAATTCATAACACTCTGGAGCATCTCCCCCTCCTGTTTGTCCAACGGTTTGAACAAAATTACAAATAGCATCTTCATTATCAGACATTTCAAATTTTGAGGTCACATAAGTTGAGCCTGCATCACAATAATCTCCATGAGCAATAATACCAATACGCATATTTGGAATATCTTTCATTAAACGATTAACTGTATTTTTAATATTACGTCTTACTTGTGTTAAACAAGGATACATGCTGCCAGTAGTATCAAAACTAAAAACAATTTCAATTTTCTTATTTTCTTCTGACATAAGTTTTTAATTTCCCCCTTATTTATATTGATTCATTTTTGCTAATCATAGTAATTTGATTTAAATAAATATCTAAATAGCTAAAATATTAATGCTTATAACAATAGAACAAAATCTAAATAATATAGCTACAAATAAATTTCCTAGTACTCGTTACTTAGGAAGTAAGTTAAAACTTATTAATTGGATAATAAAACATTTATCAGACTTAGATTTTAAGTCTTGTCTTGATGCTTTTGGTGGAACAGGTGTTGTTAGTTATAGTTTAAAACAACTAGGAAAAATAGTTACTTATAATGACTACTTAAAATTCAATTATATAATTGGAAAAGCACTTATTGAGAATGACACTAAACTACTAGAAAGTCAAGAGATAGAATTTATTTTAACTAGGCATAATGCTATAAAATATCCCACTTTTATTGCTGATAATTTTGAAAATATTTATTTTACTCAAGAAGAAAATTCTTGGTTAGATCAAACAATTTATAATATTTCTTTGTTAAAAGATGAATTAAAAAAGGCTATTGCATTTTTTGCTCTTTGTCAGGCTTGTATTATCAAAAGACCTTATAATTTATTTCATAGGAAAAATCTATATATTCGTTTATCAGATGTAAAAAGAACTTTTGGAAATAAGACTTCTTGGGATCGGCCATTTGAAGAATGGTTTAAGCATTTTGTTATAGAAGCAAATAAAGCAATTTTTTTAGGAAAAGAAAAATGCAAGGTAAGTAATTTAGATGTATTTGATTTACCAACAAACTATGATCTAGTTTATATGGATCCTCCTTATATTTCTAGTAGTGGAGCAGCAGTAGATTATCATGGGTTTTACCATTTTCTAGAAGGGTTAGCTAACTATGAGCAATGGAATAAGTTAGTTGATTGGAAATCAAAACACCATAGAATTTTACCTATTGCTAATGTTTGGACAAATAAACACTTAAATTTAAGTGCTTTTGATGAGCTTTTTAGAAAATTTCAAGATAGTATTTTGGTAGTTTCTTATCGAAGTGATGGTATTCCAAAAACTAACGAAATAATGGATTTATTAGCTAAATACAAAAAACATATCAGTATGTTTTCATATGGCAAATATCAGTATGTATTATCAGCTAATCAAAAATCCAAAGAAATATTATTTATAGCCAAGTAAGACTTTTCCAGCTAGACTAGCGTTATTTTATGAAAAAGCTTACAATTACGAGTTAAACAAAACATTCAATCTATTTTGGGTTAGTCATATTTCTTATGTCTATAATTGAAAAGTTTAATCTTAAAAAGAAAATAGAGAGACTTTTAATGCTTGATTTGCTTAAGGGATTAGCTCTTACCTTTAAGTATAACTTCAAAGCTTTAACTCAAGCTCGTAAAGGCGGAGACCCTACAAGCCCAATTTACACAGAATGTTATCCAGAAGAGCGTCCCAAAGTAGGAGAACGTTTTCGTGGAGCACCTAGACTAAATTTGCATCCAGAAACAGGGGAAACCCTTTGTATTGCCTGTAATCTTTGTGCAGCAGCTTGTCCAGAAAATTGTATCTATGTAGGGGCAGTTAATCGGCTATATACAGAAGATGGAAAGCAAAAAAAGAAAAAAGTATTAACTACTTTTGTCTATGATACTTCACGATGTATGTTTTGTGATCTTTGTGTAGAAGCTTGTCCAACGGATTGTTTAGAATTAACTCAAGAATTTGAACTAGCAACCTACTCACGTGCCGGTCTAGTTTGGGATCGGAAACTGCTTGAAAAAGGGCGTGAAATAGTTCGTTATGGAAAATCATAGCATTTTGTTAATAGCCTAGCAGTACTACTAGCAAAAGCTAAATAAACTTAGAGAGATGAAACTATGTCATTACTAGGTGAAGTTGCTGAAACCGTAAAAGCTATTGTTAAAGGGCTTAAAGTTACATTAAGCTATATTCCCAAAGAAAAATTAACTAATCAATATCCTGATGAGCCAGTTCAAGTATTTTCTGCTTATCGTGGAGAACATTACTTAAATGTAGATGAAAATGGCAAAGAGCGTTGTGTGGCTTGTTTCCTTTGTTCAGCAGCTTGTCCAGCCAATGCAATCTATATAGAAGCTGATGAAGATTTGCGTCCTTATGAACAAAGAGCTACTAAAGAAGAGCGTTTTGCTAAAGTTTATAATATTGATTATGGCAAATGCATTCTATGTGGTTTTTGTGTAGAAGCTTGTCCAAAAGATGCGATAAAACATGGTCATAATTTTGAGATGGCTGTGACTAATTTTGCAGATTTACTCAAAGATAAAAATTACTTGTTAAAAAATCGAGAAAGAGAAAGCCAATTGCCTGTGGTTATTATTGATGAGCAAATTAGAGCAAAATATGCAAAGTAAGGCTATGACATTTAAACACTTTTACCAGTCTGCCTATTAGTATTTAATTTAGTCCCGGCCAAGTTTGGCCGGGTTTATAATTATTCAAATTGTTTCTTAAACTCTTCAAATTGCTGACTAATTGTTGTTACTTGTCTACGTAAATCTTCTAGCTCCTTTTCTAATCTATCAATTCGTTCATTATCATTTGAACTAGGTTGCTCTTGGTATTTTACTTCTACAGATTTTTGTTCGATTTCTACTTTACCGCCTAACAAATGGCTATAGCGAGATTCTTTTGTACCTGGTTGGCGAGGCAACTTAACTACAAGAGCCTGAGGTTGACGATCAATTAAACCTTGAAGTGTTAACTCTACTTCTGAAAGATCAGAAAATTCATATAAACGCCCACTACGTCCTCGTATTTCCCCCAAGGTTTGTATACCACGTAGCATTAACAAACATAGTACAGCTATTTCCTGCAATGCTAAATTAAAAAAGTCTTCTACAGCATGAGCATACTTAGGCACACGCATCTCTGGGCCAGTAATAGCTCTTACTAATCCTTTTTTACGAAGACTATCTAAAGCTTTTAATACAGTATCTTCATCATAAGAAACAACAGGTTCACGATTAGATAACTGATTACAAGCATTTACTAATGCATTTAATGAAAGCGGATAATAATCTGGAGTAGATAAGTGTTTTTCTATTAATGAACCTAGAACCCTTATTTCAATAGCATTTAATGTAGAATCCACAAGATTTTCCTCAATAGATTAAAATAAAAAGTTGCAACTTTCTATTCTAATCTATTTATTCAGTTTCTTCTAATTCTTCAGCTACAGATTTGCCTAGGTTAAAAATAAACATATTAGAAACAAGTCCATTAACTCCAACAATAATGGTATTACTACCTTTCTTTAGAGTTAAATCTTTCTTCTTACCTTTTAGAGAAATACCTGTAGCACTACTACTAGTAATAGTTTTAGTCTTATCTTGACCATTTATCATTACCATTAAAGGAGTGCCAGAAAAATTCATACCAGTAATTGTCAAAGTTGATTTGCTATAATTAACATTAGTAATTTGAGGGGCTGGTATAGGATCACTGGTTATAGGCCCTTTAACTACTCTTATTGAACTATTAGCAGTATCAGCAATATATAAATTTCCATCTTTATCTAAAGCTAAACCAGCAGGATTTTTTAAGCCCGCTTTAATAGCTGGGCCACCATCACCACCAACATCAGCACCACCTTTTCCAGCAACAGTAGTAACTTTATTGGTTTTAGCATCTACAACTCTTACACGACTACTAGCTGAATCAGAAACAAAAAGATTTCCATTATCATCAACCAAAACACCTAAAGGTTTAGATATTTTTGTATCACTAGCAAGTGTGCCTTCTTTGTCTGTTGTACCGCCACCTAAAACAGTTGTAATAATACCACTTAAGACATCTATTTTACGTATTCTATCGTTACCAGTATCAGCAACAAATAGATTTCCATTCTTATCTACAGTAATGGCAAAAGGTTTATTAAACCTAGCATTTATTGCAGGGCCTCCATCGCCGCTAAATCCTATATCACCTGTGCCTGCAACAGTTCTAATTATACCTGTTGAACCATCTATACGTCTGATTCTACCACCAGAGTTAGTACCTTTTTTATCTGGATCAACTTCTAATATAAAGATATTGTTGTTTCTATCAACAGCCACGCTTACAACTGGATCAATATTAGCTTGTATAGCAGGAACTCCATCAGTGGTGTCTTTTCCTCCACCTACAACAGTATTAATAATTCCGCCTGGACTAGCAGGTTCAACCCGTCTAACACGGCTATCTCCAAGATTAATATTATCTGCTCCAAGATCTCCAATAAAAAGCCTTAAATTTCTGTAGGCAACTGATATTGGGTTAAATAACACTGCTCTGTTGGCTACATTTCCATCTCCTATGGAAGTTACTGTTGAATCAGGTAAATTGCCACCTGCAACAGTAGTAATTTTACCATCAAATTTTGTTATTTCACGGACTCTATGATTTCCCAAATCAGCAATAAAAATATTTCCACCTTCATCTATAGACAAGGAAAAAGATGCGCTAAGACTAGCATTAATAGCTAAGTCTCCATCTCCTATGCTAAAACTGCCACCACCAGCTAAAGTATTAATAAATCCTACTCTACCCAACGTTGGATCTGTTCTAAGTTGAAACCCTCTAACACGATTTCTACCTACTAAAGTTTTTCCTGAATCATTATCAGCTATAACTAAACTATCAGTTCCTATAACTGCTACAGCAACAGGGCTTATACGCACTTCCGTAGCTAATCCTGAATCTATATCTTTAGTAGCAGTTTTACCACCTGCTACAGTTACAATAGTTCCATCTAAACTGTTAATTTTTCTAACAGAAGAAGTAGCATCATCTACAACTAGTAAATCGCCATTACCAGCAACATCTAACCCTATAGGTTTCATAGCTGACATAGTAGCAGGTACATTATCATCTGGACGACAATCACGATTTGGATCACCACAACCAGCAATAGTTGTAATAATTGCATTATCAAGACTAGTACCACTAATTAATCTTACTCTGTTATTATTTCTATCAGCTATAGCTATTCCTCGTGGAGTAAGAGCAATATCACTTGGGTTATTGAGAGTAGCATTTTTAGCTAGTCCTCCATCTCCTTTAAAGGTAGATTCTCCCGTGCCAGCTAGAGTAAAGACTTTGTTTGTAGATTTAAGGAATAAACGAATACGGTTATTGCTATTATCAACAATAAAAATATTCCCTTGTGAATCAACCACTAGAGCTTTGGGATCTATAGTTGCTTTAAGTGCATCTATTCCTTCTTGAGGTTCGGTTTTAGAATCAATTTTTCTCTTTCCACTTCCTACTATTGTATCAATAGTCCCAGTAAAAGGGTTTATCTTACGTATCCTACCATTAGAACGATCAGCTACATAAATATTACCATCTGAATCCATAGCTAATCCTGAAGGTCTATTTAAGCTAGCAATGACAGCTTGTCCCCCATCTCCTGTAAAATCAGGAGTTCCATTGCCTGCGATAGTAGTAATAACACCTGATTTAACATCTATTTTTCTTATTCGGTTATCACTATCATCTGAAACATAAATATTTCCCATTCCATCAGTTATAATACTAGAAGGAGAAAAAAGAATCCCATTTTTTGCAGAGCCTCCATCTCCAATAAAAGGAACACCACCAGTAACAGTAGTTATTTCTAAAGGAGCTAATGCTGATAAAGGTTTTGCCGTTATGCTAAAAGGAGCTTGTACCATTCCACCACGTGTTCTGACTGTTAGGGTTCTTTTGCCAGGTGTTTTTTGTTGAGGAACTATAAAGCGAATGGATGTAGCGCTATCTATCATTAACTTGTCTGGATCAACTTCACTATCTCCAATAAAAACTCTAGTTTCTGGCCCAAAATTTTGACCTGTTAAAGTTACCATTGTTCCACCAGCTAAAGTGTCTGTATTAGGACTAACTTTGCTAATAACAGGAGAGCCAATTGTAACAATTTTGAAAGCCTCATCATTGCTAACTGCTCCAGCATCACTTACAAAAACCTGTGAACCACGAACAACTACAGAGGTAGGTGTAGTGAAAGTAGCTTTACCAGACTGAGCTAAAGAAGTTTGTTGTTTACCTGTTTTTGTTGGAACTATAGCATCTACTCCATCTTGATCTGTGACATAAATAGTGCCAAATAAATCCTGAGTTACAGAAATAGGTTTATTAAATTTAAATTCTTGATTAGTAGCGCTATCTTCTGCAAATTCTGTGTAACTAGTTCTAGCCAGAGGTTTTCCAGGCACTACACTTCCCAAAGTAGTAACAGTTCCATCTAAAAATACTTGTCTAATTACATTGTTACCTGAGTCAACAACATTAAGTAAAGTCCCATCTGGGCTAAGGGTAATTGCGGTTGGGCGATTAAATAGAGCATTTCGTTTAACACCATCTTGTTTGCCAACAGTACCTGGTTGACCAGCTAAAAGTTGTATTGTGGATTTATTAAAATCAACATAGTAAATAGCATTATTGTCTGTATCAGCAACATAAATATTGCCTCCTGAATTAACAGCAATACCTTGAGGACTACTTAGCACAACATCACTAGCAGCAGAAAAAGACATTTGATCCACACTCATTAAAGTACTTAATATTCCTGGGGCACCAGTACCTAACATTGTTTGCACTGTATTATCATAGTTTATTTTTCTAATTGAATGATTAAGTGTATCAGCAATAAAAATACCGCTCTTGGATCTATCATCTACTGATATCCCAATAGGCCCTGCAAATTGTGCATTGTTTTTTGAGCCGTCTGATTTACCTTTTGCACCTGAGCCTGCATAAACTAGTGCACCTTGTTGAATATCTTCTACTTTGAAAATTTGGTTTTTAACTGGATCTGCTAAATAAGTTGTTCCTGTTATATCTTGATCAGATTGTCCTAAAACTTTTGCCCCTTTGCCTTTACCTACTTGAGTTACAATAACAAAACTAGAGCTAACATCACTTCCCTTACGTACTGTTACAGTAGCATAACCTGTTTTATTACCCATAATAATGCCTTGACTAGCATTAACGACACTTACAATATCTGGGCTACCAGATTCTATAGTAAAACCTGTCACAGCTTGCCCACTAGCATCAACTACTTTTAGAGTAAGCATATTCCCTTGATTTACAACAGGATTAGCTTTTCCATCTGCTGCTACAATTTTTATATTAGCGCTTTGTTGAGGAGCAATAAATTTTGGGCTAGCAATTATTGATTTGATTGTGGATAGCTTTACTTCCCTTTTGCTTGCTAAATAAGCACTTGAAGGTATTATTAAAGGTACTAGCATCAAAATAATCAATGTCAACTTAAAAAAACTCAAGTTTTTCATAGTGGCACTCCTAAAACACATTAAAGGCATCAAGAAAATTTATTAGTATTTTATATTAACAATTCTTATCAATTTAGGAAATTAGGACACTAATCCTAGTTAATTAGAAATGACTTATATACAAAAAGTCGGAAATTTATTTAATAATTGTCCAATAATTCCCTGATAAATCCACCTAGATAGTCTATCGAGACGGTTTAGCATCTGTAGGTAAACTAATGGTAAAAGCATTCACACAAAACTCTTGACCATCCAAAAGCGCAAACCCCATTCCACCAATAGGAAAAGTATTATCAGGATCTTTAAAAAATCCCAAGGAATATTCATTTCCATCATTACTAGGAGTAATCCAGTGTTGAATTTGATTTCCAGAAATTTGCACACGAATTTGATAATCTTCTCCTACTTTTATAGGAACAGGCAAAGATAAACCTGGATCGCCTGGTGATAATACTCCATCACGACAAATATAAACAGAAAATTGGCTAGCAAAAGGTTCTTGTGAACCACCTAAACAGAAAAGATAATAGTTCTTTTCATCTCTAGCCCTTATTATCCAAGATGCTCCACCTGCTTTTTTTAAACGCACGCCAAAGGAAATATTACAATCTCTATAACGTTTATTCTTAGGTAACCCTACACCTTTTTCACCTTCTAGAATTAATATTCCCTTTTCAGTTCTCCAAGTTTTAGGAGCAGTCCAAAACTTTCCAAAAGTTAAATCACTTAAAAAGCTATCACTAAAAGCAGCACTAGTAGGTAAAGGTGTAAGATTAAAATTTAACTCTATATCTTTATCTACTTGAGTAACAATTTCTTGTTCTTTTGGTTCATAGTCTGCTAACTCTACACGCAATTTATAGTTCTTGTTCGGCTTAAGTGTAGTAACTAACATACCATCACCAGCAACATTACCTGCTTCTTGTCCATTTAAGTAAAGCTTTGCACCTGCTAGTGATTTAATTACTAAGTTTATCGGAACACGTTCTAAAGAAATGGCTAAAGGGTTTTCATCCTCAACATCAACTTTAATTTTATTACTTAAAGCAATATATCCTGGTCTAGTAATTTTTATAGGATGTTCTCCGGGCGTGGTTTTGATTCTAATAGTTTTGCTTTCCACATCAACATTTAGTTTTTCTGGTGGTAACAACTTATTGTCTAGCTCAACTTTTATATCGGAGCTATATTCTGTTAGGGTAAGTAAAATTACAGCAAAAGTTGGTTTTAATTTTGCAGAGATTATTTCTGTTTTTCCAGCAGCAATTTTTACTTGGCTTTTAAAATCTTCATATTCAGAACATTTTACTAACACATTATAAACATCAGGTTTTAAGTTAGATTTAACTAGCTTACCTTCTTTATCTGTTAGGCCAATTCTCTTACCATTAAAGTACACCTCTGCCCCTATAGGAGCATCAACCACAGACAATGTAACTAGAGTAGGGCTTGTTGGAGTTGTTGTTGTTGGAAGCTTAACATCTTCAGCTCTTCGCTGAGCAAGTCCCGGAAAAGGTAAAAATAAAATTATAGTTAAACAAAAAAAGAAGTAATATTTTCTCATTTCTTACTCACAGCAACTAAACGAAATCCTAATTTAGCATCTTTTGAAGTGACAAGATCCCAAGAACGTCTTGTATTACGTATTTCATTTGGCTTACTGCTAAAAGCGCCTCCACGAATAACTTTGCACTTTAGATCATCTTTTTGTGGTTTATAACTACTTCCAGGATAAGGCTTAAAGTCTGAATTAGTCCATTCTTGAACATTTCCAGCCATAGCAATTATTCCAAATTCACTACAATCACCATCTTTATTATTAGGGGCTTCGTTTGTACCTATAGGTGCTGAAGTTCCGGCAATTTTTCCACCCTGAACTCGTTTTTCATTCCAAATATCTCCCCAAGGAAAGATACTTCGTTTATTGCCACTAGCAGCATATTCCCATTCTTCTTCTGTTGGCAAACGGTATTCTATCTTATTTTTTTCACCTTTTGTTTTTGTTAACCATTCACAATAAGCTACTGCATCTTTCCAAGTAACATCTGTAACAGGAAGGTTTTCTGTTCCTCTAGGAAACTCTTTTCCATTCCAACTTTTTGGAGGCTCAACATTAGTTTGCTTAACAAATTCTTGATATTCCGCATTAGTAACCTCAAATTTATTAAGGTAATAAGCCAATAAATCTACAGTATGAGCAGGTTCTTCAAAATTCTCTATTTTGCAATCTGGAACATTCCCACAATCTTTTCCATTGTTGCCAATAGTAGCTGAGGCAGCAGGAATTAAAACAAAATTCTCTTTTAGTAAAATATCTTCAATTCCTGTAGGCTTATTGGTTTGAGTTACTATTGGAGTATTTTGTGGAGCTGATTGAGTATTTTGTGGCATTAATTTCCATACACCTAGTAAAGCAACTACAGCTATTAGTGCAGTTGGAATCAAATACTTAACAAAGAAGTTACTAGCTGGAGTTACAGTTTCTAAAGATCTTTGTTTTTCTACTACAGAATAAACATCTTTATCAATTGGTTTATTAGCTGAAATTAAAGCAGTTGGAACATCTATTTCATTTGGAATGGCTCTGCCTACTGGACGAGTATTGCTAGCCTGATGACTCCGAGTAGAAACATCATATAACTTATTTTCAGCTATTTTTTGTGGAATTTCATCTTTTTGTGAATCTTCATCTAATTTGTTTTCATTAGCTAAAATCGCCGTTTCAATGGTAGAACGATAGGCTAATTCATCAGTATCAACTTTTACAGTATTATTTTCTTGTATATTTATTGGCTTGCTACCATTAGCTGATTCACAAAAGGCTTGAGCAAACTCTTTAGCTGTTTGAAAACGTTTATTGGGATTCTTTTCTAGTTCCTTCATCACTACATCAGCAAGTGTTAAAGGTAAGTCAGGAACTAACTCACTAATAGGTTTTGGGTTATCACGAACATGCTTAAATAGCATGCTTAAAGTGTTTTCTGCACTAAATGGTAATGTCCCGGATAAAAGCTCATAAATTATTATCCCAAAAGAATAAAGATCTGAACGTCCATCTAATTTCATTCCTTGACATTGCTCAGGAGACATATAATGTGGTGTGCCTAAAAGCGCCCCTGTACTGGTTAATCGCCCTTCTATTAAAGTACCTCCATTAACTTTAGCAATACCAAAATCTAGTACTTTAACTACTTCTCTATCTTCTTGTTTGTGGAAAAAAATATTATCAGGCTTCAAATCCCTATGAACAATACCTTTGCGATGCATTACTTCCAAAACACTGCAAACTTGTTCCACTAAAGTCACAACTTCTGAAATAGCAAATCGTTTACGCCTAGCTAATCGCTTACGTAATGATTCTCCATCTAAAAATTCTAGTACTAAATAAAAAACTCCTTCTTCAACTCCAAAATCAAACACTCTTACAGCATTTACATGGTCAATAGCTGCTGTAGCACGGGCTTCTCGTTTAAATCTGTCTACAGCTTCTTCATCATCATCCCCTATAACATTACTGTTCAGTATTTTTATGGCTACTTTACTACCTAAAGCAGTATGATTAGCTAAATAGACTTGTCCCATACCTCCAGAACCTATCAATTTAACAATTTCATATTTGCCTTGAAAAATTTTTCCAGCAGGTAGTAATTCTTTTCTTTTAGAACTTTTCTTTACATCTTCGTCATCTGATATAGTAGCAGATTGTGCTAAGGAAATCCGACTAGCGATTTCCATCATAGTTTTTTCTTGTTCACTAGTTGCTCTATCTTCGTTGTTTATAGTATTGCCATTAGACTTTGGTTCTTGATTACTAGTAGCATTTTCTTGCCCTGAAACAGATTGCCCTGTTGATTTTTCGTTTGTTTCCAGCTTAAGAGTAACTGCTTTTTTAGGCTCAACAACAGGAGGTGATGGGAGTTCCATCTTACGAGTCTTTGATTTATCTTCTTTTTCAGATTTTGGTAATAGATTTTCATCCATAAGTAAGTTTACGCAATACCCAGATAACTAATTGTATGTAGATTAATTAATAAAAGATGTTTGCAAAAGTTGCCATTTTATCACCTAATAGAAATTAATTAAACATCTTTGTTTTCTGCATAAAGTAACTTTGCTACTTAAAATTTACTAGATAATTTTTCTTATTTTCATTTTAAGTTCAGTCCCCTCTAGAAAGAATATTTTAGAGCTAATTGTAAGGTTCTAGCTGGTAAAGAAGTAGAAACAGAAGAACCAAAACCTGGTGCTTCAAGCACTTGTACAGGAATAGCAAAATGAGTTCGATTAAACAAATTAAAAACCTCTAAACGCAATCTTAAATCACTATCTTTGATGGCTAATTTTCTTTCCAAGGACAAATCTACTGAGGCAATACCTGCTGCCCGAAAAGTATTTCGCCCAACTGCTCCATTTTGAGGATTTGCTGTATTGATTCTTGCTAACAAATCAAAAATAGAAACATTAGGAGCAACTTTTATTCTATTTTGTCCAGAATCAGACAAAATAAGCCCTTGTAAAGTATTTAACCGATCATTACGATTACCATCTAAATTTACATCCAAGCTACTATTTATGGTAAACGGCTGACCTGTTTGTAAAGTAAGAATACCAGCAACTTGAAAACCTTTCAACATCTTGTATTTGTTAGGAATTTCATATTGCCAAGCAGCTGTAAAACGGTGTCGTACGTCGAAATTTGCATTTCCTCTTTCAGCTTTTAAGCCTTCTCGTCGACCTATTTCATCTTGAGCAAAAACAGAAGCCCCTGAGATATCAAAAAGGTCTGAAACATCATCAATTGTATGAGAATAAGTGTAGGCCAGTTGAAAGCCAAAGCCGTTACTTGTACGTCTAATAAATGATGCTTGGAGTGAATTATAAGTTGACTCAGCAGAGTTATCAAAAATACTGATAGCTCCTAATCCTGGGGTTGGGCGACGTTTATTAGGTAGTAAAACAACAAAATTTCTACTTCCACCTGCTAGAAATGTGGCTAAAGGGGTAAACTGCCCACCATTAGGGCTACTAAGTCTTAATAGACTCCTTCCAGTAGTACCAACATAGCTTATAGAAGCGCTATAGCGATCTGCTATGGTTCGCTCTAGAGTTAGAGAATATTCATGTACATAAGGAGTTCGAAAGTTTTTTATTGGTAAAGTAAAAGAAAGCCCAAATAAATCTGCACTTTCTCCTGTTTGTAAAAGTTGTCCTAAAACTGTACCTATCCTGCTAGGTGTACCATTTAACATATTTACTGTATTTGGAGCAATTATAAATTGTGAGGCTTGTCCAGGAACAGAAATAGTTATAAATGCAGGATTTTGAGCTATAAAGTTGACACCGTTATTAAGAACCCCAAAATTAAGAGGTATAAAGTTAGGAAATAAATTCCTAGATTGACTAACAATATTACCTAAGATTTGGTCATAAAATAAGCCATATCCTCCACGTAATGCAGTCCTTCCATCACCTGTTAAATCTATAGCTATTCCAATGCGTGGAGCAAAATTATTTAGATCAGAATTATAAATTTCCTTTCGCCCGCCAAGAAATGAAGCTTGGCGATCTAGATCAGCTAAAAATGCTTGTTTTAGATCATCTCTTAAAAAGCTAAATGGTAGATTATCTCTGTTGATTCTTAAATTTTTCTCAATTCTACCTGTAGCATCTTTAGGAACAGTATTAAGCTCATAACGTAGTCCATAACTTATATTTATCCGTTTATTAACTGCAACACCATCATGAATAAAAAAGTTAGTTTCTGTAAATCGTAAAGCTATTGTGGAATCAGGTGTTATAGCTAAAGCTTGAAAAATATTTGAGGGTGTTCCCAAAGCAGCAAAGTCTAGTCCAGATCTATAACTTATAGTTCTTCGGTTAAGATCTGAAAAAGTATTACTAGTAAAATTAAAAGCTGTTCGGTAATTTCTATCTAAAAAACTATTAAACTGTACTCTACGAATATCTGTTCCAAATTTAATAGTATGTTTACCAATAGAAGTAACAAAAGTGTCAGCAAATTGAAACGTATTATTAGCACGACCTTGAGGAAATGTTGTTGTATCAACACCTATAGGACTAAATGGAGCAATGTTTAAGCGTCCAATAGGCCCACTACGACCATCAAGCTTCCCATCCCCATTTACATCAGGAAATAGTGGAGATGTTTGGAAAATCAGTGGACTACCTGCAACTTCTTTAAATCCTAAAGCTGTACGTCCATAAGAAACCCTAATTTGATTTGAAGTCAGCTGGGAAATTTCTGTATTAAGTGTTAAAGCTAAATTCTGAGTGCGTACTTTAGCATCCAAACTAGCATTTATTGCCCCTGCTACTGATGCAATACGGGTATCATCATCTGTAAAATTATAACGAGTTGTAAATGTACTAGCCTTTCCAAATAAACTAACTTGATTATCTAACCTAATAGAAAATACTGTTGCTTTGCCTCCAGCAGGAACAATTTGGGAAAAAGTATTACCATTATAAGGCCCACCAGGATTATTAGGTAAAGGGTATAAATTTATTAAGTCTTGACCTAGACTACTAATTGAACCTGAACCTAAAAACTGTTTTGCATTAAGAAAAGCCTGATTGCGATCAGCTAGACTAGGAACAGCAAAATTTAGTTGCTGGTTTTTGTTAACATCTTGATGCTCAAATGCTGTAAAGAAAGCCATTTTATTTTTTATTATTGGAAATCCTAATGTTGCCCCCACTTGGTTACGTGTAAAAGCATTTTTACTATCTTTAGCTCCATTAGGAATTTGTAAATCAAAGAAATCTCTAGCATTAAGAGTAGAATCAGTAAAAAAGTCATATACATTTCCATGAATAGCAGTTTCACCTGTCTTAGAAACTACATTGACCTGCCCTCCAGTATTACGCCCTGCTTCTGCATCTGCAAGCAAGGTAGTAATCTGAAATTCTGTAATGCTTTCAATAGTTTGTGGAATTGCAACTGTAAAACCTTGGCGACGTATTCCCACATCTTGATCATTATTATCTGACCCATCAATAGTAAAATTATTATTTCTAGCCCGATTACCATTAACAGAAAATTGTCCGGCTGTACCTACACCAGCACCAATTCCAGGCCCATTATTTCCAAAAGTTTGAGGAGAAGGTAGAACTCCAGGAACTAACAAAGCAAAACTATCAAAACTTCTTATGCCAGATAAAGGTAATGCAGTAAGAAATTCACCTGTAGCATTACCTCTTAAAGTTGGATCTGCAATATTAGCTTGTAAAAAAATATTTTGAGGAGGATTTATAGCAGTAGGAGTTGTTGTGTTACTTGTTATTGGAGCTACAAGTGGTGTTAGTACTATGGGTGGTGGCTTAATTATTTTTTCTCTATTCACTTCTACTAAAAATTGAGGAAGAGTATTTGGTTGGTAGCCATCTGCTTGAGCAGTAATATCATAGGTTCCTGCTTGTAGGAAATCTATACGATAAGTGCCATCAGCACCAGTACGACGTCCATAACTAAAGCCATTTGCTACATTTATAACTTTTACTAATACTCCTGGAATTGGATTATATTGTTGGTCAATAACCATTCCGACTAATGTACCTGTAGTAGTTTGAGAAGATAGATAAGAAAAATCTTTTTTTGATTTTGGCACTACAGCATTACTAGTGTGTGGCAACAAGGATAAAACAACAAGCGCTAAGAATAATTTATAAAATCTCATAGTTTTGCAGCATAGTTTAGATGTGATATTTTGTTTTATAAAATTAAGACATTGGAAAATACTGTTTAGTCTTTTTATTATTAAATTACATTATTTAGCAAGTAAAAAATAAGATCTTAAAAAATAGGTTTTCCGTTAAAATATCAACTGCCCTAAAGCATATTAATAAATTTTGGATAAATCTTGGATAAATCTATGAGTGAGTCTAAAAAAATCTTAGTTCTTGAAAACCTCCCTCTGGGTATTACTTCCTCAGAACTTACAAGCATGTTAACTCCATTAGGCCAGGTTAGTTGGTCATACATAAAAAGCCCAGAAGACGGTAGACTCAATCAAACCGCTTATGTTGAAATGGCCACAGAGAAAGAAGCTTCTAAAGTTATTGTAAAATGGAATGGAACAGATTTAAGAAATCATGTTTTAAGAGTTAAATATGTTCCTCCAAATTTTGATCGTACCAGTATGGGAGAAGACTGGCGCAAAGCTAAACCCCCTTCACAAAAGAAACCTCAATCTAAGAAAATATTAGAAACAGTAGAGGAAAAATCTGAAGTTCAAGAACAAATAGATCAAACAGAACAAATAGATCAAGTAGAACAAATAGATCAAGCAGAACAAATAGCTGATCCTTTATCAACATCTCCATTAGCACGTACAGCCAATAAAACAGTTCAGTATAATAGAAAAGATCTAGTTGTACTAAAACCTGGACTAGATCTTAATTCTAGCTATGATAAACCTCACAGTATTATTCCTAGTTCTAGTAAGGTAAAACCTTCTACCCCAAAATTAGCTGCTAGTCCAGCTAAAAATCCTTTTACTTGGTTTATGGCTATTTTTTTTATAGTAGCTATTTTGCTAGGTTCTTATTTAGTGTATTTTTTCTGGAACAAAATGTAATTTCTTTGACTAAAAATAGGAGCAATACCTTTTTATATGATTAGAATCTATAATATTGAAAGTGGTGATTTTATTGGCTCAATCAATGAAGAACAATTTGAATTTTTAATGGAAAAATTAGAAGAAGAATCTAATATAAAGGAAAACTACTATATAGACAGTAATACTATAGAATATTTAACTGATAGTGGAGCAGATGAAGAATTAATAGATTTACTAGTCAAGGCTTTGGGAGAAGATGAAGGAGTAGAAATTAGTATAGAGGAAGAAGAATCTTCTATAACAAAATAAACTTAAGATAAATATTTTCACCTTCACCCCAAAACAATCATTTATTAAATACATATCAGTACTATAGCTTAACCAGAAGTATGGTCATGGATAATTCGCCAACCTTCAGGGAGTTTTTTTAGTATCAAAGTAAAGACTCCTCCTACAGATTCATCTTTTAATTGTAGTTGCCACTTACCTCTAACAAAAGCTGTATCTTGACCAAGCATTTCTATTTCCAGATCATTGAAAGCCAATGTTCCCATTTCTTTACCTTCTGATTGGTAACGTTTACGATAACGATCCAATGTAGGTTGCCAGCCATGAGTAATTGTTTTTCCAGAATAAAAACTCAGATCTGGAGATTTCCAATAACCTGCCATAAAACCTTCTAAATCGCCTTTATTCCAAGCCTTTACTTGATCTGAAAGAACTTTTTCTATTGCTTGAGTAGGTTTAACACTCTCTACAGAAACATTATTTTGTGCAAATACTAAATTACTAGGGTTATGACTTACGCAAATTAAACTAACAAAAATAATAAGAAAAATATATCGGCAATTAATCCGCAGCCAGTTGTTCACTTTTTTCCTCCTCTTTGTTATATATCGAAGTTAGAAAAACCTTTGGATAAACAAGGATTGAGCTTATGTTATCACAAACAAATCGTTTACCTGTGGAAATAAATGCTAGCAAAACTACAGCTACAGTTGAAATTGTTTGGGATGATGATCATCGCAGCCTATATAGAGTTGGAGAGTTAAGAGCTATTTGCCCTTGTGCTACTTGTCGTGAAGCAAAAGGAGAAAAACCTCATCAAGCAATTGGGCCTAAACCATCAACAGAAGCAAAACCTCGACGTAGTTTACCTTTATTTAAAGTAGAAAAGTATCAAATTGTTAGCATGCACTATGTAGGCAACTATGCACTAGGAGTAGATTGGCAAGATAACCACCATAGTATTTTTACTTGGAAAATTTTAAGTGAAGAATGTCCTTGTCAAGAATGTGAAAATCAGCGAAATCTATCAGCTAGCACTAGTAACACTACTGATATTTAATAAAATTTCTTGCTTATATAAAATTTAATTTAGGTTTTAATTTTTCCTCTCTTCCCTGTTGAGAGTGAATTTGCTAAAATCCTTTTTCAGCTAGATTAAGATCCATTTTTATCAAATTTTTACAACAATGTTTATCTAAACCCTAAAAAGGTTTCCTTTAAGAACGAGGTTATCATGCGTTTCAAATTTCTTTTCCACAAACATACTTGGAGTACTCCTCATCAGGTAGAAGGCTCTAATGGTCGTTATGTTATGCGTTGCTACGATTGTGGAGCAGAACGCGAAGTAGAGGCACAGCTAGAAGCCTCAACAGAAATACAAAAGCGAGTTGAAGAAGCACGTTTAGTTCTACAAAAACTAAATAAAGTATCTTAGTAAAAATGACTAATGTATTCTAATTGATTTCAATATTATAGGCGCACATGAGTGCGCCTTTTTAATTAATCTGAATTTAACTAACTTATCAATAAACATTTATGACAAATACTACCCAAATTCCAATTGCAAAACCTGATTTAGGAGAAGATGAAATAAAAGCTGTTAGTGATGTAATCCGTTCAGGATGGATAATGCAAGGTAATTCTGTAGCTGAGTTTGAAAAGGCTTTTGCAAACTATGTAGGGGCTAAAGCGGCTATTGCTGTTTCTTCCGGAACTGCTGCTCTGCATCTAGCTTTACTAGCTTCTGGAGTTTGTCCAGGTAAATCTGTTATATGCCCTAGTTATTCATTTATTGCCACAGCCAATGTAATTCGCTTATGTGGAGCTGAACCAATATTTGTTGATATAGATCCAGAAACTTATAACATTGATCCTAAATTATTAGCAGACGCTTGCAAATCAAATACTTGTGCGATTCTGATAGTTCATCAAGTTGGATTACCAGCAGATTTAGATGAAATCAAAAGTTTTGCTCAAGAAAAGAATCTAATCTTAATTGAAGATGCTGCCTGTGCTATTGGTTCTGAATATAAGAAAGAAATTATTGGTAAACCTCATAGTCTAGCTGCCTGTTTTAGTTTCCATCCAAGAAAAATTTTAACTACTGGAGATGGTGGAATTGTTACAACTTCAAATCTAGAATTTGCTAATCGAGTTCGTAGATTACGCCAACATGGTATTAGCAATGCAAGTGAAGGGTTTTGTGAAGTTGGATATAATTATCGTTTGACAGACTTACAAGCAGCTATAGGAATAGAACAACTTAAAAAAGTACCTCAATTTTTAGCTACCCGCCGTCAACAAGCAGAATACTATAATAAAGCTTTTTCAAATAACATTTGGATTTCTCCACCAAAAGAAATGCTTGATAGATTAAGCAACTTCCAATCTTATCAACTACGTATATCACCTAACGCACCAACAACTAGAGATGCTTTATTAAAACATTTAATAGAAGCTGGAATTTCTGCTCAACCAGGAATACAACCTATTCACCGTCAACCAGTTTACAAAGATTATGCTAGCTTATCTTTACCAGAAACAGAAAAAGCGGCACAAGAAGTTATAATGTTACCGCTTTATCATTCTTTAACAAAAACTGAACAAGATTACATAATAAACATTCTTTTAAGTAATTTATCTAGACAATAATATGAGTTGGTTAATGTAATTTTGCTATTTGTTGACGAGCTTGATTTACTAGACCAGTGTTTTGTTGCCAAACCCAAGCAATAACTTTTTCAATTGGATAATATTGGCCTTTTTCTTTCCAAGTAACTTGTTTTATTTCTGGAAATAGTTCAAATACAGGTTTCATTTGTTCACTAGTATCATAAACATATTTATGTTGTTCAGCCCCAATTTTTAAAGACCATATAGGAGTGACCATTTCATAGCCTCGTATTACTGTACGCAAAGCTTTAAATATTTCAGGTTGAGGAGTTTTTTCATATTTAGCAATAAAGCTTTCAATTGCTTGTTTAGCTTCATTAACTTTAGGCTGATATTGGCTAAAAGTAATTCCTTCTGTTGCAACAGATAAAGCAACTAATGATTGTACTGCGGTATTAGCATCACTAATAAACTGAGGATCTATTTTAGGCATAGTTTCGCCTATTCCTAAACTTGCAACTTCTTGCAAAGTAGAACTAACTATTAAGCCATTACCAGCATCTACTATTACCTGATTCATGCTGATATTTACTAGCCTACCATACACTTCACGTCCATTAGTGTAACGCACTTTGACTTGCACATTAGAAGTAACAACAGGTTTAGTAGTTTCTGGAACTTCTTTAGCTGTCCCACGTTTTTTCTTTTTTTGTGGAGTAGCTTGTACTAAAGAAGTGGAAACTAGTAGAACTAAAAATAACAAAAAGGCTTTTTTCATAGACATGCACTACCTTATAAGAATTAAAATAGTTTTCTAATATTTGAAGATAGAAAGTATATTATATTTGCTTGTGCTAAAAATTTAAGCAAAAATTTTTGTCTTTCTCTAAATTTATCCTTTAATTGCAAGCTACAGAATTTATTTCTCCAACATTTGTCTCAAATAAATCCAACATGTTATAGAATTGCAGCGATTTAATGAAATTTGGAGGCTATTATGACAAAAATTCTTCTTGCTGATAAACTTCATCCCTCTTGTATTACAGCATTACAACAAATTAACTCTTTAGAAGTAATTAATAAACCTGATTTAACAGCTGAAAACTTACCAGAAGCTTTAAGTGATATAGATGTATTGGTAGTACGTAGTACTAAAGTTACTTCCACAGCATTAGAAGCAGCTAAATCATTGAGTCTAATCATTCGTGCTGGAGCAGGAACAAATACAATTGATGTTAAAACTGCATCTAAGCGAGGTATTTATGTAACTAACTGCCCTGGTAAAAATGCTGCGGCTGTAGCAGAACTTGCGCTTGGTTTAATTTTAGCGGTTGATCGCCGTATTCCAGACAATGTTATAGAAATGCGTCAAGGAAAATGGAATAAAAAGAAGTTTTCCAAAGCTAATGGCTTAAAAGGTCGCACTCTAGGAATAATTGGCCTAGGATCAATAGGTCAAGAAGTAGCTACTCGTAGTCGTGCTTTTGGCTTAAATATTATTGGCTGGTCACGTTCATTAACTCCAGAAAAAGCAGCTGAAATTAATATCAAATATGAAGCTAGCCCACTAGATGTTGCAGCAAATGCAGATATTGTCTCTATTCATTTAGCTCTCTCTACAGAAACTCGTAACTTAGTTAACAAAGAATTTTTAAGTAAAATGAAAAAGGGAGCTATTCTTATTAATACATCCCGTGGTGAAGTAGTTGATGAAGAAGCTTTAGCAGCCGAGTTAGCATCTGGAAGATTATTTGCAGGTTTAGACGTTTTTGCTCAAGAACCTGCTGGAGGTGAAGCAGAAATTTCTTTTGAAATCTCTAAATCTGCCAACCTATATGGAACTCATCATATTGGAGCATCTACTGACCAAGCAGAAAGTGAAACAGGAGATGAAGTTGTAAGAATTGTAGAAAATTTTCTTAATGGAGCAGAAATTCCTAATTGTGTTAACTTACGGCGAAGTTCTGTAGCTAAAAATGGAATAGTTGTTCGACACGAAGATCGTGTTGGAGTTTTAGCTGCTGTTTTTGGGGTATTAAAGGAACATGGTTGTAATGTTCAAGAAATGCAAAATCAAATTTTTGAAGGTGCAGTAGCAGCTTGTGCAAAAATAATGCTTGATAGTCCAGCATCTTCAGACTTAGTAAAAAGTGTTGAAGCATGTGATGGGGTTTTACATGTATCAATAGTAGGATAGTTTATTTATAAATTCTTTAAAAGAACTTAGCAGCTATATTTGTCACCTGACAAACATAGCTGCTTTATAGGATACAATTAATTTTCTTAAAAGAAAATACGGTGTTGAATATCCCAGGATCTTGTCACATAATCACCTAAAGTTATAAGCAACATTAAAGCTAGCCAAAAGAAGCTACCTGCAACAACTATCCATAGCAACCTAGTACTATAGTACATATGCATAAAGAATAGAATTACAAGAGTTGCTTTGAAAACAGCTATTCCTAAAGCCACAAAGTTATTAAAAATACCTAAGTCAATACCAGCAACATAATAGGTAAGCACAGTACAAATTAACAAAGCAACTAGAATTGTTCCATAAACCTTTGGTGAAACAATATGATGTTCAGAGTGTTGTTCAGACATAAAATGTTCTACCTTTCATTAACTTTAGCTGTGATAATGTCTGCCAAGTAAATATAACAATGGGAACAAAAAGATCCAGACTATATCAACAAAGTGCCAATACAAACCTACAAGCTCAACAGGAGAATTATATTCAGCAGAGAATTTACCCTTCAAGGCTAAGACTATTAACCAAATCAATAAACCGGCTCCAATAATCATGTGAAAGGCGTGTAAACCTGTCATCGCAAAATAAAGGCCAAAGAAAATTTGTACTTCTCTAACACCTTTTGTTTTCCCACTTGCACCTTCATGACTAGCAGATGCTTCATGACTAGTTTTATTAGCTGTTTCATGGCTAGCACTTGCACCTTCATGACTAGCAGCACTTTCATGGCCTTCCCAATGAGAATAAAAATCAAAGTGTCTTCCAGGAACTAAGTGGTGTTCAAATTTTTCTCTATATTCAAAAGTTTTTACCACCAAGAAAGTAGAGCCAAGCAGCAAAGTTAAAATTAGCCAAGCGACTATTGTACCGCCTTTTTTGCCTACTTGAGCAGAATACACAGACATCGCCATTGTAAAACTGCTAAGGATTAGAACAAAGGTATTACCTAATCCCATAGGAACATTCAATCTATTACTAGCCATAGCAAATGCTTCTGGATAACTTGACCTATAAACTACATAAGCCAAGAAAAGACCACCAAAAAACATGATTTCTGTAGCTAAAAAGACCCACATAGCTAGCCATGTCGCATCTTTTTGTTGATGCAAATCATGAAAATGATGTGCTAGGGCAGGATGATGAGCAGAATGATCTGAGCTATGCACCTACTTCTACCTCCTTTGGGAAATCTTTAATAAAGTCTCTATTAGCGTAATTATATGGATCTTCTGTTACAACAGGAATTTCATGGAAATTTTCTGTTATTGGTGGTGAAGAAGCATGTTCCCATTCAAGTCCAGTAGCTTTCCAAGGATTAGCATTAACTTTCTTTCCAAAGTATAAAGACCAAACCATATAAAGTACAGTAAGTAAAAAGCCTAGGCCTAATACAGAACCACCTGCTGTAGAAAGAATATTTAGAACTTGAAATTCTTCAGAGTAGCTAGCATATCTGCGAGGCATACCCAAGTAACCTAAAATAAATTGTGGGAAGAATGTAAAGTTAAAACCAGCAAAAACCAATATCATAGAGAATTTTGCTATTAATTCTGGATACATTTTTCCTGTAATTTTAGGCCACCAGAAGTGTATTCCAGCCATAAATGCCATAACTAGACCACCCACCATAACATAATGGAAGTGTGCAACTACAAAGTAAGTATCATGTACGTGAACGTCAAAACCTAATGCAGCAAGGAACAAACCTGTTAAACCGCCAATCAAAAACAACCCTTGGAAACCTAAAACGTATAACATAGGAGTTTCAAAAGAAATTGACCCTTTATACATTGTAGCTGTCCAGTTGAAAACTTTGATAGCAGAGAATATTCCTACTAAGTAACTCAATATTGAGAAAATTAAAGCTGAGTAAACAGATTGACCTGCTACAACCATATGGTGTCCCCACACCACAAAGCTGAATATAACAAAGCCGACGTTAGCAAAAGCTATAGCACGATATCCAAAAATACCTCTGCGAGAAAAACAGGTAACAACCTCGTTGATTACACCCATACCAGGAACAATCATAATATATACAGCAGGGTGAGAGTAAAACCAAAATAGGTGTTGAAAAAGTACTGGATCTCCACCCAAAGCAGGATCAAAAAGACCAATTCTAAAAATCTTTTCCAAACCTGCCATCATAAGTGTAACAGCTATTACTGGAGTACCTAAGATTTGAATTATGCTAGTAGCATACAAAGACCAAACCATCAATGGTAAACGAAACCAAGTTAAACCAGGAGCTCTCATACGATGGACGGTTACCATAAAGTTTAAACCTGTCAATATAGAAGAGAATCCTGTAATAAACAAACCTAGCACTACTGGAACCACATGAGTTTGAGAGGCAGAAGTACTATAAGGAGTATAAAAAGTCCAACCAGTATCTACTCCACCACTAACAATTGTGTATAAAGTAAATGTAGCCCCTACCATATAAACATACCAACTAAGCAAATTCAGCTTAGGAAAAGCTACGTCTTTAGCTCCTATCATTAGCGGAAGAAGGAAATTACCTAAAACTCCTGGCACAGCAGGAATAATAAAAAAGAAGACCATTACTATACCATGCATAGTAAAGAGCTTATTGTAGTTATCTGGCTCAAATACATCTGATTGAGGGGTCATAAGTTCAACACGCATTAGCGCAGCAAATATTCCCCCAATAAAAAACATAGTTACTATTGAAATAAGGTAAAGTATTGCTATTCTTTTGTGATCATATGTTAAAAGCCAGGATTTAAGGCTAAAACCAGCCGTAAGATAATTTTCTTGCTCTTTATGTTCACTCATATTGCATTCCTATTTAGCAGGCTCACTTTTTGCTTGTGAACCAGACGATTTATTTTCTGTTGTTTTTGCATCTACTTTTGGTGCTTGATTAGTTTGTACAGGTGCAGGTGCAGCTACAGGAGGAGGAACAACTTTATTAGTATTGCCAGTATTACTACTAACAACAGGTGTTAAAGTCTTCATATAAGAGATTAACTGTAAAATTTGTTCTTCTGTTACTAATCCTTGATAAGTAGGCATATTAGGTGCAAAACCTTCTGTAACCTTAGCATTAGGATTAAGTAATGACTCTCTTAAGTAACGTTCATCTGCTGTTACATTTGTTAAAGTGTTGCCATCTTGCAATCTAACCTGAGTTTGTCGACCATAAATACCTTCTAGATTTGGGCCTCTAACTCCAGAATCAGCATTGTGACAACTAGCACAACCTAAAGTCTTAAACAATTTTTGTCCAGCTTCAGCTAATGATGAATCTTTGCTATTAGTTAGCCAAGCATCATAGTCACTTTGTTCCATTACAATTATAGAACCAATCATACCAGAGTGTTTTGTTCCACAATACTCAGCGCAAAATAGGTGGTATTTGCCTGGTTTAGTTGCTTGGAACCACATTTTTGAATAGCTACCTGGTATAACGTCTGCTTTTATACGAAAAGCTGGTATATAAAAACTATGTAAAACATCTTCGGAAGTCATAGTTAATCTAACAGGCTTTCCTACAGGAACATGCAACTCATTAATTTCTCTATGACCATTAATGTGCTGAATTTTCCACATCCATTGTTTACCAGTAACATAAACATCTATTGCTTCTTTTGGCGGAGAAGACATCTTAAAGAAAATTGTGGCACCCCAAATAAACATAACAAAAGAGAGCGCTAATGGAATAACAATCCAAGTTACTTCTAGTAACAAGTTAGCCACTGTCTGCGGTGGACGATCAGCATCTGAACGACGACGATATTTAACAGAAAAGAAGATCAATAGTCCAACAATTAGAACAGTAAAAAAAGCTGATACAGCTACAAGATAGAGAGTTAGTAAGTCTACCTGTAGTGCAAACGTGGAAGCCTGTTCTGGAAGAAGTGGCACGGTATTTATCTGCATAATTTAACCTTACCTTTTGCCTAATCTTAAGAAATTTAAATTAAGTTTAATTTGTTGCTTGTTGCAATTTTTGCTTTTTTCGCTCATTACGTACTGTAATTACAATAAAAGCTATTATTGCTATAACAGTTATAGTGCCTGCAATACGCACTAAATTCATAATAACTGCCCCATATTTTCCTGTTGCAGGATCATAGTGATAACAAAGCAGTAATAACTGATCCACAGGCGAACCAATTTTATTTTCTGAAGCTTCCACTAACCCTAATCTTAAATCACGATTAGCATATTCAACACCGTAAAAATAACGAGAGGTTTTACCTTCAGGAGTTAGCACTATTATCCCGCTAGCATGTGCAAATATATCTTTTACAGGATCATAGAAATAACGAAATCCAACTGTTTGGGTTAAAGTTTTAATAGAGTTCTCATCCCCTGTTAAGAAATGCCATCCAGCTTCTGTACCTTTTTTTATATATCGGTCTAGGTAAGCCTTCTTTTTAGCTGTAGCTAACTGTGGGGTTTCTCTTGGATCAAAACTTACCACTAAAACATCAAATTCTTTACCTGCAGTAAAGGATAAAGCATTAAGTGATTGAACTAAACCATTTAGAATTAATGAACATAATTGAGGACAGTTATAATAAATTAATGCTAAAATTACAGGTTTTTTTCCAAAATAAGTCTGTAAAGTTACAGGCTGTCCATTTTCATCACGAAACGCCAAATCTAAAGGAACTTGCTGATTAAGCTTTTGATCTATACCTATATTATTTAGGATTTCTGGCCTAGTATTTGGTACAGATTGAGGCAACTCTGGCTTTGTAACTTGTGCTGATGTAGAAACAACAAAAACCAGCAAAAGTATTATCACCATCAAAGACCTCATCTAAGTCTCCTTTCAAAACTACGTCCAGAGCTTTGATATGTAGGCATATACTCTGCCTTGTCCTTAAAGTTTTGGCTTTCAGCTTCAGGACGTACAGCAAAACCTTTCTGAACAACTTTATCTATCGCTTGTTCAATAGGGATTTTCTTTATAGCCTCATCACCTTCTTTAAGGATTTTATTTTCTTTTTCTCTAAATTCTTTCAAATCTAAAGATTGAGTAGAATTAGTTTGTAGTATTGGTTTAGGTGGTTCTTTAGCTCTTTGCAAATAAAGTTCATTTACAGGTGGATCATTTTTTGCTTCCCACCATTCAAAGCCTTTAAATAAAGCTACTGTACCAATATATATGATCACAGTAGTTACCACTAAAATCACCATAAACTTAACTATAGCTTTTATATCTATATCTTTATCCTCTAAATCCATACGAGGATATTTTTTGGTTTCGTTATCAGTGGCCATGAGCTACTGCCTCCTTGGGAATATAAGGATCATTTACTGGTATCATTGGGCTAGAAGATAGATTTCTAAAGAATAAGCCTAACCAAATAGCACCAATTACTCCTGTTGCAACTACCGTTAAAACAACTGAAACAGGAGAAATAACACCACCATTAAATTCTGGGAATACTAACCAGAATAAATCTACTAAGTGCATTATCATAAGGCCACCTGCTACAGTAGCAAGTATAGTAGGCTTTTTCTTTAATGCTCTAGATAGTAGTAAAAGGAAAGGAACAGCAAAATGTAACACGACTAAAGCGGGTCCAACATATTGCCAACCACCTGTACGGCGATGTATGTACCATATAATTTCTTCTGGTAAATTAGCAGACCACATAATTAATAGCTGAGAAAGATTAAAATAAGCCCAAAGCATTACCATACCTAACAAGAATTTGCCTAAGTCATGAAAGTGTTTTGAAGTTATTTTGCCTTTTACACCTTCACGATCAGCAATTCTTGATAGAATAATTATCATAAAGGAAAAAGAGCTTAGTAAACAGCCACCAATAAATAAAATACCAAAAATTGTTGAGAACCAATGTGGTTCTAAAGACATAACCCAATCAAAAGAAGCAAAAGTAACTAATAAAGAACAAAGTAAAAGTCCTGGTCCACTAACATTGCGGCATTTTTGAGCAACATCTACAGCTTTATCAGAAGTAGTAGTTTTATCTTGCTCTAATGACCATTTGCTTAATATAAAAGCAAGTGCAGTCCAAATAATAAAATAAGCAATACCTCTAACAGTAAAAAACGTAGTATTTAAATACTTTGTCTTATCACCTAATTTGGCAATTTCTTCTGGTCTAGTCCAAGAATAAAGGTTACCAGCAAAAACAACTATTGGAATAAAAAGAACCAACATTAAAGGCATTGTTTTAGAAGCAGCTTCTAGAGGACGACGTATACCATGTCCCCAATTACCACCTGTAAGGTGTTGTATCATCAAGATACCTAAACAACCCATAGAAATACTAAACCAAAAAAGAAACCCTACTAAGTAAGCTGGATAGAAGTCGTTCATTTGCTTTGCCCTCCTTCAGATTTTTCCTCAGCTTTTTTCTCTTCAGCTTTATGTTCTTGTTTTGGGGCAACTTCGCTACTAGAAGAAACTTTCTTTGTAGGATCAACTAACCCACCAGGAGTAAAATCTGTCATAGTATCTACTTTCAAAGGATCTTCTGCTCCGGATTGAGTCTCTTGTAAAGCCTTTATATAAGAGATTATAGCCCAACGATCTCTTACATTTACTTGAGCAGAATATCCTGCCATAGCTCCAAACCCATTAGTAATTACATCATAGTAATAACCTAAAGGTTTATTACGTACACGTTCTTCATAAAAAGATGCTGCTTTTTTAAAGCCTCTTTGTACAATCATTCCATTGCCATTACCTAATTGACCATGACAAGGGGAACAATAAATGTTAAAGCGTTCTTGACCTCTTTTTACTACTGCTTTATCTATTGGGAAAGGAAATGATGTAATAAAATCCGTGTCTTTTTCTCTTTTACCAGTGTAAGTACCTGTATAAAGTTGAACATCATCTCTTAATTGACCGCGAGCAACTGTTCCTGGTATTAAAGGTCTAGAAGCTTGCCCATCAGCAAAAAAATCACTCTCTTGTAGTGGTCTATAAGCAGGTTGATCAGCCATATCTTGTCGACAAGCATTAAAAATGAACAGACCACAAAAAACACACAAGATAGAGAGTTTTACTCTTAGCATAACTTGTTTACTCTTTCTGTGTTGTGGAAAAATTTTAGGGTTCAACTTCTGTTACCTCCACTGCTCCTAAACTTTTCAGAAACTCTGCTGTAGCTTTACGATCAAATTTTGGATCTTCGCTTTCAATGCAAAGGAAGAACCTATCATCTGAGGCCATTTCAAATCTAGGCACATTAAAAACAGGATGATAAGGTTGTGGTAAACCATTTAAAGCTATCATACTTATCACACCTGTAAATGCGGCAAACAAAACAGTTGTTTCAAAAGTAATAGGGATAAATGAAACCCAACTATGGAATGGACGTCCACCAATGTTAATTGGATACTCTAAGACTGAAACCCAGTATTGTAACGCATAACCCAAACAACCACCGGTTAAACCACCTAAAAGTACAAGGTATTGTATTTTTGAGTGGGCTCCAATAGCTTCACATAACTCTTCTATTGGATATGGAGAATATGCATCCATTTTTCTGTAACCTTTTTTATAGGCTTCTGTTGCTGCATCAACAATAGTTTGTGGTTTGTCAAACTCTGCCATCAACCCATAAATTTTTGCTTTTTCTGTCATAAACTATCCCTCGTGATGGTGAACTTTTGATTCTGGCAAAAGTGTCTTAACTTCAAATATAGGAATCATTGGTAAGAAACGAACAAATAGGATCATCAAGAATAAGAAGAATCCCATTGTACCTATGAACATTCCCCAGTCCCAAATTGTAGGCCAGTACATGCCCCAAGAAGATGGTAAGAAATCTCTATGCAAGCTTGTTGGAACGATTACAAATCTTTCTAACCACATACCAACATTAACAATAATTGAGATAACCCATAGAACTATCACATTTTGTCTAATTTTCTTAACCCATAGAATTTGAGGAACAACACCATTACAGAATATTAAAGCCCAATAAAATAGTCCATAAGGGCCTGTCATACGGTTGTACATCATGAACTTCTCATACTTAGAACCACTGTACCAAGCCATAAAAGCTTCCATGTTATAACCGTAAAATACAAATAAACCTGTCACTAACATTACTTTAGCCATGTTTTCAACGTGGCGTACAGTAACTAAATCATGCAAGCGGAAAATAGCACGTGCAGGAAGCATTAAGGTTAAAACCATTGCAAACCCAGAATATACTGCGCCAGCGACGAAGTATGGAGGGAAAATAGTAGCGTGCCATCCTGGAATAACTGATACTGCGAAGTCAAAACTTACTATGGTGTGTACTGAAAGAACGAGTGGGGTTGAAAGTCCTGCTAATAAGTTATAAATGGTTTCATAACGAACCCAGTGACGAGCTGAACCACGCCAACCAAAACACATCATACCAAAAATTATTTTTACAAAACGATTCTTGGCTCTATCGCGCATAGTTGCTAAGTCAGGAATCAAACCTACATACCAGAAAAGTAAAGAAACGCTAGCATAAGTAGATACCGCAAAAACGTCCCACATTAGAGGACTACGAAATTGCGGCCAAATAGCCATTGTATTTGGGATAGGAAAGAGCCAATAAGCAGCAAACCAAGGGCGTCCTGTGTGCAAGAGTGGGAACATACCAGCACAAGCCACAGCAAATAGTGTCATAGCCTCAGCAAATCTATTAATAGAATTACGCCATTTTTGGCCTAATAATAACAAAATTGCCGATATCAATGTTCCTGCGTGACCAATACCAATCCACCAAACAAAGTTGATGATGTCAAAGCCCCAGCCAACAGGTACATTTATTCCCCAAATCCCAACACCAGTAAATAAAAGATTAGTGACTGTTGCCATTAATAAGTTCATTATTATGAACGCTATACCTATACCAATAAATAAAGATATAGGTGTATAGCGAGTTAACACAATGGAACTAATCTTTTCTGTGATAGTACTAAAACTGTGACCTGGACCAAGTAGAGGAATCACATCTTTTGGTTCAACAGTTTCTTCTGAACTTTTTACTTCCATAGTTACCCTTTCTTGTTAAGTTCTGGATTGGGATTACGCAATGCTGCTAAATAAGTAGTTCTAGGTTTTGTATTAAGGTCTTCTACCATTGAATAATTACGTTGCTCAGCTTTTAGTTTTGATACTTTGCTTTCTTTATCATTAATGTTACCAAAAACTATCGCTTCAGTAGGACATACTGATTGGCAAGCTGTAAGTATTTCTCCATCTTTAACAGAGCGATTTTCTTTTTCTGCTTCAACACGTGCATAGTTAATACGCTGAACACAATAAGTGCATTTCTCCATCACACCACGACTACGAACTGTAACATCTGGGTTATTTAAGAGTTTCAGACTGCCTGTAGTAAAATCAGCATATTGTAGGAAGTTAAAGCGACGAACTTTATAAGGACAGTTATTAGAACAATAACGCGTTCCTACACAACGGTTATAAACCATGTCGTTAAGCCCTTCAGCACTATGGTTAGTAGCATTAACAGGGCAAACAACTTCACAAGGAGCATTTTCACACTGCATACAAGGTACAGGTTGGAAATAAGCTTCTGGATTATCTAACGGCTCATCATGTCCATTGTCTGTATAGTAACGATCTATACGCAACCAATGCATATGGCGGCCTCTTAAGACTTGATCTTTACCTATTACAGGAATGTTATTTTCTGATTGGCAAGCCATCACACAAGCATTACAACCAATACAATTTCCAACATCTATGCTCATACCCCATGCATAACCTGGATATTTATGTTCATCTTCTGGGTACATAGAAAGATGCTCAACTGACTCTTCAGCTTCTTTCTTTTCTTCATGATGACCTTTAGATTCTTTGCCTTCTTCTGACTTACCAGATTTATAAGCTTCATAAGTAGAAGATCTTAATATGTCATGTTCGCGGCCATGTAAAACCTCTTGACCTTGAGGACAAGCTATTTCAAAAGTTTCATTAACCTTGACAACTTGTACTTCCCCACCTGACCAAGGTTCACCACTGGTGCGAAGGCTATAAGCATTAAAACCTGTTCCATTACCTACTCTACCAGCTTTTTTACGACCATAACCAAGGTGCAAAGTTACACAATCGCTTGGATGCCCAGGTAAAATCCAAGTAGCAGCTTTTAATGTTCTTCCTTGATACTTGATTTCAACCATATCTACATAGCTGCGACCATGTTCACCACCACTGTTACCATAAGTTCTTGTAACACCTAAACGTTGTGCCATAGCTGGCCCCATTATTACAGCATTATCCCAGGTAATTTTAGTAAGTGGTTTAGGCAATTCTTGTAACCAGCCATTATTAGAAAACCGGCCATCATACACTGTTGGATCTGGAGCAAACACAATTTCCACACCTGTAGACTTAGGTAAACTAGCACTAGCAAAAGCATCTGCTTTTAAGGAAACTGTTTTACTTGCATATGCAGTACCAGCAATTACTCCATCATGTAAGGATTTTCGCCAAACATTCTCAAAATCATTAGCAAATTGAGTTTGCCAGTAAGAGCGTACTATCTCATAACTGGTACGATCCTTTTGGTCTGTAAATGCTGCAAAGAATTCATGAATACTCTTAGTTGGGTAAAGCGGAGCAATTAAAGGTTGTACAATTGAAGCAGTACCATCAAATGTACGAGCATCACTCCAAGATTCTAAGTAGTGTGATTCTGGCACATGCCAGTGGCATAATTCTGAGGTTTCTTCATAGTAAGAACTATAGTGAATGCGTAAAGCCACTTTTGACATAGCTTGAGCAAAATTTAAATCCACTGGAGCATCATAAACTGGGTTGCCGCTAACAATAACTAGCATGTCAACAGCACCTGCTTCCATATCTTTTACTAACTCTTTTAGGGAATCTGTATATCCGGTAAAACCATCAGGATGATACTCAGGAGAATCTGTATAACTTACAGTGTTACCAACATTTCCTAAAGTTTGGTTCATTGCATGGGCCAAAGCATGAACTATTGCTGGTTGTCCAGAACCAGCAACAACTAAACTAGTACCTTTATTTTCTTGTAGTTCTTTAGTTAAGGCACTGACCCAATTCTTATAAGCTGCATTATCTGCACCAGAATTGCTAACACCTGCTACACCTAAAGCACTAGCTAAAGCTTGAGCAAAACCTGCTACTTCACTAGGCTTTAATGGAAGTCTGTGATCTGAAGAAGAACCTGTATTAGTAGGTGTTGACTCTACTGTATACATACGCAGAACTTTTTCTGCTGAACTACGTCGGCGTTGACCAAATTCACGAGCATACCTTAATGCAGCAGGGCCTTGGGCAAGAAAATCCGAACCTATTGAAACAACTACATTAGCTTTTGCCAAATTATAGATAGTGTTAACTGGTTCACCATAAGCCAGTTGAGCTCCTGCACGAGTAGAATCGCTTATCGCAGGCTCATATTGGTGCCATTTAGCTTTTGGAAAAGCTGCTAGTATGGATTTCATTTGGCTAGCTAGAGTAGGTGAGCTAGTAGCTCTAGTTAGGATTCTTAATCCTTCGCCACCTTTTTGGCGTCGTGCTTCCAAAGCCTCACTTAATGCGCCCACAAAAGCGCCCCAAGATTTGCCTTCTCTTAAATAGGAGCAAGTTTGAGCTCTATCTGGATCATATAGATTTAAAATAGAAGCTTGACCCAACACATCAGAAGCACCTAAGCTAGCAGGGTGATCTGGATTACCTTCAATTTTAGTAGGCCGTCCCATATGACTTTCTACTAAAACGCCTGTAGCTGAACCAGCAAAAGGAATAACTGTGGCAAAGAATAATGGTTTGCCATAAACTATTTCTTCTGGTGGTTTAACGTAAGGAATAATCTTTTCGTTAGGAATTAGCCGTTCTGTAGGAAGGTTACAAGCAGCAGCACCAGCAAAAGCCAAGGAAGCTGCCATTATTTTCATAAACTTACGACGGCTAAATGGGTCAATCCAGACTTCTGTATTATCTGGAAACTCCTGTTTGGCAAGCTCTTCAAACTGAGGATTTCCAGAAATCGCTTCTAAGCTTTGCCAATAAACTTTGCCTTGCTCTTTACTGAGCCGCGCACGAATAGATGCAAGATCAATAAGATCATTTTTAGGGGGTTGGTTTGTATTATCCATGATGTCTTTTCAGCTTATCGATGACATGTAGAACAACTTGTCAGTAGTTCTTTACTTTGAATATTATACTGTTTTGCTAATTCGCGCCCTTTAGTTTCCTGATCTTCAGGTGCTTCCCAATCCATCTTGAAGATATCTTCTTTTGGTCGAAGAACAGCTTCTGGATTTCGGTGACACTTCAAACACCATTCCATCTGTAAGGTATTTTCTTTCCACATTAACGGCATTTGATCAACTCGCCCATGGCAAGAGGAACAACCAACACCTTTGTTAATATGAATACTATGGTTAAAATAAGCAAAATCAGCAAGATTATGAACTCTCTTCCACTGCAAAGGCTTACCAGTAGCAAAACTTGTCCTTACTGGCTCAAGCATAGGACTAGTAACCCAAATTTGAGAATGGCAATTCATGCAAGTTCTAGTTGGAGGGATACCTGCAAAAGTTGAATCTTCTACAGATGTGTGGCAGTAACGGCAATCCAAGCCTAAACCACCAACGTGGTGCTTATGGCTAAATTGGATTGGCTGTTCTATAGCGACCTGAGCCTGGGTAAGGTAAGAAGAACGTATGACGATTAAATTAAAGACCCCACCAACTGTGGCAAGAAGTAAAACTGTTCCAACAATACTAATTTTAGCAATGCTATTAAAACTACGATGAAAAATTTGTGCCATTGTCGCTATCTCGTTTCGATCTGCTCGCGATTTTGCTTGCAAAATTTTCCTTGCTTAATATAAGTCAAGGAGGAAATAGGTTTTCCAATTAAAAACTTGCTTGCTACCAAAATGCCATCTGTTAGGGAGTCTTGCAATGACAGATTAAACACTATCTTACCAAATAAACATCCATCTACACTTGTATTTTGTGTTCTAACAAGCGGTTTTGGTAGACTTGCGCCCACTAAGTAAATTGTCAAAATTGCTTAATTTGTTTTTGCTCAACTATGTGGAGGTTGGCTAGATTGTACTGGATTCTCTTTTCCATAATCAACCTATTATTGGGCGATATTTGCAAAAATTCAGGTATTTTACTTAGTCACAAAAAAAGTCCAGTTAGTCAGAGATTAAAAATCTATTTTTTATAAATAATTTTAACTCTTTGAAGATAAAGCACATACCTATTCTGTAATCTATTTTGCATAACATCTGGGTTTAGTTTTTAGCAAAAAAAAATTTTTACCGATAGATCTAGAAATTGATCAGAAAAATAACCTTGAAAAGTCAAAAATGTGTAAATTGCCAGTTAAATTCTTACCTAAAACATTATTTACTTTTAGTAGATCTAACTAGTAACCATTCCATATGCAGAGTAATTTCTTCTGCTTCTTGGGCATTAGTAGAAACCTCAACACTAGTAGCATAATTGTTTGCTAATGTAGGTTGTTCAATTATTTTTATGGATACTTTTTCACTTCCCTTATTTTTATTTATACTCAAAGTATAAGGTTCATGTGGTAGTGGATCATAACTTACTACTACATTTTTTGCTGTTGGACTCTGATCTACAAAAAAAGTTTGTAACCTAATTGTGGCAGATTTGTTTACAACAGCATTCCAAGTAATTATGCCTGTGTTTAGTAGATCCCAATCTAGACTAATCAAAAAGTTTTTTTCTTTTTTGGGAGTTAGCTCTAAAGTTAGGCTATATTTATTTCCAATATTTGGCCTTTCTACAACTTTAGCAGTTAGATCCCCTTCCAAACGAATTATTTTAGAATCAAAAGGTCTTGGAGGTAACTTCCCTGTTATTTTTATATTTGAGTTACTTTCTCCTTGCAATACTTTATATAGATCCCCTGTGATTTGGATTTTTGTTACATTTGTAATAGTGCCTCTAATTTGCAAACTTCCATTAGATTGATAGTCTGCTCCAGTGCGTAGAAAAATTTCACGACTACGTTGTGTAACGTAATCTTTTTTTTCTGGTAAAAAATTTAGAGTATTTTTATAAAACCTTAGAGCCTCATTGTATTTATAGCTTTTCATCAAAGCCTCAGCTTGCTCAAACTCACGTTGTCCTTGAGCAAGTCTTAAAGCTT
Source organism: Blastocatellia bacterium (assembly GCA_039812885.1). Taxonomy (GTDB): domain Bacteria; phylum Acidobacteriota; class Blastocatellia; order Chloracidobacteriales; family JADJPF01; genus JADJPF01. Next base: position 334,399 of record JBDIBI010000002.1, read on the forward strand.
CTATTAAACGAGGTTCATTAGGATAGAGGCTTAAACTGCTATTAATTGTTGTGATAGCAAAGTTTATATCTTTTTGCTGTAGTGTAACTAAAGCATTCTTAATATTTTGTTCTCTTTCTATTTGTTGAATAATTAACTGATATTGTTTGTTTTCTGGCTCTAATAGAGAAAGCTTACTATAAAAAGCTATAACTTTAGCCTCATCTCCATTTTTTTGAGCTAGTTCAGCAGCAAGCTTTAGATTCTTTAAGATTCCTTGACGAGGAAAATTATTTTGAGGTGCAAAGTTTGACCAATTTTCATAAAGACGAACAGCTTCTTCATAATTACCCTGTTTTTCTGCTGCTTCACTTAAAATATCATAGATTTCTAAGATAAACTCTAAAGGTTTAGGATCTACTGGATTAATTTTCATTATTTCCAAATATTTACCTACAGCTTGCTCTGCCTTTCCTGAATCTCTCAGTATTTTAGCTTCTTGATAAATTAAAGCTGTTTTATATAAAGTATCTGCAAGTTTTATTATTGGAGCTTTTATACCTTTTTTAGGAGACTTTAAAGCAGCGTCCAAATAACTAATAGCTTCTGAATAAGCTCCTGTCTCTAAAAGTCTTCCCCCTTTAGTCAAATAGAAAGTAAAGTTTTTACCCCTAGGAACTATACTAGACTGTAAAGTTTTGTTTTCCCGATTGTTGGATTTAATTTTTTGAGCTAATAGACTTGTAGGAAAGACACAAATAATTAAACAAAATCCTAGTAACAACTTCTTTTTCATATGTTTTATGAGAAATAGTAAATTTAAACCTTAAACCAACTTCTTTATAAATTAATGGTAATAGATTTTAACAATTAAAAACAGTAGACTAGTAAGATAAAACTTTGTTTTTACCATAAACTGTGGCCTATAGTTTCCAAAAACAAAAAACAATAATTTTCTCTGCTACTACTAATAGATTTCAGTAACAAATATATCTTATAGTATTCACAATAAATATTTACTTTCCGTTTGTATATATTCAAAAAAAATTTACTTCTAGTTTTTACTAGGATAAGTTAAAAGTTGTTCCATAGAAAAACATCTTTATAACAAGTTAGCCAAAGCTTTTTTACTTAGGTTATTTTTGTTGGAGGCAAGATGAGTTGGCAGATTTCTCCTGAACTAGCAAACGCCATAGTACTAGACCCAGAAGGCAAAGAACATAAACTGGGTAATAGTTGGTTAAACCACCCTGTTGTATTGGTTTTTATTCGTCATTTTGGCTGACTACTTTGCCAATATCAAGTAGCGCAGTTGCGCTCAGAAATTAATCCAATTAGACAAACTGGAGCTGAACTAGTAATTATTGCTAATGGTAAGCCCCATCATGCTGAGAGTTTTCGTAAAGATTTAAAATTATCTACACCTATTTTTGTTGATCCTAAGCTAGGAACTTACAAAGCGTTAAAACTAGAACATGGAATTTGGAAAACCTTTAAACCTATAGTTTGGTTACATGCATTTCGTGCTTATATGCAAGGATTTCGACAAAGGAAAACTACTGGCGATCCTTGGCAACAAGGAGGAACTTTTGTGATATTACCAAACGGTCAAGTTCCTTATCACTATATTTGTAAACATCCTGGAGATCATCCTGATCCTAAAGATTTTTTAGCTGTTTTAAATAATCTAGCCAAACAAACTAAGTAATTACTTTGCTATTTTATTTCTTTTATTTGAAGTATGCCCACTTGGAAACTAAAAATAGAATATGATGGAACTCGCTATTGTGGCTGGCAACAACAACCAAACGGGCGAAGCATACAAGGAGAACTACTAAAAGCTGCTAACTTCATTTTTAATGACAGAGTGGAAATTGGTGGAGCAGGCCGCACTGATGCTGGAGTACATGCTATAGAACAAGTAGCACATTTACGTAGTAAAAAAATTTTATCTCCTCAACATATTCAAATTAATTTTGATAAACTATTACCTAAAGATATAAATGTGTTTTCTGTTGAATCTGCAAGCAACAAATTTGATGCTAGACATGATGCTTTAAGTCGGCATTATATCTATCAGATCTCAACTAGGCGTTCTGCTTTTGGTAAACCGTATGTTTGGTGGGTTAAAGATAAATTAGATATAGAATTAATGAAGCAAGCTTGTAAACTTTTACCAGGAATGCATGACTTCAGTTCTTTTTGTGATTTAGAAGAAAATAAATCTACTTTAGTAAAAGTAGAAACAGCTAACATATACATTTACAATAGTTTAGTCCTTTTTCATATTTCAGCTTCCCATTTTTTATGGAAAATGGTTCGTAGAATTGTTGGGACTTTAGTTGAGTTAGGTAGAAAGAAAATTTCAATAAACCAATTTTACAACCTCTTAACTGAATATTCTAATTTGCCTGCTAGTTGGACGGCTCCACCTTCTGGTTTATTTTTAGAAAGAATAGTTTATTCAAATGATAATAAAGATGATATTATCAATCCTACCATCTTTATTTCTTAAGTAAAATACTATATATAAAAAATAATTTCTTGCAATAAAATATTAAGGCAAGATATTCTTATCCTATCTAGATTTTGCTGCCAGGGAATAAATTGATGGTGCACAAGCTAAAGATAAAAAATGAAAGTACTCCAGAGCGTTGTGAAATATGTCATCAGTCAGACTTTCTTGACCCAATCAGCAACGAGTGTTTGAGATGTCGTGACATAAAGATTCCTTTTCCGCCTGATCAATTCGAAGAAGAAAGTTATAATTTTTTCTTTTCTTTCTCCCGAACTGCAACAACTAAAGCCATTGCTTGTTTGTTAGCAATAAGTTTTGTAATTAATACAATTGGCTTACCAACAACAATCTTTTTATTTGGCGTAATATGCTCAATAGTTGGATTTCAGAGAGCTACTAACCAATTTCCTAATAAACCTATTTTAAGTACTTTACTTGATATAACGTTAATAGGTGGTGGGTTAACTTGCAGTTTCTTCAGTGGATTGCGCTTACTACACTTAGCAGGACTTATTAGGTAAGCCCTGCTCTGCTCATTAGTTATGTTAGTGATTTTATATTGTAGGCTAACTGTAGCGTACTGAGTTTAGAAATCTTTCACCCAAAATACGTGCCATTTGGACATACACTCTTTGAGGAACTTGCATTAAGATATTTTCTGAATCTTCACACCAAAGAGTAGCACTTACCACAGTATCTCCAAAGAAACCTAGGCTCCCAATAAGGAATTGTCTTTTAATCCATAAAGTACCCAATCCCATTTCTACGCCCATTTTCATTTGAATATCATCATCAGAACGACTATCTGTAGGAGAGATAAAAATAGCTACAGTTTGTTTACGTCTATCAATAGTTTCGACTTCTAGTCTATAACAACCAGATACCAAGCAATAAATTGTATCTGGCATTGAGTCCAAACCAACAGTAAGAGTATCGTTACGTCTACATACCATATAATCGCCAAATTCTACTAGCTCTGTAAGTCTATTTTTTTGTTCTTCGGTGTGAGAATAATAATCAACTACAGAAGCATTTATCCAATCTTCGAAAGTAGCAGGTCTTGTTAATAACTTGGCTTTAGGTTGAGCTTCTTGTTCAGGGTCAAACCGAGATAAAACTTTAATTGCACGAGACAAAGTTTCTTGACTATGAGATTTTAACCCACTTCCTTCTATACGAGCTAAAATTACTGATATATTGTCTTCTCCGCCCCTCTCTTTAGCGAGTTCTACCATTTCCCTAGCAACTACCATTAAAGGCTCGCCACTATTAACAATGCTAGTCATGTCGTCTGTGCTTAATTTCCCTGATAAACCATCACTACATATTAAAAATAGGTCATCGGCTCTTAGTTCAATAGCATTGACTGCAACTTGTAAGTATTCTTGTGTTCCAACTGCTTGAAGTAAAATATTACGGTTAGCACTATTAAGAGCAGCTTGTGGAGTAATCAAACCTGAATCTAACATAACTTGAATCATAGTTTGATCAGTAGTAAGTTGTTTCATACGACCATTGCGCATAATGTAGGCGCGAGAATCACCTATTTCAGCGATGTAGGCCATATCTCTTTCAATCAATATGGCTGTAATAGTAGCACCCATTGCATGCAAGCGAGCATCTGCCTTACGCTCTTCGCGCACAATTGCATTAGCTTCTTCTATTGCTGCACTAAGCCTACTTTGAGGGGAAAGTTTTCTGGGAAGCCTTAGCAATTCGCTTTGCATCATATAGGTGGTAAGTTTACTAGCAATTTCTCCTCCTTCAGCCCCTCCCATTCCATCAGAAACTGCTATTAACAACCTATTATATTCTACTGGATAACTATGTCTGTGATTTTCGCTTAAATATTGTCCAGTATAAGGATCAGTCATCAATAAACAGTCTTCATTGTTACTGCGAACTAAGCCTATATCTGTAATACCTACCACAGTCGTAGTAATAATACCATCTGTCATAAACTTATATAATGGATAAACCTATAAATAATCTGCTTAGACAGTTTTATATTTGTCTTAAGCACATTTAAATTTTTATAATAACCTAAATGAAAAATTTTATTAAATCTAATTACTAAACTTTGTTTCTATTTTATCGTCTTGTTTGTCTTGAGTAAACTTTTCTTAGTTTATTCAATAACTAATATCGCTTTTATGATTTCTTAATGGTAATAGGAAAGGTTTTGTTATTGCAATTCAACTCTGGAATATTTACCAGCAAATTTCCTATTATAGTATTGTTTTCAACACTTCCAGAAAATTCCACCTGTTCTCCATTACTTTTTAGTTTAGTTTTAAATGAAAAACCTTTTTCACTAAGAGAAGTAGTGTCTATGTATTGAACATAAAGCTCCTTCTTGACTGGAGGTTTAGCTGTGGGATCTCCTTTAGTAGAAAACTGTACTTGTCCTGATATATTGTTTCCATCTTGGAATATTGCTAAATCTAAATTGATTGGTTTTTCATCAATAGTAATTTCTGTAGAGTAAGTTCCTCCGACCTCAACGCATTTTATACAGACCCCTACAGCATAAAAATAATACCCTACAGCAGCTGCAGGAATAAACAAGACTAATATAACAACTAGAGGAATCGGTATTTTGATTTTATTTAGTGGACTATTCTCTAAAAATTTAGGAAGCCAGCTGAATTTTTTCTGATTTAAGTTTCCTGTTAACTTTCCTGTATTGCCTTTTAAGCTTCCAGTATTACTTTTTTCTTCTCCTTTAGAGTCTTTAGACTTTGGAGTAGCTAAACCACATCGATCGCATTCCATCAAAGTCATATCTACTTCATTACCGCATCTTGGGCATCTCATGTCACTATCCTTTTATAAGAATAAATTTTTTTTCTACAGTGACCCCTCTACAAAGTATATAGCACAAATATATAATTTACTTATAATTGTAATTAGATAATAGCTAATTGGTTTAGGTATTATATTAGGTATTAGAAGTATTAAATACTAATTTTGTGTTTTGGATTTATCTAGCACTTAACTATTAAATGCTTTACTAATCACTCTCTTTTTAATCCATTAGGATTTTATCATATTAACTAATAAAATCTAAAGAGTGAAAATATCTAGGGTTAGGATATTTACCAGCAATACTTTTATCAAAATACAGAACCATTAAGAATCAATCAACAAATTTATTCTAAACATTTAAAATAATTTGGGATTGATAAATAAGTGTCTCTTGTCTAAACACCTCACTAGCTTGCTTGAAGATAGTTAAAAGACATTGTAATATCAAATCCTTTATTTTTTAATTTATTAATAATTTTAATTGTGTCAGAAAAATAAACTCTATAAAACTTAATTAAAAAAATTCTATTGGCTTGGTTTGTTAAAGCTAAATATAGAAAGCAGCTAGGATTATAGCTTATGTCTTCACAAAACCCTCTTCAATATTCACTATTTTCTAACCAAGGATTTTACTATGTATAAGATACTAATTTCTTTAGTTTTTATACTATCTTTTCTTTCTTTAACATTCGCTACTCCTCAGATAGCAAAATTAAAAGGTGTAGTAAATCGTTTAGAACCAGATGGAAATAAAACAGCTTTACCAGGTGCAACAATAAAACTTGTAGGTTCTGGTATTAGTGCTACTACTCCTTTGGAAACAGTATCTGATGAAGAAGGCCGCTTTTCAATACTAGACTTACAACCTGGGGATTATACTATTACAGTAGAATTATCAGGCTTTGAAACTTATAACAAATCTTATAAGTTACTGCCAGGAACTGTTGGGCAATTAGATATTGTTCTAAAAATTAGTGCTGTTGGAGCTGATGTTACTGTCTTAAGTAGCGATGATAGTAAAATAAATACTTCTAACACTAGCAATGTTGGAGAAATAAAGCAAAAGGAACTTAAAAACGCTCCTCTAGTAAATGAACGATTTCAAGATGCTTTACCTTTGCTTCCTGGTGTGGTTCGTGGGCCAGATGGCTTGCTCAATATCAAGGGTGCACGTTCTGGACAAAGTGGCCTACTAGTCAATAGTACTAATGTAACTGATCCAGTAACAGGAGATTTTGCTATCAGTCTGCCAATAGAAGCTATTGAGTCTGTTTCTGTACTCTCTAGCCCATATTCTGCTGAGTATGGGAAATTTAGTGGTGCAGTAACTGCTATTGGAACTCGTGCAGGAGGTGATAGATTTAAGTTCTTATTTACTAACTTCTTTCCTCGTCTTCGTCGTCGAGAAGATCCTTTAACAGGTAAAAGCAAAACTGTTGGACTAGAATCTATTACTCCACGTTTTATAATAACTGGGCCAATAATAAAGAAAAAACTTACCTTCTCACAATCTTTGGAATATCGTTTTATTCGTACTCGTATTCCATCTTTGCCAAATTTTGAAAATGATACAAAACTAGAAACTTTTGATAGCTTTACTCAAGTAGACTATACAGTAAATGACCGTAATCATATAACTTTTAATTTTTCTGTCTTTCCACAAAATTTATCATTTATTAACCTTAATACATTTAACTCAATGGAAGTTACTCCTAACTTCCGGCAAAGAGGTTTTTTTGGAGCAGTTGCAGAAAGAGTTGCATTTGCTAATGGTGGGTTTTTAGAGGTTATTTTTGGAGCAAAGAAATTTGATGCTTTTATTTTTCCACAAGATAATAAAGAGATGTTTGTTTCTCAAAATAACAATTTTGGGAATTTCTTTAATCGCCAATCTCGTTTTACTAATCGTTATGATACACAAGCAACTTATAGTTTTGCTTCATTTCAAGCTAAAGGAACTCACCAAGTTAAAATAGGTACTGTTATTAGCCGAAATACTTTTAGTGGCAAAGACCAAAACTCTACCATTAATGTGGTTAATAAAATTAATTTGCTATCTACTGGTAGTTTGGATTTTGCGATTCTAAAACCAATTCAAAAAATTAATTTTGTTGGTGCAGGCCTTTTAAATATAGCAAACACAGAAGAAACTTTTTTTGTTCAAGATAAATATAGCCTTACACCCCGTCTAATCCTTGATGTGGGCTTGCGTTATGATCATGATGATCTTGCTGGAGGTGTAAATTTAGCACCTAGGTTTGGGTTTCTCTTTCTTCCATCACAAAATGGTAAAACTGTTATTCGCGGTGGTGTAGGTCGTTTTTATGATAAAGTTCCTCTAGGAGTAGGAACTTTTGACCAATTGCAAAGTCGTAGCATTACAACTTTTGCTTCTACAAATATATTAACTCCTCCAATAATTGATAAAGACAGACTTTTTGTTAATACCTTTGCTAATTCTTTACGTACTCCTTATAGTGTTTCTACTACAGTTGAGTTAGATCAAGAAATTGTTAAAGGCTTGTTTTTCCGTTTTGGTTATCAAAGACGTGAAGGACGTGATGAGTTTATTGTAGATCCAAGCATAAATCAAAATGGATCTTTTCTCTTTCTCTCTAATGCAGGACGTTCTCGCTATCAAGAGTTTCAGTTTACTAGTCGATACAAGATAGGGAAAGTTAATGAGGTTCTTTTCTCATATGTTCGTTCCCGTGCTACTGGGGATCTAAATGATTTTAATAGCTATTTTGGAAATTTTCGTAATCCAATTATTAGAGAAAATCAACGTTCTAAACAACCATTTGATGCTCCAAATCGCTTTTTAATTACTGGCACAATTAAGCTTCCTTTTGACTTAATGGCTTTTCCTGTATGCGATATACGTACAGGATTTCCTTTTTCAATTATAGATAAAAACCAAAACTTTGTTGGTTTACGTAATAATCAAAGATTCCCTAGATTTGTATCTTTAGATGTACAAATTACTAAAGGCTTTAAGCTACCCATTATAGGAAAGAAAACTAGAGCAGGGATAAAGATATTTAATATAACTAATCATTTTAATCCAAGAGATGTTCAATCAAATATTGATAGTTTAACTTTTGGGACTTTTTATAATAGTGTTAGCAGAACATTTAGAGGAAAATTTGAATTTGATTTTTAGAAATATGCTTAAAGGCTGCAAGTCTTTACCTGTTAAACGTTCTTTAGTTTAACAAATAAAATCTGCTAGAAATTCGGATTTTGGATTTGTACTTTTTTAACAGTAACTGAATAATTTACTTTTTTTGTGTTTGACACAATCAAATTTATCTTATTTTAATATCTTTAGTCGCAATGATAGAAGCGCTTTATAACCGTAGGGTTGTTCTTTTAATACTTATTACTTTGCTTGCTTTTACTCTTAGGTTTTATCGTTTAGGTATAGCAGGTTTAAGCGAAGACGAAACTCACAAAATTGATGCCGTAGCAGCCTATCAGCAAGGCGAATATACTGCTAATGCAGAACACCCTATGCTGATGAAAACCCTTTCAACTATCTCTATAACAACAACTAAGCATTTTTCTGTACCTATTTCACCTGAATCAGCCTTGCGTTTACCTAATGTGATCTTCGGTGCATTGACTTGTGTCATTTTATATCTCTTTTTTACAGAGCTTTTTAACTTTCGTATAGGTATTTTAACGGCTCTGATGTGGGCAATAAATATTCATGCCATTTTAATAAATCGTGTAGCTAAAGAAGATACTTTACTTGTATTTTTCCTATGGCTAGCTTATTACTTAAGTAGAAAAGCTAAAAAAGCTTCTGAATCAGATAAAGCAGCTAAATTTAGGCTTTGGGCTAGTAGCGGGGCAAGTTTTGGGTTAATGCTTGCATCAAAGTATTTTCCTCATTACTTTGGCTTAAATTTTCTTTACTATCATTTACTTGGGCCAAACAAATGGAATAATCGTATTCAAGGTAAACATGTTTTGTTATTTTTTATCTCAATGGCTTTAATGTTCTTAATTGCTAATCCAGTAGTTTTAATGCCTGGTACAATTAAGTATATGGCTCAGTATTCTAGAACCCTAACAGTTACTCATCATGGTTATTGGATGATGGGACAACTATATCAAAATGATGCAGCAATTCCTCTTAATGGCCTGCCTTTATATTTTTATCCTTTGGCTTTGGCAATTAAAACACCTTTGCCTATTTTATTGGCATTCCTAATAGGAATTGTTGAAGTTTTTCGTAAACGTACAGATGAAGGGTATTTTTTCTTAAGATTTATGCTATTAGTTTGGCTAATTCCCTTCTCATTTTTTGGAGCTAAGTGGTTGCGTTACATTTTAGCTTTTATGCCTCAAGTTTGTGCTACTATGGCAATAGGACTAAGTTTTAGCTACGATTGTTTGAAAGCTTGGTGGGAAAAACGATCCCAAATTAGCGCCACTACTCGTTATGTTTTAGTTAGCTCAATAGCAATATTTTTCTTAGTTATACCTATTTTAACTGTAATTAATGTTGCTCCTTTCTATTCACTATATGTAAATGCTCTAGCAGGAAAAGATAAAGTAGGTTATTACTTCCCACATGATGAGTTTTATGATTTAGGTTTAAGAGAAGCTGTAAAATATATATCTGAAATAGCTGAACCTAATTCACTTATTGCTAATGATGCTTCAAGTGTAATTAACTATTATACTAGAGTATATTCCCGTGATGATTTAAAATCTGTAGAACTTTCAGCTCCAAACTTTAGCTTTTCTGAAAATGTACCTACCTATGTAATATTACAAGATGGTCGTCGCTATTTTGAAAATATTGACCGTTTTAATTTTATTGAGACTCATTATACTTTGATAAAAGAATTTAAAATTTTTGGTGCATCAGCAGTAAGAATTTATAGGATACCTAATCCAGCTCTAATACATCATAATACTTATGTAGATTTATCTATTCAATGAAGAAACAATTAATTGTAAATGCAGATGATTATGGTCAAGCAACTGGCATCAATATAGGAATAATTGAAGGCCATTTAAAAGGAATTATAACTAGCACAACTATTATGGCTTGTGGTCGAGCACTTAATGATGGTTTAGCAAGATTAAAAGATGCTCCCAACTTAAGCCTTGGTTGTCACTTAGTTTTAATTGGAGAAGAACCTGTAGCCAAAGCATCTCAAGTACGTTCATTACTTAGTGGTTCAGATCGCTTTCCAAAAACCTTGACTGACTTTATGTGGTTGATGACAATGGGGAAAGTCAAATACTCGGAATTACTAACAGAACTTCGGGCACAATTAGATCGGCTCTTAAACCTAGGAATAACCATTTCTCATTGTGATTCACATAAACATTCACATGCTCACCCTAAAGTACTAGATGCGGTAATTCAAGTAGCAGAAGAATATAAAATTAGATATATTCGTAATCCTTTCGAAAAATGTCGGATCCAGCAACTACAAAAAGTTTTTGGGACATATCCTAGTATGGATATTAGTAAAAAATACCTTTTGAGCCGAATGTTAGATTATTATCATTGGTGTTTTACTAAACGTATGACTACTACTAGCATACGCTATCCAGATTATTTTCAAGGCTTTATTGCCACAGGCCGCTTAACTCCATCTCTGATACCTAAACTTTTAACCCAAGTTAGTGAAGGTTTAACTGAGTTAATGTGCCATCCAGCACGTTTAGATGAAGATTTGCAAAACACAGAAACAAGATTAAAGAAATCTCGTGAAGAAGAACTTGCAGCAATGACTTCTCAAGAAGCATTTGAGGCAATTAAAGCTCAAGCAATTGAATTAACTTCTTTTCGTGAATTAAGTAAAAATTTATAGTTTATAAACTTTTGGCTAAAACTATCCAAGGTCTAAAGCCATTAAGCAGGAGTGTTAATTTATATGAAACAAAGCACAAGCTATTCACCTCAAAAATCCACTAAACCAACTACAAACTTAATTACTTATTCTGTAGTAGTTCCCTTTCATGATGAAGAAGATAGTATTCCAGAACTTTATAAGCGTTTAGTGGAAACTATGGAAGGACGTTATGAGCCTTTTGAATTGGTATTTATTGATGACGATAGCCGAGATTCAACTTACCGACTATTAAAAGAGTTAGCTGCTTGTGATACAAGAGTTTCCGTAATTAAGCTAAAACGTAACTATGGTCAAACTCCTGCCTTAGCAGCAGGTTTTCACTATGCTGAAGGCGAAATTATTATTTCAATGGATGGAGATCTTCAACATGATCCTGCTGATATTCCTGCTCTAGTAGAAAAGCTTAATGAAGGGTATGATCTTGTTTCTGGTTGGCGTAAAAAACGTGTAGATAACCTTATTCTACGTCGCATTCCTTCACGAATTGCAAATTGGTTGATGGAACAACTTTCTGGGGTAAAACTACATGACTTTGGGACTACCTTTAAAGTTTATCGTAAAGATACTATTAAAAGAGTAAAACTCTATGGTGAATTACATCGCTTTATCCCTGCTTTAGCTTCTTGGAATGGTGCACGCATTGCAGAAGTACCAATAAAAAATATTGAGCGCGAGAGTGGAAAATCTCACTATGGAATTTCTCGTACTTTTAGAGTTTTGTTTGACTTATTAACTGTAAGATTTTTACTAAAATATGTTACTAGACCCCTTCATTTCTTTGGCCCAATAGGCTTAGCAGGAATTTTAGGAGGTGGAGCATTAAGCTTCTTCTTACTTGTAAAGAAATTTTTCTTTAGTTCAGCACTTTTTACTGAACATGGCCCATTACTAGTTTTAGCAATGATGCTAATTTTAGCTGGTGTTCAATTAGTTTCAACTGGCTTAATTGCTGAGCTTTTAGCTAGAACCTATTTTGAATCTCAAAACCAAGCTATTTACACAATAGAAAAAATTATTCGTGGTAAACGTTTGCCTGAAGTAGAAGAAGTAGACGAAGTAGAAGATCTCATTAGATAGCAACTTGGGTAACACAATACTATCTGTCCACTAGACTTTTGTATTATGTATTAGAGAGTAGTTAATAGTAGTTTGAAAAGTTTACTTATTCGTATTATCAAAATCTCACTTACAGTAATAATACTTGCCTTATTATTTACTAGAATAAATATTGGAGTATTATTAGCTGCATTTGCACAAGTTAAATCAGAATGGATATTTATTGCGGCTTTACTTAGCGTGATAATGGTAATTGTTCGCTGGTTTAATTGGCATTTGTTGGTAAAAGCTGGTCTTGGAGAAGCCACTCACAAACAAACACTTGCTTCACTTTTAGGAGGTATGTCTTTTGCTTTAGTAACTCCTGCTAGAGTTGGAGATATCAGCCGAGTAGCTTTTCTCAATAGTGGTAGACGTGCTGAAGCTAGTGGATTAGTTTTAATTGATCGTTTTATTGATCTTTCTGTAGTGTTAATTTTTGGCACCATTGGAATGGTAGTCTTTTTTGGTATTCAAACTCTTCCTTTGCTACTTGCAGCTAATATATTTCTTTTTATAGGAATTTTTAAGCTAGATTTTTTTCTTAAGCTAGGAGCAAAGCTTATTCCACTAAAAAAGCTTCAAGAAGTGACTTTTGCAGCCTCTCTTGGTCTAAAACGCTTAACTCTACAAGCTCTAGCTATTAATCTTTTCCTCACTATTTTACTTAATGCCTTAGACGTAATTTCGCTCTATGTCTTAGTACGTGCTTTAGGTGTAGCTAACTTCAAAGCAGTAGTTTTTGTCTATCCATTAGTAATGTTAACTAATCTTATTCCTATTACAATAAGTGGACTTGGAGTACGTGAAAGCACTTCTGTTGCTTTATTTGCTCTATTTGCAATTGCTAAAGAAGTGGCTTTTAATGCTACTTTTCTTGCATATTTGATAAACTCTTTAGCTCCTGCTTTAGTTGGTCTTTATTTCTTTCGACAACTAAACCGTAATAATTAAATAACACCCTTAATACTAGGTAAGTATTTATTACGAAGTGTTTATTCTTATCGGGCAATAGTGGAGAGTTTGTCGCAGTAATTAAACTAAATTGCTATAATTAGCTGCAAAATTAAAAATATATCTTTTAGGAACATTCTTAAAAGATGGATTTAAAAGAAAAGTTAATTTCATTAGCTTTTCTTCTAAATTTTTCTAAGGAGCAATTAATTACAATGAGTCAAGCAATAATGATTCGCGCCAATGTAGATAAACAAGATATCAATACTTGCCGATTTATGGTAGATCGCCCACTAATTAATGGGGCTTTAATAGCTACTAATAAGGAAGAAGCTAAAGGTAATAGTTTAGCAGAAACCCTTTTTAACTCAACTGAAATCAAAAAATTAGAGATAACTGATAATGTTTTAACTGTTGTTAAATCTAGTAATGATGAATGGTCTGTATTAGGCAAAAGAATTGGCGGATTTATACGAGCTTTCTTACAACCAGAAGTTTACGCTAATCTTCTTCCTACAGAAGAACTAAAAAAGAAAGTTCAAGAAGTTTTAGAATTACACATCAACCCTAGTGTAGCTGCACATGGTGGTTATGTTGATTTAGTTGCTGTAGAAAATAATAATGTTTATATCCGCATGGGTGGCGGTTGCCAAGGATGTAGCTCTTCTACTATGACTTTGAAAATGGGTATTGAACGCATGATTCGTGAAGCTATTCCTAGCATTGGACAAGTTCTAGATGCTACAGATCATGCTGGAGGTACTAACCCTTACTACTCTGCTGCTAGGTAATATTTAGATAAAATATCATTTTATTTATGTTAGAAAACTTCTCAAAAGATGCTAGCCCTAAAACAACTCGCTTAGGGTTAGCACTTTCTGGTGGGGGGTTTCGTGCTTCCTTTTTTCATATAGGCTTGTTAGCTAGGATGGCTGAGTATGGCTTATTAAAGGAAGTAGAAGTAATTTCTACTGTATCAGGTGGCGCTATTATTGGCGCATATTACTATTTACATCTAAAAAAACTTCTAGAGTCAAAAGCTGACAGTGAAATCTCTAATCAAGACTACTTAGATATTATACAAAAAATAGAAGTAGATTTTTTAAAAGCTGTCCAAAAAAATCTGATAATGACAGCTTATTCTGACCCTTTCAAAACAATTAAAATGAATAGTTCTAATTACTCTTCTAGCTTAAGATTAGCAGAACTATATGAGAATTATTTTTACAAACCAATACTTAATCCAAATGCTACACAACCAATTAAAATGTCTGACTTAAAAATCATTCCTAAAACTGAGTCAGATGACTTTTATCCATTAAAAGACAATAAAAACCGTAAAACTAAAGTCCCTATTTTACTAATTAATGCTGCTTCCCTAAATACTGGTCGTAATTGGTACTTTGAAGCTACTCATATGGGAGAACATTCTCGTAATAGCGATGCTTGGCAAGAAATAGATAAAAATCTACGACTAGTAAAGCCTGTCTCTTATCAGACCCTTGAACCAATTCATAGAGATTTTTTACTAAGTCATGCCATAGCAGCTTCAGCAGCATTACCAGCAGTATTTGCTCCAATAAAAATTTCTGGTCTTTATTCTAAGGAAATAGAACTACAACTAGTTGATGGAGGGGTGCATGATAATCAAGCTTTGGCGGGATTAATTCATTTTGATTCTACAGACTTTATTATTAGTGATGCATCTAGACCACTTGAATTTGAAGCTAAACCTGATCTTCGCTCAGATGGGCTTTTGTTAAGAGTACGAAGTATTTTAGGTGATAGATTAAGAGAAGAGCAACTCTATCAAATGCTTACAGGAGAATATAAAGATCATACAACAGTTATTCATCTAAGAAAAAATTTCCCTATTCCTTTAGAAAAACCCAAAGTTGTTGACTCTAAAACAGATTCTAAAGAAGGCTTTTTATCAGATCCAATATCAACTCAAAAAGATCAAAACATTATTCCTTTAGAAATCCAGCAACTACTAGCGCGTGTTAGGACACATTTAGACTCTTTTACAGATTTAGAAGCTTATTCACTGATGTTTTATGGTTATCAAATAAGCCAAGAAAGTCTTGCTAAAACCCCTAGCCTACAAGCTTTTCTTAAAGGAAATCTCTCTCAAATCAATTGGCAATTTTTAAGTATTAAACCTTGGATAAGTAACCCTACTGCTGAATACTTACTACAGCTAAAAGTTGCAAGTGAAAGATTTCTTAAAGTGTTTCGACTACTCCCTTCTGTGAGAACTATTAGTTTAACTATAGGGTTTTTACTAGTTTCATCAATAATAGTAGGTGTTGTTTATACCTTTTATACTATCTATAATTTGCAGGAAGTACAAAAACTATTAACAATTTCTCTAAACCAAGCAATTTTATCTAGCAGTCGATTGATAGGAATTCTCTTTTTAGCAAGAATTATTTTTGCTAGAAAATACTCTCAACTAAGACAAGCTTGGTTTAGGTTTTGGTCAAGAGCATTACTTCCGGCACTTTGTTTTCCATTAGTTTGGTTACATTTGTTATATTACGACCGGTTATTTTTGCAGTTAGGTCAAGTTGATCAATTAAAAAAGCCTTTTTCTAATTCAAATTTTGAAACTGATCTAGTTTTGAAAAACACATCAGATCAAGCTTTAGAAAGCAAATAAAAGTCATTTGTGTCTTTTTGATACATGATCTTTGTACAATAAAGGTTCTAGTGAGTCAATAAGACCCACTAAAACCTCACTATATTGAAATTCTTATATTTTGAAAACAAAAATGTGTCTTTTTGATACACAAATAGATTTTACAGGAAAATTAGAATATTTTTTTATCATGTTAACTTATAGTAAATAATGACGATAAGAGTATTTTTTCAACTTGGCATAATGTTTGCTTAGGATACTAACTAGAAAAACTTACCTGATAAGCCAAAAAGTTAATTTTAGTAAAAGTGATTTTAACCTACCTAAGTATCACTTTGATTTTGGCTAAATAGGGACCTAAAAAGAAGCTTAAAGAAGCGAAACTACTTAATAAAGTTGAAATACTAGATCTTGTGCTGAAAGGGAACCCAAAAAGTTCTAACTATGAATAATAAAACTCGCGCTGCTTGGCAACTGAAGGTGAGAGAATTAAAGTTTATTGCCAAAGGGCTTGTTTCTACTAGTCACCCATTAGTTGCTCATATTATTCCTATTCGCAGGTGTAATCTTTCCTGCGTCTACTGCAATGAATATGATGATTATTCTAAGGGAATTCCTTTAGAAACAATGAAAAAGCGTATCGATCACTTAGTTAGCCTAGGGTTATCAGCCTTAGTTTTTAGTGGTGGTGAACCGCTTTTACATCCAGATTTAGATGAAATAATTGCTCATGCTCGGCATTCTGGACTTTTAGTTGGTCTTATTACCAACGGTTATTTATTAAACCCAGAACGAATCAAAAGACTTAATAATGCTGGCTTAGATTATATGCAAATTAGCATTGATAATATCCAGCCAGATGAAATTTCCGTTAAAAGCTTAAAAGTCCTTGATAAAAAGCTTCAAATGCTTGCTGAACATGCAATCTTTTCCGTAAATATAAATTCTGTAATTGGTGGTGGAATTCGCAATCCTGAAGATGCTTTGGTTATTGGAAATAGAGCTGTAGAGCTTGGTTTTTCTACTACTGTAGGAATTATTCATGATCATAGCGGTCAGTTAGGCAAACTAAATGAAGTAGAACAAAAGGTTTTTGGTGAATTAAGAAACCTTGGTAAAAGTAGTTATGCCCGTTTTAACCGCTTTCAAGACAATTTAGCCACTGGTAAACCTAATGATTGGCGATGCCGCGCTGGTAGCCGTTACTTGTATATATGTGAAGATGGGTTAGTTCACTATTGTTCACAACGCCGTGGCTATCCCGGAGTAGACTTACTTAAATATACTACCGAGGACATTAAACGAGAATTTAACACCAAAAAAGATTGTGCTCCATACTGCACGGTTGCTTGTGTACACAAAGTAGCAGTAATGGATAACTGGCGCTCTGCACCACAACCTTTTGCAGATCCAGAAAAACTTTCATTAACTCCAGGCAAAGCAATTGCTGAAGAGTTAAAACTAGTAAGCTTAAAGGCCAATAAAAAGAAGCCTTCCACAGCTAAATCTGTAGGCCAACAAGCTCAAGAAGAAGAATTAGTAAGTGCTAACTAAGGGTTTTTGCATTATCTTTTGGTACGTAAAGATAATGAATAAATAATAAAACTAACTATTACCCCAGTTTGATTTCTGGGAAGAACTGCGACCAAAATTAAGTCTGCTTGAAGGAGAATGATTAAAAATGTCGTTGAAAAAAATGGTAGAAAAGGGATTAAGTGTAGTAGCTGGTAAGGCATTTAATGGTATTAAGTTAATAAATAAATATAGACCAAATCCATCATTTACCCCAAAATGGTCTGAAAAACCAATGTTAAAATCATGGCAAAAATCCAAACCTGTTTTAGGATGGCCTCGTACAACTGACTCCCTCTGTCCAAAATGTGTAATCGAAGCTCGCAACCAAATTATCAATGGTGAAAGAGATTACAGAGATTTGATCAACGAACAAGTAGGGGAAGTAAAAGCCCAAATTGTTGAACGCAATGGCGAAGTTTGGATGGTAAAAGAGTGCCATAAACACGGTAAAATAGAAGACATTATGGCAATGGATACCAAGTTCCTTGAGCATATTGAAAGCATGTTCCCTGGCCGTGATATTTCTGCACACAATGATGAAAAATTACACGACCACGGCAGCAGCACTATAAAGCATGGTCGAGGCGCTGTATTAACAGTAGATCTTACAAACCGTTGCAATATGATGTGTGACCCTTGCTTTATGGACGCTAACCAAGTTGGTTTTGTGCATGAGCTAAATTTTGATGACATCAAAGAAATTCTTGATAACGCAATGCAAATTAAACCACGCCGCCAAATGTCAGTTCAGTTTTCTGGTGGCGAACCTACAATGTCTCCTTACTTCTTTGATGCTATCCGTTATTCTAGAAAAGTTGGTTACAACAGCGTTCAAGCAGCTACTAACGGAATAGAATTCGCTAAAGATCCTAACTATGCTAGAAAAGCTGCTGAAGCAGGTTTACGCTATGTTTACCTACAATTTGATGGTATTGGTAACGATGCTAATAGCCACCGTCAAATTGGAAATTTATTTGATGTTAAATTAAGAGCTATCAACAATATCCATGATGCTGGTATTGAAATTGTATTAGTTACTACCTTAGTTAATGGTGTTAATAATGATCAAGTAGGTAGAATTATAGAATTTGCTCTACAAAATCCAAAGAAAATCGCATTCCTAGCATTCCAACCTGTATCCTTTACTGGTCGTGATGAAGAAATCACTGATGAACGCCGTATGCGTCAACGTTATACTCTTTCTCACTTAGCATATGATGTTAAAAACCAAGTAAACTTGACAGAACCAACTCGTGATTGGTTCCCTCTATCATTGATGAGTTCATTTGCTGACTTTGCTGACTTAGCTCACGGACCTAAAGCTGAATGGGGTCAAGTAAGCTGCGGTTGTCACCCAAATTGCGGTGTAGGAACTGCATTAATGATCAACAAAGAAACTAAAGAAATGGCACCTGTTCCACAATTCCTAAACATTCCTGGTTTAGTTAAAGATATGACTCACATTACAGATGCTGCTCGTGGCAAATGGGCATCTAATCTTATGATGGCTCTAGCTTTACTCAAAAACTATAATCCTTATGGTGCACCTAAGAGCTTCTCTTTAGCAGCAATGTTTAAGAAATTTGATAAATCCTTTGGTTTAACTGGTAAGAGCTATGGAAAAGTTTCTGGAGATCGTACTCGTGAAGATATTGAAAAACGTCGTAGCGACCCATGGAATTTCTTATTTGTAGCTGGTATGTGGTTCCAAGATTTATTCAACTATGATTTCCGCCGTACAGAAATGTGTATTATTCCTTACGGTACACAAGAAGGTGAAATTTCCTTCTGTGCTTATAACACTGGTATTGGCTGGAGAAATATCATTGAAAATATGCACCAAAACGCTACTGTAGCTAAATGGTACAAAGAATATGGTAAACACGAAGTTTATGCTAATAATAGAAATGTAAATCTTTCTTCTTATGATCATAAACTAGTAGTTAATGATGAAGCTGCTAATGCAATACGTGATCGCGATAAGACCAAACCAATGAATGCTAGAGAAGAAGCTAGAATGATGAAGAAGCTTTATCAACAAAACGTTCTTAAACAAGTAGGATATAAAGAACCTGCTGAAGAAAAACTCTTACAATTAAACAGAAAACGCAGTAAAGACACTAATACAACTGCTGGTGTTGGCGATTAATCTGTAATCTTATAAGTTAAAAAACAAACCCAGTCAAATTGAACTTTGACTGGGTTTGTTCTTTTTAGCGACTATTTTGTTTTTGCTTTATTGGTCTTACCAATTTTACTTGGCATAAGCCACAAAAATCAGCATAATTAGGAAATCAAAACATTAACATAAATTTAGTCTAAAAATTGAAAGGCAATAAGTTGTGCAACCTAATTATATTGCTTTAGCCGTTCCTGGATTTTTTATATTAATAATTATTGAGATCTTTATTGCTCGCCGCCAAGGAAAACCTTTTTACTACCGACTTAATGACTCTATTACAGATCTAAGTTGTGGAATTGGTCAGCAAGCCACTCATATATTAAAAAAAGGCATTATTCTTGCTGGACATTATTATATCTATAAACATTATGCTTTATTTAATATGCCTACTTGGCTTATGTGGTTAATAGCATTAGTAGGTGTAGATTTCTTTTATTATTGGTGGCATAGATTAAGTCATGAAGTAAATTTTCTATGGGCTATTCACGTAGTCCATCACCAAAGTGAAGAATACAATTTATCTGTAGCGCTTCGTCAAGCTTGGTTTTCTGGTTTAAGCATTTGGCCGTTTTATGCACCGCTTTCTCTTCTTGGAGTTAGTCCTACGATTTTAATGACTTCTGAAGCAATCAGTGTACTTTATCAATTCTGGATTCATACTCGTACAGTTGGAAAACTAGGGATACTTGAATGGATTATAAATACTCCTTCTCATCACCGTGTTCATCATGGCCGTAATCTAAAATACTTAGATAAAAACTATGGTGCAATTTTAATTTCTTGGGATCGTTTATTTGGCTCATTTCAAGAAGAAGAAGAAGAACCACTTTATGGAACAGTATCTCCTTACAACAGTTGGAATCCTATTTGGGCAAACTTTCACTATTGGGTAGAGCTATTTAATCAAGCTCGAAAAGCTCCTTATTTTATTGATAAAATTAAAGTTTGGTTTATGCGCCCAGGGTGGCAGCCTCGTGGTTTAGAAGCTAAGTATGATATGGAAAAAGCGATTGAGCCTAACAAACCCATTAGATTCAATACTACTACACCTAAAGGATTAGCTCCTTACATTGCAGTAAATTTCCTTTTGGTTAGTTTAGCAACTTCTGGACTAATGTTTTTTGAGGATTCCCTACTGCTCTCTCAATCAGTAATAACTATTCTGCTTGTTTTATTTACTTCCCTAGTTTGGGGAGCAATGTTTGAAAGAAAAAGTTGGGCTTTTTTAGCAGAAATAATAAGATTAGTTTCAATAGCAATTATTACAGCTAGTTACTTTTTCTTAAATCAAATTCCTGCTACTGCGGCTGTAATAACAACTTTAATTTTGGTAGCAATGTTTGTATGGTTCTTACGTTATCGAGCTGCTTTTGAAGAAGAAAATAAGCAAGTTGTAACAGCATAAACTGATAAGGGCAAGAACAACTCTTGCCCTTACATCACTTTACATTAGTAATGCTACTAAACAATTTTAACACTTAGCATTTTATCGCCAATAGCAAGTTGTTTTACAACATCAACACCTTCTGTAACTCGACCAAATACAGCATAGTTCATATCTAAGTGTGGAGTAGCAGCTAAAGTAATGTAAAACTGACAAGAAGCACTATCAGGATGATTTGATCTTGCCATTGCTACAACACCAGCAGCATCATGTTTTAAGTTTGGTTTAACTTCCAAAGGAATATTTTTACCACTCCCACCAGTACCATTACCTGAGGGATCTCCACCTTGAACAACAAAGTTAGGTACAACTCTATGAAAGGTTAATCCATCATAAAAACCTTTTTGTGCTAAGCCTATAAAATTACTAGTAGTTATTGGAGCATCTTTTTCATATAAATGAAATTTGATAGTTCCTTTATTAGTTTCAATTACTGCAGTTCTTTCTGCTATATCTGCCATAATTTCCTCCATGCAGGGAATTCCCTAAATATGTATCACTTAGTAAATTAAGTGTTTTAGTTAAGATTTTAAGATATATTTTTCTATTGCTGCGGCAACCCCATCTTCTTCATTGCTTAAAGTGGGAGTAAATCCTTTTCCATGTAAACTAGCATCTGAGTTAGCCATCATTATAGGAAAGCCTGCATATTCAAGCATTTCCAAGTCATTTTGATTATCACCTATTGCCATAATTTCACTAGCATTAATACCAAGTGAATCAGCTAAAGTTTTTAAAGCAGCACCTTTAGAAGAAGCAGGGTTAATAACATCTAAAATAGCCATATCTGCTGATCTATAAGCAGTTAACACAACTTTTGCAAGACCATGAAACTCTTTAGTTAATCTCTCACTCATTTCATCCATCAGCTTACAACTACCTACATAAAACATCTGTATAGGAGAGTGGTTTATATAGGAATAAAGGTTTTCTACATGACGTGCATATTGTTGAAATAAGGTAACATAAGCTCGGAGTCGGACGTTGTGTTCTGAAATATTTTCAAAAACTAGCAGTCCTTCACCTGTAGGATCATCACAACACAAAGTATCTGCTTTATATTCATGACCAATAAGAACTAGTTTTTTTGATAGTTCTTGGTCTAAAGGGTGATAATCAAATATTTTCAATGTTTTAGCATCTTTAGTCAAAGCACCATTATGGCTAATTAAAGGTAACGGCAAATCTAGTTCTTGAGCAATAGGAAGAGCAGCATGAAAGCGTCGTCCTGTAACAAGTGCAACTTTTACTCCAACTTGAACAGCTTTTTGGATAGTTATTTTAGTGTGTTCTGTAATTTTATGGTTAGAGTTAAGTAACGTTCCGTCAATATCTAAAGCCAATAGTTTTATATGCATAAGCGATAATCTACCATTCTTAGTAATCAAGGGTAAAGGCAAGCTTGCTTATCTAATTGTTCAAAGCTAAAATCCTCATTTTCTTTTATATAACTATATTTATCAAATAATTTCTTTCAAATAAGTAAACCAAAACCATAAAAGGATCAGGTATAGGAGGTTTAATGAACGTTACGCATCTTAGTTGTTTTAACTGTGGTAAAGAATATGAAAAGCAAAAGATCCATCAACTTTGTCAAGTTTGTAGTAAACCATTAAAAGTAAATTATGATTTGGAAAAAGTAGCTGAAAAATTGTCTCCCAGTAAGTTAGTTGGCCGTAGCGCTACATTATGGCGTTACAAGGAAGTTTTGCCTGTAGAAAATGAAGAAAACATGGTTTCTCTAGGTGAAGGATTTACACCTTTGTTTCATGCCAAAAACCTAGGAGGTTCTCGCAAATTAGCAAACCTTTATATAAAAGATGAAGGATTAAACCCTACAGCATCATTTAAGGCTCGTGGTATGGCAATGGCTATATCAATGGCTAAAGAATTAGGTTTAAAGAAATTAGCTGTTCCAACAGCTGGAAATGCTGGAGGAGCATTAGCCGCTTATGCAGCTAAAGCAGGAATGCAGGCACATATTTTTATGCCTAAAGATGTGCCTCTAGCTAATCGTTTAGAAGCTGAAAGCTGTGGAGCAGAAGTAATTTTAATTGATGGATTAATCACAGATTGCGCTCGTGCTTTGGCTGAAAGAAAAGATCAAGAAGGCTGGTTTGATGTTTCTACCTTAAAAGAACCTTATAGGGTAGAAGGCAAAAAAACTATGGGTTATGAGCTAGCAGAACAACTTAATTGGCAATTACCAGATGCAATCCTTTATCCAACTGGAGGAGGAACAGGATTAATAGGAATGTGGAAAGCATTTGATGAAATGCAACAAATGGGTTGGATTGGAAGTAAACGCCCTAAAATGATTTCTGTACAAGCAACAGGTTGTGCACCTATGGTAGAAATGTTTACACATAATACCACTGGAGTTGAAATAAAAAATGCCCACACAGTTGCATCTGGCTTGCGTGTGCCTCGTGCAATTGGTGATTTTATTATGCTAAATATTTTGCAAGCTAGCAAAGGAACAGCTATAGCTGTTTCTGACAAAGAGCTTATGGATGGAGCAAGAGAAATAGGCCGTACTGAAGGGATTTTTGCTGCTCCTGAAGGTGGGGCAACTCTTGCAGCATTAGATAAACTACTAGAAACTGGTATTATTCAAGCGGATGAAACTATAGTACTTTTTAATACTGGTAGTGGAGTAAAATACTTAGAAGCTTTCCAAAATGTCTAAAGAAAACTCTGTAAACCCTGAATTTATTAATATTTTAGAGAAATATCAAAAGTATTTTCCTCTAATAATAGTGCTATTTGCGCTAGTACTTTTCTTTTTTAATTTAGGGTCAATTGGTTTTTTAGGCCCAGATGAACCTCGTTATGCTCAAGTAGCAAGAGAAATGTTTGAACGACATGATTTTGTTACACCTACTTTGTTAGGAAGAACTTGGTTTGAAAAACCTGCATTACTTTATTGGTTGATAATTGGTTTTTATCATCTACTAGATCCATGTGAGTTAGCTGCTAGGCTTCCAAATGCAATGTTTGCTACAGCTAACTTACTAATAATTTACAAAATCGCTAAACGTACTGGAGATAGTATTTATGGAGTATTTAGCTCTTTAGTCCTAGCAACATCAGGTCTTTT
This sequence comes from Blastocatellia bacterium, assembly GCA_039812885.1. GTDB lineage: Bacteria > Acidobacteriota > Blastocatellia > Chloracidobacteriales > JADJPF01 > JADJPF01. Next base: position 358,577 of record JBDIBI010000002.1, read on the forward strand.
TTTTGCTTTAGCAAGAGCTACATCTTTTGATATGCCTCTAACATTTAGCTTTACTGCTGCAATTTCTGCTTTTTACTTAGCTGATACAGAAAAAGAAAAACGTAATTTCTACCTAATCCTTTTTTATGGTGCAGTAGGTATCTCTATGCTAGCCAAAGGATTAGTAGGTATTGTTTTAATTGGTGCAATAATTGGAACTTATATTATATTAACTGGCCAACTCCGCAACATTCTTAACTTTAGACCTTTTCTTGGGCTAGTAATCTTTTTATTAGTAATTAGTACATGGTATATACCAGTAACTTTGCAACATGGTAAGTTATTTATAGATGAATTTTTTATTCAACACCATTTTCAGCGTTTTACTTCAAATAGATATCATCATCCAGGGCCTATTTACTTTTTCATCCTAGTCATTTTAGGGGGAGTATTTCCTTGGTCTATTTTCTTGCTAAAAGCAGTAAAACAATTATTTCAAATACGACCTACAGGACTAAATTGGTTTAATTTTCAAGATAAACAAAAGAGATTATTACTGTTAGCAACATTATGGTTAATAATTCCACTAGCATTCTTTTCTCTTTCCTCATCTAAACTTCCAGGTTATATCTTACCTGTTTTTCCAGCAGTCGCATTATTAATAGGTTATGAACTAAAGAAAGTTTTCTCTAGCCCAGAAGATTTTCGCTATCCATTAATAATAACTTCAATACTCCTATTAGCCCTTGGTTTGGCTTTGCCATATCTTGCTAGCAAGCAGTTGGCAGTTAACAGCACAATAGCAATTTTACCAAGTAGTATTCCTATTATTATTTCCTTAATTCTAATTATAAGCCTTTTGGCAAAACGTTCTTGGATAGCAATATTTAGCTTATTTTGTCTTAATCCAATATTAGTGCTCATAATTACAATAACTTTATTCCCTGCCCTAGAAACTAAAGATTCTCTTGTAAAGCTTTCAAATATTGCTCTTAAAAATCTACAACCTAAAGAAAACATTCTTTTCTTCAACTATTTACAATATAGTCCATTATTTTATACAAATGGCCGGATATTTAAAGGAAGCGGAAAACACACAGAAGAAGCACTAGTACTAAATAATAGTGATGAGTTAGCAAAAACTTTGGAGCAAAATAGTAGCTTACTTTGTTTGACCAAAGAAGCCTATCTTAATCAAATTACAAGTGATAATCGGTTAAAAGTCTCTGTTATTGATAAGCAACGAGATATAGTTTTGTTACGTATTTCATTAAATTAATTTTAAGCAAAAAATATATTGTTACTTAGCATCTGTTGCTTTATCTGGAAAAGGAAGAAATGAAATTAGTAAGCCTATTGTAAACCCAACAATTACAAGATCTCTGCCAAAAAACCTCAAATAATCTATGCTATTTTTAAAGGTATCAATTAAAGCAAATCTCCAAGCCCACTCTGATAATAAATAAATAATTGCTCCAAGAAATGAGTTTATTAGTATGCGCAAAAAGTTAGGTTTAAGATTAGAAGTCGTTAAGCTAATAGCTAAACCAACAAAAGCTCCAGCAAGCAAACTATTCATACTAATAAACTTAATATACTCAAGCAAATGTTCTAATACTGAAAGTTGTCCATCTATATTTTTAGAGAAATCAATGCACTGAATACCATAAAGGATGGTTTTAGTTGCTGTTCCTAACATTGCAGCAGAAATAATACAAGTAGCTTTATAACCTATTATTCTTATAAGCTTCTTATCTAATCCTTCTCTTAGTGTTTTCTCGCTAGGTGAGTCACTCATATTATAAATACTCCATTAAAATAATTAGCAAAAATAATTCAGCGATTATCAGTCTTTAATTGTCAATGCGCAAATAAAAAATTAATTTATTGACTATTGCTATAACATCTCCGGCATGAGTTGCTTTCTATGAAAGTTACAGATAACTTATCAGAATTATCTTTAATTATTTCAGGAGACTATCTTTAATGCTTAATAGTGTTGAAATACGTTATGATTGGACTTTGACGGAAATAGAAAATATCTACAACTTACCTTTGCCTGAGTTAATTTATCATGCTCAAGGTGTTCATAGAAACTATCATTCTAACAAAGAAGTTCAAGGTTGTGCTTTGCTAAGTATTAAAACAGGTGGTTGTCCTGAAGATTGCTCTTATTGCCCACAATCTGTAAAGTATGAAACAAGTTTACAAGCTGAAAGATTGATGAGTACTGCTGATGCATTATCTGTTGCTCGTCAAGCAAAAGCTAATGGAGCTACACGTTTTTGTATGGGAGCAGCTTGGCGAAGTGCACCAAATAATTCTGATTTTCAACGTGTTTTAGAGATGGTCAAAGGTGTAAAAGAACTAGGAATGGAAGCTTGTTGTACTTTAGGGATGTTGACTCAAGAACAAGCAGAAGCTTTAGCCGAAGCAGGTTTAACAGCCTATAACCATAATTTAGATACGTCTCCAGAATTTTATGGAGAAATTATTTCAACTCGCACTTATCAAGATAGACTAGATACATTAGATAAAGTACGTAAAGCAGGTATCTCTGTTTGTTGTGGTGGAATTATAGGAATGGGCGAAAATCGCACTGATCGTTATAGGCTTTTGCAAGAATTATCTACTCAAAACCCTCATCCTGAAAGCGTTCCAATAAATATGCTAGTCAAAGTAGATGGAACACCTTTAGCTAACCAAGCTGATACAGATTCATTAGAACTAGTAAGAATGATTGCTACAGCACGAATCCTAATGCCAGAATCTATGGTGCGTCTAAGTGCAGGTAGACTTTCATTATCTGACGAGGCACAAGCACTTTGTTTTATAGCTGGAGCAAATTCTATATTTATGGGTGAAAAGCTTCTTACCACACCTAATCCTACTTCTGATAGAGACAGCTCTTTATTTAATAAATTAGGAATGCAATTAAAAGATAGCTCTGAAAAGCCAAAAGAAAATTGTTTAGTTGGAACATCTAATGAAATCTCTTGCTGATTTAGAGTTACGTGTTAGCAATGAGCTAGCAGAACTAGAAAAAGCCGGTCTAAGACGGCGACTTTATCCTCCTGCGGGAATAGACTTATCATCAAATGATTACCTAGCTTTATCCACACATCCTTTTATTAAAGAGCGTATGGCTGAAGCAGTGATGAAAGTTGGATGTGGAGCTACAGCTTCACGCTTGCTAAGAGGAGAGCGAGCAGAATTTGCTCAAGTGGAAAAGCAATTTGCCACCTTCAAAGGGACTAAAGCCTCTTTATACTTTAACAGTGGTTATACAGCTAATATTGGGGTTTTAACAGCTTTTTTAAAGCCTGAAGATTTGGTTTTTTCTGATAAGTTAAATCATGCAAGCATAATTGATGGATTGCGTCTTGCACCTGCTAAAAAAATTATTTTCCCTCATTGTGATTTCAAAACTTTAGAGGAATTAATAAAAAAAGAACCTTGCCAAGGACAAAGATTTTTAGTTACAGAATCTGTTTTTAGCATGGATGGAGATCTTGCACCATTAAAAGAATATGCAGAGTTATGTCAGACAACTAATACAGCTTTGATAGTTGATGAAGCCCATGCAATAGGCATTTATGGAAATCATGGCACAGGACTAATTGAGGAAACTGGAATAGGAAATAATGTATTTCTATCTATTAATCCTGCTGGAAAAGCTTTAGGAGTTGGAGGAGCTTTTGTTGCTGGCTCAGATTGGGCAATTGACTACATAATTCAAACAGCCCGCTCTTTTATTTTTTCTACCGCTCCTTCTCCACCAATTGTTGCTGCATTAGGAGCTTCTTTAACATTAATTTCAAATGAGCCTCAACGTAGAAAAGAACTTTTACACCTAGCTATATATTTACGTGAGCTATTAACACTAAATGATATTCCTATATTACCAGGAAACTCACAAATAATTCCGGTTATTATAGGAGATAATGAAAAAGCTACCAAAGTTGCACAAACGCTTCAACAAGAAGGGTTTGATGTTCGTGCAATTCGCCCTCCAACTGTTCCTGTAGGAACTGCCCGCTTACGTATTTCTCTGAATATTAATTTAGATGAAACTATTCTTAGACAATTTACTAATATATTAAAGCGAGCATTTCCTGAATAAAATATTATTTATTTGCTCGTTGACGTAGTTCTACACGTCTAATTTTTCCGCTAATAGTTTTGGGTAATTCATCCACAAACTCTATTTCTCTAGGATATTTATAAGGAGCAGTTGTTTGTTTAACAAACTCTTGTAACTCACTGATCAGTTCTAGAGTTTTAGTTACTCCTGTTTTAAGAATTACATAAGCTTTTACAATTTGACCACGAGTTGCATCTGACTTACCTATCACCGCAGCTTCTAATACTGATGGATGCTCAATTAAAGCACTTTCTACTTCAAAAGGCCCAATACGATAACCAGCACTAATAATTACATCATCTGCCCTGCCAACAAACCATAAGTATCCATCTTGATCACGAAAACCTCGATCACCTGTTATATACCAATCTCCACGAATACTAGAATTAGTAGCTTGTGCATCATTCCAATATTCCTGAAATAGTCCAACAGGTCGGGATGGATAAACTTTTACTCCAATGTCTCCTTCTTGATGATCTTTAGTAATATTTCCGTCTTCATCAATAATATCTACTATAAACCCTGGAGAAGATTTACCCATTGAACCAGGTTTTATTAGCATTCCAGGAAAAGTTGCTACTAAAACACAAGTCTCTGTTTGCCCATAACCTTCACGAATCATCAAATTTGTTTTTTCTTGCCAAATATCAATGATTTCTGGGTTTAATGGCTCACCTGCACTAACACAGCTCTGTAAACTACTTAAGTTATAGCATTGTAAGTCTAGTCCAACTAACATTCGATAAGCGGTAGGAGGAGCACAAAAACTAGTGATCTTATATTTACTTAAAAGTTCTAGAGTAAGTTCTGGAGCAAATTTACCTTTTCCATTATGTACAAACAATGTAGCACCTGTGTTCCAAGGGCCAAACAAACTACTCCAAGCTGCTTTTGCCCAACCAGGATCAGATAAATTCCAATGTAAGTCTCCTAATTTTAAATCCAACCAATAACGCCCTGTTATCTGATGCCCAATAGGATAACTAGTGTGTGTATGCAAAACCATTTTTGGATAACCAGTTGTTCCACTAGTAAAATAAAGCAACATTGGATCATCTTTATGAGTTTTTTCTAATTCACTAATTTGGAAACTTTGATCTGCTTGATTTACTAGCTCAAGATAATTGTGCCAATTATCTTTTTTTCCATCGGCTAAAAGGAAAATGTCTATATCTAAAACTTCCCTTACAGAATCAAACTTACTACTATTTTCTAAATCAGTAATCACAGCTTTAGCTTGAGAAGTTTTTAGTCGGTATATAATATCTTTGCTAGTTAGTTGAGTAGTAGCAGGCATAAAAACCACACCACATTTAATCATTGCTAAAACTAATTCCCACCAAGCAGGAATTTTAGATAACAAGATAAATACTCTATCTCCTTTTTTTAAACCTAGATTTTTCAACATATTAGCAGCTTGATTGGATCTTAGAGAAAAATGCTCAAAAGAAAGTCTTTCTATTTGCTCATCTTCATCCACCCAAAGCATAGCTAAGTTATTTGAGTCTTTAGCCCAAAAATCTATTACATCAAAACCAAAGTTAAAATATTCTGGGACAATCCAGTTAAAATCATTGTAGGTAGTTTGATAATCACCAATATTACTCATAGAGTTTCCTAAAATAGTAAAATCACTTTTTCATTTCCCAAGCTTTAGCATATTTAAGAAAAACATAATAAGCAGCAAAGTACGCAATAACAATTCCTGCAAAACCATCTAAAAAACCTAGTCGCCAAATAAAACTTCTAATTAAAGCCATTATCGGACGAATCATCAAATCCATTATTCCAACAGATTTACCTTTAGAAATTAGTTCTGTAGCAGCTAAAGTAGTATAGCGATCAAGACGTGTATGATGAGCCGAAAGACTTTCAATAGAGTAATGATCTAATTTTCCTTTTAATCTAGCAGTTTTACCAACTAGCTTAACTGACTCATGAACAAAGTTGCCTTGCCACTTCCCTTTTGAGCGTTTGTAAAAGCGTAGTTGATAATCTGGTGCCCAACCAGAATGGTAAATAGGTTGTTTTAAATAGTAATTCTGTCTAGATATATAAAAACCATCATATGGATTATTTTGATCTGAGATGATATTTTTTATTTCTTCAGCAAGTGAATCTGTAACCCTTTCATCAGCATCAATACTTAATACCCATTCATTAGATGCTTTATCTACAGCAAATTGTTTCTGTAAAGCAAATCCTGGCCAAGGGTTAACAAATATTTTATCAGTGAATTTTCTGGCTAAAGAGATTGTGTTATCAGTACTTCCAGAATCAATAACAATAATTTCTGTTGCCCAACGAACAGATTCTAAGGCAGCAACTATATTACGTTCTTCATTATAGGTAATAATAGCGACAGAAATAGACATGAATAAATTTTGGAGAAAATAAAAATGAGGGCTAAGTTTAACTCAGCCCTCATTTAGCAACAAGTAAAAATAAGAGATTTAAGGAAGATTATTAGCCATTATTCTTTGCAAATCAACACGTGCTTTATTGTAAGCAGTTTTTGCATTTAACTCATTACCTCTAGCTACAGACAGATCATTTTGACGTTGTAGAACAAAAAAGGTAGTAGAAAGACCAGCAGCAAACTTTTGTTCTTCGCCTCTAAGTTGTTCTTCTGCTGCTTTAACTGCGGCACGGGCAGCTTCAATACGTTGTAGAGAAGCATCTACAGCTTGTAGTGCATTACGAACATCTGTAGCAATAGACAAGACCATTTGGCGTTTTTGGTTATCTATTTGTCTTGCAACTACTTCAGTACGAGCCAAATTAGCTACATTAGTTCGATTCTTATATGGCAAAGTAATTGAAATACCTGCTTGATAGGTACGGAATTTAAATAATTCTGCTAGTGAACGACCCAAACCTCCATCAAATTCACCTCCCTTTAGAGAAGGAAACCCCGCAATTGGAGCACCGGGATCACCAGCTAAACCTTGAGCAGAAAACCCAGCACTTATATCAACTTCTGGTTTAAGTTGGTTTTTAAAGAAGTCTTTATCTACATCATTTACTTGGCCTTGTAGATCTAATTGTTTAATTTCAGGTCTTCTATCCATTGCAATACTAATTGCAGTGTTGAGATCTATTTTTTCACCTACTACATCAATGTTATCTGTAGGAGCAATTTCATAATTCATTAGATCACTAAGAGGATCGTCTATCAAGAGGGCTTTTAAGGCATTTTCAGCTTGAGTAATTGGAATTAAAGCTGAAATAGCAGCGTCTTTGCGGCGTTCTAATTCTGCTTGTGCGGAAACAATGTCAATAGGAGCAGCTGTACCAGCTTTAACTTGTATTTCATTGTTACGTAGTTGCACGGCTGCTAATTCTACAGCTTCTCTTTGAATTTCTGCATTTTTTATAGAAAAAGCTAAATCATAATAAGCTGATTGAACTTGAGCAACTAAACCTACTAATTTTTGTCTAAAAGTTAAGTCAGCCAAATCCAGTTTTTTCTTTAATGCCAAAATATTACGTCGGCTTGGATCGATTTTAAAGTTTTTCATTAAAGGCTGAGTAAACTTTAGTTGGAAGGAAGGTTGATAACTAGGGCTAAGACCTGAGGAATTACTATTAGTAATGCCTCTACTAATATTAAAAATAGCCTGTCCTGTTCCACCATTATTAAAAAGTTTAGAAGCATTTAAGTTTCCGCTAAAACTTTGAAAAAGTACCGAATTAGATCCTTTACCAACGTTAAATGGGTTTGCAGAAGGACTGGTGCTGCGTGAAAATGAAAAACCTGCACCTACAGTTGGATCATAAACCCCATATGAGCCTTCTAAGTCAAATTGAGCTAATTTAATATTTTCTTGTTCTGTTTTAATTCCTAAGTTATGTTCTAAAGCCATTGTCACAGCATCTTGTAAAGATAATTTCATTACCTTTGTAGGATCGACACCTGTGCGAAGGGTAGGAAGATCAACTTTTGGCGCTGGAAGTTGTTTTACATTTGTTTGGCTATTTTGGCCGTTATCTTGAACAGCAGTAACAATACCTGTTGGTTCTATTGGGCCTTGAGCCTTAGCAAATGGAGTAAAATTACTTACCATTAATGTTAAGATTCCAAAGCTTGCTAATTGCTTATACAAGGACATTATAAGTTCTCCTAAAATGTTAGCGTTTACTAACAAAGTTATTAATTATACTTTAGCTTGGGAGAAAACATCTACCAGCTTTTTGAAGGAATTTTATTTTATTGACTATTCTAAGCCTTATACGGTTATATATTTTTTGTGGTTTCAATAAATTTCAATTTACTACCAACTATCTACCAACTCACCTTCTGACAATAGTAGACTTGTTGAAACAAAACCATTATCCTGCATTTTAACCTTTTGTTAGCGTTAATTTCACCAGCTTTTAGAGGAAAATTTTATGTACGAAGTTATGATAGAAACAGAATTTTCAGCAGCACATGCTTTACGTAATTATTGTGGAAAATGTGAAAACCTACATGGTCATAATTGGAAAATAGAGGTTCATGTACGTGGAACTCGTTTAGACGAAGCTGGTTTGCTTATAGATTTCAAAGAGTTAAAAACTGCAACCAAAAAAGTTATGGAAAAAGTTGACCACAAAGTCTTAAATGAAATTCCACCTTTTGATGAAGTTTGTAATCCTTCTTCAGAAAATATTGCTCGTTTTGTTTTAGAAGAAGTAGGAGCTCAGCTTAATAATCAATATCGATGTGTTTATAAAGTTAGAGCTTGGGAAACCCCTACAACTGCGGCTTGTTACCAGATTTCTGAGTAACATTTATTTGCTATGAAAACCATACAGCAAAAGCTTGCCAATGCACATTATTTTTCTTTGGTAACAATATTGCTTGCTGTGGTAATGATGGGGATTTACATTTTCTTTGTTTCTTTGCTTTTTCGTTATGGAACTCAGGAAAAAGACTTAGGTTGGAAGTGTAGCCCCAGTGAAAATTTTTATATAATTACCCAAATTAACCCTAATAGTGATGCTGCGGGCAAGTTGCAATTGGGTGATAAAATTCTTTCCCTTAATGAAGATAACTCCATCCAAAAAAATTATATAATTTTGGGAAGCTTTATTAATACAACACGTAAAATTCCAATTAACAGCACTTATACTATAGAAATATCTCGCGATCAAATTCCTTATAAATTTACCTTAACTTGTAAATCAAAAAAAAACTATGAACAATTAGTCATTTTAGTGACTTTTCTTTTTTGTAGTTTAATTTTTTCTGTATGTGGTTTTTTACTAGGTATCTTAAAGCCAGAAATACAGCTTACTCGTCAATTGGGTTTAGTCTTTTTTTTCACAGCTATGTTTATGTTAGGCAATAGTGCTAGAATTTTAAGTAATTCCTTAGAAGGTCTAGATTACTTATTTCTTTGTATTTTATTGCTATCTTATCCTACCTTTTTCCCTCTAGCCTATGGAGCTTACTTACAATTTCCTCCAGGCGTTATACAAAGTAGAGTTTGGAATGGGATTAAGTATTTCCTATATGTTTATAGTGCAATAATACTACTGGTAAGATTAGCTTCATTATTAAACATAAACCAGCTTGCAGCTAACTCTACTTTAATAAAACAGCTTTTAAATACTGATTTTTTGTTGTCTTTCCTTGATAAAGCTTGGGCGCTACTTATATTGTTGACTGTTATTTTATTAATATCAATTACAATACGTAATTATAATAAAGTTTCTGATATAGACCAACGTCGAAGAATAAAGTGGGTTGCATATGCTTCCATTGTTGGTTTAGTTCCTTTGTTAATAACTCATTCCATCACAGCATTACTAAATCCTGCTACTCATAAATATGTAATTTCTACTTACTCTTATTTCTTATTTGCTCGTTTTGGAGAGTTATGCATCACAACATTGCCATTATCTTTTGTTTATGTAGTAGTTAAGCACCAAGTATTTGATATAAATGTAGTTGTAAGACGTGGACTTCAATACTTACTTGCCAAAAATGTTTTACGTATAATCTTAGCATTAGAACTTGTGGGAATGATTGCTATAGTACAATTTAACCCTAACTTAACTATTAGGGAACTTTTTTCACCAAAGTCTGCTTATTTATATATTGTTGCTATATCAATAGTTAGTTTTATTTATCAAACACAAATATCTTCCTGGTTAGATAAAGTATTTTTCCGTAAAGCTTATAATACAGAACAAGTTTTAGTTAATTTAATAGAAAAACTCAAAAGCTTTAATTCTATCAATGAAATTTCCCAAGCAATTACTTCTACACTAGAAGAAGTTTTACATCCTAAAAGTATTTATTTCTTTTACCGTTCAGGAGAAAAAGAGTCCTTAACTCTAGGAAGTTGTAGTGGCAATCCATCAAAAATCCAGAAAATCCTGGATAGCTCTGATTTAGTTCAACTTATGGAAAGTAATCCTGTCACTCAAGATCTAAATTTTATTAATGCCTTACCAGAAGAGGAAAAACAATGGATTAATGCCTTACAAGCACAATTAATAGTTCCTATAGTAGGCCAAAATAAAGACTTAGTAGGACTATTTCTTTTAGGAGAAAAACTTTCTGATGAACCATATTCTAAAAATGACTGCAAACTTTTGGAAGCAATGGCTAGCCAGTTAGGTATAGTTTATGAGAACAATTTACTTAAAGAAAAAGTAGCTAAAGAAAGTAAAATAAAACAAGAAATTCTCTCTAAATTAGAAGATCAAAACATTAATTTAGTAAAGGAATGTCCAGAATGTAATAGGTGTTTTGATAGTGATAAGGAAGTTTGTGATTTAGATAAAACAAAACTTGAGCTCTCACTTCCTGTTGAGCGAGTTATAAATGGTAAATATCGCTTAGATAAAATGATAGGTAAAGGCGGAATGGGAGCAGTTTATTCAGCCACAGACTTACGATTAGAGCGTATTGTTGCAGTGAAAATACTACATGGCAGTATGTTTGGTGATCAAGAAGCTATAAAACGTTTTGAGCGAGAAGCTAGAGCATCTGCAAAATTAGCACATCCAAACATTGTAGCTGTTTACGATTATGGAAAACTAGTTGCTTCAGGAGCTTATTTAACAATGGAGCTAGTTTCAGGAATTACTCTAGGCGAAAAACTTCTTAAAGAGCAAAAATTATCACCTAAATTGGTAGCTGAATTGTTTGACCAAATATTAGATGCAATAGAAGTAGCCCATAAAGCAAATATAATTCATAGAGACTTAAAACCAGATAATATTTTGCTTTTTGAAGATAATGGAAAAACCAAAGTTAAAATTTTAGATTTTGGTATTGCTAAAATTAAACGCATAGATTCTATAGATCCAAATAGCCTAACTGCTCCAGGAACAGTAATTGGAACTTTTGGCTATATGCCTCCTGAACAATTTTCAGCTGAAGAAGTTGATGAACGTAGTGATATTTTTGCTTTGGGTGTTATAGCAATAGAAGCCCTAACAGGTGAAAAACCTTTTGATGGAAGAACAGTTTATGAATTAATGGGGAATATGCTTAGAAAATCTTACAACTTACCTGATAGTTGTGCTGAAGCTAAGGAGTTAGATAAAGTGCTACAAAAATGTATAGCAAAAGATCCTACAAAACGATTTTCTTCTATAAAAGAAATGAAAGTTGAGCTAATACCTGCTATTTATCAATGTCCAGAAACTGCTTTTACTGAATATTAAAGTTTATAGTTATTTTATTTTTGAAACCACAGTAATAAAAACAACTTACGTTATTTTTATTACTATAGTTTGACTGTTTATATACTTTTAATTGAAATTTACCAAATACTATAACATTGCCAAAGCTTGTTCAGGATGGCTTGTTGCATCTACTTTACCAAAAGAATGCTTAATTTTCCCGTCAGGGCCTATTAAATAAGAAATTCTTTTAGCATTAGCAGCTTGTGGATCATCACATGCACCATAAGCCATACCTATCTCTCTTTTGGTATCACATAAAAGTGGAAAATTGTACTCAAATTTTTCAGCAAAAGCTTTATTTTCTTCCACTGTATCAAAGCTTACTCCTAATATTTGAACATTTTTCTTTTCAAATTCTGGTAATCTATCTCTAAAACCACAACCTTCACGAGTACAACCAGGAGTATCAGCTTTAGGATAAAACCAAAGTAAAACAGATTTACCTTCATAATCAGAAAGTTTAATTTCTTGTCCTGTATGTGATAAAACAGAAAAACTTGGGGCCAAATCTCCTACAGAAAGCTCTGCCATATTTATACCTCACTTAATTTAACTTACTAGGCTAATATTGCTTATCTGAAAATAGCAATATTTTTTGTTGCAGAATTAAAACATAAATTTAAGTTAAAAAAAAGCCTTATATTATAAATATTATTACTTTGGTAATACTATATAGTAATAAATTGATCTCAATAAGAATAAGTAAAAATTTTTATTAACTTAGTTTTTCAAATCTTTGCATATAAACCTAAATAGAAGCTAATTTATAGAAAATTAAGTAGATACTAAGATAAAAATATTTATTAGATATGTTTATAAACCTTCAGGACGAAAAATTAGCAAAATAACTTGTGTTTCATTATAGCTACAGTATAATATAAGCGAATAGAGAAAACATTATTTTCATTAAAAATTTTTGAATAAGTTTTCTTATAAATTGCATTTACTCTTACTAAGTAAAACATTAGCCAAATTAATATAAGCTTGAGGTAAAAATATGGCAAAATTGGTAGATAAGGAAGGAATAGAGAGTTTTCAAAAAATCCGCCAACTTAGTGAAGAGATAGCTAAAGAACTGAAAGAAGAAATTGATAAACCAATTTCTTCTAATGCTACCCTACATTTTTGGGATTTAGAAGAAGAAGATTATTTTGAAAACTTAACAAAAACAAAGCAAGTCGCTTAATAGATTTTACTATAAACATATTATATAAACTCATAAACTTCAGCTAAAAGGATAACTTATGTCTACTTTAATGGCACAAAATAATGAAAAAGGTTTAACTAGACTGTCTATGACCTTAGGTAAATTTCGGGATAAGCTTATACAAGCACTCCCTAAAAATCGTAATGTAGATCAAGAGATCAGTAGTGTTATAGCTACAGTGGCAAGCTCTCCTGCATTACAAAGATGTACACCAGAATCAATAGCTTTAGCCGCTTATGATGCAGCCACAATAGGGTTACCAGTTAATAAGTTAGGTTTAGCTTGGTTGGTGCCTTATGGAAATGAAGCAAAACTCCAAATAGGTTATCGAGGATATATTCAGTTAGTTATAGAAAGCGGTTTTGTTTTAGATGTGAGTGCTGAATGTGTCTACGAGCATGACCGTTTTAAATATACATTAGGATCACATCCTAACATTGAACATGAACCACCTATTAAAGGACAAAGAGGAAATCTTATAGCAGCTTATGCTATTGCTCGACTTACTAATGGGTTACTTAAACATTTAGTGATGAGTAAAGAACAAATAGAGCATATTAAATCTAAATCCCGTAGCTCTAGCAATGGACCTTGGGTAACAGATTATGATGAAATGGCGAAAAAGACTGTAATTAAAAGGCTTTGCAAGCTGCTACCTTATAATTTGCCCGGTTTACAAAAAATAGAACTAGCAACAGATATTGAATCTCGTAATCAAGAACACTCTGGAGTTACTTTAACCAAAGTTCCTAACAATGAAACTATAGATATAGTTATAGAAGATCCTATTTAATAACTAATTATTGCAGCTAAAAGACTATAGAACAAAGAATTTTATGAATGGGATTAATAGCTTATTTGGCAATAACCCAGTCTTTTGGGACTGGGTTAGGTAAGCTACTATCTTTTAGAACTTAATACAAATTTTTCCAAAGTGTGAACCACTAGCCATCATATTGAAAGCGTCTTTAGTTTCACCAAAAGAAAATACTTTATCTACTACAGGTTTCATCTTATTAAAGTTCACGGCGCGGTTCATATCTTCAAACGTTTCGCGACTTCCTACAATAATGCCTTGAACTCTAAGATTTTGCATTAACATAGGGATCAAACTAACATTTGAAGCAGAGCCACTTAAAACTCCAATAACACTTATATGACCGGCAAAACGTACTGAGCGTAAAGCTTTTTCAAAAGTGCTTGCACCACCAACTTCAACTACATGATCAACACCTAAACCACCTGTTAGTTCTCTTGCTTGCTTATCCCAATTAGGGTTAGTTTTATAGTTAATGGTTTCATCTGCACCTAAAGCTTTAGCACGCGCTAACTTCTCTTCACTACTTGAAGTAATAATTACTCTTGCACCAAAAAGTTTTGCAAATTGTAAAGCAAAAATTGATACGCCTCCTGTTCCTTGAAGCAAAATCGTATCTCCAGCTTTTAACTTCCCATGAGAAACAATTGCATTCCAAGCTGTTACACCTGCACAAGGTAAGCAAGCAGCCTCTTCATCACTTAAATGTGAGCCAACAGCTACAACTCCATCCTCATGTAGCGCCATATATTCAGTTAAAGTACCATCGAGTGGTCCACCTAAAGTAGAAGCTAACTTTGCTCTAGTAGGTTCACCATCTAACCATTTTTGTGCAAAGATAGTAGCAACTCGATCTCCTACTTTGAATCTTGTAACATCTTGACCAACTTCTACAACTTCCCCTACTCCATCAGATAGTGGGATAAGAGGTAATTTTTGTTTAGGGTTATAAATCCCTGTTACTGTCATTAAATCCCGGAAATTTAATGAGGCAGCCTTCATTTTTACTAAAACTTGTTGACTGGAAATTTTAGGTTCTGGTCGTTGTGTTTCAATGAGTGAATCTAAACCAAATTCTTTTTGAATCTCAAAAACTTTCATTATAAAAATTCCTTAGGGTTTAATTTAAATCTGACATATCCTACAATTAACTTTGTTGAGCATGCTAGTCTGATTAGCAACATAGTCTTACAACTAAAACCTACTAAACATGCAATACAAAAAATCATCAAAATAAAATCTTGGCTGGTAGCTTGGTAGACAAACATCACTAAGAATATTTATAATGTTGGTTTTAACAAAAATAATGACAATTGCTAAGGTTTTCAAAGTTGAGTAATTGGTAAAGTAATAGGCTAAAGAGTAAATGATCAAGGCAAAAAAAACAAAAGACCAGCTAATTGAACAGTTAGAATTGCAAGAAACCCAACTAAAAGAACTAACTAGTCAATTAGAGGAACTAAAATCTACCGCCAAAGAGCGAACTCAATCAGAAGCTAAGTTTCTAGCACTATTGGAATCTGCTCCTGATGCTATTGTAATTGTTAATGCAATTGGCAAAATAGTTATTGTTAATTCTCAAACAGAAAAACTTTTTGGTTATAGTCGCAGTGAATTGTTAGGAAAATCATTAGAAATTTTAGTACCTAAAAAATACCATAATCGTCATAGCGATCACCGCAACCAATATTTTGAAGATCCTCACACCCGCCCAATGGGAGTAGGCTTGGATCTTTATGCCCTACACAAAAATGGGCATGAATTTCCTGTTGAAATTAGTCTTAGCCCATTAAAAACAGAAGAAGGAATTTTAGTAACTAGCATTATTAGAGATATTACTGAACGCAAACGCTCAGAAGAAGCTCTTAAACGTGCTCATGACGAGTTAGAGAAAAGAGTTGAAGAACGGACAGCAGAACTTTCTCAAGCTAACAAAACACTAAAAGAACAATTTGAAGAGTTAAAACGAGCTGAGCAACAAATTCGCGATCAGGCAGCATTACTAGATAAAACTCAGGATGCAATCATAGTCCAAGATATGCAAGATAATATTGTATTTTGGAATAAAAGTGCAGAACGCCTCTATGGATGGACAGCTCAAGAAGCTATTGGACAAACGGCAGAAAAGCTTCTCTTTGAAAAATATGATAGACAAGCTCAAGAAGCTATCAATACTGTACTAGAAAAGGAAGAATGGCGAGGCGAGTTACAGAATATTACTAAGTATGATAAAGAAATAACAGTAGAAAGTCGTTGGACTTTGGTTCGAGATAATCAAGGACATCCAAAAGCAAAACTAGTAGTTAATACAGATATTACAGAAAAGAAGAAACTTGCAGCACAGTTCCTTCGTGCTCAAAGAATGGAAAGTATAGGTACTTTAGCTAGTGGTATTGCACATGATCTAAATAATGCTCTAACTCCTGTTCTTATGGCAGTACAAATTCTTAGAGAACGCTTTACAGATGAAGAAAGCCAATTTCTACTAAATATACTTACTGCTGGTGCTGAGCGCGGGGCAGATATGGTTAAACAAGTGCTTTCTTTTGCACGTGGAGTTGAGGGAAACAAAGTTGTCTTAAATCCAAAACACTTCATTAATGAAATTAAAAAGATTATTGCTCAAACTCTACCTAAATCAATACAAATAGAAACTATAGTGGCAAAAGAGCTTTGGCCTGTTTTAGGAGATGCTACTCAACTCTATCAAGTCTTGCTCAATTTATGTGTCAATGCTCGGGATGCGATGCCTAAAGGTGGTAAGCTATCTATTGTAGCTGAAAATACTTCATTAGATGAAAATTACACTCGTGTACATCTAGAAGCTAAAGCAGGAAAATATGTATTAATTACGGTTAGTGATACTGGAGTAGGAATAGCTCCTGATTTGGTGGATAAAATCTTTGAGCCATTTTTTACAACTAAAGAAGTTGGTAAAGGAACAGGTCTTGGCTTGTCCACAGTGGCAGCTATTGTTAAAAGTCATTCAGGCTTTGTGGAAGTTTATAGCGAAGTTGGAAGAGGGACAAAATTTAAGATATTTCTACCTTGTGCCCCACAAATTTCTAATCAACATCTAGAAGCAAAACCCACAAAACTTTTAATGGGAAAAGGTGAAACTATTTTAGTTGTAGATGATGAAATTTCTATTCGTGAAATAACTAAAGCAACCTTACAAAAATATGGCTATGTTGTGATGACAGCTAGTGATGGAACTGAGGCTTTAGCACTTTATGCAAAACATAGCGAAGATATTTCTGTTGTAATTATAGATATGATGATGCCTTATTTAGATGGTATTGGAACTATTAGGGCATTACAAAAACTTAATTCCATTGTTAAAATAATTGCTACTAGTGGCTTAAGTGCTGATGGAAAAGCAACTGAAGCTACTTCTGTTGGAGCAAAAGTCTTTTTACCTAAGCCATATACAACAGAAAAACTACTAGAAACATTGTATGAGCTTATTAATAAAATCTAAAGTTTTCTTGAAAGGAATCTAAAAAATAACTTAACAAGTAACTATAAGAAAGAATTTTCTTATAGTTCTTGTTTTTTAAAGAACAAAGATATGAGTGTTAGAAAAGGAAAATTTTTTTTAGTTGGTGGCGGGCCAGTTGTAAGATCCTTAGGTGAAACACTGATGGGACATTTTATTAATGAAGCAGGAGGTCAAGCAGCCAAAATTGCAATTATTACGGCAGGAACAAATGATCCAGCAGAAGTCAATGCTTGTTACTGGGAAATCTTTCAATCTTGGGGAGTTAAGGATTTATTCTCTCCCAAAATTTTTTGTCGTGAACATGCTCAGTCAGATTGGATTTATGAAAGAATAATGGAATGTAGTGGAGTGTTTATTGCTGGAGGTTCTCAATTTAAACTGAGTGAAAAATTAGCTGGAACACCTGTGGAAAAAGCTTTTAGAGATCTATTGGAAAAAGGTGGAATTTTAGCTGGAACTTCCTCTGGAGCTTCTATTTTTGGAAACCCAATGATTTTGGATGGAGGAACAGTTGATAGACATCTTAGAACTAACATGATTGAAATTGGTGAAGGGTTTGGTTTTTTAAATAACATTGCAATTGATACACATTGTGCTTCTCGTGGACGATTGCCAAGGCTTATTTCCCTACTAACGGAACACCCTGGAATTTTAGCTATTGGAATAGATGAAGATACAGCATTGCTTATAGATGAAAATAATAACGCAAAAGTAATAGGTAACAATGCTGTATATTTCTTAGATAGTGCCAATATGCGTTTAGCCCATAGTGATAATTTTGCGCTTGATAAAGATCATCTATGTGCTAGTGAAATTATAGTTCATGCTTTAACTTCTGGTGATATTTACGACTTAAGTAAACACCATAAAATATAAAAAGCCCAACAGTTAACTAATAACTGAAGGGCTTTTATACAGCTTTCTTATACAAAATTGGGAATAATCTACTACTTAGAAATCAATTCCACATCAATAGTTTTTCCTAAGCCAACTACATCTCCAGGATCTATTGGGTATTCAACATCTGGTTCTAGTTTTTCACCATTTACAAAAGTACCATTGGTTCTACTAAGATTAATTATTTTCAATCCAGATTGAGTAAATCTAAGTAGAGCATGTTCTTTAGATACTCTAGGAGAATCTATCATAATATGGGCTTTAGGGCCACGACCAATGACTATTTCTACTAGGTCTGGATTAAGTATATACTCTGGTGCATCATAACCTCTTCTAAATCGTAAGGCAAAGCGCAAAGCTGCAATTGGTTGAGCATATGGCATTGGCAAGCTAGGCATTAAAGTTCCATCAGAGCCTAGTTCAGCTCTTAGTTGATTAGCCATAGCTGTATCACCTAGGCGTTCATAACTAGTAGCAAGTCTATGCAAGAAAGTTTTTCCAGCAGAACTATTACGTCCATTTAGTTCAATCCCTCTATTACACCATTCTATAGCTTCTTGATAACGTTCTAGCGAAAAAAGACAATCAATCAATAACTGGCAAGAACGAGAAGCTTCTGGGTCTGATTTTTTAGTAAATAATTTCCAAGCTTCTTGTAATTCTTCTACTGCTTCACTATATAAGCCAACTTCTATATAAGAAATAGCAACATTCATTGGCAAATGTCCATCAACTTCATACATTTGTGAATCATGTTGAATAGCTTCGATTAGAGATTGCCAATCCTCATTAGAAGATTGTTGCTTTGATTGTGAGCTTTCTTGAGAATAAGTAGGAATATCATCTGAAGTAGGACGCTCTTGCATTTGTTGTTGAAAAGCATCTAAGTTAAGTTTTGGTTCAGGTTTAATTTCATTAAGAGGAAGTTTTTTAACATCTTTAAGAGTTTTAACTTCCCTAAAATCTAGTTCTTCTTCTGGAGTAAAAGGAGGTTTAGGCGTTAAAGGTTGAGTAGCATATGCATTTGCAGGTAACCTATCTTCTAAGCTAGCTTTTGAAGTAGTTTGAGGTGCAACTGCTTTAGATTTAGGTGTTAAAGCAGGTTCTTCATAAACAGGAGAATTATCTAACTTCATTGAAAGCATGCTAACAGTCATGGTTTGGCCAGCATCTAGTTGTTGTTGCCCTAGCTTACGCCTAACAATTAAGTTAGTCGGATCAATATTAAGCACTCCTTTATAAACAGAAAGAGCTTTTTTATTTTGACCAACTTTTTCATACTGTGTTGCAAGTAACAAACGTGGCTCAGTAGCTGTTAAATTAAGCACACTAGTTTTTTGCAAAAGATCCTCTATTTCACGCTCATTTTTCCCGACTTGAATAGCTAATTTAGCTAATTGTAGAGTGTAATTATAGTTATCCGGCCATAACTGTAGCGCTCGTTTTAATAGTTTTTCAGCACTAGCAACTTCACCATTTTTTATAGCTGTGCGCGCTTGCATAAAGCAATCTGTAGCTTCACGTCTCTCTGGATTTTCAGCATCATTATCAACATTTGACACCATATTTAGTATTTATCCTTTGCAACCTCCCAACAATAGTTGAGGTATTTTGAGCTATTGAAGTAAGAATATGTGATGTAGGTGCTATTTTAGCAGGAATTTATTAAATCAAAATACAATCTTAGTTAAAAAATTTTTTGTGTTATATAAATTTAAATAACTCTAAATAATTTAGGGCAACAACTTTGTCAGGTTGTTGCCCTAAAATCTTTTTTTAGTAAAGTCTAGCGGTTAAAACCACGTCCACCTCGATCACGTCCACCGCCGCCACCATAGCCACCACGGCTGCCACCACGGTCGCGATTACCACCACCGCCACCACGATTATTTTCTTGTGGTTTAGCTTCATTTACTTTGATGTTACGGCCATTTAATAAAAGGCCATTAAAACGGGTGATTGCTGCTTCACCTTCACTGCGGTCAGCTAGCTCTACAAAAGCGAATCCTCTAGATTGTCCTGTTTCACGATCTGTCATTAGTCGAGTCGATTGAACATTGCCAACTTCAGAAAACAGTTTAGTTAAATCCGCTTCCGTGGTTGAAAATGGAAGATTACCTACATAAAGTTTCATACAAACAATTGCCTTTCTAATTAAAGATGGATTTTAAGAGGAACTGACAAATTGACGACTGAAATGACAGCTTTGAAAGAATCTACCGTGTCAGCGCAAGCAGCTCCAAAAATTATTTAAGAGCGCCAAAAGCCGGAGTATATCGGATTCGGATATTGAAAAGTTATCTGACTCTGACAAACTAAACT
Source organism: Blastocatellia bacterium (assembly GCA_039812885.1). Taxonomy (GTDB): domain Bacteria; phylum Acidobacteriota; class Blastocatellia; order Chloracidobacteriales; family JADJPF01; genus JADJPF01. Next base: position 379,131 of record JBDIBI010000002.1, read on the forward strand.
ACTACCACTTGATAGTGGCTTTGACTCTACTTATGCGGGGAGTCTAGCATAAGTTTATAACTGTGTAAATCACTAAAGTTTTTATCTAATAAAATTCTTATTCTTACCTAATTTCTAACTAGCAAACTCTAGCAACTAAAAATGATTAAAGGAATATAAGAATTTTTCTAGTTAATTGTTATAAACTTAATTTAATGGCTAATAATAAGTAATTAGACTTAGTAGTTATTTACCTTAAGGGTGATTAAGTTTTAAATCTGGCAAATTTAATAAAGACTATAAAGTTATACAGGAAACTTAGATTTAACTTACGCAATATAATCTAATACAAAACAAGCATTATTAGATTTAGAAACCTTAAAAGTTACTCATCTTTTGTACCAGCATCTTCATTTTTTTCTTCTGACTTTTTCTTTTTCTTAGTAGCATCTTGTTTTGTTTTTTCTTCTTTCTCTAAAGCTGTACTACGTAAGGCACTAGGATCATAAGCTTTGATAATTTGTTTTTTCTTGCCGTTGGGTAAGTTTTGTTGAAAAATTACTTGATCTGCATCGATTTGCAATACTTCTCCATCATAAAAAAGCATTCCCTTATAAGCAAAAAACAATCTTCCATTAACCGCTTTTAAGAAAGCTCCATAACCTTCAACAGATTTATAAATACCATTTACTGAAACTTCTTCTATTAAATAAGGTTGAGAAGCTTCGCGCTGCTCTCCAGAACGTATGGCTAAGCGCTGTTCGTTAAGACGATCTCCTAGAGGAGGCATTTCCACAGTAGCTTCTTTAACAGGAGAAGCTTTTTTTCTATTTATTTTTTTGGTGGTTGCAACCTTTCCTGTTGAAACATCATTTGCTGGTTTAGATTGTTTTGCTGTAGTTTCTTGGCCTAAAGCAACAGACCTAGTAAGAAACATTACAACGAATAATACAAGTAAATTTTTATTAATCATAACTTTTAATGAAAAAACAAATTTTAGAAGTTAGTTTAATTTTACGATATTACAACCACCTAGCGCAAAGCAAAATATCTTAGTTATAATATTATCTATTTACAACACTTAATGCATTTACCTTACGCAATTTCTCTTCAACAATATCAGCTAATGCTTTAATAAAGCTTGGCATTGTATTAAATGCTGGTGCACGAACAAAATGTGGAATACCAACTTCATCAGCAACTTCTTTATAAAGGATATCTAATTCATATAACGTTTCAATATGATCAGAAACAAAACTTACAGGTACAATTAAAAGTTGTTGTTTGCCTTCTTTTCCAAATTGACGAATAACATCATCTGTTAAAGGTTCTAACCACTTTACTGGGCCAACTTTGCTTTGAAATGATAATTTCCAAGGAAAGTTCTTACCTTCTGTCTCTAAGCGTTTTATTACTAGTTCAACAGTTTTTTGTGTGTGTTTTAAATATGGTTCACCTTGTGCTAAATAGCTTACAGGCACACTATGTGCACTAAAAATTAGCTGTGTAGCCTTAGGATCTTGATTAGGCAGTTTTGCATATGCTATACGTATAGTTTCAACTAAAGCATTAATATAGCCTGGATGATTATACCAAGAAGAAATATAATGACGGCGTATATGGCGCATTCCTCCGCGTGAATTTAGAACTTTGATAAAGTAGCGAAAACTTGAACGAGTAGTAGAAATAGAAAATTGAGGATAAAGAGGTAAGGCAATCACACGATTGACACCATCTTTTTCGATTTTATCTATAGCATCCTCTGTAAAAGGTTTCCAACAACGCATTGCTGTATAGCTACTAGCTGCAATACCTCGTTTTGCTAATTCATTAACTAAAGCTTCTCCCTGCTGATCTGTAATAGAGCGAAGTGGTGAGCCTCCACCAATTTTTTTATAGTATCCAGAAGATTTTTTATAGCGAAAAGTGGAGATTAACCAAGCAAGAGGTTTTCTTATTATTTCTAAAGGTAGCTTTATGATCTCTGCATCACAAAATAAGTTATAAAGGAAAGGACGTACATCATCTAAATTCTCTGGACCACCTAGGTTAAAAAGTACAATGCCAAGTTTTTCTTTTTTAGTCATAAAGTTAAGTTAATCTTCAAATTTTGTTATATTTATTGCAAATATTTGATTAATGCCTTTTGGTAAGTTTGGCAAGTTGAACTTGCAGATCTATACCTTTAAACCATTATTTTTATTAATTTCCTTTAATAGTTTTATTAGGATTGATAAAATGCTTCCATTATTATTCTTATCTATAATATTTAAGGAGCAATTATGGCTGATAAAGGTGGTAAAAGTGACAAAGGAGATAAAGGAGTTAAGGATGTGTTTAAGCAAGTTTATGAAATGTGGGAAAAATCTGCAGGTGAACAAATAGAAAAACTAGCCCGCAGTCAGACTTTTCTTTCTGCACTAGCTCAAAATTTAGAACATAGTTTGGGTTTATCTTCTAGAATTAAAGATATTAGTCAAACAACTCTAAGTGCAATGAACCTACCTACTCATCAAGATATTGAGTCAATAAACAAACAACTAAAAGTAATACGTAATACTATAGATGAGATAAATGAAAAATTAGATTTACTTCTTCCAAAATCAGAACCAGAGCCAGAGCCAGAGCCAGAACCAGAGCCAGCTCCTAAAGCTAGAAAACCTAGAACCCGAAAAAAAGCCTAAGAATAACTATTTAGACATATTTTGTTTGGATGGCTTATAAAGTTAATTTATTGTTTTTTTAAAGTAAAAAAGAGAGCTTGCAAAAGCTCTCTTTAAGACTTCAAACATAACAAATTATTGCTTTTCCAAATCGGAGATATCTCGTCCATTTTCCCCTATAATTTGGCAGTATTTTTTTGCATGCATTCCATCTGGAGAAAAGAATATTGCTACATGAACATTTTTATCTAAAATTCTAGTATTATACTCTAAAACTTCACGATTCATTCTTACATTAAGCCTTTGCATAGAGCCATTCATGCTTCCACAACGTTCATTGCCTTCAACACTAACAAGATCTCCATTTTGAGTAAATTTAAACATGCTATCATTACAAAACCCTCCTCTTTGCCGCCAGACCCCTGTTATATTTATAAACTCTAAGTTGTTTTCTGGAGGAAAAATAGGTCTTTTGTTATCTTGTAATCTTGGTCTTAATTCATAGGGACTTTCTGTATTACTTTCAGATCTTATATTTGTGCCTATAAACTCACTTTCATTTCCATTACTTGCTCTCATTACACCGCTAGATCCTAAACTAGAAGGTGTTGAAGATGTTTTTTTCTCTTCTGTCTTGTTGATTTCTGTTTGTGAAACTTCATTATTTGTAGAAGGAATATTTTTTCTTTCTTGTAAAGCTTTCAAAGCTTTTTCAATAAAAGGAACACTTTTACTGTTAGGGTACTTCCTAATAAAATTTTCGTAATCTATTGGATTAGTACTATTTTTTAGTTTATCTAAATCAACTTCCTCTGGATTCAAGCTATTTGTTTTAGAAGGATTCGGACTATTTAATTGAGTGATTTCTTGAGATTGCTTGTCAGGAATTTCTTTTAATTCAATTTTGGGAGAAATTTTATCTGTAAATGAGCTTTTTTGTGAAAGTAAATTTTGGTTTTCTTGGGATTTAAAATAAGCAAGGCTTCCAATAGGAAGGATCAAAGCACAAAGTATCACAATAGTATATGTTTTCCATTTATTATTTTGTTCTTTTGGTAAATCCATTGAACTTAATTTTGACGGAAGCACTTTAGTTGTTTTAGGAACCACTTTGCTATTAGAAATATTAGAAACTGGGATACTTTTTTGCGAATTATCAATACCAGTATTATTTCTAGCCGTTTCATTAACTAATACTTGCTCTGTAATTAACTGTTTTGTAGTAACAAAAGCAATATCTGAAAATTGTTTTATAGGTTTTTCTAATAGCCTTATATCGTTGATTTCCAAAGATTTTAGTGCATTTTGTAAGTCTAATTTCATTTCCGTTGCTGACTCATATCTTTGAGAAGCATTTTTTTGTAAAGCTCGAAAGACAATTTTTTGTAAGCTAACAGGAATGTTTTCATCCATAAGTTGAGGATTGCGGCCAACAATTGCACCAATCAAAGCAGCTATATCACTTTGTGGAAAAGGTAAGCGATTACACAGCAATTGATAAAGTATTACCCCAACTGACCAAATATCAGATTGTAAAGAACGTTTTCCATCAAAGGCTTCTGGAGCCATATAAGCTGGTGTTCCAGCTACACTACCAGAATTAGCAGAGGATTTCATTACTCTGGCTAAACCAAAATCTGCAAGTCTAGGAATACCTTTACTAAGTAAAATATTTGCTGGTTTTAAGTCTCGATGAATAATTCTGCGGGAATGTAAGTGTTCTAATCCTGATAAAATACCTATTGTTAAATTAATTACCTCTAATAAAGAAACCTGTTCTTTATGCTTTATCCATTCCTGTAAAGAACCATCTGGAGCATACTCACTAGCTATAACTACTTGATTATCATACATATTAGCTTCAATAATAGATAATACGTTAGGATGACCACCAGCTTGCACCCATAACTGAGATTCTTTAGTAATAGCATCTATATCTGGATCACTATCTAAAATAAGTTTAAGAGCAACTTCAGTAGTAGCTAACTGGCTACGTCGTTGAGCCAACCAAACAACTCCAAAACCACCTTTTCCCAGTTGACGTATTAAAACATAAGGCCCTATTTGCTCATTAGGTTTTACCATTTCAACCTCTTAAGTAAGCAATGAAATTACAAACTCCAAATAGTTTTCCAGATAGTTTATTGATTATTAAACTTTTCTAAAGAGATTTCAATAAATTAAATTAAGTTTAGGAAACTGCTTTTAGTGACAGTTTTTGTCAACTACTTACTGCCAGCTTTTGTCAATATTCCCATAATTTAAGAACTAATAATTTTCATCATCTGCATAATATATTTATTTTGCTACTAATTACAAAAATGCAAAAAAAATCCTATTTGAGGAACAATAGTTGCTTATTACAAGAATCAAATATTATTAGCACTTATACTTTTTTAATTTAAATTCTACACCCCTCAATAAGTAAGTCCTAATGTTTAACTACAGAGTTAGAAATTTAGCTCTGTAGTTAAGCAGATTTTTTTCTTAAGAAAATCCTCTTAACTTTCTAAATTTAGACTTTTCCTGCCAAAATAGTCTTTCATTTTTATTAATAATAAAGTTAAATTTATGCCGTTACTTTTTCTGGCTTTATTTTATATCCAACCAAAATTTTTAACAGCTTCCTTCTTTTTTAAGAAAGGGTACAATGTCAACGTCAACTTTAAAAAAACGCTTCAACCTCTGGTTATTAGAAGGTCTTAAAGACACAACTAAAACTCCAGATAAGCATAAAGCTCATCACCGCTCTTCTTGGTGGAAAGTGATGTGTCTAACTGGAGTAGATTACTTTTCTACTTTAGGTTATCAACCTGGAATCGCTTTCCTAGCTGCAGGAATGTTATCCCCTATTGCTACTTTTGTTCTAGTTTTAGTAACTTTATTTGGGGCATTACCCATTTATAACCGAGTAGCAGAAGAAAGTCCGCATGGACAAGGCAGTATTTCTATATTAGAATCTTTACTACCTCGCTGGAAAGGCAAGGCACTAGTATTAATCCTTCTTGGTTTTGCAGCAACAGATTTTATGATTACTATTACTTTATCTGCTGCTGATGCTACTGCACATATTATAGAAAACCCCTTTGTCCCTGAATGGATGCATCATAAAGTGTTAATAACACTCTTACTAGTAACATTACTAGGCGCAATATTCCTAAAAGGTTTTAATGAAGCTATTGGACTAGCAGTCTTTCTAGTATTTGCTTATTTAATACTTAATTTTGTAGTAGTGATAGTAGGGTTTTATCATATATCTAAAGACATACAGCTAGCACTTAACTGGAAAAACCTAATGTTTACAAGTCATGGCTCTTCCTTAAGAATTGTAGGCATATCTCTACTACTATTTCCCAAACTAGCTCTTGGTTTATCTGGATTTGAAACAGGTGTTGCTGTAATGCCTTTAGTAGAAGGTGATATAACAGATACACTTGAAAAACCTGCTGGCCGTATTAAAAATACCAAATATTTATTAATTACAGCAGCACTTATAATGAGTGTTTTTCTTATTGGAAGTAGCTTAATAACAACCATATTGATTCCTGCTAAAGAATTTCAAATTGGTGGAGAAGCTAATGGTAGAGCTTTAGCTTATTTAGCACACCATTACTTAGGAGAAACCTTTGGAACTTTCTATGATATAAGTACTATCTCCATTTTATGGTTTGCTGGAGCATCAGCAATGGCAGGCTTACTTAATCTAGTACCTAGGTATTTACCACAGTATGGTATGGCACCTGATTGGGCAAGAGCTTCTAGGCCATTGGTGTTTTTCTTTACTGCTGTAGGCTTTATTATTACCATTCTCTTTAAGGCTGATGTAGATGCTCAAGGTGGTGCTTATGCTACTGGAGTGTTAGTCTTAATGACTTCAGCTGCTCTAGCTGTTACTTTAATTGCTTGGCAAAGTGGATGGGCTAATCGTATAAAATTCTCACTTATCGCTTTAGTATTTGCATATACTACTGTAGTAAATATAATTGAGCGTCCTGAAGGTATAAAAATCGCATCATTTTTTATAGGTTCAATTCTAGCGACTTCTTTAATTTCAAGAGCATTGCGTTCAACAGAATTACGAATTAAAAAAGTTGTATTAGATGACTCATCTCAAAAATTTATAAAAGAAGCTGCCAAACAAGGAACAATACGTATTATAGCTCATAGACCTGGTGGACATAGTTACAGTTTCAAAGAAAAAGAAGCTAGAGATATTCATAACATATTTGATGATCAGCTAATTTTTCTAGAAATAAAACCTGGAGATGCTTCTGAGTTTACAGATGATGTTTTGGAAGTATATGGTTTTGCAGAAGGTAAACACCATATTTTGCGATGTGAAAGTCCTGCTGTACCTAATGCAATAGCAGCACTACTTTTACATATACGAGATAAAACACACCAACAACCACACGTTTATTTTGGTTGGACAGAAGGCAATCCAATAAGTTATGTGTTAAAGTATTTGGCCTTTGGTGAAGGAGATACAGCTCCAGTTACTCGTGAAGTTCTACGACTAGCTGAGCCTAATCCTAAACGGCGTCCTTATGTACATGTTGGCTAAATAGCTAAGGAGTATATTTAATGTCAGAAAATATTTTTCCTGCAACTTTAGAACAAAGAATAGATGAATTAAAAAAGGCAAGAAATATTTTACTATCAGAAATTAACGATAAGATTGATTTAAAACCTAGTTCTGGTTGGTCAATTTCTGAAATAGTTCATCATTTATCTATAGTAGAAAAAGGTATTACAGCAATGCTAGCAAAAGTGCTGGAAACCAAAGAAAATAACCCAAGAAAGCCAGATGAAGAACTTCAGAAAGAATGGCAACATATCGTTAGTTTTGCTGCTAATCGAGAACAGCCAAGACAAGCCCCTGATAGAGTATTACCTAAAGATGCTCCAGAATTAAGTAAAGCACTAAATCTGTTAGAAGAATCTAGGACATCTTTATATAATTTCATCCATAGTACTAGCATAGATGATTTAGCTAGTGTTGGCATGCCACATCCAGTTAAAGAGCTTGGTCTAATTAGTGGAGTTGGTTGGCTTTCATTGATTGCTCATCATGAATTACGTCATGTTGAACAAATTAAAGAAATAAAACAAGAACACAAAAAATAACCCATTTTAAGGAGCGAAATTAATGTCAAATTCTTTAGAGAATTTTCCTAGCACTTTGGAAAAAAGAGCAATTGAGTTAGAAAATGCAAGAAATACTTTATTATCAGAAATTGGTGATGAAGTTGATAAAAAACCAGAATCTGGATGGTCTATAGGTGAAATTGCTTATCACATACATTTAGTAGAAAGAAATCTCACCTTTGGATTAAAACAAACTTTAGCTTCTCCGGCAAGAGAAGAAAGAAAGCCTGATGAATACTTGGCTGTGGAATGGGCGCAAATTGCTGAGCGTGTTCCTAGCAGAAAACAACGTATTAAAGCACCTGAACAAGCAGAACCAATTAATGCCCCAAGCCTTAGTGAAACTATAAAGCTATTAAAGCAGTCTCATGCAGCATTACAAGACTTTATAAAAAGCACTACATTGGATGAATTAGCTTCTATTTCTATACCCCATCCAGTTCATAAGGAAATGTTAATTAGTGGCCCTGGTTGGCTTTCATTACTTGCCTATCATGATTTGCGACATTTAGATCAAATTAGGGAAATAAAAGGAAACTAATTTTCACTTTATATTAAAAGATTTGTCATTTTTATATTCTAATTTGTAGGTTTAATAACAGAAATCGAGGACTGGTAAAATATTTAGATAACGCATTACACTCCGCCAATCCCTAGTCCTCGATCCACAAACTTATATATAACAATTTCTATTCCAGAAAACATTTTTTCTTTACTGTCAGAAAATAAAGCCTTTATTACTACTACTATTAGTCTTTTTAATAATTCTAGTGACCGTTTCTGGGACAGCAAAATCCCACATTGATTCATTAAATTATCTAATAACAAATTAAGTACTTAGCTGTGTTACAGCTAGCTTAGTATAGACAGAACCACCTATTTTTAGCTCACTTTGCATAAAAATCACTTCTTTTACTTGAAAATCTTGTGAGCTAAACTCTATTTGTTCAATTTTGTTAACAACTTCTTGAACACTACCTTCACGAACACGACCAATTGTAAGATGAGGAGAAAAAGCTTTGTCAGCTTTATCAAAACCAGCATTTGCCAATTCTTGTTCTAATTTTTTTTGCAATGGTAATAGCTGTTCTGTAAAATTTTTGATTCCCACCCAAAACACTCTAGGCCGATGCAAATTTGGAAAAGCTCCTAGACCAGATGCTGTAACAGTAAACCTCTTTATTCCATTACAAGCTTGTTCAATACAATGTTGAACTAAAGAAACTTTCTCTTTAGGTATATCTCCTAGAAATCTTAAAGTTAAATGCATATTGTTAGGTTTTACCCAACCTATTTTACCTCTGCTATCTTTTTGAAGTTCTAAAATTAGTTTCTCAATACTAGTTTTTAGACTTACTGGTAAATCAATACAAATAAATGTACGAATCATTTCACCCATAAACTAAACCTTTCTCGTTAGTTAAACCCATCATTTAGTTTTTATAGGATTTGTTAAAGAAGTATATATACTACTTAACCTATCCTCTCCAAATCTTTCAGCTGTGCAATATAACTAGGGTTACGTGGATCTAAAGTGTTTAGTTGTCTTAAGGCTGTTTTAGCTTCTTCATATCTACTTTGCGAACGAGCTTCCATAACTAAGCGTTGCAACTGACGTTTTAGGCTTGCTTCATCTTTAATTGCTTCATAGATATTTGCTAATTGTCTTAGGAAAGATAGTTGATAAGGATCTTTTGCTAAACAGTTATCTAATAGGCTAATTACTTGTCTTTCCTTATGTTGTGAGATCAGGATACTTATATAGGGTTCTAAAAATGTGTTTATTTTATCTAACTCCCCCAAAGCTACTAAATAATTACATATTTCTAAGATTTTATCCGAATAGTTTTGATCTAAATTAAATAACTTAGAAAAAGTTTTATAAGCTTTATCTATTTCACTAAGGCTTAAGTAGGCTTGCAATAAAGCGTTGAGCAAGTTTGTATCATTAGGATCACTTTGACAAGAAGGAACCAACATTTCAATAGCTTTTTCATTTTCCCCTAATTCCAAATAAATATAACCTAACATTGCAAAAGCCACTTGATGTAAAGGCTTAATTTTCAACACATCTTCATATACTTCTGCTGCAAGTTGATAGAGTTGTTGTGAATATAATATTTCTCCAGCAACTAATAAGCATTTAAGAGCTTGTTGCTTTTGATTTTTAGCTAAATAGATATTGGCTAGACGGCGCTGATTATTATAGTTGTCAGGATAAGTTCTAACAGCAAGTTCTAAGGCTTTAAGAGAACCTTCTATATCATTAACTTGGCTAGTGTAATCAATGATTCTTTCACATTGTTGTAGCGCAATTTCCTGACAACCTTGTTCTGAACATACATTGGCAAGTTTTAAGCTTGTGTTAATATCTTTAGGGTTAAGTTTAGAAACTCGCTGATACATTAACATTGCTTGTGGAATGAAACCGTCTTCCATACACCTTTCTGCAATCTTAAGAAAAATTTCACCCGCTTCTTGGCGTTGATTGGCAGATAAACAAAGCTCTCCTAAACGAGCCGCAATAGCTAAATTATCTGGCTCTGATTCAGAAATCTTTTTAAACTCTGCAATAGCCGCAGTAAAGTTTCTTTGCTCAATATATTTACTTATCTGTTGAGCTAATTGAAGACGATTTTTAATACCTGAACGATTAGTTTTAATCCAGTCTGTTAAACGATTTAAAATCCCGCCTTGAGAGGTAATAGTAAGTTTTGGAGCATCCAAATTCTGAACTATTTTAGATAAATTTGCTTGCCAATAGTGTAATAACTTTCCTTGCCCTTCCCCGCGAATTTCATCATAAAATATCACCACATGTGGCCCAATAGGCAAAGTATCCTCTGATTTAGCCGATAATAATTCTATAGTTTCCACTAATACTAAAAGAGGATGTAAACTTAATAGTAAATTACTACGACGAGATCTTAGAGCAATTCTCCCAAAAGGAGCACCTGGTAAACGACGTGCTGCCATAGCTTGAGCAATAGCTTGTACTCCCATTAAATTCTCTGCTATAACTAAACTTGCACTTGAACCTTGTTCTATAGCTTCTAGTTCATCCATTGGATCATGAAAATAAATTAACGGTAAATACGCTAAAAAAACAGCTTGACTGTAAAGCCCCTTTAATAAAGGAAAGTAGTTTTGAAAATCTGTTTCACATTCAAACTCATTTGAATCTATTGCCCCACGATAAGGATATCTTTCAGCAAATTCTACTAAAGCTTGTAAAATACCAGAAACATTTGTTCTTAGTTTAGGAGTTTCACTAAAGTCTTCATAAATAAACAAATAAAGTTCTGATTCAAACATTACATCTTTACTACGACGAAATAAAAACAGTGTCTCTGTTAGCAACTTAACCATGCTACTAGCTTTTAGATTAAGCATTTGCTCTATTGATGAAGGAGAAAATCTTATAGGTGAAAGGCGACTGCGATAACTGTCTTGTATTGAAAAACAGAGACAGTATTTTAATAAAACTTCTAACGCAGCAGTTAAAGCTCTAGTTTTAGCAAAAGAATCTTCTTGCATTAAAACTTGTTGGTACTTTAATGCTAGTGGTATTGGGTATTCTTTTAATATTTTCTCATCTACTTGATCTAGAACTGGTTGCATATATTTTGCGTATTCCAAAAATGATTAAGCAAGTTATCTCCTTTGCCTAGTTTTTCTGCTGTTTCTAATGCCTTAGTGATGAATTGTTTAGCAATTTCTATAGACCTTATTAAATCATTTCCACAAGCTAATGATGCAGCTATTGCAGAAGAAAGACTACAACCTGTTCCATGAGCAGATTTACTAATGCGTGTTCCTGAAAACACTTTATAATCTAATCCATCATAAAATAGATCTATAGCATCTTCTTCTAAGTGTCCCCCCTTAATTAATATTGATGAGACAGCTAAATTTTGTAATTTATTAGCAGCTTGTTTCATATCTTCCAAATTCTTTACATCTTCTTCTAATAGAAGTGACGCTTCTTTTAGATTTGGAGTAATAAGTGTAGCTAGTGGAAAAAGTTTTTCAATAACTAACTTTTTAGCGGATAAATTTAGTAAAGGATATCCACTTGTTGAGTATAACAATGGATCTACTATAACAAATTTTGGTGCTTGAAGAAGAAGAAAATCTATTACGACAGAAATTATTTCTTCATTAGCTAACATACCTATCTTTACAGAATCTATAGAAAAATCTTGAGACAAAGCTTTTAACTGTTCTTTTACTAAACCAGCATCTACCGGACTACTTGTATAAACTTTAGTTGTATCTTGGACAGTTACCGCAGTAGTAACAGCAATACCATAACAATTAAAGGCAGCAAAAGTTTTTATATCTGCAATAATTCCAGCTCCTGCTGTAGGGTCAAACCCTGCTATGGTGAGAACAATACTTCTTTTACTATTGTTTAAGCTCATTTACTAAGTCTCTTAAGTTAGAAGATTCAATAAAAAGTCTAATTGCAGCTAAACCCCAAGCTCCACAATCTAGCACTGATTTAGCATTTTCTCTGTTTATGCCACCTAAAGCTATAACAGGGCAAGTAATTTTTTTTGTAGCTTGACTAAGTAATTCTAAACCCAAAGGTTTACCATATATTCTTTTAGATGGAGTATCAAAAATAGGACTAAATAATACAAAACTTGCACCTGATTCAGCAGCTAAGCAAGCTTCTTCAACACTATGAGTAGAAACACTAACAATAAAATTCTTCCCCACATATTTTCTTACTTCTTTTATAGGAAGCGAATTTCCAGGTAAATGAACCCCATTGGCCCCACAACTAAGAGCAATATCTAATCTATCATTTACTAGTAATGTGGTATTTAGACTCTTTAATTCTTTTGACAAATCATTTACTAATTGAGAAAGGTCTTTAGCAGAAAGATCTTTTTCTCTAATCTGAATAATATCAATACCTGAATATGCAGCTTCAATACAGTGATTTAATAGAGTTGAAATGGATTCTTTTACATTTAAAGAATCTGAGGAAGGTGATAAGAGTTTACGGTTGGTTATCAGGCAAAGCTGCGTTTTTTTGGGCTTGGGCGGCTTCATCTTCTTTTTTTTCCACTTCAGAAAGTAAACTAACAGTTTGACGGAAATTTTTTACTTCCCCAAAACATATTAATAAATTAACAATTCCCAGAGCCGAAATTGTACCTTTGAAATAACTACTCTGAATAATACTAACTAAAAATTGCCAATGAAGACGAGCTGTTAAATAGTCTAAAAAGAAATTATCTCCCCAAAAACCAGTCCAAGGAGCAAATATTAAAACTATACCCACCTCAAAACATATTGCAATATAAAGAATAACCGTTATTTTTGCTGACACAAAACTCCGATTTCAAAACATAAATTAATAGCCTGCCTAAAGATAGCAGGCTAAAAACAGAACTTATTTTTTGTAAAAACTAACCTTCTTGATTAAGCTTCTCTTCTATCTCGCGAATTTTTGATCCAACATCCCGATAGTTGATATCTAAAGCATATACTTCTTGCAAGCATTCTAGTGCTTTTTTGTATTCTTTTAATTGTTCATGAGCGCCTGCTAGATCAAACCTCATTGCTTGATATTCTTCATCAGAACGATTTGGAGCTTCTAAACCACGCTTATACCATACAGCTGATGGGCGAGCCATGTTATTTTTTAAGAAACAGAAACCAAGCATATTGCAACAATTAAAATAATTACCATCTCCACTAGTTGGAGAAGTAGCTTTAAATGCCAATTGGAATTGCTCTATAGCATCATCAAAAAGTTCCATATCTTTATAAGCTAATCCCAAATTATAGTGGGTTTCAAAATCAGGTTTATCAGAAGTTTCAAACTCTTGTTGAAACTCAGTAAAAATTGACCCTAAATCTGATTGATCAGATAAAGATGAAACAGGTTTGCTGCTTGATGTTGCAGGACTGCTAGCAACTGTCTTAGCCATAGGCATCATATCATGGGTTGGCATTTCATCAAGTTCAGCTTCAACATCTGATATTAAACTATCAAAAAGTGATCCCCCTGAAGCTTGTGATGCAGCTGTTGGTTGTACCCGTGAAGCCAAAACATCTGGCATAGGTGCTGGTGCAGGAGGTTGAGGAGGTGGAGTTTGTTTTTGTGGTGTAGCCAATGGTGGAGATTGTAGAGCTTTGCCAGGGCTAGGAAATCCTCCAAAAGGATTAAATGGTGTTGTAGGAGCAGGCACACTAGCTGGGGATGATTCTAAAATAGCTGAATCAGGTAACTCTTCTACTGCTTCCATATCAGAGCTAGTCTTCAACATATTAGTAGATGGTTTGGTAATCCCCATTTGTGCAAAACGCTGTAAAATAGCTGGATGATTAGGATGTTGTTTTTCTAGATCCTCCAAAGCACCTCGCGCTATCTCCATATAGCCCTGAGCTATATAAAAGTCTACGCCATCTAACTCATCTTTTAGTATTTTATCCTTAGCTATCTGACTACTAGTTGAAGTATCATCAACATCTATTTCAAAACTAGTACTAGGCACACCTGTGGTTTCGCCTTTAGCACCTATAGGAACAGAAGGAACATTTGCTAATGGAGACTGTGAACTAGCATTAAAAATATCCCCTAAAGAAGAAGGTGCTTGTGTTGAAGGTTTAGCAGGTTGAAAAGCAGGTTGATCTGGAACAGTTTGCCCAAAGAAATTTGGTAAACCAAATTGCCCTGCTGGAGTTTGTGGTGGTTGAGGAGTTGATTGGCTAGAACTTTGCCCTTGATTAAACAAATCAAAACCACTTAAAGGTGGAGCTGCTTTTGAAGGTCCTGCTGAAGCTTGTGCCGAAGGCTGCCCAAATAAATCTGGCAAGCCATAAGACAAAGATGAAGTTGGTGGTAAATTGGAAGCAGGAGGAGCGCTACTAGGCTTACTATTAAATAAATCAAAACCACTAGGAGATGAAGCTTGTGGTTGATAAGTAGTAGACTGAGGTTTAGCAGGTTCTGCTCCAAAATCTGAGTCTAAACTAGCACTTAAATCTATCTCTATGGAATCAGCTAGTTTTTTAACTGGTTGACCATTTGCACCTCGTCCAGGACTTGAAGCACCTTTATTTAAAGCTGGATTAAGATCATATGCCTCTGAAAGCAGATCTGAAGCAGATGCTTTATCACCTTGTGCTTCATATAGTTTTGCTAGTTCCAAGCACTGTGTTGCAGCCTTGTCTTCCATTCCTCCATCAAGGTAAATTTGTTTAAGCTTTAATCGAGCTTCAATATGCCTTGGATGCTGAGTTATTAGATCTTCTAATATTTGTGCAGCACTATCACCATAACCACGACTAGCAAACATTTCTGCTTCACGTAATTGACGTTCTACAGATTGGTTATCCAATTGATTTGCTTTGTTTACAGAAAGAGGTGTAGTAGCAGCAACAGCAGGCTCAAAAGCTGTTGGGATTGAATAAGAAGGAGTTGGTGGAGTTTTTGGTTGTACTTCTACACTACCACCACCTAGACTCGCCAATCTTTGTTTGTAAGATGGCTCATCTGGCTCAATTTCAATTAGTTGCTTTAATGCTTGAATAGCATCTGCTTTTTGTTGCTTACGTAATGCTACATCAACAAGTATATTTAAGGTAGAAGATAAATTATGATCTTCTCTGATACGAGCATATACATCTGCTAAACGCTTAAGCGCTTGCATATTACTAGCATCATACTCTAGTATGCTTTTTAAGAGAGAAACAGCCTTCTCTTCTTGGCGACGTGCAATTAACAAATCCATGCACCGATCAATTGTTCCAATAGCTCGATCGAACTTTCCTACTTCTATATAAGCACGGCCTAGCTGTACTAAATAATCATAACGAGACTTATCAACTTCTATTAGCTTAGAGAAAGTATTTTCTGCTTCTTCCAACATTTTAGCGCTAATATAAGTACGGCCAAGCAATACCATTACGTCTATATCATTAGGGTTATTTGCTTGAGCTTGCGCTAATATATCTAAGGCTTTACGTACATCACCTTGTTGTGTATAAGCATCTGCAAGAGCTTTTAATGCAGCTCTAGAACCAGAATTTATTGAAAGAGCTTTAGTAAAAGCAGAAATAGCTTCAGGAATACGGTTTTTCTTAGCGGCTTCTTGTCCTGCATATACATAAGCATCATGTGCTTGATCTGTAAGACCTTCAGCCTGATAGTTTTCAGCTAATTTTATTCTTACCGCAGTATTTTCTGGATCTAGATCAGCAATTTTTTGTAGAACTTCCAACGCTCTCTTGGACTGACCATTTCGCTTGTATGCTTCAGCAACTATTAAATATTGTTGTCTTGCATCAACGATTAACCCTTGTTTGGAATATAAATCAGCTAGTTTTAAGGAAGTTTCAAAATTTGAAGGCTCTAATTTGCTGATCTTTTTATACATAGCAATGGCTTTTAAGGTAAAGCCATTTTCTCGGTAATTTTCCGCAATACGAGAGAAGTTTTGAATTGCTTCCTCAGTTCGGCCAGCACGGACGCACAAATCCCCTAGGGTGTTGATCATCGTAAGATCATTAGGATCGGCTTCGACAATCTTTCTGTATTCGTCAATGGCAGCAGGGATCTTTCCCTGTTGTACATATTTTTCAGCCGATTTTAAAACCTTTGCTTTATTGAATGACATACTCCGGCCGCTCCGCAGTGAAGACTAAGTTTGAGATTATTATGAAATAAATGGGTTTAAGGCTAAAAACTAACATAGAGAGCTATTATTGTCAACCGCTTTGTCTTAATACAAATAAAGGCTAAAAGTGTTGTGTTTAGCAATCTTTAGAGTCGTTTGTTTACTCAACTAAATCTAAAGGTAAAGCTAACTGAGTATTTTCAGATAAAACTCCCTTAAAAGTACGTCGATGAATGGAACTTGGCCCATACTTACGTAAATTAGCTAAATGAGCAGCTGTTCCATAACCAACATGTCGAGCAAATCCATAATTAGGCCATTCTAAATCATAAGATTGCATCATTTTATCACGTGTTACCTTAGCAATAATTGATGCTGCTGCTATAGAAACAGATAAGGCATCTCCACCAATAATAGCTTGTTGATCTATTGCTAAATTTTTAAGAGAAAAACCATCTATTAATAAGTATTTTGCTTCTGGTTTTAACCCTAGTATTGCCTTTGTCATGGCCTTTAAACTAGCTTGATGTATATTTATTTGATCTATTTCACTAGAGGAAACTTCTGCAACAGAAATAGCAATAGCAGTAAGTTTTATCTCTTTTGCCAACTCCTCACGACAACGAACACTCAGCTTCTTTGAATCATTTAATCCCTTAGGTATATTATTTAAATCTAAAATTACAGCAGCTGCAACTACTGGCCCTGCTAAAGCTCCTCGGCCAACTTCATCAACTCCTGCAATTAAACTAATCCCTTTAGCAAATAGTTCAGACTCTATTTTATCAGTACAATAATTTAGCCTTGCCATTATCTAATCCTAACTTTAGTTTTACTATAACACATTAGATTTAATTTTTCTTATTTTGTTAGATTTTGATGCTGCCAACAATAGCCCGGCTTTTTTATTCGACGCTGACATTTTTTCCCTTTTTTCGTTTTAGCTTCACATACCCAAAACTCTTCCCTAGGAATGCTACTAGTAGGTATTTTCTTCTCACTTTGAATATTTGTTGTTTGGTAAACTATGTGATCTTGTCTACTAACTGAGTTAGCAAGATAAATTTTAGTTAAAAATATTGGTAATAGAAACAAGAGAACGACCTTAAAACCACGTCTTTTCCATATAACAACTTTCAACCTTTTGCCACAAGTTATACAAAAATATCTACTCAAAAGAAATTTTTGTTTCCAAGAAGTTGTTTTTAAAATTATTCCGCAATCACAACAAAAATTTGCCTTATAGAAAAACATACATTCTACCTTAACTTCAAGTTTAAAGAGAAAAATCATTCTTTTTAGGAAGTAGACGCAAAACACCTGAAATTAAGGCTAAAATTAAAATTATTTTGATCTAGCTACAAAAATCAAAAGCCGAGGCTTTTGGCCTCGGCTTAAGTTTTACAATAAAAACTGCTTAGTAAATTTTACTGAGCAACTATACTAGCAGTTGAAGAGCTAATACCGTTTGGATTACGTACTGTAACTGTTACGGTTGAGCCAGGTTTTGCTAAATCACTAATACGTTGACCAGCAGAACCTACAACATTTCTCTTCACAATGAATTTAGATCCACTAGCATTGGTGCTTAAAGTAAAGGTATTGTTACCAATAACTAGTACTGCACCTGATTTAATACCAGAGTTAGCAGAGAATGTTGCAAACTTACCATTAACAATTGTTGGGTTGAATAGAATTGGTGCTTGACCAATAGTAAAGTTAGAAGCATTAGCAGCCATAGAAACATTATTAGAAACGTCTCTTACTAAAACTTGTACTCTAGCAGTTGTAGTCTCAACACCTGATGGAGCAACAGCAGTGAAGCTATTTTGACCATTTTGTGCAATACCACTGCCAATAGTTAAATCATAGCTGCTTCCACCATTGGTAGAAAGTCTAATTTCAAAAGCTCCAAGCCCAACATTATCAGTTGCAGTAAAACGAACAGTAAATTGTTGACCAGAAGCTATTGCCTCACCACCAGCTGGAGATTGAACTTGTACTATTGGAGGAACATTATCAGATCCGCTACCTGCTAGATTTACTCTTAGAGTAGAATTCTTAGAATCATTGGTATTCATCACTAACATATCACTCTTAGATCCTGGAGAAGGAGGAGTGAAGTTAACATTAACTGTACCAATAGATCCTGGAGCAATAGTAATAGGAGGATTAGTTGCTAAGGAGAATCCATTAGCAAGACCACCTACAACAGTCATTGAATTGATAACAAGAGGAGCAGTACCACTATTACCAATTGATATAGCTTGAGGTTGTGCAGATTGACCGGTTGGAATTACACCAAAGTCTATGCTTGTAGTAATTAAGTTAGCTATAGGAGCAACACCATTACCAAGTAAAGTAATAGTTTGTGCTGGTACGTTAGAAGAAACTGTAACTAAACCGTTAGCAGTACCTGCTACAGTAGGAGTAAATGAAACTTGGAAAGTTGTGGTTTCATTTGGCCCTAAAGTTAAGCGTGGAGGAGCTGTCACAGAAAATCCTTGGTTTGCACCAGCAGTAACAACTGGATTGCTAAGTTGTAATGGAGCATTACCAGCATTTGCTAAAGTAATGGATTGAGTTGCAGTAGTATTTATTGGAACATCCCCAAAGTTTACGTTATTTGGTTGAATTCTTAGTACAGCAACAGGTGGATTAACCGCTTGAGCAGTTAAAGGTACATTTAATGGAGAATTAGAAGCACCTGCACTAGTAATTACCAATGTTCCTGTGAAAGTACCTGTTGGAGTAGATACACCTGTTGAGAAAGTTAATGTAATAACATTGCCATTAACACTTTGAACTGCAAAACCTGCACTGCTATTAGCTGAAATAGCAGCAGTAAAGGTAAGTGCTTGGCCTGGTCTTTGACAACCTGTATTACTAACAGTAACTGTCCTAGTAGCAGTATCACCTATATTAACTGTTCCAAAATCTACAGGAGATGGAGTTGCGGCCAATGTAGGCTGACATCCATTACCAGTAATGTTAACCGAAGTGGTACCTGTACAGGTATTAGAAATATTCAACGTAATGCTTTGATTACTATTGTCTGTAGGTGTAAAGCTTACTGTAAAGGTGATATTTTGGCCTGCACCTAAAGTAAATGGTAAGCTTGGGGTTGTTAATGAGAATCTACTATTAGTTGCTGAGAAAGCAATATTAGTAAATGTAATTAAAGAGTTTGAAGTATTGGTAAGAGTTACAGTTTGGCTAGTAGCCATGTTAACTGGAACATTAGCAAAGCTGATTGGGCTTGGGCTAACAGAGAATGAACATTGACCAACACCAGTAACAAATTGAGGAGTAACTCCAATCGAGAATGGAGAAGTACTACCATCACCTGTAGTAATTGTTGCTGTTAAGAAAACAGTTGGTGTTTGTACAGGTTGTAAGAATGGTGCAGGAATAATTAAGTTAGCTGACCAATCTACTGCATTTGGATTTACTGGATCTGGTTGGAAAGAAATAACACTATTAAGGTATAACTGACCTTCTGCAAACTGATCTAGTGGTGTAGCAGGAGGAGCGTTAAATTCTGCTCCACGTTTGCTAACAAAAATTTCTATAGCTGCATTGTTGATATTACCTGGAACACCATTATCTAAGAAGTTAGCTGTACCTTTAATTGTAGTTTGACCAGTGCTAGTAATTGTAATAGCGCTGTCAATCTTAATCAAACTGCTAAGTGCATTAGGAGCATTTGGCGCAATAATTTGATTATTGTTAATATTTTCATTACCAGCTACACCAAAAATATTTGGAGTAGTAGGAGGCATATCTGGAGGGTTAAGGAAAATATTGTTTTGGGTAAAAGTATTAAAGTTACCTGGAGCACCCATAGCAACAGTAACATAAGAAAGACCACTAGTAGGTACTGGAGGAGGTGTTGTAGGCGGATTTGTTTGAGGTGCTGCTGTGTCATTATTAAAAGCAATATTATTGTTGGCAATAATATTTGCAAATGCACCACCACCTAAAGATACGCCACCACCTTTATTACTACGAGGAGCAGGCATTGCTGGAGTAACTGGGTCAAAAGGAGCACCTGTACCTAAGTTATTTGGTCCAACATCATTAAATTGGATCACATTATTGTTTGGAATGGATTGTGTTAAGCTGTGAGCTAAAAGAGATCCAACTGTTATACCAGGGCCACCATTTCCTGAAACTTGGTTAAAGGTTGCTCTTTGTGTACCACCAATGGTGTTATTGCTTGAAGCACCAGTGATAAAAATACCTGAACCAAAATTCGGTACTTGTACTGAACCTGTAGAGTTAACACCTATTTTGTTAAGTGCTATTACGTTAAATTGAGCTTGTGTATCTCCACTTGAAAGGGAAATACCATTACCAAAACCTGGTGTTGTAATACCAACTACACCATTACCAGAAATTAAACATTGTGTTACAGAGTTAAACTTAGCATTACCTACACTAGAAAGTGCAATACCATCTAAAACGTTAGGTCTTGCCATTTGACCACTAGGATCAATACCAATATTAGAAGTCTTAATTATTGTATTGCTAGTGATATTATCCCTAACATTGATACCATTTCCTAAGTTACCACCAATAACAGAGTTCATAATGGTGTTACCTGTAGCACCAGATTGAATACGCATACCATCAAGAGTATTAGCAATACTTAAAGCTGTGCCAGGAACCAAAGTGGTACCTACTCTGTTAATACCAATCTTGTTATTTGTAAAGCTATTGCTTTGTGGAATTGGCACTTGAATGGAAATACCATTTACCAAAATACCATTCTGTGTACAAGTACCAATAAAATTGTTAGTAACTGTAGTGTTAGAAGCACCACTTAAAACTATACCATTACCATTAATTGCATTAGGTGAGCTAGGGGTAATCGTATCACAATCAATACCTACGTTATTACCAGTAATAGTATTACCATTACTGTTGACAACTATAGCATTGTTAGGAGTGTTAATAAGAGCTACACCTTTAATTGTACAGTTAGGTGCTGAAGAAGTAATAACAAAACCACCACCACTTATTACTACTTTAGGACCTAAAGTATTATTAACACCATTTACGTCAGTAGAAACCACTGTACCATCAATCATTGTGCCAGGAGCTAAGATTGGTGGGAAGTCTGCTGTAGTAGCAAGGAACCAATAATTAAAGGTATTTGGAGGTGGACCACAAGATGAACGTACATCACTTTCAACGTTAGCATTATTAGGGCCAGATAAAAGTGATAAGGTCATAAACCCTATACCTTGGTTTACTGTTCCACTAACTAAGAAGTCATTATTGATAGCAGTTATTGCTTCACGTAAGCTTATACCTGTTCCGCCACCTGGAGCACCATTTGGTCCTTTTAAGGCTTTTAACATAGTGCTAGTACAGCTTGGGCAATCATTTTCATCAAGTAGAGTAGAAACATTTATAGTGATTACATTAGGTTCAATAGCAATTACAGTTGCACCATCTTTCTTGGCAATTGCAATTCCGTCATGACCTGTTAAACGGAAGTTTCCTGTTGTCATTAAAGCAGGACCACCATCAACATCCATTGCTAAAGGTTCAGAAAAACTACGTCCTTTTTTGTTAAGTAATACAGAAACTTGACTACCAGATTCATCCATTACAGCTAAATCTGTTAAGCCATCACTATCAAAATTGCCTGCTACTAAACCATGAACATTTTGTCCAGCAGCAAAAGATTTAGGATTAGAAAATCCCTTGTCTAATTTTGAGTTCCATACAACTACGTTGGTAGGAGTAGCAATAGCGATATCTGGGAAGTGATCGCCATTAAGGTCAGTAACTACCATACCAGTAACACTATTATTGTTACTTAAACGTGTTTCACGCCCAAAATTGCCTTTACCATCACCGTAAACTACAGAAATACCAGAATTGCTGGCAATAGCTAAATCTAAGCGATTGTCATTATTAAAATCAGCAATTTTTACGTCTGTTAAACGGCCTAAATCTTTAGTGGTAATTACTTTAGGTTGAGCTTTTTCTAAATCTCCATTACCTCGTAGGTAAAGTATATTGCTGTTAGCTTCATCCATTACAACAACATCATCTAGACCATCATGGTCAATATCTGCAACAGCTATAGCAGAAAGATTGCCTCCTAGATTAATGGTTGGGCCTGTTTTAAACTCACCTTTGCCATTACCATAGAGCAGCGCGATAGTTCCTGCTTCTGAATTAGCGGTGATAACATCTTGAAAACCATCAAGATTAAAATCACCAAATGCCATTGCTTTTGGTGTACCATTCATTGGAAAGCTAACAGGTAAAGTATCAATATTACCGGTTGAACTTCCTAATCGTACTCTTAATTCACTTCCTGAGTCTGTTGCATAAGTAGAAACTAAATCTGCAATACCATCATTGTTAATATCTACTTTTGCTAATGTCAAAGGTTTTGCAGGGTTTGCTGTTATTGCTACAGCTTCTGGTAAGTCTGTAGCGTCTTGAAATAGCAAATCCTGATATCTACCACTGACATGCAGTGTTGTTTTGGCTGGGCTGGTTTTTGAAGGAACACTTAAGGCGCCCGCCGCACTAACCTTCCCATTGTTCGGCGTCAGGAACCAAAAACATGCCCCGACAAAGAAGCAGGCCAGGGTTATTGCTATAACCCATAGGTTTCGCTTGCTCTTCATTATTATCCTCCTCGTTTTTATAAGCGTAATTATTGCTTAGCAAAACATATTTTAATTACATAAGAAAATCTTTTGCCTGCGCTTATTTATCGCAGTTTAAGAAAGAACGATTACAAATGTCAAATCTAACCATTTAGCTACCTTTGAAAAGTTATTGGCAAAGAGGCTATCCCATTTGTATTAGTAACAATTAGCATTACTGGTACACCAGGAGGAATAGCCTGTTTTAAGGTGATCCCGGTAGGGCTGCTAATAGCTTTTTTAGTTACTACAAATTTTGAACCATCAGCATTAAGACCTATAGCAAAATTTTCTTTGCTAGCACCATTGATCACCGTTAGCATAGCTCCACTGGTTATACCAGAATTAGAAACTAAAAATGTGAATTTACCATCTTTGAATGTTGGCCCTAAAATAAGTGGCCTTTGTCCTATTATAAAATTGTTATCTGAAGCATCTTTGCCTAAGTTACCTGCTGTATCACGAGATACAACTTGAACCCTAGCAAGACCTGTACTTAAGTTACTAGGAACATTCCACAAGAAAGTATTTGCGCTTCCAACTAGTCCAGTAACTATAACTTGGTTAAAGTTTGCTCCACCATCAGTGGATAAGAAAATATCTTGAGAAGTGACTGCAATATCATCTGTAGCATTCCAAGTTATTGTAAATGTACCACCTGCGGTAACTGTTTCACCACCATTTGGAGTTTTTACATTTACAATTGGGGCTGCCTGATCTGCTACAGTAAAAGTACTTGAAATTGTATTATTGTTTTCATTGGACTCAGCTATCAAGTTTTGAGGATCAGCCACAATTCCAATAAAAGAACGGCCCGCAGTAACATTAGGTGGAATAGTGCCTGTAGCAGTTAGAGTAAGTGTTTGTCCTGGGGTTAGTGGACTACTAGTTAGGCTGCTTATTAAAGCATCTGTATTAGTAATTGTATTATCATTTGAGAATCGAACTTCTAGTTGTACTGCAGGACTTGGTAAAGAGCCTCGATTAATAAGCTGGAAACTTACGGTGACTTGAGTTCCTGTTCCACCACTATTAGGAGTTAATGTTAAGTTAGTTAAATCAAGATCAATATCACCATTTAAATTAATTGGGTTACTAGCAATGTTATTAGTTTCATCTGATTCACTTATAGCATTGCGAGGATCAACTATAACTCCTATAAAATAACTTCCAGGAACAGTAGAAGCAGGAATCCGAACATCTATAGAAGTTCTACTAGTGTCGCCTGGGTTTAAACCAGCTACTTGTTGTGTTGCTAAAAGAGAATCTGTAGTACTTAACATGTTGTCTGTAGATAAGCGTATCTCTTCAGTATGAGCAGCAGCATTATCAGTCCCCTGATTAGTAACCACATATTCTATCCTAACAGTATCTCCAGGTTTAGCAGAAGTAGGAGTAACCTTAAAGTTAGTAACTCTAAGATCTGGCATAGAATTAACTGTAATAGCAAAAGAAGCTGTGTTGTTAGTCTCATTTGATTCTGTAACTGTTGTGCCAGCATCACTTATAACCCCTATAAAGTAACGACCAGAAGCAGTATTCATAGGTATAACAAGACTTTGAGTAAAACTTACCATTGCTTGGGGAGCTAGTGTTGAAGCGTTTACTGAAGCAAGAACTGTATCTTGAGCAGTTATAGTATCATCTGTGGAAAAGACTATATCTTGACGAGTTGCACTAGCAGAAGCAGTACCTTGATTTTTTATATTAAAGGTAACATTTACTCTATCCCCAGAATTTATTGTAGCAGGTGTAGCTGTAAGTCCAGTAACTACTAAATCTGGTTGTCCTCCTCCTAATTGGAAAACAGATGAAAACTCAGAAGTATTACCATTAGTATCTATTGTAAGTGCTGTAATTACAGTATTAGCACTACTAGTAAATGTAGCAGTAAAAGCTCCCATAGTGTTGGGAATTGCAGCAGCTGCAAATGTTTGCCCTTCACCAAAACCTGAAGGATCTCCACCTGGAACAGGTAAACTATTAGTAAATATTTCTACTGAAGTTGTATTTGGATTAGGAGTATCAACCATACCAGTTACAGTAATAGAGGTACCACTACTAGTAACAGAGGTTATTTCTGGGTAGTTAAGAAGCAGGTTAGGTCCATTGTCGGCATCCCCATCATCATTTGGGGTTACACCATCATTACCTAAGTCTATACCTAAGCCAACATTCATAAAGATAGAATTACGAGTGATTTTATTTCTAACAACTGCTGTAGCAGTTCTAGTTGTCCCTACAGTAATACCATTACGAGAGTTGAATGCTATAACATTGCCAGGACCAACAGTGTTTGTATCAGCACTATCAGCAAAGACTATTCCAGATTGAGCATTGCCACGTGCAGAGTTGTTTGCTAAAACACCAATAAAATTCCCCATCACTTTGTTATTATTAGTAGTAGTACCTGTTATACTGATTCCACTACCTAAATTTCCAGCAATGACATTTGCTCCATCTGATGAACCAGTACCTATCAAATTGGATTTAGCACTTGCTGAAATTGTGATTCCATTATTTAAATTTGGTAATTGGTTTCTTCCAGTTGATGCATCAACACCAATAAAGTTCCCATTAACAGCATTGTTATCTGTACCAGTTCCAGTAATAACAATACCATCATTTATGTTTCCAGAAATTACATTCCCTGTAGCAGTGCTACCACCTATGGTATTGCCAGATGAAGCTGACTGGATGCGAATACCTGTTTGATTACCAGCCATTTGTGTCCCTGTTTCATCTGTTCCAATAAAACAGTTAGTAATCATAGTAGATTTACTAGCACCTGTAATTAATATTCCATTTCCACCAAAGAAATTACGAATATTTAAGGATTTGATTGTGCAATTGCTAGCACTTATTATTAAACCATCTGCTGTAGAAGGAGCTAATCCCCCATCAATAACAATTTCCGGCCCACCTGGATTAGTATCTCCAGTAGTTGTTACCTGAGTTGAGCCATCAATAACTGTAGTAGCTTGATTTATTGCAGGCAATGCAGTAGCAACTTTAATAACAAAGACCTTACCTGTAAAACCAGAATCAGTATTAGGTATTTTAAACTGTATTGTTGTTCCAGCAGTTTGATTGGCAACTGCAATAGCGGCTCTTAATGAACCTGCCCCGCTATCAGCTGTATTAGTTACATCAACAGGGGCTAGAGGCACTGGTTCTTCTTGGTTGGTTGGCGGCAAATCAGAAGTAGCATTAACTATATTTGATTTTGTGAATAAAAAACTAAAAATAAAAGTTAATACGAAAGTTGTGGTGAGAATAACTAGTTTGTTTCTCATAAAATTCCCCAAACCTAAATAAATTTTCCCAAGAATTTAATAGCCTTGACTACTTTGTAGCCACTTTTTAAAGAAAATACATCTTTTTATAGATATTTTATAAATAGTTGGTAAACTATCTATAAGTCAATGCATTTTCCGTGCCAATAAAATCCTTTTAACCTGTTTAAAAACTAGATAAGTATAATAGCTTTATTTTGAATAAATAAACATTTCCTGGGAAACTTATTCCTAAATAGCTAGAATTTGTACTTATTCAATATTTGACTACATAGTATACAAAACTTTGTATACATCATAATCGAAAATACTGTTTTTTCTGATACCTATAAAAAAACTAATATCTAGTATAACAAAGCACTGTTGACACCCCACTAAGCCAAAGCTATATTCACCTTATTTGTAAAACATTTGTAACAAACTGATTCAAAAATTTAATATTGAGGCGCTTACCTTAAATAAAGTTAAGCCGGAAAACTTATGAGATATTTTATTCTGACAATAGGCTTGATATTGGCACTAACAGGTCTTACTTTTGCAAAAGAACCTAAAGACTCCCCGTTTTTCCCTTTGGAAGATGTAAAACCTGGTATGAAAGCTACAGGAAGAACTATTTTCCAAGGTAGTCAAACAGAAGAATTTGAAGTAGAAATACTAGGCACTTTCCCTAGTATTGTTGGCCACCCTAGTCGTTCTGTAATAATAATGCGGCTAAAAAGCCCTCAGACTGATAGAACAGGTGTTTTTGCCGGTATGAGTGGTAGCCCAGTGTTTATTAATGGTAAGTTACTAGGTGCAATCGCTTACGCTTTTCCATTATCAAAAGAACCCATAGGAGCAATTACTCCAATTCAGGATATGGTTTCAATCTTCTCTGAAAAAGAAAACAGAGTTGAGCAGCGTAAAAGTAGTGGAATGTCATTTCAAGAATTAGTTGCAGCTAGCACATCAAAAGATCTCAATATTAATTTAACTCAACCAAGTAACACACTCTCTCCAATACCAATAGGCGCACAAGCGGTTATGTCAGTCCCAGATTTAGCCCCATTTTTAGGGCAAACTCTAATGCCTATTGCAACTCCTTTAGCAATTAGTGGAGTAGATCCTGTGGCACTGCCCTATTTTGCTAACTATTTTCAAGCTCTAGGTTTTCAGCCTGTGCTAGCTAGTGGTGCAAGTTCTCAAGGCCCATTACAACCTTCTTCAGATGATACTTTAACTCCAGGTAAATCCATTGGTGTAGAATTAATTAGAGGAGATTTAAGCGCAGCAGCTTTTGGTACAGTAACTTGGAGAGATAAAGATAGAATATATGCTTTTGGACATCCTTTTTTTGCACCTGGAGGAATAGGTGGCAGCATTTTACCTATGACAGAAGCAAAAGTTGTGACAGTTGTTCCAAACTTAGCTAACTCATTTAAACTAGCTATGAGTGAAAAACTAGTTGGTTCAATGACAGAAGATCGAGCTACAGGAATTTGTGGTCAACTAGGTGTAAATCCTAAGCTAGTCCCAATAAAAGTCAATGTAACAACTAGTCGTGGGAAACAACAAAGCTATAAAATGGAGCTAGCAGAAGATGCTTTTCTTACTCCATTGTTATTGCAATTTGCAACATTAAATTCTGTTTTAGCTACAGAACGTAGCTTAGGTGATTTAGTTATAAGCCTAGAAGGTAAAATCAAAATAAAGAACCAGCCTGATATCCTTTTTGGAAACAGCTTTGCTAGTGCAAACTCTTATTTTGCTGCAATACTTTATGCTGGATATCCAGTTTCTACTCTTTATAGCAGTGGTTTCCCTATAGATCTGGATGGAGTTGAAATAGATGTTAAAGCAAATGATCGTAAAGCAAATGGTGCTTTAATACGTATTTCTATAGATCGTAATGAAGTTAAAAGAGGAGAAAAAATCATTGTTCAAGCTGTTGCCAGAAACGATAAAGGAGAAACCTATATAGAAAAATTTCCTGTCACTATTCCAAGTGATGCTCCTTTAGGTAAGCTAAACCTAACTGTAGGTGATGGAAATGTAATGGCAAGTCTAGAACAAAGAGCTTTAATTAGTGCTAACCCCAAAGATTTGAATGCTTTGATTAAAGCAATAAATAATTTACCTAGAAATGATCGCATGTACGTAAAAATACATTATACTGATTCTGGTGCTATAGTAAATAACCAAGCTCTTCCTAGCTTGCCACCATCTATGATGGCAACACTTGACACTTCTAGATCAACAGGTGGTTATCTAGCTTTACCTGTTGCTACAGTACTTACTCAAGAATTACCACCTGCAAATTTTCTAATAGGTGGGCAACAAACAATATCTATAAAAGTAGTACAATAAAGCTTTTGCAAAAATATCTAGGGTATAAACATTTATTAATATATTTTAATTAATTCAGATAAAGAAATCAGCACCCTAGTTTGGAAAGGATCTTACGTTGAAACAAATAAAAATAATTGGCTGTATTTTAAGTCTTCTTTTAGCAACTAGCTTAACACTAGCTTTTGGTGGAGTAACTTTTTGGGAAATTGATAAGCAACCTGATATTGAAAAAGGTGACTTACAAGGTCTTTCTATCTCCGATAATGGATTACTTAGCTTAGCCCCCACATTTACCGAAGTTTTCAACACTGAACAGCCTTTTGTATTTTCCACCATAAGTGATACAGCCGGAAATATTTATTTAGGAACTGGACACGAAGGACGAGTTTATAAAGTAGATAAAAATTCATCAAAAGGCTCTCTCTTCTTTGACTCAGAAGAGCTAGATATAACTGCTTTAGCAATAGACAAATCAGGTAATATCTATGCAGGTAGCTCACCTGATGGAAAAGTATACCGTATTAGTCCTGACGGAAAATCTTCTGTTTTTTTTGATCCAGAAGACAAATATATTTGGTCATTAGTTTTTGATAAAGCTGGAAATCTTTTTGTTGGCACTGGAGATAAAGGTGTTATCTACAAAGTTGATCCTAGTGGAAAAAGCAGTGTTTATGTAAAAACCAATGAAAAACATATTATTTCTCTGACAACAGATAATAATGGTAATGTTTTAGCAGGAACAGATCCAGGTGGATTAGTCTTAAGAATAAACCAAAATGGAAAAGTCTTTGCTCTTTTTGATAGTCCTCTGCGTGAGATTCATAATTTAGCTGTAGCTGCTGATGGAACTATTTATGCATTAGCGCTAAGTGGTCAAAGTACAGATAAATCATCCATAGCATCTACAACAAGCACTTCTAGTAGCGAAAGTGTTGCTACCGTGACAGTTGCAGCATCTTTTGATGATGATGTAATCACTCCAACAAGTGCTACAACAACTACAACAACTACAACTCAATCTTCTGCTAGTGATACAAGTGGTTCAAAAGCTACACTTTATCAAATTACTCCAGATGGTGGTAATGATGCTCTTTGGACAGCAAAAGAAGCTACTGCATTAGGTCTAACATTGAGAAAAGATGGGAGTTTATTAGTTGGAACAACACAAAAAGGTCGTATTTATTCTATAGATCCAAAAGCTAAATCCTCAACCTTATTGTTACAATCTACTGAAGAACAAACTTCTTGTCTTTTAGCTACTACAGATGGTGTGTATGCAACTTCTAATAATGGAGGAAAGCTATTTCGCTTAGGAACAGAAACTGTTAAAGAAGGTGTTTATACTTCATCTGTGCATGACACAAAACTCACAGCCACTTGGGGCAGAATATCTTGGCGCAGCACTGGTAATGTTGAAATACAAAGCCGCACAGGAAACACTGAAACTCCAGATGCTACTTGGAGTGATTGGTCAAATACTTATCAAGGAAATGAAAGTAAACAAATTACCAGCCCATCAGCAAGATTTATTCAATGGCGAGCAAAATTGTTAAACGGCTCAACTCTAAATTCAGTAAAAGTAGCTTATTTACCTCGCAATGTTGCTCCAGAAATAACTAAAATTACAATCTTGCAACCTGGAGTTGCACTTCAAGATATACCCCAACAACCAATAGATCCTGGTATTACTTCTGCTGGTCTAGACCCAACTATATTTGGATTGCCTATTAACATTCAGCCTCGCAAAGTCTTTCAAAAAGGCGCTCGTTCCTTACAATGGCAAGCAGAAGATCGCAATAGTGATACTTTAAGTTATTCTATTTTTTACCGCACATCTAATGAATCACAATGGCATTCATTAGTATCTGACATTAAATCTAATTACTATACAATAGATGCCGATTCGCTTCCTGATGGAAAATACACTTTTAGAGTGGTTGTTAGTGATAGCCCCTCTAATTCTAGAGATAGAGCTTTAAAAGGAGAAATTATCAGCGATGTTGTAGATTTAGATAACACTCCTCCACAAGTTTCTTCTGCTCAAATAAAAGTTAATGGTCATCAAGTAGAAGCAAGCTTTTCTGTTACAGACAACCTTAGTATTTTACGTCGTGCTGAATTTAGTGTTGATGGTGGTATTTGGCAGGTAGTATTTCCAGAAGATGGAATAGCAGATTCCCGCACAGAAAGTTATGTTGTAAAAGTAGAAATACCTCAAGCAGGAGAGCATGTAATTACACTACGTTGCTATGATGAAAGTGCTAATGTTGGAAATAACAAAGCAACTTTTAAGATAAGTAACTAGGGTAAATAACTAGGACACATATAAGCAGGGACAAGCCCTGCCCCTATATTAAATTTAACAGTAAAGTTAAAGTAGGGGCAGGGCTTATTTCTGTCTATAATATGTTTATTTAGCTTAATTTAAATTTGCTTCTACTAGGCGGTTAGTAGCATCTAGTGTAGCTTTAACAACTGCATCCAAAACATCTCCAGTATTGCGGCAAGAACCTGGAGTAACCATTTCAGATTCACCATCATTAACACCTACAACTACAACAAGTAAAGTTTCTTCTAAACCTTCAAAAACTTCTCCTGCATTTATGCCTTTTACTGTCAAGGTGAAATGTTTATCAAGCGCAGCAGAAATTGACTGTAAAGTTGCAGTCGCAGCCGCAGTTAATTTATCATCCCCATCTTTGCCAGTTGCTTGTCCAACAAAATCATTTCCTTTTGCTGATAAAGTAACACTTATTTGATATTGCCCATCTGCTTGATCTTTTGCCTCAATTTGTTTGAGTACTAACCTCTTATTAAATTCATCCATAAAAACCTCCAAAAGTCTCGGTCAATTATGTCTATACCATTCCATGCAGTCAAGTCTAACCAAGCTAACTATATTGATAAATACCCTAATAAACTAAGTTCTCTTGCACTCAAGCAATGATTTAGCTACCATTTAGCGCTTTAAACTCAAATATTAACTGTCTTAAAAACTTATAGCATTAACAGTAAAATTTATAGGTAATTTTATTTAAATTTAATTAAATATTGATGCAAATAGTAATACTACAACCAGGATATTTACCGTGGTTAGGTTTTTTTGATCAGCTACGACGATGTGATTGCTTTGTTATTTATGATGATGTTCAGTATACAAAGCGTGACTGGCGTAGTCGTAACCGTATCAAAACTAAACAAGGAGAACTTTTCTTAACCGTACCTGTTATAAATAGTGGTCGCTATAAACAGCTTATTAACGAAGCAGAAATTGACTATAGCCAAAATTGGGTACATAAACATCTTAGTACAATAACTAGTGCTTATAAAAATGCTCCTTTTTTTGATCAATATTATCCAGCATTAGCAGAAACACTAAATGTTAAACCAAAGTATTTGCTGGAATTAGATATAAATATTATTAAACTTTGTGCTAATTGGTTATCAATTAAAACACCTTTGGTTTTTTCGTCCACTCTAAATGTATCAGGTAGTAGTACTGAACGCCTAGTGTCAATCTGTCAAAAACTAAACGCAACTCATTATCTTACAGGAGATGCAGCACAAGCTTATTTAGATTTGTCTTTATTTGAGCAAGCAGGAATTAGTGTAGAATATCACGGCTATCAACATCCTTATTATCAACAATTATATCCACCATTTATTCCTTATATGTCAGTAATTGACTTAATTTTTAATCATGGTGATGATAGCTTTGCTATTTTGTCAGGAAATAAATTGATAGTACAGCCTTAGTAAGCAAGGAGGATTAAGTTTTGAAAACAGTTCTTATTACTGGTGGTGCAGGGTTTATTGGAAGTAATTTTGTTCGCCATTTGTATAATAAATACCCTGATTATAACCTAGTAGTCTTGGATTTACTTACCTATGCAGGTAATCCAGAAAATATTCCAAATGAAATTAAAGATAGCCCTAGATTTGAATTTTGGTATGGAAATGTTAATAATGCTGGGCTAGTAGATATGCTAGTGTCTAAGTCTGATATGGTAGTTCATTTTGCAGCAGAATCACACGTTGCTCGCTCAATTTTTGATGATAGGATATTTTTTGAAACCGATGTTTTAGGAACTCAAACTGTAGCCAGTTGTGTTTTAGAGCATTCTCATCGTGTAGAACGTTTTATCCATATTTCAACTTCTGAAGTTTATGGAACAGCCATTACTAATCCAATGACTGAAGATCATCCTCTCAATCCAATGACTCCTTATGCTAGTGCTAAGGCAGGAGCAGACCGTTTAGTCTACTCTTATTGGGCTACTTATGATTTACCAGCTATTATTATTAGGCCATTTAATCAATATGGGCCACATCAACATTTAGAAAAAGTAATTCCCCGCTTTATTACTAGTGCTTTAATGAATGAGCCTTTAACAGTCCATGGTGATGGGTCTAGCCGTCGTGATTGGAACTTTGTAACAGATACTTGTGAAGGAATTGATGCTGCTTTACATGCAGACTTATCCAAAGTAAAAGGTCAAGTAATTAACTTAGGTTCAAATTTTGACCTAGATGTCTTGGCTATTGCTAAGAAAATTCTAAATATAATGCAAAAACCTGAGTCTTTAATTCAATTTATAGGAGATCGTCCAGGCCAAGTTCAACACCATATCTCCTCTACTGATAAATCTTTAGAGCTATTAGGATGGAAACCCAAAACAGATTTTGAAACAGGATTAGCTAAAACTATTGAGTGGTATAGCAACAACTTAGACTGGTGGAAAAAAATTGCTTGGATGAAACATGTTCCAATTAAAACCCGCAAAGGCAGTGTGGAGTACTATTAAAATGAAAGTAGAATTTTACCGCCACAATATCGGCCAGGCAGAAAAAGATCAAGTTTTAGCTGCAATGGATTCACTTTTTCTGACTACTGGAGAAATAACTTATAAGTTTGAAAGAAATTTGGCTAAATACCTAGGTATTTCATCTTCAGTTGGTTTAATGAGTTGTACAGCAGCCCTACATTTAGCTCTACTAGCCTTTAACATTGGCCCTGGTGATGAAGTAATTACAACGCCTCTTACTTTTATTGCTAGTGCTAATGCAGTTTTACATGCTGGAGCAAAACCTGTTTTTGTTGATGTAGAACCAACTACAGGAAATTTAGATGCAAACCTTGTAGAAGCAGCAATTACACCTAGAACTAAAGCTATTTTACCTGTACATCTCTATGGGCATATGTGTGATATGAAAGCACTTCGGGCAATTGCAGATAAACATAACCTTAAAATAATTGAGGATGCTGCACATTGTCTAGAAGGTGTTAGAGATGGTTTCCGACCTGGTCAATTAGGTGATGCTGCTTGTTTTAGCTTTTATGCAACTAAAAGCATAACTTGTGGTGAAGGTGGAGCAATTGGTTTTAAGGATGAAAATCTAGTAGATATCCTAAAACAACTTTCCTTGCATGGAATGAGCCGTTCAGCAGCTGACCGCTATCATGGAAAGTACCAGCATTATGATATGGAAATACTTGGCTGGAAATATAACTTAAGTAATATTCAAGCAGCTATGCTTATTCCTCAACTAGAACAAGTTGAAGAACATCTAGCCCGCCGAGAAGCTATTTGTCAGCGTTATGAGGAAGCTTTTTCAAAACTAGCTAATGTAGATTTTCCTATAGTATTACCTGAAACAAAAAGTGCTAGACACCTTTTTACAATTTGGGTTGATCCAAATCAAAGAGATGAAAAACTAGCACAAATACAGTCAACAGGTGTTAATGTTGCTGTGAACTATCGCGCGCTACATTTGTTAAAGTTTTACAGAAATGAGTTTGGTTTCAAACCCGGCAGTTTCCCTGTTGCAGAAAAGATTGGCAATAGTACTATTTCATTGCCACTTTATTCTAAACTCACTGATCAAGAAGTTGATTATGTAATAGAAAGTGTGAGAAAAATTTGTTCTCACTAAATTTAGATTTTGATGACTCAAAAACACCAAATTGCAATTTCTGTTATCGTTCCTGTTTTCAATGAAGAAAACAATATACAAGAACTATATAAAAGACTTACTGAAACTCTTACTAAATTAGGGAAAAGTTATGAACTTTTCTTTATTGATGATGGCAGTTCAGATAACAGCTTAAAGAAATTACAGGAATTTCAACAACAAGACTCAAAAGTTACAGTAATCAAATTAGCTCGTAATTTTGGTCAGCATCCAGCAATTGTAGCAGGGCTTCATAGAGTTTCTGGTGAAGCCGTTGTGCTTATTGATGCTGATTTGCAAAATCCTCCTGAAGAAATAGCTACTCTTTATGAAAAATTCTTGCAAGGTGTAGATGTTGTTTATGGTATTCGTGCAGGTCGAGAAGATGCTGGTTGGCGAATGTTAGGCTCAAACTTTGTTGTTTGGTTAACTGAGAAAATGCTAGGAATTAAAGTTCCATCTGATATGATTAGTGGCTTTCGCATTATTCATCATAAAGTTGTTAAAACTCTCAATAGTATCAAAGAGCAACAATATGACACTTCTGTTATGATGCTTTGGCTAGGCTTTTCTCATGCTGGTGTAGTTGTTAGGCATGACAACCGGCTTTCAGGTGAATCTAAATACAATGTTTGGAAACTCCTCTATCTAACCTTAGATATGTTGATAGGTTTTTCTGACTTTCCTCTTCGTGTTGCCAGCTTTACAGGCTCTTTACTTGCTATTGCTAGTATTATCTTAGGTACTTATATGCTAGTACTTCGTTTAGTAGGTGGAGTTTCAGTAGAAGGTTATACATCTATTTTTGTTGGGATTACCTTTTTAGCAGGAATTCAACTCTTGTTTTTAGGAGTAATAGGAGAATATATT
This sequence comes from Blastocatellia bacterium, assembly GCA_039812885.1. GTDB lineage: Bacteria > Acidobacteriota > Blastocatellia > Chloracidobacteriales > JADJPF01 > JADJPF01. The sequence goes on from JBDIBI010000002.1 coordinate 414,683, forward strand.
GCCCGTATTTATCGAGAGTTAAAAGGTCGGCCTTATTATGTAGTTGGGGAAATTTACTCTAGTAGAGAGGATTTAAAATAAAACTTTATGCAAGAACTAAAACAAAATGTTATAGATTATTTTGAAAATTGCCTTGCTAAACACGGTGACAGTGCCAAAGGTGTTGATTATAACGGCCAACAATCACAACATCAACGCTTTGAGGTTCTTAGCAAAATTGCCTCTCTTGAAGGAAAAACTATCTTAGATGTAGCTTGTGGATTAGGCCATTTTTATGACTTTCTTAAAGAAAATAATGCAACTCCTAAACATTATAAAGGTGTAGATATTACTCCTGGAATGATAGAGTTAGCTAAAAAGCATCGACCTGAAGTTGAATTTGCTTTACTTGACCTTTTAGCTGAACCTGCCCCATCTGAACCACTATTTGACTATGTAATTTGCTGTGGATTATTCCATTTACGTGCAAATAATAGTGACGAAACCTGGTCAGAATTTTGTCAGGCAATGATAAAAAGAATGTATGCGTATGCTCGTCATGGTCTAGCATTTAACATGATGACTGACCAAGTAGATTTTCGTGTTGATAGGCTTTATTATGCTGATCCAACTTACTATTTTAATTTTTGCCGTCACCAATTAAGCCGCCATGTTAGTCTTCGTCATGACTACCCACTTTATGAATTTACTATATATGTTTATCGGACACAGTAATGAAGTTTTTAACCAAGTCACTACTGATTGAAATACTTTTAGTTACAATAGTAATAGGTGGATTTGCTTTATTAGCAGGACAAAAAATTGGTTTTCATCCAGTACCTTGGAAAGATGAACCTTGGTTAATGCAACCAGCTTTTGAAATATTAAAAACTGGAAAGATGTCAATGCCAATGTTTAGGCATTTTGGCAACGAGATTGGAGAAAGAATTTTTACTGATCCAGTTTTTACTTACTTATTAGCTGGATGGTTTCGTATTTTTGGTTTTGGTTTGTTACAAGCTAGGTTATTTAATTTAAGTTTAAGTATTGGAGCATTAGTTTTAGTTTATTTACTAGGAAGACTTTTAGGAGGTAAATTAACTGGATTTACTGCAATAACCTTACTAGTATTTGATAATAATTACATTACAGCGAGCCGCTTTTTACGTAATGATTTTGCTTCTGTATTTTTTGCTTTAGCTTCAGCGTTTTGTTATTTAAAGGCAAAAACTCTACTTACTCAGACTAAATCTCTAGGCCGTATTTATTTGATAGCAAGTGGATTACTGGCTACAATGTCAGCCCTTTCCCACCTTAATGGATTATACATAATTGTTTTGCTAGCTATCTGGCTTTTTATTGATTATGGTTGGAAATTTGTTATAAAAATTGATCCTTGGATTTTAGCAATTAGTATTAATATACTCGCCTTACCGTATTTTCTATATTGTTGGGCTAATAGAGTTATTTATGCTGCTCAATGGAATACATTTACCCCAGAACGAACTCAAGGAATGACAAGTGAAGGGCTTTGGGCAAACATTATTCAAGAACCATTACGTTATCGGGACTGGGATTATGGAATAATGTTTATGACAACCAATCGAGCAGTAATATTTTTCAAAATTTTTACTGTTTTAGCAATTGTTTACCTACTAGTTATAGTCATTCAACAATTAAAACAACGCCAAGCTCTAAATACTAGTTCATATATATATTTACTAAGTGCAATTACTTGGATTATGCTATTTTTTGCAACTGAAGTAAGCAATAAAACTCATTCTTATTTACCTCACTTAACAACCTGGTTTGCTTTAGCTATTGGAGTTGCGGCACAAGATCTAGTTAAGAAACTTATTTCTTGGACACCAGAACTAAGAATTTTAGCAACAGAAAAAAGTGAAGAAACTATCTCAGATAGAAAGCGTTTAACAGCTAAAATACTAATAGTAGTAACTAGTATAGTTATACTTATTTATTTAGGTGGAGCATTAGTACTAATAGCAAAATACGAAAAATACCTTTTTACCATTAAACCAACTCAATACAATCAAATGGTTATGGAGTTAAAGAAAGTGGTTACTCCAGATTTAGTACCAATAGGCATTCCCAACTATTGGCATCTTTTTGCTGAACAAAGAGACGATTACCGTGCTTTTTCTAGGCGGTTAACTAAACGTGTTTTAAAAGGTGATTTTCCCAATGAGCAGTATGCTTTTATTTGTGACCAAAGACAAAAACGAAAGCTATTTGCTCTTAGTGAAGAGTTAGGAAATCAAGCCAAAAGACAAATTAACCAAATAGCTGAAATAGCTGATCCTACTTATGGAAAAATTTGGGTTTATTACATTGGTACAAACCCAAATTATTTATCCAAGTAGAATTATAAAAAATTAGCGTCTACGAAAAGCTGGTAAAATTGTTGCTTTATTTCTCTTTGCTAGATCTCTTACATGGTTTCTCCAGCATTCAGTTAATGCTCTAACATATTCTTCTGGAAAAGGTTCTCCAGTTTTTTCAGGTCGATAATTTAAATTCTCAAATGCAGGTAATTTTTTTATTTTTGAAAGCTTTAGAGTGTCTTCAGGAGCATCTATTGTAGCGCTTAGTTTAAAACAAACATAAAGAACTTCTCTTTTTCTAGCTTTTTGTTCCTCATGTTCTCCCCAAGGGTAAGTGCAATAGCAAGGAGCTAAATCTGTATACTCTGGGTCTTGATGGCGTAATTGGTCATGTAATTCCGTCTTTACTATTTCACCTGACGCAAAAATACCAGCATTTCTTACAGATTCCCATCTATCAAGAAAATATACAATATCTCCAGGTTGTACAGTACGGCATTCAACTACAGGCCAGCACTCAGTATAATATTGTCTTTTCTTTGCATAGGAAGAAACTTTCCAAGGGTCTGGAAAATCCTCAAATTGATCAAAAAGTATTCTAGTTGCCATAAAAATTACATTAGTCCTATTATATAGTATTATTATCAATCAATTAAGTTAGTTCGGAAATGTTCTATTTTACACATAAGAGTTTCTAACTCCAAACTTTATAAGAAGCTTTTATCCTTTTCTTGACAGTCAGGAAGGCTATGTTAAAATTCCCTATTTATAACGACTAAATGCAGGCTCTAGTGTTTATAGTAAATTAGGTAAGATTATTTTTTAGTTTATATAATTGATTATAAATAGCTTACTTAAGTTGAATTGATAGTTTTGGGTTTCTTAGTTCAACTAAAAATATGAATTGATAAGCCATTTTTCATGGATATTAAACTATAAACAAGGAATTTTGTTAATTTCCAACTAGCGAGAAAAATCTCATGAAAGACTTTAATTGGCGGCCTATTTTTCTCTTTCCCACAATAGTTATTCTGGGAACAGTTGTCTATGCCAAACCTGCCTCTGGTACTATCTCTGGAACAGTTAAAGATAGTGAAGATCGGCCTGTAGCTGGTGCAGTAGTACGCTTATTTAACCCAACAGAAGAAGAAGCTGTACTTAAAACTACTACAGATAAAAACGGTCATTTTTTGGCTAGTAATCTTTCTCCAGGAAATTATAAGCTCCAAGCTCTTGCTGCTGGATACAAACCTGTAATTATTGCTGAAGCTAATGTTACTCCATTTAAAAATACTATATTTGATCTGAAGCTACAAAAAGCGAGTTCACTTTTAACATCTGAACAAGAAAAAGATAGCTACAAATATGTTTTACGACGTAATCGCACTATTTTCCAACTTGATCGAATTGAAGAAGAAGTAGTAGCTAAAAAGCCTTTTATTCCACAAACTCATGGAATAGTAAATCTTGTTTCAGCTAAAGCAATTTCTTCACAACCACTTGCTACTAACACTACTATGCTAAATTTTGCAATAGACCAATTGATTAGTGAAAACTTAGAGTTAGTAGTTTCTGGACAAAGTGGTTTATCCGCTAACAGCCCACAACGCTTAAACATCCAAGCTTCTTTATCAGCAAATGATGATCACAAAATTGATGTAGCTGTTGGTTATGGGCAATTACCTGTATTTTTATCTGGCAATGCTAGTAATTTTTCTAGCAAAAATATAAATCAATACACTATTCAAGCAATAGATAAATGGCGTATTTCAGGGCCAATAGTAATTGTTTATGGATTTGATTACTCTCACTTTGATGGAGCTAAACAACCTAACCGCCTAAATCCTAGAATAAACTTAGATTTACAGTTAAGCCCTAATGATCAAATTTTTGCTGCTATTTATTCTCCAACAGGAGCAGAAATTGAAAGTAGTACAGAGTTTGAAACAACAAAAGTGGATTTCAAAGGCCCTGTAGAGTTAATAAATCTTTATCCTCAAACAGATATACCTAATAACCAACGTTACGAGCTTGGCTACAGCCATACTTTTAAAGATCGTTCTAGATTAGAAACTACTTTATTTTGGGATAGAGTCTCTAATCATACCCCTTTGCAAGCATCAAATTTAGAATCTTCCCAAGCAGATCAAGATTTAACAATAAACACTATTTCTCAAGTTGCTAATAATAAAGGTTTTAGAGTAGTTTTTTCACAACCTATTACTAATAATATTTCTGCTACAGTTGGTTATTCATTTGGGCAAGGCCAAGAATTAGAGGCTTCTTCAAATGGACAACCTTCTATTTCTGTAGGTTATTTCCATATTTTCACAGGAAAATTAGCTGCTCAACTAGCAACCACTGGTACAAAAATCTCTGCTGTGCTTAGAGTAGCCAGTCCAAATGCACTACTGGCCATAGATCCTTTTGAAAAACAGCTAAAGATGCTTGACCCTAATATAAGTGTTTATATAACACAAGCAGTACCTATGTTTAGCTTTATACCTGGTCGGTGGGAAGCAACTCTAGATGCTCGTAACTTACTAGATTTACAAATTGGAAACCAACACTCAAAAGCGGTTCTTTCTCAATATTGGCGCAGTGTAAGAGGAGGATTTTCTGTAAGATTCTAGACTTTGCAAGCGGGAAAATAGGCTGATTTCATCTTGAGTCCTTACAGTTTTTCTTATAGTAGTTATCCTCATTACTACAAAATCCTGGATTAGCTACAAAAAAATGGATTTATTTTATTATTTTTAACAAAAAGAAATTCTTTTTCTGTTTGTTTTTCAATAAGTTAGTTCTGTAGCCCTGTTAAGGAATATAATTTGCGTCAACTGATCTGATGCTTTAACTATTTCCACCAATAATTTTATGTTCAATATAGCAACAAAAACCAAAGAACTACTTGTTTTGCTCCTAACCATTGGAATCATAATTTTGGGGCTTGTTAATATTAATGAACGAATTAACCAGGCTCCATTACCAGATGATGGTGTGGTTTGGGTGGATAGTGATGAAGGAATCAGAGCAGATTTAGTAAGAAGCTCTTCTCCTGCTGATCGTGCTGGAATAATTCGTGGAGATTTACTTCGCTGGGTTACATTTGATTCAGGAAAACACTACTACAAAATAGAAAGCTCTCGAGATATTTTCTTTATCCTAGATGAAAAAGTAAAAATTGGTGGATCTGTTACCTACACAATAGAACGCAAAATAGCTGGAAAATCTGGCCTTTGGGACGCAGATCTTTCTAGAATTGAACCTGAACCTTCTCATTTACCATTGCAAATCTACTTGGCTATTGTAGGCTCAGTATTCCTTTTAGTTGGACTTTATGTATTAGCAAAACAAAATGGTGCTCCTTACGTTCTTCACTTCTATTTAATATGCTTAATGGCTTTTACTAGCTACTGTCTTAGTGCTAGTGGTTCTTTTACCCCTGTAGATAAAGCCGTTTTTCTTGCAGACACAATTTCTTTTCTTTTACTTGCACCACTACTTTTTCACTTTTGTCTAAACTTTCCCTTCCGACGTAAGTTTATAAGTCAAAGAACCTGGTTAATTACCCTGGTTTATATACCTAGTGTTATATTAATCACAATACGTGTAGCTATAATGTTTTTTGGAAGCTATAGCCTAGCACTTTTAGCCTTGGAACATTGGTTAAGAAAGGCTGAAACTCTGCAATTTGCAATTGCTTTAGTAATTAGTAGCGGGCTTTTACTAGTTACTTTCCTTCAAACTAGAGCCTCTATTTTAAGACAACAATTAAAATGGGTGGTTTGGGGGCTATCTCTTAATGCAGTTCCTTTCACTCTATTTTATGCTTATCCCTATTTGTCAGGTAAAGAAATTTCCCCCCTACAACAAGCTTTTGCTACAGGTGCATCTATTTTGTTGCCCATCTCCTTTGGTTACTCAATTGTTCGTTATCGCTTGATGGATGTAGACATTATATTACGTCGTAGCATGACATATGTACTAGCAACTATTTCTGTAGTAGTAATTTTTATGTTAGGTGTAGTAAAAGCAGGACAATGGGTAAATGAACTTGTACCTTCAATTAGCCAAAATGCTACAGTAGCACTACAAGTAAGCATAATGTCTTTAGCTGCTATGCTTTTTGCACCAATGAAAAATTGGCTTCAAGAACAAGTTGACCGACTCTTTTTTGGGGATCGTTATGACAATCGTCGAGACTTAGCAGAGTTTGGGCGTATGCTTTCTTCAACTACAGAACTTTCAACTTTGTTAAGTGCACTAGCAAAGCGCCTAGGTGAAATGCTTAATGTAAATCGCTTAGCAATTTTTATAGAAGAAGAAGGTAGTGATAAATTTCGTCTTGTTTACAGTTCTGATTTTCCAATGGACACAGTTTTATCTCCAGAAATAATTGCACTAGCTTTAGATACTCATCAAGGCCGTGGTTATATTTTAGCAGACCAACTAAAAACAGCAGAAGAAGCTTCTCGTCGTTTATTGGATTGTTTTGTTCCTTGTTATATTAGAGATAGATTAGTAGCAATAATAGGTCTTGGAAAAACTACTGAAGGAGATATTCTTACCTCAGAAGATCTTGAATTAGTTAGAGGACTTTCTGGTTATGTAGCTGTAGCTATTGAAAATAGTTTGCTTTATCGTTCAGAAAAAGAAAAAGCACAAGCTTTAGCAAAACTAAAAGATTTTAGTGAAAACATAATTGAAAGCATTAATGTTGGTTTATTAGCTGTAGATCGTGAAGGATATATTACTAACTGGAACAGTGGACTAGAAGAGTTATTAGCAATTAGCCGTAATGAAGCAATAAATCAACCCATAACTACAATTTTTGATAAAGACTTAATAAGTACAATACACAATGCTACTGGCAATTTAAGCTGGCAATTAGATAGCACTTACAATATTTATCACTATAAAACAAGTTCTCGTGATGGTCGCGAACTTGTGATAAACATTTCCCTTTCACCTCTAGAACCTAAAGATGCTAGTTTAGCTGGTACCTTAATTCTCATTGAAGATATCACGGATCGAGTAAGATTAGAGGAACAGCTAAGAGCTACAGATAAACTCTCTTCTATTGGTCTATTAGCCGCAGGTGTAGCACATGAAGTAAATACTCCATTGACTGGAATTTCTAGCTATACTCAAATGCTTTTAGCGCAAATTCCAGATATTGATCCTAAATATATGGTGTTAGAGAAAATCAAACGCCAGACTCTAAGAGCTTCAGAAATTGTAAATAACCTCTTAAACTTTTCACGCACTGCTAATGTTGATTTCACAGAACTAGATATTCACCAAGTTTTAGATGACACCATTCAACTCTTAGAACCTCAGTTACGAAATACTCAAATTAAACTTGAGCGTATCTACGGAGAAAACTTACCTAATACGATTGGAAATGCGACTAAACTACAACAAGTTTTTATGAATTTGTTAATTAATGCCAAGGATGCAATGCCACAAGGGGGAACCCTAAATATTCATACTCAATTTCGTGATGGAGCTATTCTTATAGAAATAGCTGACACAGGAATAGGGATTGCGCCAGAAAATATAGCAAAAATTTATGATCCATTCTTTACAACCAAAGGAATTGGTCAAGGAACTGGTTTAGGTTTAGCTGTGAGTTACGGAATAATTCAAGAACACAAAGGTCGTATTTTTGTTGAAAGCAAGCCTAATCAGGGAACACAGTTTCAAATTAAACTTCCTATTGCTAACCGCCTACAACAAGCACTTGCAGGTGATTAAATATTGCCAAGCCTTAAATCACTTGTCTATTATCAATAGCCTTTAACAATTTCAAAGAAATCTAAATAGGAACTCTATATAAATTATGTCAAATAATCGCGCAGTATTGTGGGATCTAGATGGAACATTAATAGATTCAACCGAATATCATTGGGCAGCTTGGAGAGAAACTGTTCTCAATGAAGGCTATGAGCTAAGCCGTGAAAAATTCATTTCTTGTTTTGGTCAAAGAAGTGAAACAGCTGTCTATACTTATTGTCATAAAGATTTGTCCTTAGCAGAAGCACAAAGAATTGTTGAAGCTAAACAAAAACGCTATCGTGAAATAATCCGCACCCAAGGTATAGTACTTTATCCAGGTGCAAATGACTTATTAAATAGTCTTAAAAATACTGGTTGGCAACAAGCTTTAGCAACCTCAGCATCAGCAGAAGATGTAGACACAATTCTTACAGTATTAAATTTAGGTTATTTTTTTGATATTTGTGTATCCGCTGAATCTGTTAGAGAAAGTAAACCAAACCCAGAAATCTTTTTACTTGCTGCAAATAGACTAAATTTACCAGCTGAAAAATGTATTGTTGTAGAAGACTCAGCTGTAGGTGTAGAAGCTGGTCAAAGAGCCGGTATGAAGACAATCGGAGTACTGTCATCTCACAAAAATTTATCTGCTGACTTGACTGTAGAAAACTTAACTCAACTTTCCTTAAGTACTTTTAAAGAGCTTTTAGATAAATGAGAAAAATTTCACAACTTAAAGCGGATTTTTCCTCAACAAATTGAAATTAAAGGCTTTTATTATGCTAAAAGCTTTTATCCAGAGATTTTTAGATAAACATCAGCTTTCCGTAACCTTGTTTATTTTCAACTAGTTATCAATTTTCGGATTTTTGCAGAGAAAAATTTCAAAGAAAACCATTCTATGGCACGGCCATTGCTATATATAAAGCCAAGAGTATGGCGGGGGCCAATACTCTTTCACCTAGCTAACAGCGCTAAGTTTCACACCACAGATTAGGCGATTGCTCCCTGTAAATCTGTGGTGGAATTTTTTTTTATAAGGCCATATTTACAAACTACTTACCTACTTCTTCAAAATAACTGACTATTTCTTCAAGTTTTTTATATCTTCTATTTCTAATATTTTTTTTTATAAGTTCGTTCTTACTATGCTAAGAATAGTTTAGTTACAGCAAAACATTTTGCGAAAAAATTCACGTTCAATTTTATTCAACTGCGAAGAATTCCCCTATCTTATTGACTCTAATGCTATAACTGCTGATAATAAAACCATATTATTCATCCAAACTAGGTAGCTTAATAAGGAACACAATTTGCTCCTAGCTAAGCCAAGTTATAAACCAACCTACTTATTTTGGATTAGATAATAATCCTTAGATTGATAGGTAATTATGATGGCAAAAGAAAAAATTCTTATTGTAGATGACGAGCAAATGATTCGTTGGACGCTCAGAGAAGCTTTACGCGGTTGGGGATATAATTGTGTAGAAGCAGAAACCGTTAGCGAAGCTTTAAGTTCTTTTGATTCAGAACAACCTGCAGCGATTCTCTTAGATATTAATTTACCTGATGGATCAGGTTTAGATGTTTTAAGAGAAATTAAGCGACGTAATCCACAAGCAGTAGTAATTATGATCACAGCCAATGTAATGGTAGATGATACAATTGCTGCACTTCGTGGAGGTGCTTACGATTTTATTAGTAAGCCAATTAACTTAAGTGAGCTTCAAGTTACTTTAAGAAATAGCTTAGAAACTCATCAACTTAGAAAAGAAGTCTCTCAAGTTCGAAAAGAAAGAGCTAAACAATTCAGTTTTGATCAAATTATTGGAAACTCGCCAATAATGCGTGAAACTTTAGCTTTAGCTCGTAAAGTTGCTGAAAGTGAAGCATCTTCTGTTCTTCTACAAGGAGAAAGTGGAACAGGTAAAGATTTGATTGCTAAAGCAATTCATTATGGTTCACATCGTGCAGAGTCCCCTTTTGTAGCAATAAATTGTGCTACTTTGCCAGCTAATTTAATAGAAAGCGAGCTCTTTGGTTATGAAAAAGGAGCTTTTACTGATGCAAAAGCCCGCAAAGAAGGATTATTTGAACAAGCAGAAGGTGGAACAATATTTCTTGATGAAATTGGAGAGTTAGAGTTAAGCCTACAAGCCAAATTACTAAGAGTTTTGGAAGAAGGTATGTTTCGTCGTGTAGGAGGACTTAAAGATTTACCTCTCAATGTTCGTGTTGTAGCAGCTTCAAACCGAGACTTAAAGACAGATAGCGAACAAGGCAAATTCCGTTTAGATCTATATTACAGACTTTCTGTAATTCAGATAGATATAGCACCTTTGAGAGAGCGAGTTGATGATATTTTATCTCTTGCTCAATACTATATAAACTTCTTTAATGAGCGATTAAGAAAACATGTTCAAGGTATAAGTCCTGAAGTAGAAAAGCTATTTCGCACATATAAGTGGCCTGGTAATGTTCGTGAATTACGTAATTGTATTGAACGAGCTATGATTTTAGAAGATGGTAATATGATTACTACTAAATATTTGCCTCGTGGTCTTATGCCAGATAATTTGCATGTTGGGGAAACAGCTCAAGTGCATAATACTAATAGCCCACATATGTTTTTACTTCCTAGTACAGGAATAGCACTAGAAGAAGTTGAATTATCCCTAGTACAACAAGCAATAGAATATAGTAATGGCAACCAAACTCGTGCAGCAGAATTATTAGGAATTTCCAGAGATCAGCTCCGCTATAGATTAAAAAAATTAGAAGGTATCCCGGTTGAGGCAAAATAAATGCAGCAAGATGACTTAAAAAACCCTTCTACAATAAGTTTTTCAGGCTTATCTTTAGATGTAAGCACTCTTGTTGAGGCAATGGAAGATGGAGTATGTATACAAACTCCAGATCATAAAATAGTTCAAGCCAATAAAGTCTTTGCTAAAATATTAAGTTTAACCTTAGAAGAAATTATTGGCCGAAGCTGTTCAGAGGTCTTTTCTGCCTCTCATATAGGACAAATACCTGAGTTATGTCACTTAGACCATGAACTTAAAGAAGAAAAAGAAGAAGTTGTAAATCTAACTACAGGGCAACGGTTAAGAATTCGAGTCTCCCCAATTCAAATTGGCTCTCAAATTATAGCTTATCTTATTATAATTCGTGATATTGCTGATGTAATTCAACGTGAACGAGAATTAGCACGAGCTGAGCAACTTTCTTTAATAGGAGAACTTGTTGCTGGACTAGCCCATGAAATTCGCAATCCTCTAACTGGTATTCAAGGAGCTATGGATATTTTAATTGGAAGATGTGCAGAAGATAACCCTGATCGTAAAGTGTTACAGAATGTTAGGCAAGAAGTTTGGCGTATAGATTCAGCAATAAACAGTTTGTTAGAGCGTTCTCGATTAAGAGCAACTAAAATTACACCTGCGTCTCTAAAAGAAGTTGCTAAAACAGCAGTAATGCTAGCTCAAGACCAAATCACAGCAACAATGAATGGGTCTGCACATAACATAGAATTAGTTTATGATGCTCCAAGTGATCCTATGATTATTCCTATGGATGCAGGAAATATTGAAGACGCTATATTGAACCTAATACTTAACGCTATTGAGGCTATTGATAAAAAAGGTCGTGTTACCATCTCTCTAAAAGAACATCAGCTAAACGATACTAAAAGAGAAGTTATAGTAGAAGTAAAAGACAATGGGCGAGGTATTCCTCCAGAACACTTAAGTAAGATTTTTAACCCTTTCTTTAGTACAAAGTCTAATGGAACGGGTTTAGGATTAGCAGCAGTACGCAGAATTCTACGAGCCCATAGTGGTCATGTAGATGTCACATCTAAACTAGGCGAAGGCTCAATATTTAGACTATACTTACCTGGTTAATTTTTCTATAAATGCATTTAGGAGCAAGTAATGAAATCTTTAAAAGATCGTGCAGCAGAGTTCTTTGCTGAATTACAAGACAGTATTTGTAAAGGTTTAGAAGAATGTGATGGAAAAGCTAAATTCCACCAAGATATGTGGGAACGTGATGGCGGTGGTGGTGGTAGAACTCGTGTAATGACAAATGGAGCAATATTTGAAAAAGCAGGAGTAAATTTTTCCACTGTTTATGGTGAAATGCCTGAAAGCTTAAGCAAAAGGTTAGGTGTAGAAGGAGACTCTAAGTTTTTTGCTACTGGCACATCTCTTGTGTTACATCCTCATAATCCAATGATTCCAACTACTCATGCAAACTTTCGTTACTTAGAAAAAGGTGATACTGCTTGGTTTGGAGGAGGAGCAGACCTTACGCCTTTTTACCCATATCATGAAGATATAGTTCATTTTCACCAAACACTTAAACAAGCTTGTGATAAACATGATTCTAGCTATTATCCTAAATATAAAAAATGGTGTGATGAATATTTCACTATTCGCCATCGTGATGAAATGAGAGGTGTAGGTGGAATATTTTTTGACTACCTCAAAGAAAATTTAGAAACAACTTTTGCATTTGTTAAAGATGCTGGCAACGCTTTTCTACCTGCTTATCTACCCATTGTTGAAAGACGTCGTAATGAAACTTTTACTGAAAAAGAACGCCATTTCCAATTAATTCGCCGTGGTCGTTATGTAGAATTTAACCTAGTCTATGATCGTGGAACTGTCTTTGGCCTAGAAACTAAAGGCCGTATAGAGTCTATCTTAATGTCTCTACCTAACTTAGCTGGTTGGGATTATGATTACAAACCTGAGCCAGGAAGCCGAGAAGCTGAAGCTACTGCCTGTTTTCAGCCTAGAGATTGGTTAGGATTAGAATAAACTAATTACGTTACTACAATAATTTCTTTTATTTGTGAACAACATCAGAAAATTTTTAAACCTTGCTACTTTTTATAGCGTTTACTACATCAAACACTAGTAGAGTTGATTAAACAACTAAGTTGATTTCTATAAAATCCAGTAGTAGGATATCTTTTAGGGTTGGTAAGGCTATAAGGATAATTTAAATATTTCTAACGTGTTAGTTATTAAAGGTATTGCTGATGTTGCTCACTAATAATGATCTTTTAAGAATTGCCCAAGAAGCCATTAATTTATTACAACAACAACCCCCTTTTTCCAATGAAGAATTGGAGCAAAGAAAACAAGCTATTAAAGTCCTTCGTCCAATAATTGAGCCTTGGAAAAAAAAACTTAAAGTTACTCAATATACTAAAACCCTTTCCAATATTGCTCAAGAAACCCAAAAACCTAAAATTAGCTCAGATCAAGCTTGGCAATTAGGCTATATTTGCTTACGTGAAGCTCCAAAAACAGCTCCTATACCAGGACTATGGATATTACCTAAGGATTTAACCATTATTCTTTCTCAAGTTTCTGAATGGCAAATAGCTAAAACTCAAAAAGAAATACAATTAGGAGAAAAGAAACTAGCCAAAATTCAACAACTCTTAAATCAATACTCTGATCTTTCAGGAATAGACTTAAATATTCTTTATAAACAACTACAAGATACTACTCTTACAGATTTACCTAGAGCAGTTGAAGTATCTATTTTTGAACAGTTTGCTTCATTAGCAGTTGCCAATTTAACAGGAGTTATTTTTAAGCAACAAACCTATAGTTATCAAGTTAGTATCAATAGCCAAGAAATTATTGAAACTGCTTATTCTTCAATGCTTACTTTTTCTTTAGTAATTCCTGATAGTATAAAACCTATTATTTTAGAGAGAAGGTTTGATTTAGTAGCAGATTGGATAAAGGAAAAAACCCAAGATTGGATAAAAGAAAGTTCGGCTCAAATTATTCAACAACAACAAGAAATAACTAGTTTATCTAAATTGTTAGGCATTAATCTCAACATTAATTTTCACAACAAAAAAATAGATAACTATCTAAATGGCATTTCAAGTGAATTAAAACATAAATGGAAAACTGCTGTAGAAAAACAGTTAACAGACTATGGGTTAGTAACAGAATTTAGTAAAAATACTTTAACTGTAAAAGCTTTTAAAGTTTCTAGAAAAATAATGGTTGCTGGTCAACCGCTATCAATTAAATTTCCCTTAGAATTACCTAAAGTATATAGAGCTAATATTCCTTTTTATCAAGATACTCCTCTAGAATATGCTGAAGAGGTTGTTTCACTAGTTAAAACTAATTGTTTAGATTTAATAAATCAAGAGCTAAGCTTATTGAATAATATAGAGATAGATGAACCGGATTTTGAAGAGATAAAGCCTTATTATAAACAAAACACTTTACTTTCAAATTTAGGAAATTTGTTTCACAAAATTAATAGTAATAGAAAAGCTGTTTCAATAAGCAAAGTTTTAGAGCAAGTAAATGAAATAAAACAACGTTGTTATCAACAAGCAAAAATTCTACTACAAGCAAAAGAAGCTGAAAGAATTACGCGTATTGGCAGTTATGCAGAACATTTTCAATTAGCTAGAAATATGTTTAGGCGTTTTACTTTGTTAGTAGGCCCTACTAATAGCGGAAAAACCTTTCAAGCACTTAATCTACTGGCACAAGCCCAAACAGGCTGTTATTTAGCTCCCTTAAGACTTCTAGCCTTAGAAGGCCAAGAAGCCTTACTTCAACGCGGATGCTTAACTAGTTTCCTAACAGGCGAGGAAAGAGACTTAAGAGAAAACGCTAGTCATATAGCAGCAACCATTGAAATGTTAGACACCTTGGAGCCAATAGAAGTAGCTGTAATAGATGAGGCTCAAATGCTTTTTGACAAAGATCGAGGTTGGGCTTGGACTACAGCAATTTTTGGTGTTCCAGCCAAACATGTAGTAATGACAGGTGCGCCAAGTTGTATAAAGATGATCCAGCATATAGCTGAGTATTTAAATGAGCCATTGGAAATCATTGAATGTAAGCGTTTTACTGAAATGGAAGTATTATCCAAACCAGCAAAATTAACTGAGTTAGAACCAGCTACAGCTATAATTGCTTTTTCTCGTCGAGATGTTTTAGGGCTTAAAGCTCAGCTAGAAGTATTAGGTAAAACAGTATCAGTAATTTATGGAAACTTATCTCCTCAAGTACGTCGTGAAGAAGCACTTCGCTTTCGCAATGGTGAATCAGAAATTGTTGTAGCTACAGATGCAATAGGAATGGGATTAAACTTACCTATTAAAACCCTACTTTTCTGGACTACAGAAAAATGGGATGGACAAGAAACAAGAGAGCTAAATAGCGAAGAAATTCGCCAAATTGCTGGCCGTGCTGGGCGTTATGGTTTATTTGAAAAAGCCTTTATTGGAGCTTTTAACCAACGTAGCTTAAAAACCATTGAGCAAAGCTTAAAACTCCCAATTCCAAATTTAACAGCACCTTGTCAGGTAATGCCTGGAATTAGTTTAGTAGCAGAAATTGGTAAAGTTATAGAAACTAATGCTTTGTCAAAAATATTAAAATTTTTCCGAGAGAAAATGCTAATTAAGTCTACTTTGCTTTGTTCTGCTAGAATGGAAGCTGTTATTAGTTTGGCTGAAAAGACTGATGTTTATTTTTCTTTACCTTTAGAAGATCGTTTAATTTTTTCTTGTGCTCCTATTGATATTCGAGATGCAATTATTGTTAAACATTGGCAAACTTGGCTTAATGGCTATAATCATAACAAGACAAATAGCCTAAGTAACTTACCTAGACAGTTTACACATAACAATAGTGTAGCCCAAAATCAAAATGATTTAGAAGAAGCAGAACGACTTACTAAAATACTCACTTGTTATTCTTGGTTATCTTATAGATTTCCAGCAAATTTTCCTGACCTTATAGGTTGTGATGAACAGCGAGAAATATTAAATCAGTTTATTGAGCGAAGTCTTCGTAAGAAAGGTTTAAGAAAGCTCTGTCGGCATTGTGGTAAAGCCTTAAGTCCGCTTTATCAGTATGCAACTTGTGAAAACTGTCATCGCAATCGTTATTCAGGCTATGAGGATGAAGATTTTTATTAGTTTATTATTTAGTAGGATTATGCTTAAACCTGAGGTTAAATTTTGCTTTTATCAAATCCTCAAACCCAGGTTAAAAGCTTTAATTATTTATTGGGATTACAAACAACTCTAAAACCAAAGCAATCCAAATATTCTTGAGCATCATAACCACTACGAAAAGCTGAGCGACTAAGATAAGCACTTAGGAAGAAGGTTCCACCCTTCACTACATGACGTTGAAGGTCAGTTCCAGTATCCCAAGATTGTCCATTTGTTGGAGCAGAGTGATAGTTATCATGATAAATATCTTGGCACCATTCCCAAACATTGCCATGCATGTCATAAAGTCCAAAATTGTTTGCAAAGCCTAAACTCCCTACAGGTAAGGTTTTACCACGATAAGAGCCTAAAATACCTAACTTTAATGGATAAGGAGTTCCATCATAGTTGACAATGTTTGATAAAATGGTTTCTCCAAAAGCAAATGGAGTTGTAGTACCTGCACGACAAGCATATTCCCACTCTGCTTCTGTTGGCAAACGATATTCTCGACCTGTGATTTTTGATAATCGGTGGCAAAATTTTATGGCATCATTCCAAGTAACACTATCTACAGGCAAATCATCACCTTTATAACGAGAAGGGTTCTCACTCATAATAGTGTTCCATTGAGCCTGTGTTATTTCAAACTTGCCAATATAAAATTCTGGAACTGCTACTTTATGTTGTGGTCCTTCATTTTTGTTACGCCCATGCTCTTTATTAGGTGAACCCATTAAGAATGATCCTGCAGGGATTTTAACCATATCTAGCTTAACTGAATCTCCAAGATCTTCTGAATAGTAGCTAGCTATTCCATGACTACGATGTAATTCTTTAGCAGATGAGTTTAGGGTTATTGTTTCAAAGTCAAAAGTCTTTGTCTCTAAACTTGAAATCTTAGCTGTACTATCAGCAGAAACAACTAAAGTATTTACTATTTTATTTTTCTGTCCCAAAGAAGAAAATGTAAGGCTAAAAATAATAACAATGGCAAGAATCCAGTATTTTTTCATAACCTAGCCCTTAATCTGGTAAAGTACCAGTCCAAAATAGCTATTTTACCTAATTTAGCTACAACCTAAATGTTACAATCTAAGTAATTAATCTGTTATTACGCTAGAAATTTTACTAGAGATTTTTTATTTGTTCAGGAATATTAGCAAAATCTGGATGATCTCCAACATGTTGAAAATCATGTTGCCAAATAATGGATTTATTTTTCACAACAAAAACTCCTGGCATCATCCAAATATCCCCAACAAATTTTCCACCCATATTACCTTTTAATACGGCTTGAACACCACGTACAAAAGGAGTTGGGCCAAACATTTGCAAAACAGAAGCTTGTCCTAAACCAAAAGCTTGATAGAAAAACCTCTCTGTATCTGAGACTGCCCTAGCCTCTGGCCAAAAACCATCAAAGAACTCTTTTCCTTGTTTTACTGTGCCTTGGCAAAAAAATAATAAAGCTGGATACTTACTATTTTTCTCAACAATGGAACGAAGGTCTCTAACAGTTTCTCGGCATAATGGTCATCCAAAATGCCGTAGAAAAACTAGTACATTTGCATCTGAGTTTAGTTCTTCACCCAAGGTATTTCCATGCAAGTTTATACCAGATATATTTCTAGTTAAAACTTCTTTATTAAGTTTTTTCATGGATTTTTCTCAAAATAGGTAATAATTTCTTACTAAGTGTGACATAGAAATAAGTAGAAAACAATAACTCTCCCACAAAAAACTTTTTCGATATATAATGAAAAAAGTAAGCAAAAGATATTGAAAAAGTTTTTTATTTAATCAAACCTTGACAAACCTTGTACCTTACTGATTTAGAATAAGTTAAGCTGTTAGTAAAATTTTATAAACTCTTATAAGAGGTAACTATCATGTCCAATGATTCTAATAATCCCTATCAACAACCTAACCAACAACCTAATTACCAACAACCCAATTATCAACAACCCAACTATCAACAACCCAATTATCAGCAACCCAACTATCAACAACCTTATCAACAAGATTATCAACAGCCTAATTATCAACAGCCTAATTATCAACAACCTAATTATCAACAACCTTCAAATCCCTACCAACAACAAGGTTATGTTAAAACACAATATCCACAATATGGAAATGCGCCAACAACAAAAACACAGACATTATCTCTAGATTTTAATGTAGCAGGGATGTTTTGTTATATGCCTTTTTTTGCTATTAGCCTGATTGCTTCAATTATTTTTCTTGTAACAGAACCTAAGAACAATATCTTTGTACGCTTTCATGCAATTCAATCATTACTGCTTTCAGCTTCAGGAACAATTTTGGGTATTTTACTTGGAATAGCCTGGCCAATTGTCATCATTTTAACAGCAGCTTTAGCTAGAGGTGGTGGAGAAGCACTTATTCCAATTGTTGTTTTTGGGATGCTGGGATTATTTTTCCTACTTATGATAACTTTTTTTGTTTTGCATTTTGTCGGAATGTACAAAGCTTATAGAAATGAAATGTGGGAAATGCCAATAATTGGCAAATATGCTCGTCGTTTCGCCCAAAAATAATAGTCAAATCTTTGTTTTAGATTAAAATAAAGTGCTAGCAAAAAACTTTGTAAAGCTTTCTGCTAGCACTTTATTTTTATAAAATTTAAAGGAGTTAGAATTGAGCCAACCAACATTTGAACAACTTGCAGCCGTTATCCATAAGCTTCGTAGCCCTGGTGGTTGTCCTTGGGATCGAGAACAAACACATCAAACACTAAAACCTATGCTATTAGAAGAAGCTTATGAAGTCGTGGAAGCAATCGAAGAAGGAGATGATCAAGAATTAAGTTCTGAATTAGGTGATTTACTACTTCAAGTAATTTTTCATTCTGATATTGCTAGTGAAACCAATCGTTTTACCATTGCAGATGTAATAGAAAAAGTTCATGACAAAATGATTCGTCGTCATCCTCATGTTTTTGGAGATGAAAAAGCAGAAGATTCAGCTCAAGTTTTAAAAAACTGGGAAGCAATCAAGGCAGCAGAAAAAGCTGCCGCAGGAGAAAAAAAATCTTCTATGTTAGATAATGTTTCTACTGCAATGCCTGGGCTTTTAGAAGCTTTTCAGCTAACAACCCGTGCTGCAAGAGTACATTTTGATTGGCCTAGTGTTAATGACTGTTTTGAGAAATTTTCAGAAGAAATTTCCGAATTAAAAGCAGAAATAGGCAAAGAAAATAATGAAAAAGCCATTGCTGAAGAAGTTGGAGACCTACTTTTTATGGTAGTCAATATTGCACGGCTTCTAAATGTTGATCCTGAAAGTGCCTTGAAAAGTGCTAATCGTAAGTTCCGACGCCGTTTTGCTCATATTGAAACTTCTTTAGCTAATAAAGGTAAAACACCTAGCGAAAGTACCTTAGAAGAAATGGAAAGTTATTGGCAAGAAGCCAAATTGCTAGAAAAAGAAACCCCTAAGAAATAAAATCGTTATACTTATCACGTAATATATCCTCAAATACTTGGAGCTAAATTTATGAGATATGAAATGTTATACCCTGGCTCATCAGCAATGCTAAAGGTCTATCTTGAACATGGAGAATCAATAAAAGCTGAATCTGGTGCAATGGTAGCAATGAGTCCAACAATTGATGTAGATGGTAAAGCTGAAGGTGGAATACTTAAAGGACTTGGAAGAATGCTAGCTGGTGAGAAATTCTTTTTTCAAACCTTAACTGCCAATAGAGGGCCAGGAGAAGTGTATTTAGCACCAGCAACTCCAGGAGAAATCTATCCAATTGAGTTAAATGGTTCTTATTCTTATACTTTACAAAAAGATGGCTTCTTTTCTGCTATTGGTGATATTAGTATTTCAACTCAAACACAAAACCTAACTAAAGGGTTATTTTCTGGAGAAGGTTTTTTTGTAATCAAAGCTACAGGTCGAGGTCTGTTATTTGTTAGTTCTTTTGGAGCTATTCACCCAATAGATATTCCTCCAGGCAGTGAGTACATTATAGATAATTCCCATTTAGTTGCTTGGCCTGATACTACCAATTACCGTATTGAAAAAGCTTCTTCTGGCTGGTTATCTTCGTTTAAGTCTGGTGAAGGGTTAATTTGTAGATTCCATGGGCCAGGCAGAATTTTGATTCAAAGCCGTAATCCACAAGCTTTTGGCGATTGGGTCAGACAATTTATTCCTACTCCTGGTAGTAACTAAATAAATATAACTCACTAAGGAAAATATATGGACTCCCAAACTAGCATTTTAGTAACAACAACTATGTATATATTAGTACAGTCTCCATTATTAATTATATGGCTAGTTGGAATTGTTTTGGCTTTGAAAAATTGGTCACATTATCCAAAAGCATCAATGTTTGCTTTAATTGGCTTTGTAACGCTAATTTTAGAAACGTTTCTTTTTTCATCCATTACAATGGTATTACCTCACTTTTTAAGCCAAAATGGGGTATCTGCTTCCAGTATGAGTTTTTACTTTTCTGCATTGGGAATAGTTAGATCATTATTTGGTGCAATATCTTGGAGTTTAATTGTGGCAGCTATTTTTACTCAAAGATATAAAAAGGAACAAAATTAGAATTTTGCTAGAAATTCTAGAAGAAAATATAACCAACTAGTGCCAAAGTTAAAAGAAAATGGAAAACTCTTTAATTGGTCTGCAATTAGATGAAAAATATAGGGTTGATAAAAAACTTGGTGAAGGAGGCATGGGAGCAGTTTATCTTGCTACTCATAAAGGAACTGGGCGACCTGTTGCACTAAAAGTTATCAACCCTAAATTTATGACTAATAAAGAATTTATTGAACGCTTTAAGCGTGAAGCCCGTGCTGCTGGCCTACTACACCATCCCAATATTGTAAATGTAACTGATTTTGGATTTGCACAAACTCCCTTTGGGCAAGTAGGTTATTTAGTAATGGAATATCTACAAGGATGTACCCTTGGAGATATTCTAAAAGAAGAAAAAAACCTACCTCTTTCTTGGATAGTTGATATCATTGAACAAGTTTGCTTTGCCGTAGAAAGTGCTCACAAACAAGGCATTATTCATCGTGACTTAAAGCCTGATAATATTTGGTTAGAGCCTAATGAACTTGGTGGTTACAGAGTTAAAGTTCTTGATTTTGGCTTAGCAAAACTTACTGAGGCTACTAAAGGTTCTGATCAAAATTTTATACCTATTAACGAACCCCCTATTATTTCTTCTTCACTTGTAGCCCAAAATGCTACTGAAGTATCTGTTGTTACTCTAGCTCAAAATACTAATCAAGAACATACTCAACTTACACAAGTACAAGAAGTAAAAACCATTTTACAAACTCCAGAAAAAACTAAACAACCGGATAAACAGGGTGAACTAACACAAGTAGGAGCAATTCTTGGTACACCTCTTTATATGTCGCCAGAACAATGCTCTGGCAAAAAACTAGATGCTCGTTCTGACATATATAGTCTTGGCATAATAACCTATCAAATGATTGCAGGAACTACACCTTTTACTGGATCATTTGGTGAGTTAATGATAGCCCATTGTAACAACCCAGTACCTTCTCTAAAAGAAAAACGACCTAAAATACCTTCTCAAATAGAAAGCCTAATAATATCTGCTTTAGCTAAAAAACCAGAAGATAGAATCCAAAGCGCAGCAGCATTTGCTACAGCATTGCATTCAAGATCAGAAGGGACAAGTGAGTTATTGCGTAAGGCTTTTTCTTTATATAGTGAACATTTCCCTATTTTTTTTCGCCTTTCATTAATTGCACATTTACCAGCAGTTTTTATTAATCTATTGGACTTTGTTAGTGCAATAGAAAACAGATTTAATATTTTTCCAACATATATTTTTGAAATTATTGATAACTGGTATTCATTACTATGGCTTTTAGGGAATTGGATTTCTGTAATTCTTAACTCTAGTTTTTTTGTACCAATTGTAGCACAGCTAATTATTTCACCACTCAGAGCCATAAATATAAAAAGTTCTTTTTATAAATTAAAAAGTGTATTACGCCCATTTTTTACAACTTCATTTCAATACTACCTTAGAATCATTCCTATTGTTTCATTAATTTTTACAAGCATTCTCCTACCTTGGGGAGGACTTATAGTATTTTTTAAAGTATTTGGTATTGGTCTTGAACAAGCTCAAATTGAAGTTGATGTTAATGATATTATTGATTTAGGTTATAAGGTTCCTGTTACTCATTGGATAAACAAGCTTTGTGTTTTTATACTAGTAAGTTTTTCTCTTATTATAGCTTACCCTGGTATAAGAGCATTTATTAATAATTCTCTTTATCCTGCAATAGTTATAATGGAAGAGATATCAGGACGTAAAGTTTTTATACGTTCTCGCGAACTTGTAGCTAAAATTCGTCCTATTGTAAACAAAACTATTATTTTCTATATAATAATACAAATAATCATATTTGCTACTAGCACAGTTATATTAGGAATTTTACTAGGCAAAGAACAACTGCTTATTCATAATTCAAAAAATGATGGTTTGAGCTCTGCATTAAGAGATTTGCTGTCAAACTTTATTAGTATTTTATTTAATCCTGTGATTTCTATTGCTTTCTCATTGCTTTATTTTAAAGCTCGCCAAACTAATGGTGAGACACTTAAGCAAATTCTTAGCTCATATGAAAAAGATTTACCGAAAACAAAATGGCAAGAGCGTATTCGCGAAAAAGTGTATAAATATTTTTCAACTTTAACGAACTATTCATCAGGTAAAAAAGAGTAATTATACCTTGTCAAAGTAGCTTTATTTTCCATTACTGTGGCAATCCACAATCAGAAATGTAGCATGCACGCTAGAAAAGTTTTCTTAACAGCTTTATTGTTTGGGCATTCAATGACCCACGAAGTTTACAAAAACCACGAAGTTTAAGAGGCTTTTCTTCGTGCTTTTCGTATCCTTCGCGGGTTAACTTATTAGAATCAAGATAATTACTTAGATATAAAGTATATTATTTTGTAACACCAATCAAAATTTCATCATCTAAGATAAAAGAAACCACAAATTGATTGCTTATTGGGCTAGATTTAAGCCAAAATTAACTATTAAACTTCAATTAAAAGCTGGCAAAAGGTTTATTATGCAAAAGTTATTTTCTTATACCCGTAACCCTAAGCTTTACTATTCTATTTTACTGCCTTCAATTATTTTAGTAATGTTTTCTGCAGTTATACTAAAATATAGTGCTTCTTCTCCAGCTGAAGCTGATCGTAAAAGAATAGTAGGAAATGATCAACAATTACATAAGTTAATAGAAACTACTAATGGTAAGCCTACTGATCAAGATTTATTAGCTCTAGAACAAAAATACCCTAACACCCGTACCAGTGCGCTTGCTAGGTTCTTACGGGCCTATTTGCATTATAGCAACAATGACTTTGCCACAAGTGCTCAACTTTTTGATGAACAATTTATTAAAAAAGGTTCTATACTTGGTGACTATGCACTTTATTACCAAGGTCGTTCTTACCGTGAAATTGGCGAACATAACAAAGCTAAAATCGCTTTCTCACAAATAGCTGAGAAATACCCTAATTCCCTCTTTGCTCGTGATGGCGAAATTGCAGCAGGAGACTTGACCTTAAACCAGTTAAATGACCCTAAAGGTACAATTAAACAACTAAGTAAATTAGCTGATAGTAAAGTACCAGGAGCACTTTTATTAACTGCCCAAAGCTATGAAAAATTAGATCAACAAGACTTAGCAATTGATACTTATAAAAAGCTTTATTATGAAGCACCTCAAAGTACTGAAAGTGATTTAGCTGAAAAACGTTTGGCAGATTTAGGCTACAGATTATCAGATCCAGATAAACAAAATTATGATTTATTACAAACCCGTGCTAACAAGCTTTATGAAGTAGGTTTTTATCCACTTGCTGTTGAAACTTATACTAAATTAAAAACCTCTTTTCCTAATGCTGGAATTGATTCAACCAATGAACTTCGCCTAGGTATTAGTTTGTATAAATTAAACCGTTTTCGTGATGCTATTTCCCCTTTGCAAAATGTTTCTAGCAATGAAAAAGACTTATACCAAGATGCTCGATATTATTTAGCAGTAAGTTACCTTAAGCAAAAGCAGATGGGGCAATTTGTAGATGTAGCTAATCAAGTTTTAGCTTCAAAACCTTCTGTTAGCCGTGCAGCAGAACTTTTAGGGGCATTAGTTGACTATTATGAAAACACTAATGAAGCTCAAGCCTCTCGTTATCGCAGTCAGTTAATTAAAAACTATCCTGACAGTAAAGAAGCTGATAAAGCCTCTTATAAACCTGCTTGGAAGCTACATTTACAGAAATCTTATTCACAAGCAAGTGAAGCCTTAGTAGAACATTTAGCTAATATTCCTAATACTGATTCTCGTGGCCCAGCAATTTTCTGGGCTGCATGTAATGCTGAACGTGCAGGACAACTACCTAGGGCAATGGCTCTTTTTGAGGCATTATTAAAACGCTACAAACTAAATTACTACGGATATTTAACCAATCAGCATCTAGCAAAATTAAAAGAGCAAAACATTAAACCAGAACGTCCAACTGAAGGCTCTTTGTTAGCTAAAGCAATAGAAAACATTAAGCCTGCTAGTCCTTTGCCAGAAACAGCAACAGAAAAAGCTACTATTTATCTACAAAGAGCTGAGCAATTACATGAAATTGGTTTAGATGAACAAGCATTTAATGAACTAGAAATTGCTCGTAAAGATGCTCCTAATTCTCATAAAATAAACTTTGCAATTGCAACTATTTATAGTGATCGTGGTGAAAATTTCCGTGCAGTTTCTGCACTTCAACGAGCACATCCTGATTATAGTATCTATCAAGGAGATGAAGTTTCCAAAGAAGTTTATGATATTTTCTTTCCATTAATTGAATGGGAAACTATAAAAACCGAAGCTGCACGTTATGGACTGGATCCTTATACAGTTGCAGGGCTTATTCGTCAAGAATCAGTGTTTGATCCCAAAGCTCATTCACGAGCCAATGCCTTAGGACTGATGCAACTTCTACCTTCTACAGGCCAATTAGTTGCACGTAAGCAAGGTGTAGGCAAAATAACAGCAGATCAGCTTTATAACCCCAAATTAAACATTAAGTTAGGTACAGCCTATTTAGCAGAATTGTTCAATAAATATGGAAAAATAGAATATGCTGCTGCCGCCTATAATGGTGGGCCAGGTCGTGTTGACAATTGGCTCAACAGCCTACCAAGAAATATGGAAGACTGGGTAGAAGCTATTCCAATCACAGAAACTAGACTCTATGTATTCGGAGTAGTACGTAATAGTGCTCAATACCGTCGATTATATACAGACAAACAAACTAACAAAACAAATTCTGGTAATTAAGGCATTTAACTAATTTCTTTTATTGTTGTAATGCTATAAGCTAAATGTAAATTATTATGTTGTTTTAATCTAGCTAATATACGCACTATTTACTAAGTAAATATCAGATACCTGCTATATGGACTATTAAACGGCGGCGATGTGAGCGACGGCGATGTTCCCACAAATAAAGTCCTTGCCAAGTTCCAAGTGCTAGTCGTCCAGATGTAACAGGAATATTTTCAGATGTTTTTGTTAAAGCACTACGAGCATGTGCTGGCATATCATCTACTCCTTCAGCATCATGCTCCCAATTGCGAGATTCTGGCGCTAAACTAGACATCCAACTGGCTAAATCTCTTAACACTGAAGGATCGGCATTTTCTTGAATCACTAAGCTAGCAGAAGTATGTTGGATAAAAACAGTACATAAGCCACTAGATATTTGACTACGTTTTACTATGTCAGCAATTTTATCAGTAATCCTAATAAAACCTTGACCAGTAGTATTAATTTCTAAAATTTCTTGGAAAACCTTATAGTTTGACATATCGTTTTTAAGTTGTTTTTAGACTAATAGTATTTTTTTATTACAAATAA
The DNA here is from genome assembly GCA_039812885.1 of Blastocatellia bacterium. Taxonomy (GTDB): domain Bacteria; phylum Acidobacteriota; class Blastocatellia; order Chloracidobacteriales; family JADJPF01; genus JADJPF01. Next base: position 440,749 of record JBDIBI010000002.1, read on the forward strand.
AACTATCAAAATAGCTATTTTAACTGTATATTTATTAATTTTGTAGCTAAGTTAAAAAAACTTTTGATATATTAGCTTTTCTTTATTGATTTAACTAAACATTGATGTTACAAAAGCTGATTGGTTTTACTAACAAAAACATAGCCAATTCATAAATTTTATCTAAACCATTTTAAGAGTAATTAGAATTAGTTTGGTTTTATCTTAAAAACCTAAGAAATAAATTTTAAGCATTAGTTTTATAAAAGGAACAGTCGTATTTTTTGACTACGCTGAATAGGTAGCATGAAAGCTTGCAATATCTGCGGCAAACAGTGGTTTAACGACATTAAATTCTGTCCTATTGATGGTGTACCATTAGAAGATACCTCATTGACTGATCCATTAGCTTACATTGTTGGTCAAGTTCTAAATCATACCTATAAAATTGAATCTAAAATTGGCGAAGGTAGTGTAGGCACAGTATTTCGGGCAAAACACTTAGGCATTGGTGACACAGTAGCTATTAAGATAATTGCTTCCTCTAAAACAGAAAAATCTGATGCTCTTCTAAGATTTCGTCGCGAAGCTAAAGCAGCTCGTAGACTTTCTCATCCAAATGCTGTAACAGTTTATGACTTTAACATCACCGATGGTGGACTTCTTTTTATGGTGATGGAATATGTTGACGGAGTTACAGTTGAAAAATATTTACAAGAAAATGCCCCTCTACGCCCACAACGAGCTTTAGAAATTCTACGACCTGTGGCAACTGTATTAGATTTAGCTCATAACCTAGGTATTATTCACAGAGATCTAAAACCTGCTAACTTAATGATTTGCAAAGATACTAGCGGCAATGAACAAATAAAAGTTCTAGACTTTGGTACAGCTCGGCTAGTTGCAAATGAAGATACAGAATCTCAGGATTCTGTTCTAACTACTCTTCAAGGACAAGTTCTTGGATCTCCTCTTTATATGTCTCCAGAACAAGCTCTTAGTGAATCTGTAACTACTGCTACCGATATTTATACCTTAGGTGTAGTGCTCTATCATATGTTAGCAGGCTCAGTACCTTTTAACTCTCCAAAATCTTATCAAATAATGATGGCACATATTAATGATACCCCAGAACTGCCATCAGAACGTAATCCTGGACTACCCATAGAGTTTGATGATGTTATATTAAAAGCAATGGCTAAAAAGCCTGAAGACCGTTATAAAACAGCTTCAGCAATGGTAGATGATCTTGCCCAAGTTATATCATCTTTGGTTACTAGAGACACTTTAACTTTGCCTCCAGTTACAGAAATAGACCTAGAAGCAGCATATAAACAAGACATACTAGATCCATCTTCTTACCTTAATTTAACAGGAAAACTAAAAACTACAGAGATGAAAATAGATCTAGCAGCAGAAATAAAGCGAGCAGAGGCAAAAGATACAGACTTAAAACTAGATATAGAAGATTCTCTTGAAATAGATAGTTCTCCGTTAGATCTAGAACCTTTAGATATAGTCGATCCAACGCTTAGTGATGATTTATCAATGGTTTTAGTAAAAACAGCTAATTTTCAAAAATATGTAGGTCAGCATGTTGAATTAGACAAATTAAAAACTGAATTTTTCTCAGCAATAGAAAATGTTGCTCAACCAATCTTTATTATTGGTAAACCTGGCACTGGTAAAACAGTTTTAGTAAATAGCTTTCAAAATTGGGCTAAAAGTCAAAAAGCAGAGATTCTAATTGGGAATTTCAGTGAATTTATCTCTGCTTCTATTGAACCACTACATGTCTGGAAAGAAATGCTAGGACTTTTACCTGTCCCAGATTGGAAATCTAAAGAAGCAAAATCCGAAAATTTATCTACTGCAATGTTACGTGAACAAAGAGAAGAAAGAAAATGGCCTCTCTTTGATCGCTTAGTGAAACTTACTCTAGAAAAAGCATCAGGTAATCCAGTATTAATTGTTTTAGAAGATTTACAATGGGCTGATAGCTTAAGCTTAGAATTCTTAGGCTACTTCCTACGTAATAATGAACTACGTAATTTTTATCTTGTTGCCACAGTTCGCTCAGAAGAAGCTCAATCACCTAAACACCCTTTTAATCAATGGCTTAAAGCCCAAGAAAGATATTTTTACTACCAACAAATAGAACTGGAAAATTTTGATCAATATACTATTACATTACTTTTAGAAAACATCTTCCAAAATGTTGGAATTCAACAACAAGATATAGAGGTACTTCATGAAGTAACTAATGGCAACCCTTTGCATTTAGTGCAATTACTTAACACTTTAACTAAAACTAATAGAATTTCATTACATGACAATGTATGGAAAGTGGAAACACTCTCCCTAAGTAACATACCTAATACACTTTCCAAGATGGTAGATCAAAAATTATCTTTATGTTCAAATGATTTACAAGAACTATTATTTTTATCTTCAGCAATAGAAGAAAACATTAGGTTTGATTTACTAGAAATCATCACAGGCCAAAACTCAGATAGTTTAACTAATATTTTAACCCCTGCTTTAGACCTACTACTTCTAAAGGAGGAACCTGTATCTCAAGGCAAAGTACTAAGGTTTTATCATAATCTAATTAGACGCACAATTTACGATAATATTGATTTAGAGAAAGCTAAAAAACTTCATGCAACTATTGCATCAGCCTACAACTCTTTAAGAAACACTAAGAAATTCAGAGTTGGGGCAGAGTTTGCTTATCATAATTATTTGGCTGGAGCTTGGGAAAGAGCTTTCCAGCATGGTTATTCAGTAGCGGAAAGAGCTTGGCAACATTTAATGTTAGATGAAGTAATTAGGTTTTCTCGTTATGCTGAAGATGCTGCATCTAATCTATCAAATCTAGATAAAGAAGCTTACAACAAATTAGCTGAACTTAGACTATTACGACTACAGACATTGCTGCGGTTAAACTACTATAGTGAAGTTGAGCAAGAACTTGAGCAAATGCGCGAGTTTATGCAAAAAGTTGAAAGTGAAGGATTATCGGCACTCTATCACTTAATACTTTTAATTATTTGCAATCGCAATGGGCATTATAATCATGGAATAGAAATAGGCTCAGCTGGTTTAGTATTGGCACGTGCAGCTAATGACGAAGAAATTATACGTAAGCTAATCTATAATATCGCTGGTTGTCACTCACATATTTCCAAACTAGAAATAGCTATTACTTTATTTGAAAATCTCTACAAAATGTCTAAGCAAGCCAATGATCAGCTATTGCGTGCTGCATCTTTATGTTCAATAGGCTTTTTGCAACATTTTTGTGGGAATTGGAAATTAGCACATGCAAGTTTAAATCGTGCTCGCCAAATAGCCCAAGAAGCGGCTGATCCTTATCGTGAATGTTTAGTACTAATCTTTCTGGCTTGGATTGCAGAATATGAAGGCAATAGTTTACAACTACATGCTCATTATCAACATGGATTAAAGCTTTCTCGAACTTATGGTTGGGCAAATTACGAAGGATATTTGCATTTTATTGCTGGTCGCCATCAAATTTATAGCATTGAACCTGATTTAGAACTTGCACAAGAACTGTTATCAAATAGTATGACAATTATGCAAGAAAATCGAGAATTAACTGGACAAGTTATTGTAGCACCTTCTCTAGCCCTACTTAACGCCTTAATAAACCCTTCCGAAGAGTCCATAGAACATTTACGCAGTACTTGTGAAAGCTTGGCTCACTGGGGAGAAAAGTTAAACTATTGTGAAACACTTTGTTTTCTAGGAGCAATAGAACAAAAGAATCAACAATGGGATAACTCCCTAAAAACTTATCAAACAGCTTTAGAGCTAGCCCAAAACGTTCCTCATCTTGACTGCAAATGGCGAGCCTATTTTGGACTAGCAGAGTATTATAACCATGAAGGTAACATTTTCCAGGCTGGTGATTATGTATCTAAAGCTGTTGATGTTATTGAAACATTGAGAAAAGAATTTGAATCTCCAGAACAAATAGAAACCTTTATGGAAAATAAAAAGTCTGTTTATGATCTACATAATAAACTATTAGGTTAATATTTCTAGGAGTAACAAATGAAGTATATAGTATTATCTATTGCCCTGCTTTTTTCAGTAAGTCTATTAACTACAGCAAAACCAACTACATATAAAACTATCCTCACACTTAATCAAGATAATGCTCCTAAAGCTGAACTAGTTGCTGTACGAGGAACTAAAATCAATTTAGCCAAACCAGAAGGATTTGTGGAAGCTACTAATTTTCCAGGATTTCAACAAAATTCTACTGGGGCAACTTTAGTTGTGACAGAATTGCCAGGTCCTTACAAAGAAGTTTCAGCTAGTTTTACAGTAGAAAACTTAAAGTCTCGTGGGATGCTTCTTCAAACAACAGAAAAAGTTACAATTGATGGTTACAATGGGTTGTTAATTAAGTTCACACAAGAAGCTTATGGTCAAAATTATGATAAATTAGGTGTTTTGTTTGGAGATGACCAAGAAACAATATTTATCATTGCATCATTTTTAGTGGAACAAGAAAAAGATCTTCTAAGCCCAATGAAAAACTCTTTGCTCAGTGCTAAATGGGATCGCAAAAAGTCGGTTGATCCTTTTGCAGACTTGGATTTTGGCATTAGTGAAGGTGATTCCCTAAAGTTTACTAAAAGAGTCCAATCTAACTTGCTTTATACCAAAGGTGGAAAATTCCCTGTTGCAGTAGAAGAACCTATTTTGATTATTGGAAAAGTTGTATCTGACTCACCAGATAATGCTCAAATAGATGCAAAAGCTGTTTCTGAAGCTCGTATTAAAGAATCTGTTGAAAATAAAAATATTATGATTCAATCAGGTGAAGCACTTACAATAGATAATTTAAATGGCTATGAACTAGTTGCAAGTGGTGAAGATTCTGCCACTAATACTCCTGTTGCAATTTATCAAGTGATGCTTTTTGAAGGCAAAAACTACTACATAATTCAAGGAATAGTAGGAACCAAAACTAAGGATGTAGCCTTAGTTGAATTTAAAAAGCTAGCTCGCAGTTTTAAGAAAAAAGCTGCTCAATAATCTAACCACTGCTACTTTGCTTGCTCCTGAACACTAAATTTGATAGGAGCAAGCACTATCTTAGCTTCTGGGTTATAGTAATCATACATAATAGATCTAGTAGTTAAAGCTTCTATTCCAAACCTTTGATGGAACTTAAAGCTAAAATTAATGGCTTTTTTCCAAGGCCAGAGATAAACAACAACTCTATCAGGCAAAATATCATAGCGGTTAAATGTCCAGTCAGATTCTACCATTGCTTTTTCTAGTGAAGCCCTATCTACATCAGCACCTGGAGGTAACCCTATTTCAGCTAAGAGCATTCCATAGCCATTTTTACCAATTCGAGCAGCTTTTACAAAACAAGTGATATCCTCTCCCACTCTTGCTTGAATTTTATCAAAACTTACAGATAGTTCTAATTCTTTTGCTGCACTGCCTGAATCCATAGGCACTTGAGTATTTATTTGACCAAACTTTTCTAACCAAGGCATATAATAAGTATTAATTACTTGAACACTACCTTGAGCATTTCTTATTTCAATCTTAGTATTTTCACTAGTAACAAATTGGCTTAAGTCCACAGACATTGGCGCAACAGGCTCATTCATTGGAGGTAACTCCAGTGTTTTGACTAAATTGTCATTTACATAAACTTCCATTTTTTTGTTAACTACTTTTTTACTAAGTTGTTCCTTAGACACTATTGCTAAAAGAGTATCCAAAACATTTATCGTAGATTGTGTTGAATACCATATACCATAGCGGTCTTTGCTACTTAGCAAAAATAATAACCCTTGATTAGTCAAATCATCTGAGCTTAAAGAAGTTCTTTCCTGTTGTGATAAAGCTTGAATTACTAATGATGTTGTTTCTATTTTCTCAGGTAAACCCCAGCTATAAAATGGAGTATTAGTATTTATTGACCAAGAAATTCCAAGCTTTTCTTTATGTGCTATTTTTCTTAATTTGTTTACTATTTGAGCAAATTTTTCTTTCTCACCTAATTTATTATTTACTTGAGCTAAACAAGCTAAAATATAAGGGTTTGTTTGGCTATTCTTCTCACAATAGTTATTAAGATATTCTAGGGCTTTTTTTATACTATTGTTTATCTCTTCATTGTTTTCAATATTAGATTTAGCCAATGTCAACATAACATTAGCTGTTAGCAAAGCTTTACGCTCTTTATCTTCATCATAGTAGTATTTTGGAGTCCAACCACCATCAAAATTTTGTTGAACTAACAACCAATTAAGAGCAACTGTTATTTGCTCTGGATTAACATCTATTAAGACTCTAGCATCATTTAAAAACCTTATTGCATAAGCAGTTAAGGCAATATCTGACTCACTATCACGCCCCCAATAAGTAAATGCTCCTACTGTATTTTGATATCCTAACAATCTATCATACCCTATTTGTAAATAACGTTTAGCTCTTGTCTCCATTAGTGGCATAGATTTATTGTTCTCTTTTAGATATTTTAATAATAATATGCTTGGATAAGCACTAGAAATAGTTTGTTCTCCACATCCATAAGGACGCATCAAAATAGCTTCAACGCTTTCTAATAAATGAGCCAATAAATTTGTATAAAGTTTTAACTCCAAAGCCCGACCACTTTTAAGCACATTTGAAGGAACATCTATTTCAAAAGTTGTAGAGTTATCCAGAACTTTGCCAAAGGTATCAACAAATTCTTGTCCATCAGGAAAAACATCTATAGTTCTACGAATTGCATCACTAGCCTCATTACCTAACACAGTAACAACTTGGTCAGCTTTTTTTACTGGATGTTCAGCACGAAAATTAAAGACCTCTCGAACAAAATCTCCTGCCATTATCTCAAAATTTTTCTTTAATGGAGATCTAGAACTAAACCAATCTTGATTAGCAATTTCCATTATTACAGATTGAGTATGGTTTAAGTAATTACGTAAAATTATAGGCAAAGAAATTATGTCTCCTTCTGTTAAACTAGTTGGAGGATCAATATCAACAAAAAATGGTTGAAAAGCTAAAAATTCTTTTTCAGCTATACCCATCTCACCATCAACAGTTGAGCCAATAACAGACATTTTCCAAGTAGTAATATTGTCAGCTAATTTGAATTTAACTTTTGCTTGACCATCTGGAGTAGTTTCTAACTCTGGTTGCCAAAATAGTGTTTCTGGAAAATATTCTCTTAATCGAGGTGTAGAAAATTGCTGAGCAGGAATATTGGAATTTAAGAAATCTTTAGGAATTATTGGTAATGACTCTGTTTTTCTTGCTATTTCTGTACTAACAGAAGTTTCCACAACATTGGAAGAAGCTGCAACCTCAACAATTTCTGAGGCTGCTCCTACTTGCATAGATATATTTACTGTAGCAGCTAATGAAGCTTTTACTACTACTCCATCTACCACTGTCACTAAAAATCCATCAGCAGAAACTTTTATTTCATAAACTCCTTCTAAGATATTGTCAAATACAAATTCACCATTTCCATTAGAAGTAACAGTATAAGAAAATAAGTTTGACTTATTGAGAGCTTTAACTAATGCCCCTGCAATTACTGCACCTGTTTTATCTGTAACTAAACCTATTATCTTTGTTGAAGTGGTAGAAGTAGCAGAAATAACACTAAATTTAGACAAATCTTCTTTATTTTCAACAATTGGGAAAGATATAGTATGAGAAAACTTAGCCATTTCAAAATCATCATAAGTTCCTGAAAGATGGTCTATTCCTCGGCTAACTATTGATATATTTGTGGTTTCTGCCTTTATAGATAATACCTCTATTTTTTCTTTGCTCTGTTCTCCTAATTTGTTGTAAGTAATAACTTCAGATTTTTCATTATATACAGTCTTAGTGCTAAATTTTACGTCATAAATATTTCCATACATATCTTGAATGATAGAAGGAATTATACCTGCTTGAGAAAAGCCTATATTGGCCTTTTTTAATAGTTCTAAAAATTCAGTTTCATTTTTAGGAAATTGGTTGTTTTCTTCTAAATTCCGGTCAAGTGCTTTCTGGATATGGTCTTGAAGCTCAGTAAAATAATTAATGTTTGTAGTCCAAACATAAAATTGATAACCCTCTGGTGAGCCTTTGCTTATTACTTTAATTACAAAATCTCTTTTTTCTGCACCAAACTCAAAGCTATAAGGATTGCCATAAGGATCTTGTAACTTATCAATATCTATTCCTTTTTTCAAAAACTCAGCTCTTAATGTCTCTATATCTTGAATATATTTCTTAGTTTTAGCATGATATTCATTAACTATTAGATTAAGTATTTCCCCATAAGGTCTAAAGTAGGGCCAACCCATATTTAGAACTACAAAATCATCTGGTGTGTCAAAAACTTTGTCTACTCCAGCGCTGATTATATCCATAGCTGATAAATTACTTTTAGTATAAAACACTACTCTATAAGGACTACCCCAAGGATCACGCAACCTATAAAAATAAGGTTCAAGGTAGTTTAAGAGAGCCTTAAAAGTAACTTCGTTGGTTGGATAAATAGAAGAGCTTGAGTATGTTGAGTTTAGTGTATCTTTTATTGGCAAAACATCACTATTAATAGCACTAGTAAATAAATCCTGGTAATTCCCTTTAAAATATGTGGTTAGTTGTATAGAAGGTCTATAATCATAATCTGCTAATAACATTGCTGTTACCAGATCTAAATCTGGAGTTATTGGTTTTAAAAGATCCAGTTCTTGAATAGTTTTAAGAGTAACTTCACCAATAGCATCCGTTTCACCAGACAAATAATTATAGGCTTGATAAAAAGAGTGTTTTCCAAATTCTTCCTCTGTGCGAGCCCGTTCTTCAACTGCTTTATCAATAACAGTTATACCTAAAGCACTTTCTCTAACTTGCCCAAAAGATGTTTTTACTTGAAAGTTAACTTTTGCTTCATCGCCTGGTTTATAAGTCTCTTTATCTAAAGTTATAGCTAATTTTAAGTCCTTATTTTTAGGGTAAATAACATCACATGATCCATGAGGAAAATCATATCTGCTTTCTGAATCAAATATTGAGTAAGCTGCAATGGTAACTCTATTTTCAAATATTTTATTGTAAGGTACAGTAAATGAAGCTTTTCCTGTTTTTAAAGCTATTTGTCTAGATTCAACTACAATAGAATCACTTATTACATCAACTACAACAAACATATCTGGCTTACTTGCTAATAATTCAACTTGTATTGGTTCGTCAGGTTTATAGATAGTCTTATTAGTAGTAACTTTTATAATATCTTTTTCTGAAGTAAAAAATCTAGCTTCTTGAAAACCAATACGATTTGATTTATCTTCTGCAAAAAAAACTAAGCTGCTTTTATCATGAGTTTTGTAATATTGAGCAAGCTCAATACTGCTTATTTTTGCAACTCCATAGCTATTGGTTGTAACAGTTAATATAGGTGTTCCAGTTATTTTAGGTTTCTCATCTCTATTACTTGACTGAGTTTCATCAATTTCATAAAGCGAAATATCACATTGAGCAGGTGTTCCATCAGCATAAAAGCTTGATAAATAGGCTTCTATGGGTAACTTAACATTACAATCTCCACTCTTTTGGTAAATATGTATTTGATATTTTGAAAGCCTTACAGAAAAACGTTTTTGTTCAGTTCGATTAGTTGAATCATCTGTCACATAAGCAACAAAATCTATGTCTTTATACTGTAAGTAATAATCTATTTCATCTTTATAATCATCAAGAATTATAGTAGTAAGAAATTCCCCTTTATCATCTAATTTTCCTTCAAAAACCGCATCTTCAGTGATTTCTAGTTTCTGTTTTTCATAGTTCCAATATCGCTCTGATTCCTTTACTACACGGACTTTACCTGTTTTTACTGGTTTGCCAAAAAGATAATCAGCAGTTACAGTTACTTGAGCATTTTGCCCTACTAAATAATATGGCTGATCTGTTTTAGTTTTTACTGTAAAGTTTGGGAGTTGATAGCGACTTATTTTTACTTCTTGATAAGCTGTCCTGTTTTCATATTTCTCATTTTCTAGCTCAACATTGATTGAATAACTACCTAAACGAATATTAGCAGGAATATGCCAAGTTGTATTTGCTAGACCAAAACGAGAAGTCTTTAGATGAGATTTAAAGATTACCTCACGCTCAGGATCTATAATATTTAAATTCACAAACTCATCAACAATGGCCTTTTTCCCTGAATTAAACAATAATAATCTAATGTTTAAGTCTTGATCAGGTTGATAAATTGCTTTGTCAGTATTAATACTTATATATGTAAATGCATTAATTCTTAGTTCCTGAGAAATTTCTTGAGAAAATTCACCTAATTTCCCTTCTACTTTTAAATCTAGCTCATTATTTGTAAGTTTTTTAGGAATATCAAAATAAAGAATAGCTTGACCACTTGAATCTGTAAGAGTTGTAGCTTTTAAAACTTTTTCTCCATCTGATTCTTCAACAGTAATTTTACCTGTAACGCCAACATTTCTAACAGCTTTATGTGAAATTGGATGTAAAGCTAGGACTTTTACTTGATGATGAGAACCTTCTGATGTGTACTCATTTGTAGTTACTTTTAGCTCAAATATACTTTGCAATAAATCTGACAAAGAAACTATCCCTTGGTAAGATTGATTACTTTTATTTTCTTTTAATTCAGTAGTTATAGTGTAGCGAAGCCTATACCAAAGAATTTCTCTTTCTTTTATTAATTGGCCTGTAGAATCAGGGAAATTTAAAGTAATTAGATTATTTCCACTAAGCAAAGTTTTATAATTATTAACTTTAGCTTTTACTTCGTTTGTTGGATCCAACAACTCTACCAATACAGAAGCAAAAATTGTTTCATTTAGAGTATTTTCTATTTTCAGAGTTACTTTAGAAGCATTTTTTTCTAGTGCAAGTTCTATTTCTTTCTCATTAACCTTTATCACTGGAGTACGTGTAATAGCGTAAGTGATTTGAGAAGCTATTAATAATAGAGACACTAAGACCAATGCTAAGATATACTTGCACATAATATTTACCTCTAAAATTTTTAGGAATTGGCTGTTATGATTGTAAAAACTAGAAATGCAATGGTTATGCCACTAAGAAGTTAATGTAATAAAATTTGTATAAGTGTATTAGATTAGTATATGTTAACCAGTTAGAATACTTATTAGCTAAATTTAAGTATTTTAGACTTAATACAAAAATATAGATTTTTCTTCATAATTTTGGTGTTATGTATTTGCTAGAGTGTAAATTACTTACCATCCCCAAGAGCCTGGCACACCTTTGAATGGTCCCACTATATCGCTTGTAATCCAGCCTCCATAAAAACCTCCTGGCTGAGGTGTAACTAACTCGCCTGCAACATAACAACCATCCATAGCTTGGGCATAAAAAGCTAGATGGTCTTTAATTGTTTGAAAAGCTTTAGTTGGTCGTGGATAACTCCAAACAGCTTTTTCTGCTCGTTTATCATTAACTTCAACTGAATAATAAACAGCTTCGCCTTTCCATTCACAAAAGCTACTGCCTGGAACTGCTATTAGGTACTGCATTAATATATCTTCTTGTGGAATGTAGTAAACAGGTGGATGACTAGTTTCTAAAACTCGTTTAGCATTAGTACTTTGAACAATAGTAATTCCATTAAAAACAACTTTTATTTCTTTTTGAGTTGGCTCTAAGCGAGGAGGTCTAGGATAATCCCAAACAGATTCCTGACCTGGTTTTGGTAGAATTTTTTCTGGACGATACATATAACATTTTCCTTTTACTTCTTGCTACGTAACACTTTTAGTGTACTAACAAAGTCTTTTGGCAGTGGAGCTTCAATACATATTTTTTGGTGTAAAAATGGGTGCTTAAAGCTTAATTGACTAGCATGTAAAGCTAGACGTTGTATTGGAAGCTTATTTTTTACATGTTTTTGTTCTGACCCTTCTCTTATTTGAATTTGGTTAAGTGATGGATCATAAAGCTCATCATTTACTACAGGAAACCCAAACCAAGCTAGGTGAATACGGATTTGGTGAGTTCGGCCTGTAATTGGAAAAGCTTTAACTAAAGTATATTGCCCTAAACGTTCCACTACAGAAAAATGTGTTAGTGAGTCACGACCAAATTTTTTATCAATTACCATTAGCCCTTTAACTTTAGGATGTTCAGCAATAGCAGCATTTACAGAAAAGTTGTCTTCCTTTATTTCACCCTTAACTAAAGCCAAATAAGTTTTTTCAACTTGACGATTTTCAAAACAATCAGTCATTTGGCTTAATGCAGGGCGATTTTTAGCTAAAAGTAGCACTCCGCTAGTATCAGCATCTAATCTATGTACATTAGCAATAAATCTTAGAACTCGGCGACGTGCCCAAGGTGCACCCATTTCAACACCTTGACGAAGCATTAGCATTAGATTTCGACTAGTTTGTTCCCAATGAGCAGGAGCAACTAAATAGCCAGATGGTTTATCAACAGCTATTAAGTAACGGTCTTCATAAACTACTGTAACGTTTAATTTTTGGCTAAGCCTAAGTGTTTCAATTTGTTCTGGTTTAACTTTTGGTTTATGTTGTTTAACAACTTTTTCTTGGCTTAAGTTTTGTGTTGTAACTTGTTCTGTTACTTCTTTTATTTCTGGTTTTTCTTCTATTTCTGGTTTTTCTTGGCTCATTTTTACTGTTTATTTTCCTGTAGATTGATTTGCTTTAGTTTCTGTTAGATGAAACAGTTCTATAGCATTTCCGTGAATAAATTGTTGAAACTCTGATGGAGAAACACTCTTTTTTACGGTCTGTAAAGTATCTAAGTAAGTATCATAATGAGTACGACCATAATAAGTTGCATCTGTTCCAAAGACTACACGATCTGATCCAACAGTTTTTATAGCTTTAACTATAGTTGAAGCTTCTACATGAGAAATTTCTAGGTAGATAGTTGCATCTTTTTTTGTTTTTGCCATTTGTGCAACTTTTATTGCATCATCATGATCAGTGTTAAACCCCATATGATAAAGGACAAAAGGCACAGTAGGAAATTTCTTAGCTACTTCATAAATTACTTCTGCACTAGAACGACTAGTTCCACCACAATGAAAAAGAGCTGGAACCTTATATTTTTCACATAAGCTAAGATAAGGTATTATATCAGGTGAGTTAGCTGGAAATTTATTAAAATCAGGATGAAATTTAATTCCATAAAAGTGTTTATCTCTTAAAAATTTCTCTGCTATCTCTGCACTAGAACCTTTGGCTCCAGGTCTAGCCCAAAATAAAGGTTTTAGCTGTGAATTTTCCTTAGCAACTTGAGATGTTTTCTCATTAGTTGTAATTTCATCTGTATCAGCAGTTACCCCTGAAAGTGCTGCGCCATCAATATTTGAGATAAAAGCATATTGAATTTTGCTTTCAGACATTGTAGCTAGTAAGCTTTGCAAACTAAGGTCATAACCTCTAAATTCACCAATATGAGCATGTACATCAATAATTCCTGACTCATTGATATGCTGAAAATTATTATTGTTATTGGCAAAAGAACAACTAAAATTACTTGTATTTAACATCACGGCAATTATCATAATTGGCAAAAAAACCAGTAGACGTTTCATGGGGGCCAATATTTTTCTCCTTAATCTAATGGGTAGATGAATTTTAACAAATTAACCCAGTTGATAGCTTTTATACAGCTTTCTCTTGGGTATAGCAACGAATTTGAAATTTTATGAGTAAATTTTTTGATAAGCTAGCTAAAATCCCTCGTTTAGGGATAGGTATTTCTGGAGAGTTTGGTTCAGCAGAAAAAGGAATTAACGCTTGTTCCTTACAAGAAAGATTCCCTCAATTAGTTCATTTCTTTGAGTATGGAGGAGATTTAGACCGTGGCCTAGATAGACATGTACTTTCTTGGGCAGCACTTGGTTTACCTACTACATATCATTTCCTTGATGTAAATATCGAAGAACGAATTGATTTAACTAAAGATTGGCTTATTCGTACAGTAGAAATGGCCAAGGAAATAAATGCTGTTTGGCTTTGTGGAGATGCAGGACGATGGCATTTTGGCCCTCGTGAACGTGGACACCAAATGCTTATGCCTCCTATTTTATGTATGGATTCAGTTCTTGAATCTGTAGATAATATTAGAAAAATCCAAGAAGAATCAGGTCTTATTTGCCTACCAGAAAATCCACCTGCGGTTGTTTACTTAGGCGAAATGCATATCTTGGAATATTTTGCTGAAATGATAGAACGCTCAGATTGTGGAATGCTTTTAGATTGTGCCCATTTGGCAATCTTTCAACATAGCCGTGGACTTGCACCATTAACAGGTTTTGACAACTTCCCTTTTGAACGTGTAATTGAACTTCATGTTGCTGGTGGAACGCTAAAAGACAATCAAGGCTATGTTTATATAGATGATGACCACTCTCCAGAACCAATTGCTGCTACTTGGCAAATTCTAGAGCATGTTATTGCCCGTGCCCCTAATCTAAAAGCTATTGTCTATGAGTGCGAACATAATGCAGCAGAAGAATGCTTAGCTAATTTTGAGAAATTAAACGAACTTTTTCCTTGTAAAATTAAAGAAATTAAGAAACCACTTGTAAATCAATGAGTTACCATACATTACAACATTTAACAGTAAGAATGCTTTTTGATAAAGCTTTTGTAGACTCAGTTTATGAAAACCCTAGCAGCACTTTGTCAGGACTAGACTTAACAGAAAAAGAAAAACAACAATTATTAGCAACAGATAAAAGGGCTTGGAATTATGACCCGCTAAGGCGACTTAGAACAATGCGCACTTTAGTCGAGGAATTTAAAGTCTCTACTACTTTAGTTTTATCTGAAACACGCCGATTAGCTTTTTTGGATAACTTTTTTTCTAGTCAAACATTTCATAATGCAATCCAACAACGTAAATCTATGGTTTTAGCTTTTAGTCAGTATTTATCAGACGCAATTAAAAACAAAGAACTTCTTACCCCTCAATTACCTGATATATTAAGGCTAGAAACTTTGATGGTGAGATGCCGTAGAGACAGTTTTGAAAAAGTTCGGACTCCTGCATTACCTGAAGTGTTAAAAGAAAATTTAAGAGTTCGACTTGTTCCAGGCAATGATGTAGGAGCATTCCAAGCAAATACTATTTTAACAATGCAAGAAGTAGAAAAATATTTATTTGAAATAGGACTAGTACCTATAATGATGATTTGTGAAGATGCTCCACGTTTAGAAAATTTGCCTTTGATTGACACTAAGAAAAAATACCTACTGTGTACTCCAGCAGCAAATGGGGTATCACTAATTACAATTAACAAAGAAGACTATTTGGTTTTAATGGAAGGTCGTACAACTTTAACAATAGCTCAAATGATTGAACGAGCTAAAGATAGTGGAGTAACAAAAGCCAAAGCTCAAGAAATAATTTCTAATGCACTTGAGGAAAATACCTTATACATTTGTTCCTAAAGTAAAGATTTTCTATTTTTCAGATTGTTAGAATGATTTTCCACTTTAATTTTGATCAGGTTAAAGTATAATAGCTTTTATTCTGATAAGTTTATAGTTATTTATTATAGATTTTGCAAACCTAATTCTTGTACAATAACTTAAACAAAACAATTAAATACATCTAAAGCCCTAATTAGAATCTATTTTTCACATTAGCTTACTGCATAGGCGTAAGTTATTTTACTCAAGGCTATTAAAGGTAAGAGGTATGAAGAATTCATCAGGCTTTTCTCTTTTAGAGTTACTTATTGTTATAGCAATGTTAGGCATAATTAGTGCTATAGCTGTGCCTAGTTTAATAGCTTCAAGACGAGCAGCAAATGAGACTTCAGCACTTGCTGAGTTAAAATCATTTATGAATGCTGACCATGAATATTTTAGTGTTTATGGATCATTTACTTCACCAAATAACCTTTACATAAATGGATTTGTCACTGATGATTTTGGTACAAGGTTAAAACTTTCTGCAACTATTGCTGGTAGTGGAGGCAATGGTGGTGGTGGCAATGGTGGTGGCGGTGGCGGCGGCGGTGAAGGTGAAGGTGAAGGTGAAGAAGGTGGTGGTGGTGGCGGCACCCCTTGCACAGGAGATTGTGGTGGCCCTGCTGCTGATGGAATACCAGCTAATGGCAAAGCTTTTAGGATAGTCTTTGCTAAAAGTGGCTATTATTTTGTTATGATTCCGATAGATGTATCAGTAGTTATTGACACCCTTGGTCAACCAAAATTTGATATTGTTGAGCTTTACATGATAGCTGTTCCACAAAGCTACTCTAATGGTGGTTTTTACCAAACAGGTACCAAAGCATTTTATGCTGATTCATTAACAAACATCCCTTGGTCAGTAAGAAATTATCCCAAAAAGATTGATTGTCTAGATAGTTCAGGAAAACCAAACTATGAACAATGTCTTCCTGCTGCAAAATAAACTGACGAATCAAATGCTTATGACTTTTTGATTTCAGTTAAAGTCAAACTGAAGTTATATTTCAGCTTGATTTTAACCTTTATTTTCTTTTGCAAATTTTATTATTTAACAGCTTTTTAGCTATGAACTTTGACAATGACAAAATAATCTACAAGCTCTAATTTTGATTTTAGATAAGTCACTATATCCTTAAGTTATTAGGAAGAAAACAATTGGACGCTCACAACATACATATAGATGATATTAGTCTAATGCCTGAAGGGGAAGAACGGACTCAAGTAGTGGTTAAATTAAAGCTTGGCGAGCGTCTAGGGCATGGAGAAGAAGTCGGAATAAATTCTAATGAAGAAACTTTAAAATCTATAGGGCTTGCTACTATAAAGGCTGTAAATAGTTTGTTACCTCGTCCAATGGATTTAAAAGTTGATCATATCAAAACCTCTTTGTCTTCTAATAATATTACGTACATAAAAACTCTTATTTGTTTAAGAACACCTAACAAAGAAATTTACTTAAATGGTAGTGTTGCTATAGCAGATGATTACAATAAAGCGGCTGTTAATGCAGTTTTAGAGGCGCTTAAGAAGCCTATTGAAAGTGAACTAAAAGCTAATAATTTTCGCAAAAAAGTAGGGTCTAATTCTCAAGATCTTACTGAAGTTTTTATCAATCTTGCTCAATCTGACCCTAACATAAATGTATCTGAATTCAAGCCAGAAAATTTATCTAATTCAAGCAATCTTTCAGATGATGATTTAATAGATATTTCCCTTAACTCTAGTCGTGCTGAAAACCTTGCTAATCAAGCCAAAACAGCTTATATGAAAGGCAATTATGAGCAATCAGCTTTTTACTATAAACAAGCAGTTAAATTTAATCCCATTAATGCTTGTTACTATTATCAATTAGCACTGGTTTTAAATAATTTGCCAGAGCAAAACAAAGAAGCAGAAACTACTTTATTAAAAGCTATAGAGCTAGCTCCCAAAGAAGTTCCTTATCATTTAGAACTTGGATTTCTATATGAAAAAATGGGGTTATTTGAAAAAGCATCCAATAAATTTAAAGATGTTCTATCCATTGATTCTGCTAATGAAACAGCAAAACAGATGATTCAAGAACTAAGTAAAGAACGTCTAGAACTATCCTCAGCACCTATAAGCAAATCTACCTTCCCACCAAGTCAAACTATAGCAACTGAAAAACCAAAAGGGATTTTATCTATAAGTGTAACTCCTAAAGTAATAACGATTTCCTTAGCTACCATAATAGGGCTAGCTAGTTTGTCTTTAGCCATTTTGTATATAAGTAACTTGCCTTTTTTAAATCATAAAGCAGTGATATATCCTAAAAATGAAGAGCAAGTAAAAGCTTTGACACTAGTACAAAATTATCCATCAATAGCTAATGGGTTTTCTATTAAAGAATATACAGCAAAGATTATAAAAGATGAGAAAATAACTTCTTTTGAATGGTCTACTGGTCAAGAAAAAAATAAAAAAAATAGCAAAGAATATCTAGTAATATTTTTTTTCAAAAAAGGCGATAAAAACCAGTTTGCAATTTGGTCTGTAGATGCAAAAGAGTGGAAAGTTAAAACTAAAAACCCTATAGCTGAATCTCTTACTAAACATTAATTATAATTTTGATATAAGAGTACTTTACTAAAATTTATGAAAGAATGTTCAACTTGCAAAAGCTGTTATGAAGATATTTTAACTGAATGCCCAATTGATGGAAATGTGCTAGAAGAAACTATTCCTGGCCCAACCATACTTGCTGGAAAATATCGTATTGAAGCTCGTTTAGGAAAAGGGGGAATGGGCATGGTCTATAAGGCTATGCACCTTGGCCTAAAACGCTATGTTGCATTAAAAACTCTACTCCCACAAAACATCTCTCATAAAGAATTTGCCAATCGTTTCCGACGTGAAGCAGAAGCTTCAGGTCGAATCAAACATCCCAATGTAGTTGATGTTATGGATTTTGGTTTTGCTGATGTAGGTTATCGAGAAGTTGGCTATTTGGTAATGGAATTTCTTGAGGGTTATAACCTAAGTACATTGATTAAGAGAAAAGGTCAGCTTTCTCTAGAATTAACAGTTGACATAATGAGTCAAGTTTGCCAAGCAGTTGATGCAGCTCA
Source organism: Blastocatellia bacterium (assembly GCA_039812885.1). Taxonomy (GTDB): domain Bacteria; phylum Acidobacteriota; class Blastocatellia; order Chloracidobacteriales; family JADJPF01; genus JADJPF01. The sequence continues at coordinate 459,353 of JBDIBI010000002.1, forward strand.
CAAACTTGGAATTGTACATAGGGATCTAAAACCACATAACATTTGGTTAGAAGAAAAAATAGGAGGCTTTCATGTTAAAGTACTTGATTTTGGTTTAGCTAAATTGGCTGAACGTCAATCAAGTTCAGATTTAACTAATAACCAACAAGGTACAGAGAAAAATACTGAAACTAAACCTACTTCTCTATCAACAGTTGATCAAAATGATAAGGATAAAGACATTCCTGAAATACAAGAGCTTTCTGCTCTTACAAACAATGAAAATACAAATGATCTAACTGCTTCACAAAACCTATTATCTAATAGAGATAAATCTACCACAGCAGCAGAAAGTGCTTTAAGAACAGAAATGTTCTCTGCTTTTAAGACTAATCCTTTTGAAGAGTCTATTGATAACCTTACTAAAACAGGTAAATTAATTGGGACTCTTCCTTATATGTCCCCTGAACAGTGTCTTTCAAAACCTACAACAGCAGCTTCAGATATATATAGCTTAGGCATTATTGTCTATGAAATGCTTGCTGGAAAGCGTCCCTTTTCTAGTAAAAGTTTTGAATTAGTAATGCAACATGTAAAAGAAGCTCCTCCTTCTCTTGTAGAACTAGTACCTAAACTACCTAAATCTGTTGAAGAAGCAGTATTTAGCGCTTTGGCTAAAGAGCCTAATAAACGCCCTTCTAGTGCTACAGCTTTTGCTTTAGCACTTGGAAGCCATTTAGCTGAACAAAAACGTAAAAAAGCAAATATACGTAAAATCCTATCAGTATCTTTGATTATTTGTATAGCTTTAGCAATTTCAGCAATAGTAAGTAATTGGGCGATAATTGAAGATAAATGGCATAATTTCAGAGCAACTAATTCAGCAGAAGCAAAAGAAAAAAGTTACTCAAGTTATTCAAAACTAAAACTTGTTTCATTAAATTCTTCTAAGGAATTTGAAATAGCTGTTTCTAATCCCATAAAAGCTGGGAAACTTACTAATGAGCAATTCATAGCTCATTTTTCTAGTGATGGAAAATTAGTAGCCTTTTTACAAGCATCTAAATCAGCTTTTCAAGGAAAAAACACTTTATTAAAAATAGAAATTTGGGATGTAGGTGAAAAGAAAAAATTACGTGAAATTCCTATAACTGAACTATATCCAATTTATGATCTTGAGTTTTCAGCAAATAGTAAACTTCTTGCTATTGCTGGTCTTAATGAGGTGCATATTGTAGACATTACTACAGGTGAAAGTATTCATAAACTTATCACCTTAGAGAATAATAGCTATGTAAGATTTGTATCTGATGATACACTGCTAGTAGCTTCAGTGCGTCGGCCTCAAATTAGAGTAGGAGTTTCATTAACTTATCCATTGGAAAAAAGAAGTTCCTTAATCTCACTTTGGCGTATAAAAGATGGTCAAAAAATTGCTGATATTTTTAATCAATATGGAGATATAGAAGCTTTAAATGTAACTTCTACAAAAAATTCTACAACTGCATTTGTAAAGTTATTAGTTAGTGAAAAAGAGCCTACAAGTCGCATTGATCAGCTAGAATTAACACAAACAGCTACACTTAAAAACCAGTGGCAGTTACAAAATAAAGGAGCTGTAGCAGTTACGGGAGATGGAGAGAAAGTTGCTTTAGCACTTTCATCTTCTCATATTATAGAAATTAATCCAACTTCTGGAGAGAAACTAAAAGAATATAATATTGCAGATTTATCTAAAACTGGCATACTACACTATGATAAAAGCGGTCATTTACTTGCAACAACAACAGCTTGTTTAAAAGATCTAAATGAAGAAAAATGTGTTTATAGTCCTTTGCCTAACACATCTATTTTGGATTTTGCTTCTACGACAGGATCATTGCTTGTTGAAACTGTAATAAGCTCTTTAGAAGAATAAGAGAAACTATTGATTTTAATTTCAAGAAAATAAGTTTCATGAAACACTGTCCACAATGTTATCAAACACTTCCATATGCCTCAGTTTGTTGTCCAGCAGATGGCTCAATATTGATTGACTATGATATTCGTGAATATATTGGTCAAAAAATAGATGATAAATATCTCCTAAAAAAGTTTTTAGGAGTTGGGGGTATGGGAGTAGTTTTTCTTGCTAATTATAATGAAGATGTTGCTCTTAAGCTACTTCACCCTAATTTAGTCTTAGATAAAGAGTTTGTTGCTCGTTTTCTTCGTGAAATTAAAATCACTTCTAAAATAAACCATCCTAATGCAATCAAAATAATTGATTTTAGTTCTACAAACAAAACGGTTTATTATGTAATGGAATTTATTGAAGGGCCTACACTTGCAGACTTAATACAACAAAAAGGTAGAATACCTTTAGAAGAAACTGTTGATATTATTTATCAAGTATGTTTGGTTCTAGAAAATGCGCATAAACAAAGAATTATCCATCGAGACATAAAACCAACAAATATATTAATTAAAGAGAATGCTGATAAGAAATTGATGATAAAGGTAATTGATTTTGGTATTGCCAAAGCAATTTCCACAGGAGAAGACAGTGGATCAAGTGGAGGTGTGAGTAGCCTAAAGACAGCCTCTGGAACTATTCAAGGTACAGTTGATTATATGTCTCCTGAACAATGCCGCTGTGCTCCAATTGATTTTCGATCAGATATATATAGTCTTGGAATTGTGGTTTTCCAAATGCTTACAGGCCATCATCCTTATGATGCTTTGACTGCTACAGAAATGGCTATACATCATTTGATGTCTCCTGCACCTTCACTTAGTTCTTTTGTTGATGATATTCCTAAAGAAGTTGAAGAAGTTATTGAACAAGCATTAAACAAAGACCCTAATCTAAGGTTTAACTCAGCAAAAGAATTTGCTGAGGCTCTAGGAAAAGCTATAGGCATTCAAATAAGTCCTATTAATACATTAACTCAAAACACTACACCCACTAATTCACCTGACAAAACTCAATCTAAAGCTATTGAGAAAGCTACCTCAAAAACTAATGTTAAAGAAACCCCTCAAAATACCCAACTAAGTACTCCTTTAACAACATCTCCTTATAAAAAAATGGGCGTTATACTCTCAATATTACTGGTAGTAAGTTTACTAGTTTTTATTATTAAGTATTTTTTAAGCTAAATTAACACTGTAACTATTTGCTTTATATTTATATATCAATTAGTAAAAGATTCTTTCCTATAACTCTAAATAGTACTGCTTAGCTGACTACGAGCAAGTAGAGATTTATGCTATTATCGTGATTTTGAATTTCTCGCCTAAATAGCAATATCAAATCTTTGGTGGTAAAAAAATGAGTTTTGCAAAAGCAGTAACAGAAGCAGGCTTACCAGCCGTAGCTACTACAATAGAAAAAGCCCAAAAATATCTTTTAGATAAACAATACCCAGAAGGTTATTGGTGGGCTGAATTAGAAGCTAATGTAACTCTTACAGCTGAATACGTAATGTTACATACCATTTTAGGAACAGCAGCCAACCGCCCTTTACATAAGGTAGAACGCTACCTGCTTAACCAACAACGAAAACATGGAGGTTGGGAGCTTTTTTGGGGAGATGGTGGTGAATTAAGTACTACAGTAGAAGCTTATTTTGCACTTAAATTATTAGGGGTTTCTCCAGATCGTCCAGAAATGAAAGCTGCTCGTGATTTTATTCTTGCTCGTGGTGGAATAACTAAGACTAGAATTTTTACTAAACTTCACCTAGCACTTTTTGGAGCTTATGACTGGAGTGGAATTCCTACCTTACCTCCTTGGATAATGTTATTACCTAACTGGTCACCTTTTACAATCTATGAAATGGCAAGTTGGGCACGTAGTAGCACAGTGCCACTACTTTTAGTCTGTGACAAAAAACCTGTTTGGGCTTCACCAAATAGTAATGTTGATGAGCTTTATGTAGGTGGTCGTGCAAATGCGGATCTTTCTCTTCCATCAGGTGGAACATCTATTGGTAAGCTTTTTGTTCAAATAGATAAAATGCTTAAAGCTTTTGAAAAGATAGGCTTTGTTCCTGGTCGTGCTCGTGCTTTAGAGGTTGCAGAACGTTGGGTAATTGAACATCAAGAAACTAGTGGAGATTGGGCAGGTATTATTCCTGCAATGCTTAATTCTTTATTAGGTCTTTATACTATTGGCTATAGCCCCAATCATCCTATTATGGTAAAAGGTTTAGAGTCAATAGATAGATTTGGTATAGAAACTGATGATGAATTCCATGTTCAGCCTTGTGTTTCTCCTGTTTGGGACACAGCCTTAACAGCAATTGCACTTTGTGATAGTGGCCTACCTCCTAACCACCCTGCCCTAGTCAAAGCAGGTGAATGGCTAATTTCAAAACTAATCTTACGCTCTGGGGATTGGGCAATCAAAAATAAAAAAGGTAAACCTGGAGGTTGGGCTTTTGAGTTTTATAATGATTATTATCCTGATGTAGATGATACTGCTGTGGTAATTATGGCATTAGAAAAAATGCAGTTGCCCGATGAGCAGAAAAAACGCGAAGTGATGAACTTGTCTACAGAGTGGGTTTTAAGCATGCAATGCAAGCGCGGAGGTTGGGCAGCTTTTGATATTGACAATGATCTAGACTTACTTAATCAGATTCCTTATGGTGATTTGAAAGCAATGATTGATCCTAACACTTCTGATTTAACAGGTCGTGTACTAGAAATGTTAGGCCGCACTCGTTATAAAACAGATCCTTCAACTATCAATAGAGCCATTAATTTCCTAAAAACAGAGCAAGAACCTGAAGGTTGTTGGTTTGGTCGTTGGGGAGTAAATTATATTTACGGAACTAGCATTGTACTCAATGGTTTAACAGCTATGGGAATTGATAACAGAGAAGCTTATGTAATGAGAGCAACTCAATGGTTAAATTCTGTACAAAATGAAGATGGGGGTTGGGGGGAAACCTGTAATTCTTATGTTGATCGTAAGTTAATGGGACAAGGTGTTAGCACTCCTTCACAAACAGCCTGGGCACTTTTAGGTTTAATTTCTGGAGGAGAAGGTCGTTCAGAATGTGCTAGACGTGGAATAGAGTTTTTAGTCAATAATCAAAATCCTGATGGAAGTTGGCCTGAAGAGGAGTTTACAGGAACAGGATTTCCTGGACATTTTTACATTAACTATCATTTCTACCGCAACCACTTTCCTTTAACGGCATTAGGGAGATACTTCCATCATGCCTGAAATTTTAAGACTACTTTGGGGCACAGTTCTGCTGCGCCCCTACGTCTTCACCTTTTTTGCTGCCTACCTATTTTTAGCTGTTAGTTCCATTGGTTGGAAACGAACAGGAATTTTTACAGTAATTGCTTTTATAATTGCTTTCCTATGTGAATATGGTTCAATACATATTGGCTTTCCGTTTGGATTATATTACTACATTGAAACTACTTACAATCAAGAACTCTGGATTGCTGGGGTTCCTTTTATGGACTCGCTTTCCTTTACATTTCTCTCTTTTGTCAGCTATCAAATGGCAATACTCTTGCGCTCACCTTTAATAATAAGCAGTAAAGATATTCAAGTAGTTACCCTAAAGCGTATTTCCAATTCCTGGATTACTTGTATTTTAGCAGGCATTTTAATGATGTATTTGGATATTGTGATTGACCCAGTAGCATTGCAAGGCGACAAATGGTTTTTAGGTAAGATTTACTATTATCCAGAAGGTGGTTCTTATTTTGGGATTACAATAGCTAATTTCTTAGGTTGGTGGTTTGTTTGTACTGCAATTTTGCGAATTTATCTATTTGTAGAAAAACGGTTAGGAGTGCTTGAGCGCACATTCCGTTATCCATTTAAAGGCATTGCTCCGGCAGGGCTTTACTTTGGGATACTAGGGTTTAACCTAACCATGACTTTTCTAATCAAAGAAATTACAATGGGATGGGCAAGTACATTTATTTGTTTCCTATTAGTTTTACTCTTATTTCAGCATATTTCTACTTTTTTAACACTTAAGCCAGAAATTCCACTAAAAGAGCATAAAAAAGACTATCCAAACACTTATCTATAAATACTTGTGACGACAAGGAGTTAGAGAAACGTTTTTTCACTGCTCTACCATTTGAGCTACAACCCCCATAAGAAAATTAATATAAGGGGGTTGGTAGGATTTGAACCTACAACCTATGAATTACAATGTAGTTCCTCAAAGCATTCGTCACAAAAAACTTGATTATTTTGTTATGTTATATTTAGAAAGTATAATTTATATTGTAGCGACAAGAGTTTAGAGAAACGTTTTTTCACCGCTCTACCATTTGAGCTACAACCCCCATAAAAAGTGTGGTGGAGGTTGGCAGGACTCGAACCCGCAACCTGTGGCGTGGAAAGCATGTAGTTCCTCAAGGCATTCGCCACAAAAACTTAACAATAGCTTGTTTAATTAGTCAGGCTGACAAAAAATAACTAAGATATTAATTTATCAAATGTAATCCTAGTTGGCATTCAGCCTAAAAGCTGATAAAAATTCAAATAACAAAATCTAATATTAGTTAGGCTGACAAGGAAATGACTAAGACGTTTCATTGGGTAAAATGTAGTCCTAATCGGCATTCAGCCTAAAAACTGATAAGTAATGACAAGGTTTTTGAGAAACAGCATGCTATAGTGCTGCCATTACACTACTACTTAAGTTACCTTAAGTAGTTAGGAATCGAACCTACGCTTCTAGCTCCGATGTAGTTCCTCAGGCATTCATTACTTGAAACTGTAAAATAACTTATAATTAAAAATTATTCAATCTAAAATCTTAGAATAGTTTTTGGGAAAATAGGTTGCTAATAGTTTGTTAAAGGGGCTGACAAGTTGGTGCTAAGATAACTTTTTTCCAATGTAATCCTAGCTGGCATTCAGCTCCAAACTTGTCAGACTATAAATTTACTGCTTCGATCATTTTTACCCAATGTTGCTCTTGGCTATTGCCAGAGTTAAACATACTTATTACATCAAATACTTGGTCAGAAAATCCACCTACGTTAAGTATATCTGCTCTATCTGAAGCTTGAGTAGTAGCATAAGGCTGAATATCAATGCAAACCAAACGAGCATTAGGATTATTCTTCTTGAAAGCCTGCCATTCTTGCATTGTTGCAGTTCCACGACCAGCTTTAGCATCCATCCAAGATTCATTATCTGACACAAATATTACTAAATCCCCTTTTGCTTTACGTCTATTCAACAAGGCTAAAGGAGCACTACAGTTGGTTCCACCACCACCTATAGAAGCAAGCTGTTGAGCATTGGTCATAACACTATCACGTGGATTAAGCTTTAACTTCTCAACTACATTGCACTCAAAAGGTAACACTTCAGCACTAGGATTATTACGCAATACAGTTGCAGCAACTAAAGCAGCTACATCAATACAACGAACCTTACTAGTTGAACCAGCACGATAACCTGTCACAGGTGAAGACATAGAACCAGAAACATCTGGGCAAACATAAACTTTTCCTTCAAATCTAGGAACATTTGCAGTAGCAATTTCCATTGCATCCTGTAAAGCACCAGTAATTTCTTCAGGTAATTCACTGCTAACAGTTAAGTAAGCAGCCATTAATTGATAAGGAAAAGCTCTTGCCTTAGAAATTAAATCTTTATTGCGTAATCTACCAGCAACTAGTTTAACTAATTTAGAATCAGTAAATACTTCATGTCTAGCAAAAGTATTGAGATTCATTCTAGTCATTTGCCAAGAAGCATTCTTAGCAATTTCTTGCCAATGTTCTTTAGTTAAGTTTAACATTGTTAACATTTCAAAAGGTACATTAGGCATTTGATTGTTTTTATTATCAGCCTTAAATGCTTCATATTGTTTAACCAATTCAGGTAATTTAGCTTCATTGTACCCACGACCAATCATATAGCCAAAGAAAGCTTCACGAGTTTCATCTTTTGGCTTAGGGTGTACCATTTTTATAATGTCAGCAAAAGATGGACTTTGTCCAACAGAAGCACGAAAAACATTTTCATCACTACGATTTTCAAACCACTCTCTAACTAACCGTTTAGGTAAAGATCCTAGAGATTTACGGCCAACAACACCTGAACGAATTATTTGCACAAAATTACGTAACATTTTACCATTGTCTATAACTCTGGAAAAAACTTGAGCTAGTAAATCACGATTTTTTACAGAAAGTATTGCACATAAAAGAGCAGGCATATCTTTCATAAAACCACGCTCACGACAATAAACAGCAGTACGAGCAATAAAGTCTGGCTCAATTTCATTACATAAGGTTAAAACTTTTTCTAACTGTTCTCCTGCACTAGCGTAATAAGTTGAGTTAAAACAACCAGTAATTGCATATTGTGCTAATGCATGTTTAGGACTGAAAGAATAAGCGTTTCCACCTGCTTCGTTAAAAGTGTCTGTTTTAGGAATAAATTTTCCAATAGTAGATTGAAATAAACTTTTATTAGCCATAAATCCTCCTGCGGACAATTTGACCATTCCGCTTTTTACTTGCCAAAAATTTTGGCAAAATTTTCTTGTTAAAATAGATAAGAAAGGTTTGTGTTTTATATATTTATATAAGAACTATTATTTAGCTTTTATCATTCTTGTTGTATATCTATATATCAATCTCTATGCCAAACATTAACAAATCATAAATAATTATTATTAACTCTTTATATAAGAATGAATTAAATATTTTAGCAAGATTTTTCATAACTCTATTGACTTAAAAACTAAACCTGATATTATCCAAATTTATAAAATTCCTAGATAAATATCTAAAATATGGAAAATAAAAAATACGTAGTTATCGGACTCATTGGAACAGCATTAGATAGTGGGACTGGGCCAGAGCGTTGGGAAAAATGGCGACCAACTATAGCGCTCTGTCGGCATGAAAATCTCTTGGTACAACGCTTAGAGCTACTTTATCAAGAAAAATTTAGCAGTCTAGTAGATATCCTAGTAGATGATATTCAAACAGTTTCTCCTGAAACACAAGTAAATGCCATAAAAGTCGAATTTTCCAACCCTTGGGATTTTGAAGAAGTCTATGCAACACTTCATAGTTTTGCTCGTGACTACAAATTCAACCCAGAAGAAGAAGAATATTTAATTCATATAACTACAGGAACACACGTAGCACAAATATGTATGTTTCTTTTAACAGAATCTCGCCATTTTCCTGCCAAGCTTCTGCAAACCTCTCCACCTTCTAGACATAAAACAGAGCCAGGCAATTTTACAATCATTGATTTAGACCTATCCAAATATGATGAAATCGCATCTCGTTTCCAGCAAGAAAAACGCGAAAGTATTTCATTTTTAAAGTCAGGAATTGAGACTAAAAATCGGGAATTTAATCGTCTTATTGAGCGAATTGAAAAAGTAGCTTTTGCCTCAGAATCCCCTATTTTATTGATGGGCCCAACAGGAGCAGGAAAATCCCAATTAGCACGTAGGATTTATGAGTTGAAAAAGTCTCGTCATCGTGTTTCTGGAAAATTTGTAGAGGTCAATTGTGCTACTTTGCGTGGTGATTCAGCAATGTCAGCACTTTTTGGACATATTAAAGGAGCTTATACTGGTGCTAACAACAGCCGTCCAGGGCTTCTTAAGACAGCAGACAAAGGACTTTTATTTTTAGATGAAATAGGTGAATTAGGTTTAGATGAACAAGCAATGCTGCTTCGTGCTTTAGAAGAAAAGAGATTTCTTCCACTAGGTTCAGATCAAGAAGTTGATAGTGATTTTCAGCTAATTGCAGGTACTAATCGAGAGTTAAATAGTTCCGTTATAGAAGGAAAATTTCGTGAAGACCTATTAGCTAGAATTAATCTTTGGACATTTCGTCTTCCAAGCCTGCGTGATAGGGTGGAAGACATTGAGCCTAACCTTTATTATGAGCTAGAAACTTATACTCGTCGCTCTGGTAATAGAGTTACCATCAGTAAAGAAGCCAAAGAGGTATTTCTAAAATTTGCAACTTCACCATTAGCAAAGTGGTCTGGAAATTTTAGAGATTTAAATGCTGCTGTTACCCGTATGACTACTTTAGCTTTAGGAGGTCGTATCTCTATAGAAATTGTTGAAGAAGAGATTGAAAGGCTCAAAGCAAACTGGTATAACCCAAATCAGCCCAACAAAGAAGAGCAGCTATTAGAGTCTTTAATTGGAAAAGAAGAAGCTGAAAAAATAGATCGTTTTGATAGAACACAACTGCTAGATGTTTTGTCTGTATGTTCTAGCTCTAAAACGCTCTCTGAGGCTGGTAGAAAGCTTTTTGCTAGTTCACGGGAGCAAAAGAAAAATATTAACGATGCTGATAGATTGAGAAAATATTTAGCTAGGTTTAACCTTCAATGGCAAGATATTAAAAACTCAACTGATGAACAAGATTAATTTTATTTATGTCCTCAAGCTCTAAAGAAAAAGATTCCTTGGCACAAACAGTTACTCAAGGAACAATTTATATTACTATTGCAAAACTTTATTTTATTGCTTCTAGCTATGTAATTTACTTTGCTTTACCTCGCTTAATCAGCGCAGAACTCTTTGGAGTTTATGGTTTTGTTATTAGTATAGTTTCTATAATTAATGTAGTAATTGTTACTGGAACACAACAAACTGTATCAAAATTTGTCTCTCAAGACTATCATCAAGCTGATGCAATCAAAAAACAAGTCTTAAAACTACAAATTTTTCTTGTTGGAATAGTAACAATACTTTATATTTTCTCAATCCCACTTATCGCCAAGTCTTTTAATGATAATAGTTTAATCCGACCACTACAAATCTCTGTACTAATTCCTATTTTTTATAGCTTTTATGCTGTTTATGTAGGCTATTTAAATGGTCAGAGAAAATTCTTGCGCCAATCTATTCTTGATATTGCTTACTCAACATTAAAAGCTGTTGGCATTGTGACATTAGCACTTATTAGCAAAAGTGTTAATGGTGCATTGTTAGGTTTTGCACTAGCAACTACATTAGTATTTCTTATCTCTCCTATTGTTGCAGGCAAAGCTGTTAATCAAGAAATAAATGTTAAACCTTCTATAAAAGATTTTCTTAGGTTTCAATCTGAGTTGCTAGGAGCTATTTTAATTAGCAACTTGTTGCAAAGAACAGACTTAATTTTGATAAAAAAATATATATCAGAAAACAGTGTAATAGCCAGTCAAATGGCAGGTTATTACACAGCACTAACTACAATTGCTGGAGTTATTTATCAAACAATTGTCTCTGTTGCATTTGTAATTTTCCCTATTATTTCTAAAGCAACTTTTGAACAAAAGAAAGAAGAAGTAAAAGGTTATATTTGCCAAACAACTAAATACACTCTAATGTTAATGGCTCTGTGTGCAACTATTTTTTCTTCAAACTCAAAAACCCTTTTAGAAGTGCTTTATCGTACAGAATACACAATAGGAGCTCTAGCATTAAGTGTTGTTGCCTATGGAACTTTATTTTTTGGAATGATTTATATTTTGACCACAATAATTTCTAGCAGTGGTAAACCTAGAGTTTCATTTCTAATTTTTATACTGACTTTGCTTTCTAGCATCATTCTTAATATTATATTGATTCCAAAATACCAACTTGTTGGAGCAGCCGTCGCCACTACAATATCAATGTTTATAGGAACTATCTTAGCAACCATTTATGTTCATAAAACATTTAAAGCTTCTTTTTACTTAAAATCTGTTGTAAGCATTTGTTTGGCAATTGTGATTACATATTTGCTAAATTTCTTATTGCCTACAAATATATTTCATTTAACCAACAAGCTTGGGACTTTAGTAAATCTAGCTATTCATGTTGGCATACAAACTATTACATACTTGTTAATTTTAGTAATAACTAAAGAACTTGGAAATCAAGAACTTGGATTGTTGCGTAAAGTAGCAAAAATATAGCTAGGTATTTTGTTTAGCTCTTAACTCTGTAGAAGAAATATCTACACGAAATAGCTCTATTGGAATTTCAGTAAAAAAAGGCTGAAACTCTTTTGGAACAGCAATATCAGCCAAAGTTTTTATAGTGTTATTTTGTAGCCGACAAGCTACTAAAAATCTTCCTCCTTGTGCAATAATATCATTTAGGCTACCTATCATTTCCTGCTCACTTTTATAGTATTTAGGGGAAAATACTCTACTTGCAGTATCATAACCTAACACATAAGTACAACCATCAAATACTTTAGTTTTTTCAATAAATTTAGCAGCTTTAGTAATAGCTATAGGTTTATAGCCAATAAACTGGCTTATTCTTTGTAAGACTGTAGTTTCATCTAACCAAGGTTTATCTACATTAGCAATGGAGAGTTCAAAGAGCACCGGTAACCCAGTTAATTTTTCTGTAATATCAGCAAGTTTTTGATGTCCTTGATGAAGAGGATTAAAAGAGCCTGAAAGCAGTGCAAAATCTTTTGGCAAAGAGAGGATCTTAGCAGTTTCAGAAATAAGTAAATGATCTTGTTGATCTTGCCAAAAATCTTGCCATTGTTTCTCTAGCACTAAAGTTTTTAATAGGGTTTCATCCATTTAACTTTCCTAAAGAAAAATATCTTAAGCTAATTAAGCTATCTGGGAAACTGTTCCCCTTGCGTTGTTTTTACCTATTTAGTGTGTTATAGTTCGCGCCCAGGTAAGTGATTATTCCTATGATGCCGAAAGGCGTTGAGCACTCCATAAACCCTTAATAAATAAGCGTTATATCACAACCCCCCAACGGAAGGAGCTAGTTTTCTAATGAGTCTTGATAAGATGTCTCTTGATGAACTTTGTATAAATACAATTCGCACTCTCTCTATGGATGGAGTTCAAAAAGCTAATTCAGGCCACCCAGGTACACCAATGGCCTTAGCCCCCGTAGCTTACACTTTATTTAACAAGTATTTGCATTTTAACCCTAAAAACCCACATTGGCCTAATCGTGATCGCTTTGTGCTTTCAGCAGGACATGCTTCTATGTTGCTTTACAGCACCCTTCACATATGTGGATATGATTTACCTTTAGAAGAACTTAAAAACTTCCGGCAGTGGGACAGTAAAACTCCAGGCCACCCAGAGTATCATCTTACCCCTGGTGTAGAAACTACCACTGGCCCTCTCGGACAAGGTGTAGCAAATTCCGTTGGCATGGCAATTGCCCAACGCTGGTTAGCTAGTCATTTTAATCGTCCCGGTCATGAAATTGTTGATTATAAAATCGTTGCTGTTGCAGGCGATGGTTGTATGATGGAAGGTGTTTCCAGTGAAGCTGCTTCTTTAGCTGGTCACTTAGGTTTATCCAATGTAATTTGGATCTATGACAATAACCACATAACCATTGAAGGCAATACAGCTCTTGCATTTACAGAAGATGTTGGCGCTCGCTTTACAGCTTATCATTGGAATGTTTTACGTGTTAGTGATGCTAATGATGTAGAATTACTATCTCGTGCACTAGATTTAGCTACAAAAGAAAAAGAACGTCCAACTTTAATTATTGTTGATAGTCACATTGCTTGGGGTGCACCTACAAAACAAGATACTTCTGGCGCACACGGTGAACCTTTAGGAGATGAAGAAATTAAATTAACTAAACGTCGCTATGGCTGGCCTGAAGATGAAAAATTCTTAGTTCCAGATAGAGTAGCTGATTTTACTAACATGTGTGCTACTCGTGGTAAAGAATTAGAAGATGCTTGGAACGCAAAATTTGCTGCATATGCTGAAGCTTATCCAGAATTAGCTAATGAATGGAATTTAATGCATGCAGGTAAATTGCCTGAAGGCTGGGATAAAGATTTACCAGAATTCCCTGCTGATCCAAAAGGACTTGCTAGCCGCGAATCTTCATCTAAAGTTCTTGCAGCAGTAGCTAAAGCAGTACCTTGGTTTATAGGTGGCTCTGCTGACCTTACTCCATCAACCAAAACACGAATTCCTGATGGTGGAGACTTCCAAAAAGGTAACTATGGTGGACGTAACCTACATTTCGGCGTACGTGAACATGCTATGGGTTCAATACTTAATGGTATGGCTCTTTCAAAAGTACATCCATATGGTTCTGGCTTTTTAATCTTCTCAGATTATTCTCGTCCAACAATGCGTCTTTCTGCTTTGATGGAATTACCTGTAACTTATATCTTTACTCACGATTCAATAGGTGTTGGCGAAGATGGCCCAACCCACCAACCAATTGAGCAACTTGCTTCAATACGTGCAATTCCTTATATAGTAGTACTAAGACCAGCAGATGCTAATGAAGTAACAGAATCTTGGCGCTATATTATGGAACAACACAATCGTCCAGTAGCCTTAATTTTAAGCCGTCAAGCATTACCAACTTATGATCGCAGTAAATATGGTTCTGCAAAAGGTTTACATAAAGGTGCTTATGTTTTAGCGGATTGCGAAGGTACACCACAGGTGATTCTAATTGGTACAGGTTCAGAAGTTCAATGGTGTATGGGAGCTTATGAAAAACTCACTGCTGAAGGTGTCAAAGTTCGTGTAGTTAGCATGCCTTCTTGGGAACTATTTGAAGAACAATCTGATGAATATCGTGAACAAGTACTACCTTCTAGTTGTCGCGCTCGTGTAGCAGTAGAAGCTGGTACATCAATAGGTTGGCGTCGTTATGTTGGATTTGAAGGTGCAGTAATTGCTCGTCGTGAATTTGGTGCTTCTGCTCCATTAAAAGAATTACTCAAGCACTTTGGTTTTACTGTTGATGAAGTAGTTAAACAAGCTAAAGCTTTAATTAGCCATAGCAATCCAACCACTGGTACTCGTTTACTACCTCAAATTCCAGGACTTACTGAATAAGTTAACATAATTTAACTTATACTAAATAAAAAAGGCAGCTTCTAGGCTGCCTTTTTATTTTATATTGTAAAAGTTTTAACGGTTATACATCTTTGGTTTAGGTTGAAGTTTTACAGATAATCTTATTGGTTGACCATTACGATAAACTTCTATTGAGACAGTATCCGTTATTTTGAAATTATTTAATGCACGATAGAGATCTTCTTCATTTTTAACAGGATAATCTCCTACTTTAGTCAATATATCAGCTTCTAAAGAGTAACGATTTCCATGACGAGTTAACCGATCAGTAGCTTTAATTCCAGCTTGTCCAGCAGGCCCTTCTGGTAAAGCAGCAGTAATAATCAATCCTTCTTTTACCCCAAGATCTATAGCATTTGCCAGTTGTGGAGTAACAGCTTTTGTAGCAATACCCAACCAAGGTCTCAAAACTTGTCCATGTTTAATTAGATCAGGGATAATTCTTTTAGCAATATCTACTGGTACAGCAAAACCAATCCCAACTGAACCACCTGAAGGAGTGTAAATAGCAGTATTTACACCAATCATTTCTCCACTTGTATTAAGCAATGGCCCGCCTGAATTACCAGGATTAATAGAAGCATCTGTTTGTATAACATTATCTACAACACGACCATTAGCTGTTTTAAGTGGACGACCTAATCCTGAAATAATTCCATTAGTTAAGGTTCGATCTAATCCAAATGGATTTCCAATAGCTAGTACTTTTTGACCAATACGTAATTCTTGTGAACTTCCTAGAGGCACAACATGAAGTTTTTCTGCTGGAGCATCTATTTTTATTACAGCTAAATCATTATCTGGATCTGCTCCAACTACTTTAGCACTATAAGTGCTTTTATCTGCTAGGGTAACAGTTAATTCTTGAGCCCCTTTAATCACATGTACGTTGGTAAGAATATGGCCTTGTTTATCAATGATGGAACCTGAGCCTGTACCTTGTTGTGGATCTGCTTCAAAGCCCCAAAAATCTTCTACATAAGTAGTAGAGGTAATATTGACGACTCCAGGGCTAATTGTTTCATAAACTTGGATATTATTTTCCTCATCCCAAGAAAGGGATTCTGTCTTTTTTCCTCTAGAGTTATCTATTCCCGTAGAAATAGTGGCACTTGAAGAATTTTCAACCACAGCATTAGCTGTTGGCACAGCTACTCGACCATAACGATCATAAATTGCAACTAATGAACCTGCTAAAACGGCTGAAATTACTGAAAGTAAAATCAATTGTTTAACACCCAAGCGATACATATTAAAACCTCAGCAAAGATTTATTTAAAATTACAAACTCAAATAATTTAAAATCCATATTAATATAACTCTTAAGTTGTAATTTTGTTCCATTTTTAAGCCTAAGGTCAACCCAAGAAAAGATAGCTTAAAGAAATCTTTTTTATTAATAATAAAATGCTCTTTTCTGGTAATCATTCTATGTTACAATGAAACAACCTTAAAACTTGCAATTTTATTTCAGAGTTGTTTGTATTGTTTTATCTAATACTTAAAACTTGGATTGCATAATTGTCAGACCCACCCAAGGGCAGTAAGCAAAATAGAAAAACTTAATTTATTCACTTTGTCTAAGGAGAATATCCCAATGCAAGGTTTTTGCGACAGTTGCGAAGAGAGTGCTGATCATCTGTTCGACCTGACGCGTCTGCCAGAGTTTCGTGACGCTGTACGTCGTCTAAATTATCGTAAAGTTTGTCAGGTTTGTTATGACGATCTTTATGATGAAATTAAAGAACAAGAAGATCAAACGGATCGACGTTCACATACTCGTTATCCATTAAAAATACGAATCAATATAAGCGGTGTTGATCGTGAAGGACAGAAGTTTTCTGAAGAAACCTTCACACTAGATGTAAGCTTGTCAGGAGCTCGTATTTCAATTAGTCATCAGGTAGAAGCAGGCAGTGTTTTGAATATGTCTGTACCTGAAACTGGAATTGAAGTAGCAGTAATTATTGAGTTAATTTGGCAAGATGGAAAATCTAAAACTGCAGGTTTGAAATTAGTGGAAGTAAGTGAAGGCTGGACTAAATTAATTAATCAACAATCAGTTGTATTAACTAAAAAGTAATCTAACTTAGGATAGCCATATGTGTTATTAATGGCTACCCTAGTTTAGCTATGTATTTATAACTACACAAAATTAGGAGCATTTTGTGGATGTCTAATTGCCCATAATGTCTTATTAAGTTGGTGGCAACGGCAAATTGGTTGGCATTTAGATATGTCTATACTTTCTATCACTTTTTTTCTTTGTTCACTTTCCCAAATTTCTTTAAAAGTGTTTTCACTTAGATCACCTAAGCAGAACTCTGGTAAGCCCCGTGTTTGAGAACAATAGTAAACTTTCTTATTAGCTTCAATAATAGGAAAGAAAGTCGAGTAACACTTTTTATAGGTACTTCTTTCATAATCAGGAGAAAGTACTCCAGCAAATTGATCTTCTTTAACAAACACTTTAAATGTGTCTGTTTCTAACTCTGCTTTAGTTTTTCTAATTAAAGGCAAAGTATTACGGAAAAATTCTTCTTCATATTGTTTATCTTTAGACATTGGGTGCCAGATTACAGGCTTAATTTGAAAATAATCAACTCCTGTTTCTCTAACTCGTTTAGCCCCTTCATAAACCTCTTCCCAATTTTCTGGGCAAACAGCAATACCTGCTCCAATATGAATCTTTGAGTTTTGTATTTTCTTTTCTTCAGCAAGACCTGCTAAATTACCAAGAACTTTTTCAAAATCATCTACTTTATGAATTTCTAAACGAGTTTTAGCAGTACCAGAATTCAAAGAAATTCTTATCCAACTTAAATTAGCAGCAACTACTTTAGCACGTTCACGAGTTAATAAACCTCCATGAGTAATAGCAGCCACATCAATTCCTTTTTTCTTGGTATATTCAATAAAATCCATTAGTTCTGGATTAACAAATGGTTCCCCACTACCAGAAAAAATCATGGATTTAGTACCTAGAGTTGCTAATTCATCACACAAGTTTCGATAAAACTCAAAAGACATTATGCTGTTGTCTGGATAAAGTTTTAGAGACTTTTTATCTCCCTTATGGGTTCCAAAATAACCACCATGCATACACCAAGTACAAAAATGATTACACAAGGTTGATGGTCCTAATTCCATTGTAATTGGATAAATATTTTCACCTTTCCACCATTGATACATACTTTCCATATGTGAAAAAAGTTTTAACGGTGTAAAAGGATCACTCTTTAATTCTGGTTGATGCATGCAAATACTCCTCAAACAATATTTTGAAGCTTTGTATGGTATGCTTTTGTTATTTAACTTGTCAATCTTCGTTGGAAAGAAAAATTTCTTATAACTTATAGATAATAAACTATTTATCTTTAGTTACAACTTCCCGGAAATATTCAATAGTTTTCTTTAAACCTTCATCCACAACTACAGTAGGCTGCCAGTTTAGTTTCTCTTTTGCCAAACTAATATCAGGTCGACGACGTGTTGGATCATTTTCAGGAAGAGGCTTAAACACGATTTTTGACGAGCTTTCAGTCATTTTTATTACTTTTTTTGCAAGTTCTATTACTGTATATTCTTCTGGATTACCTAAATTAACTGGGCCAATAAAATCATTTTGGTTCATCATTTTGATCATTCCTGAAACCAAATCATCAACATAACAAAAAGACCTAGTTTGGGAACCATCTCCATAAACTGTAATATCTTGCCCTCTCAAAGCTTGAACTATAAAATTAGAAACTACTCGACCATCATTTTCATGCATAAATGGCCCATAAGTATTGAAAATACGAATAATACGAACATCTACATTATTTTGCCTATAATAATCCATCATTAATGTTTCTGCAGCACGTTTACCTTCATCATAACAACTACGTATTCCTATAGGGTTTACATTTCCCCAATATTCTTCTTTTTGTGGGTGTTGAAGAGGATCTCCATAAACTTCTGAGGTAGAAGCTTGCAAGATACGTGCTTTTACTCGTTTAGCTAAGCCTAACATATTAAGTGTACCTATTATGCTAGTTTTCATGGTTTTAATAGGGTTATACTGATAATGAATTGGCGAAGCAGGACAAGCAAGGTTATAAATTTGCTCAACTTCTAATAATATTGGCAGAGTAATATCATGTCTTATTAGCTCAAAGCGCGGATTATCTAGTAATTTACTAACATTACTTTTTTGACCAGTAAAAAAATTATCTAAACAAATTACTTCATGCCCTTCTCTAATTAGACGAGAACAAAGGTGTGTTCCTATAAAACCTGCTCCCCCAGTGACTAATATTTTCACAAGATTCTCCCTTATATTATGTATTGCTATATTTACTATAGACTTCTTTAAAATAATGTTATTTTACACAGAAACTTAAAAGATTAACAAATACCAAGAGGAATTTATGGCGAATAATCATAAAAAACAGCAAAGAAAACTAGCTAGACGTAAGAAGGTTGTGGCAAAAGCTAAAAAAGAATCCGCTAAACTGAATCGTTCTTTATCAGGTTCAAAAAATATTTCTTTTGCTGCTAATGCTCCAATACATGAATGTTTAGTTCCCGACGATATTTTTGAAAGAGGACTAGGACAAGTTCTAATAAGTCGTAAATTACCTAATGGAAATATTGCTATAGGAATGTTTTTATTAGATGTATTTTGTTTAGGTGTTAAAGATGCTTTTGCAAGAGTGCTTACCTTTAATGAATATGAAAATTTACTTAATCAGCTAAAAGAAAATCAAGATTTTCATCCTGTTGAACCAGCTTATGCTCGTAAATTAGTGGAAACAGCAGAAAGCTTTGCCAAAAATATAGGATTTTCGCCTCACCCTGATTATGTAGGAGCAAAGAAAATTTTTGGTAACATAGATATTACAGAATGCCAGCAAGATTTTACCTTTGGTCAAGAAGGTAAACCAATGTATATAAATGGCCCTTTTGAGAGCCCTAATAAGATACGTAAAATACTAGAAACTCTAACAATAAAATTAGGTCCAGATGGATTTAATTTTGTATTTATCCCACCTGATTTTATGGAAGAAGATCTTGAAGATGAGGATCTTGAAGATGAAGATTTTGAAGATGAAGATTTTGAAGATGAAGATCTTGAAGATGAGGATTTTGAAGATGAGGATCTTGAAGATGAAGATTTTGAAAAAAACACTAGTAATAAAATTATAGATATTAAAGCAGAAACAGCAGAAGATAACATTTCAAACAAACAAGATAAAAAATAAAATTAACTACATCCCCTGATAAAAAATAAAAAGGAAGGTTTTGCCCTTCCTTTTTATTTTACTAAACCAATTATATTAACTAATCTACTCACCTTTACGTATTCTGGCTTCAGGAGGTGGACTATTAACTAGATCTCCTGGATTTTTAACGTGGCATTTTTGACATTGTGCTGAGCCTGTTCTTTCGTTACCAGTTTTATCGTGGCAATTAAAGCAAGTTGATTTATGAACTTTATTTATATCTTTAGAAAGTATAAGTTCAATACGTGAAATGTCTGTTTGATCTGCTTTTGTATCAGAATCTTTGACATTGTGGCATTCCTCACACTTTTTACCAACAACTAAGTGTTTACCATGACTAAATCTAAAGTATTTATAAGCAAAATCGATTTGCCCACGTGTACGGAATTTTTCTGCACCTGGTCCAATTTTGTGGCATTCATAGCAACCGCTTTTAGCAGGTTTATTTTCAACTGTGTGACAAGTATAACATTCTTTATGTCTTGGCATTGAAGAGCGAACAACTTTGGCATCAGTTGGAGTATAGTGACAATCTTCACATTTATAACCAGGACGAGTTTCGTGTGAAGCATGAGAAAACTCCATACCAAATTGTTTTAGCACAGGAGAAAAATCTACTACTTTAGGTTTCTCATTATAAGGTCTTGTATGACAACCATTACATATCTCAAGTTTTACATCGGTAAATTGAGTAGTGTGACATTGAATACAAGAATCATGATATGGTACTAGTGGGGTGGGAGCATTATCTAATTTGATATGACATTTCTCACAGCTATCAGCTTCTCGTAAAATATCATGAGATTTACGAGGTTTATTTGGATCTGAACCTGTTAAGTGATCATATTTACCATCATATTTGCCTGTTGGAGGTTTAGCAGCTTTTGGATCAGCAGGTGTTAAGGTTGTTGGTGTAGCTGTTGCTACTGTTTTTGCTGCTGGTTTTGCTGCTGGTTTTGTACCTTGAAATGCTGCCCAACCATAACTAGCAGCAAAAAAAGTAGCAGTACAAATAATAAAAGCCAGCGCTACAAATTTCTTTAAGATTTTCACAGTAAGACCTCCTAAACATTTGCCCTATTGCAAATATTTACTTGTCAACTAAATATAACAATTACTCTTAGCTGTTTTCCATAGTAGGATAACTATGGGTTTTTAGGAAAACTGGTCTATTTATACTATACTTTAGCCTCTTAAAACAACCATTCACGTAATAAAAAATGATAAAAAATACAAAAGCTTATCAATTATTTTTTTTATATTAACCTGATTGAGCCAAAGTAAAGACTAAAAAGCCTGACAGATAAATAAACTTTAACTATTTACAAATCTGTTAGAATATTACTTTTTAAAAGACAAGCTTTTAATTGTTTAGGGGTTTTTGCGAGTAAATTCAACAAAATAACTTTTTTTGCCGTAAATATTTCTTTGTTAACAAAATGTTTTTCTTAATCTCGCATCCTGATTGAATTTAAGAAAAAATGTCGAGAAAGGCTTAAGATGGAATTATCAAAAGAACGCAGAATTTGGATTACGGCTGGAGTTTTAACAGGTACATTGCTAGCAGCAATGGAATCTACTGTTGTCTCAACAGCAATGCCAACAGTAGTAGCCAATCTAGGAGGTTTAGCTAGATATAGTTGGGTTTTTTCTATTTACTTGCTTACTTCTACTGTAAGTATGCCAATTTGGGGAAAGCTTTCAGACCTTTACGGGAGACGTTATTGTTATTTACTTGGAATAACTATATTTCTTTTTGGTTCTGCTCTGTCTGGGCTTTCCCAGTCTATGAATCAGCTAATAGTGTTTCGTGCCTTACAAGGTTTAGGAGCAGGAGCAATTATTCCATCTGCATTAACAATTATTGGAGAAATTTATACATTAGAACAAAGAGCCCGTATGCAAGGAGTCTTTAGCAGCGTTTGGGGAGTATCTTCAATAATTGGCCCTATTTTAGGTGGATATATCACAGATAATTATTCTTGGAGATGGATTTTTTATATAAATATCCCTTTTGGATTATTAGCAATTCCTGTAATTAGCTTAGGTATGAAAGGAGTTTTTCCTCCTACTAACAATAATCCTAAAATTGACTATGCTGGAGCAATTGCATTAAGTAGTTCTATCAGCTTTTTATTACTAGCTTGTTTAGAAACTAAAGAATTGTCTTCTTCATTGATAATATTATTTATCTTAGGATCACTAACATCATTAATTGCTTTTATTTACTTTGAAAAACATGCAGCAGAACCTATTTTACCTCTTCATTTATTTCAAGAAAAAATTTTTATAGTAAGTACACTAGGTAATTTCTTAGCTGGATGTGTTTTGTTTGGCACACTTTCGTTTATTCCCCTATTTATGCAAATAGTACTTAAGACAACTGCTACTCAAGCAGGTAAAACAATAATGTTTCTATTATTTAGCTGGATTTGTAGTTCTATTTTAAGTGCTAGACTAATTTTAAATTACACCTACCGTCCACTAGTAATCACTGGGATGCTAGCTCTAACACTAGGCTCTTTACTATTAAGTATATTTATTAGTCCTGTAGCTAATAAATATTATATTTATGCAAGTGTAGCAGTAATTGGGATAGGAATGGGTTTATCAACTTTTTCTTTACTAATAGCAATCCAAAGCCAAATGCCAAATCAATATCTAGGTATAGTAACTTCTTCTACACAATTTTTCAGAAGTATTGGTGGAGTTATTGGTACAGGAGTTTTAGGGAGCATAATGAGTTTTAGTTTAAGCAAATATATAAATCAGTCTTATGATCGTAGTATTACAGAGGAATTAACTAAAATAGTGAACAACCCCAGTCTTATTTTTGATCCAATAACTAGGTTAAAACTAACACCTACAGCAATAGAGCATTTTTCTAATTCTTTGGCCTTATCTTTACATCTAGTATTTATAATTACTTTTTTTCTTTCATTAATTGCTTTTGGAGTATCGCTTTTAACTCCAACAGGAGAAGCTATAGAATTCAAAAAAATTTCTTTAGTTCCTAATAACTCAACAGAGCTTTGATACATCTAAGACCCGAGATTAAAAGACAGTTTCAGATCTTGAATTGCAAAGTAAGTAATTTGTGGGCATAATTAAATAAATAACCCATTATCTATAAATTTTTTTTGGAGTAAGGATAAGTATGCGTAAATTTATCTGGTCAATAGTTTTAGCTTTTCTTTTGTTATCTTCGATTTCATTTGCACAAATTGATCCTTGGAAAAATCGTTATGTAATTAGCGTTCCAGATGGAGACACTTTAGTTTTAGATAATGGTGAAGTAGTAAAACTCATAGGTCTTAGCTCACCACTTGCTAAACATGGGAAAAAGGAAGGTCAAAATTTTGGAGATCAAGCTCGTGCATTAACAGAAGAAATGCTTTTAGGCAAAAGAATAGAAATATCATTTGATAAAGCTTATAGAGGTACTGGTCATAGAGATCAATATGGAAGAGCTTTAATCTATGCTACAACTTCAGGAATAGAAAAGACTATTGCCAATATAGAATTATTAAAACTAGGAGTTGGTTTTTACACTCCAGCATCAGAAGATTTATCTATTGATAGTTCCTTAAAATCAGCTGAAAGTGAAGCCCGCAAGCACAAAGTAGGAGTATGGGCTAATACAGATAAATCCCCTGTAGAAATAGCTGAATCTGAAGGAAAAGCCTTTCAACCAAGTGCAAGTCTAAACTTAATTTATGTTCGTCCCTCTACTCCAATTTTACAAGGGCCTGGAGTATCACCAACAAGAACAACTGATGTAGCAATTAATAATAATCAATCAAATTCTGATCCATCTAAACGTCCTAATGCTATGGATATGGAAGACTTACGAAAAACAAATGTTAACCCTACAAAAAAACCTGATGTTCCTAAAAATGATACCCCACAAGAAGATCTTTCAAAAAAAGTTTATAGCCTCAGAGAACGTTTGGTTTTCTTTTCAACCTATGAAGGAGAACAAAAATTGGAGCTTTATAAGGCTACATCTTATGAAGGGGAAATTAGTTTTCGTATAGGAGTAAAACAAGATAATAAAGAGGTTATTTTTATTACCAATTATGATGGGCTAAAAGAGCTACAAAAGTTGCTAAACAAAGGAACTGAAAGCCAACCAACTTTAACTGCTGTACAATCTAGTGTAGGAAGTTTTAGTGGTCAACATGGCACAAATATAAGTATTTCTACAGGGAAAGATGGTGGATTATTTCTAAGTGTTACAGGGAAAGATGGAACAACTCGATTTTTCCTCAACCGGCAAAGTGCATTAAAAATGCAAATTGCAATAGACAATGTATAGTTTTTTTAGCCCAGGGATTTTTACTAAAAATTTCTGGGCTATTGTGTTAAACTAACAACTTATTTAACTAACTATTAAAATAACTTTTAACTATGTTCAAGATCTTCTTGATTCTTGGCCAAGAAAATCGTAACTTATATACGGGCTTATAGTAGACTTCAAATTAAATAACAATCTATCTTAAACAGGAACAAATAATGGCTAAGAAAAAATGCCCAGCCTGCAGTCAACTTTTTGCGGAAACAGCGGTTTTTTGTCCAAACGATGGAAAAAAGTTAGTTGATGAAGAGGAATCAGGGGATAAATTTATTGGTCTAGTTTTAGATGCCAAATACCAAGTTGATCGCTTGATTGGCAAAGGTGGCATGGGCAACGTATATGAAGCTAAACATCTCCATATGGGTTTGCCAGTAGCTATAAAGATTCTTCATCCTCATCTAGTAACTGACAGCACAGCCGTAGAGCGTTTCCGCCGTGAAGCACGTTCTGCCCGTACAGTTAACCATCCAAATGCTATTTCTATAATGGATTTTGGTGTTACTTCCGATAACATATTGTACTTAGCCATGGAACTTATTAATGGCATAAGTTTACAGGAAGTTCTAAAAAAAGAGACTACTATAGATTTTACTCGTGCGGTAAAGATGATGCATCAAGTGTGTTTAGCGGTTGATGCTGCTCACCAAAAAGCTATTATTCATCGGGATCTCAAACCCGACAATATATTAATCCTTGATTATGGAACACCAGCAGAAAAAGTAAAAGTAATAGATTTTTCCATAGCTAAAATGAAAGAAAGTGGAAAAGATCCTAACCTTACTAGCGCAGGCGTAGTTGTTGGAACACCGCAATATATTTCTCCTGAACAAGCTCAAGGTCTAGAGCTTGATAGTCGTTCTGATATATATAGCTTAGGTATAATTCTCTACCAAATGTTAACAGGCAATGTACCTTTTACTGGGAAGACCTCTGCTATGTTGTTAATGCAACATATTCAAGCCAAACCTAAACCTCCAAGAGAAGTTAAACCAGAAATTCCACTTAAACTAGAAGCTGTAATTCTAAAAGCTTTATCCAAACAAGCTAAAGATCGTCAACAAACCGCAGCAGAGTTAGCAAAAGAGTTAGAAGACGCTTTAGCCGCACCTGTTGCAGCAGCTGCAACAGCTACTTCGTCACAAACAATGTCAAGAGAAGATAATAAATCAGCAAAAGAAACTGTGACATCACCTCCACCACCTGAGCCAAAGAAAAGCTTTTGGCAAAGGTTACTCAGCCTAGTATTTGCTAGATAACTCTAAAAACAAAAAGTAAAATAGCCACCCAATGTTAACCAAAAGGGTGGCTATTTTACTTTGTAATAAACTAAACTTTACTAATCAACTCTTACAGTATCAACAATACCAACAATTGCTGCATCTACAGGACAATCTTTTAATCCATGGGCTAGACGTGCAGAACTTCCTTGCACTATTAAAACATTCTCACGAAATCCTGCACCAACAGTGTCAATTGCCACTAAATAACCAGATTCATCACGACCTTGAACATCAATTGGTCGTACAATCAATAGTTTTTTACCTTCTAGTCTAGGATCTTTTTTGGTGGCGACTACTGTACCCCAAATTCTTGCTAGTATCATAATTTACTATTTTTTACGAGCTTCATGTGTTACTGGAAGAGCTTCATTTACGCTCTGGTGTGGACGAGGAATTACATGAACACTTATCAATTCGCCTACTCTGCGAGCAGCAGCGGCTCCAGCATCAGTAGCAGCTTTTACAGCAGCAACATCACCACGTACAATAGCTGTAACTAACCCAGCACCTATTTTTTCATAACCAACCAAAGTAACATTAGCAGCTTTTACCATTGCATCTGCAGCTTCTACCATTGCTACTAAGCCTTTAGTTTCAATCATTCCAAGCGCTTCCATCATAATATGCATAACTCCTTATTTAGTAAAATAACTTTTAATTTAGCTCTTTATGTACCAATAAAGAAGCACGTTTTACTAATTCTATTAATTCACTACGCGTTAAAGTAATTAATTCTTCACAACTTTCACCATGTTTTTCTGAGGCTGTATTTTTATCTTCAGCTAAAAAACCACAAGATTGGCAACGCATTTCTTTAGACATATATCCTGATTGTTCTCTTAAATCAATTAACTTATTTATCTCTTCTTTACCTAATTCTATTTCGCGTCCCAAAATCTTAGCTACTAAACTAATACGGGCAAAATGCTCTAAAGTCTCCATTCTTCCATAAGCTGATTCAAGAGTAGAACCATAAGCTACAGCACCATGATTAGCCATTAAAAGAGCATCATGATGCTTTACAAGTGGTTGCATTGCATCTGTCAACTCATTTGTTGAAGGTGTCCCATAATTAGCGATAGGAATACAACCTAGGGTTAGTATTACCTCTGAAATTAATGCTTTATCTAATGGCAACCCTGCAGCTGCATAGCCTGTTCCACAAGGAGGATGAGCATGAACAACAGCATTAATATCTGGTCTCATCTCATAAATAAGCAAATGCATGGATAACTCTGTAGAAGCATTATATTTTCCAGATAACTTTTGCTTACCATCTAATGACATTTTTACAATCATGTCAGGAGTAAGAAACCCCTTACAGACGGAGCGAGGAGTGGTAAGAATCCCATCTGAAACTTTTACACTAATATTTCCATCGCCAGCTACAATCAAACCTCTTTGATAAAGGCGATGCCCTATTTCAACTATTTTTTCTTTATATTCTTGCTCAGAGTTCATAAAAGTGTTTTTAAGAAGGCATATTATAGCTTGCCAAGCCGTTATAACAAAGCCATTAATACGGTAGAAGAGCTAACTTATCTCTTGGCTCGCTTATTTTTTAAGCCCATTGTTAGCTTCAAATTTGCTGGCTCTTTATGTTTTATAGTAGTAACTTCTAACCCTGCTTCTAAAGCGTTTGCTACTAAAGAATGAGATAAACTATCAAAAGAAACTGTTAGGTCTACTATCTTTAACTTAACTCCTTCTGGTACAGAAAATTGCATTGGAGCAAAACTTAACACAGCTTTTATACCTACAGCAGCTACTTGTTCTAACACACTTTGAGCTACATTAACCGGCACAGCTAAAACAACAATATCAATATTAGATCTTTTAATCTCAGATTCTAAGTTTTCTATACTCAGTACAGGTATTCCTCGTTTAGTATTCCTGTTTATTTTTGCTGGATCATTATCAAATAAAGCTACTACACTATAATTAGTGCCTACAAATCCTTCATATTCAGCTAATGCCATTCCTAAATTACCTGCACCAATTATTCCTATTTTGTGTAGTTGATCTATACCTAAAATATGCCTTAAACAATCTCTTAGTTTTTCTACTGAATAACCTACTCCTCTAACCCCAAATTCTCCAAACTGAGCTAAATCCTTACGTATTTGTGCAGAATTTAGATTAAACTGTTTAGCCAACTCTTGAGAAGAAATCTGTTTCACCCCATTGTTGATAAGTGATTCTAAACAATGTAAATATATAGAAAGGCGATCTATAGTTAATTCAGAAATTTTTTCTACTTTCATGTTTTTAGCCTATTTTAGCTTTGCAACTCTAAAATTTAATGAAAATAGTGATACTTAGGAAGTTATATCACGTAAGCACATTGGATAGTCTAACCAGGAATATTTATTGAATAACTACTTTAACTAATATAATTAGTCTTGCCAATGTACTTCTCCAATGTCTCCTAAATCTATTTCATTTGTACCACTATCTTCTATTGTGTCAGTCCTCCTAGGTACATAAATACTACGTACATAATCTTCTAGATCTGCACGTTTAACTTTCCATCCATGCCCTTTTAATAAACCTCGGAGCTTACCTTTCTCTAAATCCTGCCGTAATTCTTTTTCTGGTATATGAGTTAAAACAGATACTTCTTGAATTGTTAGAATTAATTTAACAGAAGCCTCAATTACAGATACTTCCTTAAGCGATTTTTTAACTACTTTCTTTCTTTCTTTTGCAATAGCTTTGTTAGAAACTGTTTTTTGAGTAGTAGAAATCTTAGAAGGTTTAGCAAGTTGATTTTTAAGAATACTATCTGGTGTTTCTACTGTAGGAAGTTTCTCTTTTTTCCCCCAAGCCTCTTTTACACGATATACATCCTTAACTGGGAAATATGCTATACGTCCCCCATGATACTTTTTTTCATAAACAACCATTATTTGCTTCTTGCTGGCTAGTCTTTGTAGAGTTCTCTCTGAAACCTCTAAAATAGCAGCAGCTTCTTTTTTAGAAACTAGTTTCTCAGAATTATCTTCCATACTAATCCCCTACTGTTATTTTGTTGAAACACAAAGGCAATAATAACTTTTGTCCATTTGATTGTCCAAGTATTTCTTCAATAGGACAATTTTACTTTTTAATTATTAGTTCCTATCCTTATACAAGACTTATCAGACTGAAGTTGATACTTAATACCTCTCCAAGTTATTTGATTAGTTGTAAGAGAAATTAAAAGATTATAACCAAAAACCAAGGCAACCAAAGGTGAGAACAAATAATAACTTATATGATAAAGTAATTTTACGTTTTGATATTCAGGCAAAACCAATTTAATAGCCTTTATTCTTAAGTGACTTTTCCAGACACCTAACAAATAGATAATTACTGTTAACAAAAGTACTGAATATTTGAAATAAACTAGATATAAATATAATCCCCAAAATAAACCAACAAAGAAAGTTAAATTAAATATAGTGTTAGAAAACAAAAGCAATTTCCATAAATTTGGTGAATAAACTTTAGTAATAATAATTTGGCGAGTAGTAAACTCTAGCATTTCAGAAAACCTACAATCACCTAAAGAAGGAACTAAGCAAAATGGAACAAATTTTACATATAGTTTTGCATCCTTAACTGCTTTTGTTAAAGCATAATCGTCGCTTATTGTGGTCTTCCAATAATTTTCTACTCCTATGGCTTCAAAGGTCTTTTGTAAAATAGCCATTGAACCGCCCCAAGCGAAATTATTGCGGTGATCTCCCAAACTTGTTGCAATAGAAGCATTCCAAATTGAGCGTAGCAATGAAGCAAAATTGCTAGGAATAAACCAGCGATATCCTGTAGTAGCACCTACTTCTTTATCCTTTAAAGGATTGATTAAGCACTTTAACCAATGTGAGGGTAAACAAATATCTGAATCTACAAAAGCAAAAACTTCAACTTCCTTTCCAAGAGTTGAAATAGCTACTTGTAAGTTATGTACTTTTTGACCACAATTTTGGCTTTTTCCAGCAATTAGACACCTAGACTTAATTTTAGGAAATTTCTCTTGCCAACTTACTATCTCTTTAAATGCTGGATCTGCTTGATCTTCAACTACAAAAACTATTTGATAATTTGAGTAGTTTTGACTAAATAAAGAGTCTAGAAATTTATTCATTGATTGATCAATGCCTTTGCAAGGAGCAATTATTGCAGCAGAAGGTGTAAAGTCTGAAGATACTGAAATATTTTGAAAATATCTTAAATATTGGAAACCTTGTAAAAGAGAAATCAAACTTTGAATAATCAGTATTGTCGCAAATATGTAAAATATTAACATCTAGACACTCTTAGGGTAAGCGTTTAGGAAAAGAACAAAGGCTGCCAATATGACAGCCTTTATTTCTTAAAACTATTTTCTTACTACAAAAAAGAAGTTTCTTAGATTTCTTAGACTTCTTAGAATCCACCCATACCT
This sequence comes from Blastocatellia bacterium, assembly GCA_039812885.1. Classification (GTDB taxonomy): domain Bacteria; phylum Acidobacteriota; class Blastocatellia; order Chloracidobacteriales; family JADJPF01; genus JADJPF01. Next base: position 489,504 of record JBDIBI010000002.1, read on the forward strand.
GCACCTGGATTAGGCATAGCAGGAGCTTTTTCTTCTTCAGGAATTTCGGAAACTAAAGCTTCTGTAGTTAACATTAAGCCAGCAATAGAAGCTGCATTTTGTAATGCTGTACGAGAAACCTTGGTTGGGTCGATTACACCAGAAGCTACTAAATCTTCAAATTGCTCTGTTTGAGCATTAAAGCCTATAGCAACATTCTTTTCTGCTTTGATGTGTTCAATAATCACAGCACCTTCGCGGCCAGCGTTATTAACGATTTGGCGAAGTGGTTCTTCTAAAGAACGACGAATGATAGAAACACCTGTTTGTTCATCTTGATCATTTAAGCGTAAACCTTCTAAAGCTTTTTGAGCTCTAACAAATGTTACACCACCACCTGGAACTATACCTTCTTCAACAGCAGCGCGAGTAGCATGCATTGCATCTTCAACACGAGCTTTCTTTTCTTTAAGTTCGGTTTCAGTAGCAGCACCAACTTTAATTACAGCAACGCCACCAACTAATTTAGCTAAGCGTTCTTGTAATTTTTCACGATCGTAATCAGATGTAGTATTTTCTATTTGATTACGAATTGTGTTTACACGAGCTTGAATATCAGCAGCTTTACCAGCACCTTCAACAATTGTTGTGTTGTCTTTATCAATGGTAACTTTCTTAGCGCGACCTAAATCTTCAATCTTAACGCTTTCTAACTTAATACCAAGATCTTCACTGATTAATCTACCACCGGTTAATACTGCGATGTCTTCTAACATTGCTTTACGACGATCACCAAAGCCAGGAGCTTTTACAGCACAAACTTGGAGAGTTCCACGTAGTTTGTTAACTACTAAAGTAGCTAAAGCTTCACCTTCTACATCTTCACCAATGATGAGTAGGGGGCGGCCTTGACGTGCAACTTGCTCAAGCAATGGAAGTAAATCTTTCATTGAAGAGATTTTCTTTTCATTGAGCAAGATCATAGCATTTTCTAAAACAGCTTCCATACGATCTGGATCGGTTACAAAGTAAGGAGATAAGTAACCACGATCAAATTGCATACCTTCTACAACTTCTAGAACGGTTTCTAAAGATTTGGATTCTTCAACAGTGATAACACCATCTTTACCTACTTTATCCATTGCTTCAGCAATGATTTTACCAATCTTTATGTCGCCATTAGCAGAAATTGTACCAACTTGAGCTACTGCATCACCACTAACTGGTTTGGACATTTGTTCAATTTCTTTTACAACTGTCTCAACTGCTTTTTCAATACCGCGTTTGAGAGCCATTGGATTGGCACCAGCAGCAACAGACTTAACGCCTTCTCTAAAAATTGCTTGAGCTAAAACTGTAGCAGTGGTTGTACCATCACCAGCTACATCAGAAGTCTTAGAAGCAACTTCGCGAACCATTTGAGCACCCATGTTTTCTAGTGGGTCTTTGAGATCGATTTCTTTTGCTACAGTTACGCCGTCTTTAGTAATGGTAGGAGCACCAAATTTCTTTTCGATAACAACATTGCGGCCTTTAGGGCCAAGAGTTACTTTAACTGCATCGGCGAGTTTATTAACGCCGCGTAAAATTGCTTGTCTTGATTCTTCGCCATGAATAATTTGCTTTGCCATGGATAGTATATCTCCTTAAGATTTTCCTTTATAATTTTTTAGTTTTTCAAATATTTTATTTACAGTTAGTTGGATTATGCACCGTGACTTTTTGCAGCGCCTTCAACCACGCCTAAAACTTCATCTTCACGCATAATCAAAAACTCTTCGCCATCTAGCTTAACTTCTGTACCAGAGTATTTGCCAAACAATACACGATCACCAGGCTTAACAGCCATTTCTAATTTAGTTCCATTGTCTAAAACTTTGCCTTGTCCTACAGCAACTATTTCACCTTCTTGTGGTTTTTCTTTTGCTGTGTCTGGAATAATGATTCCACCACGGATTTGTTCTCTTTCTTCGATTCTTTTAACTAAAATGCGATCATGTAAGGGTTTTAAAGTGATTCCCATAACTAAAGTTTTATCTCCTTCCAAAAATTAAATTATTACTAGAAAATTGTTATGTAATTAGCACTCACTTTCATCGAGTGCTAATTATATTTATCAAAACCCTGTTGTCAAGAGGCTTTGGAAAATTTTTCCGATTATTGTAATAAAAAAATTTAAAATAAAATGGAAACTCTAAACCCATTAAATCCAGCAAAATATAGGAATATCACTGAGTTATATTAAACGAGGGAAAATATTGTAGTGTTGATTTATAGCTAGCTTGTGGTTAGTTTTCAGAAAATGGTTTCACTCGGGTTTCTTTATTTTTTTCTTCACCCTTTTTGCTATTTTCTGCTTTAGAAGCATCTCTCATTTTGTTTACCCAATTGAGATATTGAGTAAAATCCTTTTGAAGTTGTCGTCTTAAATCTTCTATAGGTATATCTAAATCTGTAGCACGAGCCTTTAATCTAGCTTCAGCTAGTTCAATACCAGGCCAAAGTTTTCCTCCAATAGTACTTTGAAACCCTTTATCATATCTAAATCCAAACTCTGTAATGCTAGGTGGAAGTTCATTATAATTATCATTTAACCCACAACTTTTATAAGGAAAGCCTATAGCCCAATCTAAGTGATATCCTATTAAATAGTCACTTGGATTAACTGAAACTTGTCCATGAGTTACACAATTAGTGGCTTTTATTTTATATTTACTACGTAAGATTTGTGTTAAGAGCTTACAGGAATAAATTTGTGCTTCATTAATATCATCTGGATTAAGCTTAACATCTGCTGACCAATTACCTTCAAAAGCTACACCTATAAAACTGTGATTAAGCCTAATATATGTAGCCTCATCATCTCCCCAAATTGAATTTCCAGAATGATTTGCATAATAATCATCTTTTACAACTCTAAAAATTTGACCAAAGCGATCTATTACGTAATTATACAGTTTTTCTTGTTGTACATACTCAATCAAATGGCTAGACTTACCTTTTAACCTTGAATTATATGAAGGTTCAAATGGCAAAATATCACTTTGTGTTACGTGATAGAGTATACCTACAGGTTTATCCTTAAGTTCAGGATAAAAAACAGCTCGGTTTGCTTCAAAAGGCAGTTCAACTTTGTTTTTTGTGGGTTTATATTTTAGAGCATAGAAGTTACGAGGCTCTGTTTCAGTTTCATATTTAGTTAAAATACGACCGCCATTACTATATTGCTCATAATCAACTGTTTTTTCCACTTGCCAAACATTTTCTAATTTAAAGCCTTCAACTCCTTCTAAATCTGTCTTGGGGGATTTCTTGTTATTAGAGTTTGGAACAGGTGAATTTACAACAATAACTTTGGGGCTAATATTTCCTGCTTGCAAATGTATATCCAAAATCCCTAACTCTTTGGCATTATGGTAAAGCCACTGCCCTAAAACTACTGTAAATATAGTAGCAGCTAATGTACTAGCTAAAAATACTGGATAACGAACCTTATAAAGCCAATAAATTATTGCTATTTCAGTTGGTTTAGGACTATCTGCGGGTAAAAATTGTAATAATTCCTCAATAATAGCTTTACGAAAAGTCAGTTGCTTTAACCAACCTACCCTATCAGCAAGAGGTGAATTAGGATATTTGCTAAGTGTTGTACGTAAGAATTTTAGCTTTTCTGATGGAACACTAATTAAGCTGGAATATTTTTCTACCAAACGAGCATATGTTGGATCTGGATGTTCTAAAAGCTGCTTCATAAATACTTCTGATTTTGATTAAACTTCAACAAAATCTAATATCTAACTTTGATATGTAAAAATTTAATAGAATTATACTACATCAACTCCTAGTTAGTTTGAAAACTTGTATTTATTTTTAGAAGTAATTTTCTGTAGACTTAAAGTACATTAGCTAAGTAATAATATAAGACATAAGAAACTAAATTTTTCTTATGTCTTATGAAAATAAGCTTTTATAACCTAACTTTTAGCCTTTTTTAGGAGGGAATGGCTTTTGTACACGAAAAACTTTTCTTTTAGAATCATCATATCTAGTGTCTGAAGGTTGTTCAGAATCTACTTTTTGATCTTGTTCTGGGGAGCGTTGAAAATCGTCTCTACTTCTATATGATGGAGGTCTTTGTGAATCAAATCTACGACCTTCTTGTCTGTCTGGTCTAAAACCACCTTCTTTTCTATCAAAATCTGGTCTTGGCCGAGGAGAATAAGGTCTGCGACCTTCTGAAGATTGGTCAGAACCTTCTCTAGCTTCTCTAGGGCGAAAGCCTCCAGTTCTAGGCTTATTGAACCTCTTAGGTTTTCTTATTTCAATATAAGTAATTCCTTGTTTATAGACCATTTGCTCTTGACCATAAGACTCAATAGTTATTGAGAACTGATCAAAAGCCTTCACTATTCCTGTCATTTTTACTTTGCCAAAATCAATTGTTACAATGGTCTTTTCATTTTTCACCTTTTCTAAGAACATATCTTGAACATTGATATCTTCTCTTTTCAAAGGTGCTTTTTGGGACTGTGTTTCATTAGCCATTTATTAAAAACTCCTAATTAAATATTTTGCGGCTCATCTTGTTTTTTTTCTTTAAGTTCTAAACTAGAAGAACTAGAAACTTCAGAACTTTTTGTTTCTGCTTTGGGAAAAGTTGCTGCTTCAAGCCCAGGATTAGTATCACCTGTTATAGGATCATCATTTATGCTATTACGCATTGCACGAACAGCCTTTTCTAACTTAGCTTGTGCTTCTGCTAATCCAATTTTACTAATACATTCCTGACAAACATAAGCCCCTTTACCAGTTTTTTCTTCTTTTTGAGTAATATGATTATAAGAGCGACGTGGGTCAAATTGAGCACCACAAACCAAACAACTACATAAATATACTTCTTCTTCTCCACTTAAGAGCTTTTCACAGGCAGAGTTTAATGACCCAGTAGAGATAGCCTTAACTGCTCCAGTACGAAATCTTCCTGAAGATTCTTGTGCTGCCTTATGTAAACTTCCTAGTAAAGCAGGTATTGGCTCTTGATGTAATCGAGAATCAAGACGAACAGTTTCACCTTCTAATGCTGTAATATCTAAAACGTTATCTGTTAATTTTAATCGTGAATCTTTATAAACTGTAACATATGCTTTGCTTACATCCCCAGCAAAATGCCAGCGTAATGCACCAAATTCTGTTAAACCAATAAATTTGGTAAGCAGTTTTTCTAGTAGTTCTTCTTCCATAAAAATTTAACCTATTAAACTTTTTGTAAAAATAAATAGCAATCACTAATAAATTATAGCAAAGAAAATATGATATTATTCTCAACTTATAAATCATCAAGCAAGCTGTTTTACCTTTTTTTATAAAAATAATACTTTCACAATATTTTTCTGTAAGTACTCTTAGTATTATCATGCCAAACCTATAGGAGGATTCATGAAAACCCTGATTAAAAATGGTCGAATTATTACTGCTGTAGATGACTACAATGCTGATCTGCTTATTGAAGACGGCACAATTTCAATGATTGCTCGTAAAATAGACATAGAAGCAGATAAAGTAATTGATGCAAATAATCGTTATGTAATTCCTGGTGGTATAGATCCTCATACACATATGGATTTACCTTTTGGTGGGACTTCTTCATCAGATGATTTTCGTACAGGAACCCTTGCTGCTGCTTATGGTGGGACAACTACCATTATTGATTTTGCTGTACAATCTCATGGCCAAGCCCTTAACCAAGCTCTAGATGTATGGTTTGCTAAAGCAGAAGGCAAGGCTGCAATAGATTATGCTTTCCATATGATATGTACTGACTTACCTGATAGCCGATTGCCTGAAATTAAAGACCTAATTCGCCAAGGAATAACTAGCTTTAAGCTCTTTATGGCTTATCCTGGCGTTTTTCTAGTAGATGATGGCACAATCTTTAAAGCTATGACCACAGCAAGTGAAGCTGGTGGCCTAATTTGTATGCATGCTGAAAATGGTGTGGTAATAGATGTACTTGTAAAACAAGCTCTTGCTCAAGGTCGTACTGCGCCTAAATATCACGCTCTCACCCGCCCCACTAAAGCTGAAGCTGAAGGAACAGGTCGTGCAATAGCATTGGCAGAAATGGCTAATGCACCTGTTTATATTGTTCACTTAAGTTGTTATGATGCTTTACGTAAAGTTGTAGAGGGTCGTGATAATGGTATTCCTGCTTATGCTGAAACCTGTCCTCAATACCTGTTTTTAGACTACTCTTACTATGAAAAAGAAGGGTTTGAAGGAGCTAAATATGTTATGACTCCTCCTCTTCGTGGGATAGAAAACCAAGAAAAACTCTGGCAAGGACTTAAGTTTAATGACTTACAAGTAATTTCTACTGACCATTGTCCATTCTGTTTTAAAGAACAAAAGGAATTAGGCATAGATGATTTTTCAAAAATTCCAAATGGTGGCCCTGGTGTAGAAAATCGTATGAGCCTTATTTTTAATGGCGGAGTTGTTGGAGGCAGAATCAATGTAAACCGCTTTGTAGAACTTACTTCTACCTCCGCAGCAAAAATTTTTGGCCTCTTCCCACGTAAAGGAACTATTGCTGTTGGTTCAGATGCAGACATTGTTATCTTTGATCCAAATGAAGAAATGGTTATTAGTGCCAAAGACCACCATATGAGAGTTGATTATAGTTGTTATGAAGGAACAAAAGTTCGTGGAGTCACCAAAACTGTGCTTTCCCGTGGCAAAGTAATTATCGAAGAAGGCATTTATATGGGTAGTCCTGGAGATGGTCAGTTCTTAAAACGTGGACTCTTTAACTCACCTAAGTAATTTACTGTATACATTAAGGAGAAAATTATGTCAAGAATTGTTAAATGTGGACTAATTCAAGCTTCACATGCCTGTAGTACTAGTGAAAATTTAGATGTTATACACCAAGCTAATATAGAAAAACACTTGAAGTTTATTGATAAAGCAGCAAGTGAGGGAGTTCAAATCCTTTGTATGCAAGAAATATTTACTGGCCCTTACTTCTGTGCTGAACAGACTACTCGTTGGTATGATTCTACTGAACATATTCCTGATGGCCCAACAACAAAGCTGATGCAAGAATATGCTAAGCGTTACAATATGGTTATTATAGTTCCTATTTACGAAGAAGAAACCACTGGGGTTTACTATAACACTGCTGCTGTTATTGATGCTGATGGGACTTATTTAGGCAAATACCGTAAAAATCATATTCCACATTGTGCACCTGGGTTTTGGGAGAAATTCTATTTTCGTCCTGGAAACCTTGGATATCCAGTATTTAAGACTCAATATGCCAATGTAGGTGTATATATTTGTTATGATCGTCATTTTCCAGAAGGTGCTCGTGCTTTAGGTTTAAACGGTGCAGAGATTGTCTTTAACCCTTCTGCAACAGTAGCAGGTCTTTCAGAGTATCTTTGGAAGTTAGAACAACCTGCACATGCTGTTGCTAATGCTTATTTTGTAGGAGCAATCAACCGCGTAGGAACAGAAGCACCTTGGAATATTGGTGAATTCTATGGTCAAAGCTACTTTTGTGACCCAAGAGGACAATTTTTGGCTACAGGCTCAAGAGACCAAGATGAACTAATCACAGCTGAACTAGATTTTGATAAAATTCGAGAAGTCCGCAATGTTTGGCAATTTTTCCGTGATCGTCGTCCAGATAGCTATAATGACTTAGTTAAAGGCTAAATTCCTTCTTAAAAGACGTAAAGCGAAAAACTTTACGTCTTTACCCATTTTTGTTAAACCCATGAGTCTTAAGAAAATCGCTAGTTATATTTCTCCTACATTACGAGAACCTGAAAAATGTGAAGCTTGTAACCAAATCTTTTCTTGTGGAGCTTCTCTATTTGGCTGTTGGTGTAGCAAGCTAAAACTCTCTAAAGAAACACTTGAAATGCTAAAATCTCAATATAAAAAATGTTTATGCCCTACCTGTTTAGAAAAACTTTCTATTAAAAACCCTAATTAAAAATTTTCTGTTAAATTCTCTTGTAATTCGCTATTGTTTTGCTTAGAATATCAATAGCTTGATCATAAATAACTAAACTATTGTAAAAATTATTATAGAGCAAAAGATATAAAGCAAAAGTAGTTGGAGGTAAATGACTATGTCTGCTATTTTGAAAGAGTTACAAGGGATTTCTACTTTAACTGAAGAAACAATTTGCTCCATCTGTTCTGGTACAGGGTGGCAAAAGTTTTCTGATATTAATGGACATTCAATTGTACGCAAATGTATAGGCAAAGCTCATTTACTACAAAGATTAGTAGCTTGTGGAGTTCCTCATCTTTGCCAACATTTCAACTTTTCTACTTATAACACTCATAATTCCATAGAAACACAAGCTAAAAAACATTTGCAAAACTTAGCTAAAACTATATCTCTAAGCAAAATGGGGGTTATTCTTTCTAGTAAACACCCTAATGGAAAAACACATCTAGCCATAGCATTAATGCAAGCGCTACTTTTAGAAAACAAGCTTCAACCTAGATTTTTCAATACTGCTGATTTGCTTAAACAATTAGATAGAGAGTTAAACTTAACTCCTGACTTCCAACACCGTTTGTTAAGCGAGAATGTAAACAAAGTAGATTTATTAGTCTTGGATGATTTTGAGAATAATTATCCTCAAACACAAAAAGAAGAGCTAGAATATATTATTAATTATCGTCACCGCAACTTATTACCTATAGTAATTACAACTAGACTAACAGCTAAAGAAATAGAAAAATCTGTTAGTCCTTCAACATATTCTAGGTTGCAAGAGATGTGCGAATTTGTAAACCTTGATATTTAACTCTAGCCTCTATGCTTAGTTTTGGCACTAGAACGTTTGCCATAAGCTTTGCTAGCTGGAAGTTCAACATCTGTTAGAGTTGGGGCTTCATCAGGGAAAATATTTGCTAGCCTTACAGCTTTAGGTGTTAAGGCTAACTCACTAACAAGCTCTGTTAAAAACAAATCTTGTTCTTGGCGGAAATAATGAACTTTTCCAACCATGTTGAAAATTGCAAACATTACTGGGCCATATTGTTCAGTATAAATTACACCTTGAAGAATAGATGCTCCATCATCTGTAGTGTGAAGAGTTCCTGTTTTAGCAACTACAGCGCCTAACAAAGGAGTATCCACAAGTCTGGTAATTAGCGTTCCAGAATCAACACCTACTACAGGCATAATATCTTCTACTCGCATTTGGTGAGTCTTTAGCAGCTTAATCATTTTTTGGAATACAGTTAAAGATACTCTTGGAGTAATACGATTGTAATCTAATCCAGAAGTATGACTTATAATAAGTTGTTCTGGTTTTAACTTAAACTCTGATTTTAGCTCTGCTTCTACACTATCAGGGCCGCCTAACATTTGCCCAAAATGTTCTGCATAGTAATTATCACTATGTGCATTCATAAAAAGCAATAAATCTCTTAATGGTTGAGAATAATGAATACCTAGTAAAACTTTTTCTCCAGAATTATCTTTAGCTTCTACTATTGGAATATTTTTAGAAAACTTTAGTTTTAATGCAGCTTTTAGTTTTCCATAAATATATTCTGGGTTAGCAGTATGACGTAGTAATAAAGGTCCTTTAATAATTAATGTGCCTTCAACCCTTTTAATTCCCTGACTACGAACACTATCAGCCAAAGAATTAGCATCAGAAACAGTAAAATTAGGATCTCCTTCTGTTTCAATAACCAAATCACCATAAAGAACTTGTTTGGATTCATCAATCAAACCAGTTGTATAAGCAATAGTCTTAAACTTATGATCTGGGCCATAGTGTTTTAAAGCTAAATAAGATACTGATAACTTCATTACAGAAGCAGGATTAAGTGGAGTATCTGCATTATTTTCAGCTAATACTTTACCATCTAAAGTTTGTAGTAGCACAGCTTGGGATTCAGTAGGTGCACCATTTTCTTTTAAGCGAGTAATGTAGTTTTCCAGAGAAACTACCTTTTTAGGTTTAACAATCTCTGGTTTAACAGCTTCTGCAACTACCACGCGGCTAATTTCAGGCTTGTTACTTAATAAAAACGGGAAGGCTTTTCCTCTAAAAGGCAAAAACGCTAATGTCATTAAAAGAATAACACTTAAAACAGCAAATCCTTTCTTCACCTCAGTCAACTCCTGCGCTTAAAAATTTTTAAGATGCTACTACTTTAGAGTCTAGTAAATCCTACTAACCCAATTATAAATAATCAATGTGTGTTATTTTTCAAACTTGGCTGGTATTCAGCTTAGCTAAAAATTTACTTTTGTTACAGTTTGCTAAAACGAAATGTACTTAGTTACTAACTTGCAGCGAGAGTTCGCCAGTATTGAAGCTCTCTTTAGAACAATAATAAATTAGCAAGTTAGGCTCTGCCAATAAAAAAATGCATTAATTTAGCACCTAGCATTTCCCCTACATATTAACCCGTAAGGCAATAGGATTGTTAGGATCTATTTCTAGAGTGCGTTTAAACATAGCTTTTGCTTGAGCAGTTTGAGAAAATCTTTGGTAAAACAGTCCTAACTCAGCACAATATTCCGCATTTCTTGGAGAAAGCTCTATGGCTCTTAAATAAGCCCTTTCAGAGCGTCGAATATAATCTGGTAGTTTTAGCATGCTTCTAGCTAAAGCTACTTGGTATTCAGCATTTTCTGGATCTTCAGCAATTGCTTCTAGCAGTAATATTCTAGCTTGATTAAAATCGCGTTTACGGTAAAAGTCTAAGGCTACCATATATTCATCACTGCCAGGAAGTCCAGGTATAACAGGAGGAAGAGGCCGAGTGCTAGATAAAGGTGGTTCTGGAGACACATTTGTTTGAGTACTAACAGCATTCGCTATAGATTTACTCATTGTGCCAGGAGATTTTAAGCTAAGATCATAATTAGCACGCCGTTCATCATCTGTTAGAGTGTAATAAGCTTGTGCAACACGTTCAAAAATTGTTCTTAAATCTGCTTTTAGGTTTAAGTGGTAACTAGCTAGTTGAGCATGTCTATCTGGATGGAATTTTTTAGCTAATTCTCTAAATGCTTCTGTAATTTGTTGTTTGTTACTTTTGCGGTTTATATCCAAAACAGCATAGTGATCGCAAAAACGGAATTTGTTTAATAAAATTTCTACTTCATAACAAAACTCAGCAGCAGCTTGAGCGTCAAAATCTTGTGGTAAAGGAGCGGCTTCAAAAAGCTCAGAAAATTTAGACATTTCTACTTGTAATTTCTCTGCTTTGGCTTCAAACGGTACTAACATTCCGGTTTCTATCAATCCGCAAAGAGTTCGCAAGGCTACCTCTTCATCTAATCCTTTAATTGCAAGAATTTGAGCTACTGACATTGGCTTATCAATTTTTTCTATAACCTTTACCTCTTCTGAATGTAAGGTCAAAGCTTGAAAAAGGGACATTAAATCTGAAGTAGAAATTAATACTCTATCATAATCACCTATCCATTTTTCTATTAAGCTTCGGTTTTTCAAATGGCGAATACCAGCAAAAATTACATCTGCGGTAGAAAGTGACAATACAACTTCATTTTCTAATTTAACTTTTGGTTCAAAAACAAATTCACCTTCTACCCATTCAAAACTTGAATAGAGTTGTTTTAAAACATGCTTTACTAATATAGGTTTTAAATCTTCTAGCCAAATTAAACCCAATGTGGTCACAGCTTTGACAAATCCAGCAGAAGATTTACTCATATATTTAGAAACAGAATCTAAATCTTGTTGTGAAATATTTCCTTGTTCTACTAATTTTTCACCTAGTAAGGTTTCTGATTCTGCACTTCCAACATAGGCTACTGCTCCATCAACAAAGTAAAAACTAGTAACAATGCCATCTCTAGAAATACGTAATGCACCTGTGCGTTGTTGTTGATAAAAAGCACGCATCAATCTAGGAACTGTTGTTGTACTAAGTTTGCCTTTATATTCAACCAAAGAGCCAATACCGCTTTGGGAAAAGGCTTTTTTATTGGCAGCTAAATTAGCTGCTGCTTTAAAAGCATTTTGTTGTTCTCTACTAAGTTTTATTAGATAAGGAAGTTGTTCAGCATAACCATGTATTTTAGGTATGCAATAGCTTGCACCTGCTTGCATTGCCATTAAAAGCAAAGCCTCATCAGCTTCTTCTGCAATAACAATAACAATTGTATTGCTAGAACAGTCTTTTACATAATGAAGTATATCTAAGGTAGTAGCATCAGGTAATGTAGTTTCTAGAATCAAGGCTTGATACTTATTTTCAGCAAGTTGAGGGGCAGCTTTAGCAAAAGTTGTAAACCATTCACAATTGAAATCTTCTTTTCTTAGCCTTTCATCACAAACAATAGCAGTGTTTTTATCATCACTTAAAATCAACACTTTCTCAGGAAATATATTAGAGTTTATATCATTGGTAAAATTATGCATTTGTTATTATATTCCTTGTTAGAAGGGTGTTATTTGGAAGAACTAAACTAAGAATGTTTTATTATAACATTAACTTAAGTTAGTTCAATTAAAGCAACATAATTTTATTCTACCTGGAAATTTTTGATAGAAAACCTCTAGAAAAATCGCATGTTGTAATAGGGCAACAAAAATGAGATAGTAGAGGTAACATAATGATAACTATGTACGCAAAGGATATGGCGATCATGACCTTAGATAGAACAAAAAGAATAAAAGAGCTTTTTGCTTTAGCACTAGAAAAACCTACTACTCAACAAGAAGCTTTTCTAAAAGAAGCCTGCCAAAAAGATACTAGCATCTTTGAAGAACTTATTTCCCTAGTTAAATCACATCAAGAAGCAGAAACATTTCTAGAAAAACCTGTAGCTAATTTAGCAGCTAAGTTAATAGCAGAAAACCAAGTTGAAACTCCATTAACACAACTTGTTGGGCAAACACTAGAAAATAAGTACCACATTGAAAAGCTCTTAGGACAAGGTGGAATGGGAGCTGTTTTTAAAGCTGTTCATTTAGGCACAGATCGCCCTGTAGCAATCAAAGTTATTTCTCCTAGACTTATAAACCATCCTGAGTTTGTAGAACGCTTTAAACGTGAGGCTAAAGCAGCAGGAAAGCTTTCTCATCCCAATGTTGTTAATGTTACTGATTTTGGTATTACTAGTATTGAATCACAACAAGTAGCATATTTGGTGATGGAATACCTACATGGCCTAACTCTAGGTGAATTACTAGAACAAAAAGGGAAACTACCTATTAGCTTTACTATAGATGTTATGGAGCAAGTATGCTCAGCTGTGGCAGAAGCTCATCGTCAAGGCATTATACATCGTGACTTAAAACCTGATAACATTTGGCTTGAACCTACCGGGCTAGGAAAATACCATGTGAAAGTTTTAGATTTTGGGTTAGCAAAATTTCACACAACCCCAATTGGAGTAAGCCAAAACAACACTAACCTAACACTAGACAACACCCAACGCTCAACCTTTGATAAAGCTATAACCAAGATAGAAAAGGGTTCTGAAAATTCTATTGATGAGCTAGACACTAAAATTCTTAATACTTCTCCATCTGTTGTTAACAAAACAATTCAAACTTTGCTAAAAAAAACACAGGGAGAAACTAATAAAGAAAATACCTTAGAAACACAAGTTGGAGCGATTTTAGGAACTCCTGTTTATATGTCACCTGAACAATGTCAAGGTAAAGCACTTGATAATCGTTCTGATATATATAGCTTAGGCATTATAACCTATCAAATGCTAGCTGGAACACCTCCTTTTAAATGTGATTCCCTACATCAGTATATTCGTAAACATTCTGAAGAAATACCAACATCATTAAGACAAAAACAACACAAAATCACTAAGGCTTTATCTGATTTAGTGATGTCAGCATTAGAAAAAGATCCATCTAAACGACCTCCTACTGCTCAGGCTTTTGCTATAGCACTACGTACAATTTTAGAAACTGAAAACTCTTTACTAACTCAAGCGTTGGATATTTATCGAAATAATTTTTCTGAGTGTTTCAGTCTTTCTTTACTAGTAAATTCACTATTTATTTTACCTAGTAGTCTTATAGCTACATATTTCTTTTACACAAAATTCGATTTCCCTTTTGGTAAATTTGTTGAACATATATGGTGGATTTTCCTTTTAATTTTAATTTTTGTAGTTGGAGAAATAAATGCTTCAGCTTTTAGCCTAGTAGTTCAACAAGTAAGTTATTCTTATAACAAAACGGTTTCTATAAAATCAGTTATCTTACGTTTAATAGAGACTCTACCCTTACTTATTATTACTGTATTAAGTAGCTACTTAATATCGCTACTAAAACTTTGGAAACTCATTATTCCCTCATTTACAACCTACATTAAGTATTCATTTTGTTCATCCATCACAGCTTGTGAGAATCAGAAAGGCAAAGAAATCATGAAGAAATCTCAAATTTTAGCTAAAAACTTTTTTTCTCTTACTTTTTCCTTAAAATTACGTAGTCTATTGGTAAAGTTTATTGCATTGACACTATTTTATTTAGTATTTCTTTGTAATAGTAATTTCATTAGTAATACAGAGTTAAGCTTTATAAGCCATTTAATTATTACTATAGGAGCTACACTAATACTTCCTGGATTATTTCTTGTCATTAGCAGCCCCTTTATTGATATAGCAATGGCAAAGCTCTATTTCAAAACACGTGAAGCTCAAGGAGAGTCGATTAATGATAAAATTAACTTCCAAGAACAGTTAGAACTCTCTGAACTAGCTAGTTTTAGTTCTCGTCGTAAAGTATTAGTTGCTATTGCTCTAGTAATTTCTATAGCCTTATCAAATATTTTCTATACTCTAATGGTTCCTCCATTTGGCAAATCCATTGAACTAGTTCGTCCAAAAATTGAAAAAGTTCCAGATTCAGAAAATGCTTGGATTGAATATGATCTAGCTATTCAAGATATTTTAGAGCTTAACAGCACAGGGTTGATGGTCAGTAAATCATCGATGTTAAAGAAATCTTTGCCTGATATACTTGAAGAAAAGAATGCAAATTTGCGTAAAGCCAGTTCAGGTTCTGCTAATTTACAAGATGTAGCTTTAGGATTTGCTGAATTTAACAATGATCAACTTGCTTATCTTGATAAACATTCTGAAGCAATTAAACATCTTTTAGCTGGAGCCAAACGTCCTAAGGCTCAATTTTATAGTGAAGTGCCTACTCTCTCCTCAGATATTACTAATTTCATACAAATAAGAGTTTTAACCAACCTAGCCTGTGCTCAAGCCCATCGCTTACACTTAGAAGGCAAGAATAAAGAAGCTGTAAAGGTAGCTTTAGCTGCTTATCGTATGGCAACAGATATTGGAGCTGAAACTTATGGTTCTCTTCTAGGGGCTTTGACCACTGTTGTGTGCCGTGGTGTTGCATCTGGAACACTATTTAACATACTTAATTCTGGTCAAACAGATGCAGAAACAGATTTAGAAATTGCTCGTACAGTAGCAGCTAATCAAAACCGGCTACCTAATGTTTATCAACTTATGGAATGGGATACACAAGCAGCTTCTTTTACGATAGAAGATATTTTAATAAAAGAGCAATTTGATAAGATAGAAAGTTTAGGTTTGGATAGATATTTTGAAGTTAATGGTAGAGATAAAAGTCTAGTTAAAGCCATAACTTGGTTAATAACTAATGCTCCTGGACTACGTCTCAGAGCTTACAAAGATTATATACAAGAAAGAGAAAAGTTTTTAGCTTCAATTAAAGATACAGCAGAAAATTGGGACTTTCAAAATTTAGAGCAAAATTCAAAAACTTATAAAGAAGCTACAAACATAGATAATAGTTCTTACTATATAGTACTATTTGACTTAGTTTTTGACTCTGATAAGTTAATAGCTTCTCAGTTATTTCTAAGTGGTTCATCTAATGCCTTAGCATCTATGCGAAGTCTTTATAATGTTAATACACTAGGCACAGGATTAGAAATTTTTGCTGCTTGCTCTGCATACAAGAAAGCAAATGGAAAATTTCCTACCAACTTAAATCAAGCTATGGAGTTTACTAGTCTAGTAACACCTACTAATTTAACTCTTGATAAAACTATAGGTTATCGTCTAGAAAACAATGCTCCTATCATTTGGTTTGCTGGTCAAGATGGCAAAGATGATGGTGGAAAAGTTTCTTATGATAGAAATGAAGCTAGTTCTCGCTCAATTCCAGGAAAAGATATTATTTTTGAGTTTGGCAAAATGCCTTTTTACTTCCAAGCACCTAAAAAATAACATTTAACTCCGTTATATAAAAACAAAGCCCTAGAAAATTCTAGGGCTTTACTTTTTTTAAATTGTACTGAAATTTTATTCAACAACAATTGCTTGGAAAAGTCCTTCTGTTACCCAGTCTTGAAACCACTTAAAGACTTTTTTCTGTAAAACTTCTGGTGAAGCATCTGATTTTTCTATTGCATTTGCAATAGCATCACTTAGAGGTATGCCTGAAGCAATATCACTAAGTAGATTATAAGCATCTTTAGTTAAAGGAAGTCTCCAAAGTTTGTAGTTGCGACGATAAATAACTAACCAAGTATCTTTCTTTACAACTTTTGGAGTTTTTTTCTCTTTTATCACTGCCTCTAAATAATCATTTACATTGTAGTTAAAAGCAAAGAGGCGGAAAGCAGTAATGGTTTTTATTTTAGCTGTGTCCCAAACTTCAGGGGCAACTGAGGCTAGAGCTTCTTTTGTTAGTACAGGAGTTTCCTCTACATTAAAAATATCACTTAAGGCAAGTTCTAATGTAGCTAATTGATAAACAAACTCTCGGCGACGTAAATTTGGGTAAGTCCTAATAAAATCTGGAACTTGGTAACTAAGGTGATTTAAGTTATAACTACGAGAAGGATGTACTTGTAGATAATCTTCTATAAGTTTTTCATAAACATCTTCACCTAAAAACTCTGCTACAGCAGTAAAATCCATTCTTAAAACATCTATCAGCCTTAATAGATACATCCTACGATATATTCCTAGACGTTCTAACTGAGTAAGTGTTTTTGATGGTTTAATAAAATTTAATGCTTCTTCAGAAGAGAGTTCTTTTTGTGCAATTTTGGATTTTATAGCTTCTTCATCTGTACCGCTTTGCATTATGGTTGCGGCCATCCAGCGTTGAAAAGTTCCTAAGTCAACTTGCCTATCCATTAAATTAAGCCCCTACTCCTATAACTTCTAATTGTTTGCGGTAAGCTTTTGCTTTTAATACCTCATTATGAACTACTTCAAACTCTGGAATATCATCATCCCATTCTAGTAAAGTAGCTCGTCCACCAGTACGTTCACAGGAACGTTCATAAAGCTTCCACACTGGATCTATTACATGATCGCTATGTGTATCAATAATATGCGTACCATTATTAGTATGTCCTGCTAAGTGGTATTGCACAACTCGATCAGATGGAATTGCGTCTACATAGATATTTGGATCAAAGTTATGATTAAAGGAGCTAACATAAATATTGTTTACATCCAACAAAATACCACAATCAGCTTCTTTAGCTAGTTGAGCAAGGAAATCCCATTCTGTTATGTCAGAGGTAGTAAATTCAATGTAAGCTGAAGGGTTTTCTAACATCAATGGACGTTCTAAAATTTCAGAAACTTGACGTGCTCTAGAAATAATATGTTTTAGTGATTCTTGGTTATAAACCATTGGAAGCAAATCATGAGTATTAGTGCCTAAGACTCCTGTCCAGCAAAGGTGATCAGAAAGCCAGACAGCTTTAATTCTATCAGCAAGTTCTTTTAATTTTTTAAGATAATCTATATCTAGTGGATCAGTGCTACCAATAGACATTGAAACGCCATGCATAACAATTGGGTAGCGTTCTGCAATTTGATCCAAAATGTACATTGGTTTGCCTTTGGTATCCATATAATTTTCTGAAATGATTTCAAACCAATCTACAGCAGGGTTAGTTGATAAGATGTGAGAATAGTGTGTTGTACGAAGGCCAACACCAAAACCTAAATCAGGTAAGTTCCAGCGATTTTGTGACATAAGATTAAATCCGTGGGAGATAAACAAAAGGTGGCGAGAAACGTAAAGCCGCTAAATTAAAATTAACTTTAGCGGCTTTACAAGATAAGAAATCGCTATTTCTTTTCAGCGCCTTTGCAGCTGCTCTTGCCTTTGCAGGAACTCTTAGCTTCAGCACCTTTGCAGGAGCTTTTACCTTTGCAGGAGCTCTTACCAGCTTCTTTGCCTTTACAGCTGCTCTTGCCTGCTTCTTTACCTTTACAGGAGCTCTTGCCTTTGCAGGAACTCTTTTCAGCGCCAGCAGCAGCGGCATCGCCAGCAGCTTTCTTGTGATGACGACGACGTTTCTTAGCTTCTACTTCTGTACCGGCAACGATGCCAGCAACAGCGGCACCTAGCATAAGTTTAGCAAAATCTCTACGATTCATGAAAATTCTCCTTAAAATATTTAATGAAATGAATATGCATTAAGCAAAATCAGCCATTTTCCTTTAATTAGAATAAAAAGTTCAAACTTTCAGAAAAGCTTAGAGAGTTCTATGTTCTTATTTTCACCTTGAAAAATTGTCTGACTCTAGCTTAGATACAATTTGTTGATATTGTGTTGTAAATTTATACCTTACAAATTTTAGTGTGTCAAGTACCTAGCTTTACAAGCAATCAAGACGATGGATAAATTTTCAAAGGTTTTCCCTGTTCTCCTGCTTAATAGTTGTTTTTCAAACAGTTGTTAACAACCATTCTTAAAAGAATTTTAGAGTATTTTTTCAGTAAAATAGCTAAATCAGGAAAAATGTACACTAATCTAACTATTTACCTACGGAAAAAATCTAGCTATTTTTCTTAGCTCCATTTAATTTCTCTACTCGATCTCGTACTTGTTCTGGCGTAAAAGCTGGGAGAGAACATCTTTGATTAGCACAAGCAAAAGCGGCTGCTTTATCCAAACTAGGATATTCTACATCTGCATTAGGCAAATTTCCTTCTCGCCGATCTAGCCACTCTACTCTTTTATAAGCAGAAGGATAATTAAGTGCTGCTTTATAGAGAGCTAAAGCTTTTGGATCATCTTTTGTCCCTACTATTGTGACATGTGCTGGATCAAGTGAAAGCTCTAAATCTGCCAGTAAAACCCCTCCTGGAGGTCTTCTAGTGGCTATTTCTTTGGCAGCTAAATAACTCATTGCCTGTTGTGAAAGCTTCTTATAATTTTCTTTTCCTGTGTAGTGATAAAGTAAGTTAAAAAAGCGTGCAGCTAAAACATTTTCATCTCTTTGTGGTTTAGGAGGAAAACCACCTGGAATTATATGTGAGCTAGCAAAACCTGGAATACTATTATCTTTACTTACAAAGTTTTCCTCGATAAATTTCCCTGCTGCCTCACAACGCTGTAACCATTGGCGATCGCCGGTAGCCATATAGAGCTTTAAGAAGGCATTCCCCATTGCAACACTATCACCTAAATAAGGGCCTGCTGCATCTTTTTCATCATGCTTAAATCCTCCATTAGGAAGACTACGATTATCTATCACCCACTTAGCTGCTTTTAGAGCATCTTGCAAATATTTATCTTCTCCAGTAGCACTATAAACAGCAACTAATGAATTAATAACCCAACCATTTTCACGAGCATAAATATGTTTATCTATTATTGGAATTCCCTGACTACGTCTACCAGCGTCATCTAACTTAAAGTATTCCTCACTATGTTTTCCCCTTATTACATCAGCATCTTGGCTTGTATAAAATGCACCTTCAGGACTAGTAAGAAAAGCTTTTAGATAGCGATAAATATCTAATGATGCTTTTAAGTAACTAGGATCGTTCCACAATGAATAAGCTTGAGCATAAACACGCATATTTTCTGCCTGCATAGACATAATTTTTTCATAGTGAGGCTCTTTCCAAGTTCCACCAGCAGAATATTGGTAAACACCACCCCAAACAGGATCTATAAGTTGGAGTTGAGCTTGAAGGGTTTGTTTTGCCATTTGTTCAGCCTGTTTATCAGCTTTTTGGCTAGCTGCCATCATACAATATTCCACACTATCCCAATCCATATACTTATGAGAAAAACCCCAAGCACCTTGTTTAAAATCATAACCTTCAGTAAATTCTTTTTTAGCAGCTTTACTAACCTCTGGAGAAAGAGCTGGGGTTTCAGATACCTTTATTTTTTCTCCATCATCTTTAGCAGAAGGGCCAGGAGTAGGATCTTTAATAATATCTGTAAGCAAAGAAACCATAGGTTTTGGAGGAATATAACCACTACGTTTTACAATTTCTTTTCCATCAGGAGCAAAAAATATTGTTGCAGGCCAACCATAGTCTTCATAACGGTTAGAGAGGTCTGGACGAGAATCTTGATCAACTCTAACAGCTATAAAACTTTTACCAATAAGCTCTTTTACTTCAGGTTCACTATAAGTAACTTCATCCATTACATGACACCAGTGACACCAAACCGCCTCTAAATCTAAGATAACACATTTGTTTTCCTTCTTAGCTCGCTCAAAAATATCATCACTCCATTTTTCCCACTTAATACCATCTTTTTTGTTATGGTTATCATCTGTTGTGTTTTGTTTTTCTGCATTTTTAGCTGTATCACTTGTAGTTGTATTTGTTTGATTATTTTGAGCTTGAGGCTTTCCTTTATCACAGGAAATAGAACTAAACCCAAAGACTAAAATTAAAGCTAAAGCTAGCTGACGCATATATTTCTCCTTGCCATATTCCTTTTTTGTATGGTTGAGCTACCTAAAGAGTTCTTTGAAATAAACAAAATTATGCCAAGTAACTACCTAATTAGTAAAATTCTATTTCCTAAAATTTAATATCTGTAAAATGTTAAATACTTCTAAGTCTATAGAAATTAACTCAAAGTAAGTTATAATATTTTCCTCAAATCAAAAAGTTCTCTTATTGCATCAAATAAAAAAATAATATTAATCTTTATAGTTGGTAATAGTATGTACTTTCTAAAAACTTTTTTAGCCATCTTCTTAGCTTTGTTGCTTATTAAACCTATTTCAGCCGATACCCTTGAATCATTTCAACCACGTCATCAGTCAGTTTTATCTGCTCTAGCTAAGCGTGATTACATAAGTGTAGAAACTGAGCTACAAACTATTAGCAATAAAGATAGCGATATTTTCCGGGCTAACAACTATGAGTATTTACTAGCTCGTGTACAAGAAAAAAATAAAAATTTTGTGGCTGCAATAAAAACTTATAACTCAGTTATCAATCAAAATAGCTTGTTGAGTGAATATGCACGTTGGCATTTAGCCTTAATTGCACGTCAACAAAATGATTTAACAGCAGAACGTGAAAATCTTAAGAAGCTTATTTCACAATTTCCTGATAGTCTGCTTAGAGTCCAAGCTGAACGACGATTAGCAGAGGTTAATCTACTTGGTGGAGATTTAAATTTAGCACTGCAATATTTCCGCTCTCGCTCTAATCGCTCTAGTACAAGTGGCCGTGAAGCCCTAGGTCAAGTAGGACTTATTTACCTAAAACAAGGCCAATCACAACAAGCTAGAACTATTTTTGAACAATTGCTCACTGGCTCAAAAGATGATCAAGCCCTACTAGCAGCACAAAAATTAGACGAGTTAGATAGACAAGAAAAACGCCAAGTATCTGAAACTGAATTACTTACTAGAGGTAGAGTTTATCTCTATAATCGTGACTCTAAAAACACCCAACTAGCTTATCAACAAATACTTGAGCGCTTTCCTAATAGTACTGCGTTAGCAGAAGCAATTTTTTCTATTGGGCGTAGTTACTACATTGATTATGATTACACTAATGCACTTAAGTGGTATGATAGGGTATATAAAGAGTTTCCCAAAACCAAACAAGCTGAACTTGGACTTTATCAAGGTGGTCATGCTTACCAAAATACAGGAAATTACTTAGAAGCAATAAACCGCTACCAAAAATTAATTGAGGAATACCCAAATAGCAATTCATTTGATGGAGCACATCTAAATATTATTGATTCTTATCGCTCTGCTGGCAAATATGAAGAGGCTCTAGAATGGTGTCGTAAAACTAATAAACGTCTTGGCTCTGAAGTAACTGGAGTTACAGCACTTTTTAACCAGGCTAAAATTTATTTAGTCAAAGGCGATTATAATCAAGCTCTAAGTACTTTTACAGATTTACTTCGCCAAAACCTTTCTAGAAACGCCCCAGGCTCTACTAATCGCTCAGAAGTAGAGTTTATGCGCGTCTACTGCTTAGAAAAACTTGGTCGTTTTGATGAAGCAATAGAAAATTATTTGTCCTTCCCTGTTGATAGAGATAATTACTATAGCAACCGTGCAAGTCTAAGATTAGAAGCCTTAAACCGGGATGCAAAAACCAAAAGCATAATCACTTCAAAATTTAAGTTCTATTTGGAAAATGCTAAAGAACAACTTGCCAATGGAAATTATTCTTCAGCTAAAAATTCCATCAATCAAGCTCTTCGTTTAAGCGATAGCCGTTCTAGTGGCGATCTACTAGATATGTTACGTAAGTGTTACAACAATTTACCTACCTATCGCAGATTCTTAAATTCTAGCCTTGAGCCTGTTGGCCGCAGTTTATTATCTAACCGCTCACAAATTGCTCGTACCCATCGCAATCTTGCTGATGAGTTAATTTTCTTGGGGCTTTATGATGAAGGAGCTTTAGAGCTACGAGCTAGCAATGGCAATAAAGAATTAATAAGCAATTCTCTTGAGGTTGAATCATTAGATAATAATCCTATAGAGAATAGTTTTCTAGAAGATAGTAAACAAGTAAATGTTTCTTTACAAAACAGGCACAGAGCTAATTCTGGAGCACTGTCTAGCTTCTCCTTAGCAGTTTATCTAGGCCGTGGTAGTCATGCTTATGCCGCAGTCAATTACGGTGAAAGTAACTTTGGAAGTGCTTTACCTAAAGATTTCCGTCTAGAACTTGTAGATCGAAATATTGCTGAGCTAATTTATCCTGCTCCTTATCGTGATGATATGACAAGTTCAGGCTCTAAAGAAAAAGTTGATCCTCGTTTTATGTTAGGAATCGCACGTCAAGAAAGTCGCTTTGACCCTACAGCTAAAAGCGGAGCAGCAGCACGAGGACTCTTTCAGTTTATACCAGCTACAGCAAATCAAATTAGTAAAGAATTAAAACTTGCCAACTTTAACCAAAATGATCTTTACTTACCAGCTACAGCTATTAATTTTGCTGGTCATTATATGGGAGCGCTATTTGCAGAATTTAAAGATAATCCTTATGCTGTAGCAGCTAGTTATAATGGAGGTGAAGCAGCTGTTAGGCGTTGGATTGCTCGCGCTCAAAATAGCGATGTTGATCGCTTTGTTATAGAAATCGCTTATCAAGAATCTAAAGATTATGTTTATAAAGTTATGAACAACTATTGGGCATATAATCAACTTTATAGAGAAAATTTGGTAGAAAAAAATTAACTTTATAATTAACTTGGAGAAAATTTTGCTTCGCATTCTGTTAGTGTTATGTTTCCTACTCATAATTACTATAGATGGATTAGCTCAACAATCTAAAATTTTATCTCGTGATGAGGCAATACAACTTGCCTTATCTCAGGCATCCATAGTTGATCAAGCTAAACTCAGTGAGCAAAGTGCAGCAGAAGATGTTAAGCAAGCAAAAATAAACTTTCTTCCTAAATTCAGCAATTCTACATCATTTATTTACACATCCCCTGGTCAAGGATTTCCCCCAGCAACACCTCAAACCCCTAGTTTTATTGCAGCAAATTCTGTTTATGAGTTTATCACCTTAAGTGGTGCTACTGGAGAGCTTGATATATCTGGACGTTTAAGAGCTTTGCTAAAACGCAACCAAGCTTTGCTTCAAGCTGCTAGCTCAGCAACAGAAGCAACACGTCGTACATTAATTCGAGCTACAAATGAAACTTATTATACCTTTGCTTTTGCTGTTGAACAGCGCCGAGTTGCTGAGCAAAACTTGGCGACAGCTAAAGATTTTGAACATATTACAGAATTACTTGTTCAAAATGGCGAATCGGCTAAAGTAGATTTAACTAGAGCACATCTTCAGACTACCACAAGAATAAATGAGCTTGAACAAGCAACGGCTCAAGAACAAATAGCTGCCAATAGCTTAAAAGTCCTTATCGGCTATGATTTTAGTCAACAAATTGAAGTTACAAGTCTCTCCTCAACTCTACCTATTTCTGGAGAACTAGATCAGTTTACTTATGATTTAATAGCTAAACGTCCTGAACTAGCACAGTTTGAATTTCAGCAACAAGCAATTGAAAAAGAAATCCGTTTAGCTCGTATAGAAAGAAGGCCACAGCTTTTTTATTCTATTAATGGTGGTTTTGATTCTCCTTCTCTTAGATCTCATTTTTTACAACAAAGCTCAGGTGTTTCTGCTTCAATAAGTTTAATTATTCCTATTTTTGACTGGGGGCTAAGTAAAAGTCATGAAAAACAAGCACAACTTCGCCTCAAAGCTCTAGATTCAACTAAAAATCTAGCACTAAAATCCTTTGCACAAGACTTTTATACAGCACAAATTCAAGCACAATCAGCCGAAAAACGTATTAAGTTACTTGCTACAAGTATTTTTGAGGCAGAAAATAATTTGTCTATTTCAATTGCCCGTTACCGTGGCGGAGAAGCGGCTATTTTAGAAGTTACTGATGCTCAAAACACGCTTGCAAGCGGGCGTTTAGCACTTAATCAGGCAATTTATGATTACCAAATAGCAAAAGTTCGTTTGTTGCAAATAATTGGACAATAAAATAAGGAACTATTGATGGATAAAGAAGATCCAAAACCTCAAACTTCTTGGCAACAGTTAGGAAAATGGCGTTTTTTAATTTCTATAGCTGTTATACTAGCGATAATGTCGCTATTTATATTTAAGCTTCGCCAATCTGCTAAAGAGCAAAATGAGGAAGTTTCTCCAGAATCCATAGTAGTTAGCGTCCAAACAGCATTAGCAGAAAAAAAGCCTATTGCATCTCAAGTTTCAGCTATAGGAACTATTTTTCCCCGTGCTCAAGCCACTATTAGCCCTAAAATATCTGGGCAAATTACTCATATGGATATTTTAAAAAATCACCAAGTCCAAGCTAACCAACTGTTAGTTAGCATTGAATCTCGTGACTTACAATCACAACGAAATGAAACTCTTGCACAACTAGAAGAAGCAAAACTCACCCTGCAAAGTCTTAACAAAGGCACTATTCCACAAACCGTTGTACAAAATGACAAAGCCTTACAAGATGCCCGTGCCAATCTAGCAACAGCCCGTACTCTTTACGAACGTCGCAAAGATCTTTTTGAAAAAGGTGGAATTGCTCAAAAAGACCTTGAAGCAGCACAACTTTCTTTGACTTTAGCTGAAAACGAGCTACACCTAGCCGAAAATACAAGTAAACTTCGCTCAGAAGCCCTTACTCCAAGTGATAGAGCCTTGGCTGAAATACATATTAAACAAGCTGAAGAAAAACTTGCAACTCTTGATGTACAAATTAGTTATGCCAATATTTATGCTCCTTGTAACGGTATTATTACTGATCAATTTCAGTTTCAAGGAGAGTTTGCTACAAGTGGGGCAAAACTCCTTACTATTGCTGACACTAGTGAGGTTATTGTAAAAGTTTCCTTTTCTGACACTGTAGCAAAAAGCCTTAAGCTAGGTGACAGTATAACTATTTTTCCATCTGATCTAGCAGGAGAAAGTTTTGTTGGTGAGATTTCCCTTATCAGCAATACTTTTGATCCACAAAGTAGAACAGTTGAAGTTTGGGGAAAATTTAAAAATGATCAAGGAAAGCTTCATATAGGTGGTATAGCTCAAACTGTTGTGACAACAGCTCAAGTTCCTCAAGCTGTTGTAGTGCCTGTTTCAGCCGTAACGCTAGAAGCAAGCAACGAAAACCAAGGTACAGTTATTGTAATTGATAAAGATTCTGTTGCACATGAAACAAAAGTCTCTATAGGCATTCGTACACCAGAACAAATGCAAATCACATCAGGTTTACAGGGCAATGAAATCATTGTTACACAAGGAAATTATTCTTTGCCAGATGGAACAAAAGTCAAAATTGTAAAACCTAACGAAGATAAGAAAAATGAGGATAAAGATGATGCTAAAAAAAGCGGTAAAGATGATGACAAAACTTCTGGAAAACAAGAATAAAATTATTTGCTAAGTCATCATATGTTCCGTAATCATATGCAGGGCTTTAACAGATTTTCTCTGTTAAAACCCATACCTAAATTTACATAGTAGCTAGATTAATTATCAAGGTTTTTATACTTACCTTTCTCATCTAAAACTGTAACCCAAATTTTATGAGAACCCTGATGTTCAGAAGGGCCAAAGTTAATTATGCTGCCAATACCCATATCAAAATCACGAATAGATTCTAAATTGCTGATAAGGCTATCTGTAGTAATATTTTTACCTGTGTTACTTACGGCTTTGCAAAAAATCTTTGCTGCTAAATAACCTTCTAAAGAAACAAATCCTGGCTCTTCATTTGGAAAGTATTTCTTTAGTTGCTCTCGGTAGTTTATTATCGCAGCCGCATTTGATTCATAATGAGGAACGACTTGTGTAACTATTACTCCTTTAGCATATTTTTCTCCTAAACCTATAAGTTCTTCTGCTAAAGCATTACTTCCAACAAATGAAACATTAGTAAACATCAACTTTGCATCTTTATCTACTAGTTGTTGTATAAACTTAGCTCCTGGTTTATAAGTGCAAATCATTACAACTGCTTTTAATTTTGATTTATTTTTTAAGATAGTATTTACAGCTTCTTCTACATCTAAAGTGTTTCTGTTATAACCAACTCTTAGTATATCTGTTTTATTAACTTTATACTTTTGCATTGCTTTAACTACACCTGAAAAGCCAGCATCTCCATAGCTATCATTTTGGGCAAATACTGCAATTTCTGATGGGCGAAGCTTCTTAATATCCACTAAATATTCAACAATATATGAGGTTTCTTCTGCATAACTAGCTCGATAGTTAAATACATATTTATCCGGGGGATCTTTACGTAATAAACCAGCTCCAGTAAAAGCACCAAAAAACAATGTTTTCTTTTCTAAACAATAAGGGATAGCAACTTCCGCAGTTGGTGTTCCAACATTCCCAATTATTCCAAAGACTTTTCTATTTTCTATTAAATCTTTCATTGTTTCTAAAGCTCGGTTAGGTTCATAACCATCATCCAAACTTACTAAGCTTATTTTTTTACCATTAATCCCACCTTCAGCATTTACTTCATTAAAACAGGTATCTATACCTAATTTCATTTGTCGGCCTAACTCTTTTGATGGGCCAGAAAAAGCAGCACTCATTCCCATTACAATTTGTGTATCTGTTATTCCTTCTTGAATTGTTGTTGTAGAGTTAGTACTAGGGTTATTACCAGCAGTCTTTTCTTTACTAAAATTCAAAAATCCAATAATACTTATTGCTATTATTCCTATTATTAAAGCACTAACCAAAAATTTTGTTCTTACAGTAGAAGACATGTTATTTGTCCTGTTTTTTTGCAAATCATTTAAAGCTAAATCACTGTTAAAAGAATTAGGTTTCTTTAATAAAAGGCTAGTATCAACGTTCTGTTCTAGTTTAGAGCCTTTTAGCAAGCCTAATTGTTGGCAACCGTAATATAGATCACTAAAAAATTCTGCTATGGTTTGATAGCGATTTTCTCTATCAAGGTTCATAGCTTTACCTAATATAGGGTTAAAGACTTGTCCTTCAATAGTTTTAAATCTATAAGATGTACAACTAATAGGTTTTCTAGTTTGTTTATCAGCTATTTCATAGAGTTTCCCTTCATAAGGGGCACTACCTGTAAACATATAATAAAGAACAGCACCTAAAGCATATATATCTGTTCTAGTATCAATATCTTTTGCTTGATCAATTTGTTCTGGAGAAATATAACTAAGAGTCCCTAGAAACATACCCTCTTTTGTTACATTAGTAGCTTCATCAGAAAAATTCCCTATAGCTTTAGCAATACCAAAATCTAGGATTTTGACATCCGAATTGGTACCAGAGCCATTAGTTATAAATATATTGGAAGGTTTAAGATCTCTGTGGATTATTTTTTCCTTATGTGCAGCTTCAAGTGCAGAACAAAGCTTCTCCATAATTTCCACAATTACTTTAACAGGTAATCCAGTATCTTTAGGAACAAGTTGGTCTAATGTAAGACCAACACTATATTCCATTACCATAAAGCAAATGCCTGTTTCTGTAATACCATAATCAAGAAGACTGATTATATTTGGGTGATTTAGTTTACTAAGAATTTCTGCTTCCCTAAAAAACCGAGTTTTGTCTTGTGGAGAAAGATTTGAGGTTTTTAGGATTTTCACTGCAACATTGTAACTAGTCTCCAATTGAATAGCTCGATAGAGTGGGCCTAATGCTCTTTCTCCTATTTTCTCTTCAATTTTATAACTATTTTTTAATACTAGACCCAACATAAGGTCTACTGCCATTTTTTGAGAATATATAGTATCGTTATCCGTCATAAAGTTTAAGTTTTTGGATAGTTGTATTGTTGAAATATAGATTTAAAGATAGTATGTTTTTTATTTAGTCTCTAAAAGCTTATAAAATAAAGCTTTGACAGAGACACGGTTAAATATTTTTTGAATATTGTATTTTGAAATTATTGCTAGTTTCTTTTCAAGTTGGGGCTTTCTATAAAATACTTCCTAGAAAGATATTCTAACAAGCTGAGGCTTTCTATAAAATACTTCCTAGAAAGATATTCTAATTAGCCATTAAGAGGCAAGAAGAAAATATGAAAAATTAAAAAAATATGGTGCTATGAAAGGAGACATCCAAAAATGTTGAAAGCACCAACCCAAAAATTTGATGGGTCTTCAACACTTAACCATTAAAGTGAGTTCCATAAATTTATGAATCTAGCAAAATTTGCCTCAGACCATTGGCGAGCTATACTGGTAGTAGTGTTTATGATTTGTCTTGGAGGGCTTTATGCCGCAACACTCTTGCCAACAGCTATTTTCCCGCAAACAGATTTTCCTAGAATCGTAATTATTATTGATAATGGTGTAATCCCTGCCCAACAAATGCTAGTTTCAACTACCCGTCCAGTTGAAGAATCAATGAGAGGTGTTCCTGGAATAGTTCGTATAAAATCAACAACTTCACGTGGTTCAGTAGCTATAAACTTATTTTTTGACTGGAAAATTGATATTGTCCAATCCTTACAACTAGTTCAAACTAGGCTTTCACAACTTTCAACTACATTACCGTCAACTACGCAAATCCGCCGCTCAGAACGTCTTACTTTTGCAGTTTTTCCAATATCTGGTTATAGCTTAACTTCTGATAAACGTGACCCTGCAACTTTACGCGAAATTGCAACCTACACAATTAAACCTAGACTTGCTGGTATTGAAGGTGTTGCAAATGTTGGTATAGCTGGAGGTGAGGTTAGAGAATACCACGTAGTTGTTGATCCAAAAGAACTTGCTGCACTTAATATATCTTTACAACAAGTCTCTGACGCAATTAAAAACTCAAATATCCTTGCATCTCCTGGACTTATTGAAGAAAACCACCAACTTGAACTTACATTAGTTACTGGACAAGCACAAACTCCTAATGAGCTTAATAATATTGTTATTACTACAATCAACTCCTCGCCTATTACTTTATCAATGGTAGCAAAAATTGAGGAAGGTATTGCCCCAAATTACACAATAGTTACAGCAGATGGACATCAAGCAGTGTTACTTAATATTCTTAGACAGCCTGATGCCAACACTGTAAGCGTTCAAGAAGATGTTAAAAAAGAGCTTGAAGCATTGCGCTCACAACTTCCCAAAGATGTAAAAATAGCTCCATTTTATGATCAATCCTTGCTTGTAAATGATTCTGTCCATTCTGTTAGAGATGCTATTTTAATTGGCCTACTTTTATCTTTAGTAATTATCTATAGCTTTCTGCGTAATTTGGGAATTACCATTGTTGCAATAGTAGTTATTCCAGTAACTGTACTAGCAACTTTTTTGGTAATGAAACTTGTTGGACTAAGTTTTGACCTAATGACATTAGGCGGTGTAGCAGCAGCCATTGGTTTAGTAATCGATGACGCAATTGTTGTAGTAGAAGCTATTTATAACCACTTAATTCAAGGCAAGTCTCGCCAAGAAGCCATTCAACTAGCACTAAAAGAAATTACTTCTCCAATCATTGGTTCAACAATCACTCCCGTTGTAGTCTTTTTGCCTCTAACCCTACTTTCTGGCGTTGTTGGAGTGTTTTTCCGCTCACTTGCTTTAACAATGTCTGTAGCACTACTTACTTCTCTAATAATGGCTCTTTTCTTAACCCCTGTTCTAGCTGATAAATTACTAAGATTTACACCTTTAACTGATACAAAAAAACATCAAGAATATGGAACAATTTTACGAATAATTATAGAAATTTATGAAGGAATTTTAAGTACAGCTCTTAATTACCCTTCAGTAGTTATCCTAGTTTCAATTGGTGTAGTTCTAGGCTCAACTATAATTTACTACAACCTTGGAAGTGAATTTCTACCTCCTTTTGATGAAGGCGCATTTGTACTTGATTATGCAGCACCTCCTGGAACTTCCTTAAGTGAAACTAATCGTATGCTAAAACATGTTGAACAAATGCTAGGAAAAACTCCTGAAATTGAAAGCTATTCACGGCGTACAGGTTTAGAGCTTGGACTTCAAATTACTGAGCCTAATGTAGGCGATTTCTTAGTTAAGCTTAAGCCTGCTCACAAACGCCCTACAGAAGAAGTTATGAGCGAACTTCGTAAGGATATTGAGTCTAGTGAACCTTCATTAAGAATTGAATTTATAGGGATTCTTAGCGATTTAATAGGTGATTTGACAAGTTCACCTCAACCTATTGAAATCAAACTATTTAGTGAAGATACACAAGCTCTTCAGGAAAAAGCTACAGAAGTAGCTGAAACAATAAAACAAGTTTCTGGAGTTGTAGATATTTTTAATGGTGTTGTAATCAGCGGCCCAGCAATCACATTTAAAGTAAAACCTGCACAACTTGCTCGTTTTGGTGTTACAGCAAATGATGTTGCAACGGCTGTTACAACTGCTATGACTGGTGATCCGACTTCTACAATTCTACAACAAGGTAGACTTATTACTGTAAGAGTTATACTACCAAAAACATCCAAAACTTCGCTAGATGTTTTACAAGCTTTACCCATTCGTTCGCCTTCTGGAATCTTATTTAGACTAGATCAAGTGGCTGATGTAACTTATGACTCTGGACAAACAGAAATTGAGCGTGATGGATTACGGCAATCTGTTGCAGTTCGTGCAAGGCTTACAAGAACAGATCTTGGAACAGCTATAAAGAACATTAAAAAATTAATCTCTCAAAAAATTAGCCTCCCTCCAGAAATGACCATTGAGTATGGTGGGTTATATAAAGAGCAACAAGAAAGTTTCCGCCAATTAGTTTGGGTATTAGCTCTAGCAACAATGTTAGTATTTTTTGTTCTGCTTATTGGTTTTCAATCTTTTACTCATCCATTTGCAATATTAATAGGCTCAATCTTAGCTTTAAGTGGGGTTCTAGCTGCACTTTTTCTTACCAATACAACACTTAATGTAGTTTCATTAATGGGAATGATTATGGTTGTTGGTATTGTAGCTAAAAATGGAATTTTGATGCTCGATACAGTCAAAGACCGTTTAGCAGAAGGTTGCTCACTCCAAGACGCTTTACTAATTTCTGGTCGTCGTCGTTTTCGTCCAGTTTTAATGACATCTTTAGCAACTATTTTAGGAATGCTGCCACTAGCCTTAGCTCTTGGCTCTGGAGCAGAATTGCTTCAACCCCTAGCAATTGCTGTTATCGGCGGCCTAGCCGTTGCCTTATTGCTTTCACTAGTTGTAACTCCAACCATATTTTATGTCCTAGGGTTGCGCTCGCTTGCTGCTCGCTAAAACCCTAGGCTACTATGGGTTGAGAGTATTAAATAATCCCCAAATTTTAGAGCACTATCTAAGCCACCCAGTAGGTTTTCACACAGAGTAATTTAAATATATAGGGTCTGCTTCATATATAAAACCCCATATTAGCCCCAGGTTTTAGCGAGCAGCAAGCGAGCGTTACCTGGGGAAACCAAAAATCACATCAGCACAGGCAAAGAGCGATAGTTTTTTGGAACAAATAAACTGCCCTGTGTAGTGCCTTGTGTAGTTATTTTTTCTAGTTGTTTAGCTAATTGTTCAGAGGAGATTTTGCCTAACAGTTTATTTTGAAAAGCTTGGGCAATTTTAGTTACTTGTTCGGCGGATTGATGGACAAATTCAAGCCTGAAATGGCTAATTCCTGCTTCTAGCCAATCATCTAAGAAGGAGCTAGCTTCTTGGGCTTCAGCGCCAAACACTGTATTACGACAACCCACATCAGCCATAACTGGATGTGAACGGCCTTCTTTATCTCGCAGAGCTACTAGGTGTTTTTCACAGGGCTTTCCACAATCTTTGTAGCTTGTACCTGTGGAAAGAAAGCGGCAAAAGACACAATGTTCTGTATGAAAAACGGGTAAATGCTGATAGACAACAGTTTCTAGCTTATCTGCACCTATTTTTTTAGCTAGCTTGCTGATTTGCTCAGCATTCAAGTCATGTGTTGGAGTAAAGCGCGTCAATCCTAAGCTTAGAAAAATGTCTGCTGAAAGCAAGTTAGCAGCATTTAAGCTAAAATCTCCTATAAGACTTTGATGCTTAGTGTTTTGTAGTGAGTAAAGCAACCCATTTGAGCGAATCAATAATTCACAATCTAGCTTAAGTAAAAAATCTGTGATTCGTGATTCATCTGGCTTCAAAATACGAGGGCTAGCTACACGAACATTTATCCCACTAGCTTTAACTCGCTCTACGGCGGGTTGAAGACCATAAAGCTCTAAATAATCTAGAGTTATACTAGCTGGCTTAAACTCTAAAGCCGCTTCTAGTTGTTCAGAAGTACGAACAAGCAAATGTAATTGTGCTGTGGCAGTTGATTTAGTTTTTTGTATAGTTTCAGATTCAAGTGTTGCTAGGGTCTTTATGGGATTGTTAGTAGTAACTTCTGCTAAAGTACTTTGCTTTGTAACTAGCTGATCAACTGCTTGACGACGCAGTTCATTAAGCAACGAGCTAGGAACAAATGGACTTCCTTGTTTATCTAACTGTAACTCTACAAGCTGATACGATGTATTACCTAAGCGATTTAGTTGTTCACGAACTAGATCTATAGTTAAAGCTCGATTTTGAGCTGATGTTAATGGTTGATTAGATTCTACTATAACCTTTATGTTAGGTCTTGAGA
The DNA here is from genome assembly GCA_039812885.1 of Blastocatellia bacterium. Taxonomy (GTDB): domain Bacteria; phylum Acidobacteriota; class Blastocatellia; order Chloracidobacteriales; family JADJPF01; genus JADJPF01. The sequence continues at coordinate 522,905 of JBDIBI010000002.1, forward strand.
CTAGGCTAAATTCTATAACTAGAGGTAAGCCTTCGTAAGCTTTAACCAAAGCCTTTAGAGGCTGTTTATGTAGAGGCGTTGTGGCTTGAAGAATAGGACGGACGAGCTTATCTATTTCGCTATCATGACTACGCCAGACAAGATCTCCAGGACGAATACGATTAAACTCAATATCATTCTTTCCAAAACGTAGTTCTAGTTGCCCAGGTTTTATTTTTCTAATTTCATAAAGGTGTCCGCCTTCTTCCTTTTCATCAGGACTACGCCAATCAGCAGCATCAAATACAAGCCCATCTCCTGGCTTAAGTGGAGCTTTTAAGGAAGATTTTTCTGGGCTAATTATCACGCTATCAGCTAAGACTTTTATAACACGTCCCATAAGCAGTCCCCTATGTCTTGGAGAACGCCCTTTTACTACTTCCTGATGATTTGTACCAGTAACAAAATATGCTCCAAGCCCACGGGAATAGACTTGTTCTAGTTGTAATTCTTCTTCTTGAGAAATCTTTATAGGACGTCCAGAGTAAGCTTGATCTACAGCTTGACGGTAAGCTTTTGTAGTTAGAGCTACATAATCTGCATCTTTATAACGACCCTCAATCTTTAGTGCAGAAATACCTATTTCAACTATTTCAGGAATTTGATGAATAGCATAAAGATCTCCAGGTGAAAGTAAGTAGCGAGCATCTCCTAGAGGTTTCAGCTTTCCATCCACAAGCATTTCATAAGAAAGTCTACAAGCTTGAGCACATTGCCCACGATTAGCACTACGACCACCCCAAGCTTCTGAGGAAAAACATTGTCCAGAGTAGGAAACACATAAAGCTCCATGAACAAACATCTCTAGTTCGCAATCTGTTTGAGCACGAATTAATTTAAGGTCACTCAGAGAAAGTTCTCTAGCTAGTACTACTCTAGTAATACCTAGCTGTTGGGCAAGTTTAACTCCATCAGCGCTAGTGATACTCATTTGAGTACTGCCATGAAGGTCTAAGGTAGGGGCAATTTTGTGAGCAAGTTTAGCAACACCTATATCTTGAACAATAATTGCGTCAGCACCTGCTTCAGCAATTGCAGCCAGGGTTTTAGCAGCTTCTTTTAGTTCATGATCAAAAACTAGAGTGTTAAATGTGACATAGCCTTTTACTCCTCGTTTATGAAGAGTTTGCATTACACTAGGAAGTTCTGTCAGGGAAAATCCCACTTTAGCACGAGCAGTAAAATGTTTTAGGCCAAAATAAACAGCATCAGCACCTGCTTCAATTGCAGCTTGTAGTTGGGGCCAATAACCAGCAGGACTCATTATTTCTGGTTTAATCATAAATTTTCTAGCTTAAGCAAGTTTTGTTAAAAATTTTTGTGTTTAAAGAACTTTAAATTTTGATGTGCAGTTGTTGTAAAAGCAAGAAAATTTAGCAAATAAAGCGCTTAAAGATTATTAATGAGTCTATTATCTGGCAAAATAGGTTTTATTGATGGTTAAACACAATAATAATTATCTTTTTTACATAATCCTAAAATAATCTTCAAAATCAAAATCGAGGAACTATGAAAAGAACATTATTACTTTTTTCTTTATTTATTATGTTTGCTTTTATAGCAATTAGTTGCTCAACACCTGAGCCTACAAAAAACACTTCATCCCCTACACCAGGCGCTTCTGCTACACCAGGCGCTTCTGCTACACCTGCTCAAGGAGAAGAACAAAAAATAGTATATGATGGGGAAAAACACTTAACTAATATTAGGCAGCTTACATTTGGTGGTGAAAATGCTGAGGCATATTGGAGTGCTGATAGCAAACACTTAACATTGCAATCTACTCATGGTGACTACAAATGTGATCAGATCTTCACTATGGATATTGATAATCCTAAAGATATGAAATTAGTTAGCACAGGAAAAGGACGCACAACTTGTAGTTATTATTTTCCTGATGGGAAACGAATTCTTTTTGCTTCAACACATGAAGCTAGTCCAGATTGCCCTCCTCCAGCAGATATGTCTCAAGGCTATGTTTGGGCAATTTATCCAAGTTACGATATTTACACCGCTAATCCAGATGGAACTGATATTAAACCTCTAACTAAATCTCCTGGCTATGATGCTGAAGCTACTATATCAAGAGATGGTAAAAAAATTGTTTTTACTTCCACTAGAGACGGTGATTTAGAGCTTTATGTAATGAATGCAGATGGTTCAAATGTCAAAAGATTAACTAATGAGCCTGGTTATGATGGTGGTGCATTTTTCTCACCTGATGGTAAACAAATTGTCTATAGAGGCTTTCATCCAGAAGGTGATGAACTAAAAGACTACCAAGATTTGCTTAAGAAAAACTTGGTGCGTCCTAGTAAGATGGATCTTTATATAATGGATGCAGATGGTAATAACAAGCGTCAGCTCACAACCATGGGAGTTGCTAGTTTTTGTCCATTTTTTACAAATGATGGGCAAAAAATAATTTTTGCTTCTAACTTTGGAGATAAAGAAAAACATCGTAACTTTGATTTATATATGGTAAATGCAGAAGATGGAACTGGTTTAGAACGAATTACTTATTATGATGGATTTGATGGATTTCCAATGTTCAGCCCTGATGGTAAAAAAATTGTTTGGGCTTCAAACCGCAATGGAAAAGTTAAAGGAGAAACAAATATTTTTGTTGCTGATTGGGTAGAATAAATCTTTGCTAAATACTTAGGGTTAGCTTATGAACTAACCCTAAGTAAAACTACATACTTCCTCATTAGTTGATAGTCTTATCAAAAATTTTGTAGTATATTTAGTGAGTCTCCCGCCATAACAAAGTAAGTAAAAAGCTGTATTTACTTGCTGCCTGTTAGCACTAAAACATTTAACTAACTAAATGCTTAAAATACATTAAAGCTATGGAAAATAATCTTGTTATTCTTCAAGCAAAAGATTTACAAAAAATCTTGGATAATCTAAAACATACAGGTTATCAGACTCTAGCTCCAACAATTAAAGAGAATACAATTGTTTATGATGAAATTTCTAAGATAGAACAATTGCCTATTGGATTTATAGATGAGCAAGAAGGTGGATTTTATAGATTAGAAAAGCACTCCAAGCCAAGTTTTTTCAGTTATACAGTTGGAGCAAATTCCTGGAAAAAGTACTTACACCCCCCTAAAGTAAAGCTTTGGCAAATAAGACGAAAAAACAAAGCTATGGAGTTTATTAAAGAAGAGTCTCAGCCTTCTAAGTTTGCATTTATTGGAGTTCGAGCTTGTGAATTAACAGCTATTTCTATTCAAGATCGTGTATTTCTTAAGGATAAGTTTGTAGATCCTATTTATGCAGAGCGTCGCAATGATGTTTTTATCATTGCAGTAAATTGTGCTAGAGCGGTTAAGACTTGTTTTTGTGTTTCAATGGACAGTGGCCCAAAGGCTAAAAGTGGTTTTGATTTAGCTTTCACAGAAGTAATTGAAAAAAATAAACATTTCTTTTTAGTAGAAATTGGGACAGAAAAAGGCAAAAAAATCCTAGAAAACATTCCTCAAAAAGTAGCTAAATCTCAGGAAAAAAAGCTAGCTGAAAGTATTGTCGAAAAAACTGCCCAAAATATGGGTAGAACTCTAGACAGAGAAAATATTAAAGAAATTCTTTATAGAAACTATGAAAGCCTTAGTTGGGACGAGGTTGCAAGCCGTTGTTTAAGCTGTGCTAATTGTACAATGGTTTGTCCAACATGTTTTTGTACCACAGTAGAAGACACTACTGATTTAACTGGGGATATAGCAGAGCGTTGGCGTAGGTGGGATTCTTGTTTTACAGGAGATTTTTCATATATTCATGGTGGTAGCGTTAGAGATTCGACAAAATCCCGCTATCGTCAGTGGTTAGTTCATAAATTAGCTGCTTGGATTGATCAATTTGATTCTAGCGGCTGTGTGGGTTGTGGGCGTTGTATTACTTGGTGCCCTGTGGGAATAGATATAACCGAGCAAAGCGCAATAATCCGCAAAGAAGATAGCTTAAGGAAGGTAACGTTATGATTCAAACGCTTGAGCCTATATTAGCCGAACATCCTTTGTTTGAAGGCTTAGAGCCACAATATTTATCAATAATTGTTGGATGTGCAAAGAACGTCCGTTTTAAGGAAGGTGAATTTGTACTTAGAGAAGGCCGAGAGGCAGACACTTTTTATCTAATTCGTGAAGGAAAGATATCAGTTGATATATATGTTCCTAACATTGGAGCGCTTACAATTCACACTGTAGAAGCTGGTGAAGTGCTTGGTTGGTCTTGGTTAATTTCTCCTTATCGATGGCACTTTGACGCACAAGTTTTAAAAGACACTAGAGCAATTGCTTTAGATGGTAAATGTCTTAGAGGCAAGTGCGAAGAGTATAAAGAAATGGGTTATGAACTAATGAAGCGTTTTTCTTCAATAATTGTTCAACGCCTTCAAGCAACACAACTTCAACTCCTAGATGTATATGGTGTTCGTCGTTAAAGGTGTTTTATGATAATCGATCCAATGTTACCAACACAGTTTTCTATCAAACGTAAGGTAATAGAAAATCATGATACTTTTACATTTTTTCTAGAACCAATAGAGCCTAATAATAGTTTTAGCTTTTTGCCTGGACAATTTAATATGCTCTATAGTTTTGGACTTGGAGAAGTAGCTATTTCTATTAGTGGAGATTGTGAAAAATCTCTTCCCTTAGTACACACTATTCGGGCTGTTGGTTCAGTAACTAATGCAATGAAAGTCCTTAAAAAAGGTGATGTAATTGGGGTTAGAGGCCCTTTTGGTAGCAGTTGGCCGGTTGATTTAGCTAAAGGTAAAGATGTTTTAGTTATTGTTGGTGGTATTGGTCTTGCACCTCTTCGACCTGTGATTTATTACTTACTTAATCATCTTAATGACTACAACAGAATTTCATTACTTTATGGGGCTAGAACTCCTGAAGATAGAATTTACATAAAAGAGCTAGAAACGTGGAAAGACAAAATAGATGTACTTACCACTGTAGATAGAACTACTAAGCGATGGCATGGGAATGTAGGCGTAGTTACTAATTTAATTAAAAAAGCAAAATTTGACCCTAAAAACACTGTTGCTATGATGTGTGGGCCTGAAGTAATGATGCGTTTTTGTGGCTACAATCTTAGAGATGCTGGAATAAGCCAACAAAATATATTTCTTTCAATGGAAAGGAACATGAAATGTGCCATAGGCTTTTGTGGTCACTGTCAGCTAGGAGGCTCTTTTATTTGTAAAGATGGCCCTGTTTTTACTTATGAAGAAATGAAACAATATCTAGATCTTAGAGAGGTTTAAGTAATGAAACGTCGCCCTAAGCTAGCAGTTTGGAAGTTTGCGTCTTGTGATGGTTGTCAACTAAGTTTATTGGATTGTGAAGATGAGATTTTAACTGTAGCTCAAAACATCCAAATAGCCAACTTCCTAGAAGCTTCACGTGCTGTAATTAAAGGCCCTTATGACCTATCTTTGGTAGAAGGTTCTATTACAACAGCTCATGACTTAGTGCGAATTAAAGAAGTTCGTAAACTCTCTAAGTATTTAATCACTATTGGAGCTTGTGCTACAGCTGGAGGGATTCAATCACTTAGAAATTTCCAATCTGTAGAGGATTTTACTTCGATTGTTTATGCTAGACCTGACTACATTTCTACCTTAGATAAATCTACGCCTATTTCTAGCCATGTAAAAGTAGATTTTGAGTTACATGGTTGTCCAATTAATAAAGAACAACTCTTAGAAGTAATTAGTGCTTTTCTAAATCACCGCAAACCTAATATTGCTGCTCATAGTGTTTGCTTAGAATGCAAGCTAGCTGGAAATGTTTGTATTATGGTTAGTCACCAAACAGCCTGCCTAGGGCCAGTAACACATGCAGGTTGTGGAGCACTATGCCCTTCTTATAATCGAGGCTGTTTTGGTTGTTATGGAGCAAAAGAAACTCCTAACACTGCCTCACTTAGTAATAAACTTTATCAAATTGGAGTAAAAAACCAAGATATTATGAAGCTATTTCGTAGCTATAACGCATACTCCCCAGCTTTTCTAAAGGAGAGTTCCCGTCATGACTAACAAAACCATTAAAGTTGACTATCTTGCACGTGTAGAAGGCGAAGGTGCTTTATATATCAAGGTGAAAGACAATAAAGTTACTGATGTTAAGCTTAAAATTTTTGAGCCTCCTAGATTTTTTGAAGCTTTCTTGAGAGGCCGTAAATTTACAGAAGTTCCTGATATAACAGCCCGTATTTGTGGAATTTGCCCAGTTGCCTACCAAATGAGTGCAGTTCATGCAATGGAAAATGCCTTAGGAATAACTGTTGGAGACCAACTTAGAGAATTAAGAAGATTGCTTTACTGTGGTGAATGGATAGAAAGCCATACCTTGCATGTTTATATGCTTCATGCTCCTGATTTCTTAGGCTATGAAAGCTCTATTCACTTAGCTAAAGATTTCCCTGAAGTAGTTCAACGTGGCTTGCAAATGAAAAAGTTCGGTAATGAAATTGTTAGGCTTGTTGGTGGGCGAGAAATTCATCCTATAAATGTTCGTGTAGGCGGATTTTATAAGCTTCCTACAAAAAAACAACTCCTAGAACTAGGAGAAAAACTTAAATGGGCGCGAGAAGTTGCGATTGAAACAGTTAAATGGGTTTCAAAATTTGACTTCCAAGATTTTGAGCAAGACTACACTTACGTATCTCTACATCATGATCAAGAATATCCATATAATGAAGGTCGTATAATTTCTAATAAAGGCTTAGATATTGCAATTAAAGATTATGATGAGCATTTTACAGAAGAACATGTAAAACATTCTAATGCCTTACATTCTGTGTTAAATGGTAAAGAGAACTATTTTGTTGGCCCACTAGCCCGCTACAACTTAAATTTTGAACAACTTTCCCAATTAACTAAAGAAGTAGCTAAAGAAGTAGGCTTAGGTAAAACTTGTAATAACCCTTTTCAAAGTATCATTATCAGAAGCTTGGAAACTCTCTATGCTATAGATGAGGCATTACGTATTATTGATAGTTATGAAATGCCTTCACAAGCTTCAGTAGAAGTAAATGTAAAGGCTTCAACTGGTTATGGTTGTACAGAAGCACCTAGAGGAACAATCTACCATCGTTACAAAATCGATGACGAAGGCTTAATTTTAGATGCTAAGATTGTGCCTCCTACATCTCAAAATCAAAAGACGATTGAAAAAGATTTATCTAATTTCGTCCCTAAATATCTAGATTTGCCTCAAGATAAGCTTACTTGGCAATGTGAACAAGCAGTGCGAAATTATGATCCTTGTATTTCTTGTGCTACACATTTTCTAAAACTTTCTTTAGACAGAGAATAATATAGAGAATAACGTGGCTCAACGTATTGTAGTTATAGGTATTGGGAATGAGTTTAGAGGCGATGATATAGCTGGGTTACTTGTAGTAAAAAAGCTAAAAGAGTCAAGTTCTTTGTTTGGCAGTAATATTACTTTCTATGAGCATAACGGCGAAGGCACAGCCCTTTTAGAGCTTTGGCAAAGTGCAGATATTGTTTTCCTAGTAGATGCAGTTTATAGCCAAAACCAAGTTGGTAAGCTCTATAAACTAGACCTTAAGCTTGAAAATTTGCCTCAAGAATGGGTTTTCTCAACTCATGCTATTAATATCCGAGAAGCCATTGAACTAGGCAAAATCTTAAACCAACTCCCTCAAAAAATAATTTTCTACGGTATAGCAGCTAATAATTTTACCTTAGGTGCAAGCCTTTCAAACTCTATTTATCAGACAATAGAAACAACTGTTGAGCAACTACTTCAAGAATTGAGTTAACCATCAATCAAACATTACTCATCCCCAATGGTCATGTCCCCCAGGTAGCGCTCCCTGGAAATCAAGGGGTTTTAGCCAAGCGCAATGAGTTTAACTCAAAATTTAATAGCTATTCCAGAATAGCCAATTAATAGAGACCTAGTAAATTTAAAGCTAAATTGGTCTGAGACTTCACCAGTAAAGAGCATTTGAAAAAATGGAAGTGTTAGGAAATCTGGTCTATGTCCTGACATTTTAATATCCTTAAAGCCAGATTTTTCTAGCATGATTTTTAAGTTTTCTGGTTTAATAAAAAGCTCTAAGACGTGCAAGTTTTTAGGAGTATTTTTTACAAACCACTCTACTCCTTTGATTACTATTAACCAAGCTAACCAATTGGCATTAAAAGTGCTAAAGAAAAATATACCACTAGGTTTTAATACTCTAGCGACTTCTTTTACTACAAGTTCTGGTTTATTTACATGTTCTAGAAAATCCATTGCACAAACAACATCAAAAGTATTATCTGGAAAAGGAAATTGATAAGCATCAGCAATTAAGTATTTTACTTGTTTTGTTTGATCATATTGGCGAGCAATTTTTATGCTTTCTTCTGAAACATCAAAACCTGTTACATCATGCCCTAAATTACTTAAAGGGTTACTAAAAAGTCCTGCTCCACAAGCTACATCTAGAACTTTGCATCTAGAATGTTTTTTGATTTCAGCAATTTTTTCCCCAACCCAAGGAACAAGTAAACGACGTTCTGCCCTAAGTAAAGCTACTGGATCATCTTTTGCGTGATACCAACGTTCCCCTAAAGTATGATAAAGGTCATTATTTACTTTGTTGGCTGATCTTTCCATAAAAAATTCCAGTAAATAGTTTGATATAAGAAGTTTAGAAAAGTAAGTACAACTTCACCCCAAAAGAATAGTTTAAAAACTCTCAAGGAGTCATCCTGCAAAAGTTGTAAGTTAGAATGAATTTCTGTTGAGCTTGCAACCCAATAAAAAGCTAGAATAGTAAATAAAATTGGGTGAAGCAAAAATAAAACCGAATGTAACCACATTTCTCCTAAAGTACAAAGCTTAGCATGTACAAATTCATCTTTTGTTACAAATAGACAAGAAAATATTGCTAGTAAAGTATAAATCACTAGATTTTGATGCGTAGGTGGTAAGCATAGCACTACAAGGTAACAAACCAAGACAGTAATTGTATCTGCGGGGTGTCCAATGCGTTCCCAACGACCTAGGCCACGGTTGCGGTGATAATAAATTTCATCAATAACAAACAAAAGCCCATGAAAAAGGAAAATCACTATTGCAATATACCACATAGCTATAAAAGTTCCATTTAGAGGGCTTAGTTGTTATATTTACCTTAGAGCTTCACTAATAACATCATCTAATGGGCGAAATTGAACTTTATTTCTTGTTATTTCCCCTGTTTCTAGAAATATTTGATGATTTTCAAGGGATTGTTTAAGTTCTTTATAATTTTTCATACTTGGCCAAATTTTTATAGCTCTGCCCGTTTTATTAGTAAGAACATAATGTTTTTCTAAAGCAATAGGAAAAGGTTTACCAAAAGCTATTTCTTTCCAAGGAATAAAAATCCTTTGGAAAAAGAGCTTATTTTCATAGCTTAATCCTTCATCCTCTACACTTACCCGGCCAAACATCATTAATATTGTTATACCTAAAGCCACTAACGTAGAATGCATTACTAATTTTAGAGAGAGTTGAAAAACAATATCTGGAGAAAGATAATAAAAAATCAATAACATTGGGCTGCAAAAAACTACCCATTGAAAAATCATTTTTGTCAGCCAAGAAAATGTAGCTGTTTTTAATGAAGGGTAAGCTTTGATAATTCGGCTAGCCATTTTAACCTTCCTTAAATATTCTTCTTATGCTTTGATGTTTTGACGGCTAGTATAGCAAATAAAGTAAAAGATAAAAATAAGCAACCTAACAAAATACTTGCAAATTTACATTGCTAAACCGCCATCAATTTGTATTACCTGACCAGTAATATATTGAGCATCATCAGAAAGTAAAAAAGCAGCTGTTTTAGCTAATTCTGAAACTTGACCAAAGCGTTGTAGCGGGATTTGCTCTAACAATTTCTTTCTATAATCTTCAGGTAAAACCGCTGTCATATCAGTTTCTATAATTCCAGGAGCTAGAACATTAACTGTAATATTGCGACTACCTAATTCTTTTGCTAAAGCTTTAGAAAGCCCTATAAGTCCAGCTTTGGAAGCTGAATAGTTAGCTTGTCCAGCCATTCCAACTACACCGCTAATTGAGCTAATATTAAGAATGCGGCCATATTTTTGCTTAATCATAATAGAAGTAACAGCTTGGCAAAAATTAAAAGCACTTTTAAGGTTAGTGCTAATAACACTATCCCAGTCGTCTTCCTTCATACGCATTATCAATTTATCATTAGTAATACCAGCATTATTAACCAAGAAATCTACTCTACCAAGTTTTGCTTTAACATCTTTAACCATATCTTGAACAGCTGGAAAATTAGCTACATCTAGTTGATAAGCAAGGATTTGTCTATCAGCAGATTCACATTCTTTTTTTAATTCTTCTGCTGATTCAGCAGATTTATTGTAATTAAAAGCAACATTGCATCCTCGTTGAGCTAGCTCTTGGACAATAGCGCGTCCAATACCACGAGAAGCACCTGTAACAATAGCTACTTTACCACTAAAATTTGTCATAAAAATCCCTCAAATATTTTAAACTATTGAAAAATTAAGTCGTAAATCGCGGATTATATGCAGGAATTCTATTATAATCAACATCATTCCCAGGATTAGAGTGCAATAAAAGAAATTTGCACAAAAATTTAATTTAACAGGAGTTTAGGCATGCTGAGAAAAACCAAACTTCTAGTATTTTTTTTGATACTAGCTTGTTTAGTATTTAGTAGTGTTAAGGCAAGCTCTGAAGATAATACTAAAAATAATAGTTCTTCATCTGCTGTTGATCTACTAACAGACATTAATATTTCATACCAAAAATTTGTACTAAAAAATGGTCTCACCCTACTTATACATGAAGATCACAAAGCTCCTATTGTAGCTGTAAATGTTTGGTATCACGTAGGTTCAAAGAATGAAAAAGTTGGTAAGACTGGTTTTGCTCATCTTTTTGAACATTTGATGTTTAATGGTAGTGAGCATTTTAATACAGATTATTTTCAAGCCTTAGAAAAAATTGGGGCAACAGATCTAAATGGAACTACTAACAATGATCGCACCAATTATTTTCAAAATGTACCTAAATCTGCTTTGGATACAGTACTCTGGCTAGAGTCTGACAGAATGGGTTATTTACTTAAAGCTATTGATCAAGCTAGATTAGATGAACAACGCGGTGTAGTCCAAAATGAAAAACGCCAAGATGAAAATCAACCTTATGCAATTGCTTATGATTTAATGCCTTCAGCTATTTATCCAGCAGGCCACCCTTATTCTTGGACAATAATTGGTTCCATGGAAGACCTTAATGCAGCTTCCTTAAAAGATGTTCAGGAATGGTTTAAGACTTACTATGGTGCAGCAAATGCAACTCTAGTGATTGCTGGGGATGTCAACGTTAATGAAGTAAAGGAAAAAGTAGAGAAATATTTTGGAGATATTCCGGCTGGTCCTCCTATTGCTAGGCATCAAGTTGCTATAGCTAAAATGACTGGGGAACGTCGCCAAACAGTTCAAGATCGTGTTCCACAAGCAGCACTTTTTAAGGTCTGGAATGTACCTCAATGGGGATCACAAGAAGCCACCTATTTAGAGTTAGTTGCTAATGTTTTAGGTTCTGGTAAAACTTCTCGTCTTTATAAACGTTTGGTTTATGACTTACAAATTGCTAGTGAAGTAACAGCTAGTGTAGAGCTTAATGAAATTGGTGGTCAGTTCTATATCCAAGCATTTGCAAGACCTGGTCAAGATCTTGATAAAATTGAGGCTATAGTAAATGAAGAAGTAGCTAAATTTTTAGCTGAAGGGCCAACAGAAGCAGAGCTTAAGCGAATTAAAGCACAACGCCTAGCTAGCTTTATTCGTGGAGCAGAACGTATTGGAGGTTTTGGTGGTAAATCTGATATTTTAGCAATTAACCAAGTATTTGTCGGAGATCCTGAACACTACAAAACCACATTAAAATGGGGTCAAGAAGCTACTACTAAAAACTTACAAGAAACAGCTAAGAAATGGCTCTCAGATGGTACTTATGTTTTAAGTGTTACACCATTCCCTGAATTTGCTACAACAGGAAATGGTGTTGACCGCAGCAAATTACCTGAGCTTGGTCGAGCACCAGAGGTTTCTTTCCCTGATCTTCAACGTGTTACTTTATCTAATGGCTTAAAAGTTATTTTAGCTGAACGTCATACTAGTCCAATAGTAAATATGGATTTAATTATAGATGCGGGCTATTCAGCAGATCCTAATCCTGGAACTTCTAGCCTAACAATGTCTATGCTTACAGAAGGAACTAAAACTCGTTCATCTCTAGAAATCAGTGATCAGCTAGCTGTTTTAGGAACAAATTTAGCAGCCTTTTCAGAACTTGATTCCTCAAGAGTTTCTCTTTCTTCTCTAAAATCTAAGTTAGATGAAAGCTTAAATATATTTGCTGATGTGACTTTAAATCCTTCTTTTCCTGATAAAGAATTTAAACGCCTCCAAAAACAACAACTTGATGCAATAGAACAAGAAAAAGCTGATCCAACATCTATTGCTCTAAGAATAATGCCAAGCCTAATTTATGGCAAAAACCATGTCTATAGCCAACCTTTTACTGGTTCAGGAACTCCTGAGTCTATCACCAATATGAATCAAGCTGATGTAGTTAAATTCCATCAAACTTGGTTTAAGCCTAATAACTCTACTATCGTAGTAGTTGGAGATACAACTTTACCAGAAATTGTTCTTAAACTAGAAACTTTGTTTAAGGATTGGAAACAAGGTGATGTACCTAAAAAAGAAATTGCTAAGGTAAATCTAAAAGATAAGCCTGAGGTTTATTTAGTTGATAAGCCAGATGCTCAACAATCAATCATTGTGGCTGGTCATATTTCCCTACCCAAAGATAATCCTGATGAACTAGCAATTATAACAATGAATGATATTTTGGGAGGTCTTTTTACTTCTCGCTTAAATCTAAATATTCGTGAAGATAAACATTGGTCTTATGGAGTATCAAGCCTTTTAGCAGACGCACGCGGCCAACGTCCATTCTTAACTATTTCTCCAGTACAAACAGATAAGACCAAAGAATCTATTGTAGAAGTAGTAAAAGAACTTAAAGACATCCTAAACAAGCGACCAATTACTCAAGAAGAGTTTACAAAAGATCAAAATAATCAAATTCTAGCTCTTCCTGGTATTTGGGAAACAAATACTAGTATTCTTGGTTCAATCCTTAACATTGTTCGTTATGGCTACCCAGATAATTACTATAAGACTTATGCTAATGCTGTTCGTTCTCTTAAGCTAGAGCAAGTAAATAAAGCAGCACATACAGTTATTCAACCAAATAAACTAGTATGGTTAATAGTTGGAGATCGCAGCAAGATTGAAGCAGGAATTAGAGAGCTTAATTTAGGTGAAATACACTTTCTAGATACTGACGGCAAACCTATTAAGTAATACACACTAACCTAGGGTAAGTGCTAGCACTTACTCTAGGTAATTGATTAAAAGCTCTATTTATGGTATTTAGGAAAAGGTAATATTTTAATCCTAAATAAATTGTGAGCTTATAATTATGGCACAAGAGCAGGAACTAAAGTGGTATGGTTGGGGGCTAGCTAGTAAGAAATTTGATTTAAGTCGTCGCCATAACTTTTGGCCTTACTTAAGAGAAAAGCTTGAGCTAAAAGACGAGCAATCTTACCTACCAATAAATTTATCTGATATAAAGCTTCCTGCCTCACAAACTGGACTAGCAGACAAATTTGAGAAAATACTAGGCTCAAGTCAAGTTCGCAAAGATGATCTAGCCCGAATTACTCATTCAATGGGCAAAAGCTATCTAGATCTAATAAGAATCCGCAAAGGAGCAATTTCCTACCCTCCTGACTTAGTGCTTTATCCAAAAACTGAATCTCAGGTTTTAGACATTCTACGCCTAGCTAGTGATTTGAAAGTGGCTGTAATCCCTTTTGGAGGTGGAACTAGTGTTGTTGGTGGTGTAGAAGCACTTAAAGATAATGGTCAAATAGCAGCTATTAGCTTAGACTTAAGCCAACTCAATCAAGTACTACACCTTGATGAAGTTTCCCTAGTAGCAACTATTGAGGCAGGAATGCTAGGCCCTAACTTAGAAAAAGCTCTTCAAGCCAAAGGTTACACTTTAGGTCATTATCCACAATCATTTGAGTTTTCCACTCTTGGAGGCTGGATTGCGGCTCGTTCTGCTGGTCAACAATCTAATAGATATGGCCGAGTTGAAGATATGGTTGAAAGTGTTACTTTAGCTAGCCCTGTAGAATTGACTACAACTCTAGATGCTCCTGCTTCTGCTTGTGGTCCTTCCATTAAACAACTTTTAATTGGGAGTGAAGGTATTTTTGGAGTAATAACCAAAGCTAAAATGCGTATTAACAAAAATCCTGTAATTAAAAATTATCGAGCAGTTTTATTTAAGGATTTTCTAGCAGGCTCTCAAGCAATTCGTACTATTATACAATCAGGCTTAGTTCCTGCAACAATAAGGCTTTCAGATGATTTTGAAACAGGTGCATTTATGAAAATGCGTGCTGAATCAGAATCTATGTTGGCAAATGCTTTAAGTACAGCAGGAAAATGGTATTTAAAAAATCGGGGTTACAGTGCTTCACCTTGTTTAATGATTTTAGGTTTTGAATCTAGTGATGAATCTATAAATAAAGAAGTTAAAGCTGCACTTGGAATCTGTAAAGATTTTGAAGGGTTAAACTTAGGTACTCGCGTTGGCCAACATTGGTACAAAGAACGCTTTGAGTTACCTTATTTAAGGGATACTTTGCTAGATTATCGTATAATGCTAGATACCTTGGAAACAGCCACAACTTGGAGTAATTTACCTAAGTTATATAAAGCAGTTCAAACAGCTTTAATGGAAGGTATCAAGGGTTTTGGGTTTCCACCTATGGTCTTTTGCCATATTTCACACAGCTATCATGATGGAGCATCACTTTATTTTACATTTCTTTCCAAACAAACTAATGGTTCAGAAGTAGAACAATGGCAAGCAGTTAAAACGGCTGCTTCTGAAGCAATTTTAGCCAATGGTGGAACAATTTCTCATCATCATGGAGTTGGTCGAGATCATGCCATATGGGCACAACGTGAAATAGGTAAATTAGGTGTTACAGCATTAAATAGTATGAAACAAGTTTTTGACCCAGTAGGTATACTTAATCCAGGAAAACTAATCAAATGACTAATCTAAAGCTTGACTCACGTGCAACAGCTATTAGTAAACTAGAAAAAGAAAGCTTTGATATTCTAGTAATTGGTGGAGGAATCACAGGTGTAGGGGTATGTCAGGATGGGGCATCTAGAGGTATGAAGGTTGCGTTAATTGAAAAAGGCGACTATGCCATAGGAACTTCTAGCCGTTCCTCAAAGCTTATTCATGGAGGCTTGCGTTATTTAGCTCAAGGTGATTTTAAAGTTACTTATGAATCTTGTGCTGAACGTGCATTACTACAAGAGTTAGCGCCTCATCTTGTTAGACCAATGTCATTTTTGATTCCTGTTTATCGTTGGGGTCATGGAATACAAGTTTTCCTTGGTTTATGGCTTTATGACATTGTTTCAATGGTTAAAAATTCTCGTTTTCATAGGCGTGTCAATGCTAAAAAAGCTAGCCAAATTGCACCAATGATTCAAACAGAAGGCTTGCATTTTGGTTATCTTTATCATGATTGCCAAACTAATGATGCTAGACTAGTTATGGAAGTAGCTAAATCAGCAGCTAGTTATGGAGCTGTGCTTTGTAATTATTTAGAGTCCATAGATTTAATTAAAGAAAATAACGTAATAGTTGGAGCAAAAGTACGAGATTTAATAACTAATCAAGAAATTACCATCCGGGCTAAACAAGTAGTAAATTCAACAGGGGTTTGGATGGATAAAATGTGTCAAGTAGATGACCCTAAATCTAATAGCAAAGTGCGCCCTGCTAAAGGAGTTCATATTACAATTGCCCGCAGCCGTATTCCAACAGAGCAAGCGCTGCTTTTTGAATCTAGTGCTAATGATGGACGCTCATTATTTTTTATCCCTTGGTATGAGGGCATAATCATAGGAACAACAGATACAGATTATAAAGGAAGTATAGAATCACCTGTTGCATCGGCTGAAGACATTAAATATATACTTGATTCAACTAATAAGCTGTTTCCTAGTGCTAAATTAACTAATGAAGATGTAATAAGTAGTTATGCAGGTCTTAGACCTTTGATTGATGAAGGCGGGAAGTCGACTAAAGATATATCTCGTGAACATCGTATTTTTGAAAGTGAATCAGGGTTAATTTCAATTGCAGGCGGTAAACTAACGACTTATAGACTTATGGCAAATCAGCTAATGTCTCATGTGCTTAAAAGTATGAAAACCCGCAATTTAATTCAAGAAATTAAGCCTACAATTTCAGATAAAGTATTCTTAAGTGGATTTACTAGTAAAGACGCTTTACTAACCGTACAAGAAGATGTAAAACAAAAAGCAACTAAACTTGGTTTAGATCAAAGCATAGCATTGCACTTAGTAGAAGATTATGGATGTAATGCTGAACAAGTACTTAATCTTGTAAAGGAAAACAACTCTTTAGGAGACAGACTAGTTCCTGAGCTTCCTTTTATTAAGGCAGAAGTCATTTATAGTGTAAGGTTTGAGCAGACATCTAGGTTAGATGATTTCCTAGTGCGACGTACTAGAATTGCATTCTTTACCCATGATCAAGGTGTAATTGCTGCCTCAACAGTAGTTCAACTAATGGCAACAGAACTTAATTGGCCTCAAGCCAAACAAGAAACAGAATTAGAGCGTTATCGAGAAACTTTTGCTGTTCAATATAAAGTTAGTTGATTAGGTTTAGTTGATTAGATAAAGAAAGAAGTAATATATAAAATAGCTTAATCTATTAACATTCTGACTTGAAGTTCATCAGCACGCTTAATAGCTTCAGCATAGCGTAGGTATTGGCGAAAGGAATTGCTTATAGATACTAAGCGCTCTTTTTCTGCAAGTAGAACACCTGAATTAAAAACTATATCTAGAAGCTCACTATAATCAGCTAGTGCCATTATGGGCAACTCACGAGCATAGCTACTAGCACCATTGTCTGTAGCAGAAAACCCTGCTAGTAAGTCAAAAATATTATCTGTACTTAAATGAGAAGCACGCCGACAAAGTTTAATAGCTGAACGAAGCACAAAAAAGCGCATTCCGTTCCAACTAACTACACGTCGTAGATTTTTAGTAGCTTCTCCATCAAACGGCGACTCTTTATCCACAAAAACATGTAAAGCTCTAGGCCAATCTTCTATTGAAGTAGTATCAATAATTAATTGGAATCTGTTAGCTAAGAAATGCTCAATATGAGCATCTATAGGATAATTAACACGTCCTAAACAACCTATTGTCTCACCAAGTGCTGGAAATTGTTCATTACTTAAGTTAGCTGGGCAATTTTGGCAATAAGGCAAAATCTCATCTATCTTCTCTAGTTTATCGTCAAATTGTTCAACAAAACGCACCATCTCTGTAGTTAATGTTTGTTCTGAATTAATACAAACATTAACAAAACGAGCGTTTATACTAGCAGCACGAGAAAGCTCTCGTAGTTGCTGCTCTCCATAACGCCGCCTAATATTACAACTAAATTCCACTCCAAACTCTAAAGACATAGCCTATTTATATAATTTTTGATTTATTATTTGCTAATAGCTAAAGTTACACTTAGACGGCTTTAGCGTCAAGATTTGAAAAAGGTTGTGGGAAAAATTTTTTAACAAAATTTTAATAAAACTAAGTTTGAGGATTGGAAAACTTTAATCAGTAAGTATAGTCACTTATGACCTAATACTAGGCCACTTAAAAGTTTTGTGAAACATTCAGTTAAGCATCTATTGAGCGTAATACTTTTGTTTTCCTAGCTAAATCAACTTCAATTAAATCTCTTTGTGAAACAATTCCAATAATTTCCTTATCTTCTACAACTAATATATGCCTAAAATTTTTTTCTTTCATCTTTCTTAAACAATACATTGGGGTTTCATCAGAAGAAGCAGTAATAAGTTTTTTAGTCATTACTTGAGAAACTAATGTATCTTTTATGCTTAGCTCCGCAGCTACTACACGTTTTAGCAAGTCTCGTTCTGTAAAAATTCCTATAATCTTACCCTTCTTATCAATAACAGGAAGAGCTCCTATTTTACGTCTTACCATTAAACGTGCTACTTCTAATATACTAGTATCTTCTTTTACAGTATATAGCTTACGTCCTTCTATTAGTTCGCGAATAGATTTCATCGTAGCCTCACTTAAGATATGAAGATAGAAATATTTACATTTAAGCAAATAGTTTTTGATTTGTTATTTATTTTAATCTCTATCTTTTTAATTTGTCTATTTGTTGATTCTATTTTTAACTGAGCTTCAGCAAGATCAGAAGATCTAAAATTTGGATCACCTTTTACACTACTTTTTTCATTTTGAAAATCAATAGTTGCTAAAATACATTTTATTTTGATTTTAACAAAGAGTTATTTTTAGAAGAAAGAGAGGAAAAGTATTAGCAGAACTAGCAGCAATTTTACTATTGGCAAAAATAGGTTTTAATTATACACAAAACAATATTTTTAAGCGGATTTTAGCATTGAACTTTATTAGCTTAGCTTAGAAAATATAGTAGGTTCACCTATTTTTACCAATGGGTCTAACTGTAAGATACACACCCTACATGAAATTATTAATTCTTAGTAAGTGCTGAATTAATCGGTTAAGAGAATCTAGTGCAGCAGCAGCTGTAGCACGATAAGCTTCATGAGGTTCTGCTACCACGGCTCCAGTAGGTTTAAAAGAGAAAGTTCCTGCAACTACATCTACAATAACAACAAAAAGAGATTTAGTCATATAAACTGGCCTCATTTCTTCAGCCACACGTAAACTAATTTTTAGAGAAAGATTGACACTATTTTGTAAAGCTTTATTCACGCCATCAAAAGTAGCTAAAGCAATAACTTTTAAGGGGGACTCTGTAGAATCCGCTTGGTGTTCTCCAATAAACTCATTAGCACCTAACTTAAGCAAAACAGCAGCTTGATACTTATTGTTTTCTTCATTCTCTAAAAACTCAACTTTTTTTAGCTGTACTCTAGTTTTTGACACAATGACTCCATAACAATATCAACTTTTTATTATTCTATAGGTTTCGGCAAAATGGCCTATAAAAATAAGCCAATAGGTCGATTTATAGCATCAAGAGTAGCTCTAACCGCAGCTTTACATGCAGAATTACTTATTCGAGCTGTTCCAGGAAATAATCTTTCCTCACCTTTTATTTTAACTCCTACTAAAAGGACTATTATAGGCTCAGATAATTCCTTAAATTTTATTTGTTGAATTTCTGGAACTTTAGTAACTATTGGAGTTGGTATAATTTCATTAATAGCTTCAATAGTAGCTTTAGTTGCTGCTATTAGTTGATCTTGTTCACTGGTGGAAGATAACACTGTTTTCTGAAAAACTTTACCTCCATGCATCAACTCTACCTGTACATTACCGTTTGATAACAAGTTTACCTGATGGATTATTATACGTTGGTTAGTATCCATTTACTGTTTTGGCACAGTTTAAAATTGTGCCCCTTTCTTTATAGGACTTATTTGATAATTTATAAAACTAATTATATTGCGCTAGAACAGTTCCCTAGGAAGTGTTCCTGTTTTTGTATATTATAAGGTTATGGAGATAAAGGGAAAGACACTTATTTTTATTATTCAGAGAATAGCCGTTTCAATTTATATTTTCAACCTTAAAATCCTAGTTAACAGTTGCTAATAAAGTAGTTGAACAAAGATTTAATTAGAAGGTGTTTTAGGAAGTTTCATAAATTTAGGAATTAGATAGGGTTCAAACTTGTTATTAAACTTGTTTTAAAATTGAGCCATAAAATATAAAAACCCGGTATTACCTACCGGGTTTTCAAAAGCTAGAAAGTTTTACAAAAGACTTACTATCTAGTAAACATTACGTCTGTAACACCACCATTGCTATTGCGGAAGGTGATCTTAACAGGAGTGCCTTTAGGAATAGCTTGTTTGATAGACATTCCATTAGCAAGTTTACCCTTTTGTATTAAGATAGTGTTGTTGCTCTTTAGTTTAGGAGCAGCAGCAAATGCAACGCCATTAACCATTACTGTAGTGCCTGAGAAAGGAACCATAGTAGCAGTAGCCTTAATCATAGTGTTGCTAACTTTAATGCTAGCAGCAGTAACGCCTGGGCCTGGTTGGTTAATAGTAGCAGTTGCGCTTGAAATTGTGTTATCAAAACGAATATTGCTAATATCAGTAGAATCAGTCTTAACAACTGCCATAAGTGGAGCTGTTACACCGCTCATTGTACCACCAGCTTTAACTGTAATTGTGAAGCTAGCAGTGGAAAGACCTGCTAAACTAGCACCTGTACAAGAAATCATACCTGTGGAAGCACCAGCAGCTGGATTTTGGCAAGTAAAGCCTGTTGGAGCTGTTGTTGAAACAAAGGTAGTATTAGCTGGAATGGAAGTAGATAGCATTACGTTAGAAAGACTATCTGTATTGCCATTACCTACTGTAATTGTATAGGTAAAGTTATTACCAGCAATAATTGGAGTAGCGCTAGTAACTGCAACAGCAGAAAGGTTTACGTTGCTATTTACAGTAACATCTTTAAGTGTTACAGGAGCAGCGCCGCCTACTGGAAGTGTGCCAACTTGAGTAGCAGCACCAGTATTTAGGTCAACAGTAAAGAATTTAGAAGAAGTCTCACCTGTAAGTACCATAGCAGAATAAGCTTTGTTGCTTGATTCAGAAATATCAAAACCTACTGTATCGGTAGTATCAACACCTAGTTTACCTACAGTTAATTGAGTACCATCATTAGGGGAAACAGGAGCACCATTGATTGAACCTTGAGTTACTAAAGTATCTAGTTTGGAATCAATGTTATAAAGTGTAGTAACTACACCACCAGCAAAGTTGTTAGTATAAGCAGAACCAACTAGGCTTGGAGTTGCTCCAGCATTTGGATCGCCAGTGTTAAACTTCAACATACCATCTGTTGCAGCTAAAGCACCATTGTTTGGATTGAGTCTTAAGTCTTGACCATTATTGCTAACTAAACGAATACGATCTGGAACTGGGTTAAAGTCAAATCCAAATTCTGTACCTGAAAGAGCTGGAGTAAATGGAGCAGAACCAACTTGAGTAGCAACACCTGTAACTTGGTTAATTGTGTAAACTCGACTAGTGCTGCCTAAACCATAAAGAATGCCTGATACTGGACGGAAATCAAGTCCTACAAGACTTTCACCAGATTGTAAACCTGTAATAGCTACTGGAGCACCAATAATAGTATCTGGTTTACGTGGGTTAAATCTTACAAGTTGGCCAGCCATAGTAAGACCAAAAATGGTTTCCACTTGTGGAACAACACTTATTGCTGTCACATTCACTGTACCATCACCAATTGTGCCTACTAATGTAGCAGCGTTGGCGGTTGAAGCAGCAGCAGGAAGAGCTATTCTAAAGAACTTACTGGAAGTTTCGCCTTCTAACATCATAGCAGCATAACAAGTACCACTAGCAGGAGAAATATCCATACTAACATTATCTGTTACTTTAACCCCAAGAGGAGCAAGAGTAAATAATGTACCAGTATTTGGGTTTACTGGAGTAGCATTAACAGATCCTTGAGTAACTAAGGTATCAAGATTTGAGTCAATTTCATATAAAGTTGTGGCTGTAGCAGCAGTACCTGCAACACTATTAGTATAGGTAGCAGCAACGATACTTGGAGTAGCACCACTGTTTGGATCACCACCATCATAAGCTAACATGGTGTCTGTTCCAGCAATTGCACCATTATCTGGGTTAAGACGTAAGTCTTGACCAGTATTACTTACAAAACGAATACGATCTGGAGCTGGGTTAAAGTTAACACCAAATTTTGTACCCATTGGAGTAGCAGCAGCACCAATTACAGTAGCATTACCAGTACTTGTGTTAATATCATAAACAGTACCAGAACTGCCAACAGCTATTAATTGACCTGTAGCAGGGCGATAGTCAATACCTAAAATAGTGTCACCAGCTTTAAGATTGTTAATTGTTTTTGAAGCTAAAATGGTGCTAGGGGCAGTAGCATTAAATGCAATCAATCTACCATCTGCTGTAGTACCTAACACTGTTTCACCAGTTAAGCCAACAGCAATAGCTCTTACAGTTTCAGTACCCATTGGGCCAATTTGACCAACTGGAGTAGCTGCACCTGTTGCTAAATTAACAGTGAAAAGTCTAGAGAAATTTTCACCTGTTAAGTTAAAAGCTGCATAAGCAACACCTGTAACATCAGAAACGTCCATATCTCCAACAGATGTAACATCAAAGCCCAATTTACCAACAGTAAATAGTCTTCCACTGTTTGGAGAAACAGGAGTACTATTAACAGAACCTTGGGTTACCAAAGAATCTAGATCTGAATCTACAACATAAAGTGTAGTAGCTGTTGGGGTAGCAGCATTGCCAGCACCAGCAACACCAGCAAAGTTATTTGTATAAGCAGCACCAAAAACCTTTGGAGTTTTAGTTGCGTTAGTATCCATTGTGTCATAAGCGACTTTTGGATCAGATGTATCTGTAGATACAACTACAGCTGTATCTGGATTAATACGTAAATTTTGACCGTCATTACCTACTAAGCGAATACGATCTGGAGAAGGATTAAAGTCTAAAGCTACTCCTGTGCCTGTAATAGCTGGAGTAAATGGGCCAGCACCAACTTGAGTGGCCGCACCAGTGCTTGTATTAATTGTATAAACACGGCTCATATTGGTTACAGCGTATAATGTTCTTGTAGCAGGGCGGAAGTCTATATTTAGAATATTTTCTCCTGCTTGTAATCCAGTGATTTGTACTGGAGTGCTGATTGTACCAGGTCTAAGGCTGTTAAAACTGATTAAACGATTACTAGTAGTAACACCAAAAATTGTTTCTCTGCCTGCTCTTCCAACAGACTGTTGTGCCATTGTGGCAGAAAAACAAAGCATCATAATGATGACTGCAAACAAAATATTGTAGATCCGTTTCATTTTTACCTCGCGTTTTTAAGGTTTATTTTTGACATTAAAATTTTTAACATGAAAAAATTAATATACTCTAACTACCTGTTACTGATAACTAGGAAGCTATCACAAGCTATTTACTTAAAAAATGATTGTAGTTACTAACTAACCCTAGTCCTAAGTTGTTTTTAGGTATTTGTTATGAAAATTTTATTATACCTTACCTGAAAAAACTTCAGATTAACAACTTTTTGCTTTAGAAAGCTTTATGAAAAAGTATTTTGGTGAGTAAATTATACTGATTAGTTAAGATATGTGAAGTCACTTTAGCAGATAAATGCTTTATTTTGTATAGTTATAACTAGCTATTTTAATATAGCTTTAGCCCTCAGTCATTGACTAAGTAATTTTCTTTTTTAGAGAATTTGGCCTGACATCCTAAAAAATTCAAAAACTAACAAAATATTAACTAGTTACCTAATACTAGTTAATGTTTTTTGTTAAGTTTTTCAATGAGATCAATTTTGTGTTTGGTTATAGTAAAAACTTTATGTATAACGTAACCATTTTATCATTTCTGGAATAGTTGGGCGCTTACCATACATCAAAATTCCAACTCTATATATTTTAGCCGATAACCAAGAACATCCAATTATTGTGATTATCATTATTGCAAAAGAAAGTAATATTTGCCAAAGAGGTGGAGTTTGTACAGCAATTCGCAAAAACATCAATATTGGGCTAAAAAATGGAACTAAAGATAAAACTGTTGAAGCTGTAGAGTTAGGATCTCTAATAATTAAACTAGAAAATACTGTAGCAATAATAAGCAGCATAGTAATAGGCATTTGTGCACTTTGTGCATCTTGCTCACTTGAAACAGTTGCCCCAACCAATGCAAATAAAGTTGAATAAAGAAAATAACCTAAAATAAAGTATATTACAAAACATACTAATAAAAATTTAGGTACATCAGGAAGCGATACACCTTTAGCTACAGAAGTTGCAGCTAAAATACCTGGTAATATAGCAGCAAAAATACTCCAAATACTAAACTGAGTGAGTCCAACTAAACCAATACCTATTAGTTTGCCAAACATAAGCTCTAATGGAGATATTGATGAAATAATAACTTCTATAATTCTGCTTTGCTTTTCTTCAAGGATTCCTCTAAGTACTGTCATTCCATAAATAATCATAGTTGTGTAAAGGATTATCATCATTATCAAACCCAATACCATGCTTTGACCATTATCTTCTTTTGCACCACTTTCAACTAACTTTTTGGTTTTAATATCAATAGGTTTACTTAATTGGTTTATTTTTTCAGCATCCATTCCAGCAGAGCTAAGACGTTTTTCTACAATTACAGCATTAGTAGCATCCTCTAGTTGGCGAATAGTTGCTATATCAGAAACGTTTTCTGCAACATATTCTATTGAATAATCTTGTAGATCTTTTTTTATCAATAAGTAGCCATTTATGCCACCAGATTTTACTTCCTTTGTTAGCTTTTCCTGAAGCTCTGGAAAAGTAGTTTGGTTCTCAACAGCAATAGTTTTAATTGTAAACTGACTTTTATTTAATTCACTTCTTTTACTGGTTATTTTTTTCTCTATAGAAGAAACTAGACTAGCATCATTATCTAAGTCAACAATGGTAATTTTGCGTTCACTAACATCTAGTTTTGCAACCAATACAGGAGCTAAGATTAAAACAGCCATTAGTAATGGCCCAAGTATAGTACCAATTAAAAACCATTTAGAGGCTACAATAGCTAAGTATTCTCGCTTAATTACTAAAAAAATTTTATTCATTTTTTCCTACTTTCCTAATGAAAATTTCATTAAGCGAAGGTTCCATAAGCTCAAACCTATTAATTGAAAGTCCAGAGTCAATAGCTTGACGTAAAAGTTCCTGTGGATTAGCACCTTCTGCTAGTTCTACTTCTATATGACTAGCATAGTTTGTACATTTTTTAACCAAATGATTATTACTTAAAAAATTACTTTGACCTTCATAATTAAGTGCTACTTTGTTGATTGCAAAACTGCGTTTAACAGCTTTTAAGTTTCCAGCCAAAACTTTTTGAGATTTATTTATTAAGCAAATATCATCACATAAGCGCTCAACTTGTTCCATTACGTGAGTAGACAAAATTATTGTGCTTCCAGCAGATTTTAATTCATGTATTACTTCTATTAAGAGGTTTGCATTAACTGGATCAAGTCCTGAAAAAGGTTCATCTAAAATAATTAGTTCTGGATTATGTAAAACTGTAGCAATAAATTGTATTTTCTGTTGCATTCCTTTGGAGAGTTCTTCAGTTTTTTTATCCAACCAGCTATCTATTTGTAAGCGTTCTGCCCAATGGGAAACTTTTTTGTGTAAATCCTTTTGTGAAATGCTTTTCAAACCACCTAAAAAATACAATTGGTCGCGAACTTTCATTTTCTTGTAAAGTCCACGCTCTTCTGGTAAATAGCCTATGCGCTCCTGCATTTTGGGGGTTAAACGCTCACCAAAAATCTTTATTTCTCCTTGATCTGGAAAAGTTATACTTACAATCATTCTTATAGTTGTAGTTTTACCTGCTCCATTAGGCCCAAGTAGCCCAAAGATTGACCCTTTAGCTACTTCTAAAGAAAGATTGTTTACAGCAGTAAAATCCCCATATCTTTTAGTTACTGTGTTTATTTCTATCGCTTGTGGTGTGGACAAAAGAAGCCTCCAAACCTACTCAACTTACAAGTAGGAAACCTACTACATAAATAAATTATAGTAAGATAAAATACTTTATACTTAAAGGTTTTTCTTAATTATAAATTACTTATTTTCTTGATCTACTTTTTTTGTATTTTCTTGAGAATTTCTAATTACTATTTGAGATAAAGGATTAACTCTTACCAGTGCATTTTTAATGTTTTCATCATGTTGCAAAACATCTTGAGAAACATTTATTTTTAGGTACTCTAAAAAACGGTTGAATTCTCTTTGCATTTCATCCATTTTTTCCCGCATGTTAAGAATTATTCCAACACCTGCAAGATTTACGCCTAAATCACGAGTAAGTTTCAAGATTAGTTCTAATCTTTCCAGATCTTCATCAGTATAAAAACGAGTGTTTCCTTCTGAACGAGAAGGGGTCAAAAGTCCTTCTCGTTCATAAAGTCTTAGAGTTTGAGCATGAATTTCATAGGTTTCAGCAACAACGCTGATTGTATAACCTTTAGTTTTTGGTTTTTTTCTTGTGGTTGTCATAAGCTAAAACTTTATTCTAATCCCATTTCGGTTCTAGGATTTTCTGGATTAAGTCGGGCATACTCTTTTAATATTACTTTTGTGTCTTCACTAATTATCTTAGGCAAAACAATACGCACTTCTACATATTGATCGCCACAAACATTCCCACGAAGTGATGGGACTCCCTTTTCTCTTAAACGAAACTTTTGTCCTGACTGAGTACCTGGTGGAATACGCAGTACAGCTTTACCTGCTATTGTAGGAACTTCAATTTTTGCCCCTATTGCAGCTTCTGGAACTGTTATAGGGATAGTACAGTAAATATTATCACCTTTACGAGTAAAATAAGGGTGTTCTCCAACATTGGTAATAATATAAAGATCCCCAGGAACACCACCTAAAACTCCTGCATGTCCTTTGCCACCAACCCTAACACGAGATCCTGTATCAACTCCCGGAGGAATACGAGTTTTTACAGATTCTGTTTTTGGAATAGTACCTTTACCTAAACAAAGGCCACATGCCTGTTTACGTCTACCTGTTCCTTGGCAATCAGAACAAGGGGTTTTAAATTGCAATTTCCCTGTTTGAGTTACAACTTTTCCTGTTCCTTGGCAACGGTTACAAGTTTGTGGACTACCACCTAGATCTCCATTACCATTACAACGATTACAAACATCATCTCTACTCAGAGTTATATTAGCAGTAAAACCTTGTACAGCTTGTTCAAAGCTTATAGACAAAGCATATTCAATATCTTGGCCTTTGCTTGGTTGGCTAGTAGGATTAGCATTAGCATTAGCATTAAAGTTAGTATTAGTATTAGTAGCATTTCCACGGCGGGAAGATCCAAAAAGTTCTGAAAAAATATCACCAAACGAACCTGAACCAAAACCACTAAAATCAAAGCCACCAAAACCAAAACCGCTACCACCTGGAGCGCCAGCCTCAGACATATTATCTGAGTAAGAGCCATAACGATCATAAACTTCTCGTTTTTTAGGATCGCTTAGAACTTCAAATGCTTCTGAAATTTGCTTGAATTTTTCTTCAGCCGATTTATCTCCAGGATTTACATCTGGGTGATACTTTCTAGCAAGGCGCCTATAAGCTTTTTTTATCTCATCTTGGTTAGCACCTCGTTCTACACCTAAAACTTTATAATAATCTTCTCGTGCCATTTTGCACTCCCAAGCTCTGGGACTATAGCTCATCCACAGGTTAGTTATAGTTTATTAGCCTTAGGTGAAAAATTCACCTAGGCTAATAATTTTCTTATACAAATACAACTATTATTTCTTGTCATCAACATCTACATATTCAGCATCAATAACATCATCATCTTTTGGATTGCTGCGGCTACTTGAACCAGCTCCACCACCAGCAGATGCAGACTCAGCTTGCTCTGCTTGAGGAGATTGACGATACATTTGTTCTGCTACTTTGTGAGAAGCTTTTGTAAGTCTCTCATAAAGTGCTTCAAGATCACTTGTTGAAGCTGTTTCCAATTTAGAACGAACTTCAGAAATAATTCCTTCTATTTCAGTAACTACAGCACTATCAATTTTCTCTCTATTTTCCTTAATTAATTTTTCTGTAGAATAAGTAAGACTATCTAGTTTGTTACGTGCTTCGATTTGTTCACGTCTTTGTTTATCAGCCGCAGAGTTAGAATCAGCTTCTCTAACCATTCTATCAATTTCATCTTTGCTTAAACCTGAGCTAGATGTAATAGTAATCTTTTGTTCACGGCCTGTACCAAGATCTTTTGCAGATACATTTACAATACCATTGGCATCTATATCAAAAGTTACTTCAACTTGTGGCATTCCACGAGGTGCAGGTGGTATACCAACTAGATGGAATTTACCTAAGGTACGGTTATCGCGTGCCATTTGTCTTTCACCTTGTAAAACATGAACTTCTACAGAGGTTTGATTATCAGCAGCAGTTGAAAATACTTCGCTCTTACGAGTTGGAATAGTGGTATTGCGATCAATTAGTTTAGTAAATACTCCACCTAAAGTTTCAATACCTAATGAAAGAGGAGTAACGTCTAATAAGAGTAAATCTTTTACATCACCAGCTAATACACCAGCTTGTACAGCAGCACCAACAGCAACAACTTCATCTGGGTTAACACCTTTATGAGGTTCTTTTCCAAAGAAATCTTTAACCATTTGTTGAATCTTAGGAATACGAGTAGAACCACCTACTAGCACAACTTCATCAACTTGATTAGCTTTTAATCCAGCATCAACTAAAGCAAGCTCACAAGGTTTAAGAGTACGACGTAAAATATCATCTACTAAGGATTCAAACTTAGAGCGAATAAGCTTCATTACTAGGTGTTTTGGGCCTGTTTGATCTGCGGTAATAAATGGTAAGTTAATTTCAGTTTCCATTGTAGAAGAAAGCTCTATTTTAGCTTTTTCTGCGGCTTCTTTTAGGCGTTGTAATGCCATTTTGTCATTAGAAAGATCTAAACCTTGATCTTTTTTGAACTCTTCAATAATCCACTTCATTAAGCGTTCATCAATATCATCACCACCTAAGTGGGTATCTCCATTAGTAGATTTTACTTCTACAACACCTTCACCAACTTCTAAAACAGAAATATCAAAAGTACCACCACCAAAGTCAAAAACAGCTATAGTTTCATTTTTCTTTTTATCTAATCCATAAGCTAGAGCTGCTGCTGTAGGTTCGTTTACAATACGCATTACTTCTAGACCAGCAATTTTGCCAGCATCTTTGGTAGCTTGGCGTTGAGCATCGTTAAAATAAGCAGGTACAGTAATTACAGCTTTTTCTACTTTTTGTCCTAAGTATTCTTCCGCGGCTGTTTTTAATTTTTGTAGAATCATTGCAGAAACTTCTGGTGGAGAATATTCTTTGCCTCCAGCAACTACACGACAGTCATCATTGTTTGCAGCCTTTACTGTATAAGGGACTTGCTTAATTTCACCACCTACTTCTTGGTAGCGACGTCCCATAAATCTTTTAATAGAATAAATTGTGTTTTCTGGGTTAGTAACAGCTTGGCGCTTAGCAACTTGACCAACTAAACGTTGTCCATCTTTAGTAAAACCAACAACTGAAGGAGTGGTGCGGGCACCTTCTGAATTAGCAATTACAGTGGGAGAACCACCTTCCATAATAGCAACTACTGAGTTAGTAGTTCCTAAGTCAATACCAATTATTTTACTCATGATCTTTCGGCCTCCAAAATGCCAGACCATAGGGTCTGCGCAAATAATAAAATAATAAAAATATAAGAATGCAAATTGGGCTTATGAAAATGTTTTATTACTGCCCAAACCTAAAATAACTTTTTGTTCAAGTCGGGGTCAGTATACTTGTTGAGTGTATTACTGTCAAGTTTTTTGTAGTGAAGATAATCAACTTTCTTCCGGACAACTCACTGAAAAAAATCTTATCTAAAGTGCTCTCTAATCATTTTTACTAGTTTCAAAGATACGATATTATTAAGACTTATCATAAACACTTTCTATTATTAATTATTTTCATCTAAAAGATGATTAAATTACTTTTTTCTATAGTAAATAAATGCTCCATATACATGCTAATACGTCATACATTAGCATGTATACTATTGGTGATATTTCTGTGTTTTTCTATAAATAATAGTTCTTTAGCCTCAACAGAATTACTAACTACAAAGACAATAACTCTAGCTAACACAAGTAATTCTCCTAGTGCAACAACTACAAGAGTTCGTAGTTTATATGCTACTGGGTCAATACCTTTTCGTGCTTTCACCGACAAAGATGGACTGCCTCAAAATTCTGCAATGGCAATGGCTTTTGACCAAAATGGTTATTTATGGATAGGAACACAAGATGGTGCTGCCTTTTATAACGGCTATAAATGGACTACCGTAAATATGCCTAATCGACGAGATTCAAATTCTATTCAAACTATGCTCTCTACTGAAGATGGAAGCCTATGGTTTGGAACTAATGGAGGAGGTTTAGTTCAGTTAAAAAATAACACTTGGACAGTACACAATAAAAAATCTGGAGCATTAAATAACAATATTGTAAAAACCTTGTTAGCTGTTAAATCTCCATCAAAAGAAGTTATTATTTGGGTAGGAACAGAAAATGGATTAAGTTGTTTTCAAGAAAACAAATGGAAGACTTACACCACAAATAATTCAGAATTACCCAATGATAAAATTGAATCTCTTGCTATCAATAAATCTGCTAAAAGTATTTATAGTCTTTGGATAGGAACTCATGGAGGTGGAGTAGTTAAGTTAGAAAATAATTCTTGGACAACTTATAATTCAAGTAATTCTGCTCTACCTAATAATATAGTCAGAAGTCTTTTAACTACTGATAATAACGGGAAAGAAAGTGTTTGGATAGGTACTCAAGCAGGGTTAGCTCGTTTAAGAGAAAAATCTTCAACAAACAATCAAGATGAATGGGTTATTTACAATACCAATAACTCTCCCTTACCTCACACTATTATCCGATGTCTTTACCAAACTAACTTAAAAAATGGGTTGGATGCTATTTGGATTGGGACATTAACAGGTTTAGCTTGTTTGGTAGAACCATCAAACAGCTCTGAAAAAGCCTTTTGGAAAATATATAACTCTCAAAATTCTGATTTGCCAGTTGATTATATAGTTTCTTTTTTGGTATTACCTGAGAGTTCAACTCTTTGGATTGGAACAAATGGAGGGGGTATTGTTAGAGCTCAATTAACTGGTTGGCAAACATTTTCTACTAAAACCTCTCCTTTACCAAACAATATTGTTAGGGCTTTACTGGAAGTTAAGACAAACACTTCTACACAACTCTGGATTGGAACTTATGATGGGCTAACTTGTCTTGAAGAAGAAAATTGGACTAATTACAACACTAGTAATTCTGCTCTACCAGATAACAATATAGAAACGCTTCTACAAACTACTGAAAATGGTCAATCTATCCTTTGGGTAGGCACTTGGGGTGGACTTGTAAAAATTGAAAAAGACAAATGGACACTCTATAACACTAATAATTCTGGACTCCCAGAAAATAGAGTTATGAGTTTGTTAGAAACTACTAACAATGGTAAGCGTATTCTTTGGGTAGGTACAACTGGAGGGCTAGCTTGTTTAGAATCAGGTAAATGGTCAACTTATACGACTCAAAACTCTCCTCTTCCTCATAATCAAATTGATGTGATGTTAGAAACTCATGTTAATGGAAACCAAAACATTTGGTTAGGCACATGGGGTGGTGGAGTTGCTAGATTAGAACAAAATATTGATTCAGATTTAGATATAACTAAACTGATAAGCGCTTATAAATGGACTGTTTATAATACAGAAAACTCAGAACTCCCTAATAATTTAGTTAAAACCATTCGTGAAACTACTATAAACAATCAACAATTAATTTGGATAGGAACTAATGGGGGACTTGTTTATTTTTCTCCTAGTAGCCTTAAACAACCTTGGAAAGTTCTTTCTGACACAACCACTCCAGCTTTACCTAATAATATAATTTCCCAAATTATATTTACTCCACAAGACCAAATCTTTATCCCTACATTCAAAGGAATTGCCAGGCTTACACCTAAAACTAGTTTTGACATAAATAATTTAGCTAGTTTTGATATTTATACTTTTACAACAGAAGATGGATTGCCAGGTAATGGTGTTAATCCTAGAACAACTATTTTAGATAGTCAAAATCATCTTTGGGTAGGGACTCTTTATGGTTTAGCAATGCTTGACCTTAATAATTTTATTAATGATAAAAGACCTAAAAAATTGTATATAGAACATTTTTTTATTAATGGTAACTCTTATAAACAATCAGCAGAAAAAAATAGCTCTGTTAGCCTAGAAAGCCCTAGTCCTATCAGCAAATTACTTAATGATGAAACTCTAAGTTATTACCAAAACAATATTGTATTTGAATATGCTTTACTAAGTTATTTTAAGGAAGCAGATACTAGTTACCAAATACAACTAGTTGGTTTAGATAAAAACATTTCTGATTGGAGTAAAGAACATAGAAAGGAATATACAAATTTAGGTTTTGGTAGTTATAAGTTTTTAGTTTGGGCTAAGGATGGTCAAGGCAATATTTCTGGCCCAATTTCACTAGCTTTTCAAATAAATCCTGCTCCTTGGTTTACTTGGTGGGCAATGTTGATTTACATAGCAATAACTAGTGGAAGCACCTATGGAGCATTTGCATGGCGAATTCGTATACTTACTCAACGTCAAAAGCGTAAAATGCTACACCTACGTCAACTACAAGAACAACGTATTGAAAGTCTTCGTCAATTACTTAAGAGTATTCAAATAATTAACTCTCAGCTTGACCTAGAAACTGTACTACACAATATTACAGCAGAAAGTGCTCGCTTAGTTGATGGAGAACCAGGTTCAATAGGATTAATCACTGATGGCAAACTAATATTCAAACATTTATGGTACAAGGGAAAGTTAGAAGAAATTAACCTGGAGTTCTCCTTAGGTGAAGGTATTGCTGGAAGAGTAGCCGAAAGTGGTAAACCCTATATAGTCAATGATATATACTCGGATGCTAATGTAGCTCAAGTTAGTTTAGCTGAAAAATATGCCCCTTTTGGATTTATAGAAATACCTATAATTGATAGAAGAAGCAAAGTTCTAGGAGTTTTAGATATTCGTCGCACTGCTAATAGAGGGCCATTTACAGAGGTAGACATACATCTTCTAGAAGCATTAGCTCACCAAGCAGCGCTAGCACTTGAGAATGCTTCCCTTTATGGAGCATTAGAGGAAAAAAACTTAGCATTAGAAGAAAAAAATTTAATTATTGCTGAATCCTTACAAGAAATAGAAAAACTTTATCAAAATGAACAAGAAGTAAGCCGCACTCTACAAGAGTTAAATCAGATGAAAAGTAATTTTATGATTATTACTTCTCACGAAATGCGAACACCTCTTACTATCTTGCGGGGCAATCATGAAGCCTTGCTAGCTCAAACTATGGGAGAGTTAACTCCAAGACAACAAAAATCTTTGCTTGCTTGTCAAAGAGCTATTGAACGAATGATTGAAAGTGTAGAAAACATAAATCAAGCCATCAAAATTAGTGAGAAACAAATTAAGCTAAACTACGAGGAAGTTAATATAAATTACTTATTAAACAAAATATTAAATAAACTTTCTCAGTTTATTAAACAACGTCAACAAACTATAACTTTAGACTTACCAGAAAAAATTATTCTTATTGCTGATTCAGAAAAACTTCAATTGCTTTTAACAAATATAATTCAAAATGCTATAAAGTTTACTTTAGATGGGGGTAACATTTCTATTTCTGCAACTCAAGAAAATCAAACAATTCATATAATAGTTAAAGATGATGGTATTGGAATAGAAAAAGCTGAATTAGATAAAATTTTTGATCAATTTTATACTCATTCTGATACATTACATCATACATCTGGAAAATATCAGTTCTCTGCACGTGGTAGCGGGTTAGGATTAACAATTGCTAAAGGCTATATAGAAGCACATAATGGAAAAATTTGGGCTGAATCAAAAGGAAATAATTTTGGTAGCAGCTTCCATATTCTTTTACCAATAAATCCAACCTCTCAAATTGCTAATGTAGATTTTGTAGCTGATAATAGTGATAAAGTAAAGCAATAGTAATATAATCACTTAGATTGCTTATAACTATATAATGAATCAGAGATCTTACTAATACCATAGTAATGAGTACTACAATAAATTTAGAGTTTACAGGTACAAAACGTTTTCTAGTTCGGCGGCGTCTTGGTGCAGGCGGGTTTGGAGTTGTTTACCATGTTTATGATCAAGAACGCCAGTCAGAAGTAGCACTAAAATTGCTTCATAAAACAGAAGCTAATGCTCTTTATCAATTCAAAAAAGAATTTCGTACTCTAGCTGATATTACTCATCCTAACCTTGTCACTTTATATGAGTTACTCTCTGAAAAAGATTATTGGTTCTTTACAATGGAATTAGTCCCTGGAGTAAGTTTCTTAGAATATGTGCGAGGCTTGAATGCTAATGTTGATAATCCTCGTACAGAAAGAGTTGGGATAAATACCCTCTCAACTAAAATTGACAATCGCTCAACACAAGATAGAGAAAATTTTTCCTCAAAACCTATTTTACCTAAACCTAGTGAGCTTACTAAACAACCTCTTAACATAGATCGATTACGCTTAGCTCTAAAACAGCTTGCAGAAGGCGTTTCAGCCTTACATAAGATTGGTAAATTACACTGTGATCTAAAACCTTCTAATGTATTAGTCACTAATGAAAATCGTTTAGTTTTACTTGATTTTGGTCTAGTAACAGAACTTACTGCTAATATACAGGATAGAGAAGTTTTTGGTACTCCTGATTATATGTCTCCTGAACATGGAGTGGGAAAACCCCTCTCTGAAGCAAGTGATTGGTATAGCCTTGGAGTAATGCTTTATGAAGCCTTAACAGGACAATTACCTTTTGACAGTACTTTTGGCAATGTTATAAAAGAAAAACTACTTAATGACGCTCTCCCTCCTAACAAATTAGCCAAAGATATTCCAATAGATTTAGACATACTATGCCAAAAATTACTTAAGCGAAATCCTAAAGAGCGTCCTTCAAAACAAGAGATATTTGAGCAACTAGGAATAAAAACTAAAACTCAAGATCATAACATCATTACTTTAGGCTCAAGTGTTACTCCACTAGTAGGGCGTGAAAACCATTTAAAAGCTCTACAATCTGCATTTGACCTTTCTAAAACTGGTCAAGTGGCAATTCGTTATGTTAGTGGTTTTTCTGGAATGGGAAAAACTGCTTTAACACGTCACTTTCTACATTTACTTAAGAAAGATAACCCTGAAACAGTAATTTTATCAGGGCGATGTTATGAACAAGAATCTGTTCCTTATAAAGCCTTTGATAGCATTATTGATAATTTAAGTCAGTATTTAAAAAGTTTACCTCCTGCTACAGCAGAAAAGCTGATTCCAGAAGATATTTTAGCCATTACACGTTTATTTCCTGTTCTATTACAAGTAGATATAATTACTAGTGTAACCCGAAAAGCTATAGATATTCCAAGTTTTCAAGAATTAAGACTTTATGCTTTTACTGCCTTACGTGAGCTATTTAGCCGTTTATCTAAGGAAAAACCTTTGGTGTTATTTATTGATGACTTACAATGGGGAGATCTTGATAGTATAGCTCTCTTAGAAGAATTAACTTGTCCTCCAAACCCACCTTCAATGCTTCTAATTGCTACTTATCGTAGTGAAGAAGTGACCACAAGCCCAGTACTTAAAGCACTTCAACAATGGCAAAAAAATAATTCCCTAGTCAATATTGAAGAAATTTCTATTACTCATTTATCTGTAAGTGAAACAACAGAACTAATTGCAACATTATCAGATACATATCAAAATATTTCTCCATCTCAAACTGAGATGATTATAAGAGAATCTGGAGGCAATCCATTTTTTATAGATGAGTTAATTCGTTATTTGCAGATGGATTCAACTAATCTCATTGAAAAATCAGTAGAAATTACCTTAGAAGAAGTTATTTTAGCTCGTGCAGCTCAATTACCTAAGAGTGCTCAAGATTTACTAAAAGTTCTGGCTTTGGCTGGTCAGCCATTAAGGCGCAACATAGCTAAACAAGCGGCTAAATTAGAAAAAGAAGAACAAACAGCTTTAGCATTCTTGCGTTCTAATCATTTAGTTCGTGTTCGTGAAAAGCAACAAGAAGTAGAAATTTATCATGATCGTATTCGTGAAACAGTAGTCAAAAACTTACCTCAAAAAGATCGTCAACAGCTTCACAATGATTTAGCAATAAGCTTAGAACAAAATCAGGAAAAAGATTCTGAAGCTTTAGCAATGCATTTTTTAGGAGCTGGCAATAAGCTAAAAGCAGCTCATTATACTTTGCAAGCAGCAGATCAAGCAGCTAAAGCCTTGGCATTTGATCATGCTGCTGGACTTTATCGCCAAGTACTAGATTTAGAAAATATTTTAGATAAAGCTCAACTCGCTTCTTTAAAAATAAATCTAGGTAATGCCTTAGTAAATTCTGGTTGCAATGGTGAAGCAGCTAAAAGTTATTTAGAAGCTGCTAATTTAGTTAACCAAGAACAAGCCTTAGAATTAAAACAAAAAGCTGCTGAACAATTTATGTTCGGAGGTCATATTGATCAAGGTTTAGCCATTTTGAATTCTGTATTACAATCAATTGGAATGAAGCTAGCAGGTGGAGCAAAAAGGGCTTTACTTTCTTTGTTGTTAAGACGCTTGCAACTTCGTTTACGTGGACTAAAATTTCGCCCTCGCCTAGAATCAGAAATTCCTCGATTAGAGCTATTTAAAATAGATACTTGTTTATCAATAGCATCTGGTTTAAGTACTATTGACACTATAAGAGGAGCAGATTTTCAAGCACGGCATGTACTATTAGCTTTAGCTGCTGGAGAACCTTATCGTGTTGCTCGTGCAATTACTATGGAAGCAGGGTTTTCCTCCATAGCTGGAACCAAAAGTAAAGCTCGTACTCAAATGCTTTTTGAAAAAGCTGAAGAATTAATAAAACAACTTCAAAACAAACAAGTTGAAGCAGCATTGCTATTAAATAAAGGGCTAGCCACTTTTCTCAGTGGACAATGGCAAGAATCTTATCAAAATATGCAAAAAGCTATCAGCATTTTCTCTCAGCATTGTACTGGAGTAAATTCACAAATAAATACTTGTCAGCTATTTGCCTTAAGGGCTTTACTATATTTAGGTAAACTAAATAAACTTTCTGAAGAACTTCCTGCTATTTTTAAGCAAGCTAATGAAAGAGGCAATTTATGGGCTATTACAGGGCTTGGAACAGCAGTTTGTTATATGCCTTATATTGTAAGCGATGAACCAGAACAAGCTAAGAAACAAATACAAACTGCAATTGAAAAGTGGTCTCGTGATGGATATCATTTACAACATTATTGGGCATTACTTGGACGAGCACAAATAGAAATCTACCTTGGTCAAGGCAAAACAGCTTTAGAACTAATGAATGCTCAATGGCCATCATTAGAAAAAGAATTACTTTTAGAAGTACAAAACTCTGTAGTAGAAATGTATCACTTGCGAGCTCGTAGCGCTTTGGCTTGTCTTAAATCAAATACTGAAAATTCTAAGAAATTACTTGCTATAGCTGAAAAAGATGCAAAAGTCTTGCTACGGGAAAAAGTAGCTACAGGAGATGCTTTTGCAAAATTAATACAAGCAGCTATTGCATTTAATCGTAATCAAAAAGCTACTGCTATTGAATTATTAAAACTTGCAAGAGAAGAATTTGAAAAAATCGATATGGCACTTTATAAAGCCGCTACTGAACATAGATTAGGCCAATTATTAGCAAATGATGAAGGTAAAAATTTAATTGAACTAGCAAAAAATTGGATGCAAAGCCAAAAAATTAAAAATTTTGACCGAATGACAGAAATGCTTATCCCAGGATTCTACTAAACTTACACACTTAGTATATAATACAATAAATATACTACTTATTCTGATTACTTAATAAAGGATAAATTACATCCAAAAAATGTTTTACAATTCTTCCAGTCACACCCCAAACAGGTTCTGTTCCAATATGATAGTAATAAACATCCACGCTATAACTTTTATAAATAGGGAATTTTCTAATTTCACAAATGCTAGGATCTAAGAATTTAGATAATGGAACTTCTATTAAATGGTCTATTTCTGTTTTATTTATCGTAAAATCATAAGGATAAGGAATAGTACAAACAAAAGGTGTAACTCTATATTGAGAAGTAGTAATCATATCATCTAGCTCCCCTAATATAGTTACATCATTTGGATTTAGGCCAATTTCCTCTAAAGATTCTCGCAACGCAGTTTCTTGCAAGGAATTATCTGTAGGGTCTTGTCTTCCACCAGGAAAAGAAATTTGTCCAGGGTGGTGTCTTAGATTTTCAGTGCGTTTGGTAAAAAGCAAATAATATTCTTCATTTTTAAAAAAGATTGGAACTAAAACTGCGGCAGGCTTTAACTCCCAATCAGCAATTAGCCCTTTAGTACGCTTTTTTAGTATTTCATCTAGGTTTGTTAGCGAAAAGTTTGACATAGTTTTATACCCAGCAGAAAGCCTGCTGGGTTTATTTTACGGATTTTGAGGTGGATTACCTGAATTAGAATCCTCATTAGCTGGTGGTTTACTTTCATTGGATGGATTAGGCTGAGTTACTCTTCTTTGTCTAGTCAATCCAAGCTTTTGTAATGATTCTGCGGTAGGATAACCAGTAGAACGGCAATTATGTTCTTGTTGGTATTTGGTCATTGCCTCTACTGTAGCACGATCATATTGTCCAGAAGGTTCACCCTGAAGATATCCTTCACGTTTTAAGGCTGATTGAATTTCACGAACTCTATCAGGTGGAATAGCTACACCTGGAGTACGACTTACTCTTGTTGCTGCATTGTAACTGCTATTATTTTCGCGTGGTTCATAACGTCGAGCATATCGACTGCTGTGGTGACGGCCTCGACCTCTAGCTACATAATGACCTCGACGGCCTCGACCTCTAGCTACAGCAGCTCTACCTCGGCGGCCGCCTCGACCTCTAGCTACAGTAGCTCGCCTACCTCCTCTAGCCCTAGCCTTAGCTACTCGTCCACTTTTTCTTGCAGCACTAGCTCTGTGCCCACGACCACGACCACGTGCCCAAACATCATCAGGTACTATAGTAGTTGTCATTACTAGGGCAAGTAGAAAAATTGTTAGGAGTTTTTTTACCATAAAACAAGCTCTCCTTAATATTATTGCTATATATTTTGGCTTAGTTATTAAATTAACGTTAGAAGTTAGAAAATAGTAACTACTACTTAGCACTTTTTTTCACTATAAGAAATATTTACAAATTATTATAATATTTGTGCTAGTTTGGCTATTTTAGTTGCATTTTGCATTTTTTTCAAATTTTTAGCCTTACTTTTCCCTAACATTTGCTGTTTTATCTTAAACTAAGCTTCTACCTTTTTATTAAGGCTTCTTAACTGTGAAATATTTATCTCTCCACCAAAAAAGTCTGTCATTCTTACAGCCGTTTCAATACGCATATATAAATCACTAATAGCTTTCACTAAAACATCTTTATGGTCAAAAGCAAGTTCAGGAAGAGAATTAATAGAAAACCACTTTGCTTGAGCAGCATCATCTGCACCTTCAACACCTTTAGGAATTTCAGGTAAAAAAGTATGATAGGCAATGGTAACGGTATGACCACGAGGATCTCGGCCTGGATCACCAAAACTATAAAACTGTGTTAAGGCAACATTCTTTAGACCAGTTTCTTCTTCTAATTCTCTAGCAGCAGCTATAGGTAAGGCTTCGTTTATTTCTACAAATCCTCCTGGAATAGCCCATTTACCAGCAAAAGGTGGATATTTTCTTTGTATTAACAAGATTTTTATGTCATCTTGATCTAAAGCAAAAATAATAGTATCAACGGTTACAGAAGGTTTAGGGTAATCTTTGGTCATCTTTCTCTTCTCCCAATTTCTAAAATTTCTTACCAAAATAATAAAGGATGTGGTTAAATAAGCTTTACATCTACCATTGGTCTGTAAAAATATACTCACGTTTGGAGTTTACTATGCCTCTGCCTAACATATTCTGTGATATACATGGAATTACTGAAGTATTTAATAAACAAGTAAAAAATAAAGACTCTTTTCTTATTGCTGACTTAAAAACAGGCCAAACCTTAGCCAATAGCTTTCAAACACGCCAACCCATAGACAAGAACTTTATTTTACTAGCAGTTTCTCAAGGAATTGGCTCAGATCAATTAGGCAATGCTGCAAGCGAACTAACACTATTAGCAATTAAAGATGCGATGTCAAGAATATCTCGTGATATTGCTCCTTATGATCGCTTAGTAGCAGCTGTAGAAGAAGCTAACAATATATTGTGGAATGAACGTCAAAATAATCCAGCAATGAAAGATGTTATGGCAACAGTAACAGCAGTGTTGATTGAAAATGATCAAGCTTTTATTGCTGAAGTTGGCAATAGTCGAGCCTATCTTATTCGTGGAGACCAAATTAAACAACTAACTACTGATCAAATTGCTAATAGTAAAATATCTGCAGATAACTTAATGAATGCAGAACAAAAAAACTCTCACAGAAATTTAGTTTTACAAGCCATAGGTAAAGCAGAAGCTGTAAAAGTTGCTATTAGTATGTTTCAGTTATGTCATGAAGATATTTTATTGTTATGTGCAAGTAGCTTATCAAAAGTCTTGCAAATAGAAGAAATTTTAGGATTAACTTTGGCTTTGTCCCCAGAAAAAATTTGCCAGCAGCTTGTTGCAATTGCATCAAAACGCAATGCCTCAGAAACTGTTACTGCAATTGCATCACAATTTACAGGTGAAGCTCTATCCAATAGAAAACCAGGCACTACTATTACAGGCAATGTCCAGGTTTTATCTAGGTTTGATCCTGACGAAAAAGTAGAAAAAAGTCATCGCCGTACGTTGATTTTAGGAGATGCTTCTCTTACAAAAAAATACTATGGCTCTGATGAAAAATCTGATCTTGGAGATAATATTTCAATAAATTCTATTTCTTCATTTCCAGAAAGCAACATAATAAAAGGCGAGTGCGAATCATTGTTAGAACATCTAAGTTATTGTTATACACTGCTAAGCATTAAGCCAGAACAACTACAATTTGCAGCAAAATGGTTGGAAAAACAAGGTTATAAATATACAAACTTAAAAGCTAGACTAAAGAATGTTGAGAATGGCCTTAAACATATAGATCAAATCCGACAAATAATGCAAGAAATTATAAAGGATTTAGAAGACAACGAAGATCTAAGCCAATAATAGATTGACAGTAGTATTTGGATAATTTAATATCGCGCTTGTTAGTCTTAGCCTCTGGCGCATTAGTGTAGCTGGTCAACACGCGGCCCTCTCAAGGCCGAGATCACGGGTTCGAGCCCCGTATGCGCTATCAAAATAACCTCTCTTACTTGCAAATCTTATAAAAATATCAACTCAAAATAGTTAAAGTTATAGTAGTAAAATAGCTGTTTCTACTTTATTACTATAACTTGTTTATAACTACTACTGTTTTGTACTAAAAGAATAAATAACACCCAAAGTAAGAGTACTTTGAGCCTTTACAAAACTATCAACAGATTTGTGAAAGAAATTAATATTAGAAAAATCTCTGCGGTATTCTAGTCTACCTATTAATCCACTTTTGATAAGTCTTTCCCCTGTTAAAGTAAATGATTTAACAGTTTGTTTTTGACCAGTGGTAAACCCATCATGATCATGATAAACCTCAAATCTAGGAGTAAAGGCATAATGTTCTTTTGGTTGTAAACGTAAATACCCAACAATTCCTTTAGCATGAACTCCTGCTCCATTAACTCTATCTGATACATAGAAATAGTTGGTAGCAAAAGTTATTTTGTCATTAAAAGCATAAACTAATGTTCCATCATTTAAGTGGCGGTAATCATCACCATTGTTAGGTTGTTCTGGCCCACCTGTATAGTTTTCATAAATAGTAAGTTTTTTGGTAGGCTTAAGAATTGCTTGTACTGAAAAGGATTTTTTACGGTTATTGTCTATTACATCATTATAACCATTGTGCATAGCAAATCCTAATGTTACCTTATCACTAGGTGAGTACGTAAGTCTTACACCGTAATGATAGTAGGGAATACCAAAAGCAAAAAGTATTGAGCGAGAATAATTCCAATTATCTTTAGTTTCAATAACTTCAAAACCATGATAGGTAACAAACTTACCAAAGTCTACCTGTAAGCCTTTACCTACAGGAGCTAAATAGCTTAAATAAGCTTGTTGAAGGTTACGAAAGATATCTGCACCACCAGGTTCACCAGCATGAATAATTTCTGTAGCAGGCCCAAAATTAAGGTCAAAGCGAAATCCTAAGCGACCATCTTCTGTAGGTTTATTTTCAAGAACAAGTTTAGCTTGGTTTAAGCTAAATTGATTGTGTTTGGTATCAAAGTTTCTTAGTTGGTTATCAAAGTTTGTAACATTTGTGCTACCTATTGGACGATTAAAGTTATAACCATAATAAGCATCTACAAAACCTGATACTTCTGTACGCTTAAAGAAATCTAAGACTTTATCTGAAGCATTTTTATCTTTATCTTCTGGCTTAGGATCTTCAACAATAGGGCTTATAGAGTTTGTAATAGGGTTTGGAGCAATAACACCAGTACTAGCAATGGATGTTACTGTAGTTGTTGTATTTGCTGAGGTTGTTGTGTCATTTATAACATCAGCTTTAACATTTTCTTTGGCATTTTCAGGTTTTGCCAATTTGTTTTCAAGTTCCTTAATTCTATTCTCTAAAACTCTAACAGTTTGTTGTAAATCTTGTACTTCTTTAAGCATTAACTCATTTTCACTAGGCTTTTTATTCTCATCTTTTTCACCAGAAACTTTTTTATCAGAAACTTTATCAGAATTTCCTGTAACTAACGCCATTTCTACAGGTTGTTGAGCTAATACAGATTGAGCAAAAATAGCTAACACTGCTGCAACAAAAAACATTTTCAATTTTACGGACATTCTTTTCTCCTCTCTTACTAGCTAAAGTACACTAAGCACTTGTAATTAATGACACTTTGATTGACAACTAAAGGATATTACTAACAAGACTAACTTGCTCATTGACGAATATTAGGACTAACTATCTTTTCGACTATGTATCAAAGTAAGTAAAGCAGCATCAGCAGTTTTTCTGGTAAATAAAAATATAAAGCTAAAAGATACTACCATACATAAATATGGCTCACACATCAGTATTTTTTTCTCTACAAAAGAAACCAAGTTAAAAATTCTGTTAAAAATTTTATAAACTCAATAAAAACATATAAAAAACTATTAAAATTAATTTACTTATAAAACAAAACAGAGTTAAAAAATCACACTAAAACATTCCTTTCAAGCAGATCCTTTTAACAAACTTTCTTATATAGCTAAACCAATCTGTAATGTTATACCGTTTATATTATTCAAAAAGGTGGCTTTACTATACAAATGACCTTACAAAAAAATGTTACTATCTGTGGAATAATCTCTACAAATTTTGCTATGTTGTGAGTTACTAATAAAGAGTTTAGAGCTAGAACTGGTATTTCAAAGCTATTTGGAGAGTTCTTGCTGGTAAAGAAGTACTAGTGGATGAGCCAAAACTAGGTGATTCCAAAATTCTAACAGGAAATCCAAAATGGCTACGATTAAAAAGATTAAAAGCTTCTAACCGTAAGGTAATGGTTTGTTTTTTTATATTAATAGCTCGATAAATAGCTAAATCTAAAGAAGCTATTCCACTGGCACGAAAGCTATTTCTGCCAACACTACCATCTTTTCCTGGACTAGTTAGAAGTGATAAAGTAGAAGTTCCCGGAGATAAAGAAAGTCGTTTAACACCTTCATTGACAACAATTAAACCATTTAAGTTATCAAGTCTATCTGTCAAATTACCATCTAAATTAACATCCAAACTTGAGTTTACAGTAAAGGGTTGGCCTGTTTGCAAAGTTAATATACCTGCCAAGTTGATGTCTCTAAAAATACTAGCTAAAACACCCTTTTTTATAGTATCAAAAGGCTTAGCTTGCCAACTAGTTACAAAACGATGCCTAACATCAAAACTAGCACTGGCTTTTTCTGCTCCAAAACCTGAAGTCCTTGAAAGTTCATCTTGAGCTAAGTTGTTACTATTTGCAGTGTCAAAAACGTCTGAAACATCATCAATTGTATGAGAAAAAGTATAAGCTAATTGAAAAGAAAAATTACTATTAAGTTCTCTCTTTAGTCCAAGTTGTAAAGCATGATAGCTAGATGAAGCGGAGCTTTGAAAAATTGTAACAGCATCTAGATTTGGATTTGGCCTTTTAAGTAAGGGCAAAACTATAGGCTCAATTCCAAAAATTTTTCTTATTCCAATACTAGTAAACTCACCTCCATTAGGATTAGTAGTACGAATTAATTTTCTGCCCAATGTACCTACATAACTTACTGAAAAAGTATATTTATTTAATAAAACTTGCTCATATGAAAGAGAAAACTCTTGTGTATAAGCTGAGCGCAAATTTTTTGCTGGAAGTGTAATTCCTGCCCCAAAACCTGCTCCAACAAAAAAACCTCCAACAGAAAGAAGTTTGCCTAAC
This sequence comes from Blastocatellia bacterium, assembly GCA_039812885.1. Taxonomy (GTDB): domain Bacteria; phylum Acidobacteriota; class Blastocatellia; order Chloracidobacteriales; family JADJPF01; genus JADJPF01. The sequence goes on from JBDIBI010000002.1 coordinate 567,590, forward strand.
CCATTTACAAATTGATTTGGAGCTAAAGCAATTGTGTTTATTGTCCCTGGAGAAATAATTGGCATATTCAGATTTTTACCAAAGCGAAGAAAAGCAGGATTGGCAGAAAGAATATCAGAAAACAAAACCGAAGCTCCAAAGTTAATTGGAATAAAATTTGGAAATCCATTTCTAGACTGATTTACAACTGTACCTAAAATAGGGTTATAAAAAATGCCATAACCAGCTTTTAGCGAGCTTTGGCCATTGCCTCTTGGATCCCAAGCAATACTTATGCGAGGAGCAAAATTATTCTTATCTCCTTGATAAATCTTATCTCTTCCATCAAATACATTTCTTTGAGCATTAAGCGCAGTTAGAAAAGCTTGTGAAAATACACTATTTGGATCAAAAGGGGGTAAATCACTATCTTTTAGCTTAAACACCTTTTCCAACCTACCATTAACATCTGTTGGAACAGTATTAAGCTCATAGCGTAAACCTAGAGACAAGGTTAGATTTGAGCGTAAGCGCAACTGCTCATGAACAAAGAAGTTTAACTCTGTAAATCGTAATCCAAGAGTTGAATCTGGAGTTACAGCTAAAGCTTGAAAAATATTTGTTGGTAGCCCTAAAGCAGCAAAATCAACGCCTCTAGCAAAAGAAATTCTCCCTTTGCTATCACTAACAAAACCTGAGGTAAAAGCTAGTTGAGTGCGATAATTACGGGCTAAAGTGTTGTTAAACTGAACTCGTCTAATATCGGCTCCAAATTTCAATGTACTACGTCCATAAGTAATAATGCCAGTGTCAGCAACTTGAAAAGTATTATTTACTCTTGTTTGTGGGAAATTAGCTGTATCAATTCCAAGCGGACTAAATGGGGCAAGCAAAAATTGTCCAATCGGCCCAGTATTTCCATCAGGTAACCCATCTCCTGTACGGTCAACACCTGTTGAACGAGACTGAAACACCAAAGGACTACCAGCAATTTCTGCAAAACTTAAGGCTGTGCGGCCATAAGAAAACCGAAGTTGATTGGAAAACTTGTTGCTTATTTCTGTATTGAAAGCCTGTGCTAGATTTTGTGTTTGCGTTAAAGCTCTAATACTGGCATTAATCGCATTGTCAATACTAGGAATATTAGTTTTATCATTAGTAAAATTATATCTAATACTAAATGTGGTTAACTTACTTAATACAGATAATCTATTATCTAGTCTAATATCAAATAGTACTGCTCTTGAGTTAGCATTTAACAATTTGGTTAGTGTGTTATCTCCATAAGGCCCACCATTATTGTTAGGCAATGGATAAAAGGCTGGATCAAGTATATCTTGTCCTAAAGCACTTCTGTTATTTGCAAACTTAAAAGCTTTTGCTCTCTCAAGTGCTGTAGGAACAGCAAAATGAAACTCTTGCAAACTATTAATGTTTTGTAGCTCAAAGGAGCTAAAGAGATGTGTTTGGTTTTTCTTTATTGGTAATTCTATAAAGCTACCAAACTGATTACGTGTAAAAGGATTTTTCTTTGGATTATCTAGTCCAGAATAATCAAAAAAGTCCCTTGCATTAAGCCTAGAATCTGTAAAGTAGTTATACAATGCTACATGTAACTGATTAACACCTGCTTTTGAAACTATATTTATTTGCCCTCCACTATTTCGCCCTGCTTCTGCATCTGAAAGTAACGTCGAAATCTGAAATTCTTGAATGCTTTCAATTGATTGTGCGCTAGTTGAGGTAAAACCTTGGCGCCTCATTCCAAAATCTTGATCATTATTATCAGATCCATCAACAGTAAAATTATTAGCTCTAGCACGACTACCATTAACAGAAAAGCGTCCAGCAATTGAAGTATTCAAACTAGCCCCAATGCCATTAGTTTCAGGGGAAATAACAACACCAGGAGATAATAAAGCAAAACTGTCAAAGCTACGTATTCCACTTAAAGGTAATGATTCTAATAATTTTGCAGTAGCATTATATCGCAAGGTTACATCTAAAGTATTAACTTGTAGTATATCAGCTATATTAGTTGAGATTGCAGGAGTTACTGGTTTATTTGGTTTATAGTTAACAGGGAAAAGCCGTATTGGAGGCAGAGTAATTGTTTTTTGTCTATTTATCTCAATTAAATATTTAGGAATTTCGTCGCTTATATATCCTTCTTTTTCAGCAGTAATGCGATATTCTCCAGCAAGTAAAAGATCTATTCTATAAATTCCTTCGCTATCAGTACGTCTAGCATAATCAAATCCACTAGTTAAGTTATAAATACGAATTAATACACCTACTAGCGGTTTTCCATTTTCATCGATTACTGTTCCTGACAAAGCCCCTGTTATTGTTTGGGCAAAGGAACAAGAAAAAATACAAAAAATAAATAACCAAGTTAATAAAAAGCGCTTAACAATTAACTCACTCAGCATTTAGATCTTTCTAGGAGCGTAAGTATTTTATTGTTTATCTTTTGCATCCTAAAGTTAAATTAATTAGGTAGTTTAACTTGACGTACAGAACAAATCCCATTACTTATAGTAGAAAGAAAGAGGTTATTTTTTGAATCAATTGTTATTCTAACAATTCCGCTTAAGCCAGCATCACTAGCTAATCCACCATCACCACTATAAACACCATCTTTATTTCCCACTACACTGTTAATAATTCCTGTTTTTGCATCAACTTTTCTAATCTTTGATATGGTGATAACGTTAAGGTCTTGCCCAATCATACCATTAACGCTTGCAGCAATAAATAGATTACCTTGTTTATCTAAAGCCAAGCCTGTTATAGATCCTAATCCTGCTTGAGTAGCTAATCCACCATCACCACTAAAAGAATTGCTTTTATTGCCAGCTACAACAGATGTTTTGCCTGTTTTTGTATCATAGCTAAAGACTTGGGAAACACCACTTCCTGTAAGGAACAATACATCATCTTTGCTTATTATTAAATTCTGCAAAGAATCACCTAAAACAGGGATTGAGCTAATAATTCCCGTTTTAGCATCTATTTTCTTCAAACCTTCTGTTATGAAATAAATGTTGCCTTGGCTATCTGAAACAACTTGATCAATAGGAAAGAATATATCTGTTTTTAATGCTGGTTTCCCATTTCCTTGAAAAGTGCTTGTAGTGCTGCCAGCAATAGTAGAAATTATTTTTGTGTTTAAATCTACTTTACGAATAAAACTTCTTCCATTCTGAAAATCACTAATTAAGAGATTACCTTGTTTATCAAGGCTAATATTTGATGGAAAAATAATTGCCTTTTCAGCAGTTCCACCATCACCATTTCCAACTGTACCATTAGTGTCTTTTCCAACTAAAGTGTCAATTATTCCTGTATTTGTATTAATAGAGCGAATTAAATTATTAGAAACATCTACTAGATAAATATTGCCATTTTGATCACTAGCAATATCAAATGTTGTCCCAATACTAGCAGTTTGAGCTTGTTGAGTGTCTCCAAAAAAATTAAATCTCTTATTACCAACAATTCTAACAGCATTGCCTGATTTAGAATCTAGGCTAAAAATGGTACTTGCCCCATTATATGTAGCAAAGATTATATTTCCTAATCCATCAGTAACAAGCGAAGTAACTGAAGTATTAGTGCTAAGAGCTTTATCATCATCAGCAATATTTATTGTTTGTCGAGAAATAGTACCTGTAGCTAAATCAACTTTAGAAATCCCACTTACAGTTAAAAAGATATTATTTTGTTTAGCTAAAAATAATATACTTGTTATAAACAGATTATTATTTGTATCAACAGCTATTGCACGAGGAAATATTAAGGAAACCTTAGTAGCAGGTGTTCCATCAACATAAGAAGTTTTTTGTATATTTCTCTTTGGCCCATTCCCTGCTACTGTTGTAATAATACCATCTTTATTAATCTTACGGATTCTGCCGTTAAGCGTATCATTTATATAAATATTATTGTTGTTATCCACAGCCAAGGTGCCAGCAGCAAAACCAGCTTTGGTTGCTGGACCACCATCTCCTGTAAAAACAACTATTCCATTTCCAGCTATTGTAGTAATAACCTTAGTAGCTGCATCAATACGGCGCAATCGGCTTTGTTCTAAAACTAATAAATTTCCATTTTGATCAACAGCTAAATCTCTTATTCCATCAAACCCAGCATCAATTGCAAGTCCTCCATCTCCTCCGAACCTTCGGCCTGAAGATCCTGCAATTGTAGTGATAGTGTTATTAAGAGCATCAATCTTACGAATACCATTCACAAGCTCATCTGCTATAAAAATATTACCTGCTTTATCCAAAGCAATACTAGTAGGATTTATTAAAGCTGTAACAGCTAAAACTCCGTCAGCTAAAGAAGTTCCTCCACCAGCTACACTAGTAATAACACCTGTTTGTTTATCAACTCGTCTAATGCTTTTATTTATAGTATCAACAATAAAAATATTTCCTAAGCTATCAAGTATAACCTTATTAATACTGCTTAAACTAGCTAAAGTGGCTTGCCCACCATTCCCTAAAGATACGGTTCCACCAGCAATAGTAGTAATTTCTCCAGGAGCTAACATAGATGAAGGTTTAGCTACTATATTTAGTTCTTGCTGTGCAATTCCTCCACGAGTTAGTACAGAAAAAGTTACTGCACCTGGAATAGTTTGTGCAGGGGCTTGGAAACGAATTTCTTCTGCTTTAATACTGCTAGGAGTTACAATTTTGCCTCCAAATACAATTTGGCTTTCTGGCGCAAAATTCTTTCCTGTTACTACTACTTCTGTATTTTCATTTAGCCTTATTTGTGCAGGTTGAATTGAATTAATTTCTGGGCCTGCTACTGAAACAATACTTAAAGCTTCTGTAGGTGAAATTGATCCTGAGTCTAAAACAAAGGCTTGTGTCCCGCTCACAGTAACACTTACTGCTTTGTTAAATGTAACATCAGGTTGTGCTAATGCTACAACTTCTGGCATCTGCCCAAATGGTCTTGTTACTAACTGAACTCCTTGATTATCCACTACATAGATGTTTCCTGTTCCATCTATACTTACTGATAATGGATGTTCAAACACTATTTCATCACTTGCTTGATTTAATTCTGAGTTTTTTACTCCTTGAGATGAAGTCGCTACACCTAGGGTAGATACATTACCAACTATTTCACCATTGTTATCTCTTAATAGTTCTATTAAACGAACTCTATCATTATCTTCATCTGCAACACTTAACAATCTTCCATCATTACTAAGGGCCATTCCACTTGGTCTCTTAAACTTAGCACTTCTTCCAAGTCCATCTTGTTTACCACTTGTTCCTGGCTCTCCTGCTACTAGTGTAACTTTACGACGGCTAAAATCTGCATAGTAAATTGCATTGTTGTCTGTGTCTGCAATATAAAGATTGCCTCCATTGTCTGCAACTACTCCTCTTGGACTACTTAAAAACACTTGTGAAAATTCATTTCCTCCAACAGAAAAGCTACTAACTCCTGGAAACCCTTTTCCTAAAATTGTTTCTACTTGTCTATCAAATCCTATTTTTCTAATACTATGATTAAGTGTGTCTGCTACATAAATCCCACCATTAGCACTATTATCTACTCCTATTGCTGTTGGCCCTGCAAATAACGCTTCTGTAATTGAACCATTGCGATTTCCTGCTACTTTTTGTTTTCCTGCAAATGGTTGAAGTGGGGCTCCTAAACTATTATCTGCCTTCAATATTACATTTTGCAGTGGATTACTAATATAGACACTTCCCTTATTATCTGTCTTAGTGTCTCCTGGCACACTTGTTCCATTTACCTTACGTACTTTTGCAACTACAACAAATACTGAAAAGCTTTCATCTCCTCTGCTAGCAGTAATTGTTGCAAACCCACTTTTTAGCCCAAAGACTTCTCCTGTTGTTGCGTTAATAGCTGCAATATCTGGACTTCCTGACCGCCACATTATTCCTTCTGTTATATTTTTTCCATCTTTACTTACAACAGAAAGTTGAATACGGTTGCCTTCATTTACAACCGGATTTCGTTGTTTAATTTTAAAATTATTTGTAGATGCTTTTGAAACCTGAGTTAAATACTTAGGCAAAAACAACTTATTTATTGAACATAAGGAATTTATCAGGAGTAATGAAATTAATGCAGTCAGAAACACATACTTACGCATAAAACTAAGATCCTATTTCAATTTATAATTCTCTTTATAGAATGACGCGTAAAAAACCTAGAAAACCTATCATAAAAAATGTGGGTAAGCTAGAAAAAGGATATTTATAGGTAAGAAATAAATTAGGGTTGACTCATAATTGATGAGTACAACCCTAAACAAAGATATTTCAGCGATCGATTAATTGGGGAGTTTAATTTGTCTGATATAGCTACTTCTAGAATCATTACCTGAAATAAACAGATTGCCTCTTTGGTCTACAATAATCTTAGGTTCACCTGATAAACTTGCATCTTTAGCTTGTCCACCATCACCACTATAAACACCATTATTACTAGAAATTATTGTGGTAATAGCTTTTGTCTTTGTATCAACTTTCAAAATTTTTGGAATAGTGATAAATGGATTTGATTGAGAATCAGAAAATGTTGTGCTACCAACAAAGAGATTGCCTTGATTATCCAAAGCCACAGTTGTAATGACTCCAGGATTTTCTTGAGGTGCTTGACTAGTATTTTCTATAAAAGCACTAACTTTTTTGCTTTTTGCATCATAACGAAATAGTGAGTTAGTTCCTACAGAAATAAAGATATTACCATCTTTATCTATAGCTAAATCACTTAGTGCATTACCATCAAACCCAGAAAGTCTAGTAATGATACCTGTTTTAGCATCAATTTTTTGTAGACCTGTAGCTAAAAAGTAAATATTACCTTGACTATCGGTCTTTAGACCTATTGGAAAACTTAGCTTTGTTTGTAAAGCACTTTGACCATCTGCGGTAGATTCGCCAGTTTTGCTACCAGCAATGGTAGTAATTATTCTTGTTTTTAGGTCTACCTTACGAATAAAACCTCTTGAGTTTACAAACTCTCCTATTAAAAGATTTCCTTGATTATCAATAGTCGCGCAAAGTGGGAAACTAACAGCTTTTTCAGCAGGCCCACCATCACCATTCCCAACTGTACTGCTAGGATCTTTTCCAACTATTGTATCTATATTTCCTGTAGTAGCATCAATAACACGCACCAAGTGATTTGCAAGATCTACAAAATAAATGTTACCAGCTTGATCAGTAGTAACGCTAAAAGGTTGTCCAATACTAGCATTTACAGCTTGTTGAGTATCTCCTGAAAAATTAAATCTTTTGTTTCCTGCTACTCTAGTTGCATCTCCTGATTTTGGATCTAGCTTAAAAATAGCTGTAGCCCCACTGTATTGACTATAGAATAAGCTACCAGATCCATCTGTAGTAATTGCTCCTACAATAATAAGACTACTATTTGTTTTATCATCGTTGGAGAAATTTATTTTTTGAGTGATTATTTTACCTGTATTTAAATCAACTCTTGAAACAACTCCCTTAGATCCAACAATTTTCTTATTTTCTAGCACGCTCATTATATCTGCTACAAATAAGTTGTTGTTACTATCAACAGTTATAGCACCAGGAAAAGTTAGGTTGATGGCTGTAGCCAATTTTCCATCACGTTTTGTAGGATCTGTTACAGCTTTTAGCTTACCATTACCTACTACAGTAGTAACAATTCCATTTGTACCTATTTTGCGAACTCTATTATTAGCTCCATCACTAATAAATATATTTCCATTAGAATCAACTGTAAAAGATTCAGCCCCAAAATTAGTGGCTGTAGCAGGTTTTCCATCTCCATTAAAAGTTGATTCTCCTGTACCTGCTATTGTAGTAATAATACCAGTAATGCCATCAATCCGACGTAGTCTTGTTCCTTCTAGTACCAGTATGTTACCGTTTTGATCAACAGCTAAATCTGCAAGAGTTTCAAATCCAGCATTGATAGCTGGGCCTCCATCACCTTGAAAACCTTTTCCAAAACCACCTGCAATAGTAGTAATAACATTTGTAAGAGCATCTATTTTTCTTATTCTGCGAGAGAAGCTTTCTGCTATTAAAATATTTCCAGATTTATCTAAAACAACACTAGTTGGTCTTATTGAAGCTGTAACAGCTAAAACACCTTCCTCTAATGAGTCTCCTCCACCTGCAATGCTAGTAATAACACCTGTTTGTTTATCAACTCTTTTTATAGTGTTATTTTGCTCATCACTGATAAAAAAGTTACCAGCACTATCAATAACTAAATTTCTTGAAAATCCTAAACTAGCTGAAGTAGCTTGACCACCATCCCCTAAAAATACTCTACCGCCGGCAATAGTAGTAATCTCTCCAGGAGCTAACATAGATGAAGGTTTAGCTATTACATTTAACTCTTTTTGTGCAATTCCTCCACGAGTTAGTACAGAAAAAGTTACTACCCCTGGAATAGTTTGTGGAGTTATTTGGAAACGAATTTCTTCTGCTTTAATACTGCTAGGTGTAATAATTTTGCCTCCAAATACAATTTGGCTTTCTGGTGCAAAATTCTTTCCTGTTACTACTACTTCTGTATTTTCATTTAGTCTTATTTGTGCAGGTTGAATTAAATTAATTTCTGGGCCTGCTACTGAAACAATACTTAAAGCTTCTGTAGGTGAAATTGATCCTGAGTCTAAAACAAAGGCTTGTGTCCCGCTCACAGTAACACTTACTGCTTTGTTAAATGTAACATCAGGTTGTGCTAATGCTACAACTTCTGGCATCTGCCCAAATGGTCTTGTTACTAACTGAACTCCTTGATTATCCACTACATAGATGTTTCCTGTTCCATCTATACTTACTGATAATGGATGTTCAAACACTATTTCATCACTTGCTTGATTTAATTCTGAGTTTTTTACTCCTTGAGATGAAGTCGCTACACCTAGGGTAGATACATTACCAACTATTTCACCATTGTTATCTCTTAATAGTTCTATTAAACGAACTCTATCATTATCTTCATCTGCAACACTTAACAATCTTCCATCATTACTAAGGGCCATTCCACTTGGTCTCTTAAACTTAGCACTTCTTCCAAGTCCATCTTGTTTACCACTTGTTCCTGGCTCTCCTGCTACTAGTGTAACTTTACGACGGCTAAAATCTGCATAGTAAATTGCATTGTTGTCTGTGTCTGCAATATAAAGATTGCCTCCATTGTCTGCAACTACTCCTCTTGGACTACTTAAAAACACTTGTGAAAATTCATTTCCTCCAACAGAAAAGCTACTAACTCCTGGAAACCCTTTTCCTAAAATTGTTTCTACTTGTCTATCAAATCCTATTTTTCTAATACTATGATTAAGTGTGTCTGCTACATAAATCCCACCATTAGCACTATTATCTACTCCTATTGCTGTTGGCCCTGCAAATAACGCTTCTGTAATTGAACCATTGCGATTTCCTGCTACTTTTTGTTTTCCTGCAAATGGTTGAAGTGGGGCTCCTAAACTATTATCTGCCTTCAATATTACATTTTGCAGTGGATTACTAATATAGACACTTCCCTTATTATCTGTCTTAGTGTCTCCTGGCACACTTGTTCCATTTACCTTACGTACTTTTGCAACTACAACAAATACTGAAAAGCTTTCATCTCCTCTGCTAGCAGTAATTGTTGCAAACCCACTTTTTAGCCCAAAGACTTCTCCTGTTGTTGCGTTAATAGCTGCAATATCTGGACTTCCTGACCGCCACATTATTCCTTCTGTTATATTTTTTCCATCTTTACTTACAACAGAAAGTTGAATACGGTTGCCTTCATTTACAACCGGATTTCGTTGTTTAATTTTAAAATTATTTGTAGATGCTTTTGAAACCTGGGTTAAACTTTTGGGAAATAATAAAGAATTAGTTGAACATAAAGCATTTAGTAAGAACAAGGAAACTAACAGACTAAAAACAACATATTTGCGCATAAAGCTAAAACCCTACTTATAAAATATAATTTTCTCTAATTAAATGACGCGCAAAAACTAAAAAAAGCACATCATAAATTTTCCGGCTATTTTACGAAATGAAGATTAATTTTGTTTTTTCAATTCGTTATAAAGCCACATTTTAGCTATACGCCATTCTCTTTGCACGGTTATGGCTGAAATTCCTAAGGCTTCCGCAGTTTCTTCTACAGAAAGCCCACCAAAAAACCGCATTTCTACAATTTGACTTTGTCTACTATCCATTTCTGCAAGACGACTAAGCGCGTCATCTAAAATCATCAAATCTATTTCTTTTGCACCTGAGATATTGTCTACCTCATCAATAGAGACCTTAAAAGCATTACCCCCACGTTTAGCTGCATAATGATTTCGAGCATGATCAACTAAAATTCGTCTCATTATTTGGGCAATCACTCCATAAAATTGAGAACGATTTTGCCATTCAATGCCTTTCTGTTTAATTAATCTTAAGTATACTTCGTTAATCAATGCAGTAGGTTGCAAAGTATGATCTTGACGCTCATAGCGCATATAATTTTCTGCACGAGAGTGTAAGTCATTATAAATTAACTTAACTAGTTTAGATTGTGCCTCTTCCTCACCCTTATTCCAGCGAGCAAGCAAACCCGTTACTTCTTCATCATCTAATTTATTTTCTATTCCCATACTATTTTTCTTCTAAAGGTTTAATAACAAATCCATGCACCTGAAAATCTTCTCCATTAGGAGCAGTAAACCCAATATTTCCACAGGAAAAAACATTGTTAGGGTCTTTATATATACCTATCTGTGTTTCATCACCTGTAATATTAGAAAATAACGAATGTATAATTAAATTTTTTTCCATCTTTATGCGAACTTCATAAGTTCCACCAACTTTTAACTGCAATGGAGTAGGAAGAGGAATAATCTCTGGTTTAGTTAAATCCACTTTTCCATTGCGACAAATATAAGTAACTAATCTATTAGGATAAAGCCCTTGAGAAGAATTAAGACAAAACAAATAGTAGTTATTTGAGTCTTGTGCCCTAATAACCCAAGCAGCGCCTTTTTCATTTAGAAGTTGTACCCCAAAAACTATAGTTGCATCACAATAGTTTTTCTCTTTTGGCAGTCCAACTCCTTTGCCATTAACCCTTAGAAGGTTTCCTGCAACTTGCCATTGATTAGGAGCATTCCAAAAAGTTAATCCACTCTCAAAACTATCTACAAATTCCACACTAGTCACAAGTAAGCTAAGAGGTTGTTCTAAAGTTATTTCTTTTTTGGGTTCTAGAATTATATCCTTTTCATATTTTTGATAACTAGCACATTCAATTAATAAATGATATTTTTCTGGTATAAGTTCTGGTATAAGTAAACTACCTGAGCTAGAAATTGTCCCCTTTTCTTGGTTGTTTAAGTACACTTTAGCTCCTACAGTTGACTTAACTAGTAAGTTTACTAGCTGTTTTTTTAATTTTACAACAACCGGTTTTGGGTTGTTATCCACAACTTCTATAGATTCAGTAAACGGTAAATATTCTTTTTCTAGCACTTGTACTTGATGATTTCCCAAAGGAACTTTTATTTTTGCTGCATCAGTTTGTTCCCAAGAAAAATTGTTTTCAGCTACTTCTTGACCATTTATCATAACCTTTGCTGTTTTAGGCAAATTTGTAAGTAGTAAAAAACCAAAGTTAGCCTTTAGCTCCCCTTTTATACTATTTGTAGCTCCAACTCTTACGCTAATATCTCTATTATCGTTCTGATATTCTGGATATTCAAAACGAAAATTATATGATCCCGGCTTAAGTGTAATTACTTTTAGTATATTTTTGGGTGTTTGAATCTTACCATCTTCTGTTGTTTTACCTATCAATTGGTTATCAAGGTAAACATCTGCTCCAACCGGTTCAGAAAATACTAATACAGGAGCAAGTGGTTTTGGTGTAGGAATTATTTTCTCCACTGGTTTATTTACTGGATCGCGCTTTACTTTTGGAGAGTCTTTTTGAGCAAAGGTAGCAAAAAAGGTAGGAAAAACAGCCAAAATTAAAATTAAGACTAAACCAAATAGATATTTCTTCATAAATCAATCAACAATCATTAAATTATTGCTCTGCATCAATAGCTAAACGAAATCCTATATCTTCAACAATAGTATTTGGCAGCAGCCAAGCACGAAAACTATTTCGTAATCCATTGGGTTCTACATCAAAACTCCCCCCACGAATAACCTTGCATTTAAGATCATCTTCTTTTGCTTCACGCTTGCTGTTTGGGTAAGGAGCAAAATCAGAGTTAGTCCATTCTCTTACGTTACCTGCCATAGCAAATACATTGTAAGGACTACTATCTCTTGTGTTAATAAAAGCATTTATCGCTACAGGAGAGTTAACTTTCTTTCTATCTCCATGTGCAAGTGTTTCATCCCAACTATTTCCCCAAGGAAAGAGCCGATTATCATTGCCTCTTGCAGCATGTTCCCATTCTGCTTCACTAGGTAATCGATATTTTATTCCATCTCGCTCTGTAAGCCAAAGACAATATTCTTTAGCATCTTCCCAACTTACATAAGTAACAGGATAATCCTCTTCTTTGGCAAGATATTTACCTTTTTGCCAATTCTTTGGAGATTGATATTTTGTCTTTTTCACAAATTCATAATATTCTTTATTTGTAACTTCGTATTTGCTTATGTAATAACTCTTAAGTGTGACTTTATGAGCAGGAGTTTCATCAAGTGAAATTTCACAATTTGGAATGCCATTACAATCCGCTAAATCACGGCCAATAGTAAATTCTCCTGCTTCAATAAGAACAAAATTTTCTCGCAAAGAATCTGGTAATGGTAAGAGTTTCTTTTTAACAGCTTCTATAGGCTTATTTATTTTAGGAGTTTCAACAGTTTTATTATTTATCAAATTGTTAGCTTGTGTAAAAGGAAACCTAGCTACAACAAAAGCAAAGGCTGGTAATACTACTGCTATAATTACAATATACATATACACTGTTTTAGATTTAGGCTTATATATAGCTTTGTTTTGATTAGTTTCGCCTTTTAGCTGTAATAGTGTAGCTTCATTTGTATCTACTTTACTTGTAGTAGTACCCATTCTTAAAGTTTGTGACTGACTATAGTCTTCTAATAAATCAATGTTAGAAAACTTTTCTACTAACTCTTTAGCACTTTTGATGCGTTTTTCTTTATCCTTAACTAGCATCTGCATAACAAGTTGTGAGATTGGGTGAGGAAGATCAGAAACAATTTCCGCTAGTTCTAAAGGGGGAGTATGAACCTGCGCATACATAAAGCTCAAAGCATTATCTGCCTCAAAAGGTCTACGTCCAGAAAACATTTCATATAGTATAATGCCTAAAGAATAAATATCTGATCTAGCATCTAGTGCTTTACCTTCACATTGTTCAGGAGACATATATTGTGGTGTGCCAAAAATTGAGCCTGTTAGAGTTAAGCTTTCACCTGAGCGAGTAATATTGCTTAATTTAGCTATACCAAAATCTAATAATTTTAGTGTTTCACTCTTTTCATCTTTATGAAAGAAAATATTATCTGGCTTTAAATCTCTATGAATAATTCCTTTACTATGAACAAAATCCAATACAATGGAAATTTCTCTAGCAAAATCTACCACTTGTGAAAACTCCAGTTTTTTAGAAGTTTTAAGCCTAGTTCGTAAAGATTCCCCAACCAAATATTCCATTACCAAATAACAAACTGTATCTTCAACTCCATAATCAAATACTTTAACAATATTTGGATGCTCTAATTTAGCAGCCGTGCGAGCTTCTCGCTTAAAGCGTTCTATTGCTTCACTATCTTCTACAAAATTTGTATTCAGTATTTTTATTGCAAATTGAGTATCTAGTTCAACATGCCTAGCTTGATAAACTAATCCCATTCCTCCTTTACCTATTAACCTGACTATCTCATATTTACCTAAGAAAGTTGTACCAACAGTAAGACCTTTTTCTGTTATCTTTGCACTGCTTTTATTGGTTTTCAGAGTAGATATTTTTTCTAAAAATTCATTAGCACCTTTTTCCAAAAAGCCTGACATCTCAGAATCAGCTAATATTAAGGCTTCTGCTTCTGTGTAAAGTTCTTTGTCCTCACCACAAGCTTGAGAAAGAAAAGCCAGGCGTTTATCAACATCTTGCTCTAAAGCTTGTTCAACCAAAGATTTTACTTGTTGCCATTTTTCAGGAGTCAACTTTTAGCACCTTACCTAGAAAAATAATTTAGACGAAAACTTTACCTTGGCACAATGACAAGGTCAAGTAGCATTAATTACCACAATAAATTAATGTAGGGGCAAAGCTTGTTTTTGTCTTACAGTAAATCCTACCAAGACAAGCAAAAACAAACTCTGCCCCTTATATTCTTTTAATTTTGGTTAAAAAACCTGCATTATCTCTTGAACATTAAAACTTTAACAGTGATTTGTATTGGTGTTTCCTTAGCTGTTTCTATTTTTGTTTTATCTCCATTTACCTCTACAAAAATATCACTGCTACCTCTTATAGCAAAGCTATCTCCTCTGCCAAGTGCTACTGTTAAAACTCGTTCATTATCTAGACATTCCAATTGTCCTGTAATCAACCGCCCATCTTTAGTACCAATTTGAGCATCCTTACCACAAGTTAAACTAAATTCACTCTTTTTATGCTTTAGAGTGGCAGAAGAAGTGTTGCCAGAACCTTGTAAAGAAAATCTTGCTTTAGAACCCCCAAAACCATTGTTTAATATTCCACTAACATCTTTCTCACGATAATCAGGATGACTAGAAATAAAAACAAAATTCTTTAACCCATCTTTATCATCTACTTCAAATACAAAATTTCCTTTGTTATCTGTCTTCCCTTTATAATCTTGATATTGAGTCCGTACAACTACTAATGCATCTGTTAATGGTTCTCCTGTACGAGCATCAAGTATTTGGCCTGAAAAGATGGCTTTAGATTGGTTTTTCAAAGAAAACTGAGCTGAAGCAGGTGAGCTAATTATAAATAAAAATACTAGCGCTAAAATTGGTAGCCAAAATTTTTTCATTGTAATTCCTCTTAAAAACTAATTTTCTTTGGTCTTACGGCTATAGATTATTTTACCATTTACAATAGTTGCTATAGGCGCACCTTTCAGTTGCCAACCAATAAACGGACTGTTACGGCTTTTAGAGCAAAATTTTGTTGGATCAACAGAAACATCAAGATTTGGATCAAAAATAGTTATATCTGCATATGTTCCAACTGATAATGTACCTCGGTCAATTTTAAATACCTTAGCAGGAGCAGTTGTCAGTAACTCTACCATTCTCATTAAACTAATCTTTCCTGTATGATAAAGCTTGTCTAATGTTAGGCTTACGGCTGTTTCTAATCCAACAATTCCAAATGGTGCACGATCATATTCTAAAGCCTTTTCATCTGCATGATGTGGTGCATGATCTGTAGCAATTGCATCTACAGTTCCATCTGCTATTCCTTCAATTAACGCTTCTATATCTTCATTTGTACGCAAAGGAGGATTCATTTTTGTGTTAGTGTCAAACCCTACTACAGCTGCATCTGTTAAGGTAAAATGATGAGGTGTGACTTCACAAGTTACATTAATACCTTTTTGTTTAGCTTCACGAACTAAAGCTAGTGATCCAGCAGTACTTAAATGAGCAATATGAATATGTGCCCCTGTAGCTTCAGCTAGCATTAAATCCCGTTGTACATCAGATTCTTCAGCTAAATGAGACATTCCCTTTAATCCTAACATAGTAGAGTAGTAACCTTCATTCATTACCCCACCACAAGCTAAGTCTTTATTTTCACAATGATCAACCACAGCAAGCCCAAAGCTTTTTGCATATTCCATTGCCCGACGCATTACCAAAGAGTTTGAAACCGGTTTGCCATCATCAGAAATAGCCACAATTCCGGCTTGATACATTTCACCTATTTCTGCAAGTTGCTCACCTTTAGATTCTCTAGTGATTGCACCTATAGGAAAAATATTTACTAGATTAAGGCTTTTTGCTCGACCTATTATATAGTTTGTTACTGTAGCATTATCATTGATTGGTTGAGTATTGGGCATGCAACAAATTGAGGTAAAACCTCCTGTAGCAGCAGCTCTAGCACCTGTTTCAATTGTCTCTTTATCTTCACGACCAGGTTCTCGTAAATGTGTATGTAGATCAATAAATCCTGGAGCTACAACTAAATTAGTAGCATCAAAAATTTCTGCATCAGTAACTTCAATAGATGGAAATACACCAGCAATTTTATCACCTTCTATTAAAACATCTGCTTTTTCCTGAAAGTGTCTACTAGGATCTACAACTAACCCATTTTTGATTAATAATCGCATAAATTTTCCCTAAGTTTACAGGACAGACTTTCAAAATCTATCCCTACACAATCTATTTAATTAGAAATGAATGTAGGAAGTAAGATTTGTCCTTGTCCGTTTTTCTATTTACTGATTTCTTGTTGAGCCTCTGCTAGATTGCCACCCATTAATAGATAAAGCACTGCCATACGAATAGCAACTCCATTTGTAACTTGCTCATAGATTAAAGAATATGGTCCATCTACCACATCAGAAGCTATTTCAATACCACGATTAACAGGGCCAGGATGTATTACACTCACATCACTTTTAGCTAACTCTAGCCTCTTTGCAGTTAAACCATAAATAGCAGCATATTCACGTAAGGAGGGAAAGAAGGCTGAAGCTTCTCTTTCTAACTGTATTCTCAGCATTAATACAACATCTACATCTTTTAGAGCTTCTTCTACTGATGAACTTACCTTTATTTGTCCTGGACGGCCTTCAGCCAAGCGCTCAAAGTGTGGTGGCAAGAGCGTTGGAGGCCCAGCTATACGAACGTTTGCTCCTAGTTTAGTAAGTAAATGTGCATTAGAACGAGCTACTCGACTATGAGCAATATCCCCTATTATTGCAACTTCTAAACCTTCTATCTTTCCTTTATGTTCTCTAATAGTTAAGGCATCTAATAAAGCTTGTGTAGGGTGTTCATGTGCACCATCTCCAGCATTAATAACCGAAGTGCGGCAAATGCGAGCTAATTGATGTGGCACACCTGATGAAGAATGACGCACTACAATTGCATCTGGTACCATTGCCTCTAAATTTCTTGCTGTATCCGCTATGGTTTCACCTTTTGAAAGGCTACTAGTAGAAGCAGAAATATTTATTGCATCGGCAGATAAACGCTTAGCTGCTATCTCAAAGCTGGTTCTAGTTCTTGTTGAAGGTTCAAAAAAGAGGTTAATAACTGTGCGCCCTCGTAGAGTAGGGACTTTTTTAATTGGGCGACAAGAAATTTCCTTAAAAGCATCTGCTGTATCAAGAATATTAGTGATCTCCTCCACAGAGAGATCACTAATCCCTAATAAATCTTTACGATTAAATACCACTGGAGTTAAAACATCCCTTATATTTTTTAGGCAGGTTCAACAACAATAACTTGTTCAATTTCGTCAAACCCTTCTAACATAACCTTTACAATTTCAGATTGTTTAGTAGAAACTTTTTCCCCTACATAATCAGCATGTATTGGGAGTTCTCGATGTCCACGATCTACTAGTACAGCTAGTTGTACGCGTTTAGGCCGTCCAAAATCCATTAATTCATCTAGTGCAGCCCTAATTGTACGTCCAGTGTAAAGCACATCATCTACTAAAATGATAGTTTGTCCTTCTACACCACCAGGAAGATCAGTATCTTGCACTACAGGTTTTACATCTACTGTAGAAAGATCATCTCTGTAAAGTGTAATATCTAGTGTGCCAACAGGAGGGCGTGTATTTTCTAGTTCAGCTATTTTGTTAGCTATTCTATCTGCAAGTGGAACACCTCTACGACGTATACCTACAATTAAAAGTTTATCTGTTCCTTTGTTGCGCTCAACTATTTCTGATGCCATGCGCGATAAAGCACGATTAATTCCAGCTGCGTCCATTAGTTGAAACTTTTGTACAAAATCCATTGAATACTTCTCCATTAAAGTACTAACAACTAACACCTTTTGCAAAGCGCGTTTTATAGCACAAGAGCATAAAAAATGGCAAGGTATCTTTTATAAAAGCTTTTAACCAAACCATAGAAAGCTCAGTGATCAACTACTGCTATTTCTACAATTTTATGCTCTTCTATTTTGAGCCTTAAAAATTGACCACTCATTAGTGGTAATAGATATGTTCCTACCCCACCCCCTGAAGCAGTGGCGTTTGGATCAAGCTCTTCTCTAATTTCTAGTGGCAATTGCTTTACTATAAGATCAAAATCCGGAACTCGCCGTTCTTTCCCAAAAAGAATAAATGCATCTTCTGGTAATGATAACGGAAATGAAAGATTTTCAATTATCTTTTCTATTTTAGACATACTGTAAATTATCTCTTTTATGCTTATTTGCTATAAAATAGTTTTGCTTACTCTATCCAGTTTTCTTTTAATAACACACTAATAAAGGTTCTAGCAAGTATATCTAACACTTATTTCTTCTATAACATCCATCATATTCAAAAAGCAAAGATAACCAACAATATATTCATTAGGTATCTTTATTAGTATTTTTTTTATTGCTAAAAAAAAGCAAAAACTTTATGGAGTTTTTAAAGTTTTTGGTATTCACTAATTGCAAATACAAACCCATTACCATACCTGACAATATATTATAGGAGAAACTCTAATGGCAATTAATACTAATAATTCTGTAAATATTCAACCCATTCAACAAAATCAACTTAACAACCAAACTAACTCAACACCAAAATCAGACAAAGGTAGTTTAGCAGGTCTTAATATTCAACAAGCTAAACCTATTAGTGATTCTCCTAGCTTATCCGGTAACCAAAGTGTAAACAATGCAAATCGTTCTTCTTTAAGCATTAGACCCGTTAATAGCACAACTGAAAGCCCTTTGGCTAAATCATCAAAATCCTCAGATTTTGGAAATATTCTTAAAAACTTATCTAGCTTTTTACAACCTTCAGCCAAAAGCAGCAAATCCTTATTGGATAAAGTAAAAAGCGCTGCTGATCCAGATGATTCAGGAATAAAAGATGCCGCTTCAGGAACTTCCAGCAAAGCTAATGGTGGCCCACAATTAATTAATAATGGTGGTAAGGTTTTAGACAAACCAGCAATCGATAATATTTACTTAGGTAGCTACTATAATACAACACAAGGAAAATCAGATGTAGCACACCAAGATGCAGCTTCTAAAGCTTGGGTAACTAGCGGCAATGAAGCTCTATTAAAGCAATATGGTGTTGGTCAAGGCTCTTTTGCTGGCTCTCATGTTGTAAGTGGCAATGCTCCAAGAACCTTTACAGCATCTCAAGTAGAATCACTTGTAAAACAACAACTTGCTTCTGGTAAATCACCTGCTGGGGATCAAACAATTCATACAGTATATCTACCTCCAGGAACAGTTCTTAAAGATGGTGATGCTACTTCCCAAAATGGCTTAGGTGGCTTCCATGGCAGCTATCAAGATCCTGCTACTGGTAAAAATGTATATTATGCAGTAATTGCTTATAGTAAAGGTAGCAATGGAATAGACTTTACAGGTAATCCACAGGATAATAACTCTATTACTGCTTCCCATGAATGGTCTGAAGCGGCTACTGATCCTAATGTTGCTGATGTAAATCGTGGTGCTCCATCACAAGGAACTCTTGGCTGGTATGACAATAGATTAGGTGAAATTGGAGATATTCCAATTAATATTTCTAAAGATCCTTCACTATCTGATGTATGGGGTAAAGTAGGTGGATTTGCATTCCAAAAAGAATGGTCTAACAAAGATAATAAATCTATGTTAACCATTTAATAATCAAAATAGATTTCTTTCATTGTTATTTGTTCATAAGTAAGCTACTCTGCGTTAAGTATTTTACACATCATCCCCAAATAAGCTACTTTTACTTAATGAAAGTGCCTTATTTGGGTTTTAATTTTTTAAGTACTTTAACACTTGTGTCAGAAGTAACTTGACAGAAAAAATCCATACCATATACTTAAAGTTCCTATTTTAATACTCATAAAGATTTCAACGGGGCGTGGCTCAGCCTGGTAGAGTACACGGTTCGGGACCGTGAGGTTGGTGGTTCAAATCCACTCGCCCAAACCTACAGTCCTTAGCATACAACTCAGGCGCGCTTTTATTTTAATTAATATTATCTGACAATTATGTATATTGCCCGTTATTTTCTAATTACTGGTAAAGTGCAAGGAGTAGGTTATCGTTACTTTGCTATGCGCGCAGCCAATCAATGCCAAGTATGTGGTTTTGTCCGTAATTTACCCTCTGGACAAGTAGAGGTTGTAGCTGAAGGACAACGTGAAGCTATGGAGAGTTTCAAAAAAGAATTGGCGGCTGGCCCTTATCATGCTCAAGTAACTCAAATCGAAGAAAAATCTCTAGAAGTTTCTGGTGGCTATCAAGGGTTCCGTATTGAGTATTAGTTATTATGACTAGTATATTAATTTTTATCTAGATTAGTAAATATCTATTATGCAGCATTTTGATAAAATAGATAGAGGCCAATTTTATGCAAGATAAGCGTTCTCGCCCTAGATTAAAGGTTTCTATGCCTGTTCAAGTAGTTGGGCGAACTGTTGATGGAGAAAAATTCAAAGAAGTCTGTCAAACACAAGACGCTTCTGCATTTGGCCTTTGTCTAGTTTTAGAATCCATTGTTGAACGAGGGACTACACTTTTTCTGAGCATGCAAATGCCCAGTCGATTAAGGCTATATGATTTATCCCAACCAACCTATCATATTTATGCTCAGGTGCGTAGGGTGCATATATTGGCAGAAGGTGGTTGTGAAGTAGGATTGTCATTTATTGGAAAAAATCCCCCTCCTAATACAGAAAATCTTCAAACAATCGAGTTTTTAAATATAGATACAAAAACAGGCAAGAATCCTTTTGCCAAAACTAAATTCCCTACTGGAGCTTACCAACAATCTACACCATCACCAAATAAAACTACTCAATCTAATCCAGTAGCTAATTTATCCCAAAACCAAAACCGAGTTACCCAATCTAATCCAGTAACTCATTTATCTCAAAATCAAAATCGAGTTACCCAATCTAATCCAGCAACTAATCCATCTCAAAACCAAAATAGGGTTACTCAATCTAATTCTACTATTACTAATATTGGTAAATCCGCTTCACAAACTCAGCAAGATTCTACTATACATGAAAGTAACAAACCTTTATGGGATCGTGCTAGTCGTCGAGATGTACGCCATAACATTCCAATAGATGTTATGATCGAATTTCTAGATTCAGCCAATAAAGTTGTTTCCAAAGAACCTGGTTTAGTTCTTAATATCAGCCGAAGTGGAGCTTGTGTAATGACAACAAAAGAAGCTCCTCTAGGAAGTAAACTCAAAGTTTATATGACAAGAGAAGATTTTTCTGCTCTATCTTCTGTAAAGGCTGTCACTACTGGTCAAGGTGGTGTATACAATTTGCACTTAGAATTTATTGATAAATGTTGGATAGGAGGCGATTAATAAATAATGGACGAGCTAAAAAAGCTTATTCGAGAAGTCCCAGATTTTCCTAAACCTGGAATTTTGTTCTATGATATCACTACTCTACTAAAAAATGCTAAAGGGCTTAAAACTGTTATTAACAGAATGAGCGAAGCTTTTGCAGGAGAAAAAATTGACACTGTAATAGGAATTGAAGCACGTGGATTTATTTTTGCTCCAGCACTAGCTTATCACATTGGAGCAGGTTTTGTTCCAGTACGTAAACCTAGAAAACTACCCGCTTCAACTGAATCAATTAGCTATGAACTAGAATATGGTACTGATACTCTAGAAATTCATCGTGATGCTGTTGGACAGGGTCATAGAGTGCTGATAGCAGATGATTTACTTGCTACTGGCGGAACTGCCAAAGCTGTAGTAGATCTAGTTGAAAAATTAGGAGGACAAGTAGTTGGCCTAGGATTTGTTATCGAACTGGATTTTCTTGAAGGTCGCAAACGTTTAGATGGCCATAATGTTTATTCCTTACTACAATATCAGTCATAAATCTTGTTTATAACAATAAAGATTTGTTACCATAGCAACTGATAATAAAGATTAATCCTTGCTCTCGTAGCTCAAATGGATAGAGCAACACCCTCCTAAGGTGTAGGTTGCGCGTTCGAGTCGCGCCGAGGGCACTTCACAAAATATTTTTAACCCAAAATTGCGCTTTTACTTACTGGAGGATTTCTCTTGAATGCAAAACTCTTTACATTGCTAAAAAATTTCTCTCCAGAAAAAATGGTGAAAGTAAATCTTTTTGAAACAGAAAATTTCTTTTGTGATATATATTGTTTTAAACCTGGACAAAGTCAAAAACTTCATACTCACCAAAATGCAGACAAAATCTACTTTGTTTTAGAAGGTACAGGGCTTTTTTATGTTGGAGAAGAAAAACAAACACTCGGAATAGGTAATGCTATTTTGGCCCCAGCTGGGTCTATTCATGGTGTAGAAAATACCTCTGAAGAAAATTTAGTGTTGCTAGTTTTTATGTCTCCTAATCCTAATTTTAAAAATAAAACTCTTAGCTAAGCTAGTCTACGCAACAAATGAACAAAGAACAACTTAGAGCAATGTTCTCTATTAAACCTCCAGATCCTCCTAAACCTGTTGGACCTGCTCCGTCAGAAACAATGCCTATTATTAACTTGCTAGAACTAGACTTAAGCAATATCGCTGATGAAACTTCAGAACCTGAATCCAATGATTATACTTTTGGTTATGGTGAACAACTAAAAAGTGTACGTTATGGTAACTTAGAAGATAAAGAATCCAAACGCTCCGATCTAGCTAAAGTTAAAAAAAGAGATGGAGAGATAATTGATAATAAATACTTAATCTTAGGCCCATTAGGCGCTGGTGGTGCATCAGAAGTTTATTTAGCTCATCGTTTATTAATTGGTGATAAAGTTGCTTTAAAATTATTACGTAGTAGTTATGCTAGAGATCCAGAAACTGCTCGACGCTTCCATTTAGAAGCTGTCACAACTGCATCCATTAAACATCCTAATGTAATTTCAGTGTATGATTTTGATTTTACTGATAATGGAATCCCTTATATAGTCATGGAACTTTTAAGAGGAGAAACTCTTTTAGGAGAACAACAACGCTTAGGAGCATTACCTCTTCGCCGAGCAATTCAAATCATTACTCCTATTTGCGCCGCTCTTAATGTAGGACATTCACAAGGCGTTATTCATCGAGACTTAAAACCTGCCAATATAGTAATACACCATACTGATGATGATAATGAAGTCATGAAATTAATAGACTTTGGAATTGCTAAAAAGTTGACAGAAAATAGTTATGACGAAATGAAGACTCTACCTGGAATGGTTGTGGGTACACCTGCTTATATGTCCCCTGAAAGATGTATGGAAGAACCTTATGATGCTCGTACAGATATTTATAACTTAGGGTTAATCTTCTATGAATTAGTTGCAGGTCAACATCCTTTTCAAGCTAAAACAATGATGGCAATGATGGCACGTCAAATCTCAGATATGCCTCGCTCCCTACAAGAAATAGTGCCTGACTTACCCAAAGCAGTAGAAGAAGTTATATTCAAAGCCTTAGCCAAATCCCCTGATGACCGATATACCACGGCCTTAGAATTTGCCGAAGAATTAAACAACGCCTATTATGCTCCTTGGCTGTAATGATATTTTGATAACCCGACAGCCTTAGCTGCCAGGTTATCTCCTACCTAGTTTTTAGTACCGTGGCATAGTTTTATCTATTTTCTGAGCCCAAGCATCTATTCCGCCTACTAAGTTTTTAACTCTTTCAAACCCAGCATTGCGCAATATATCTACAGCCTTAGCACTACGCCCACCTAATTTGCAATGAACAATTATTTCTTGTGAACTATCTAGCTCATTAAGTCTTTTTGCTACTTCACCTAAAGGAATTAAAGTAGATCCATGTAGCTTACAAACTGCATATTCAGCAGGTTCGCGAACATCCAAAATAAATAGCTTATCACCTTTATCTAAGCGAGTTTTAAGCTCTTCTGGGGTAATATCAAAATTTCCCATAAGTTGTTCTCCTTATTTTCCTTTTTTCTTTTTATCATTCTTCTTTGGTTTTTCATCTTCATCATCATCACCATCGTCATCATCGCCATCATCGTCATCATCACCATCATCATCGTCTTCATCTTCGTCATCATCACCATCATCATCGTCTTCGTCTTCATCATCATCACCATCATCATCGTCTTCGTCTTCATCATCATCACCATCATCATCGTCTTCGTCTTCATCATCATCACCATCATCGTCGTCTTCATCGTCACCATCATCGTCATCATCACCATCATCATCGTCTTCATCATCGTCTTCATCGTCATCATCACTATCATCATCGCCATCATCGTCATCATCACCATCATCATCATCATCGCCATCATCGTCTTCATCGTCTTCATAATCTTCATCATCATCCTCATAGTCATCATCATCGTCTTCATAGTCATCATCGTCATCATCACCATCATCGTCGTAATCGTCATCATCGTCTTCATCGTCTTCATCATCGTAATCTTCTTCGTAATCTTCTTCCTCTTGTTCAACATCATCAAGTTTCTTCGCTTCTTGTTTAGGCAATTCTTGACTTGGAGCTGGAGCTGGGGCTGGAGCTGGAGCTGGAACAGCTTCTACTGCGACAACTGGAGTTGAAGCACTTGTTGAGTCTGATGCTGAAACAACCGTTACTTCTGAATCTGAAAGACTTGCAGAATCAGTACCTTGTCCAGATCCACTTGAAGATGGTTCAGCAGGTGGTGCTGGTGGTGGCGGTGCATTCTCAGGAGCTTTTTCTTCTGAACCTCCAAAGAAAGATGATACAGCAGCTACACCTAAAGCTCCCAATGCTCCTATTCCCAACCCTATAGCAACTTTACTTAATAAACCTCCTCCGCTTGATTCCTCTGGTTTTTCTGGAGCTGGAGTTGGTGGAACTGGTGTTGGCTCAGCACTAGCAGCTTCGCTAGGAGCAGAACTAGCTTCTTTATGAGCCATTCTTTCTTTCCAAGGTATTACTTTTGGAGCTTCTTCTGTTGCGGCTGGAGTGGCTGGAGTAGCTGGAGCGGCTTCTACTGCTGGAGCTGGAGCGACTGGAACAGCTTCTACTGCTGGAGTTGAAGCAACTTCTACCACTGGAGCGGCTGGGGCAGCTTCTGGTGTTGGCGTGGTTGGGGCAGCTTCCGCAGCTTTAGCGGCTTCTGCTTGTTTACGAGCCATTCTTTCTGCCCAAGGTATTACTTTTGGAGCTTCTTCTGTTGCGGCTGGAGCAGCTTCTACCACTGGAGCTGGAGTGGCTTCTACTACTGGTGCGGCTGGAGCAGCTTCTACTACTGGTGCGGCTGGAGCAGCTTCTACTACTGGTGCGGCTGGAGCAGCTTCTACTACTGGTGCGGCTGGAGCGGCTTCTACTACTGGAGCAACTGGAGTGGCTTCTACCACTGGAGCTGGAGCGGCTTCTACTACTGGTGCGGCTGGAGCAGCTTCTACTACTGGAGCTGGGGTTTCAGTGGCTTTAGCAGCTTCTTCGGATTTCTTCTTTTTAGGTTTTGCTTCTGCTTCTGCTGAAGCATCCCAGTTAGGGATTTTTATAGTAGTTTTAACAGGCAAAGCTTTAGGATCAGTCAACACATCTTTATTAGCTTCTAAAATTTGGTCTGGTTTTACTCTATTTTTTGTCACCTTTTTAGCAATGGTTTCTAATGTGTCATCTGCCTTAATTTTATATTCACCATAAATATCTGTGCGTTGAATTTTAAGGTCTAAGCTTAGGCTTTTTTCCCAGTTTTCATCGGCTTTTTTAGCTTTTTCCTTGATTCTATCAGCATTATATTGGGTTGGACAATTAGCACTAATAGTTAAAACTCCACCTTCTTCTTTTAGAGCTAGTTCTTCACAATCTAGTTGGTAGGCTTGTTCATAAACTGGGCCATATTTTTCTGTTAATTCTGAAGATGTTTCTGCTTTTATATTAAAAGCTAGATCTTTTTGTTCAGCATCTATTTCTTTAGCTCTTGCCAAAATCACATTAAGTAAATATTGAGTAGGACAATTACCATTAACACTTAGTTTACCGTTTTCTTCGGCTGTTTTCATTTTCTTGCAACCAAGTGTTTTAGCAAGTTTTAACATTGGAAGGTATTTATCTTTTATGTCTGCCATGTTTATTGTTCTCCAATTATTTTGAGTTTTGCATCACTATGCTTTAGCATTTTTTGCTGACTGATATTTGACCCTTAGGGGCTATGTTATTGGGTTAGCTAAAGTTAACTATATTTCCTTCTTTTAGTTAAACCTTTGAAACTTCTGCTTACCCAGTTATGACTTTTTAGAAATAAGCTAATTTTCTGCTTTAGGCAAATGTAATTTACGGAAAATCTTTTAGAGGTTATTTTTATCGGTGAGTAAACTTTTGGTTAGATTAAAGGCTCTTTGGTTCCCATTCCAAATTAAGCGTTTATAAGCTTCTTCATAAGGTAACCAAATAGAATCGACATGTTCATTAGGACTAATTTTAACTGCTTTCTTGGTTGTTCTTAATGCAAATGAGTGTTCTAAATTAATTTGTGGTTCTACTTCTGATTTTTTTAGAAACTGAGGCTCAATATAAAAACTGTGGATATAATCAAGATCTATTAGTTCTCCTTCTAAACCGGTTTCTTCAAAAACTTCTCGTACAGCAGCTTCTTTTGGAGACTCATTTCTTTTTCTTTTTATCTTGCCTGTTACAGGCTGCCAAAAACCACCTCGTTCATCTGTACGACGTAAAAGTAAATATTCTGCTTTATCTTTACTATCATCAAATATAACTACTTGAACAGAAGTATATTTAGTAGGCTCTTGCACCATTTCTCGCCCAAATACTTCTCCAAAATGAAAACTAAGGCGATTTCTTACTTCTTCTAAAGCAATTTTATGACCTAGTAATTTTTCTAACGAAGTAACACCTCTATCAGAAATACCACAGGGGATTATTAATTTAAAATAGCTTAAATCTGTATTTACATTAAAGGCAAAACCATGCATAGTTACCCATCTAGAGATTCTAACACCTATAGCGGCAAGTTTTTCTTGTCCAACCCAAATACCAGTAAGACCAGAAATTCGTCCAGCATTTATTCCAAAATCTTTAGCTGCTCTAATCATTACTTCTTCTAAATCACGAACATAGCGATGTATATCACAACGATCAGGAGCAAGATTAATAATTGGATATCCAACTACTTGACCAGGTCCGTGATAGGTAACATCTCCTCCACGTCCTGTTTCGTAAAGCCCTACAGCCATTTTATCTAGTATTTCTTTAGGAGTTATAACATTAGCATTTTTTGCATTTCGTCCAAGTGTTAGGACATGAGGATGTTCAAGAAGGAAAAGAGTATCAGCAATTGTGTTTTTAGTGCGTGCCTCAAGAAAAGCTTGTTGAAGCTTCAAGCCTTCCTCATAGTCAACTAACCCTAAATGCCTAACTTGACAGATGTGATTTTGTATCATTTATCTAATTCCTGGGGTTACGTTTGCTAATGCTCACTAAAACCCCAGGCTAATATATTTTTCCTAAATTTGAGTTTAGCCAAATCCCAAATTAATATATTACTAGCTAAATCCGGGTTTAATATATATGTTTGAAAGGCTCAAACACATATTAGCCCCAGGTTTTAGCAAGTTGCAGGCTTGCGCTACCTGGGGATCAAAAAAATGAGCACAACTTAAAAACACAAGTGCATTTTGGGAGGTTTTTTATAATTCAGTAGATTCAAAATTTTCTAACACACGTTTAACATGTGCCATAAATTGATCTGCAACTGCTCCATCAATCAAGCGATGATCAAAGGAGATACTAAAGTAAGCTTTAGTACGAATAGCAATTGAATCATCTTGCATTACACTTAAGCGTTTTTCAATTGTACCAACACCCATAATACCTACTTGGGGTTGATTAATAATTGGAGTTCCAAACAAGCTACCAAAGACACCTGGGTTAGTAATGGTGAAAGTGCCACCTTGAACTTCATCTGGTTTAAGTTGTTTCTTACGTGCACGATTAGCTAAATCATTCATTGCACGAGTTAAGCCTATTAAGTTCTTTTCTTCAGCATTTTTAACTACAGGAACAATTAAACCCCAATCTAAGGCTACAGCAATCCCTAGGTTGATATCTTTCTTGTAAACAATATTATCACCATCAATAGAAGCATTCATTATTGGCCAAGCACCTAAAGCTTCAACAACAGCTTTCATAATGAAAGGTGTGTAGGTGAGTTTTACACCATGACGCTCTAAGAATTTATCTTTGTGTTGTTCACGTAACTTAGCAATGCGAGTTAAGTCTATTTCAAAGAATGAACCTACGTGTGCAGAAGTACGACGTGAAACAATCATATGCTCAGCAATCTTCTTACGCATTGGTGACATAGGAACGATTTCTACTCTATCACCAGGGCGATAAGCTTCTATAACTGGAACTGGTGCTGCTGGAGCTACTACATGAGCTGGAGTCGCAACTGCAACTGGGGTTGGAGGTACAACTGGAGCAGCAACGGGTGCAGTAACAACAGGTGCAGTAACAACAGGTGCAGTAACAACGGGTGCTGATTGAGCCTGATTATCAATATAACCTAATATATCATTCTTGGTAACTCTACCACCTAAACCACTACCTTCAATTTGGTTGATATTAACGTTATTTTCACGAGCAATTTTCCTAACTAGTGGTGAAGAACGTTTTGTAACTTCTTCTACAACAACTGGCTGACTAACTACTGGAGCTGGAGCTACTGGTGCGGGTGGAGGTGCTACTGGAGTTGGGGGAGCTACAGCCACTGGAGGAGCTACAGGAACTGGGGCTGGAGAAGGTGCCACAACTGGAGCTGGTTTTGGTTCTTCTGCTTTTGGTGGTGCAGCAGCAGGTTTAGATCCTGATTCACCAATTCTAGCAACTACAGTATTAATTGGAACTGTTTGGCCTTCTGTAGCAAGAATCTCTAATAGCACGCCTGCTGCTGGACAAGGAATTTCTGCATCTACTTTATCGGTAGAAATTTCAAACAATGGCTCATCACGTTTTACTTCATCACCAATTTTTTTAATCCACTTTACAATTGTACCTTCAGCAATACTTTCACCCATTTGGGGCATAATCACATCTATAGCCATAAATGTTTCTCGCTTCCTCTCTTCCTAAGGTTGCGCTTGCTTTGCTCGCTAAAACCCTAGGCTAATATATTTTTTCTCTGGGTTAACCCCAGGCTAATGTACTAATATGCAGCTAGTTGTCGTGCTGCCTTCATCAATTTTTCTGCATTAGGCAAAAAGAAATCTTCTAGTGGTGGGCTAAAAGGCACTGGTGTATCAGGAGATGTTACCCGTACAATTGGGCCATCTAAACAATCAAAAGCTTTTTCAGCAATAACTGCTGCTATTTCACCAGCATATCCACCTATTCTGGTAGCTTCGTGTAACAATATCACTTTGCTAGTTTTAACAACAGAATTTAATATTGCTTCTTCATCATAAGGTAATAAACTACGTAAATCAACTACTTCCAAACTAATACCTTCTGATTGCAATTTTTCTGCCGCTTCCAAAGCAACATGCACCATAGCACCATAGGTAATAACAGAAATATCTTTACCTTCGCGTCTTACTTTTGCTTTACCGATTGGAACAATATAGTCATCATCTGGAATATCTTCTTTAATACGTCGGTAAAGGAACTTATGCTCAAAGTAAAGAACTGGGTCTTCATCTCTAATAGCTGCTTTAAGTAAACCTTTAGCATCATAAGCAGTAGCAGGTTCGACCATTTTTAATCCAGGAGTATTTAAGAAAAATGATTCAACATTTTGAGAGTGGAAAGGACCACCACGACCACCACCGCCACATGGGCCTCTAACAACAATAGGGATGCCTACACCTTGGCGATAACGTGATTTAGCAGCATAATTGGTAAGTTGATCAAAGGCGCAAGAAATAAAGTCAATAAACTGAATTTCTGCTACTGGACGCATTCCCATCATTGCTGCCCCACAAGCAGCACCAACAATTGCTGATTCTGAAATTGGGGTGTCAATCACTCTGTTAGGACCAAATTTTTCATAAAGTCCTTCTGTAACTTTAAATGCACCACCATAAGCACCTATGTCTTCACCAAGTAAAAAGACACTCTCATCGCGTTGCATTTCTTCCATCAAAGCCTGACGAATTGCTTCTAAATAAGTAACAACTGCCATTAAT
The DNA here is from genome assembly GCA_039812885.1 of Blastocatellia bacterium. Taxonomy (GTDB): domain Bacteria; phylum Acidobacteriota; class Blastocatellia; order Chloracidobacteriales; family JADJPF01; genus JADJPF01. The sequence continues at coordinate 597,905 of JBDIBI010000002.1, forward strand.
TAATCACCTTATTTGTGTTTTTGCGTTTCGTAGTAAACGTCTTCCAAAGAAGATTCTGGTGTTGGGAATGGAGTAGCTTCAGCAATAGCAGCTTCTTCTTCCAAGTAAGCCAAAATCTTTTCATCCATTTCTTTTAGGCTTTCATCTGTAGCCATTTTGTTTTTCTTTAGAAATTCTTGGAATCTCTTTATAGGATCTTTTTCTCGCCACTCAGCAATTAGTTCTTTAGGTACATAGCGCTGATCATCATGCTGAGCATGGCCTAACATACGAAAGGTCTTAGCCTCAATAATTGAAGCACCTTCTCCAGCACGAGCGCGAGCAACAGCACGACAAGTTGCATTATAAACAGCCTCTACATCATTACCATCAACTATCTCTCCAGGAATGCCATAAGATTTTGCTTTATCAGCAAAGTCTTTTACTAGACATTGTTTTTCTGTAGGAGTTGAAAAAGCATAACCATTATTTTCTATAATAGTTATCATTGGCAAACGTAGCACAGCCGCAAAGTTAACGCCCTCATGAAAAGCCCCTGTAGAAGTTGCTCCATCTCCAAGATAAACCATTGTAACAATGTTTTTACCTTGCATCTTTCCAGCTAAAGCAACTCCAGCCATAATTGAAACCATATCACCAAGCTGGCTAATAGGCCCAACATACCCGCGTTTCATATCAGCAATATGAATGTTTAGATCACGGCCATGTGAAGTACCTTCACCATCACGAGCCATATATTGAGCAAACAGATCGCGTGGTCTTACACCTTTTACCAACATTGCGCCCATATCCCGAATTAGAGGGCTAATTACATCACCATCTCTGAGAGCAGAAGCACTACCTACAGCTGTAGCTTCTTGTCCAAGACTTCGATAAAGTCCTCCAACTACTTTGTTTTGACGAAATAATATAGTAAGGCGTTCTTCTAGGCTGCGAGTCATTCGCATGTAGTAGTAAAAATTTAAGTATTGTTCTTTAGTAAGCTTTGTTGTTTCTAAATTTTTTTTTGCTCTGGTCATATCCTCGTAAACGTCCTTATAGGACGGTTGCCAAAATAGCCTAAAATTCAATAACTCTAGGATCTAGGAAGTTTGCCAGCATATCATAGTGATAATTTTAATTCGAGCCATTCCAGCAGAAGTATAGTCAGTCATTGTTAAATAAGAAATTTTCTGGTCTTGGGTTGGGATCTATAAAAATATATGCAAAATCATCTCCTTGAATATAGCTTTCATCTCCTTCTTGATAAAGCCAAACTTTTGCCCTTTTTTCTGGAGTAAGCTCTACTCTTTGACAAGCCCCTGCACCTTGAGCAAGCCCACGAATAACTTTTATAACTTCTTCTGACTCACCTATTGCCCGTAATTCCACAATAATGCCATTAGCAAAAGCTAAATATAACGACATTAAATCATTTCTATCTTTTAGATCCCAAATCTCTGGTTTAGGAATCTCTTTTTCCTCTGGATATTCCCAATCTATTAGAATGATTTGTACTTTCATTTTACTTATTAAGAAATATTCATCATGACGTAGTATTGTTGCTAGTTTTGCTAGTTTTATCTATTAATTTAATTGTGTTTGCTTCTAGAGCATTATCTAGATCTGTTTTAACTGCAAGTTTTCCGCTAGTACCTAACTTTACTTGAAAGCCTACAACACGGCCAAATTCTATGGCAAATTCTTTTGCTGTAGGGCGTTTCTCAGGCTCTTTTGCTAGTAGTTTCATCACTATTGTTGCTACATCTTCTGGAATATTTTGATTAAGTTCTTTAATTGGTTTAGGTTCTTCTTTTAAGTGCATTAAAGCTACAGCCCAAACATTATTTTTATCTTCTGATTGAAAAGGTAATTTACCTGTTAACATTCTGTAAAGTAATACACCTATGCTATACATATCAGCACGACCATCATAAGACTTATTAGCTAAGCGTTCTGGAGCAATAAAAGTTGGTGTGCCGACAATACCACTTTCTGTAAGTGTTTGCAAATCAAAACTTTGTGTATCACTAACTAACTTAGCAATACCAAAGTCAACAACCTTAACTATTTCACCTTGAGGAGATTGATGTAGGAAAATATTATCAGGTTTAATATCTCTATGAATTAATCCATTAGAATGAGCAACTGCTAAAGCTTCACAAACTGGAATAATAATTTCAGCACAACGCCAAGGAGTTAAATATTTTCCCTGTTCTAGTTCTTTAGTTAAGGCATATCCTTCTAAAAGTTCCATAACTAAATATGCAATACTATTAGTTGAAATACCTGAATCTAAAACAGATACAGCATTAGGATGATTAACCATTGATCCAGTAATACCTTCTCGCTTAAAGCGTTCCAAACTTTCAATAGAAGTATTTCCAGCAGAAGGACGAAAGACTTTTACAGCTACAGGTCGCATTAAAGCTAGATGTATAGCACGATAAACAGCTCCAAAACCACCTGCACCTATTTTACTTTCAATGCGGTATTTATCATCTAAAACAGTTCCTGGTAAAACATCAGAAAGCGCACTAAAGATTAATTCTGCTCGTTTATTAGATTGCATTAATTCATCACGAGAACGAACTAGTGCAACATTTTTATTTGCTAATTCTTCATTCTTTTTGTCTAACTCTGAATTTTTCTTGTCTAGTTCTAAAACTTTTTCTGCTAACTCTTCATTTTTCTGATCTAATTCTTTGGTACGAGCAACAACTTTTTCTTCTAAAATTAAATTCCGATGTAAAAGCCGTTGTTCTCTTAAACGAATACCTACAAAAATTACTCCAAGTAAGGCTAAACCTTCAGCCAGATTAGCCCAGTAAGTTTGCCACCAATAAGGCTTTATAGTAAAACGATAGTTTGTTCCTACTTCATTCCATATTCCATCATTATTGCAAGCTTTTACTTGAAAAACATAGTCTTTTGGGGGTAGATTACTGTAAGTAATAAAGCGTCTTGTTACTTCCTCTGACCACTTTGTATCAAATCCTTCTAATTTATACTTAAACTTTACTTTTTCAGGAAAAACAAAGCTTAGTGCAGTGTAATCAAACTCTAACATCTTTGTACCAGCATCTAAAATTACATTGTCTTGGTAAAAAGTTCCTTGATTAGTAACTAGTTTTTCTATGACAACATTTGGAGGATATTTATTTATTTTTTTTGAGTTTGGATCAATACAAACAACACCTTTAACTGTTGGGAACCAGAGTTTTCCATCATGACTTTTACATCCTGCTGGTTGTGAATTTCCATTACATTGATTAGCTCCCATTCCATCAGCTTTAGTATAGATTACACAAGAAATCTCTTTTACTACACCTAAAGCATAATCCATCAAAGCTTTTCTACTTACTTGATAAATTCCTTTATTACAACTAACCCAAAAATTTCCTTCATCATCTTCTAAAATCTGAAAAGCTAAATCATCAAATAATCCTGTTTGAGTGTTATAAAGAAAGAACTTACCATCTTTAAATCTATCAATTCCATTCTCTGTGCTAACCCATAAATAGCCTTCTTTATCTAGATAAATGGCTAAAACACTGTTACCTGCTAGTCCTTCATTATGACCATATTTAGTAAATTTCCCATCTTTGAAACAAACTAACCCACCTCCCTCTGTACCTAACCAAAGGTTTCCTTGATTATCTTGACAAAAAGAGCGAACAATATCGCTTGGAAGCCCATCTTTTTTGGTGTAGTTAGTAATCTTTTCATCCTTTAGGACATAAACACCATATCCATAAGTCCCTATCCATAAGTTTTTTTCCTTATCCTCATAAATAGAAAATATGTCATTTATAGGATAATTAGTAATTTTGCCAGCAGTAACATGACTTAATCCCTTAGTAGTACCTGCCCAAAGATTGCCGTTGCTATCTTCATAAACCGAACGAATAAAATTTCTAGCTAAACCATCATTTACTGTGTAATTAGTAAACTTACCCTGAGATAATTTTGTAAGCCCTCCTCCATCTGTGCCTATCCATATGCTTTTATCTTTTGCTTCCCAAACAGATCTAACATTGTCGCTCAAAAGGCCATGTTTAGAAGTATAATTAGAAAGATTACCATCCCTTAATCTACTTAAACCACTATTTGTACCTATCCAAAGACTACCTTCATTATCTTCACAAAGTGATCGAATAATATTATCTGAAAAACCTTGTTCAGCAGAAAAAGTAATAAATTTTCCTTGACGATAAACAACTAAACCAATTCCATAACCACCAAACCACAAATTCCCATCTCTATCCTCCAAAATAGAAGCAACAGAGTCTCCAGAAAGCCCATATTCCTCTTTATGTTGAATAACTTGACCATTTTGAAAAGATTTTAAACCTGCATTAGTCCCTATCCATAAAACCCCATTTTTTGCTTCTCTAATTGTATTTATAAAATTATCCCCAGTATTTTCCCCTAGCTTATAGCTGGTAAATTTACCTCCTATAAATTGATTAAGCCCATTACTAGTAGCTACCCACAAAATTCCCTCATGAGATTGTATAATTCTAGTTACCAAATTACTAGAAAGTCCTTCTTTAGAGCTATAGCTAGTAAAAATACCATCTTTATAACAAACTAATCCTTGATTAGTTCCTATCCAAAGATTATATTGACTATCTTCATAAATTGAATATATTGAATCACTTGGTAAATTTTCCTTAGTTGTATAATTAGTAAACTTATTATCTTTATAACAAAGAAGACCTCCTGTTGTTGCAGCCCAAATATTACCTAAATGATCTTGACAAATTGCTCCAATACGATTAGTTTTCATTACTTTAGTATTATTTTTATCAAAAACTGTAAAATTTACTCCATCAAAGCGTACTAATCCTTCATAAGTAGCTAACCAAATATATCCATCTTTGCTTTGGATAATATCTCGAATAACTTGATGAGGAAGACCATCTTGCCAAGAATTTAACAGGTATTGATTTGGATCTTTTTTAGGGTCAAGAGCTAGCGTTTTATTTGAAAGTATTATTAAGAAGAAAAGTAAAAGAAAAAAGTGGGAGTAGCTTAGCCAATTTCTATAGACTGGATAGCTATCATATCTCATAAATTTGAGAATGGACAAAATAGGACAACGAGAGTTGTCCTATTTTTTAACAGAAAGATTTTAAGCTGTTACAGTATCGGCCTTTCCTTTTTCGGTTTTGCCAAAAGCCTCCTGCATAACTGGAGAATGTTTTGTGAGAGTGCCAAGACGGAATAGACCTTCACCTTGAGCAACATTAGTTTTGTTTAATTCGGCTTTAGTATCTATTCTAGCACACTCTGCACCTAAATCCTGACAAATGGCTTCAACTGCTTTTGCTGAAGCTAATGGTCTAGTTGTTTGAACTGCACTTTCTTTCTTAATTCGTTCATAAGTAATTCCATTGTAGCCAGGTATTTCTGCTGCAATATCACGGAAAATTGAAACAGCTGAACCTTTGGCTGCAATATCTACATGCATTTCGCGAGCTAGAGCATTAATCACCATCCAATCTGGACGTACTTGACCACCACCTTCTACAGCACGATTTACACGTTGAACTTGAGTAGCATTATTGGTAAAAGTGCCATCTTGCTCAGCAAAACTATTTACAGGAAATACCACATCTGCTAGTTTTGCGGTTTCAGTCATAAACAACTCGGCTACAGCTAAAAAGCTTAATTTCTTTAATGCTGTATGCCATTCAGAACCATATTGTTCAACAGGATTACTACCAGCTAAATAAAGGGCTTGAATTTGTGAGCCAAAACCTCTCATCAAGCTATGTCCAGTAGGTAAAAGACCCATATCAAGAGCACCTACAGTATTATTATAGGTTGCTAATGGTAAGTAATGAATTGGTCTCTCTTTGTGTTTATTAAGGAAAGCTGCTAATTGAGCAACAGCTTCTAAAGTTGCACCTTTAATTTCTGGGCCAACTACAATTATAAGTTCTTCAGAATTAAGAACTTCTTCACGAAGTTTTTGTAGTTGTTCAACTTTAACTTTTGCAAGTTCTGCCAAACGTGAAACTTCACTTTCTGCTTCAAAAAGAGCTGCAACTACTGCGGCTTCTGCATTTGGACGAGTATGTAAGAAAAGTTTTGCTTGGCGACGAGCAATCTTAGTGCGGCGTGAATTTACAATCATCAATTTAGCTTGACGTTTACGCACTGCATAACGAATTGCCATTCCTGAAAGGGGATGATTTTCTGTAGCATCTCCACCAATCATTAGAATAACTTTTGCTTTTTTAACGTCTTTATGTGTAGCTATTGGAGCAGTCAAATTAGCAAAGAATCTATCCCAATCAGCATCAGCAACTTGTCCAACATTCTTTGTGCCAAGTCCTTTAGCAAAACGGCGTAGTGTAAAGTTTGCTTCATTAGTAAGACGTGGGCTACCTAAAACTGCTACAGCATCTTTATTGCTGTTTGAAATTTCTTTTAACTTACTTGCAGTAAATTTAAGAGCTTCTTCCCAAGAAACGGCTTCAAAATTACCATTTCGGCGAATCATTGGCTTGGTAATTCTTTCAGGGTTAGAAATAAATGAGCAACCATAGCGACCTTTCACACAAAGGAATTCCCCATTTATTCCTGTCATATCTTTAGAAGCAACTCTTACATAATTTGTACCACGTATTCCAAGATTCATTTGGCAACCATCACCACAATGAGTACAAGTGGTAACAGTTTCTTTCATATCCCAAGGACGGGAGCGAAAACGAGAATCAACAGAAAGTAGCGCACCTACAGGGCAAATTTCTACACAGTTTCCACATTGTTCACAGTCTAGAGAATAGCCTTTTTCCATGCCACTCTTATCCATACCTAAGCCATATGGACCAATAACTTCATGGTGACCGCGAAAGATTTTACCTAAAGCATTTACGTCCATTACTTCAGTACATTCTCTAATACAGCGATAGCAACGAACGCAGCGTTGTGGATCATAAGCAATAAATGGAGAGAGTCGCCATTCAGGGGTGTTATTTTTCTTTACATTATAGTGTGCAAACACAGTGCCATGTTCAAAGGTCATGTTTTGTAATTCACACTGTCCGCCCTTATCACAAACAGGACAATCTAGTGGGTGATTGCCTAAGATAAAATCTAACATCCCTTTACGAGCATCTTTTAACTCTTCTGTATCAGTAGTAACTACCATACCTTCAGCAACTTCCACAGTGCAAGAAGTAGCCATTTTAGGCATTTTTTCAATTCGCACTAAGCACATACGGCAAGCCGCTTGTGGAGTTAAATCTGGATAGTAGCAGAAATTTGGGATATTTATGCCATTTTCTAAACAAACTTCTATTAAAAGCTTTCCTTTAGGGGCTTCGAACTCTTTACCATTTATTTTTAGTTTTACAATATCACCCATAATTGTTTCCGTTTTGATGTTTCAATATTATGCATTAGCCATTGAAAGAACAGGCAAAGATTTACGTAAGTGCTTTTTGAAATCCTCTGGGAATTTCTTAATAGCACTAGTAATTGGCCAAACAGCTGCTTCTCCTAATGGACAGTGAGAGCGGCCTTCAATGTTAAAGCAAAGTTTTAAGATTAGATCTAAGTCAGATTCCTCGCCCATACCAGCTTTAATTTTCTTAAAAATCTTCATTAGCCAGTCTGTACCTTCTCGGCAAGGTGTACACCAACCACAAGATTCATGGTTGTAGAAGCGAATTAGATTAAAAGTAGTTTCAAAAATATCTACTGTTTCATCCATCACAATTACACCACCTGAACCTAGCATTGTTCCTACACTTTGGCAGGATTCATAGTCTAAGTTACATTTAGCACTATCTTCTGCATTAATTATTGGCACAGAAGAACCGCCTACAATAACGGCTTTTAGCTTCTTACCTCCGCGCATTCCGCCACCTTCAACGTTAATTAAATCCATTAAAGGATAGCCCATCCGTACCTCATAATTGCCTGGACGATTTACATGGCCGCTTAAAGAAAACATCTTTGAGCCACCGCTTTTTTCTGTTCCTAAGCTACGATACCAATCTGCGCCTTTGTTGATAATATGAGGCACAGCAGCCAAAGTTTCAACATTGTTTACTACAGTAGGACAGCCATAAAGACCAACTACAGCAGGGAAAGGAGGTTTAATACGTGGATGACCGCGTTTACCTTCAAGTGAGTTAAGTAATGCTGTTTCCTCACCACAAATATAAGCACCTGCACCAGGATGTACAATAATATCGTGGTCAAAACCACTACCTAGAATATTTTTACCTAAATAGCCACGATCTCTAGCTTGTTGAATGGCTTTTTCTAGGATAGCAACCAAGTACCAGTACTCACCACGAATATAAATAAATGAAAGATTTGCACCTAATGCATAGCTTGCAATGGTCATTCCTTCAATTAATTGGTGTGGATCTAGTTCCATCAAGGGACGGTCTTTACAAGTTCCTGGTTCGCTTTCGTCAGCATTACATACTAAATATTTTGGCTTATTTAACTGACGTGGAACAAAACTCCATTTCATCCCAGCAGAAAAACCTGCACCACCTCGACCTCGTAGAGCAGATTTTTTTACTTCATTAATTATATCATCTTGGGTCATCTTAAGAGCTTTTGCTATAGCTTGATAACCACCATCTTTTAGATAAGTGTCTATATCTGTTGAGTTTGGAGTGTTAAATCTTGCGGTTAATACTTTTAGTTCTGCCATAATCACCTATGGTAATTTACTTAAAATTTGATCCACTTTTTCTGGAGTTAGGTTTTCGTGATAATCAAAATTAACTTGCATTGCAGGAGCAGTTGAGCAAGAGCCTAAGCATTCAACTTCTGTAAGTCTAAAGCGCCCATCTTTAGTAACTTCACCGTTTTTTATACCTAGTTTATTACGTAAGTGTTCTAGGATATCATAAGCACCACAAAGCATACAGCTTATAGTACGGCATACTTGAAGGTTATATTTCCCAATTGGTTCTAAGAAATACATACTATAGAAAGTCACTACCTCATAAACTTCTACTGGAGTTAAGTCTAATCTCTCTGCAATATAACTTATAGCATCTTCTGTAACTTGGCCTTGTTCATTTTGAGCAATATGAATCAAAGGCAAAAGAGCAGAACGTTTATGAGGGTATTTAGCAATTGTAGCGTCTATCTTTTTTTCTATTTCTGGTGAAAACATATTTTAATAAATCGTTTTTAACGATCAATCTCCCCTAAAACAATGTCTAAACTACCGATTATTGCTACCGTATCAGCGATCATCTCACCTGCAGCCATTACAGGCAAAGCTTGTAAATTTACAAATGATGGACCTCTAACATGTACGCGATAAGGGTGTTCTGAACCATCGCTAATTATATAAACTCCATACTCACCTTTTGAGCCTTCAATTGAGTGATAAGCCTCTCCAGCAGGAACTTTAAAGCCTAAACCAGCAAGTAAAAAGTGGTGAATTAAAGCATCCATTTGAGTAAGCATTATTTCACGGTCTGGAAGGCAAACCTTATGGGTATCAGCTTTTACTGGGCCTGGTTTTAAGCGTTCTAGAGCTTGTACAACAATCTTATGGCTTTCCCTAAGCTCTCTCATTCTAACCATATAGCGGGCAAAAACATCTCCATCTTTTTCTACAGGTACATCAAAATCATAGTTTTCATAGCCACAATATGGAAAGTAGCGACGAACATCAAAATCAACACCTGATCCACGAAGAGAAGGCCCTGTAAGTCCCCAAGCAATTGCATTTTCAGGGCTTATAATGCCTACACCACGAGTACGATTTTGGAATATTTTATTGCCTGTAAGCAATGTGTTGTATTCATCAAGAGCTTTAGGAAAATTATCACAAAAATCTTTTATTAGTGCAGGAACAAAACTTGGAATATCATAAGGTAAACCCCCTACACGAAAGAAGCTAACAGTCATTCGACCGCCACAAACAGCTTCAAATATATTAAGTATTTTTTCTCTTTCTCTAAAACAGTAGAAAAACATACTCATTGCGCCTATATCTAGGGCGTGTGTGCCTAACCAAACCATATGGGAAGCAATTCTTTGAAGTTCAACTAGCATTACTCTGATGGTTTGAGCGCGAGGAGGAATATCATCAACTATATCTAGCAATTTTTCCACACACATTACATAACCTAAGTTATTACCCATTGGATTAAGGTAATCCATACGATCAGTAATAGTAATGTTTTGCTGATATTTCTTGGTTTCCATAATCTTTTCCATCCCAGTATGGAGATAGCCAATATCTGGGGTGGCGCTGATTACGGTTTCACCATCAAGAACCACTTCTAAACGTAGAACGCCGTGTGTAGAAGGGTGTTGAGGACCCATGCTTACAGTAATATTTGAGTCTAAAGCATGTTCACGAACTTGCTCTTCGAAAGACTTTGTTGGGGAATACTCCAATACTTTCGACATATTAGATGCCCTTTTATTGATTTAGGAATGGCAACCAAAAAGGTTACTCCTACATTAAAATCTCAATAGTAAATTAATGTAGGGGTAGGACAAGTAGCCTACCCATTTGTTTGTTTAATAGCCTCTTAATGGAAAATCCTTACGTAGTGGATGACCTTCTAAATCATCTGGAGTAAGGATTTTTCTTAGATTTGGATGACCTTCAAATTTAATTCCTACTAGATCAAAGGTTTCTCTTTCGTGCCAATCTGCTGTCGGCCAAATAGTTGTTACAGTAGGAACATGACAATTATCTTCACTAACACGTACCTTTAAGCGTAAACGAGTACGTTTTGATAAAGAAGTTAGGTGATAAACTACTTCAAAGCGTGGCTCTGCTTCTAATCCACGATCTACACCTGTAAGATCAGAAAGTAAATTAAACTGAAAATTTGGATCATCTCTGAGAAAACGACAAACTTCTGCAATTTGATGAGATTTTACATAAATAGTAGTCTCACCTAAGCGTTGTACTACTTCATCTACAACATCAGTAAATTTATCTTTTATTGCATAAATAGCTTGTTCGGCAACACTTCCTTTTGCCAAAGCACTTTGTGCTTCTGTGTTTTCTGGTTTAGCGAGGGACTCGTCGCTCACGCATTAACCTCCTCAAGGAGATTTGTATTATCCTTACGATTACGTAGAGATTCGGTTTGGATTTTTTCTTGTAGTTTCATAATTGCGTAGATCAGAGTTTCTGGGCGTGGAGGACAACCAGGAATATATACATCTACAGGTACAACTTGGTGAACACCTTGAACAATGGCATAGTTATCAAAAATACCGCCTGCTGTAGCACAAGCGCCCATAGAGATAACCCATTTAGGCTCTGGCATTTGGTCATAGATACGACGAAGCACAGGAGCCATTTTTCTTGAAACTCTTCCTGCAACAATCATAACATCAGCCTGACGTGGACTGGCACGAAAAACTTCTGCTCCAAAGCGAGCAACGTCAAAACGAGCGCTTGTCATATTCATCATTTCAATAGCGCAACAAGCAAGACCGAAAGTGGCAGGCCAAAGACTTGATTTTCTAGCCCAATTGACTAGATCATCTAACCTAGCTGTTAAAACCTCTGGCAAAGCTTCTGCAATTTTATTTTCTAAGCCCATATTATTTCCTCCAGTCTAAAATACCTTTCTTCCAAACGTAAATGTAACCGACTAGAAGTATTCCTATAAAAATCAACATTTCCCAAAAAACAAACATCTTTCTATAAGCAAAATTCTCCCAGTAGCTAAGGTTCACAACAGTCTCAGTGACTTGTAAAACGAGTTTTCCACTAGAAACTTCTTCAGCTAATCTACGAAAAATAACTGCCCAAGGAACAAAAAAGATTGCTTCAATATCAAATAAAATAAAGAGCAATGCAACCATATAAAATTTTACAGAAAAACGCTCGTGTGCAGATCCCATAGGGTCTTTACCGCACTCATATGGCATCAACTTTTCACGGGTAGGAATATATTGACCTAACAAATGAGAAACGCCTACTAGAGTTCCAGCAACTACAATTGATAACCCTAGCATCATTAAAATAGGAAGATAATGAATCATAAATAATTGACCTTACTTATTGTTTAGGTAAAGTATCAGGTGAACTTGTTTATTTAACAATTAGTTCTTTTAAGCTACTTGTTTTTTACTAACTTAACTTGAGATAACTTATTCTAAAATCAGTCTTTTCCAGCCAGACAGCCAATATTATTACAATCTATCCATTAGTGTCAAGGAAAGCAGGTTTTAGCTTGGATAAAGTCTCTTTTATTTAATTATCATAAGTTTGCCAAAATCTCTATAGCTTTTATTTTTACTAGTATTTTACTTGCTTTTGCCAACAATAAATCTAATACTAAAAGCTCTTAAAATTTAAACTCTATTTGGCTAAAAATAACCTTAAAGGATCATAACCTTGCGGCCAGCAGAATTGATAGGTCAAACACTTGATCAAAAATACTATATTGACTCCCAATTAGGTCAAGGTGGTATGGGAGCAGTTTATGTAGCTACACATTTAGGAACAAAACGTCCTGTAGCTGTAAAAATTATTATTCCACAATTTATGGTTCATGCAGAGTTTGTGGAACGCTTCCGCCGTGAAGCAGAAGCTGCTGGAAGATTATGCCATCCTAATGTAGTTAATGTTACTGATTTTGGTTTTGCTACAGTTGGTCAGAATCGTATTGCTTATTTGGTGATGGAGTACTTACAAGGCTGTACTCTAGGAGAAGTTCTTAAAGAAGAAAGTAAACTCAGATTAGAATTTGTAATTAACATAGTAGAACAAATCTGTGCAGCAATTGAAGCAGCACACCAACAAGGTATAATACATCGTGACTTAAAGCCAGATAATATTTGGCTAGAACCTAATGGTTATGCTGGTTATACAGTTAAAGTGCTTGATTTTGGTTTAGCTAAGTTAAGCGATAACCTCTTACCTGATCCAACAGGAAAGTTAAATCCTGAAACTGTAAATAAACCTACGGCTGAAGTTTCATCTAATATATCTAGAGTTACAGCAGCCCAACTCCCTAAAATTCCTGATGATTTTCAAGAGTCAGCAACTCAAGCTCAAGTACCTAAAGAAACTCCATCTATTCCCTCTTTGATAGAAGCAGATGAAACAGAAACTAATATTCAACTTTCATCAAATGATGAAGAAAAAACTCAGATACAAACTTCTCAGTCCAAAACAAATGCAAACTTAACAAAAAAAACAGAGCAACTAACTCGTGTAGGCTCAATTCTAGGTACTCCTATTTATATGTCTCCAGAACAGTGTAAAGGGGAGGAATTGGATAAACGCTCAGATATCTATAGTTTAGGTATAATGGTTTATGAAATGTTAGCAGGTGAAACACCTTTTACTGGAAATATGAATACTTTGCTAACTCACCATTTAAAAACAACTCCTCCCTCTTTAAGAGAAAAACGTAAAGATATTCCTAAAGCTGTAGCGGATCTAGTAATGTCTACACTAGCTAAAGATCCCAGCCAAAGACCAACAAGTGCAGCAGCATTTGCAAGTGCATTACGTGCACGCTCTGAAACAGCATTTACCTTATTAAAACAGTCTTTAACCTTTTATACAGAAAACTTTACAACTATCTTCCGCCTTTCTTTGCTAAGCTATTCACTGGTCATTCTCCCTACAGTACTTCTTACTATCACAGGAGTAACCTCAGGTGAAAAACCTCATTTTGCTTTTACCAACAACACCATAGATACTAACCTTTCTCATATTCAAATAGCCTCTATTGCAATTAATGGTTTACTATTGGTATTTGGTTATTTAATTGCTACTGTAGCAAGTCTAGTAGTATTTACACCTACTCTAGCTCAGCTACGTCTTTTTCCTGTAAGATCAACTAAGATAAATATAGTAAAAACAATAAAAAAGCATTTAAGAGCGGTTCTAGCAACAGCCCCACATCTTTACGGTAGGATTATTTTAGCAACTGCTTGTTGTTTTATTCCTGCTTTAGTTCTTAATATAATTTACCTTTTAGTTTACCCTGTGATTGTAGTAGAAGGCTTGCAGGGAAAAGCAGCTCTTGATCGTTCAAAAGAGCTTATTAGCAGAGTAAAATGGACAGCTTCATTAACTTGGATATTAATGATTATTATTCCTACAGCAGTACAAGCTGTGCTTAGCCCATATATTAAACAGCTTACACAATTAAAACACCACTCTATGCTTTTAAATATAGCAATAAATGTATTTGCTAGTTTAATAGAACTCTCCCCCAATATATTAGTTACTCCAATTATTTGTTTAATGACATCTTTGCTTTATTTCAAAGCTTGCCAATACCAAGGAGAAGGATTATCTGAAAATTTCCGTCAACAGCTAGAAGAAGAAAATGTTTTAACTAATTGGCAAAAGCAAATGCAACAACAAATTCGCACCCGTACCCGTATTTCTACTTATCACCCCACTAAGCCTAGCCTTTAAAAAATCATGTCAAGAATTAAAACTCGGCATTAATCTGCTGTAATAGTTTGAACTAAAACCATAGTCTATTAGAAAATCAAAAGTTTACCACTACCATAAAATTCTATATTAGATATTTAGGAGGAGAAAATTTATGAGTAAAGAGGTAATGGCCTCTGAATCTGCACCAACTCAAACTTCGCCGATCAGAAGCTTTACAGGACACGAAAATCAAATAAGCATGATAGTTTTTTCAGCTGATGGTAAAAAGTTAGTTTCTGCTAGCTATGATCAAAGTGTTAGACTTTGGGATATAGAAACTGGCAAAGAATTAAACTCTTTTAAAAAACATACTGACTGGGTCAAAACTATTGCCATTTCTAATGATGGAGAAATAATTGTTTCTGGTGGTTTAGATCACACTGCTAGAGTTTACAATAGCCAAACTGGTCAAGAAATTTGTTCATTTTCTGATGAAAGTATTGTGCAATCAGTAGCTATATCTCCTAATAAACAACTTTTAGCAACTGGTACTGAAGCAGGTATAGCTAGACTATATAACCTAGCAACTAATCAACAGATATTTTGCTTAGGCGAGCATATGACAGCAGTGTTACAGCTAGCCTTTTCACCAAATGGAAATTTCATTGTTGGAGCTACTGGTAAATCCATTTACGTTTGGGATGTTCAAACAGGAGTTTCTCTTGTGCATTTTGATAGCAATAAAGCACGTGTTATGCAATTGAGATTTCTATCAGATAGTAAGCACATAATTTCTGGTAGTGAAGATGGAATGATCCATATCTACGATGTAGAAGACAAAAAAGAAGTCAAAAAGTTTAATGGCTATAGTCACTGGCAACAAAATATTGCTCTCTCAAAAGATGAAAAATATCTATTTGGAGCTTATGATTCTTGGACTGATGACAATAAAGCGAAAGTAACTATACGTAGATGGGAAATGGATACTGCAAAGTCTCAAGATCAACATTTAATAGCACATATAACAACAATTGCTGGAGCAGCTTTCTCACCTGATTGTCAAAGAATTGTTACTTATAGCACAGATAGAAATATGTTTCTTTGGGATCTTAAATTTTAATTGCTTAATTTTTTAGCCTGGGGTCAAAAACCTCAGGCTAGCTATAAACTCACCATCGACTATGAAAAATCATTGATAAGAAGCCTCCATTTCTGATAACTTAGCACTCTTAACTCCAAAAAATCTTCTAAATTTATCAAAGTAGGTAATTTTGCTATGAAAAATGTCTTAGTAACTGGGGCAAATGGGCATGTAGGTAATATTTTAGTTCGTATGTTGGTGGAAAAAGGTTATAAGGTTCGTGCTTCTGTTAGGGATCCAAAAAATAAAGAATTGACCAAGCCTTTAGAAGGTTTACCAATAGAAATAGTAGCAGCAGATATTATGAAGCCTGAAACGCTAGTTGGTGCAACTAAAGGAATGGATGGCGTTTTTCAAGTAGCAGCAGCTTACACTACTATATCAGATAATCCCCAAAGAGATATTTTAGATCCTAGCATAATAGGTGGAATTAACGTTTTACAAGCATGTAAAGATGCTGGAGTAAAAAAAATTGTTTTTACATCTAGTGTTGCGGCGATTGGCTCAGATGGTAACGCCAATAAGCCACTTACAGAAGAAGATTGGAATGAAAAAGCTGCTAGTCCTTATATGATTGCTAAAACTCAAGCAGAAAAAAAGGCTTGGGAATTTGCTAAAAAGCACAATTTACATTTAGTAACAATTTGCCCTTCTGGAGTTTTAGGCCCTGGATTTTATCGTCATACTCCAACTACACAACCTTTTGAATTAGCTCTAAGAGGGCAATTGCCTGCTGTACCACACTTTGGACTAGGTTATGTAGATGTTAGAGATGTAGCCAACGCACATTTGCTTGCTTATGAAAATGATAAAGCTAGTGGCAGATATCTAGCCACTGATAAATGTTTTTGGTTAATAGACATTCTAAAACTAGCTAAAGAAGTTGACGATCGGATCAAATTACCTATGTTTGAGATTCCTGGAGCCATAACAGGCATTATTCCATTCTTTGACTGGCTTACCAATAAACTTACTGGTGCGCCTAGACAGATTTCTTCTGAAATGATTGAAGATTTTTATAACAAGATTCAGTATGCTTCCAATGAGAAAATTAAAAGAGAATTAGGTTGGCAACCTATGGACTTTAAACAAAGCTTAAAAGATACAATCGACTGGACTTACAAAACATTTATCACTAAAAATTAGATTTATATATAATCACTTACTAGTATATTAACCATCATATAATATACTACTATATGCTACGCGCCTCTTAACTAAGTTGCATCTTTTCGTAACTTGGTTTTTATGTTATTCTGCCAAACACTTATAAACTACCCAGACCTACTTTAGTATAATTTTATGCATTCACAAAATATTCAAAACACAGAAGTTACAAAATATTCACGCTTTTGGCCAGTGATTTATCTTATAGCATTTTTGTTAAATATGAGAATTGTCTCAAGCGTGTTAACAGACTTTGGAGTTTTTCCTCGTGGCACTGACTCATACTATCACATGCGTAGAATAATCTATTTTTTAGAGCATAGTTTTCAACTTCCTTCTTTAGATTATTACGCAAATTTCCCAATAGGTTCACCAATATATTACCCTTATGGTTTTACTCTTAGTTATGCAACTTTTGTAAAAATAATATCTTTAGGAACAGCAGATGAGTGGTGGGCAACAGCATTATGTTGCTTATTAACTCCTTTAATTGCAGCGTCTATTCCCTGTATTGCTTATTTTATTGGAGTAGCTTATGGAGAAGCTAGAATAGGTTTATGGGCAAGCATTATTTTAGCGTTATTTCCCTGTGAATATTATTTTGTAGGCTATATTGATCATCATGTTTTTGAGACTTTTTGGTTGTCTTTTTATATGCTTTTTTATTTAAAAGCCAACAAATTCTTAGAAACAGACCCAGCTAAAGCCAAGCGTAATGCCATTGCTTCAGGACTATCAATATCAGCAGGTCTTTTATTTACTAATTCTTTGCCAGCACTAATCCCACTACATTGTGGAATATTGTTTTTACAACTCCTAAAAGTTTGGCAAGATAAGAAGTTAAGATTTACAATATTATCGCTAAATGTATTTCTTTTCATAGCATTACTAATATTTCTTGCTCCATTTGTTTCAACTAAAATCGCAACTCCAATAAATCCTAATTTAGGTCTTGGCTGGTTAGTTTCTTTTATTATTTATCTATTTGTACTAGGAGTTTTATGGGTTTGGCAGCGTGATTCTAAGGATTTAACTCCTTTGCCTACTAAGTTAATTTTCTTATCTTTAGTTATTTTCACTGTTTCTTGTTTAGGTCTTGAGTGGGGAAGTTTAACTAAATTTTTGGCATTTAGCTCAACAGGCTTTTTCTTCAAAGCTGACCCTGTAGTAGCTATGATTAGCGAAAGCCGTCCATTGTGGCTTTCTTCTATTTGGGTAATTTTAGGAACATACTCAGGCGGTTTATTACTCTGGCCGTTAGCCGTAGTATTAATGCTTACAATAACTTGGAAGCAATCTAATAGTAATTGGATCATAGCAATTTGTTCATTAGCTACATCTATACTAGCTTTTATACAACTTAGGTTTATGACGTTATTTATAGTTCCTTTTGCACTAACTATAGGCTTTTTCTTGCAGTATATTTTTCAGAAGCTAAATTTAGAAAACGTACAACAGATAAACAAATCTAAACTAGTTGTTAATCAACTAATTTTTGCTGGAATTGTTTTATTTATTTTGTACCCATTACTTTCATTAATTAACCTTCGTTCAGGAATTGTTGGTTTTAACGATGAAAGGTTTGTAAGTATTTATCCTACACTTACTTGGATTGAGCAAAATACTCCTAAAACTAGTGTTGAAGGAAACAAAGACACAGATTACTCAATAGTTTGCCCTTGGGATTTAGGTAATTGGGTTATATTTTTTTCTAAAAGACCTGCTGTTGCAACGCCTTTAGTTCATGTAGCAAGAGAAGGTCTTCAAGAAGGTTCAGAAATCTTTATGTTGCCCCCAGAAAAGGCTTTAGACCTAATTCAAAAACGCAGAACAAAATATATCTTAATTGCACCTATGCCTATAAAAGACAACTTCAATATAGCTCAATGGCCTAATAAAAACCCTGATATTTTAGATGATCAAGATGAAGCCTTAAAAAGAAGCTTATACTATAACTTACTACAAGGAGGAGTTCCTAATGGTAATAAAGCTTTGCAACACTTTAGGTTAGTATATCAAAGTAGCCCAGAGTTTATTTATAAAGATCGACCTTATACCCTACTTTTTGAATATGTTCCAGGAGTAAAAGTATCTGGTAAAGCCAAACCAAATTCTAATATTAAAGTCTTTGGCATAGTGAAAGATAAATTAAACCAAACCACATTATATAACGATGTTACTCAAACAGATTCAGAAGGTAATTTTAGTTTGGTGCTACCATATGCAATGGGAATTCAAAAATATTCAGCATACAAATTAATCAAACCTTATAAACTTCAGAGTGATGAAAAAACAATTGAGGTATCTGCTAGTGAAACAGATGTTTTAACAGGCAAAAGCCAAGAGGTTAACTTTAACTAACTATACCCAATTAACTTACTACTATTGTTGAGATTCATTTTCTTTGAACATCTCTATTATTTCAGTATTCTTTCTTTCTTTAGCATAATCTATTGCTGTAGCCCCGTTTTTATTTTTTAGTTTTAGATTAGCTCCATACTTGAGAAGAATTTGTGCTGTTATGGTGTTTGAATTCATGGCTGCATACATTAAAGCTGACCCTCCATTTATATCCTGGAGATTAGGGTTGGCTCCTGCGATACAAAGTATTTCTACTATATCACTATAGCCTAATTGAGATGCATACATTAAAACTGTAACTCCAGAAGTATTTTTAGCATTTACATTCAGTTGTTTTATTTCTACAAGACGAGCTACTTTCTTTGTATCATGGTTGGATATAGCCTTAAATAATTGTGTTTCTATATCTCCTGTATATTGATACTCTTGTGATTGATGTTCATATTGGTAATTTTGTGATGATTGTCTTTGATAGCCTTGAGGATCATAATCATAGTTTCTTTGATAACGTTCAATGGCAAAACCAAGAAGTGATACGCCAATAATACAAGTACTTAATAGAAAACTAATAATACCTGTTACCATACCTGTTAAAACCCTTTTACGAGTTGGTTGCCAGTCTGGATCACTAAAACCTTCAACTCTAAGAACTTTTAAGATATCATAGCCTTTTACTACTATTGCAGTACTTAACATCCAAAAATTAACTATTGGGCTGATGACAAGGCTTAATATAATTCCAAATATACCTAATATTTTATAGAATTGATTTCTACCATAAAGTAAAACTGTTAACCCTATTCCTAAACCTACAGCTTTGCCTAAAAAGAAAATAACAGCACCAATAAGAGATATTATTCCAAAGGTTTGCACAAATCTTGAATCATTAACTGCATCTAAAAAACTGGTGGAATTACTATATCGACTTGGCACTGTAGTAGGAATACCAGCACAACGAGAGCAGTAATTAGTTTGAGGATCAAAGCAATCTGCTTGATGACAAATTTCACATCTTTTAGCTAAAGTTTCTGATTTTAATTGCATTTGCTTATCTCCTCTTAACTGTTGGCTAGCATGCATTAGTATATTTTCTTAAAACTAACCTGCTATAACATATTACAATATATTGCTTAATCTAGAAAGTAACATTTTTTAGCTTAGAACCAAATTAATTAAATGATTTGGAACAAATACAATCCTAGTAATATTTTTACTTTTAACTCTAGCTATAACTTTTTTATCAGCTAATACTAAAGCCTCAATTTCTTCCCTACTAGAGTTAACATCCGTACTTATTCTAGTACATAATTTCCCGTTTATCTGTACAGCTAAATTAATTACTTGGTTTTCTATCAATTTTGTTTCATACTTCGGCCACTCTACACAACTACTTAAAATATTTTTTTTATTACCTAAAGTGTGCCACATTTCTTCAGCAAAATGAGGAGCAAAAGGAGTCAACATTGTTATCAAAGCTTCTAAGGCTTCTTTAATAGCAAATTTCACAGAAATATCTTCCCTAACTATCATTATATCTATTTCACACAAACCATTAACAAATTCCATTAAAGTAGAAATACAAGTGTTAAAATGAAACCTCTCCATATCATAAGTGATTTTAGCTATAGATTTGTGTGTCAAATAACGTATTTTCTTTGCAGTCTTGGTGTTATTTTCCAGAGAATTTTCAGAAACTTCTGTAAAAATCATTGCCCAAGCGTCTATTAAATCTCTCACTTTGTGCAAAAAGCGTATTGTGCCTTCAATTCCTTTTTCAGACCAGCGCAATTCTTGTTCTGGAGGAGCAGCAAACAAAACAAACAACCGTACTGGATCAACACCATATTTCTCAATAATTTGATCTGGATCAACACCATTACCTAAGGTTTTTGACATAGCAGACCAACTGTTAGGTTTTAAACAACTTTTAACTTCACCTAAAACCATTCCTTGAGTCAATAAGCTTTTTATTGGTTCATCAAAAAAGACCAAGCCCATATCTCTAGCAACTTTGCTCCAAAATCGAGTGTATAACAAATGCATAACAGCATTGTCTATTCCACCAATATACAAATCTACTGGCAAATATTTTGCTGCTTCGCCTTTATCAAAAGGCATTTGAGTATTTTTTGGATCACAATAACGAAAATAATACCAAGCTGAGTCAATAAAAGTGTCCATTGTGTCAGTTTCACGTTTTGCTGACTTGCTGCATTTAGGGCAAGTAGTATTAACAAACTCTGATATTTTTGCTAAAGGAGATTCTCCTATACCTGTAAACTCAGCTTTTTCAGGTAATACCACAGGCAAATCCTTTTCCTCTAAAGCAACAACCCCACACAACTCACAATAAACAATAGGAATAGGTGTTCCCCAAAACCTTTGACGAGAAATTCCCCAGTCATGCAAATTGTAATGAATTTCTTGTTTTCCATTTCCATCAGATTTTTCACTACGACCAATCCAATTTTGCTGCATTTTCAATACTTTAGCAGGCCAAGTATCTTTTAATTCTTCCAAATCATCCAACAATTCATCTGCATAATCAGTAATTTTTATAAACCACTGTTCCAAATCTTTCTCTATAACATTACTCTTACAACGCCAACACTTGCCTTCTGCGGCTTGTTCATTGGACAAAACTGTTTCTTCTTTTGGGCACCAATTTACAGAAGATTTACGTCGATAAACTAAATTCCTTTTAAACAACTGCAAGAAAAACCATTGATTCCAACGATAGTATTCTGGTTTATGAGTAGCAATCTCCCTATTCCAATCATAACTAATACCTAAACGTTTTAACTGCCCTTTCATATGCTCAATATTTTTTTCTGTCCAAGCACAAGG
The DNA here is from genome assembly GCA_039812885.1 of Blastocatellia bacterium. Lineage (GTDB taxonomy): Bacteria > Acidobacteriota > Blastocatellia > Chloracidobacteriales > JADJPF01 > JADJPF01. The sequence goes on from JBDIBI010000002.1 coordinate 619,774, forward strand.
TTGCACCTGATTTTTAATTGCTGCTTGTTCAGCAGGTTGTCCAAAACTATCCCAACCTATAGGGTGTAACACACTAAAACCCCTTAAACGCTTATACCAAGCCACGGTATCACCTATACAATAATTACGCATATGCCCCATATGTAAAATACCTGATGGATAAGGAAACATTTCTAAACAGTAGAATTTTGGTTTATCTCCATTTTTTACTGTAAATAACTCTTGTTCTGACCATACTTTTTGCCATTTCTGTTCAATAGTTCTAAAGTAATTTTCTGACATTTTTAACCTACTTATTTTTAAGAGGCAAAGAATCATTTTGTTAGCTAACAAATAGCTAAATAATTCATAAAATGAGTCTTAACCCAACTGAAATTTAGGTTTAATCAACATTAATTAAACATTAATTAATTTAATATTGAATTAATTACGATGAATATAGGCCGCAACAACTATCCGTTTACTGAAAACGGACTGTGTGCGGCACTCTAAGGTAGAGGTTGAGTGCCTGATAAGAAGAATTTGAGGTGTTAGATTTTAACTTTTGCATTTTCATACTTTAGAAAAACTAGCATAAGTTTATTTATTTTGTCCAATAAAAATTAATCTGGAAACTCATTAGAAAATTTATTAATATTTTGGGCAACATTTTTCTTCTTGTCCCGATAATTCGATGTGAGTGAACCCTCATTCAGTTTTCAAGCTATACAGTCTATTTCTTGGAGCAAACTACATGCGTATAAGCAATTCAAACATTCAAGATTCAATAAACAATCAGCAAACTACTAACACTAATGCTAGTCCAAAAAATGAGTTACACAATGATGTAATGCGAGATACAACAATGAGGGAGACTTTAAAACAGTCTACAGATTTATCCTCACACACAAACCGTCTTGCTGGACAATATCAACAATCTAGATCAGATTTTCAGGCACAAAGAATTCAGCAACAAGTAGGTACTGGTTTACCTGCATCTGCTCCAAGTACTTCTTCAACACCCACAATACCTACAACAGATGTTACAAGAGATCCTAATTTTCAAAAGCTCTCTTCTTCTCAAAAAGCTTCTATTTATAGTGCATTAGAGAAAAATCGGGATAATCCTGCTGTAATATCTGAGTTTAAAGCAATGCTTGACAATCCTGCCTTCTTTAGCAAACTTACTTCTAATGATCGCGGTTACATTATAAATGGCATGGTTAAAAATCCTGGGGCTTTAGCTTCTGATCTAATTCAATTTACACAAACAGATAGTTATAAAGGCTTTAGCAAAATGCAACGTCAACAAAGTCAAACCATTATTGGTTTACTTTCTGCTGATGCTGCCAACAACCCTACACATAACCCAATGAGCCGTAATACAGTACAATTACTAGTCACCGGTAATGTAAATATGGGAGTTCCTACCAAAGCTGAACTTAAGAAGGAAGGTTTTACAGACGCAGATCTACAAGGTCTTTATGGTTTTGCTGATGGTAACACTATGTATTTCAACGTTTACAAGCCAGGTATTTTAGATAGCAGAGAAGATATGGAACGCACTGCTTCTCATGAAATCAATCACGTTCTTAATGATCGCACAAATGACAATGAATATGACACTCCAGAACGTGCTTTAGATGAATATCGGGCTTGGTATGTAGAGAATTTTTCAGTAGGAATCAGTAAGCCATCTGTACAGTATATGCAAGATGTCTACCAAAACTTCTTTGGGCCTAATGCAGGTTACGATAATATACGCGATGTATATCTAAAAGATCCTGATTTCCATAAAGTTGTGGATGAGATTAAAACTAACTTAGATAAAGGAATCGTTACAGATCCAGAAACATTTCGTAAATCATTAGCAGCTTTAATTGGCAAGGATAAATTTATTAAAAATCCTGCTTACTTAACTACACCAGCAAATTTGGACAATACACCAACACCACGTCCTGCTGCTGCAAGTTAGTTTAGGATTTACTAGGAGAATGGAGTAATGCAAAAAGAAATCGAGCAATTTATCTTAAATGACTTAAAAGAGCGTTTTGATTTACCTTCAGATAAACTCTCGATTTCTCAGCCTAGCCCTAGCAATTTCCCTCCAGAAGCTAAACTTTTTCGTGTAGAAAAACGTGGCAGTTATGGCAATGTTTATTACAACTATATTCAAGTAAATGGAAACTTTTATACTTCTGTTGATGAAAATAGTTTCTCTAAATTATTAACAACAGAAAAGTTCTTATCTCACCCTAAATGGAATGCCCATCAACTAGCTGCCCTTTTCCTACATTTAGTAGTACGTGATTTACGTCTAGTAGAAACTCCAAGTGATCTAAGTAAAACAGAAGATGAAAACTTTAATGCAAGAGTTGAGAAAATAACTCCTCCATCTCTTAATATTAGTAATTCTGGGGCAGAGGTTAGTTTTTGGACTTTTCAAGGACGTTATCAAAAACTAGAACATTGGCAAGTTCACATAAATAAACAGTGTCAGATGACCTACGATCGAAATAGCAATTAACTTAACTCTTTATAAAAACACCAAAGGCGAAAAAGTTAAACTTTTTCGCCTTTAGCATTTTGCAAAACTAAACAATCCTATTGCGCTCTTTGTCCTTTTACAGGGTTTGATTCACTATTTAGATCTGGATCAAAAACAGTTACATTAAAATCACCCTTTTTAGGAAGTTGTTTAGCTACACTTCCATAATAAACAATATCTCCATTAGTACTACGAGCAGGAGTTAAAGTAGCAGCAGTTCCATTTATTCTGATTTGTTGATTTAATGTAAGCCCGTCTCCTTTAACTACAATAGAGTTTGTAGAAATTAAAGTTCCCTTCTTGTTTCTTACCATAACTCTACTTACAGAAGCACTCTTAAGCATTGGCCCATCAAACAGAATTGCACTAGGCATAGTTACCATACCACCTGGATTTACTACAGTAACATCTGTTAACTGTCCAGTAACACCTGGGCCTGTTATACCAAAAACTATAGTGTTGTCATCTGTAGCCTTAAATGCTTGTACAGTGCCTTTAGTAACTTTAACAGATGTAGTTGTTGTAAAGTTAAAGCCTTTAATGGTAATCATAGCAAGACCATTGTAAGCAACTCTTGTAGGGCTAATAGAAGCAATACGTGGAGCAAGAGCAGTAGTTGAAAGCGTAAACATTTTAGAATCTGTAAAGTTAGCTTGATCTGTTACAGTTACTTGAAATGTCTGCGATTCTATAGCAGTAGGTGTACCAGTAATCACTCCTGCCATACTTAAGCTTAATCCTGCAGGTAATTTTCCATTTGTTAAAGCAAAAGTAAATGGAGGAGATCCAGCGCTTGCAGCTAGTTGAGCAGTATAAGCAACATTTACTACTGGAGCAGCAAGTGTTATAGCATTTAGTTGAACTGGATTAATAAATGGATAAAGACGGTTGACTGCTGTTTGATCATCAGTATTAAGTTTTGCTCCTCGTTTATCTAAATGAGGTTGAAAATACATTATTGCTTGACTTAACACAGGATCTGGTTCATTTGGATCTTTAGAAGAATTATCTAATCCAAATGCTATACCTAAATCATGAGTAATCAGTTCTTCTAAATCTTTAGAAGCGCTTAAGATATTGTTAAACGCATTATTATAAACAATATCTGACTCAACTATTGGGTTAAACTTTGTTCCATTGATAATTCGGAAAGTGGTTGTATCAACAACTACCATAACAGTAGAAAGCATTCCTTGACCATCCATTGTTGGGTCTAGAACTGCATTAGGATCACAACCATTAAAGGAAATGGTAGATTTACCATCCATTTTTGCACCACAAATACTAGTAGCTCCACCATTAACCAATTTTAACCTTGAACCTGCATTGTTCCAGGCTGTCATTGCATTATTAATTTCAGTGTTAGCACCTCCAGAAACAGGAGCAGCAGCAGAATTAACGAGGAAAGTAACTGGAGCAGCACTATCAGGAGCAAAAAACCGTGCTGTAGTTAATGTAAAATTATCTAATCTTCTACCAGTACCAGGAAGATAATTTTTAGGAGTTGGATTTAATACTACACTTGATTCAGTAGGGTTATCTAATACTAATTGCTTTATGTTTTCTATAAACTTACTAGCATCATAAAGATTTGTTTTGCTAGCAAGATTAGCACCTGTAATTATGCGATTTCCTGTTTGCTCACTAATAGAAAATTTTCCTAAAGAAAGCTGATTGGTATGTAGTATGCCTTCAGTATTAGCTTTTAAGAAAAGCAACACTTCTTCACCAGTAGAAAATTCTGGTGAACCTGTAAACCAAATCTGTTTGTCATCTACTTGACCACCCAGTTGTTCAATAACTATAGTATTTGTTTTAAGGTTTCCTTTAATGTTTTGGTTTACAGCAATAGTAATATCTGTATAAATACTACCATTATCTTTTCGGCTTTCGATATAAACTACTTTGCCAGTAACAATCGCATCCGAACTAAGTACTAAATTTTTATCACTCATCCTTACTGCGCTAGCAGCCTGAGCTTGCTTAGTTGGAATAAGTCCAAAGAAACTAGCTATAATGAGTACTAACAACAGCTTTATCCCGTTCCTCATTTTTGCCTCCACAAAAAAATTATAATTCCTGTTCTGTATTAACTATTATGAACGCAAGACTGTCCTCACATTTAAATGTTAAGCAAGAGAAAAATATTAGTGATATTTGCAAATAAGTGAGAACCTTTAAAGAAAAAAAACGATACCTTATTTTACACTTTGTTAAAATTTTACAACACAATAAAATGCTAAATTTCTCAGTTTGCGATAGATTTTGACTGAAATAACATTTCGCTAATTAAAAATAAGGATCAGTTTTGTAAATTTAAAAAATTTAAGCCACTACTAAAGAGCAGTGGCTTAAATCTAACTAGTAATTTACCTACTATTAACTTACTACTCCATAATTAGGAGCACTAGCTGTTTCCCATTCCAAAATTTCATCATGTATTTTGTATTGTTCTAAGAGTTTATCATAACTCATTAGTCTACCTGCACCTTTAACAACAGCTTCTAAAGGCTGTTCAGCAACATGAACTGGTAAAGAAAACTCACTACTTAACCTTTTATCTAAATTGCGTAACAATGCTCCTCCACCTGTAAGTACTATACCGCAATTATAAATATCTACAGCTACATTAGGAGCAGCTTGTTCTAAGACTGTGCGAATTTCGCTGATAATTGTTTGTATAAATTTTTCTAGAGCATGAAAAACTTCTTCACTATTAACACTAATTTCTTTCACTGCATGTCCAGGAACAGCTTTACCAATTACGCTTAATTCTTCTTTCTGAGTAGGCTCTAGAGCTGTAGCTAGTTTAAATTTTACTGCTTCAGCAGCTTGTTCTCCTACTTGCAGGCGATGTTTACGTGTTAGAAGTTCTACTATAGCAAGATTTAACTCATTACCTGCTACTGGAATAGAAGTTGATTTAATTATTCCTGAAGCAGAAGCAATAATAATATTTGTTGTGCCTCCACCAATATCTACCACCATATGAGCATTAGCATTACCTAAAATAGCTTCTGCACCAACAGCCGCAGCTAAACCTTCTTCAACCATTGAAATCCAACGTGCACCTGCTCCTCGTACAGCAGCTTTTAAGGCTCGTCTCTCAACACTAGTAGACATACTAGGTGTAGCTGTAACTACATGTAGTAGTTTTCCTTTCTTACTAATTCTTCCTATATTGGCTCGGCGGAAAAACTCATGAAGCATTTTTTCAGCTAGATCAAAATCTGCAATTGTTCCATCCTTCATTGGACGATGAACAACTGTGTCTATTGGCTCACGACCAAGCATATTTAGCGCTTCATGACCAACAGTAATCAACTGACCTGTATATTTATTAACAGCTATAGCAGAAGGCTCATTTAACACTATTCCACGCTTTTCTATGTAAATTAGTGTATTAACTGTTCCCAAATCTACAGCTACACGTTCAGCAAAAATACGCCTAAACTGTTTTGCAAAGTAGTGTTTGAATCTATCTTTTAACAGCATTTTGCCCCCCTTAGGCCAGCTAAAATTCTTATTATTCTACTAGTAATGATGTTTGAAATATAGAAAAATGTTGCTGATTGATAAAATTTTTCTACTCTCTTATTAGTCTTCTCTAAGCTAATTCAACTAGTCTTAAAGAAGTTAACGAGTTAAGATTTTAGTTACGCTCTAGCTACTTGAAAATAAGTGGTTTGCTATGCTAGGATGCTCTTTTTTTCATGATACAAAGTCAAGTACATAAAACAACTCTAGATAATGGCTTAGTAGTACTTACTGAAACGATACCTAATGTTCGTTCAGTTAGTCTAGGTATTTGGGTTTGTGTGGGTTCTCGTCATGAAACACAAGCTCAAAATGGAATTTCTCATTTTATTGAGCATGCTGTCTTTAAAGGAACCCCTAAACGTACTGCTCGCCAAATAGCTGTCCAAGCTGATATATTAGGTGGTAGCTTAGATGCTTTTACCAGTCAAGAAGTAACCAATTTTTACATTAAAGTTCTAGATTCTCATCTCCCTAAAGCTTTTGAATTGCTTGCTGATATTGTAACTAATCCCAGTTTTGATTCTGTAGAAATAGAAAAAGAACGAAACGTTATATTAGAAGAAATTAAAATGGTAGATGATACTCCTGATGAGCTAGTCTATGATCTTTTTGCTGCTTCATTTTGGCCTAATCACCCCTTAGGTAGACCTATTCAAGGAACTACAGAAAGTGTTAGTAGTTTTACAAATAAAGATATAGTTGACTTCTATAAAAATTATTACCACCCTAAAAATATTCTAATAGTTGCAGCCGGAAATCTTTCTCATCAACAACTAGTGGATTTATCTAATCAGTACTTTGGGCATTTAGAATATAGCGGCAATACGCCTATAGAAACTATGCCTACGGTGAAATATGAGATAGCATTTCATAAAAAACCTAATTTAGAGCAAACACATATTATTTTAGCAACCAGCTGCCCACCACTTTTAGCACCAGAACATTATACTTGCAATGTTCTCAACAATATTTTAGGTGGAGGGCTTAGTTCAAGGCTTTTCCAAACTATTAGAGAAGAGCATGGTCTAGCATATACAGTATTTTCTTCTACAGAACTATTTAGAGATGTTGGATGTTTATCTATCTATCTAGCAGTATCAAATAAACAAGTACGTAAAGCAATAGACTTTGTTTTACAAGAAATAACTAATTTAAAAGAACACATGATAAGTTTAGATGAGCTTTCTGCTACTAAAGAGCAGCTTAAAACATCATTACTACTAAGTTGTGACTCTATTTCATCACGAATGAATAATTTAGCACAAAATGAAATATTTTTTGGCAAGCAGATTAGTATTGAAGAAATTATTTCAGAAATAGAGAAAGTTACACAAGAAGAAATTCTAGAATTAACTCAAACCCTTTTTCAAAAGGGTAAAATAGCAGCAACTATTTTAGGGACTACAGACAAAGCCAAATTAGATTTTAATTTTAATTAGCTAGTTAGGTGTATAAACATGCGGTTTAATATTCTTGCAAGTGGCAGTAGTGGTAATGCTACTTTGATTAGTACAGAAAAAACTTCTGTGCTAGTTGATTGTGGGTTGTCTGCTCGTGAGCTTGTAAATCGTCTTGAAGCTGTAGGACAAGAAATCAATAAGCTAAAAGCTATTGTTATTACTCATGAACATAGTGATCATATAAAAGGTCTAAAAACTTTAGTAAAAAACCGAGATATACAAGTCTATATTTCTCCCTTAGCCCTTGAAGCCTCTGGACTTAAAAAACAAACCTTTATAAATTTAGGGGAAAATCTAAGCTCTGAACAACCTTTTGAAATAGGAGATTTGGCTTTTTACCCAATAGCATCTCCTCATGATAGTGTAGACCCATTAGTTTTTAGAATTGAAAATAAAGGTGTTAAAATAGCTATAGTTACAGACCTTGGATATATTCCTAAAACTCTAGCAAAACATCTCCAAGGTTGTGATGCATTAATATTAGAAGCAAATCATGAAATAGAAATGCTTAGAGTAGGTTCTTATCCTTGGGCTACTAAACAAAGAATTTTAAGCCGTGTTGGACATCTTTCTAACACAGAGACAGCTAGGTTTTTAAAAGAAGATTTTGATGGTAAGGCACAATACTTAATACTTGCACATTTAAGCAAGCAAAACAATCATCCAGAGTTAGCTCGTTTTGCAGCTTTAGATGCACTTAATAGCCGAACACCATTATTTGCAAGTTTTGATGATAGACAAATATTAATAGCCTATCCTGATAAACCTTTAGGCTGGATTGAATTATAAAACATAGAGGTTAGTTTTGCGTTTATGATTCCACGTTACACTCTTGCTGAAATGGGAGCCATTTGGACAGAAGAAAATAAGTTTCGCAAATGGTTAGATATAGAAATAGCTGTTTGTGAAGTTCATGCTGAAATGGGCACTATTCCTAAAGAAGCTCTTTCTGTTATTAAAGAACGCGCAAACTTTAATGTAGCACGTATTGCAGAGATAGAAGATATTACTAGACATGATGTAATTGCTTTTACTACATGCCTAGCAGAATATATTGGTGAAGAATCTCGCTATGTTCATTTTGGGCTGACTTCTTCTGATGTAGTTGATACAGCAAATGCTCTAATTTTAAAGGAAGCGCTTGATTTAATAATTGATAAAGCTACTAAGTTAAGCAACACTTTGCGCAAAAGGGCTTTTGAGTTTAAAGAAACTGTAATGATTGGTCGTACACATGGAATTCATGCTGAACCAACTACTTTTGGATTAGTTTTAGCCCTCTTTTATGCAGAAAATGAGCGAAATTTAATTAGATTAAAACGTGCAAAAGAAAACATCAGCGTAGGAAAAATTTCTGGTGCTGTAGGAACATTTGCACATCTTGACCCAGAAGTAGAGGAACAAGTTTGTCAGCGTTTAGGTCTAAAAGCTGCTCCAATTTCTACACAAGTAATTCAGCGGGATCGTTATGCTGAAATGCTTTCTGCACTTGCTATTACAACTGCTACTTTGGAAAAAATTGCCTTAGAAATTCGCCATTTGCAACGTACCGAAGTACGCGAAGCTCAAGAACATTTTGGGAGCGGTCAAAAAGGCTCTTCAGCAATGCCTCATAAACGTAACCCTATTGTTTCTGAACAAATATGCGGTCTTGCTCGTGTAGTTAGAGCTAATACACAAGCCGCTTTTGAAAACATTGCTCTTTGGCATGAAAGAGATATTTCACATTCTTCTGTAGAAAGAATTATTCTAGCTGATAGTTGTATATTGACTGATTACCTGCTAGAACGTACCAATAAACTAATTAACAAATTAATAGTTTTTCCTGACCAAATGAAAAGAAACCTTGAACTAATGCATGGAGTGGTTTTTTCTGGACAACTACTCCTAGAATTGGCAAAACGAGGTTTTTCTAGAGAAGAAGCTTATAAAATAGTCCAAGATAATGCTATGCGCGTTTGGGATGAAAAAGTTAATTTCAAAGATTTAGCCTTATCAGATGGACGTATAACTAGATTAATGTCTCCTGCTGAAGTATCAGCAGTATTTGATTTAAAAGTTCAGTTACGTAATGTTGATAAAATTTTTAATCGTGTTTTTACAAAGCAAGATTAGATAACTAGTGCTAGCTATTAGTTTTAGGAGAAAAAATGAAAGCAAAAGTATATGTTACACCAAAACAAGGAGTGCTTGATCCTCAAGGAAAGGCTATTCATCAAGCAGTAAAAACCATTGGATACACAGCTGTTTCAGATATCCGTCAAGGAAAATTCTTTGAAATTGCTATAAAAGATGGGCTTGAAGAAGAAGTTGTCAAAGCAGAAATTAACTCTTTAGCTCATTCTGTTTTAGCTAACCCTGTTATTGAAGACTATAAAGTAGTAATAGAAAAATAATTAGCCTATGGGGTAGTAAATCAAAGAAGTGTAACTCAAATTTGAAAATATATCAGCCTGGGGTTTTAGTAAAACATCTACAAGCGTAACTCAAATTTGAAAATATATTAGCTTGAGGTTTTAGCATAGTGCAATCCCAGGAAACTTACAAAATATTAGGATAATTGTTTATGAAATTTGGTGTAGTCATTTTCCCTGGTTCTAATTGTGATCATGATACTTATCATGTAATCAGTAAAGTGGTTGGTCAACCAGTACAATTTATTTGGCATAAGTCAACATCATTAGATGATTGTGATGTGGTTATTTTACCTGGTGGTTTTTCTTATGGAGACTACTTAAGATGTGGAGCTTTAGCAAGTCTTTCGCCAGTAATGCAATCTATAAAAGAGTTTGCTAGCCGAGGTGGTCTTGTTTTAGGCATTTGCAATGGATTTCAAATTTTATGTGAGTCTGGACTACTACCAGGAACTTTGTTAAGCAATAAAAAACTAAAGTTTATATGTGATTATACTTATATACGAGTAGAAAATAACTCTGGAGCTTTTGTTAACTCTTATCAAACAGGTCAAGTGTTAAGTTTACCTATAGCACACGGAGATGGAAATTATTTTTGTAGTCCTGAAGATTTAGCTATATTAAAAGAAGAAAATAGAATTTTATTCCGTTATTGTAATGAAAATGGTGAAGTTACAGATAGTGCAAACCCAAATGGATCACTAGAAAACATTGCTGGTATTACGAATAAAGAGAAAAATGTATTAGGTATGATGCCTCATCCTGAACGAGCATCAGAAGAAATTTTAGGTAGTATTGATGGCAGAGCCATGTTTTATTCCCTAAACATTTATATGGCAGAAGTTGATAAACAGAGAAGGTAAAACAAGCAAAATTGTAAATCTATTTTTTGTTAGCAAGTTCTTTAATTAAGTTTAGGTTATTTTCAATTTCTTGAAAATTTTTCTCTGTTTTCTCAAATTGGCTAGCATCAACAGATGAAACATTTTGAGCCTTGCTAACTTCAGAAACTAGTTCGTTTACTCTAGTCGCCAAACTACGTATTTGTTCTATTGGGTTATGTACCGAAATAATAGGTTTCTCTAAATCTTTCTTTGGTTTTAAATCCAAATTCTTTCTTAAATCTTTTGATATTTTCCCCAGCTTATTTGCTGTATTGATTATTTCTTTTAAGTCTTTCTCATTAAAGTTCCTAGTAGCTAAAAACAACTTTTCATTTTTTTCTTTTAACTCTCTAAAATTATGAGCAATTTGCTGCTTTTGAAGAAGTTTTATATCTTCTATTGAGCTATTATCTCTATTTTCTTCTATAGCCTGTAGTTCCTTTTCACGATGTGAAATTTCATTAGCTCGCTGTCTAATATTACTTATAGTATTTTTTCGGTAGTTTCTTGGTGTATCTTTTTCATTAGGAGAACTTTGAGGATAAGCAACTTTAGCAAAAAAACAAAAACATATAACTAGAAAGCAAAGCTTCTTTAACTTCATACTAAAGCCTCCTACTTAAAATAATTTTTTACGCTTAAGTTATTTTACAAATTAGTTTTTAGCTTTTGCCAAATCTTTAATAGCTATAGCTTGATTTTCTAATACTGTTAAATGTCTTGCTAGAATTTTACACTTTACTTCACTAACTGTTGGCGTAGCATTTGAGATATTAATTTGTTCAATTAGTTCATCTATACTTTGTAATAGTTTAGACATTTGTTGATCTCTAGATTCTGCGGGGGAAAATTTTATAGGTGATACTTCTACTTTAAAATCATCCAGTTCTAAATCATCACGTAATTTTTTGGATGATTTTGCTACCTTATCTGCAAGTTTAGCAACTTCTTTTAATTCCCCATTTTTCGTAGTAGCAGTTTCTTCTTTTGCTGTTTTTAGAAAAGATAGAGTTATATCATTTAACTCACTAAACTCTTTTTTTAGTTGTAGTTGGTGTGCAATATCCTCATCAATTTTGCGAGGAGCTTTTTTGCCAACAATTTCTAACATATTTAGTTGACGTCTTTGATTAGCAATACTATTTCTTTCTGTTTCTGCACGATTTGGAGCAACTCCTCTTGGTGGAGGCACTGGACGGGTTTGTGCATAAGTAGGTATAACTAATCCACATACGAGTAAAGCAAAACTAATAGAATATTTACTTAATCTCATAAGGTTCTCCTGATGGGGAATAAAAGGGTGGTAGTGTGCTTATTGTGGCACTCTTCAAGAAGATATGCAATGGTATTTCTAAAAAAATAACCCAGTCAAATGACTGGGTTATTGAAAAACATTAGGAATAGATAAAGTTTAGAAGATTAGTTTCAAACCAAATTCAACGGTTCTGCGACCAGAATCACTGAAAGCTTTATCAGCAAATCCATTACCAGCGTCATCAATAAATACGTCTGGAGTTCCTAGATTTGGATGGTTAAATACGTTAAACATATCTGCGCGGAATTGTAAGTTTATACGCTCTGTAAGCTTGGTGTTCTTGAAGAATGAGAAGTTACCAAGATATAGAGGTTCACCTTTAGCAGAGTTACGAGCAACGTTGCCATATGGAGAACCAAACAATAAAGCTGTGGTTGGGGTATTAGCAATGTAACGTACTTGATCTAAAGTAACAGCTTTTGGTGCAACATTTGGAGAGCTATTAAGGGTGTTGAGCAAGTAAAATCCTGTTGGAGATGGAGTTGCAACACCAAAGAAATTAGCTGCTGTATCATTATCAATAGCTACTGAGCTAGCAGGTGCATTTGGGTTGCCCAAGAATGGACGTACAAATTCTACACCGCTGTTGAAAGCTGCTGAGAATCTAGCATCAACATATGGTGAACCAAAGAAGAATTGAGTTGGGGTAAATTTCTGAGCAGTGTTAGCACGGAAAGTACCAGAAATTTGATATCCACTCAATAATTTTTGAGCTAACTTATTACCACGAAGTGCTGGAATAGATGGGATTTCATAGATAAAGTTAGTTGAGAACACATGTCTAAAGTCATATGCACCTAAAGAGCGCTCGCCTCTAGTTGTATCAAATGGATTTTGTGAGAATGCGATTGTACCGCCACCACCAAATGTACCAAAGATTTCAGAAGCATTATCAATTTGCTTGGAGAAGGTATAAGAAGCACCAACGATCAAGCTCTTGATACGAGTATCAAAACGTGTTTGTAAGCCATGGTAAATGGAAGAAGCACCATTAATACGGCTACGTTCTGGGCCTTGACCTGCAACTAAACGACCATTAGCTGCTGCAGAAGCTGATGGTGAAGGTCTAACACCAGCAGGTAAAAATTGTGGGAAGTCTTGGAATAGTGTAGAAACCAATGGGTTAGCGTTAACAGATTGGAATAACCCTACACCACGTGTTCCAACATATCTAGCTTCAACTACTGTGTCATTCTTGAATTGACGTTGAATACCAAAAGAGAATTGTTGTGTATATGGGCTGTGGAAATCATTGGAAACTGTTGTTCTGTTGAGTAAACGTGGATCAGCAGTACCAACTGGAATTAATCTTGTTACAGCACCACGGATTCCAGGACCGGTTGGATCGGTTGGAATTAAGCCAGCTGTACCAGCAAATGTAGTAGAGAACACTGCAGGAGCAGCAGTAGCAGAGTTTAACAAGATATTGTAGAAGGTTAAGTCATAAGAAATACCATAACCACCACGAATAACTGTCTTATTGTCACCCAAAATTGTCTTAGCTAATTTAGAGCTAAAACGTGGGGTGTAAGCAATTCCTATACGAGGAGCAAAGTTGTTGTTATCTGTGTCAATTGCTGGGAAAACACGAGCACTTAAAGGAACATTCTTATTAAAGATTGCTGTAGTAGGATCGCTTTCTCTTGCTAGAGTGATTTCGTTCAAAATATTGATTGGTTGACCGCTATTTTCATAACGAACACCTAAAGTAAGAGTTAAGTTATCTTTGATACGGAAAGCATCCTCAAAGTAGTAAGCTTGGTCAAACTCTGTAAAGTTAAGTTTATTTGGACCAATAGCAATGGTAACAGAAGTAGGAGTATTGTTAAAGAAACTACCTAAACTGCTAAAGTTAAATGTACCATTTTGGTTTGGTAAGAAGCTAGAATCTGTTAAACGACGTTTGAGGTCAGCACCAGCTTTCAAAGAGTGTTTACCAAGTGTGATAGAGAAATTATCTAAGAACTGGTAGTTATCATTAATACGACCTTGTGGTAAGTTAGTAGCTGGACCAACATCAATAAAACCAGAAGGTAAATTAAAGAAACCAAATGCTTTATCAGCATTTCCTTGATCTGGAATATTTGAAGCACTACCACCACCAAAGCTTACTCTTAAGCGGCTATAGTTAAAACGGAATTCATTAGTAGCACGTGGAGAAACTTGATAAATAGCAGTAACACCAAGTTGTTGGCTGCGTGATGGAGTATCACCAGAAAATCCATTGATACCAGCTAAAGCAGAACCTGACTCAGATTTTTGATATAGATAGCGACCAAAAACACGTAGTTTGCTGGTAGCATTATAATCTAAACGTGCTGTAGTAAGATTCTCTTCAAAAGGTGAAGAGAAATTACGTTGAATAGCACCAAACTCTAGTGGAGTTGGTTTACCACCAATATTTACAGTTACCATTCTTGTAGGAATATCTGGTCTAATGCTTGGATTTCCTAGAGGAATAGATAATGGGAAACCTTGCTTAATAACATTAGCAATTGCTGGACTAACAACTTGTAATGCAGTTGCAATACCGTTTGGAGTTAATGTTAAACCACTAGCAGTAGATTGCAAGAAATTGCTTTGAGCTATACGGATTCCTTGATAGGAGGTATAGAAAAAGAGTTTGTCTTTGATAATTTTGCCACCTAAAGTAGCACCAGCAGTATTGTCAAGGAAGAATGGAGCTTCTTTTTGACCAGAGGCTCTTTCTTGAACAGTTAATGTTCCAAAATTCTTTTGGTCTTGGTGGAAGTAGGAAAGTGTTCCATGATATTCATTTGATCCACCTTTGGTAACAATGTTTATAACTGCGCTACCAGCTTGACCATATTCAGCTGAAAAGTTGTTGGTAACAATTTGGAATTCTTGAACGATATCAGCATTGTCAATACCTACAGCAGGGCCTGTAACAGAGATGTCATTGTTATCTTGACCATCAATGCTAAAGTTATTTGAACGGCCACGACCACCGTTAACTGAGAAGCTACCACCGTTAGTGTTTCCAAAGCCAGCATCACCAGTACTAACAACACCTGGAGTTAAGAAAGCTACAGCGTCAACACCACCACCAGCAATGTTATTTGGAAGATCAACTACTTTACGAGCATCATAGTTAGCAGAAATCTGGGATGTATCTCTTTCAATAAGAACTTCACCACCGGTAACTTCTACGATGTCTGTAGAAGCACCAACTTGTAAAGTAACATCAACTCCAGTTGTAACACCTAATTTAACATCTATACCAGCATTTTCAACTTTCTTGAAACCATCTGCAGTAATAGTTACTACATAAGCTCCAGGAACAAGACTTGGTATACGGTAAACACCATTTTCATTAGTTTTTGTGGTTATTTCAGCGCCAGTTCCTGTATTTTTAGCAACAACTTGAGCACCTGGGATTATTGCACCTTGCTCGTCTGTTACTGTGCCGCTAATTGTACCTGTTACTTGTTGAGCCATGACTGGAGCAACCATTCCATCTGGAGCAGTGCCTCCAAACATAGTTAAGGCCAAAGCTAAAAATAGGGACTTAACTAGTGTTTTCTCTTTCATTATAAATTCCTCCCTTTTCGGATCTAATTCCCTAGATAAGCTCATGTCTTATAGACAATTACTTATGTTTATATAAATAGATTTAAGTCTATTGGGTTCATAGACCTTTGATTACAAATTAGAAAATTTTAAGTATTTTTGTGTAAATCTAGTATTTGAATTCACTACTCTAAGTAGCTACTATTTTGAAAATACTCAATAGTAGCAAAAATATTTATAAAAAAAAATCTCTTTAGACCAATAAATTCCTATAAGAAATTTCTTGTTTTGTTGATTTTATTAAGGCAATTTCAGTGCCAAGACTGATGAATTTTTAGGATCAGCTTAAAGTCTTTATTAATAGACATTACAGCTATTCTATTTATAGTGATTTACCAAAATTTTGTTAAAGCGCCAAAAAATTGAATTTTAAATTCAAAAATCTGAATAAATATTATATTTAGATAAAATTTTCTCTATTAAAAAAATTATTAGCTAATTCCCATTGTTTAGAGAGATTCAGGCTAGAAAGTTTCTTATTAACTTCTACAAGCAGCGATGTTGTAGAACAAGCAAAGTTTTCTTTTGCTTGTTCCAAAAACAAAAAATAACGGGCATAAAATTGTAAATTATCTATATCAGAAAGAACCTTTTGCCAAGCCTCTATAGCCTTATTTTGCCACTCTTGCCTAACTTGATTTATCCAACAATATTTATCAAAACCTTCTGCTTTTACCTTAGATAAACCTACTACTTTATAAGAAGTTAAATCTATCACAGGTCTAAAAGGAAAAATTCGGCAGCAAAATGGCCGCAACTCCCTTGTACAAGAGCAAATTTGATCTTTAGCCCTATAACTAGTAAATAAATAATATTCAACAAACTGAAAGTTATTAGGGGAAGCTTTTATAAAATACTCGTCTTCCCCTGGAAGCAAATACTTTATTGTGTTCTCTGCCCTACAGCAGTATTTATCACACTTTAAGCCACAATCCTCACTAACAATATCTTCAGAAAGTAATGAGTAAAGTTCATTAAAATGCTTGATTGTAAACATATATTAACTTCTACCAAAATTTAACTCTATTGATAGCTCACTTGCCCTTGTTATAGGCTGTTTACAAGTAAAATTCTCACATACATAAGCAGTAGCTTTACCCTCTATCATGCCACGATTAGCAAGCAATGATATAGCTTCACTAGCCACTTGATCGCTTGGCTCAGCTAGTGCCACAACTTTATTTGGTAAGTAAGTTTGGTAAATTACATCTAGTAACTCTTTGGTATCTAGGCTTTCAAGAGAACCTATAACGGCTATTTCTTTTACTTGAGCTAGATGAAAATCTAAAGCGCCTAACATATGACCAAATCCGCCTGGGAATTTTTCTAGTGCTTTGCTAAGCATGTGCAAAACTTTTACTGCAATACGTTCATATTGATCATCATTAAAAATATGCTTAAGTTTTAGTAAGGCATCTACTGCTATAGAATTTCCTGAAGGAGTTGCATTATCGCTATATTCCTTACTGCGTGTAATTAGGTGTTCATGATCATCACTAGTAAAGAAAAATCCTCCTTCTTCTTGATCCCAAAACTTTTTAATCATTAAATCTGCCAAGCAGCGAGCTTCTAAAATCCACTTAGTTTGAAAAGTAGCTTCATATAAAGAAATCAAAGCATCTATCAAATAAGCATAATCCTCTTGATAAGCATTAAATTTAGCTTGACCACTCTTATAACTACGAAGTAATTTTCCATCCTTGCGATTAACAGTTAAAAGAAACTCTGTGGCTTTAGTAGCAGCTACTAGGTAATCCTGTCGATTTAATACTCTAGCAGCTTGAGCAAAGGACTTAATCATCATTGCAGTCCAAGCCGTTAACACTTTATCATCTCGTCCTGGCCAAACTCTTTTAGCACGAGCTTCTCGCAATTTTTTACGGCTACTTGCAAGACTTTCACGAAGTTCCGCTACAGAAAGGTTATGTAGTTTAGCTACCTTAGCTTCCATTTCTGTAACAGGTGAATCAATAAAAAGTATATTTCTTTCTTCAAAATTACCATCTTCAGTAACACCATAAAATTCAATAAAAGGATTTGCTTGAGAACCAAGTATTTCTTCTATTTCCTTCTTATCCCAAATATAGAATTTTCCTTCTTCTGCTTCACTATCAGCATCTAGCGTTGAGTAAAAACCTCCACTTTCATCAGTCATTTCAGAAAGTACCCAATCTAGAATTTCTTCTGTTATCTGACGGTAATAATCTTTTCTTGTTGCTTGATAAGCTTGTAAGTAAACTTGACTAAGTAAAGCATTATCATAGAGCATTTTTTCAAAGTGAGGAACTAACCATTTTTCATCAGTAGAATAGCGTGCAAAGCCTCCTGCTAAATGATCATAAATCCCACCTCTTGCCATATGATCTAAGGTATTTTCTACCATTTCTAATGCTTCACGATCTCCAGTACGCCCATAAATACGTAGTAAAAAGCTTAAATTCATTGGTTGAGGAAATTTAGGAGCACGACTAAAACCACCATTACGACTATCATAACCACTTGCTAAATTATGATATGCCTTACGTAAAATATCGCTAGATAGTAATTCAGGAGAAAGAGCAAAATTATTCATTGAGCTTATTTCTTCTACAAGCTCATGTCCAGCTTGTTCAAGTCTTTGACGCTCTACAGGACTTTTATAAGCTTCTGAAATAGCAATTAAAATTCTAGGAAATCCTGGCATATTATACTTATCATGTGGAGGGAAATATGTGCCGCCAAAAAAAGGTCTACCATCAGGAAAAAGAAAAACTGTCATAGGCCAACCACCATGACGAGTCATTAACTGTACAGCGCTCATATAGATATGGTCTAAGTCTGGACGCTCTTCACGGTCTACTTTTACACAAACAAAATTATCATTCATTAACTTAGCAATGTTTTCATTTTCAAAGGATTCTCGCTCCATCACATGACACCAATGACAAGCTGAATAACCTATTGAAAGCAGTACTGGTTTATCTTCTACCTTAGCTTTTTCAAAAGCTTCTGTTGTCCAAGGATACCAATCTACAGGATTATGAGCATGTTGAAGCAAATAAGGACTAGTTTCATTAATTAGCCGATTAGTAAATTTATGTTCTTTGTTATCGCTCACAAGGATTTCCCTTCTAGAAAAATTCTTATCTCTTTTGAGCAATCTTAAGACGAAGTTTTTCATAACTCTAGAACAAGCCGCAAAATCATTCCTGAAATTATTAGGCTTAAAAATTTGTTTTGATGATGCTAGCTTCTAACAAACTTAGGTCAATTTCTTGCTTTTGCTGTTGTTTTATATTAGCTTTTATTAAAAATTTTATTTAATCAATGACTTAGAAAAACATGAAAACACTTACTGGAATCTTTAGCGCTATTGTTACTCCTTTCTCTTCAACCGGAGAATTAGATACTAAATCATTAAAAACAAATTTTAATCGTTGGAATAGTTCTGGACTAGCTGGTTATTTAGTCCTTGGCTCAACAGGTGAAGTTGTTCACTTGGAAGAAAAAGAGAAACTTGAAGTTTTAAGTGTTGCTCGTGAGTCTATTCCATCAAATATGCCAATGATTGTTGGAACTGGTCTTCATTCAACTAGCGCAACTATTGATTTTACTAAGCTTGCAACTGACTGTGGTGCAGATTTTGCTTTAGTAGTTACCCCACATTATTTCAAAAGCTCAATGACCGAAGCTGCTCTTACTAAGTATTATCATACAGTAGCTGACGCTAGTACTATACCTGTGCTTCTTTATAGTGTTCCACAATTTACTGGGTTGACCTTAAGCCCTGAACTTATAGGGAAACTATCTAAACACCCAAATATTGTTGGAATTAAAGATAGTTCCGGAGATATGAAAGCCTTAACACAAACAATTAGCCTTGTTAGCCCTGATTTTATGGTGTTAACAGGTAGCGCTCCTATTCTTTACCCTGCCTTAAGTATTGGTGCTAAAGGTGCAATTTTGGCAGTAGGAAATTTTGTTCCAACTCTTTGTTATGAGATTTTCCAAGCTGTACAAAATAAAGATTTTGACAAAGCTCGTAAAAACCAATTAAAGCTACTATCCTTGTCTGAACAAATAGCTAGTCGTTATGGTATAGGTGGAATGAAATATGCAATGGATTTGTTAGGCTACTCTGGTGGTAGTGTTCGTGAACCATTGCTTATGCCTGATTCAAATGCCCAAACTGCAATTAGAACATTATTGGAAACTCTAGACTAATTAACTTCGTTAAGTAACCATTAGTTGTTGTTTAAGCAATAAAATTTAGGCTCAAAAGGACTTAATGTGAATTCTCCAAACTTACCAGCTATACAAACACACCTAGCTAAATTACCATTTAAAGAAATCCCTGGCAGTTCTAAGCTGTTCTTAGATTATCTCTATGATACACAACAAATTAGCCGCTTTTACCAATCTCTAGATCCCTCATCTAATCTCCTTGATTCTTCTAAAAGTTTACTTAAAAACCTTTCTCAAAATATTGACCGTATTATCAGACGATCCTATCAACGAGATTTAGTAGCAACTGCTCTAATAGAACAAAATAAAATCTATGGTTCATCAGAAAAAACCTTTCAAAACATAGAATTACTAAAAAATCCTAATACTGTTGCAATTATCACAGGACAACAAGCTGGACTTTTTGGCGGGCCACTTTTTACTATTTATAAAGCACTTACAGCAATTAAAATAAGTGATGAACTATCTAAAGAAGGGTTGTCAGTTGTTCCTGTTTTTTGGGTTGCTAGTGAAGATCATGACTATCAAGAAGTTTCACATATAAAAACTATTAACCGTGAAGGCTTATTAACTACCATTGAACATAGCCCTCAAGGCAATATAGGGCAAGTTCCTGTAGGCAATTTAACCATAGCAGAAACTATATCTAATGATCTAACTCAGCTTTTTGCTTGCTTACCTCAATCAGAGTATATAACACAGCTAGAAACTGACTTACGTAATTGTTATAGTTCAAATAAAGGTTTTGCTAATGCTTTTGCTTGTCTTTTAGCTAAGCTTTTCGCACCTTATGGAGTAATTTTACTAGATCCACAAGATAAACATTTAAAACAAATCGCTTCCCCAATTTTTGAAAAAGCTATTACAAACACCGAAGAAATAGCTCAAATCTTAGTAAATCGCAGCCAGCAACTTGAATCTTCAAATTATCATGCCCAAGTTCATACTAGTTTAGATATGTCTCCATTTTTTATTCTAGAAGATGGAAACCGGACAGCATTAACTCATCAAAACAAATGCTTTACACTAAAACACACTGATAAGAAAAAAACTAGTGCAGAGCTTCTAGAAAAACTTCATCAAGATCCATCTAGTTTTAGTCCTAATGTTATTTTACGACCTATTGTTCAAGATTATTTATTGCCAACGCTAGCCTATGTAGGAGGGCCAGCAGAAGTAGCCTATTTTGCACAAATTAGTGCAATTTACCCATTATTTCCTGTTGAATTTCCTCTTATTATTCCTCGTACAGCTTTCACAATTGTTCCTAATAGAGAAAATAATTTATTGGAAAAATGGGGTTTAGCTCTCTCAGAGCTATTTTCTAATGTTGATAGTGCCAAAAGAAGAGTAATAGAAAACACTTTAGACCAAGGTACATTAAATATATTTTCTGAAACAGAACAACTCTTTCAAAATCAATTAGATAAACTTCAAGAATCTTTAACCAAAATAGATCCAACCTTAGCTGAAGCTTTAAAAGGTGGTAAGGAAAAGATTTTCTACCAAATCACTAATCTTAAAACCCGTTTTATTAACAATAGCGCCAAAAGAGAAGAAACCTTTATGAGGCAAGTTGAGCGTACTTTTACTTTGCTTTATCCTAATAAAAACCTTCAAGAGCGCGAACTAAACCATTACTACTTTTTAGCTCGCTACGGTTATCAGTTTATTAATTTAATCTATAACAATTGTGACTTAAATCTATCTGATCACAATATTTTACACTTATAAAAAAATAACCCAAGCTACAACTTGGGTTATTTTTCAGAACTTCTATTAACTCTAGATCAATATGTTAGCTTAGTTAATTACTATACTAAGTGTTGACTGACGTATTCTACCCATAGAGTCTTTACCAGTAAATACAACTTGTTGACTTCCTGTAGGAGCAGGTTTTTTAACCTTAAAATCAAATGAAACCATATTTCCGCTAGTTGATTGTGTGCTAGTGCTTTTTAGCTTAATTTTTAAGTTAGTTAACACACTGGTATCTGGAGCCACCATAACTGTACCATCAAAGCCGCCTATTCTATCAACATTAACAACAAATTGGCCTGTCTTTCCACGTTGTAAGGTAAGAGGATTTTGAGGGAATGAAAGAGAAAAATCTGTAGCTGGAGCTGAATCAGAAGCTACTTGATAGCCAAAACTATTTATTGCATCAATATCATTTTGGGTAATTGCATCACGTTGACCTCTTCGACCAAATGGATCCATAATTCCAATTTGTACATTTCCATTAAGTTCTTTTGCTTTCCAGTGGCTAGATTGAGCTCTGTCACCACCTGAACCATCTGGACGGCCTGTAGAGAGCATTAGCTGTGAATTACCTGTAAAATATACTTGGTCACCACCTGAAGAAAGTATTCTGGAAGCACTAGTAAATGTTTGACTAGTTACATCTGGACGAAATCTAAAAAGATCCCAAATTGATGCAGCAGCATTACTACTAGGAGACAATTCTTTTGCTCCAACATTAGAAGTAAAACCTAACAAGTGACCGATCTCATGTGCAGCTACACCATCAAAGTCTGTTTTATCTGAGTCAATTCCATCATCTGGGTTAAAATCATAACTAAAAGCTGAACTAAAGCCTATTGAAGGAGGTGGGCCAAAGTTTGACATCTCTTTTGTGGGATCAGCAACAGAATCAATTAATTGCAATGCTCTAAGTGTTGCTGATGGGTTTACAATAGCCTTTACTGCTCCAAGATCTGTTGGTAGTGAGCCTGCTGGCAAAGAGTTATAAAGATTTTGTTCTTGTTGACTAGAAGCACCCATCATTAAAGCTATTCTTATAGCATCATAAAGATTACTACCACCTAGTCTTTGAGAGTTAGTTGAACCTATTACTCCATTTGGATAAGGTGTACCAAATCTAGTAGGGCCATAATCTACATCAACAACAACTGTTATTGGAGATTTAATTATTGCTTCCCAACGAGCAGCAGCTTTTACAAAAGCGTTTTTTGCATCAGGAAATCCATCAAGTTGTGAAGTACCACGTAAGATTATTGTTAAGCCAGTATCAGATTTTGGAGCAATTCCACCTTCTGCCAACATTTCTAAATGATTGATTTGGTGCATTTCTTGTTGTGGAGCCTTATATTCAGAAAAAAGTGCAACTTCTTCTGTTGTAGCATCACGACAACCAATTCTTCCTTGCTCATCTTCATATCTTACCCACATTTGGTCAGGAGCTTTCTTAAAACGTACTTTTTGAATTGTTGGTGAATTATTTGCAGAAGTTATAGTAGCCTTATAGTTAAATAAATTAGTTACTAATAATGCTATAAGGAAAGTATAAAGGAACCAACTCCATCTTTTTTTCATTAGACTTCTCCTAAAATATATGTTTTACAAGTATTCACAACTAATTTGTTGTAGGATAACCCAGTAATTTTAGCTTATCTTTAAGCAAACAAACATCTGTTTTGCTAGATTTTTTAAGTAAAAAATCAAAGAAAACATAAAATCTTAATTCTGGAAACTTATTAAATACTCTATGGGGTTAAATTTCCTTGTACGTTGCTTAAATTGCCATGTAAACCCTGGCCAAAGTGTTGAATTACGGCCTTTTTTATCCAAATACCAACTAGCACAACCTCCTGATGTCCAAACAGTTCCTACCATTCTTCTATCTACATCTTTGATAAATTCTGTTTGAGCTTCTAGCTTAGGCTCTATTGTAGCAACGTTATTTTTGCTCATATAACGTATTGCATTAATTACATGTGCTATTTGACTTTCTATCATAAATACTACAGAACTATGACCTAATCCCGTATTGGGGCCAAGTAAAATAAAGAAATTTGGAAACCCTGACACAGTAGTCCCTAAGTATGCTTTGGGACTGCCTTGCCAAGACTCTTCTAACGTACGTCCATCTTTACCATGAAGTATTTTGGCAAAAGGAATATCTGTTACATGAAAACCCGTTCCATAAATAATTGCATCTATTGGGTGTTCAACTCCATCATCCGTTACAATTGAATGTGGGTGTACTTCTTTAATATGTTCTGTTATAACTTCTACATTAGGTTTTGTCAGTGATGGAAAATAATCATTAGAAATCAAAATACGTTTGCAACCAACTATATAGTTTGGTGTAAGTTTTGCTCTTAGCTTAGGATCAGCAACAGATCTTTCTAAATGTCTTGTAGCAATGTGTTTATTCATCAACATAAATCGGGGATTACGAAAGTAAAAAACATAAAATTCCCTAATTAGATAAATCATTGCACGCATAAGCTTTTGAGTTATAGGAAATTTTCTAAATAACTCATGCTCTAACTCTGTTATCACTCGATCTTGACGAGGAATTATCCAAGGTGGAGTTCTTTGGAAAAGATTCAGTTTACCTACTTTAGGTTGAATTGCTGGTACAAATTGAATAGCTGAAGCTCCAGTCCCAATTACAGCAACATTTCTCCCAGTTAGATCATAGTTATGATTCCATCTAGCAGAATGAAATTTTTCTCCTTGAAAATTTTCAATGCCTGGAAGTTCAGGAATCATCGGCTCACATAAAGATCCAACGCCTGCAACTAAAATATCTGCACTATAACTACCTTGAGAAGTCTCTATTTCCCAATATTTTGATGAGTCATTCCAAACTACCTTAAGAACTTCATGTCCAAAACGAATATTAGGAGTAATACCATACTCACTTGCACAACGTTGTAAATAAGCCCAAATTTCAGGTTGCGGTGAAAACATTCTGCTCCAATTAGGATTAGGAGCAAAAGAAAATGAATAAAGGTGTGATTCAACATCACAAGCACAACCAGGGTAACTATTATCACGCCAAGTTCCCCCAACATCTTGAGCACGTTCAAAAATCACAAAATCATCTATTCCTTCTTGCTTAAGGCGTATTGCTGTACCTAGACCGGCAAACCCACTCCCAACTATTGCCACCTTAAATTGACTCATTTTCCCTCTCCTGGGGTAATCGCTCACGTTGTTCGCTCAACCCCAGGCTAATATGGGTTGAGCACGTTGAAATTTGAGCTATTTCAATAATTAAAATCTATTTTAACCAAAATAATACATTAGCCCCAGGTTTTAGCGAAGCGCAACCTGGGGACTAAAAGAGCGTATTTTGAATTTAGAGCAATGTGATGCAACCCTATAAAATAAATGCGCTTGCATGGGTTAGGTATAAAATATAGACCAAATTTGTAATTGCTTAACCCATATTAGCCCCAGGTTTTAGCGAAGCGCAACCTGGGGTTTATTGAAATAGTCCATCTTTGAATTTG
>JBDIBI010000003.1:0-487779 GCA_039812885.1 Blastocatellia bacterium
CTATCGGAGGGGCCACACCCGTTCCCATCCCGAACACGGAAGTTAAGCCCTCTGGAGCCGATTATACTGCCTTCGCAGGGAGGTGGGAAAGTAGGTAGTCGCCGGATTTTCCACTTTTAAATCCTTCTTTTTTATCTACAATTATCATCTTTATTTACAAAAAACTTTATTAACTGGTTTTTCTAATCTCCTCTAATTTAGCCATTACCTGTTTCATATCTTCCCAAACTTCTCGCTTTCGCTCAGGAACACGCAGAAGAAAAGCTGGGTGAAAAGTAGGCATTACAGGAATGCCTTGAAAATAGTGAAACTGGCCTCTTGTTTTAGTAATACCTTCTTTAGTTCCAATTAGACAAGTTAAAGGAGTTGCACCTAATGTAACAATTAATTTAGGTTTAATTATTTCTATTTCATTAAATAAAAAAGGCTCACAGGCTTGCATTTCATCGGATGTTGGTTTGCGGTTGTTAGGTGGACGACATTTAACAACATTTGTTATATAAACGTCTTCACGCTTAAATCCAATAGCTGCAATTATTTTGTCTAGTAGTTTTCCTGCTTGACCAACAAATGGACGGCCTGTGGCATCTTCTTCTGCTCCTGGAGCTTCTCCAATAAACATTAGTTCTGCTGTTGGATTACCTTCACCAAATACTACTTGAGTTGCTTGATCACAAAGCTGACAACAATGTCCTGTCTCAGCACGGATGGCTGCAAGGGTTTCTTTTCCAAGAGATTTTTTGCTAGAAATAATGGTTTTAGGTTTTTGAGGATTTCCACCAATATCAAACAAAGATAATTGATCTTCTGATTGAGAGCTTTTCTTTGACATAGTTTCTGACTCAACATTTAAAATATTTTGTGAAGTGGCATTTTTATTGTTGCCAATAAGAGTTAAACCTAACTCTTGATAAAATTCTAACTGGTTACGTATAGCTAAAATCAAAGCTAACATATCTTCTGAATTATTATTTTGGTTGTTCATTTTTATTTAAAGAGAGAGAATTATCTAATTCTAATAAATAGTTTACAACTAATCTATAAGAATTGTAATAAAAGTCTTGATTTACATTTTCACATTTATCATTAGCAGAATGGATGAAAGAAAATTTATTTTCAGGTAATCCATCTAATGTAATTGCTGGAATTTTAGCTTCACGAAATGAATTAGAGTCTGCTCCTACATTCTGCAAAATATGATCAAACAAAGGGAGTTTTTCTTTTTCAGCTATGTTATGAGCCGTATTTACTAGATCTTTATCTGAGCCATTAACCCAAATTAATGATTCTCCTGCTCCAAGACATTCTAAGTTAATCATAGCTTTGTGGTGAGTTTTTGCTTCTTCAGTTAGAGAACGCACGTAGGCTTTAGACTCTAATAGCCCTTTTTCTTCACCAGCAAAACCAATAAATACAATAGTATGTGATGTTGGGACATCTTTAATTGCTTGGAAAATGTTAGTTACAAGACAAGCACCTGACCAATCATCTATTATCCCGTGACCAACAGAAACATGATCTATATGTCCTCCAACTACAATTACATTATTGGTTTTTCCCTTTTTTACAAGATAAATGTTGTGAAAGGGGTTTTCAGAAATTTCAAGAGCTTGTTTTTGTATTTGTTCAGGTTTTGCTCCAGCTTGTATAAAGAGTTTAGCCATAAAAGCTTCTCTTTCTTGATTATCTAATGGAACACTACAGAGTTCTTCTTGTAACTCTTTTTGTGGTACTAAAGTATAAGTTAAATTGGAATTAGGCGATTGGTTCACTACATTACTTATAATAACTCTTTTGTCTTGAGTAGTAACACTAATAAAATGTAAGCAGTAATATAATACTAGTGTAATAAATATTACTATAAATAATTTCATGTGATTATTCTAGGCTACTATTATTAAGTCTTTCTAAAATATAAAAAGTTTCACCTTTGGTTATAGTTTTAACAAAAAGCCAACGCTCATCAATTATTTGATTAGGTTTAGCCTTTTTGATTTTAGCAAAGCCATCTGGAATAAGAGTTTCCAATTCTTTAGCAAGAACAACATGATACTCAGGCATTTTATCTTTTTGACTATTATGCCCATAGCTAATGATTAATTCACGAAGGATTTTAAGACGGTTTGAGGCAAGGGTGTAAAAAGAATGATTAATTTCACCATGGCGTACTTGGAAATCTAGTTCAGCTTGTTCTTCGCGCAAAAATTCTAAATATTGTTGTGCATCACTATGGATAATTTCATTTTGTGCTAGTGAAGAAGTGTTTAAACACAAGACCAGAACAATAGTCAGAATAATTGAACGAAATATCATAAATTACTCAGAAAAAGGGCGCTTAATTTTAAAACAGGGAGCAGAATCAAACTCTGGTTTAGGTTTTATATAACGAAATATCAAAGCTTCACCTGCGTCTCCTGTTTCAATAGCTATAACTTCACCAAAATATATACCATTATCATGTTCTAATTTTATAACATCTCCTAGATCAGCAGGAGTTTGTTCATCTGATACATAAATACTAGTCTTGATTGGTTCAAGAGGTTCATTTTTCATACTTTTTATATTATTGTTATAAAAGTTTTTAATATTTTTTTATATTTCAGCTTCTTTCCAAGGGGCTTGTTCTATTAAACGTTGACAACTTTGTTGTACATATAATTCCATACGGTTAAACCAATCTAAACCTGGAAGTTTTGAAACTGTATTGTCAATGTGGCGAGCAGCTTTTTGTCCAGATTCATCTCCAAAAGCATAAGCTGTAATAAAAGCTACATCATCATCACTTTTGATACCAGCACCTACAGGTAACCAAAAAGTTTTTACCATTAGTGAAGTTAGGAATCTAGCTTTAGGAGATTCACTAAGTCGTTGCATTGCTTTATTATAATAGAAACCAAAGTGTCTAGATTCATCTCTCATAATTCTGCGAATCACTTCTACTAGAACTTCATTACGGCTTTTACGAGCAACATTATTATATCCAGTTAGAGTTGTCATTTCTTGAATAGCACCCCAAGTTAGGTAAACAGTATTAAATTCAGGTATGAGACGAGAAATAAGAGCTGCTCCTAAATCTTTAAAAGTTTCCATAAATCTTTCAGGGCGTTGGTAACTACGAGGTCTATTAGGATCCAATTCAATACCAGCTTCTTTTAAGAATCTTTCTAATGCTCGACTATGAAAGGCTTCTTCATATGCCCAACAGGTAATAAATTCTGCCATTTCTGAATCATATTTAATAGCTGTGCTGTTAACTAAATCTTTTAAATAGGAAATGGTATAACTCTCAACATCTATCATATAAGTAATACAACGAATTTCTGCTTTAGATACAGGTTGAGTTTTGGCTTTTGACCAATCGATACCACTTAAATCTAATGGACCCGACTTCTCCATAAATTTATCTATACTGAAGTTGGGATTCATGTAATCCTCCAAAATCCTTTATAAAAATAGACACTACTACAAAGAATTACGTAGAAAAATCCTTTTTAGATGTGTCAGAGTTTTAAGATAGTACATATATTTTTGGTAAATAAATGACTGAACTGACTATAAATAGCTAAGATAAGGATTAATTATATTTTTACTACTTACTGCTACTTAATAGTTATTTTATTAAAATGTTTTTATATTTTAAGCTAACAAGCTTGGTTAGTACAAACAAGATAGCGATAGATTAAATCTATGTCAAGTCTAGTGTTTAATTAGAGTTTATTTTCAGGATAAAGTAGTATTAAGGAATACAGATTGCGTAAGTCCAAATTAAAGTTCCCCAAACTTATTATACGTTAGGGCATTTTCTATAAGTGTTTGTTGGTAAGCTAGATATTTGACTTACCAACAAACATTTTTAACAAACCATAATTTGCTTAGATAGACGATAAATAATATTTTCTGCCATAGGCATTTGACCTTGTGGAATAGGTATTCTGACAGTCTCTTCTTGTCTACCAGTTCTAGAAGGGTAAGAATAAGTAAACGCTAGTAAAGGAATTTTTTCTGCCAGTATAGAAATATTATCCAAAGATCCACCTAACATATTCCAATTGTGAAAGTACCCATTTAAGTAAATTCCACTATTTCCAATATAAGCATAGCCAACACTGCTTTGGTTATGACTGTGGTGTAACCTTGGTATAATAAAAACGATCGTGCTTAGTAAAGCAATTAAACCAAGCATTACTAAAAAAACTACAAGCCCAGCTTTTGGATCTGCAATTGCAAAAACTCCACCAACTACTAAACAGATCACAGAGGTTAAAATCAAAAGAGGAACTTTTTCTGTCTTAGAAATTTGGAACTCTGTTTCAGTATATTGATGCCATTCATTTGGATCATAAGTCCAATAAGCTATTAAATCTTGCCCAGAAAGCAGTTTATCCAAAGTCTTTGCTCGCACAAAAAATACTATAGAGGTGATTATACCTATAATAGTTGCAAAGAAACTAAGAAAAACTATGCCAAACCCCTTACTCATCATATCCATATCTGCTAAGAATGGTAATGTCATACCTAAAATCCCTAGCCCTGAAATAACTAACCATGTAAAAGCTACTTTTCGTTGAGGGTTACCCATTTGAGGAGGTCGATTGATCCCTGCTGGAACCATAGGTGCATAAGCTGGTAAAGGAACTGAGGGAGGAATTGGAAAATTAAATCCTTTATTTGCTACTTCTGGAGGGTTAATTGGTATATTAGGCATAGGGTGAGGTATATATCCTATGTTTTGATTCACTTCCATTGGAGGATTTACTTTTAGATAATTATCTGCTTTGAGTGTTGGTTGGGCGGAAGATATTTTATTTTCTAACACAAATTGAGTGTTACCAATATTAATTAAGTCACCAGCTTTTAGATAAACAGAGTTGCTAATTCGGACATTATTAACATAAGTTCCATTGCTGCTACCTAAATCTTGAATATAAATTCCAGTTTGATTTTGCTGAATTACAGCATGATGTCGCGAAGAAAGATTATCAAGAATACAAATATCATTGTCTGGCTCACGTCCTATAAGGTTATTTTGTTTTAGTACGCAACTTGCTCCAACATTAGCACCATTAATACAAACTAAGTTCCATTGTGAATTATTAACAGGAAGAGCAAAATTAGGTGGGTTACTAATGGGTGCAAAACTCTTATTGCAGTAACTACAATAAGAATCAGGAGTTAGCTGAAAGCCACATTGTTGGCAAACTTTGGTATCAATTTTGTTGTACATATTTTCCTCCTGACTCTGCAAAAAACTTACTAAGGAATGGAAAGCTACCCAATAACATAGAGGAAACTCACAGGTGATTGGGGGTTTTTCCCAAAAAACTCATTTAAAATTTACGAACGCAAAAATTATTCCAGTTTAATCGATCTTTCTTTTTATTAACCTTAATTTGTATTGGTATGATAAGATAGGGATATAATAGTAGGTAGTATATAAGGGAATAAATTAAAGTAAGAAAAGTAGATAAACTATAACTTATTGAAAAAAGATGGGTAATATTTCATTACCCATCTTTTTAATTTTTAAATGTCTAGCTTTAGATCTTCAGCTTCTCTATCAGCTATTGTTCTTATTGCACTAATAGCTTGTACAGCATTGGAAAGTTTAGCTGTTTCGGCTGAACCAAAAGCTCCTTGTAAAAGTCTTGCTTTTTCTTGCTCAATTGGATGTGGGTGAATTGTGGATATAGGATCATGCTTTGTATTGGCTCCAAGCATAACAGTACTTTGTTTAACAGGGAACATTGAAAGAGTTTGTGCAAATGGTTTCATAAATTTTTCAAAGTTTTCTATTACGTAAGCTTGTTTAGCTAAATCTCCGCCTGTTTGTAAGATTTCAACAGTCTTTTTTAGTTGATCTAGCTCAGATTGAGCACGGCCTTGCATTGCAGCAGCTTTAGTTTTAGCAACTAAAATGGTTTGCTCTTTTTCTGCTTGAACAGGAACTATCATTTCTGCACGATATTTAGCTTGTAACATTTCGATTTTGCGCATTTCTGCTTCAATTTGGGCTTTAATACCTGCTACTTTAGCTTCTGCATCTCGACTAGCTTTTTCTACACCAATAGCAGCTTTTTGCTTTTCAGAAGCAATATTTACACGGGTTTGTGTAGCTAGAGCTTCTTTTTCATTATTTAGTTTACGCACCATAACTTCTGCTCGTTGTGCTTCACTAGCTTCTTTTGATGCTGCTGTACTTAGAGCTTGAGCCTCACGAGCTTGAGTTTCAGCATTAGCTGCTTGAATACGTTTAAGTAATGCTATGTATAATTCTGGTTCAGTAACACCATCTAAGCGATGATCTTCTACATCGGCAATATTCATAGCTGTGATTTCCAGCCCAATGCCTTCTAAATCTGTTTTACAGACTCTGATCATATTTTGGACTAAAATATCTTTATCTGTCATTACTTGTTCTGGAGTCATAGTAGCAATAGAGTCTCGCAAATGGCCTTCAATGATTGAGTTAGCAATATATCTCAATTCATTCCAATCTTGAGTCATAGATAAAATTCTACGAATAGCATTTTGAACACCTGTTTGAGATGAAGCAACAGTAAAACTAACAGTTGCAACAACTGTCAAAGGTACAACACCTTCTGCAATTGCTGACTCTACAGTAACAGTAGTAGTTTGAGGTCTTAAGTCCATTTTATAAAAGCTATGAATTAAAGGTAGTACAAAAACACGACCACCTCTAATTGTTGACAAACCTTGAGGCCCTTTTCCAGCTATTACTGCTAATTCATTTGCTCCTACTATTTTCATTTTGGTAACTAGTTGGGCAAACAGTGAAAGGCCAACTAATACAACTAATCCAATAAAAAATCCTGTCATTACTTTTCTCCTTGCTTAGGTGCTGTTTTACTGGTAAGAGACATTAGGTCTTTCACATTGATTCCAAAGCCTTCTTCAAAGTGTTTTAAGAAATCAACAAGAGCTTCTGGCCCACGGTTAACTACACCATTAAAGCCTTTTTCTTCATCCATTATAATTAAATTATCAACGCCAAGACCTTTGACATTTTGTTGATAGGCATCAAATAGTTTGTCTAAATGTTGTTGCACAAATAAGGCAATTTTGGCGGTATCTCCATTTTGAGCAATAAGATCAACTTTTTGCTTTAACAAATCATTTTGCAATTCTTGGAAAATTCTAATTGCTTCGCTCTCACCTTCAGCCCGAATTTCAGCCACTCGTTTGCGAGCTTCAGCTTCAAGTGTAACTTGAGAAACATTTTTTAATTTTTGTAACTCAATCATTGCTTCTTGAACAAGTTTTTCACCTTCACTCATTGCTTTAGCAATAGCACTATCAGCTTCTAAGCGGGTGCGCTCAATAGATGCATCACACTCTCGACGAAAAACTTCTAATTCTTGTTGAGTAGCTAGGATTTTTTCATTAGCTTGACTGATAGCAATCATTTGACGACGTGATGAGTCAGATTCTGCTTGTTCTGCTCTTGCACGAAGGCGTGCTTCTTGAATTTCTACTTCTTGCCGCTTTTGTGAAAGGGTTTTGCTTGCTAAATTAGCAATATAATTAGAAGTATCCCAAATTTTTTGAAGTGAAACAGAAACAACTCTCATTCCAAAAGTACTTAAATCTTGACTACTATCTTTAAGTAATTCACCTCTAAAGTGTGCTCGTTCTCCTGGTTGTTCAACGGTTGCTAAAGCTGTGCCGGTAGTTGAACGAACTAACATACTGCTAGCACTACTTTCATCTGTATGATCTTCCATCATACCAATTGCTTGTAAAGGAGTAGTTTTATTTAATGCACCTCTAAAGTTACCAACCATTGTTTGTTGAATCTGTTCTTGAATTTGGCGACGTGATTTACCCATTAGGCGCTCAACTGCTGAGTAGACAAGGGCTTCATCTCTATCATCAACACAAACACAAGCTGTAGCATCTGCTCCAACTGTAATACCATTAGCAGAATTTACACCTTCTATTTTTACATTTATTGGTAAAATACCTAGATCTAAAGTTTGTGCACTTTGAAAATAAGGGAGTACATATGTCCAACCACCTTTTTGAATACGAAATCCATATTCTTTACCATTAATAACTGTTGTTGTTCCAGTTATTACTAATACTTGATTAGGTGGACAAACGCGAATAATGTTTTGTAGTAGGTTAACAACCGTAAAAAATACTACTACCGCTGCTGCTGCTCCAAAGATAAATACACTGCTATCTAATTGAAAAAAAGATAATAGTAGGGAGCTACTGCTTAAGTCAAAGTTTAGTGCTAAGACTAAATCCATTAAGACTTTCCTCCTAGAGTTATTTTGTAGTAAGCCAATATGTGAAAATAAATCGTTATTTTTGTAATTGAGATATTGGTTTTGATCTAGCGATATTATTTTCTAGATTGTTGTTTATAGTGGGACGAACGTAGACATACTCGTCTGTGACTTGTATTACTTGCACTATTGCGTCTTTAGGAAAGGAATCCGTAGCATTTTCTGCTAATGCATATCTTTCTGCCACAGATTGTCCAATTAAGATGCGTACTTTTCCCATATTACCATTAGAAATAGGGACAATTACTTGAGCTTGTCCTAGAAAAAGATCTTCAGTGCGTATACTAGAATCTAAATCTTTTTGTTGAAATCGGAAAAAGAAAAGTCCTAATGAGGTAGTAACGATACCTGCTAAGATTGACCAGGCTAAAGTTCCTAATAGGCCAAACCCATTATATTCTGCTAGCAATCCCAGAGGACCAAACCCAGCAAAAAAATATATTAACATCCTTATGTATCTTAAAATAGACAGGATAGGGATATGATTATTGTTTGAAGAGTCAGAATCATGACTATGTGTGCTAGCCGTATTAGTACTGTCATGTATGTGTCCAGTGTTGGCTTCTCCATGTCCAGTGTTAACAAAAACGCCAAATAAATCTAAGACTACTACCCCAAGACCAAATATAGTAGTAAAAAGATATATTAAATGAAGGTAATGTGTCATAAGTATAGTTACCAGTTTATTTAGGCATTAAATTTTAACTTAAGCATAATGATTCTAAATACAAAAATGAATCTAACAGAATTTTATAGTTAACAAAATAACAAAATTTTATTAACTTTTGATTAACAATCTTGCACTACACAACTTGTTAATACATACTTTAACAGTGTTATAAATATGATGTCTAGGTTGATATCTGTATATACTAACAAGTAGTTAGGTAAATGAGGACAAAATGCCTATGGAAAAAGTCTTATATCGCCGTGTAGTTATATTTCTTTGTATTTTGTTAGTGCCTTTAGTTATTTCTTCAAGAGCGTTATTAGCTAGTTATGAAAATTACAAATATAGTTTTCTTTTTGCAAAACCTTTACAAGCTAGTGGTTTTGTTTTAGTAGGACCAAATCAAGATCCCAATCCTGTAGTTAATGAAGGGAAACAACTACAACTTACTTTACTTAATAGTGCTGGACAGCCAGTTACAGGGGTTAACTTTTCTTCAGATAGCCCTGATGTTGCTATTGTTGATTCTCAAACAGGCATGCTATCTGGCGTTCAACGTGGTTATGCTACTATAACAGCCAAGGTAAATGGACAAAGCATTTCTGCTTTCGTCATAGTAACCAGAGTTAATACTAGTAATGGTGTTAAAGTTCCAGGAGATACAAAAGTTGATACTCAGGGAGCTATATACTTAAGTGATCCTACATCAAATGTTATCTATAGAAGAACTTCTTCTAATAGTTCAACAGAAGTTTTTGCTGGAAAAATGGGTAGTCGTGGAAATACTGATGGGGATAGGACTCAAGCGCTATTTGCTGGGCCCACAGCAATTGCTATAGATAATCGACCTCAAGGTGGAACCTATGTTACGGATACACTAAATCATAATATTCGTAAAATCGGGTTCAATAACCAAGTTGTGACTGTTTTAGGAAAAGGTAGTCCGGGAGTCAATAACAGTGATGTTACTTCGTTTGATCAAGCAGCTTTTAGCTCACCACAAGGAATAGTGGTTGATAGCGGAGGTAATGTCTATATAGCTGATACTGGCAATAATGCTATTTATGTTGCAGATTTTAATAAAAATCAGGTTCGCCTTTTAGCTGGTCAACCAGGTATGGCTGGAAAAGCTGATGGTAGTGGACGTACAGCACTTTTTAATCGTCCTACTGCAATAAGTATTCAATCTAGTAATACAAGCTTCTTTGGTGGTTCTCAACAACCTGTCTTACTAATTGCTGATACTGGAAATAATCGTGTAAGAGCTGTTTCTTTGGACGGAAAAGTTATAACTGTTGGCCCAATAGCTAAAACTAGAGCTGAAGGTATTTCTCCATTGGCAGATAGCGAGTTCCAATTTAATCAACCCACTTCAATTAGCGTTGATGGTATAGGTAATATCTATGTAGTAGATAAATCGGGGGCAAAGTTAATTACAGATGATCCTAAACAACGCCAAATGGTTTCTTTAGCACAAGATGGAGTTAGTTTTGGACAAGCTGCTAGTGTAGTTGTTCGGGGAACACAAACCTTTGTTTTAGATGCTAATGCTGCTAGTAATATGGAAGCTGTAAAAGTGGTAACTATTGGTGCTCCGCAAATTACTAACATGAGCCAAGATAGTGACCGCTTGCAAGGTAATACAGAAATCGTAGTTAATGGTAAAAACTTTGCTCCAGAAAGTGATGTAGTGTTAGGCGACAAAGTTGTTAATGCCATTGTAGAAAGTGCTACTAGAATCCGCTTTGTTGTTCCTGCTCAAGAAGCTCCTGGTATTAGAACTCTTTCAATTCGTACTCGTGGCGGTGTTGTACAAAAGCCTTTCAGGATAATTTCTGATCCTTTCCAAGACTTACCTAGTGGAGCTATTACTACTTTTGCTGGAGGTATCCCATTTTTAGGTGATGGCGGAAATGCAACTGATGCTAGTTTAAATAGACCAGAAAATGCTGTAGTTGATGGCTCTGGAAATTTATTTATAGTTGATTCTGATAATCATAGAGTACGTAAAGTAGATGCTGATGGTGTGATTACTACAATTGTAGGGAATGGCATTAGAGGTTTTAGCGGAGATAATTCATTAGCGTTAGCTGCTAGCTTAAATTTGCCTAAGAGTATTGCTATTGATAGTGGTGGTAACTTATTTATTGCAGATTTTGGAAATAGCCGAATTCGTCGTGTAGATGCAGTCACAGGTATCATAACCACAGTTGCAGGAAATGGAAAAAATACTTTTGCTGGGGATGGAGGTTTGGCTACAGCGGCTTCTTTGAAGTTTCCTCAAAGTGTAGCTATTGATAGTGCTGGCAATATTATCATTGCCGATAGTGGAAATAGTAGAATTCGTCGTATAGATGCAAAAACAGGAATTATTTCTACCATAGCCGGAAATGGTACAAAAATGGTTGATGGAGATGGAGGCCCTGCAACAAGTGCTTCTATTGGAACAGCAGATGTGGTTGCTGTAGATTCATCAAATAACATCTTTATTTTAGCTTCTTCAAGCAACAAAATTCGAAAAGTTGATGCTAATAGTCAAATAATAACTACTGTGGTTGGAAGTGGAACAAAAGGATTTAGCGGGGATGGCGGTGCAGCTACTAATGCAATGCTAAATCTTCCACAAGATTTCAAAATAGATGTTGCAGGCAATATATTTATTGCGGATTCTTCTAATAGCCGAATTCGCCGTGTAGATGCAAAAACAGGAGTGATTACTACAGTTGCAGGAAGTGGAGTTTTCTCTTTTGGTGGAGATGGTGGACAAGCAACAACTGCAACACTAAATGTTCCAAAAGCTATTGCTGTAGATGGTCTAGGTAGTTTGTTTATTGTGGATAGTAGTAATAATCGTGTTCGTAAGGTTACTAGCGATGGGATTATTAATACTGTAGCAGGTAATGGAACTAGTAGTTTTACTGCTAAAGGTAGTGTAATGGATACTCGATTTGACTATCCTGAAGCAATGGCTATTGATGAAGATGGAGTAATATATATAGCAGATACATTTAATGATCGTATCGTAGTTATAGATCCTAATAATGCCGTAGCAGATACGGTTGCTGGCTCAGATGATATAGATCCTAATGAAAGCGATGATAATGAAGGTGGTGTTTACACAGAGGATACAGGGGATAGTGCTGGAGGCGATGATGGTGGAGATGGCGGTGATGGCGGTGATGGTGGAGATGGAGGAGATGGTGGAGATGGTGGAAGTGGTATAGCTCCTTTAGCTGATGCACTAAGTGTTAATTTACGCTTTCCTAGAGGAATTGCTGTAGATGATGACAGCATCTATATTTCTGATACTACTAAGAATATAGTTCGTAGAATTGATAAAGCAACTGGCAGCATTAGCATTATTGCTGGAACAGGAGTTGCCGGATTTAGTGGAGATGGAGGAGATGCTTTAGCTGCAAAATTAAACTCTCCTTATGGATTAGTTATAGATAAAGATGGAAATCTTTTGATTGCTGATTCTGATAATCGACGTATCCGAAAGCTTGATATAAAAGCAGGAACAATTAATACCATTGCTGGAACAGGAATGCCTGGATTTAGTGGAGATGGAGGAGATGCTTTAGCTGCTCAATTTGTTTTTCCTCGTTCTTTAGCAATAGACAGTAAAGGTAATTTATATGTTGTTGATAGTGACAACAGTAGGGTTAGAAAAATAGATACTTCAGGAAAGATCAGCACAGTAGCAGGAAATGGAACAGCAGGATTTAGTGGAGATGGAGGGCCTGCTACATCAGCTAGCTTAAACTTGCCTAAAAATGTAGTGGTAGATAGTAATGGAAATCTTTTTATTACTGATACAGAAAATAATAGAATTCGCCGTGTAGATGCTCAAACAGGTGTTATCACTAGTATTTCAGGCACAGGTATTAGTGGTTTTAGTGGAGATGGTAATTCAGCTTCACAAGCAAAACTTAATAGTCCTTACAGCTTAGCTTTTGATAGTTTTGGCAACCTCTTTGTTTTAGATACCTTTAACAATGCTCTTCGAGTGATGAAGCTTGCTAACGGTAATGCAAATGCTGGAGACTTCTCATTATCTTTTTCACCTACTTCTCAAAATGTTCAAGTTGGTGATTC
Source organism: Blastocatellia bacterium (assembly GCA_039812885.1). GTDB lineage: Bacteria > Acidobacteriota > Blastocatellia > Chloracidobacteriales > JADJPF01 > JADJPF01. Next base: position 13,081 of record JBDIBI010000003.1, read on the forward strand.
AACACAATTTAATATATCAGTTAATACAGTAAATGGATTTAATAGTCCTATTACTTTAACTACAGCTGTAACTACAGCTAATAGTGGAGTTTCCTTAAACCTATCATCCTCAACTATTACCAGTGGTCAAACTTCTAAGTTAACAGTTAATGTTTCTAACAACGCTTCTCCAGGTGTTTTTAACATTCTAGTTACTGGTCAAAGTGGTGCAATCACACGTCAGGAAATGATCCGTTTAGTAGTGACACCAAGACCTCCAGCAGATTTTGTTTTATTGGTTGATCCTAGTTCAAGAGGTGTTAGTGTAAATGGTTCTACTACATTTAACATCAGTGTTTTCCCAATAAATGGTTTTGCAGACTCAGTTTCTCTAGCAACATCACTGAATCCTTCTAGTAGTAATTTGCAATTTGCTTTTTCTCAAAATCCAGTTACAGCAAACTCTCAAACTACTTTGACTGTTAAAGCTGATGCAAATGCTCAACTAGGAAACTTTAATCTGCTTGTAACCGCAACTTCTGGGCAAATAGTCCGTAGTCAAACAGTTGCACTAAGTATTGTTCAAGCTATTAAACCTCCAACAATTGCTAATATTTCTAACCAAATGCTTAGCGCAGGCCAAGTTATTGAATTACCAGTTAGTGCTATGGATGACAATCAATCAAGCTTGAGCTTAAGTTTGGTGTCTGCACCAGGATATGTTTCATTAAGAGACAATGGAAATGGAAATGGGGTTGTAAGAATTGCTCCTGGCACAGGTGCTCAAAGCGGAACTGTTACAATTAGAGCCACAAACTTTGGTGGATTGACTGCTCAAACTAGTTTCCAAGTTACTGTTGTTGGTGGAGTTACGATCACTAATGCTTCATTTAGTAAACCAGTGTTGACTATTTTAGGGTCTGGATTTATGACTTCAGGCGCAGTAGTTAAAGTAAATAATTTAGATGTAAGTAAAGCCATTAGTAGTCAAACTGATACTAAAATTGAACTTAAAGGTAATAAAAAGAAACTTGGTCTTCAAAAAGGCCAAAATACTGTTGTTGTAATTGTAAATGGAGTAACTTCTAATACTGCTACTTTTAATTTCTAACTTGTTTCCTGGGGTTGCGCTCGTTTCACTCGCTAAAACCCCAGGCTAATTTAGGTTTATCTAAAATATAGTTGCTCTATATTTTATAGCTATTCCTGTTTCAAACAGAGCCATTTGAAAAATTGGTATTATTTTTTAATGGAGTCATATATTAGCCTGGGGTTTTAGCGAGTGAAACGAGCGCAACCCCAGGAAACGAGAGTCCAAAATGAGCACAATTCTAGAATAGATTATTCTTGAGATAAAAGTAATCGTTCTCGGTATTTGGCAGGAGTTAACCCTGTGAAAGTTCGAAATACTTTTGTAAAGTGACTTTGACTGGAATAACCTACAGCTAAACTAATTGTTGCCATTGATTGATCAGTATTTGCTAAAAGTTTTTTGGCTTGTTCAATTCTAACTATGGCTAAATAATTATTAGGTGTAATGCCTGTAAGTTTCTTAAATAAGTGAGCGAAGTGATACTCACTTAAGAAAGCAGCTTCGGCAATTTCTGATAAGGTAAGTTCTTGATGGTAATTATTATATATATACTCGATTGCTCTTCTTAAACGTCTATCCACCATTCCTACACGAGAAATTTCTAGTTGAGGATTGGGACGACATTTTAGTTTATATCGTAATAGATCTATTAAAATTTGACATAAGATTGCATCTAGCACTAACTGATAGCCTATTGATTTAGCTGTAGCTTCTTGAAGGATTTGTTTACAAAGTTGTTCTAAGTAAATATCTTTGTTTACAACAGTTTCTAGAAAGAAAATTTCTTCGCCACGCCAATCCAAATTTAATTTAGAACTATATTGATTAAGAAAATCCCTTTTAATTTTGATATTTAGCAAATAGCCAGAAGCATTAGAAATTTTGTAGCTTTTTGTTGGAGAGATAAAGATAAACTCACTGGAATTAATGATTTTAGAAGTTTTGTCAAAAAGTAGCTCTAATGAGCCAGAAACAAGATAGTAAATTGTATAATGAAAAGAAAACTGCTCAATTTTAGGTTCTAATGACAAATTGTAATAAGAAAGAATGTACTTTGGTTGTTGAATTTGCCAATCTAGAGAAATCATTAAATAAAGGCTTCGATTTTTGGCCTAAATTACTTAGGCCAAAATAGTTAAAATGTATATTTTTGACAGCGTCGACAAAACCCTGTTTTTACTACAAACATATCATCTTGATGGCAGATATCGCAACGAGCAGGAGTATTTGAACGCTTAACAGAAAAAGTTGGAGCTAGATTTGAAGTTTGTTCCATTTCAATAGGTGTTGTAGAAAATGCTAATGTAGGTGTTGCAAAAAAACGATTTATAAGAAAAGCTTCTGCACCCCAACAAACTATTGCAGGTATTATTAATATTACAGGTACCCAGTAAAAGAGTTCTAAAACACGTAAAGGTGCTGCTAAAAGCTCTTTTAGACTCATAGAATCAGAGGAGAATAAATAATAAAGACAGCTTGCAATAGCCATTCCTATAGGAATATTTACTAGTATAGTAAATAGATTACTTAAAGCTAGTGAATTAGTCATTGATCTGCCTGATTTTAGATGATGCCAAAGTACTAAACTTGTTGCAAACCCGATCTCAAGTCCTCCAATAGCTTGCCCTAAAAAAATAGCAATGACTTCAGATTCTCTAGCTGTTTTACTATAGAGCATAATTGCGGCAGCTATTGAACTTAGAAAAATAGCAAAGCTACAATTAGTTATTGTAAATTGTACTCTTTCGCTAGACCATCCAGAATCATTAGTACTAAGAGTTTGAGAAGTTTCTTCTTGAATTGCTTGAGGATAAGTTTGTTTAGCATAACTACTAAGATTATTTTGATTATAGGTAGGTGATTGGTTTCCAGGAGAAAACTGTGAATTATTTTGATCAGGAAATTCTTGAGCTTGTCCTAAAGTATCAGTTCTTGGAGACAAAGATGCTTGGTTGGGTTGATTAGAGTAAGTTTGTCTAAGTTCACTTTGAAAACCTGGTTGCTCATTCATAGAATTGCCTCTTTATTTGATTTATATAACGATGTTTGAAGGTCTAGACGCTGAAATATTAAACTGGTTCCCAAAGTTTTCATAGATCTTTATCAATAAAAGAAAAAGTTAATAAAGTTTTTTAGATTTTTACGAATGGAGCATATAACTCCTGTTTTATCAATTAGTTATATAAAAATAAAAATTTTCTAAATTTTAAAAAATTTTTAGTGACTTTAAACAATCTTTGCGCTATTATGCACCTAGATTCAAATATTAAGTAATGCCAAAAGGCATCTGTTCTTTTTAGCTTTCGAGAAAACTGTAAGGCCTTTACAGAGATTAGTAACATAGTTACAGTAGCAAGTTGTATCTGCTACTATTGCCCTTTAACTGATAACCCAGATTTAATTAAGCAGGTTGGAGAACTTGCTTAAGCAGCCAGTGGGTGGCTGGTCTGGCCGATTAAGTTGCTAGTTAGTTTAGTTTGTTAGATTTTCTAGCGGGGTCTCGGAAGGAGGGGTTATTAAGCTGATAACCTCGCTATTTAGGCATCTCCACCTAAATCTTTTAACTCTAATATTTAGTTTTTGTTAGAGTAAAGATCAGCTATTGGCTTTAAACAAATAAAGTCAAAAAGTTTGCGAAATTTTTCCAGAAATTTACAAAAATTAATATAAAACAACCTACACTTTAATAGTGTATCCACTTAAAATAAGTGATAAACAAAGTTTAGAATAAGCCAGCGTTTGCTGGCTTTTCTAGTTTTAAACTACATTCTCAAATACAGGTAAAAACTATGGAATATACAATTAAGCATTTAGCAGAGCTTGTTAATGGTGAAATTATTGGAGATGAAACTTTGCTTATTCGTGGAGTTAGTAGTTTAGACAAATCTAAGCTTGGAGATATTGTTTTTGTTGAAAATACCAAATTTCTAACAAGTGCTTTATCTTCTTTGGCTTCAGCAATTATTTTATCAAAAAAAATTGCTCTCAATGAAAACAAAGAAAAAACCTTTATTTTAGTAGATCAACCTAAATTAGCTTTTGCTAAAATTATATCTAAAATATGCCCTACAGCTAAAGTTATTCCTGGCATTCACACTACAGCAATTATTTCAGAAAGTGCTCAGCTTGCTTTAGGTATTGCTATTGGGTCATATAGTGTAATTGGTGCAAACACTAAAGTTGGAGAAAATTCCTCAATAGGAATTCATTGTGTGATAGGTGAAAATGTAGAAATAGGAAATGATTGTGTAATTCATTCAAATGTAACAATTTATGATAATGTGAAAATTCGAGATCGAGTCATAATTCATTCTGGGACTGTTATTGGTAGCGATGGGTTTGGATATGTTTTTCACCAAGGAAAATATCACAAATTTCCACAAGTGGGAGATGTGTTAATTGAAAATGATGTGGAAATAGGAAGCAATGTTTCAATTGATCGTGGAGCTTTAGATTCAACTATAATTGGTGAAGGAACTAAGATAGATAATTTGGTACAAATTGCTCATAATGTAAGGATTGGCAAAAATTGTGTATTAGCTGCTCAAGTTGGAGTGTCAGGAAGTTCAGTGATTGAAGATAATGCAATTGTTGGGGGACAAGTTGGTATAGCTGATCATGTTCGTATAGAAACAGGAGCAATTATTGGAGCTCAAGCTGGAATTCCAACAGGGAAAATTATTCGCCGAGGTCTTACTGTTTGGGGAACACCTGCAAGACCTATAGAAGATTTCAAAAAAATTTATGCTCAAACTCAAAACCTACCAAACTTGAAAGAAAAAGTTCTTGCTATGGAAAAAAAATTAGATGAACTTGCAAAAAATACAGCTATAGATTAAGTATCAAACATTATGTAGATGCATTAGATGTGTAAAAGACAAGCATGAAAAAATAGCAGGCGGGTTAAACCACCTGCTTAAATTTTTTACTGCGAGAGTAATATTGAGGGATGAGAGATAAGACTTAAGCTTTCATTACAGACATTTGAGCCATCATAGCTTGATTTTGAGCTTGGTTATTAGTTGTTGCTCCAGGATTTGGTTGATTTCCTTGGCCTTGGCTAAGTAGTTGTTTAACCAAGTCAATTATTTGAGAGATTTCTTTTAGTAGTTCTGACGCTAGTGATTGTAAGTCAGTTTGACTTGTTCCATCTGTTGGAGTGCTACCACCAGCATTTCCAGCACCACCAGCATTTCCAGCACCACCAGCATTTCCAGCACCACCAGCATTTCCAGCACCACCAGCATTTCCAGCACCACCAGCGCTTGGATTACCTTTGGAAGAATCTTTACCTTTAGAATCACCTAACTTAGAAAGTAATTCTACCAATTGGCTAAGTAATGACTTAATTTTATCTAATATGCTACTAAGATCATCACTACCTTTAGAAGGATCTGTTGCTTTACTAGCATCAGCACCTTTGCTAGCGTCAGCACCTTTGTTAGCGTCAGCACCTTTGTTAGCATCAGCACCTTTGTTAGCGTCAGCACCTTTGTTAGCGTCAGTGCCTTTAGTAGAGTCATCCGCTTTTCCACTACTAGCTTTACCTAATTGTTTTAAGGCATCTGCTAAATCTGTTAAGGCTTTCTTTAATTCAGGATTTGAAGTTTTGCTTGCTAAACCTTCTAATTCTTTAGCTAATTGGTTAGCTATATCTGATACCTTGTTACTATCACCTGTTTTACAAGTTGGATCCATTTGAGATGGTTTGCACATATCCATTTGTTTCATCATTGGACTCATCATCGGACTCATCATTGAAGGTTTACACATACCCATCATCATTGGTTTATCCATTTGAGGAGTATTACAGTCATCTTTTTTAGGTGCAGGTTTAAGTACACAAGTAGGAGGAGTGTTATTAGAGCAATCAGCTTTCTTTACAGGAAAACCTAACATTTGACTTGACTTATTTGCATCTTGTTGAGTTTTAATGTTTTGTGTACTTGGTGATTGAGTTCCTGCAAATTGAGCGTTAATGTTGTTGCCGTTATTAGAAATATTATTAATAGTCATTGTAGTAATCTCCTTAAAATTTTTAATTTAGTTTATTGTTTCTTTCTGTCCAAGAGTAATGGCAAGGCTTGTTCCAAATAAAAATTTGATTGTTAAAATTTTTGTGAATTGTGCTAACTACTTGAAAAATCAGATATTAGTAGAAAGTAGAAAAGAAAGTTTAATTAGAATTTAAGCCTAACATACAATCTTTTGCCAAAAGTGGCAGGTCCAATAGTTGCCAGAAATGGCAGACTTGCCAAAAGTGGCGTACAAGGCTAACTAAAAGGACTTAACAGGTTATTAAAAGTAGAAATTGAGTTTCTATAACCAAAAAAAGTTAGTTTCTTCAGCTAAATAATCCCAATAGAATTGTGGCAAAGCTTCTTCAGCAGGTAGTAAAATGTTAACATCAAAATATTGAGAAATAATTGTAGTTTGTGGGTTTATTTCTATTAGGTATCCACATTTACGACGAGCTAATTTAACTAATTGATCTACATAAGAATGACGGCCAGAAACGCCTATAGATATAAACATATCACTTTGCTCAATTGCACTTACCGCTTGCCGATGGGTTAGGCGTGAAACAGTTTCATCATTAAATAAAATGTTAGGGCGTAACTCTCCTTGGCAAATATCACAGTTTTCTGGCATTGGGAGTTGTCTAAAAGGAACTAAGTCAAAAATAGTTTGGCAAAACTCACAACGCAACTGCCAAATAGTTCCTTGAAGCTCAATTATTGGATCATTTCCCATCAAATGATGTAAGCCATCAAAATTTAATGTCATCAGAGAAAACTTCAATGGATAGGCAAATCGGCGTTGTTCCCAACCATGTATTGTTTGATGAGCAATTCCTGGACGTGCTTTATGGGCATAGTTACGATAGGTGTTATAAAAATCTTTAACTAGTTCTGGATAATCTTTCCAAGCTGATAATGAACTAAGATATTCAGATGTATAATTTTGGAAGTGTCCAATACGCCCATTTCCTGAAAAAGAAGGTATTCCACAAGGTAGAGAAATTCCTGCTCCTGTTAGAACACAAAGAGATTTACTTTGACCAAATTTCAAAATAATTTCTTCTGGTATTTGTGAAGAAAACATAAAACCTATTTACGCCGTTGCCCTTTGCCCAATGCCTTTTGGGAAATCTGTAAACTTATTTCTTGTTTCTTTGCAAACTGCTGAAATAAACCGTGAAAAGCTTCTCTGTCAGTCGTTGAAATAAAAGCTGTTGAGTTTGCTGTAATTAGTGGATAGGGAGACCCTAAACCTATAATTACTTCTGCTCTTACTAGGTCTATTACGTAGTCAAGTAACCCTTTTTCATAAACCCAAACAGGGATATCTAGTCTTGCTGGAAGCCCTTGATTGGTCTTTAGGTAAACAAACCCTACTCCTCGTTTATGTTTACCAAATTGATCTAAAAGACCCGCACGGGCACAAGTGAAAAAAATTGTGCGATCTCCCCAGTTCAAATTACGAAAAAGATAAGCATCATGTACCGGACTATGTTTAATTTCAAGCAGGAAAAAATTCTTAAGCATTACCGCGATATCACAAGCATAAGTTGTATCAACATAGCCAACTACTGGAATACTATTTTTTTCAGCAGTATCAAGCAATTTAATTAATGGCTCGATAAAAAGTTTTCTTTGATCTTCATGCCAACGCTCAGCAAAGGAAATTACTATAGAGCTATCTAAAAAGACTACAGGGGGAGAGATACTAGTGTCATGTTGCTGAGCATAATTTTCCATATAATTACATAAAACTTCTGTTTCTAGCTGAAAACGCCGTAGATTAACCATTTGATCAGATATTTGTTGCTCAGATGGATTATTTCCTATTAACAAATCTTCTGGTGAAAGTATTTCAAAACGCACATTTTTTGTGTAATGTCCGTCTGGTGTATGTGGGTTTTCAAACCAAGCAACTTGAATTGCTGCTACTGGCAAAGAAAAATCCTTAGAAGGCATTATTTGAGAACCATCAGCAGCAAAGGTTGGATGCCCAAGTAAAATTTCATATGCCCAACTCCGGGCTGATTCATGGTTTAACCAAGTTTGGTTAAATTTAACAATTAAGTTTTTTGTAGATAGAAACTCTTTAGAAGGAATTGCACCTACGGCAGGAAATTGCTCAAGCATTTTAAGCATTTTTTCATAATCACAGGTTGAAAACTCAGCTAATTTCCCATCAAAAAATAAGCTATCTTCTTTTAGCTCGCTCTCAAATTTTGCGAACTTATCAGCTTTAGCATTTAATGCAGCAATAACTTTCTCTTTAAGCAACATATAATTTTAATGGTGAGATTTTTTAAGCTGGATAATGTTATCTGTAAAGCCTTCAAAAGAATCATCATGAGTAACTATAAAAAGTTGCTCAAAATCCTTTATAGAGCCTATTTGCTGAGCTAGGTTTGATCTTCGCTCTTCATCCATATTAGTAGTTGGTTCATCAAAAAAAGCAAAACGCAAATCAGAAAATTCTTTTAACAAAGCTAAACGTACAGAAAGAGCTGCTGTCATTTGTTCACCACCAGAAAGATTATGAAATGGCCGATCTCGTCCTTCTTCCTCTAAAATAATTTCATAGTCTTTATCCCAGCGCAAGTTTACTAGCGAGTTTCCAGAAATTTCTTGATAAAGCTGATTTGCTTCTAAAGAAATTGTATGTAAGTAAACTTCTGTTATAAAAGGGCCTGCTTTACGTAAGCAATCACGTATAAAATCAGCTAATTCATGTAGTTTAGCAAGTCGATCTCTATTAGCAATTTTATCAGCTTGACGGCGTTTTACTTCACTTAAATGGGATAGTTGGTTAGATAGCAATTCTAATTGATTCTCACAGTGTTTTAGATTTGTTTTTAATTGTGCTGTTTGATCAACTAAAATATTCATTTGACTACGTTTCTGGCTATGTTCTTCATGAGAGTATTTAGCACTGATTGAAATATATTCTGCTTCTAAGGTTTCTAGTATTTTTCTAGTTGTAATATTTTCACCTAACACTTTACTTAATTCGTCTTCAAGAGATAGCAACGAAGTAGCGATAGGCTGATTTACAATGAAAATATTATAATCATTTTGCGAATTACCTAACAATAGATTTACATTATTTAATTCACTGTCTAAATTACTTAAGTTATCTAGTTTAGTTTTTAAGTCTGAAGTGTCATTAGTTAGTTGTTGATAGGTTTGTTCATATTGGCTAAGTTCTTGTTTCAATTGTGCTTGGCGGGCAATTTGTCGATTAAGACTCTCATAAGTTGCTTTTGGATTACCTAAACTTGCTAACTTGCTCTCAATTGTGGACTGTTCTGTTAGTTCTTCTATAAGAGTTGCTAAACGCGTTTTATCTATGTCATATGCCTTACGTTTTTGTACACCTTCTTCTTTAAGTTCTCTTAAATATTGGCGCAAAGGCTCTACTTGATTATATTTCATCATATTTTGACGAGCCATTGCTAACTCGTTTTCTAATAACTGTAAACGCATAAAATTAGCTCTCTTAGCTTCTAAAACTTCTTCAGTAGTTCCTAAAATATGTAGTTCTTCTTTAAGTTGTGTTAGTTGTTTTCTATAATTACCTTCTTCTCTTTTTAGGTTTTCTTGCTGTAGTAATAAACTGTCTAATGTGGCTTTTTGACTTATTGCTAAACGGGCTTGAGTTAATTGTAAAGAAAGCGTTTTAAGTTGACTTTCCGTGTCTGATAACTGTAGGTGATGGTCAGTTAATTGAGTTTGGAAATATTGGTCAAGAGTTTGGCCTTCTTTCATATTTAAACAACGCTCAGAAAGCAAAGGACAAAGTCCATTTTTAATTTCTTTTTGCATTTTTTCGTCATGTTGAATTGTTGCACGCACTTGAGCAGCTTTATCAGTCAGCACACGGTAGTTTGTTTCCAAATCCTGTATTGAAGGAAGTTTTAACAAAGTATCATTTTGTAATTCTGCAATTCTAGAAGCAAGGATTTTGTCTTCACGTTGGAACTTTTGAAAGTTAGCTTCTAATGAGCTTATTTGTTCTTGTTTATGTTTAATTTCTGTAAGAGTTAGAGTTTGTTTTTGTATTTGTTCATCAAGAGATTTCTTTTCTGTTTCTAAACTAGCAACTTCTTTAACTGCATCTTTAAATTTTTCAGATTCTTCAATGCCGCGAGAAGTTTCAGTGTATTTTTGTCTTAGTTCTTCAAGTTCGCGTCCTAATTTAGAGATATTTTTCTCTAGCTGTTCTTTTTCTCCTAATTTACGCTGAAATTCTATAAGTGTTTTTTCCAGTGAGTTTTGTTCTGCAATTTTAGGTTCAATAGTAGCAAGCTCTAAATAGGCTTTTTCAATTTGTGTTAAAGCTTCTTGCAAGGATTGAATTTTGCTTTCTAACCTAGCAAGTTGTTGTTGAGTATTTGAATAAGCCATACGAAGTTGATCTCTTTGAGTGCGTTTAGCTTCTAGCTCTTTAAGTGTTTGAGTAGCTGATAAATAAGCTTCATAACCTGTTTTAGCTTTAGCTAGTAGTTCAACTGCTTGTTTAGCACAGGTTATATTAGTAATAAGGCTTTTTTCTTTAGCTAGATTATCGGCAATACTGATTTTACTGTCATGAAGTTGTTTAGTTACTTGATCAAGGCTTTCTTTTATTTTATCAAGCTGAGTTAGACGCATTTCAGTGGCTTGTTTTTCTAACTCAACATCTTTGTATTGAAGTTTAAGTGAGAGAAGGTTTTGAGCTGTTTGGTTATAATTAGCCTCAATTTCATCATAGTTTTTTAGCTCTCCTTCGTCTGTAGCAATTTGCTCTCTAATTTTGGCAATTTGTTCATTGATTAATTTCAGTAAGTCTTTTAGTTCGTCAGAAGCTTGCAGATATTCTTCAACTTTTAGGATTTTGTCAAAAATAGGTTTACGTTTTGAAGGTGGCTGTAAAAAATCATAAGTAAAAGTACCTTGTGGTACACCTATAGTAGTTCGGAAAAGGTTAGCAAGATCTGTTGTTGGTTCAACTCCATGCTGTTCACAAAGCCACTTTAAGACTTCTTGTTTTTGGCTAGCAAGGCGAATATTTAATTCTGGGTCATAGACATAATATGTTCCAGAGCTATCACGAAAAACAGAATATTCTCTACCATCTAATTGTGAGATAAAAGAAACATTGACGCTTCCTTTGCGTGCACCTTTACGTACAAAATCTTCACGTTTATAATCTAGGTGATCAAACAGTGTCCAAGCAATAGATTCTATTATAGTAGTTTTTCCTGCGCCATTTGGGCCACAAATCGCAGTTACACCAGCACTAAAATCAAAATCTTTTTCTATATAATTTTTTATATCTCGGATTTGTACTTTTCTAATGAGCATAAAAATTTATAGCATAACTAGATAAATAAATGGGAGTCTAGAAGGAAAAAATATGGAAAACAAAAATGAGTATGTGCTATTTTCTAGGGCTATTAAATTTTAGCAAAAGGTTAAAAAGTTTATGTCTACTGCTTATCATTTTACTATTTTAGTTTGGGAAGACTTTGCGGGTACTTTTACCTCTAAACTAGTAGATTATGAACATAATGTGCAGTTGATATATGGAGGAAAAACTGTTTTTGATACAGCAGACAATGTACCAGCAGGATTTGGAAGCACAAAAGATGAAGCTATTTATCAATTAAAAGATTATCTTAGCTGGTTTTACCTAAAAAATCCCTGGGAAAATGCCCCTGATTTTTTGGATGCAAAACTAATTAATTTTAGTGTAGAAATTCGTCCAGAATATCGTAGAGGAGAAAAAATTTTTCCAGTTGAACCAATAAACCTAATAGTTCCTTGTGTTTATGGACATCAAGAAGATGGTTTGTTAGTTTGTGCTTTGCCAACTATAGGAACACATTTCTACTATTATGATGAAAAAACTCTAAAAGATTTAGTAAGTCATTATGTTCAAGAAAAATTAAAAGGAATTACTCCTAAAGAATTATCTAGATACCTACCACCTAAAAATATTTTTCTAGAAGAATTAGTAGTACAAGTTAACTATAAAAAGAAATCTAGTAAGCCAGAGGTAAAACTAGAGAAATTAGAAGAAATTGCTCAAGCCGTAACAGAAAAAGGATCACGACGACGTTTTAGAAAAGCTTGGGAACGTGATACAGAAGTTGCAGATTTAGTACGACGAATTACCAAAGAAAAGGCAAATATTATAATTGTTGGAGAAGCTGGAATAGGTAAAACAACAGTATTGCTTGAAGCGGCTGCTCAAGTAGAAAGACAAATGCAAAAGCAAGCAGACAAAGAAGATGAGCTACAAAGCTTTAAACATAAATTTTGGATTACTAGTGGTTCTAGAATTATTGCAGGAATGCAATATTTAGGGCAATGGGAAGAACGTTGTGAGTCTGTTATAGAAGAAATTTCAAGCATAGATGGTGTTTTATGCATAGAAAACTTGCTGGATCTTGTAAACATAGGCGGAAGTAGCCATGTTGATGGAGTTGCAGCCTTTCTGCTTCCATATTTACAGAGATCTGAGCTAAAAATGATTGCTGAAGCTACACCTTTAGAGTTAGATAGATGTCGCAAACTCTTACCAGGTTTTGTTGATTTGTTTCAAATACTTTATTTACCACAATTTAGTAGAGAACAAGCCATTTCAATTTTGGAACAAGTTGCACTAGCTTATAAACAAAATCTCTCTATAGATATTACTAGAGGGGTTACAGAAATAATTTATTCTTTATTTCATCGTTTTATGCCTTATCAATCTTTTCCTGGCAAAGCGGTACTTTTCTTACAAGAATTGTTTGAACAAGCTAGCCAGGAAAATATAAAAGTAATTACTAGCGATCAAGTAATTAAGCTATTTATTAGTCAAACTGGTTTACCTGAATTATTTTTGCGAGATGAAATAAAGTTAAATCTAAGTGAAGTTGTAGAAGTATTGAACCAACAAGTAATAGGTCAACCTCAAGCTTGTAAGGCAGTTGCTAACTTAATTACTACTTTTAAAGCAGGGTTAAATGATCCTAGTAGACCTATTGGAGTTTTGCTGTTTTGTGGCCCAACTGGTGTAGGTAAAACAGAACTAGCAAAGTCACTGGCTAAATTCTTTTTTGGTTCTGGCAAAGAAACAGATCGCCTAATTAGGCTAGATATGAGTGAGTATTCTGGCCCTGATGCAGTTATAAGATTAATGGGTACAAGTTTTAGTCAACCTAGTGAGTTAGTTAGAAGAGTAAGACAACAACCGTTTCTAGTACTTTTATTAGATGAAATTGAAAAGGCAAGCAAAGAAATTTTTGACTTATTCCTAGGCGTTTTTGATGAAGGTCGTTTAACAGATCAATATGGAAGAACTAGTATTTTTTGTAGTGCAATTATTATTATGACTTCTAATATAGGAGTTGAAAAATTTAATGCTTTAGGGTTTAGTAAGCAAAATACTCCTGCTTATAACAGTGCGGTTATGGACTTTTTCCGACCAGAATTTTATAACCGTATGGATGGAATTATTAGTTTTAATTCTCTATCAGAAGAAGTTGTAATAGCAATTACTGAAAAAGAATTATCGGAACTTGAAAAAAGAGAAGGTCTAAAGAAAGCCAACTTAAAAATAAGTTGGACTAAGGATGTAGTTAAACACTTAGCAAAAGAGGGTTTTGAACCTCGTTATGGAGCTAGACCATTGCAGAGAACTTTGGAAAAATTAGTTGTTGTTCCATTAGCTCACTATTTGGTAAAAAATCCAAATATTAAAGAAAAAGAAATACAACTTATTTTAATTGATAATAAAACAATAGGATTTATGGTAAATTAGATTTAAAAGTATTTTGCTAACTTTATTTGTTCGTTGAAATACAATTATGATATTTTTGACCGTTCTTTAGTTAAAGTTCGTAATCTACAAAAAACTATTTAGTATTAATAAATGGGATCTTGCTAATTAATTGAGCCTTAGTGTATGCTGGGCTCATAGAATTAGACATCTATATTTAGCGGAGATAAGAGTATGTTTTGTTCGGTGTGTGGTGCGCAGAATCCTGGTCAGCAAAAGTTTTGTCGTTCTTGTGGCAAACCATTATCATCAGCAGAAACGCTAGCTGCTGATGCAGATGATCCATTAAAAACACGATTGTCAATTCCTACAGATTTTAAACCTGCAACTCCTCAACCTTCTCAACCTCAACATGTTGAAGTGGAAGATAATATGGCTACAGTAGTGGGTATGCCTGCAGTAAAACCACCTGCTGCTCCACAACAAAATACAAGTGCTCCAGATCCGTTTGCCACTCAAGTTGGAGGTGGTAGTTTAAATGTAAACCAATTAAGAGAACTTGCTGCTAAATCTGCTGCTGCAAAAAATTCATCTTCACATGAATCTGTGGACAATATGGCTACAGTGGTTGGAATGCAAGCTGTTAAACCGCTAACTCCACCACCACCTGCTACTCAGTCTAACGATGATATGATGAAAACAGTTGTAGGTCCAATGAAGGCTATAACTCCACCACCTGCACCGCCTAAAGAATCAGCAGATCCATTGGCTACAGTAGTTGGAATGCCAGCAGTAGACGCAAATATCTTTAAATCTGCTGCTAAAGTTCCAGAAAAAGCTCCAGAAAAAGCTCCAGAAAAAACTCCAGAAAAAGCTGCTGCTAAAGCTCCAGAACCACCTAAACCCAAAGAAATTAGTAAACCTGCTCTGCCAGAAAATAAAACTCCAGCTAAAACCGAATCTTCTAACAATTCTCAATCAAATTCTTCAAATAGTGGTGTTTTAATTGCGATAGCAGTGGTTATAATAATACTAATTATAGCAATTGCTGTATTGTATCTAAGAAAATAATACCATACAAAAAGAAGGGGAAAGATTTAATTGATAGTGCTGCGAATCTTTTCCCACCAAGCCCAATAAGCTAATTCTGTTTCTTCTAACTCTTTAGGGTTTAGATTGCAGTGTGAAAGAGTTTCTACTAAATAATCTACTTCCGTTATAGCCTCAGATAGATTCTGTCGTTTTTTTATATCCAAAGCAAATATTATGGGTAATAATACATTGTGATAATGTTGTAATATTGGTGTAGACATAGCCTAAGAAAAATATTTCAGTCAAATTTCTTACGTTTAATTATTTATATGCTTTACCTATCTAACTTTAGAAACAAAATATTATAGGGATTAATATTTAAATAAAGTCAACTGCATACTATTAATGATTAGTATCTTAGTATAGTTTGGAAACTCAATAATTATTCAGGTACTAACCTAAGTAGTTGTTTTAGATATGCAAGTTTATTTTTCAAAATAATTAGGTCAAAATTCATTTTGTCTTTTTCTTCTTTTGCTGGAGTATTATTAATTTGATACTCAACTATATTAATTTCATATCCAATCCAAGCTTTAAGACCAGCTATACCTTGTTGTTCTAAAATAACTTGCCAAGAAAAGGGAGTTTGTCCTGGAGGAGGAGTAGGACCTTTAGAAATATCATTTTCTAAACGACGAAGTATTCCTTCTGGAGAAATATCTCCTGGTTTTTTCATAGACAGAAAATCATTGCCTGTATCTAGAAGCATTGCGCGGACTTGATTAGTTGTATAAGTAGCTAATTTTAGCAAAACTAGTTCTACTTTGCGTTGTTGCTCATCTGTAGTTTTCTGTTGTACTGCTTGCTGTTGTAAAGTTATAGCTTGAGTTAAAGCATCAACGCCTAAGTTAGTAAAAAGCATTTCCCAGTCACCTGCATAAGTTTTAGAAGGAGCTATTAATGGATCACCAAAAACATCTTTTAGAAGTTCATACATTAGTTGGCGGCCTCGGTTTATATGCAGACGTTCTGATCCAGAAGGAGGAAGTTTTTGATATTCACGAATTTTTTCTGCTCTCTTGATGATTTCTGCTTGAGTAAGAGGCATGACATTCTCCTATAGTTTCCTAATGTGATTTTACTAGACTTTGGGTAATTAATTTGCTGTAAATATCTTATTGATTTTTGAAGTTACAAGTATTTATTTCAACTTACGTACAAGATATTACTTGATTGAGTTTAAGAATCAAGTAACCTTGTATCATTAAACTGCAAAAATTACCTAAATGCAACTTATGCAAGAAAGTCAGTATAAAAAGACGGGCCGAAAGGCAGTCCGGCCCTAAACAATTAGCGGAATTATTTACAATTAAAGGTACAGTTTCGCCAACCTCTAATTGCAGCGCATATATTAACGAATCCTACTAGAACTTACAAGTTGTTGATTTCCGTAGGAGAGCACAATTGAGCTGGTTACTTGCTAACTAGTTTTATTGTTTTACTTTTTAAGCTTTGTGTTATTATCAAGTACTTAGTTTAGAAAATGAGATTAACTTCGCCAAAATAAAATTTTCAGATTATAATTTGCCTAGCAAATTTTTTTTGAAAGCTTATTTGAAACAAAATTTTTAGTCAGGAGAATTTCCGAAGTGAAACAAAATAATTCTTTTTGGCGTCGCAGTAGTGCAGTTTTAGTGGTTATTCCAATGTTATTTGCTGCCACTTTAACTCCAGCCTCAAATAAATCAAACTCTACTGAACCCCTTAATATAGATGGTGCTATGGTAGCAGAAAGCGTAGTAGAGGCATATTCATTAATAGAAAGTAATTATGCAGGAGAAGTAGATCATGAAAAGTTAAGCTATACAACTATAAGTGAAATGCTACATGTCCTAGATCCGCACTCAAGTTTCTATACCAAAGAGGATTTTCAAGAATTACGTTCACAACAGCAAAGTGAATACTTTGGTATTGGGGCTACAGTTAGTCAGCGACAAAATAAAGTTTTTATTTTAGCTCCTCATGCTAATACTCCAGCTGCCCGGGCTGGGTTGCGTTATGGAGATCAAATTGTTTCAATAAATGGTCAATCTGCAGAGGGATGGAACTCTAATAAAGTAGCTACAGAACTCCGAGGCCCACGTGGCACTCAAGTCTTAGTTGGAGTTTCCCGTCCAGGTGAAGCAAAACCTATAGAAGTTACTATTTCCCGTGATGCTGTTGCACTGCCTTCTATTCCAAATGTGTTCATGATTAAAGACACAGTTGGTTATATAGGCTTGCGCCGTCAGTTTGCTCGTACTACAGGTGATGAATTAATAACAGCATTAAAAGATTTAAAACAACAAGGAATGACACAACTAATCCTAGATTTACGTGATAATCCTGGGGGACTTGTACAGGCTGCTCTGGATGTTTGTGATACATTTTTATCTCGTGGTCAAAAAGTTTTAACTATTAAAGGCCGTAAAAGTGGAGCAGAACGTAGTTTTGATGCTCGTGGAAGCAATCCAGAAACAATGCCAATAGTAGTTTTAGTTAATGGAAATAGCGCTAGTGCTTCAGAAATAGTTTCTGGTGCTTTACAAGACCATAACCGTGCTCGTTTGGTTGGAGAAGTAACTTTCGGCAAAGGATTAGTGCAAACGATCTTTCCTATAGCTGATGGTGCAGGTTTAACACTAACAACAGCAAAATATTACACTCCTAGTGGACGTTTAATTCAAAGAGATTATTCAGGTGTTTCTCGTTATAATTATTACTTAAAACGAGAGGATAAAAACAATAATGGTGAAAAAACTCCTCAACCAGAATTTCATACAGATAATGGTCAGTTGGTTTATGGTGGTGGTGGTATTACTCCTGATGTAACTGTTAAAGATCAGCGCCTTACTCTGGCACAAATTAAACTACAAGATCCTATATTTTTCTTTGTTCGCCAATTAATTAATGGACAAATAGAAGGAATTAAAGAGTTTCAAGTTAAAGAAATGAACTTCCAGCATAACTTGAAAGCAAATGAATTTCCTATCTCTGATAAAATTGTAGAAGCTTTTAAGACCTTTCTTGCAAAAGGTGATAAAGATTATCAATCACTTGTTCCAACAGTTGGTGAAAACTTAGAGTCTACGAAGTTATTTTTACGTAGAGAATTAGCTACAGCTGCTCATGGTTTGGATGTTGGTCAAGAAATTTTGCTTTATCAAGATCCACAAGTATTAAAAGGTCTTGATGAAATGGAAAATGCTAAAAAATTAACTCCAAAGACCGATGGTCAAGCTAATGGACAAGTTGCTAAAAAATAAAAATTGGGCAGGCTTTCCAACCTGCCCCCTTTAATTAATTATGTCTCACTCTCTAAATATCGTACTCTACGAACCAGAAATCCATCCAAATACAGGTAATATTGCTAGGCTTTGTGCTGCTACTGCAACTCCTTTACATTTAATTGAACCTTTAGGCTTTAGGCTTGATAAAGGTTCAATTAAGCGGGCAGGTTTAGATTATTGGCCTTACGTTGATTTACATAGGCATGTAAACTTTTCTGCTTTTCGAAATACAGTGCCTAATCGTTGTTGGTATTTCACAACCAAAGCAAAAAAGTCTTACACTTCAGTAGAATATATGGCTGGAGATTGTTTGGTTTTAGGGCCAGAAACTAGCGGGCTTCCAAAAGAACTACTAGAAGCTAACAAGGATAATTGTTTAACTATTCCTATGTTAACTGAGCATGTGCGTAGCCTTAATTTAGCTACAGCCACAGCAATTGTGCTTTATGAAGCACTAAGGCAATTAGGTAAGTTAACGTAAGGGTAGTAGAAGGCACTACCCTTCTTATATTTTTTATTTAGATAATATCTTTATCCAAAATTCCAAAGATTTTTACTTGCTCTCTTTTACCTTTAACTTTTTCAACTCCTAGCTCTACACAAGGAAAGCGATCTTTAACTACTTCATAAACAGCTTCATTAAAAAGGATTTTAGCCTCAAAGTTCTTAGATAGACCTTCTAAACGGGAAGCTAAATTAACAGCATCTCCTATAACAGTGTAGTCCATTCGTTGCTCTGAACCAATATTTCCTGAAACTACTTCGCCATCACACAACCCAATACCTGTTTCAATTGTAGGTTTACCTTGAGCAACTCGCTTTTCATTGAAAACCCTTAATTGACGACGCATTTCCATTGCTGTTTGAACTGCTCGAATTGGATCATCTTCATGCGCTATAGGTGTACCAAATACTGCCATAATTGCATCACCTATAAACTTGTCTAATGTCCCATGATAATCAAATATTGCACCTATCATAGAAGAGAAATAGTCATTAAGTAACATCACTATTTCTTCTGCTGGATATTTTTCAGATAAAGTTGTAAAGTCTCGAATATCAGAAAACAGTATGGTTACTTTCTTACGTACTCCACCTAGACCTAAGCTTGCTTGATCTTGTAATACTTGTTCAGCAACTTCACGGGTAACATAACGGCACAAAGTACTCATTAAGCGTTGTTGTTGAGTGATATCTTGTACAACTATGACATAGCCTAAAGCTTTACTGTCTCGATTTTTTAATGGTAAAATATTGATATTAATATTGATAGAGGCATCTTTGCTAATATGATACCTATATTCATAAGTTGCTTGAGGTTCACCTGTTTTAGTAGTTAGCTCTATTAGTTGATGAAATTGCTCATTTGAGTCTTTAGGAAATACTTCATTAGTTAACTTATCTATAGCTTCTTCTGGAGTTAGACGAAAAATTCTTTGTGCAGCAGGGTTTATAGTAGTTATTTTATGATTTGCATCTGTAGCAATTACTCCAGTAGCGATACAATTAAGAATACTTTCATTATAGTTTTTGATATTAACTACTTGTTCAAAAAGGCTAGCATTTTTTATAGCAATAGAAGCTTGTACAGCAAAAGAACTTAAGAGTTCTTCATCTTCATTAGTAAAAATTCCATCTCTTTTGTTAAGTACTTGAATAACACCAAGTATTTTCCCTTCAGTTTCTTTTACTGGCATACACAAAATAGTTTTAGTTCTATAGCCAGTTTTTTTATCTATTTCTTTGTTAAATCTTGGATCCTCGTAGGCTTCAGGGATATTTACAGTTTGTCCAGTAGTAGCCACGTGTCCAGCAATGCCTAAATGTTTAGGAAAGCGAATTTCTGCAATGCCTGCTCCTTGAGCTACTTTTGACCAAAGTTCATTAGTTTTTTCATCAATTAAGAAAAGTGTACTACGATCAGCATCCATAACCTCTGTAGTTTTTTTCATAATTAATGGTAATAAAGTATTTAAATCTAGCTCTGAGGCTAAGGATTTCATTACATCAAGAAGTAAAGTTAGCTTTTGAATGTTTCCTATTGGAGAACTGGTAGGTTCTGACATAAGCACCTCAATAGTTATTTTATCAATAAATTAAGGAAACCCAATTCTATTCTAACAATTGGTGAAAGACAATGATGTTATGTTAGTTAGTCTTTTTTAATAATTATAGAATTGGTGAAAGACAAGGGTAGTACTTGTTTATTTCTAACAATTCTACTCACCTATGACAGGGGATCTTTTGGTAGGCATTTCCGGAAAATAGCAATATCTTATAACCCCATCTTCATCAACAAAGAAGTTGCGGCGATTTTTTTCTGTCCCTATATATGTTGCAACTGCACTAAAACGCCCTAGTTTGCCAAGCTCAGGCTTTTCACAATGCAAATAAAAAATATAACCCATTTTGGGAATTAGTTTTCCATTTGCACCAAAAGCATCTGCAAGCCCTTCATCTATTAGTTGTTCCTTCAATAAATCTTCTGCTGCGCCAAAGTTTCCATCACCAACACCTGCTTGATAAGTAGCTTCAGCAGAATGTATCAACCTCATAGACTCAATTGCTAATGCTCCAGCACCTCTTGTACAATGAGTACCAAGAAAATTGGGTAATATTGCTGATATACCTCCAACAACTGCAAAAAGTCCAATAAATACACTCCATAAAACCTGAGCTTTACTAAAATTAAATAAAAAGCGATTAGAATTTATTCTTGTTTGTCTTGGACGACTAAGATTAATCGCTTGAGACACTTGCACATTATTACAGCGACCACAAATATTAGTTAGTTGATTAAATAAATCTGTTTGATGGCAAATCTCACAACGACTAGCAAATAAATTTTTACGAATAATAAAGTTACTCATAATATTACCTAAGTTTAAGGGTTTTCTTTGCTATCAGCAAATCCTATACCAAGAAAGAGTTAGCTCAAATTAAAGGGTTTAACCAGCTTTTGAAAAACATTTTTACAAAATTTGTTAAATAAGATTTTACAAAATTTGTTACTTAAGGAATCTTCATAGCTAAATAACAAATTTGTTAGGCATATTATTTGCTCTTAAAATAATTAAAAGGTTCTTACTTCAGTCTAAGGAGTAAAAAAATGCTTAACATCAAAAAAATACTCTTCCCAACAGATTTTTCAAAACCAGCTGAAGAAGCTTTTATTTATGCAATAGATTTGGCTAAACGCTTTCAAGCAGAGCTTCATATAATGCATGCTATAGTAAATAATACTTATGTTGGGTATTTTTCCCCAGATCAAGAAACTTTATATAGAGGACTGCGGAAAAATGCTGAGCATTTGATGGATGAGTTGGTAGAAAAACACGATCTTAAGGGATTGAAAGTAGAAAAATCATATTTTCCTGCAATTTCTGCTAGTTCTATGATTTTAGACTATGCCAATCAATATCAACTTAGTTTAATTGTTATGGGAACTCATAGTCGCAAAGGCTTAAGCCATTTAGTTCTTGGTAGTGTGGCTGAAAATATCATTCGTACAGCAAATTGCCCTGTTCTAACGGTTGGTAGCTCAGAAGCAGTTGAACTAGAAGTGTCTAGTAGAACTATAAAGAATATTTTAGTTCCTATAGATTTTTCAGAACATTGTAAGAAATCTCTTAACTATGCAATAGAACTTGCAAGTGTTTATGGAGCTAAGTTGCAACTACTACATGTTATTGATACACCAATTTATCCTGCATTTTATGTTATGGATCAGCTTTCTACTACTACAATAGCTTCTAATGTTAAAGCCAGAGCATTAGAAAAATTAACAGAATTAACTAAAGAAGTTAAAAATGTCACAGTAGAAAACTACGTAATAGAAGGCAGAGCAGCCGCAGATATTGCTAAATTTGCTGAAGAAAATAATAGTGATTTAATTGTTATTGCTACTTACGGATTAACAGGAATGGAAAGATTTTTATTGGGAAGTGTAACAGAAAAGGTAGTTCGTTTGGCTAAATGCCCTGTATTTACAGTAAAACCTTATGGGGCACAACTTGTAGCAACTGCCTAAGTAAGTTATTGATTTAAGGGCAGGAATGTTCCTGCCCTTAAGGAAAAATATTAAGAAATGCCTAAAGCATCGTTAACTAGTTCTTGTTGTTCAAGTTGGTGAATAATATGTGAACCTGTTGCAGGGCTAGAAGCAGCAACGCGTCCTGCATAACGAAGACGGCGACCTGCTGGCAATAACTCCTCTAATCGTCTCTCAACAAATGACCAACCTCCCATATTCTTAGGCTCTTCTTGTGCCCAAACCCAATCATTAGCTTGAGAAAATCTTGCTATGGTTTGGCTTAGAGCTTTATATGGGAATGGATAGAATTGTTCTAGGCGAACTAGTCTAGTAGATTCTGATTTTTTAGCAGCTAGTAAATCATAGTATACTTTACCACTACAGAAAATTACTCTATTAATAGGTTCGCTTTGATCTCCACCATCAATAACAGGATGGAACTGACCATTGACTATTTCATCTAAAGAAGAACTTGCAATAGGTAATCTCAACAGGCTCTTAGGAGTAAAGATAATCAATGGTTTAGCTACATTTTGTTTAATTTGTCTTCTGAGTAAGTGAAAATACTGTGCTGGAGTTGTACATTGGCAAACTTGCATATTGTAATTTGCACATAGTTGTAAGAAACGCTCAACTCTAGCACTGGAATGTTCTGGGCCTTGACCTTCAAAGCCATGTGGCAGTAAAAGTACTAGCTTACTAAATTGATGCCATTTTTCTTCACCTGCTGCAATAAATTGATCAAGAAGCACTTGTGCAGTGTTAACAAAATCACCAAATTGAGCTTCCCACAAAATTAGAGACTGAGATGCAGCTACACTATAACCATATTCAAAACCTAAAACAGCGGCTTCTGAAAGCAAGCTATCATAGATTTCACAAGAAGCTTGACTCTCAGAAAGGTGCTTTAATGGCATCCAAAGTTCATTATTTTCATTGTTATAATAGCCTAAGTGACGTTGACTAAATGTTCCTCTAATGCAATCTTGACCACTTAGTCTAATAGGTGTTCCTTCTAAAGCTAATGATCCAAATGCTAAAGCTTCAGCAAACCCCCAATCTAGAGGTGTGTCACCTTTACCCATTGCTGCACGTCTTGTCAATAAAGGCTTGAGTTTTGGATTAACATGGAAGCTTTCTGGAAGATGTGTTAAAGCTTCACTAATGGTTGAAATAGTTGAGTGACTAATACCTGTAACAGGAGTTTCAATTGTGATGCTTTTATCATCAATAATTGGCAATCTTGTTATTTCTTGCGGGTTGTTGTGTTGGCCTTTTATCAACTCTTTAGCTCTAAGTTGAATTTCTTCATAGCGATTCATTCTTTGTTTTACTAATTCACTATACTCATCTTGTGTAAGCAATCCTTCTTTGATGAGTCTATCGCTATAAAGCTTACAAACGCCAGGATGTTGTTTAATTTGTTGGTACATAACAGGTTGAGTGTAACTAGGTTCATCACCTTCATTATGACCATGACGACGAAATCCTATTAGGTCTATTACTATGTCTTTTTGGAAAATCTGTCTATACTCAAAGGCTAACTTCATTACCCAATAAGCTACATCTGGATCATCGCTATTTACATGGAAAATAGGCGCTTCTATCATTTTAGCTATGTCAGTACAATAGAGCGAAGATCTTGCAGATTCAGGCGAAGTAGTAAAACCAACTTGATTGTTGATTACTATATGAATTGTTCCACCTGTTTGGTAAGCTTTTAATTTAGATAAATTAAGTGTTTCTGCTACAACACCTTCACCAGCAAATGCTGCGTCACCATGAATAAGTACTGGAATAACACGACTTTGCGAGTTTGTACCTAGTACATCTTGTTTAGCTCTTACAATACCTTCTACCACAGGATCTACATATTCTAAGTGGCTAGGGTTAAAGGTTACACTAACAGAAATCTCATTACCATTTGGCATTGTTCTTTGACCTGTAGCGCCATGATGGTACTTAACATCACCTTGATCATGTGCATAATCTGGATGAACTGAGCCTTCAAAAATTGAGAAAATACGTTCACAGAATTTGCCAACTACATTTGATAAAACATTTAACCGGCCACGATGAGACATTCCTATGGTGATATCTTGCACCCCATTATTTCCAGCCATCTCAACTAATTGATCTAGTAATGCTACTGATACTTCTCCACCTTCTACAGAAAATCGTTTTTGCCCTAAATACTTAGTATGAAGGAAACGCTCAAAATATTCTGCGGCAATTAATTTTTTGAGTATTTGCATTCGTGTTTCTATAGGAGGTAATTCACGAGGTGCTTCAACTTTGGCTCTAATCCACTCACGTTCAGTAAGATTTTGTAAATGTCTAAACTCAACACCAACTTTATCACAATAAGTCTTACGCAACATTGCTAGGATTTCTCTTAAAGTTGCACGTTTTGAACCTGCTAAGCCATCAGTAAGGAACTCTCTTTCCATATCCCAAACTGTTAACCCATAGTGTTCTGGAGTAAGTTCTGGATGGGAATAATAAGGCATTTGTTTTTGTAGAGGGTTAATATTGGCTGCTAGATGGCCTCTAAGGCGATAGGCTGCAATTAGTTCTAGTACGCGAGTTTGTTTTTCAATAACTTCGCCGTTTTGATTTTGACCAAAAATTGCTGGATAACGGTCTACAGCCCATTTTACTGGTGGATAAGGCACTTGAAGATCTAGAAAGATTTGCTCATAGAAATCATCTTCACCAATTAATAACCTATGAATTTCAGCTAGTAATGAACCTGATTCTGCACCTTGAATAACACGATGGTCATAAGTACTAGCTAAAGTGCAAACTTTGCTAATTCCCATTTGAGAAAGGACTTCCTCTGCCATACCTTGATAATGAGGAGGATAATCTATAGAACCTGTGGCTATAATTGCACCTTGACCGGCCATTAAACGGGCATTAGAAGCTGTAGTGCCAATGGTACCAGGGTTTGTTAAAGTAATAGTCGTGTCTTGATAGCTAGTTACAGGTAAATTTCCAGCACGAGCACCACTAACAACCTTGTTGTAGGCATCAAAAAATTCTGCAAAATTCATTTGGTTGGATTTTTTGATGTTTGGAACAAGTAGCGCACGTGAACCGTCTGGCTTTGCAATATCTACTGCTACGCCAATGTTTACATCTGGACGTTGAATTCTGTGAGGTTGGCCATCAATTAAAGCAAAAGCATCATTAATTCTAGGGTATTTTTTAAGTGCTTTTACTAGAGCCCAAGCAATAACATGAGTAAAAGAAATTTTACCCATATGTTGTGCTGTAAGGTGTTCGTTAATTAGTCTACGATTTTCTTCTAATACTTTTAATGGAATTTGGCGTTGGGAAGTAGCTGTTGGAACAGAAAGACTTGCTTCCATGTTATCAACAAGCTTACGAACTGCACCGCGCATTGGAACAGGTTCACCTTCAACTTTAACTTCTACGGCTGGTTTGCTAGTAACTATTGAGGAAGAGCTACTATGACCATTAGTTCCATTAGTACTAGGTGAGAGGCTGCGAAAATAATTTTGCCACTCTCCTGTAATACTATTTGGATCAGCCTGAAATTGAGAAAACAGCGACAAGACATAACTGGCATTATGGCCAAATTGGGCCGTGATTTTTGCCGATGGATCTGAGGTTTCTTTATTTGTTGTCATATGCATATCTTTACTTAGTATGAGTTTATTACCGTTATTAGCCTAGGTTAGTTTTTACCTTGGAAAAATTAAATTTATTCGTTTAAGTCTATCCAGACAGTTTTAGTTTGAGTGTAGAAATTAAAGGCTTCTAAACCTTGTTCACGACCAAACCCACTCATTTTATAGCCACCATAAGGAGAGGCGCTATCAAACATATTGTAGGTATTGATCCAAACAGTGCCAGCTTTAATTGCACGAGCTAGACGATGAGCTTTTTTGATATCACGAGTCCAAATAGCAGCAGCAAGACCGTAAATAGTATCATTACTTTTTGCAATAGCTTCGTCAATATTGCTGAAAGTTATGGTAGAGAGCACAGGGCCAAAGATCTCTTCTTGGGCAATTTTCATTTTGTTATCTACTTGGTCAAAAACAGTTGGTTCAACAAAATAGCCTTTGCCATTTACACTAGTGCGATTGCCGCCTGTAAGCAATTTTGCTCCTTCTGTTTTACCAGCTTCAATATAGCTCATTACTCGTTCTAACTGTAATTCGGAAACTACCGGACCAAGGCGAGTTTTAGAATCTAAAGGATCGCCAGGTGTTAGTTTTTTAGCACGTGAGACTATTTGTTCTACAACTTTTTCATGTATGGATTCTTCAACAAGTAAGCGCGATCCAGCTGTACAGACTTCACCACAGTTATAGAAAATCGCAGATATTGCACCACGTACAGCAGCATCCACATCAGCATCAGCAAAAATAATATTAGGAGATTTCCCACCAAGTTCTACTTCTACACGTTTTAATGTTTTAGCAGAGCGTTCTACAATTTCCTGTCCAACGGCAGTTGAACCTGTAAAAGAGACTCCATCAACTCCACAATGATCTACAAGGGCTTGACCAAGTTCACGACTTGAGCCTGTTAAAACATTTAATACACCTGCTGGTAATCCTGCTTCTTGACAAATTTCGGCTAAACGAAGAGCTGTTAAAGAGCTATTTGGAGCAGGTTTTAATATTGCTGTATTTCCAGCAGCTAATGCAGGAGCAACTTTGCGGCAAGCTAGTAGTAGAGGGAAGTTCCAAGGTACTATTAGTGCTACTACACCTAATGGTTCGCGAACTGTATAGGTAAAACAATTGCTACGCACAGGTATTGTATCGCCTTGGAGTTTACTTGCAGCACCAGCAAAATAGCGGAAGCAATCAGCAGAAAAAGGAATATCTATACGTCGAGATTCAAGTATTGGTTTGCCTACATCTAGTGTTTCCAACTCTGCTAACTCATCAGCATATTTTGTTATTAAATCTCCAATACGCCAAAGAATTTCACCTCTTTCTGAACCAGTCATTTTAGCCCAAGCACCTGAAGAAAGCGCTGTTCGGGCTGCTGCTACAGCTACATCTACATCTTGTGAATCTGCATCAGCTATTTCAGTTATTGCTTCAGCAGTTGCAGGGTTAATTGTAGGGAATGTTTTGCCAGATTTTGCTTCACACCACTCACCACCAATAAATAGTTTACCTACTTTAATAGTGGCTTTACCGGGAGTACTCATAATTTTCTCCTCAAAATTATTTAAATTCTGCCCTCAATTGAGTTTTAAAATAGCTCTTAGAGCACCAATTTTATTTGTGAAGTTATTTTACAGAAGATTAATAAAAATCCAATACTGTGCTGCTAAATATAACCTGTCCTTAGTGATTAAAACTTCTGATTGACTGCCAAAAATGACAAGGATGCCATTTTTGACAACTAGATAAAGCGCCAGAAATGGCAAAAAAACAGATTGATTGTGATGTTAGAATTGTGAATTAGCTCAAAATACAGGGGTTAGTACTTTGAGACAAAAATAATATTTTATGGTCTTGTTTTTGCCTATATAGAAGAACATACAAACATAAAAATTAAAACTCAAGGAGATTAAGAAAATGAACAACTTAGCAATAGCTTATCAACCTTCTGAAGAAATTATTAACCCTAGCGAGAAAAGAATAGAAAAAAGAATACCTTTAGGCTTAAGCATATATATAAGACGTACTATCAATAATACTACTTATTTTAGATTAGTTAAAACAGAAGATGTTTCTTGGAATGGAGTAAAGATAGTTTGTGATGTTCCATTAGAAATAGGTGCAGAACTTGTAGTTTCAGGCTTAAAAGGCAAGTTTTCTGCTGTCGCTCAAGTTAGGCATATTGCTAATCATCAAAATGGAGGTTGGATAATAGGGCTTGAGTTTATGAGAAAAACAGGGAAATGGGTAGTTATTAAATAAAATTATAGATTAGAGATTTTAATGTATAGAGATGTATAAATAATTGATTTTATATGGTTTGTAGATATCGTTTAAAATCCCAGCCATTTAATGGTTGGGATTTTTTATTTTAGATTTGAGTTATTTTATTTTTATAACCTTGCAAAAAACGCTTATACAAGTAAAATAACGGCCTAGCTAAGAAACCTTCCACTCTAAGCTTAGCAAGGCGGTGTTTATGAACTCATATTTTGATTCTTCAACAGATTTTTTCTTTCAAGATTCTGAAAATAAATCTTCTAGTGATTCTGTTCTAAAACAATGGAGTAACAGAGTTTTTGCAGATCCTCTTTTAATGACACATCGAATAGCTAGTGAGCTTTTCAATGCTGAGCATATAACTCATCAACAAGAAGCATCTCTTTATTTAGATTGGCAAACTAGAGACACAGAACTTGGGTATAGACTTATAGAACGCCGTCGTGAGGAACTAACAAACAGTGTAGAATCTTTTCGCAAAATATTAGCAAAAAAACGTAAGACAATGACTTTTACTAGAACAAGACTAGAAGCATTGCAAAAGATTAATGCAACAGAACTTAATCCATCTCTAAAACATCCACAACATATTTTTGCTCAACTAGAAACAGAAGTTCGCAATGCTCAAGAAGATTTACAAACCTTGCGCTATTATTCAGCCTATGTTGAAAGTTTAAGTACATTCCTAAAACCTATGGTTGGGGGAGCTACTAGCGAAGACCATTTCTTAACAGAACAGAAAATAAGACTTTTAGGGCAAGCTTGGCGTGGTTGGATGAGGATACAAGCTTTTCAACATAGCTTTCCTAATTATCAATTTCCTTTACCTATAAGTGCTGAATTACCTGCACCAATTTCTAATGGTTTTACAGTTGTAGCTAAAAACCCTTTGTCTACAGACCTACTAATTCCTAAAGAAGTTGCTGCCTACTTACATCATTCTTTACATGCAATTAAAAGCTTAAGCGAAGAAATAGCTCCTTATTTTGATAACAATGAAAGAAGTAAATTAAAGACAGATTCAGCCAATTCTTGGTCAAAATTAATGGTATTTTTACGAGCTATTGTAGAGTTATTTTATTTTTGTTGGTTTGAAATACCAATAGCTAGCAACAATTTAATTATTGATATTGACGAAACTAATAAATTTTGGGCTTACAAAGCAGAAACACAAGAATGGCAACCTACCACTACAGAAAACCTTAGTTTACAACTAAAACGGGAAGCTGCATTGTTATCACACTTTATTGTTACTACTACAGGACTTCTTTCTTGGCGACCTGAAGAAATAAATGTAGCAGCTTTAGTAACAGAGCAATCTCAAAAAGGGCTTCAACTCTATCGTAGTGTTGGACTTGCAGGATTAGAACTTAATACAAATAAGCACACTCATAAATTTCAATCAGGCTATAAATTGACAGGAAGAGTAATTGAACAAGTTGCTAACTCTGATGAAACTCTTGCAAAGGCTTTTAATAGTCCTTTAGGTGGCCCAGTAGAAACACTTACAGCAATGATGTTATTAGATAATAAAGCATTTACATTAGCTAGTAATACTGAACCAATGCCTGATAATGAGCGTTTAGAGTTTCTAGCACAATTTTGGAAAACAATGGGCAAACGCCGTCCATTAGCACTACTTGGAGATGCTTATGCTAAAAATCTAAGTAGCAAGCTTACAGATCTTGGTCAGCCTGCAATAGAGAGAGTTAGCCAACTTTCTATTAGGCTTTCTACTATGATTTCTCGCACTATTACCCCATTAGGCAAAGATATTCCACAAGTTGCTCAAGATTTATTAGATACAATACCTTTGGCTGATCAAATTCGTTTAGTGGAATTGGTTAACCATACTTGGAAATACGTAGAAGAAGTTTCTGGTTATATTAATTCTGCTGAAGAACATATCACTTTAGAAACGCTTTTCAAGTTCTTACCAACACAAGTTCAATCTCATGAAGAAGAAGTAGGGAAACGTTTTAGTCAAAAGTGGACAACTGCTAAACAAGCTCTTTGGCAAGTTCTTACTGCTAGTGTCCCTATGACTTGGGATTTTTGGACAAAATTATCTACTGATCAACCTTGGACAAATAGCCTAGCAGCATTAGCACCAGAAGAAGCACTTGTAACATTACTTAGTTTATGTGCTGATGCTACAAGACTATTGGTAATTTTAGAAACCACTAGTCCTATGTTTAGGGAACGTATGGCTATGGAATCAGAGAGTGCTGGAAGTCTTGTACTTGCTGCTTTTCAGCGTTACCAACATAGCACTACGATAATTGACTTAATTCGTTATTATTATGATACAGAAATTCCTCATGATGGTTGGATTGCTTTTACTAGCAGCTTAAAGATGTATTTGCAACAATTACAAGGGGATTTACAAAAGTTTGAGGCTACTGCTCAGATAGATGTGCTTTCTAACATACTTAAGCAATTAGAACTCAATTATCCTAGCCCTGTTATAGTTCGTAAACCTGTGAAAAAAATGGCTGGATTGGGGCGAATTGCTGATGCTTTTTCAGTGAAAACAGCTGTTCTTAGTGAGAACGATATTGAAAATCTAGAAAAAATCTCTAATCAATTGATTGGACAAGAGATGTTTGATCAGTTTCTTATCCTAAGACTAATTTCATCGTTTCAGGTAAAGGGAAACAAAGAAAACATAGAGTTTCTAGTTAAAAATATTTCTTTGATAAGAAGTAAATTTATTAATCCTAGACATCGTAAAGTAATCTTTAATATGCCAAGTTTGACTCAAACAATTTCAAACTATTTGAAAAATTTAGGGTTGTCGCAAAATAATGATGTGCTTTCTTCTGAAGTAGTTTTCCAATTGGAAGAGTATTTAACACAAATGGAAATTTTTCATAGTTATGTAAATAATATACTTTCAGAATCTTCTTGGTGTCCTGCTGAAGACTTAACAGAGCTTTTAAACTTAAATACTGGTAGTCGTGCTAATTTATTGATTTTCCAAGTGATTGACCAAATTTTTGCCTTTTTAGTGAGAGAAAGAATCAGTGAAACTTTAGAAAGAATTCAAGAATTTCTAAAGAGCTTTGCTATAGGCCAATTAGCTGACTGGAATCCAGAATACTTAATTTTAGGTGCAGTAGGAGTGCGTAAGGAAGATAATGTTTTAATAGTAGGTAGTGCAGAAGTTTCTTTAGATCCAACATTTAGCGAAATGCATAAACCTAACTCCGAAAGACTATTGATGATGTTCTTGCGTTGTAAGTATCGGATAATACACTCTTTATTAAAGCGAGATTTTTCAGATGTGGAAGTACAAGTACAGATTAGTTAATCTTACCACTCAAAGAAGTTTTTAAGAGATCTTAAACTAGGTCGAGGTATTTTAGGTTGAGGTATTGAGTCCTCAACCTTTTTTAATAGTTTTTGCCCAATTTCTATGCTAGCTCCACCTAAACTAACTATAGAAAAATCTCTTTTGGTTGCTTTTTCTGTAGTAGGAGGAGTTAAGCCATTAAGATGATAATAAATTACTAGTTGTCCATAAAGTTCATCAGAATGGCTAATAGATTTTGACCAGACCTGATATTCATTGTTAATTTTACTACTGCTAATCTCACCTATAGACTTTGCTCCTTCAGCAATAGATTTTTTTAACACAGAAACAATCTCATCCTTTGTTGTATAGTCTTTTACTGATAAATTAACAGAATCTTGCTCACCTTTTATTGTTTTGGCAAAAGCGTAATTATGGCTAGCAACATGTAGCATTTGCTCAGCAAAACTACGAGTTTGCTGATTAGGACGAAAATGATATCTATCTGATGGAAAGCTTTCTGCCATTTCTACTAACTTAGAGTTAACTTCATTCCAATGCTCTAGAAAACCCTTGCTAACACAACAGGATTCAGGTTGAGATTTTATAAAAAACTTAGGTAAAGTGCTTTCATGTCCAAATAAACCTAGACTTAAAAGCGCAACAATCGACCATTTGATTGCTAAACGGCGACTTTTTCTCATAACTGACTCCTTTCTTGAGAATGGCGGTTGTAGCTCTATTAACAAATATTATGCCAGAAAAAATTTTTAATTAAGTGTTTACCTTATTAAAGTTAGCAAACTTTAGACGAAATTTGAAAGTTTTCTTGGTGCCCGCTTTTGGGATTACGTTGTTCAAAGTTGAAAAGTTGTTAATCTTTCCTGATGGTTGTGTAGGGTGATTTAGATTAGCGAAGTTTCTGGATATGAAAAATATTAGAAATATAATTGGAAATGTCAAAGGGCAAGATTTATCTTGCCCTTTGTGTTAGTTTACTTTTCAGGATCCATAACTACAACAATTCGATTGTCCATATTTAAGTACTTTTGAGCTGTTTCTTTAAGTTTTTCTATTGATAAATCATCAATACGTTTACGAATATTTTCTTGTGTAAACTCAGTAGTATCTTTTTTCTCAAAGTAAGCAGTAAAGAGCAAATTGAGCCAGTAGTTATTTTCTTTAAGGTTTGTTTCTAGATCACGTACTTGAGCTTCTTTAACTTTACCAAGATCTTGAGGGGTTGGGCCATTTTGTTGAATTTTGTTAATTTCTTCATAAGCTGCTGATATGAGTTTTTTGACATTTTCTGGTGCGCAAGAAAATCTAATATTTACACTATAATTTGGGTAAGGGTACTTGGATATAGCTTCTCTAGCACTTGTTCCATAAACGCCACCTTTTTCTTCTCTAAGAACTTCGATTAGTTTAATAGTTAAGCTTTCAGCTAGAGATCTAATTAGATAACCATCTTTTTCATCTTGAATATCTCCAGTAAAACTAATAGTTACATTACTTTTTGGATCTTTACCTTTTCTAAACTCACGCTCTACTATACCTACTGGAGGACGAATACCTAAGTCTTGGAATTTCTCAGGTTGATTTTTAGATGGTAAGCTACCAAGGTAGAGTTCTAGTAAAGGTTTAATTTTGTTGATTTCAAAATTGCCTACAAAGAAAAAGGTAAAATCTGAGGCATCAGCAAAACGCTCTTTGTAAATTTTAAGTGCTTTATCTAGAGAAACTTTATCTACTTCATCTTTCTTAAAAACACCTGCTCTAGGATGATTTTGACTGATGGTTTTTTGCACTTCGTTGAAGTAGAAATTATTGGGGTTAGACAAATAATTTTCTGAAAAGGTTTTTGATCTAGCTATTACTGCGGCAAATGCAGATTCATCTTTGCGGGGTTGAGTGAAGTAGAGATTTACTAATTGAAGCATGGTTTCAAGTTCTTTAGGAGTTGAACCAGCATTAATTCCTTCTGTTATTGGGGTAATATATGGAAAAGCATAAGTGTTTTTTCCACTAAGAAGTTTCTCTAGATCTGTGTCAGAGAAATTACCTACACCAGAATTTGCAATAATTCCTGCTGCTGCACTAGCAGAAGGTGCATCTTCATCACTAATTAAAGAAGATCCACCAAAACTAAAGGATCTCATTCTAATTTCATCATTTTTAAAGTCTGTTGGCTTTAAGATGACTTTAACTCCATTGCTTAAAACAAGTTCTGTTGCTCCTAAGGTATCTATTTTGGATTCTTTGGTTACTTTTCCAGGTGTAGGTAGACTTACCATTAAAGGTTGAGTGATTTCTTTGTAAGTGTAAGGTTCTACTTTAGTTGCAGCTACTTCTTTAAGTGCTATTCTAACAGGTTCTTCTCCTAGATTCTTAGTAGTGTCTTTTTCTGGGCCAGTTATTGAAACAACAAAGTTGTCTTCTTTGATAAGAGATTTAGCTGTTTGATTAATTTCATCAACTGTAATGGTTGGTAGTGTTTTGCTAGTAAATTCATAGAACCATTCTATGCTTGGAATAGCATGACCTGTTAGGAAACTATCTACATACTCAAATGTATAGTTTTGTGATTCAGTTTTATCACGATCATTGTAAGCTCTTTCATAATTAGCCAAGACTTCTTTTTTATAGTTTTCTAGTTCTGCTTGGTTAAAACCATATTCAAAAACTTTTTTGTTTTCTGTTAACAAAGTTCTTAAGGCTTTATCAATATTGGCATCATTTAATGTAGCAAAAACAGTAAAAGCACCTTTGCTTCTTAAAATATCTCTATAAAAGCCAAAAGCAAAATTAAAAGGAGCATTAGGTTTTTGGGTAATTTCTGAGAATCTACGGCCAATCATACCACCTAGGAGTTCATATATAATTTGCTTGCGAGCATCACCATAAGTTTTAATTTCTTCAGGTTCTCGTTTGAAAAGTAATTGTATTTGTGCAATAGTGGCTTCTTTATCTGTAGCAGTAGCCACTAAAGTTCCTTTGTGATCTGGGACACCATAAACCTTTCTTTCTTTAGGACTTGCAGCAGGTTGAATACCAGCGAAATGTTCTTTTACTTTAGCTTCCATCTCATTTAGATCAAGATCACCTACAACTATTACTGCCATTAAATCTGGTCTATACCAATCTTGATAAAACTTCTTTAATGTCTCATATTTACAGCTTTCTAGAATTTCTTTTTTTCCTATAGGAAGACGTTGTGCATATCTTGAATCTTTGAATATCACAGGGAAAGTTTTATCTCTTAAACGTTGACCTGCCCCACGACCAAGTCTCCATTCTTCTATTACTACACCACGTTCTTTATCTATTTCTTCATTGTCAAAAGAAACATTGTGTGCCCAATCTTCTAGAATTTGAAACCCTTTATTTACAATATCTTGCTTATCTGTTGGAAGTGTAAGCATATAAACTGTTTCATCAAAAGATGTATAAGCATTTATGTCTGCTCCAAATTTGACTCCTACACTTTGTAGATAATCCACAAGCTCATTTTTCTTAAAATTCTTAGTACCATTAAAACACATATGCTCTACAAAATGAGCTAAACCTTGTTGATCTTCATCTTCTAGAACTGAACCTGCATTTACTGCTAAACGAAGTTCAACCCGTTTTTCAGGTTTGCTATTTTTCTGAATATAGTATTTTAATCCATTAGGTAATACACCTACTTTGACACGATTACTTGCTGGAATAGGCTGATTTAAATCTTTTATGTTAATATTTTGAGCATAACTATAAGTTGCGCAAAACATTAGAAGAAAACACATTATCACTACCCTATACTTTCCAAGCTTTACCATAAGATATTTTGTCCTCCTACAGACATTAAATTGACTTTCTGATTAATACTTAACTAATAATATATGCATAAATCTTAAACCTTACATTAGTTGATACACGTTAAGATTTATTCTTTGTTCCCTCTTGTTGTTACAATTTCCCTTGAAGCTGCCCATTGACCAATGTCTTGGCGATTAATGGCTGCTGCCATTAACTCAGGAAATAGATCTGGTGTGCAAGCAAATGTTGGTATTCCAAAACTAGCAAAGGTTTCAGCTATTTGATGATCAAATTGTGGTGCACCTTTATCTGTTAGTGCAAGTAGAGAAATAAATTGTACTCCTGAAGAAACTATACTAGATATTTTCTTTAGCATTTCCTTACGGTTTCCTCCTTCGTAAAGATCACTAATTAACACTAAAATAGTTTCTTGTGGTCTACGAATCAGACTTTGACAATAGGCTAATGCTCGATTTATATCTGTTCCTCCTCCTAATTGAACCCCAAAAAGTAAATCTACTGGGTCAGATAAATTTTCTGAAAGATCTACTACAGAAGTATCAAAAACAACCATTTTGGTTTCTACCGCAGGAAGAGAGCTTAATACAGCTCCAAAAATACCTGAATAAACTACAGATGTACCCATTGAACCACTTTGATCAATACATAAGATAATATCGCGTAATGAACTACGTTTACGTCCGTATCCAATACGAGTTTTAGGGACAATGGTTTTATATTCTTTTTGATAATGTTTTAGATTTGCTTTAATAGTGCGGTTCCAGTCAATTTCTTTATGTTTTGGGCGGCGATTTATAGTGGCACGGTTTAGACTTCCTATTACTGCTTGACGAAGATTATTAGCAAGTTTACGCTCAACTTCTTCAACTACTTTACGAATAACTACTCTAGCTGTTTCCTTAGTTTTAGCTGGCATAATATTTTTTAGTGATAGCAGAGTAGCCACTAAATCCACATCAGGTTCAGTGTTTTCCAGTAGTTCGGGTTCTAGAAGCATTTGTTGTAGGTTAAGGCGTTCTAGTGCATCTTTTTGCATTACTTTTACAACAGAAGCTGGAAAGTACTCTCGGATATCTCCTAGCCAACGCGCTACATTAGGAGAGGATGCCCCAAGACCGCCTTTAGGCTTTGGTTCATAAAGAGATTCAAGAGCCTTATCAATATTTGAATCTTTTGCACTTAAGCTACACCCTGTTGCATCTGCTTGATCTCCACCTAAAATTAAACGCCAACGTCTTAATTTTTCACTGTCTTGTTGCATATATTCCTTACTTCTATATGAAAGTTTTTTAGATAGATTTTGAGCTTAATTTAAAGCTATTTAAAAATCTTCAAACCTGAGGATTATATACTAATCCTCAGGCTTGAGCATAACTTATTGAAGGGAAAAATATTGAATAAACTCATTATCTGTAGAGATTTGCATTGGTAACCGTCTTTAGTTCATTAGTTGTTAGGTCTAATTTAACAATCTCTTTTTCTTTCATATAATAAGAGGAAGATATTTTATCTAAAGATGCATGGTTATTTACTTGTATTTCCCAGTATGAATTGAGGGCTGGTCTAAGGTTTTGACCTTTCACTACTACTGCACTATTTTTAAGATTTACTGCAACAGCTTGCCATCTGTAATACCCAGCATTTGTATCTGGACAAGTATTTACTAATAGTTCATCATCGCTAGCTTTGCTAACTATATAAGCACCTTGTGCTTTACCTAAAGAAATGGTTTGTTCTACAGCGTTTTTATCTAGAGAGAATATTTTTAGTGTAGCTTCATTATTAAGGATTTCTACAAAAGCCACTTTGTTGTTATCCATAAACCTTACATTTACTGCTGAATCTGAACTAACTGTTGGAAGATTAGTTAAGAATTTACCAGTTTTTCCATCATAAAGCTCTCTATTTCTGTAAAGAAAGAGTTTGTCACCTTCTTTTGATACTTCAAACATATATTGGAGTGAGGTAGAAAGTTTTCCTTCTAGACTTGCTTTTTGGGCTTTTACATCAACATCAAAGATACTAATATTTTGAGAAGCATTTTCAACATTGCTGTAATACATTCTAATTTTTTCAGGACTTAAGAAAAGCATCTTATAAGGCCAACCATTGTTTGTTGGAATATTTACTGTAGCAAGTTCCTTGTCTTGGTTTAAGTCAATAATGCTAATTAGGCTTTGTCTTACGCTAATAGCTAATGAACCATCATCAGATAATTTCCAAGTGCCACGTTCAGGAAAACTAAATTTAGTGTAAATAGGTTTAGCTTCATTACTAGTTAAGTCTACTTTTACTAATTGGTATTCCTTTGCTGAAATTCCTTTTTCTTCTAACCAAATAGCTTTGTTGCCATTGTTAGAAACATAAGCCCTAGATTCATTTGGTAAACTAACATAAGTTTTGGTGTTTAAGTTGAATAAAAATGTTGGCATATAGCTACCACGTCCCCAAGTATTGCCAGAAAAAATCATCCATTTTTCACCTTCAAGGATAGAGCTTTCACTAATTCTAGTTATGTCTTTTGGGGATGCAGAAACAATCCATTGAGAAAAAGCAAAACCACTTAATACTACAAAAAAGAGCAAACTCCATAGACTAGAGGATAATGCACGATGAACTTGTTTAATATCAGTTCGGCCTACAACAATACCAACTCCTGTTGAAATAATCATTGCTAAACCAACAAATCCGATAGCCAATGAAATAATGTCAAAGTTTTTTGAAAAACCTATTTCCTCTACATAATAGCTTCCAGCATAGTAAATAAGCACTTTCCAAAAAATTAATCCACCTAAACCTATAACAATTGGTGTTAAGGCTAAATCCAATCCAAGGAAAAACGATTTTGAACGAAATACAATTCCTCCGACTAATCCTAAACCACTGAAAAATAAAACTAACGCAACAAAATTAACTACTAAGTCAGGTGTAAAAGATTGTTTGAGGTTGTTAGTAAAAAGAAGAAGGCTTGGTAACAGTGTAATTGTTGAACCTGCTATAACCACTCCTAAAGTTGCTAGTATTTTACCGCCCCAAACAATTAAAGAGGATAATGGACGAGAAAAATAGAAGCTCATTTGTCTATTGCTTAAATCATTACCTAATATTGATGCTCCTGATATTAAGGAAAAACCTATTGCACAACATAGCATGATTGCATAAGTAACAAGTCCAATATCATCATAATTACTTGTAAGACCAAAAGTTTTTCCTAAAAAACAAAACAAAAGTGGAAAAATCCCTATTACTAAAGAAGCTCCTAATAAAGAGGAACGTCCTTTTATTTCGTTAAGTGCGACTGTTAATAAGCTCTTAATGTTTCTCATAGTTTACTCTCCTTTTTCTCCTACTATTGCGGTAAAAATGTCTTCCAAAGACATAGCAGAAACCTCTGCATCCATCATTCCACCTAAATTTCTAAATTTGTTAAATGAAATTTCGTCATAATTTGAAACCACTGCTTCTACGCCCCAACCTGATACTTTGACTTGTACAGTGTTTAGTGAACTTAAAGACTCAGTGTAAGCAAGTTCCACACCTTTGTTTGGATAGCGAATACGACGAAAATTAGCTTTTAATGTTTCTATTTCTTCATTAACAACTAGTTTGTTATCTTTAATGATACCAACACGATCTGCGATTCTTTCAATTCCCATCAGGTCATGAGAAGTAATAATAACTGTCATTCCACGATCGGCTAACTCTCCTACTAACTCTTCAAAAAAGTTTTTTCTAGCTACCACATCTAAGCCTAATGTAGGATCATCTAGTACTAATAACTCAGGTGATGATCCTAAAGCTAAAGCTAAAGAGACTTGTCCCTTTTGACCTTTAGAAAGACTTCCAAATGCTACATTCATTGGTACGTTAAAGCGTTGTAATCTTTCATTAACACTAACTGAATCCCAAGTTGGATAAAGATTGGAGCAAAAATCAATGAGTTGCTTAGCTGTCATATCAGCAGGAGCATCTGGTTCTTCGGGAATTACTCCAATTTTTTCCATAAGGCTAGCTCGATATTTCCACACATTCTTTCCAAATAAATTTATTTGTCCAGATGTAGGTTTTTGTTGTCCAAGTAAACAACGTATTGCTGAAGATTTCCCTACACCATTTCGCCCAATTAGTGCATAAACTGAACCTGCTGGAACTTGAAAAGAAATATTATCTAATACAGTTTTCTTACCATAACATACTGTTAATTTTTCAAAATCTATAATATTACCATCTGATAAACTAGGAATCATACCTTCCCCCAATCTTAAGTATTTATTTGGGTACTTGATTTTATTTACTGGCTAGTTGAGTTAATTTTACTGCAAATCTAAGTTTGCCATTTTTGAATCTTAAAGTGTGGAGTGCTAATTTTAGTTGAGTAATAGCATCTTCTTTATTAACACCTAAATCATTGACAACTAAAGCATAACGCAAAGCTTCTTGTTGTAATAAATACTGTTGTTCTCTTGTAGTTAAATATCTTTGAGTATTAGCTACTAGCATGCCTTCCCAGCGATTGTTAATTAGCAGTCCACTTTCAACTAAACGTTGATAAGCTTTTGCAACAATGGTTGGGTTGATTTTAAGCTCTTGGGCTAACTCTTTGACAGAAAGAATTAAGTTTCCTGGAGCTAGTATGCCAGCAGTAATCAAGTTTCTAACCCCTTCTTCTATTTGTTGCCAAAGTGGTTTTTCATTTGTTGGATCAACTTTTATTTTATGTGCAAGCATAGTTTCTCCTACGTCAATGGAAATACTTGGTTAAAATTCTGGTTCTATTGCACTGTTGCTGATTTGAACAATAGCTTCTTTAAGCTCTGTTACTGCTTCTTCTGTAGTTGCTCCAATAGTAATAACTGTAGTTGCATAACGAAGTGCACCTTCTCTTAAAAGTTGCTTGCGTTCTACTATACCCATTACTGGCCGACTTTCTGACACAAAAGTTCCTTCACCCCTTTTAACCATTAGCACTCCAGCATCAACTAAGCGCTGATATGCTTTTGCTACTGTGGCAGGGTTTACACTTAACTCTTTAGCTAAATCTCTTACTGAAGGAACTGCTTCTCCTGCTGCTAGTGCTCCTGAAGCTACCAATCGTCTTAACCCTTCTTCTATCTGTTTCCAAATAGGAGCAGCATCTGATGGATCTATATGCAACGATCGGTTCATTCCTTCTCCTTCATTTATAAACTAAATTCACTGTGTCAGTGTGTTAGTGTATTAGGAGTGTAATACACTAACACACCTTCGTCAAGGAAAAATTTCCAGAAAATATAAATTTTCTTTATATGTTTGCAATATGTATATTAATCTAGGATTTAAGCAAGTAGCCAAGAACAGACAATTAGATTAGAAACTTACAGTTATGGAAATTGGTATGAAAAAAGGTTGGTTTTTTAATGGTTTGGGAATTAGAGGAAATTTTTATGATACAAAGATATATTCTTATGAAGAACTTCCTCCAATAAAAATAGATTTAGATGATGATTTTGAATGGTTATTAAAACAACCAGAGTTAAAAGAACATATTTATCGTTATCCAAATATGTCGCTAAGTAGGTTGATAGAGCTAGAAGCACAAACAAACATTAAATTTCCTAAAGCTTTTGTCAATTTTGTTAAAAACTGGGAAATTTCTTACCGAATCCCTAAGGCAATGGGTTATCAATTTTTGTTGCCTAAAGAATGTATAAAGACTATTGGAAACTATAGTGGGTTTTTGCTTAGATTTATGGCAGGTGATTATGGTGAAGAAGTTTGTCTTTATTTAGATAAGACAGGTCAGCATTTTGTTGTGCAAGGTTTTTCTACTATAGCTATTTTAGAGGATAAGGAAACTTCTTTTTTCTATGGTGAAAAACAATTAGATATTGAAAAGGAAAATGTTTATTTCTGTGCTACTTCCTTTAATGAGTTTATTTATCGTATATGGATTGAAGGTTCAATATGTGAAAAAAATGAGTATTTACCTAATTGGTTAAAACAAGATTACACTAATCATTATTTAACTCTCAAATAAGTCAAAATTATTTAATTTACAAGGGGTTAAAAAATAATGCCTGAAGAACTTAAAATACTCAAGCAACTTGCTATCAAAATAAAAAATAAAAGTTCCCTTATACGTTTTAAAACTGCGGAAAAGTTAAGCCAAATCAATAGTTTACAGGTTATAGATATATTAATAAAAAGCTTGGAAAAAGAGACAGATTTTGATGTCCAAGAAATTTTATTAAATGCCTTAATAAAGTTTAAACAGTTAAAAGTGTTTGCTTTTTTATGTAAACAATTAGAAAACGAAGATTTCCCATTTTGGAGTCAACAACCTGTTATAAACGCTTTATGTAAAACACAGGATAAACAGATCTTTTCTACTTTGATTAGTTATTTGAAAGATAAAAAGAAGTCTTTAGTTAATAAATCAATTGTTCAAGAAAAAATGATAGAGATAATAGACAAAACTAGTCTTCATCTATTAGTAGAGTTACAAGATTATCTTGAAAAAGGGTTTTGGTGGACTAAATTAAACAGACAGAACTTTAATAATATTTCTGATTTGATAGAAATGTTGTCTCATCCCTCTGCTTTTGTTCGTAAAGGGGCAGTTTATATGTTAGAGGAGGTTGATTCTCCTCTGGTCAAGCCAATTTTAATAAAAACTCTTATCAATGATAGTAGTGAAGATGTTCGTTTTAGTGCAAATTTTGCTCTAGGCAGATTAAGTAACTCATATTTGTTGCCTTATTTAATAAGTATTTTGAAAGAGAATAACAAAAATGTTTACTACAAATTACATTCAACAAAAAAACTAGAACGATTTGGAGGAGAAAATATTTTTGCTTTAATTGAGCAAATGAAATTAGATGATGAAAACTTGCAAGAACATACAGCAGATATACTTTTTCAAATAACTTCTTCAGAAATTCGCTCAATACTATCTTCTATATTTAAAAACTCAAAACCTAAAGTGCAAAAAATGGTATTGGATGTGTTAGGCGCTGAGGGTGATCCTGAGTCTTTACCTCTCTTAAAAAAAGCATTACAAGATAAAAGTTTGGAAATAAGAACAAAAGCAGCAATCTATCTATCTAAACAAGAAAAATTTATAAAAGCTTTGGATACTAAAGAAAAAAAGCTCTTAATCAAAATTTTAATCTTTGCTTTGACAAAAAATATTTTTCTTGAAGATGTAATAAGCGTTTTATTAAAAACAGAATACTTGTTGATAGATGAATTAAACTTTTCAGAAATTCAGATGGTGTATTCTATTTTAGTAGGTCTACTTAAAAAAGACATAGAAAATATTCAACAAAATGCTATAAATATTTTAGAGAAAATAGAACTTAAATATAAATATTCAAATGAAGAATTTGTATTTTACTTAGTGAAATTAATTAAAAAGTCAAGTAACTTAAATGTTTTAGCTGCAAAAAGCTTACTTTCAATTTCACCATCAAAGAAAATTTTAGCAAATAAAGAATTAATCTATGATCTAGTAGAAACATTGGCTAATCCTGAAATCAATAGCCTAACTTATCAAATTTTAGAAAAAACAATACATTCAGACATTGTTCCAAATTTGTTGAGAAAAGCTATTTATGAAAATAATACTAGTGCAATTAAATCCTTAAAAGAAATTATTCCATCAAGTGAAATAATAGATATAGAAAAAGATATTAATTGGCTTGGAAACTTTGCTAAAAAGTATAATGAAATGCATAGAAAAGTGGTTTTAGATTTAAATCAATATAAAAGGAAATTAAAACTTCAAGAACAAAAGCAAGAAGTAAAAGAAGAAATAAAAGATTCAAGCAAAACTTTAAATGACTTATCAGTTAAAGATCAAAAGATATCTAATCTAGCAATAAAAAGCCCAGAAAACATAAAACTCAAAGATTTACCAGCTTTGATAGAAGCCCTTAAAACTGAAGATAAATCTTTAAGTTCTGCAATAATGAAAATTTTTGAGACATTTAAAAGTCATAAGATTAAACCTGTGTTAATAAAAGCTTTGGAACACAATGAAAAAAGAGTGCGATTAGAAGTACTAACTTTTTTATTATCCCTCTATAAAAATAATATTTTGCAAATAATGCCTAAAATACTAGAAGTTTTGATAAAAGATAATGCACTTGCCAATTACAGATTATTCTTAGAAAAAATAGCTGATAAACAACCTACACAAAAGCTCATAGAATTACTAGGGCATAATGATGTAAATATGCGTAAATGGGCTATAGAATCATTAGGTGCTAGACGTTCTATAAAAGCAGTTTCAGCTTTAGTGGAAAACTTAAAAGATTCAGATCCTAGTATTTGCGCATGTGCCGCACTAGCGTTGGGAAAAATAGCAAACCTAAAAGCCATACCGGCCTTAATAGAAGCGTTAAAAAATCCAAACTATGATATTAAAAAGTATTCAGCTTATGCACTAAATGAGATTACTAGATTTAAAAAAATTACAAACTTATCACTAATTTCAGCAATTCAAACAGCTTTAATAGATATTTTGGCAGAAAAAAATGAAGAAATATCCATTCATGCTGCAATAATTTTAGGAAGAATTGGCAACCACAAAGCTGTTCCAATTTTAATAAAATCCCTAACAAGTCCAGTTGCTTATCTACGTGCCAAATCAGCTAAAGCTCTAGGGCGAATCGCAAGCAATCAAGCCATTACTTTTTTAATTAATTTGCTGGAAGATGATTTTGATTATGTATGTGTTAGTAGTATAGAAGCACTAGGACAAATTGCAGATAAACAAACAGCTCCTATCTTAATAGAGAAATTAAATTCTAATCAACCAGCTATAAAACCCTCTATAATAAGAGCTTTTGGAAAAATTAAGTCTCCTGAAACTTTAGAATTTTTAATAGAAGCTACTCAAAGTGCTAATGAAGATATTCGCCAAGCTGCTGCCTTTAGTTTAGGTGAAATAGGTAATACTAAATTTCTACCAATTTTGATAGAAATGACCAAAGACTTTGAAATAAAAGTACAAAAAGAGGCTATAGAAGCGTTAGGAAAAATAGAAACTCCTGAAGCTATACAGGCTTTAATTAATCTTAGCGATAACATAGAAGTAAATCCATATATGCGTCAAATTGCCAAAGATATTTTAGAAGCAAAGAAAGTTTAGAAACTTAAATCTAGGAGTTGTGCTAATACTGGCAATATAGTTTCTGCTCTAGTTTGATCTAAATCTGTTTTGCTTTGTGAGGATTTAGAAACAATTGACCCTTTTTTAGCTAACTCACCCATTTGACGGCGTTCTGGAGTAGGAAAAGTTGAAAAT
The DNA here is from genome assembly GCA_039812885.1 of Blastocatellia bacterium. Taxonomy (GTDB): domain Bacteria; phylum Acidobacteriota; class Blastocatellia; order Chloracidobacteriales; family JADJPF01; genus JADJPF01. The sequence continues at coordinate 57,654 of JBDIBI010000003.1, forward strand.
GTTCTACGAAGCAGTGGAAGTATATTTATAAACATATCTTCTTTTAACGAACTTATCCAATTATCTAAAATTTCCCATAATCTTAAATCATGTATTAACAACAACCCACTATCTTTTAAAAATCCTTCTACCCAAGCAGCTACCTGAGTTGGGACATTAGCACTTGAAAGCGCTAAATTCATATAAATAGCCACTTGTTCATTGTCTATTTCTTGTGACTCATAAAGTAATCTACAACAACGACCTGCTATTAATCCATGCAGATTACGTTGATCTGATAACTGTTTAAGTGTACTACGCCAAAATTTTGTATGTTCAGCTATTTGTAGTAAAGAGATAGTTTGATTTACTGTAACTAGCTGGTTATACATATTTTCTGCTGCCGTCTCATCAAGAGAAGAACAAGCTTTTGGCAGTCCAATACAGATTCTAGGAATTAATTCATCTATTATATGCCTAACACTTTCTAGATCTGTTTTCCTAACATTCCCATAGCGCACAACATTGGCTAAAGGTGGTAGAGCTTGCATCAAATGAACTACATCAGTTGCTAGAGCTGCTTTTTCTTGCAAGCTAGCTAAAACCTTATTTACTGCATTAGGTAGATCTGCTAGCAATGTGTCTGATACTAGTTCTGTTAATTCAGCAAGTGAATCAGCTTTGCTAGCTTTATCAGAGATATAAGAGTTAGCCGCATCTACAATAGTATTTCCCCAAACGCCTTTTTCTATAATTTGAATGGAAAAATCTGGATGCCACTCTAATTTCCATAACTCATGAAATGTCCCTTTTTTGTTATGGCTTTCTTGTGTTTGCCCCCATTTAATTCCAAGTAAGGACAAACGATGGAGCAGATGACTTTTATTTAAGTCTATTTCCTTGCGTAAATCTAGGTCTATGTCTTTTTCTACGGCTTCAGCAGGCAAGCGCAACCTTTTTTGTTCACGGATTAAATCTTGTTGCAATGGCACCATAGGAGCTTTTTCTGGAATTTGTCCTAATTGCTCACCTATGATTAATTTTCTAGAGATTAGTTGCAGTGGTAAATCGCTACCAAAACAAAAAACTGTTTGAATTGCCTCATTCATCTCCTCTAAACCTGGTAAATAACGTTCTCGCAAAGCTGATAAAGCTTCTGCTAGACGAACAGCTTCTATAATATGGGCTGGCGAGACATCCAAATCTTCTGCTCTAAGTAAACTTGCTACTTTAGTCATCCAGTAAATAGCTACTTCAGTTGAAGATTGATTTTGAGTTGCCCAAAGATGCTGATACCAGCCAGGAGAAGAAATTCCTGCTCCATAACCTGAAAAATAGGAAAGCCTTCCATAAGTCCAAGGTATCCAAGTTGCAGAGATTTTTACTTTTGGCAAAGCTTTTATTAATGCTGCATCTTCTTTTGCTGCTTTAGTTGTACCTAAGTCTTTTAGTGCAGGAGCATGCCAAGCTCCACAAACTACAGCTATTTTTTCAAAACCTTCTTTTTGTGCAGCACGAATTGTTTGTCGCATAAAAGCTTCACGACAATTTTCTATATGTTGTGATGTGGTGGATTTTTCTGCTATTTCAGAGCTACGTAAGGCTGTCATTGCTTCAAGCACTGCCTCAAAAACATCTGTGCTATCTCGGCGATGCTCAATCATATGCTCCCACCAACGTTCACCATCTTGATAACCTGCTGCTTGTGCTAGCCAACTAAGTGGATCATGACGGATAGAAGTAAGTTGTTGTACTTCTTCTTCTGTAAGTTCTTTTTCTTCTGCTTCATTTGTAGGTAATTCTTCTTCAGAGACTTTAATTGCTAATCTATGAGATTGAGGTAAATCCATAAACCTTACTGCAATACTACGCTTTAGACCATAGTTTATGGCTTGCCATTCTGGAGAAAAGATAGCAAAGGGATAATAAACTGCTTTTTTTAGATCCTCAGGAACATAAAGCAAAATCGCTACAGGAGGCTTCATTTCAGCATCAGTAAGTAAGGGTAAGATATCTGCTGCATCTGGTGGGCCTTCAACCAAAATAATATCTGGCTCAAGCTTGTCTAAGGCTTGCAAAAGGCTCCGAGCAGAACCTGGACCATGATGACGTATTCCAAAAATATGAATGCTCATTTTAACCAAAAATATAAAAAATTAAGAAATTTCTCTACAAGCTTGATAAAGATCTTGCCAATCATCTCGCTCTTTAACTACTGTTTCTAAATATTCTAGCCAAACAACTTGATCTTGTACTGGATCTTTAACTACAGCCCCAAGTAATCCTGAAGCAACATCAGTAGCTTTTAACTGTCCATCTCCAAAATGAGCAGCTAAGGATAAACCACCATTAACTACAGAGATAGCTTCAGCTGTACTCATTGTCCCACTAGGGGTTTTTATTTTGGTTTTACCATCAATGGTTTTACCATCTCTAAGCTCACGGAAAATTGTAACAATACGCCGAATTTCTTCTAATGCAGGGGGTTCAGCCGGTAACTCTAAACTGCGACCCAGACTTTCTACTCGGCGACTAACAATTTCTGCTTCTTCTTCAATAGTTTGTGGCACTGGCAAAATTACTGTATTAAAACGCCTCTTTAATGCGCTTGAAAGCTCATTAACTCCACGATCCCGATTATTAGCTGTTGCAATTATATTAAACCCTTTAACCGCTTGAACTTCTGTATTTAGCTCAGGAATTGGAAGAGTTTTTTCTGATAGAACTGTGATTAAAGAGTCTTGAACATCTGCTGGAATACGGGTTAACTCTTCAACCCGTGCAATTTTGCCTTGCTGCATTGCTCTCATTATTGGACTGTCAACAATGGCTGCTTGTGAAGGACCTTCAGCAATCAACTTGGCATAATTCCAACCATAACGAATTGATTCTTCACTAGTTCCAGCAGTTCCTTGAACTAACAATGTGGAATTTCCAGAAATTGCTGCTGCCATATGCTCAGAAACCCAAGACTTAGCTGTTCCAGGAACACCTAATAGTAGAAGTGCCCTATCTGTTGCTAAGGTTGAAATTGCAATCTCTATTAACCTGTTATTACCAATATATTTAGGGGATATTTTGAATTTATTTTTTAACTCACCGCCTAACAAATAAGTTGATACTGCCCAAGGAGATAAATTCCAATTACTAGGTCTAACTCTAGTATCAGCTTTTGCTAGTTCTGCTAACTCTTCAGCAAATTGTTGTTCTGCGTGTTCACGTAAAATATTTGTCATAAATTGATCTCCTTAAGTACATCATGACGAAATTCTAAAGTTGAGAGAAAAGTTGATAAATCTTTTGACCAACTTGGCCATATCCCAGGATCAAGAATTTGAGATATTTCTTTAAACATTGTTGTGGGAATGGAAAATGCGAGGTTATATAGAAAATATAATTCTGAAGAGTTTTTCTTCTCATGATTCTTCATATACTCTATTAGCTTATCTATTATCTGTTTAGTTAATGTTGTGCTTAGAATAGTATTATATTGGCTAATTAAAGTAACAAAAGGGTGATATAGATGTAATTCTTCTTCAAGATATAAACATTCTTTTAATATCTCTTCTTTTTTATCTGTTGGTAATATTGTAAAGATATTAGAGAGCATATACACAAGAGAATTAGGTTTTCGCTCTTTAATTAGGTATCTTACAATTGCTTCTACCCACTCTATTTTAGAGTAGTTTGCTATAGCTTGTGTCAAAGCTCCATAAAATTCTAGCTTGTGTTTGCTTTTTGCTACTAAAGATAAAAAATCATAAATAGAGATATTCCACTCTTTACACCAAAAATCAGGGTCTATTATAGAGATAGTTTTTCTTACAAAGAAATCGGGTGTAAAAGAAAAAATTTTGACTTTATGTTCATTTAGGTATTCTAATAAAACTCCATCAACTTGCTTAGGAATATTTATTTCTATAAAGTTTTTTGTTTTTCCTAACTTAAATACTGTTTTTAGTTGCTCAAAAATGCTTGTATTGAGTTTAGAATATTGCATTTTATAAAGAAGCCATTGTGCTGTAGTACGTATTTCTTTGCGACTATCATTTAATGCTAATTCCAAAAAAGGCTCATCTTTGACCGTTAAGTTAATTTCTAGAACATTTATAAAAACAGAACGTGCAGAAAAATCTTCTTTATTCCAGGTCTTACTAAGTAAATCTTGTGCTTTGTTAGGATTCTCTCTACGCAATTTCCTAAGTAAATTAAAACGGGTTGCTTGATTTGCTGTGTGCCAGACTTCTTCAACTGTTTTTCCTGTTATGTCTTCTAAATTAGCATACTCCCACCTAGAGTTTTGAGCTGCCAACCAGAAACCTCGTTTACCAATAACTTTGCAAATCGATTCTTGCAATGTTGGCTGATTTGCCCCTAAATCCAACAATGATGGAAGATTTTCAGGTGAAATACGTTTACCAAGCTTAATTAGCTCTTCTAGAACTTCTGATAAACCCCTTTGTAAACTAGCGCTTAACAAAGATGGAATATATTGGTTTATGCCTAAACTGCAACAGGGTAAATCTTCTAGAGCACATTTTGAAGGTAACTCAACCTCTCTTTTACTAGGTATTTTACCTGCTTCTTTATAAAATGTTAGTAGACTTGCGGCTGATAATAAATTTTGTTCTTGATCAGAGTTATTTAACTTAGAAAGCAAGCTATTTAGTTTTTCGCTTTCAGTACTAGTAGATACTTTGAAAGCTTGTCGTTCTGTGCCTATTAATGCTGTTGATAGTAGCTCTGCCCACATTTCTATAACCTAACTTTAATTTTCTGCCCAAAAATTTAGAGGAAAAAACTTATTTTGATACCATTCTCCAAAAATTTTAATTGGATGACCACCACTAAATGCTAAAAGTTCCCATGTTGCTTTGTAGCTTGGAGAAATTGCTATTTCATTGCTTTCATCATCACAAAGTCGCCAACTGTCTTTGCTAAAAGCTGGCACAACATTTTCTAATGCCATTGGAAAACGCTCTATCCAAGGATTTTTAGCTAGTGCTTCACTACAACTTGCAAATGCTTGAGAAATACTAGCAGAAAACATCACTTCCTTATTATCAATTATGTTTTGTCTAGATTTAATAACTGCTCTTAGTGGATACGCACTTGGGAAAAAAACTAGTTCTGCTTGGAAAGTTGTATTTTGCACTAATGAATTATCTAGAGGTTGTTTAGCAAAAGCAAAGTTTAGAATTAATGCAAACTGTTTAGATTCTTGACCTTGTAGCCAAACTCTTTGAGTTTTTAGTCCAGGTGTTAGTGGATCATCTTCTACTTTTAATCCTAACACTGTCCATTTATCTGCAACTCCTGTATTTTTAAGTAGTTCATCTTGTTTTTGTGTCCAGCCAATCATAGTTCGGATGTCTTCTTGAACTAGTGGAGGCAATTTGTCTAAGTTCTTATAGCTAGTTGTTAATAAATGTAACCGACTTAAACGCTCTAATAATAGTTCTTGCCAGCCTTCACCAGAAACAGAAATTCCAGCCATTTCTCTTATCATTCTAGCTAGTCCTGGGGCTTGAGCATCAGTCATTCTAGCCGCAGGTCTATCCCAAAATGAATAGTTTGCTGTTTGAACAGAAGCTAACCCTTGACGGATTAAGTCTTTCAGCCAAAGATCCAATTCTTCTAATCCTGCAATTATTTTAGCTTCACGTTCAGCTATACGTTTAGCCTGTTTAGCTGTATCAATAGGCTTAACTTCTTCAGTAGCCTTTTTTTCTTCTTTTTTAGCTTTTTTCTCTGCTTGTTTAACACGAGCTTCAGCCCAAGCTTTTACCCAATCAGGTTGCTCAGCTTTAGCAAATGCCTCTTCTTGATTAGCTAGTAGCAAAAATAAGGCTATTGAGTGTTTACAAGGGAATTTATGACTTGGACAACTACACTTGAAAGCAGGTTCACTAATGTCAGTACAAGCTTTATAAGGATCTTTACCACTACCTTGACAATATCCCCAAACAAATTGCCCATCAAAACCTAGCCGCGACCATTTTCTAATATTGGCTAACTCTTTGCCTGCTTTAGCCGAAGCAGCATCAGGGCTAATTTTTATAATTTGCTCAACTGTCCAATTTATGGGCATACTATCCTTATTCCTTGAATTACATCTATTTCCTAATTTGTTCCTGGGGTTGCGCTCGTTACATTCTAAACCCAGGGTAGCGCTCGTTACACTCTAAACCCGGGGTAGCGCTCGTTACACTCGCTAAAACCCCGGGCTAATATGGGTTGAACAATTACAGAGTTGATCGACTCTTATAAATTAAGTCTGTTTCCAACAGAGCATGACTAGAAATAAGACTTGTTTCTAGCAGCTCACCCCCATATTAGCCCCAGGGGAAAATCAAGCTCAAGCTTGATTTTTTCTAAAAATGAGCAATTTTTAATAAATAAGTCTGTTTCCAACAGAGCATGACTAGAAATAAGACTTGTTTCTAGCAGCTCAACCCATATTAGCCCCAGGGGAAAATCAAGCTCAAGCTTGATTTTTTCTAAAAATGAGCAATTTTTAATAAATAATCCTGTTTCCAACAGAGTATGACTAGAAATAAGACTTGTTTCTATTAGCTTAACCCATATTAGCCCCAGGGGAAAATCAAGCTCAAGCTTGATTTTTTCTAAAAATGAGCAATTTTTAATAAATAATCCTGTTTCCAACAGAGTATGACTAGAAATAAGACTTGTTTCTATTAGCTTAACCCATATTAGCCCCAGGGGAAAATCAAGCTCAAGCTTGATTTTTTCCTGGGGACACATATTTAATAAAATTAATTTTAAGATTCTGGGTATTTGTTTTCTAAATCTTTTAACATCAAACTCATAGCTTCGTTGACACTTTTAATATCAGGCAGAAACATAGTATCATTTTTTTCTTTTTCTGTGTTTAGTATCTCAGGGTTTGATTTAATAATACTTTGAGCTAGTTTAAGGGTGTAAATTGCTTTGCTTGGTTTTTCTAAGCCTAGGTGACAATACGCGAGTAAATATAATGTAGCATATTGTTGATCTTTACGACCAACAGAGCTAAATTGTTGTTGAGCAGAAGCTAACATTGGCAGGGCAGCCTTAAAATCACCTAATTGGTATTGGACAAACCCCATTACTAAACGGGCTTCAGCGCTTTCTTTAGCTAGATTTAACTGATCAAATAAATCACGGGCTTCAACTGCTGCATCATGTGCTTCTGAGAAATCTCCACAACTTAAGTAATAAAGTGCTGTACTAAAGAGTTCTTTAGCATCGCGCAAAATTTCTTCTTGGTCTAGCTCTTCATCGTCTTCAGCACTTAGGTTTTTAAGCAAATCTTCAGGATCAATCACTTCTTTTACTCCTAGCTAACTAATCATCTAGTTCATCTTCATCATCATCTTCGGGTTTTTCAACTTCTAGAAGAAAAGTAGTAAATCGATTGGTTGCATCTAACACAGCATTAGCTGTTCCCCACATAAGTTTTTCTTGTCTTACAATACTTGCCCCTGTTAAGTTTAGTTCTAAATCATCATAAGAAGCATCAATAATAGTAACTACTAAAAATTCATCTAAAAATTTGGGATTTAGCTTAAGTACTTTCTTGAGTACAAATTTAGCTCCTTTAGGCATAGCTTTAAGCAAGGCTTGTAAGGTTGCTAGAGCTATTGCTTGTAGTGCTCCATCTTCAATAGGTGCAACAGGAACTTGTCCAAATACCAAGCGATTTTCTACAACTAAAGCAACAGTGGCTTGCTCTGAAGTTTCTCCTAAAACATTTTTGGTAAAAACGTCTACTTTTTTTAGCAATACCCGACGGGCAGTTTTTGAACCAGACATATAGTTATTTTGAATGTATTAAAATTTTTCTATACCATTCTATTGTGCGAAGGATACCTTCACTTAAACTTATTGTAGGAACAAATCCCAAAAGCTGTCTAGCTTTTTCAATGTTAGGGATTCGTAGTTCCACGTCTGCTCCAGGACGAGAAACAAATTCAATATAAGATTTTGTCTCAACTAAACTTAAAACCGTTTCGGCCAAAGCTAGTATTGTAACAGTTGCTAAGGGGTTGCCAATATTAAAAACTTGCCCAATTGCCGCAGGGCTTTCTAGAGCAAGCAACAAGCCATTTATAAAATCATCAATATAACACCAAGAACGAATCTGGCTTCCATCTCCAAAAATAGTTAAAGGCACGTTTTTAAGTGCTGCTATAACAAATTTTTGTAATGCTCCTTCACCTACTTGTCCAGGCCCATAAATGTTAAATGGCCTAACAGAAATTGTTGGTAAACCAAACTCCCTATAATAAGCATGAACTAAATGCTCACCTGCTAATTTAGAAACAGCATAATTCCATCTAGGTTCACCTACTGCACCAATAGTTGTTGATTGTGATTCGTAAGAACGGAAAGCCACTTGCCCAAAAACTTCACTAGTAGAAAAATCTATTAATCTTTCGCAAACTCCAGCTTCACGGGCTGCTTCGCAAATGTTTGCTGTTCCTAACATATTGACTCTAAATGTTTTAACTGGACTGCGTAGAACTGTATCTATTCCAGCCACACCTGCTAAATGAACAATTATTTGTTGTCCTTCAACAGCTTTACGCAGTTTTGCATAGTCAAGCACATCTCCAGAAATAACTTTTACATTACGATTTTGAGCTAAATCTGTTGATTTTAATGAATTGCGAGAAAGGTTATCAAAAATAGTTATTTCATTTTGATCAACCAAACGAGCAACCAGTTTAGTTCCTATAAAACCTGCTCCGCCTGTAAGAAAAATTTTTTTATTTGTTATCATAAAAACTCGCAATAGTTGAAACTACATAGTCTTGCTGTTCTTCTGTTAATTCAGGATAAATTGGTAAAGATAAAACCTCAGCGGCTGCTTTTTCAGAGTTTGGGAGCGAGCCTGTTACTTGACCTAAGTAAGAGAAACAGTCTTGTTGATGCAATGACAAAGGATAATAAATTTCTGTACCAATTCCATTTTCTTTAAGATATGCCATCAATTCATCACGCTTTGATACACAAATTGTATATTGATGAAAGATATGACGACAATAAGGTAATACTTTAGGGGTTTTTACTTGATCGGTAAGCTTATATTGAGCAAATAAGTTGTTATAACGAGTTGCATTTTCTTGACGTGCTTTGGTCCAATCTTCTAAGTACTTGAATTTGATCCTTAAAACAGCTGCTTGTAACTCATCTAAACGGCTGTTACATCCTAGCATCCTATAGTAATACTTAGGTTTACCACCATGAACACGCAATATACGCAACTTCTCAGCTAATTCCTCATCATTGGTAAGCATCATGCCAGCATCACCAGCAGCACCAAGATTTTTACTTGGGAAGAAACTTAGACAACCAACTAAACCAAGTGAGCCAGCACGCTTTCCATAATATTCTGAACCAATAGCCTGTGCTGCATCTTCAATTACTGGAATGTTGTATTTATTAGCAATAGCTGAAATTTCATTCATTTCAGCACATTGTCCAAATAAATGTACTGGCATAATTGCGCGTGTTCGCTCATTGATTTTGGCTTCAATTAATTTTGGATCAATGTTAAAAGTTTCTGAATCAATATCTACAAAAACAGGTTTTGCTCCAAGTCTAGAAACTGAACCACCTGTAGCAAAGAAAGTAAAAGGAGTAGTGATTACTTCATCTCCTGGCTTAATGTCTAGAGCCATTAATGCAAGCAACAATGCATCAGAACCAGAAGCACAACCTATTGCATATTTTACGCCGCAATAAGGTGCAAGTGCTTCTTCTAGGGCAACTCCTTCTTTGCCTAAAATAAAATACTGGCTTTCAAAAACAACCTCTACCGCAGCCATTATTTCTGATTTAATGCTTTTATACTGTGCTTTTAAGTCTAGAATAGGAATGGAAAATTTTGGTTTAGCAGACATAAGTAATTATCCTTCAGTTATATTGATTGCTCTCTAACAACTAAGCCAGATTTAACATAATGGCGATTGCAAGCGCTACAAGTTGTTTGAGCGTCCTGCTCTTTATTTATAGGCAGATGTAGTTTAATACCACATTCACACATCCAACCAGAAAGCCTAGCAGGATTTCCTGTCATTAGAGCGTAATCAGGTACATCTTTTGTTATTACTGCACCAGCGCCTATGAAAGCATATTTTCCAATTGTATGTCCACAAACAATTGTTGCGTTAGCTCCTATGCTAGCACCTTTTTTAACTAAAGTTTCCTTGTATTCATCCTTGCGTATAACTGCACTGCGAGGATTAACTACATTAGTAAACACCATTGAAGGACCACAAAAGACATCATCCTCTAGAACTACACCTGTATATAAAGAGACATTGTTTTGAATTTTTACATTTGTACCAATTTTGACCCCAGAAGCAACAAAAACATTTTGGCCAATATTGCAACGCTCTCCAATATCACAATCTTTCATAATATGGCAAAAATGCCAAATCTTGGTTCCTTTACCAATTGAACAAGGTTCATCAACATAACTTGACTCATGAACAAAAAAATCTGACATACATGCCTCCTATAAACCAAGGTTGCGTTTCACTAAAACCCCTTGAAACGCGGGGTTGCGCTTCGCTAAAACCCCTTGAAACGCGGGGTTGCGCTTCGCTAAAACCCCGGGCTAATATATGACTCTATTGGAAACGAGCGCATTTATTAAAATGGATCTAATTTAATACGCTCAACCCATATTAGCCCCAGGTTTTAGCGAGTGAAACGAGCGCTACCTGGGGAAAACGAGCGCTACCTGGGGTTTATAGGGAATGAAACGTAACACAAGCGCAATGTGTAATTAGAATTTCTCAGCTACAGTTTTAGCTTGTAGGAAAAGCATTAAATAATCTCTTCCACCAGCCTTAGAATCTGTACCAGACATATTAAATCCACCAAATGGATGAACGTCTACAAGTGCACCGGTACATTTACGGTTAATGTATAAATTACCTACGTGAAAATCTGTGCGAGCACGTTCAAGATTTTCTCGGTTTCTAGAATAAACCGCACCAGTTAGACCAAATTCTGTATTATTAGCAATACTTAGAGCATGATCAAAATTATCAGCTTTCATAACTGCTAGTACTGGGCCAAAAATTTCTTCTTGAGAAATGCGAGCCATTGGATCTACACCAGCAATAACAGTAGGTTTAATAAAGAAACCATCGCCTGCTTCTGGCATAGCCTCACCACCTGCTACAACAGTGCCTTCTTTTTTGCCAATTTCAATATATTCCATAATTGAATTAAAAGCAGATTGACTAGCAACAGGGCCCATAAAGTTAGCAGGATCAGTAGTTGGGCCAACTTTTAGAGTTTTAGTTTTTGCAGTTACTTTTTCTAGAACTTGATCATAAACATCTTCAACAATAACAGCTCTTGAGCAAGCAGAACATTTTTGTCCAGAGAAACCAAAAGCTGCTGCAACAATTCCATTAGCAGCATCTTCTAGATCAGCTGAGGAATCTACTATTACAGTGTCTTTACCACCCATTTCAGCAACTACACGTTTAATCCAAATTTGTCCAGGAGATGTTTTAGAAGCTAATTCAGTGATATGTAGACCGATTTCTTTTGAACCAGTAAAAGATATAAAACGAGTTTTTGGATGACTAACAATTAAATCTCCAATACGGCCACCGCTTCCAGGTAAGAAATTAACTACACCTGGAGGTAGGCAAATGGATTCTAGAAGTTCCATAAATTTAGCACCAATAATAGGTGTATCGCTGGAAGGTTTAAGAACTACAGTATTGCCTGCAACTACGGCAGCCATAGTCATTCCAACCATAATTGCTAAAGGGAAATTCCAGGGTGGAATTACTACACCAACACCTAGTGGAATGTAAAACATTTCGTTAAATTCACTAGGAAGCGGGGAAGGGGTAAGAGGTTGAGGTTGAGAATAGCGAATAGCTTCACGAGCATAGAAGTCCATAAAATCAATAGCTTCAGCTGTATCAGCGTCAGCTTCTGCCCATGATTTGCCGATTTCATAGACCATCCAAGCAGAAAATTCATTCTTGCGACGGCGCATCTCAGCGGCAGCTTTGAAGGCATAGCGAGCGCGATCTATAGCTGGAACACGTTTCCAGCTTTCAAAAGCTTTGCTAGCTGCTTCAACTGCACGATTAGCTAAAGTTGTATCTGCTTTATGAACTTTACCAATAACTTCTGTCTTTTCACTAGGGTTAGTGGAGGTAAGTAGATCACCTGTTTCAATCTTTTCTCCGCCTATTATACAAGGGTAAGTTTTTCCTAAATTAGCCTTAACATAATCAAGGGATTTTTGAAAAGTGTGTAAAGTATTTTCGTCAGAAAAATCTAAATAAGTTTCATTCTTAAATGGGGGTAATTGCATATTAAATTTCCTTATCTTAGGGTAGCCTGCTTGGCCGTAAAAGTAACGTCTTATCGCAGATTACCTAGCTGCGTCAATAGTTATCAGCTAAAAGATAAATAAGTAGTAAATAATGCTATTTCTTGGATAGTAATAGTAATTTAATGTGAAAGGTTTTAATTATCTGGAGTTCTTGCTAAACGCAAACCTACTCCTGTGATGCGATTGGTATTTACATTGTGAACACGAAGAGCTAATCTGCAACCTAAAGGGCCTTCAAACCATGAACCTCCACGAAAACTGTGGTAGATCCCAGAAATAGGGCCTTTGGGGTCTACAACAGGGGTACTTGGATAATTCCCATACCAATAATCACTACACCATTCCCAAACATTTCCATGTACATCATATAGTCCCCAAGCATTTGGCTTTTTCTGACCTACTGGGTGTATTTTCTCGGCAGAATTTTTTACATACCAAGCCATTTCATCCAAATTTCCTGCAAAAGGTCCTTTGCTACCAGCACGAGCTGCATATTCCCATTCTGCTTCTGTTGGTAAATGATAATTTTTTCCTGTTAATTTTGATAGCCTTGCACAAAATTCTACTGCTTCATCCCAGCTTACATTTTCTACTGGTAAATCATCTCCATTAAAGTGAGCAGGATATGTCACAAGAAAAATGTTCATTACCGGTAGGCTTGCTACTGCATTCCATTGTGCTTGTGTTACTTCATATTTTCCAATGTAAAATGGTGATACTGTTACTTTGTGCAGCAATTCATCCCAGGCATGTCCCTGTTCATTTGCAGGAGATCCCATTTCAAAACTGCCTCCCTTTATTTTTACCATTTCTATTTTTAGTTGATCGTTTAATACATCTATAACCGTGTTATCACTAGGTGTAGTTTCTTTGGCAGTTTCTTGCTTTTCTATTTTTGCCTTTTCATTAGTCAAAGGTTGCTCTCTAGGTACAAGTCTTCCTTCTTTTAAATCTTTAGGGACTTTTTCTTTAACAATTAAAGAAATTTCTTTTGGTGATCTGCTTTCTGGAGACAAATTCCATATTTTTATATTTGTGGCTGTACTAGCAATAAGTATTTTTTCTCCATCATTAGAAAATGTTCCACTACATAAAATATTATAATCAGCGTATATCATTAAAGCTTTACCTGTTGCTGTTTCCCATATCCTAGCAGTGTTATCAAAAGCTATTGTAACTACTAGTTTTCCATCTGGACTAAATTCTCCTTTTACTATGTCAGAATCATGGCCTACTAGGGTGTTGAGCAAATTGGCTGTCTCTGCATTCCAAAGGCAAGCAGTTTTGTCTTTGCTTGTAGTTAAAATGGTTTTCCCATCTATATTAAACTGAACACTAGTTATAGTTTCTCTATGTTTTGTAAGTGTATATAACAACTTGCCTTCTGGGATTTGCCAAATTTTAGCTGTTTTATCAATACTTCCTGTCACCAAAAGCCTGCTATCTGGACTAAAAGCAAGGGTCAATACACCTGATTGATGACCAGAGAAAGTTGTTTTTAGATCTCCACTCTTGCTATCCCAAATTTTAATAGTTTTGTCTGCTGAGGCAGTTGCTATTAACTGACCATCTTTGCTGTAAGATACATCGTAAATAGCGCCATTATGACCAACTAGAGTCTTTATTAAATTACCACTTTTACTATCCCAAATCTTAGCGGTTTTGTCATAACTAATTGTAACTATTTGTTTTCCATCTGGACTAAAAATAGCTGATCTCAAAGCTTCAGTGTGACCTTTAAGTGTAGCTAGAAGACTACCATCAGAAACTTTCCAAATTTTGGCGGTTTTGTCTAAACTGCTGGTAACAAGTAGGCTACTATCTGGGCTAAATTGGACTGTTGATATGGTATCTGTATGACTTTCAAGGGTAAAAAGTTTTTCCCCATCAGAAACTTTCCAAATTTTAGCTGTTTTATCTCTGCCAACACACGCTATTAATTGGCTATCTGGGCTAAAGACAACCATCATTATGTATCCCGAAGGGTTGCTTAGACTAATAGGAGGACGATTTTCTAGTTTTGCTAAAACTCTTGATAGCATGTATTTAATGGCTAAACTAGTTCTTCCTTGGAGGTAAGCTTCACTAAGATAAACAGCTGCATTATCTAAATTATCTTTGATAAGTTCTTGTCTACCTTGTTCTTCATAGAGTTCTAAGGTTTGCAAAAGCTGTTTTTGGGTTCTTTGCTGTTGATAAAAAAGCACAAGAGAGCCAACTATTAATGTCAAAATCGTTGCTGTTATAAGAGTTCGTCTTATACGCTGATTGCGGGTTGCATCTGAGATGCTTGCCTGTGTAAATTCTTCTTCTGCTTGAGTTAACTTTCCTTTATAGTGTATTCTCCATAGTTGATATTCAGCTAGTACTTCATCTCTCCAAAGTAGACCTTTAGGGCGATTACGCTCTTGCCACTGGCGTACTGCTTGACGAAGTTGATCACGAAAGCGAGAACCTTCACTATCTTCCATCCTCCATTTAACAAGGCGAGGCCAAGCTGAAAGCAACGCCTCATGCACAATTTCTATACGATCTATACCTTTTTCACCTTCTGTCGTTACCAAAAGCCTAGCTGAAATTAACTTTTCTATTACTGTTTCACTATCACTAGTCTTTCCAAGTAGTTCTAAGAGTTCTTGGTGAGTTAAAATAGCACGAGTTCCTTCACTTGTAACAAGATGACGAAATGCTTCTCTAACAAGTAGTTGTTCCGTTTGTGTCATTTTTTCCAGTAATTCTTCAGCATGTTTAGCAAGTGCACCGGCAACTCCTCCCATCATTTCATAACTTCTACGCCTGAGTTGCTTAAATTGCTTGTCTCGTTGTTCCCATAGTTTTGCTGCTGTAAATGCTAGTAGTGGTAATGCACTGGTTTGTTCTGTTAGAGCTTCTACTATTTCTGTCGCAAGGTCTTGATCTTCAAATTCATAACCAACTCGTCTAGCTGGAAGTACTAGTATCCTAAGTAGTTGTGTAGAATCAGGAGTTGTTAGTATTTCTAAACTTTGAGAAAGCCTATCTTTCAAACCACTTAGAGCTTTAGCACGTGTGAGAAAATCGTCTCTCATTGTTATAATTACTCTAAGAGGATCATCTTCTGATTTTGCTGATGAGCTTAAGGCTTCTACATAAAGATGTTGCTCTTCTTTATTGGGACAAAGTGTTAAGATTTCTTCAAATTGATCTACTACTAATAAAAGAATAAGATTATTGTTAATGGCAAATGTACGTAATGTGTTACCCAGTATATTTATGTCTTTTTGAAGCTTAGCTTGCAAGTCAGGAATATCAATTCCTAGCCGTAAAAGCTTTGTTGAAAGAGTAGAAATTGGCGAGATACCAGGTCTAAGAATGAGAACTTTCCAATTTTTAGGAAGTGATGCAATAATACCAGCTTGAACAAAAGAGCTTTTTCCTGCTCCTGATGGGCCAACTACTGCTACTAGTGGCTGAGTACGCAAGCGATTAAGAAAGTTTTCTACCTCTTTTTCTCGTCCATAAAATATTGTTGAATCCTCTGGAGTAAATGTAGCTAAGCCTAAATAAGGGGATTTTTCTGGTAAAGAATTAGTTTCGGTTTTTTCATCTGTTACTAAGAAATGTTCTTTTAACCAATTCCAAGAAAATTCACTTTCTATTTCAAAGCCATAAGGAAAAGATATTAGTTTGGCTTCCCTACGACCTTTGCCTTCTAGCAAAAATACTTCTTTTGGTGCTCCTGCTGTGGGTTCAATAATTTCTATTAAAGGCCAAAGTGTCAAAACAAAATTACCTTTTGAATCTATCAATGTAGCTTTGTTATTAAGCAAATTGCTGCTTTTTATGGGCATGCTAGTATGAGTTTTAGCTACACCCATCCACTGAATTGCTTGTTTACCTTCTGGTAAGACTAAATAATAATTTGATAACCAGGATGCTGCTTTTAGCAAACTAGAAAGTTTAGAGAGAAAATCCGTAAGTAATTCTAATAGACTTGTTTCCTCAATCGAAATACTAGAATGAATTTTTTCTTGCAGTTGTGACAAATTAGTAAAGGTTTCATTTATAGGGCTAAGAAACTCACTCTTATCAGTAAAAAACAGAGAAACAAGTTCTGGAATAGGAAAGATATCTCGCTTTTTAGCAAATGGTCGGCAAAGTTGCCTAGAAAGATCTATCCACTCTATTTCCGTTAAATTACGTTGATATAAGTTCTTTATAGTTTTATTTATTAAATCATTTTCTGAATTTTTGTTAGTAATAGTAGCATAACTAGTTAAGGTTAATATGCTGATGTAATGTACTAATACATGAAACACAGATAAAGCTCTATCCCTGAACTGATAAGTGTTGTTAGCAGCCACTAAATTAGCCACTGTGTCAGCTAATGGTGTTGGGTAATTGGTGAAAATATTTTCTTTTAGTAGCTCATCTAGTTGAGGTAAAAAGGTTTTTGTTTCATCATATCCTGTAGCATCACAAAAAGCTTTTGCAAATTCTAAGGCTGTTTGATAGCGATTTTCTGCCTTTTTAGCTAGAACTTTTTGGAAAACAGTATCTAACATAGGCGGAAACCCTGCTTTTAGTGGAGGCACAGGCTTAGAAGTATGGGCGTTATATAATTCATATCCAGATTCTTTAAATGGGCATTCGCCAGTAACTAATTGATAAGCCAAAATACCTAAGCTATAAATGTCACTTCTTGCATCAACATTCTTTCCATCCCATTGTTCTGGCGACATATAGGTTGGAGAACCTATTAATCCTTGGGTTTTAATTAAGGGAAGAATTTTTTCCTCTTTAACATAAACTTCAGCTAATACTTCATTATTTTGCACATCCGTTTTGTTGAGATGGGATGCTGAAAATGCAGAATTATTGCTATGGATGGTTTCTTGAGTTTTAGGATTGTTCTGGTTAGTTTTTGGGTTGATTTGTTTTTTGGTAACAGAGGCTTGATAAGAATCAGAGTTGTCAATAAAAGAACTTTCACTTTTTAGGTTTGAATCAATAATGGTTTCTTGGTTGTTTATTTGGGATTTTGCAAATGTTGTTGAAAGATCAAGTTTATCTTCTAAAAAGTTTACACTGTGGTTAGAATTTTGTGTTAGATCTTTAGCAATGCCGAAATCTAGGAGTTTAGGCAAAAGCCGTCCAGCTCTAGAAATAACCATAACATTTGCTGGTTTTAAGTCACGATGAATAATGCCAGCCTCATGAGCAGTATGAACAACTTCACAGATTTTGCCTAACAGTTCAGTAGCACGTTCTAAAGGTAAAGCATTTTGAGTTTTGAGTAACTCACTTAGCGTAGTGCCTGCAATATATTCCATAGCAATCCAAAGTAGTCCATCTGATTCTGCTCCAAATGAATAAATGTGTGCACAATAAGGATGTTCTAACTGTGATGCTAAAAGAGCTTCGCGCTTAAAACGTTCTATTATTTGAGGATTTGTTCTATGGCGAGTGTGGAGTATTTTAATTACTGCTTCACGTGATAATGTGATTTGAGTAGCTTTATAGACAGCACCAAAGCCACCTTCACCTAGTTTTTCTTTTACTAGGAAATCTCCAAGAGTTCGCCCAATTATTTTATCCAAGTTTGTAGTTTCATCTTCAGGGTAGGCATCGGATGAAAAAGAATCTTTTATTTTTTTTACTAAGTTTTCATTGATAGCATCTGCTAGAACATTTTCTAAAAGGTTTTTTGCTTGGTTTTGTTCTGCGAGAAACGATGCTACTTCGGAGCGCAGCTCTATGTCTCCATTGCAAGCTTCGTCCAAGTATTTTTCAAGTGAATTAGGGCTGTGTTCTAAAGCTTCTCCAAGTATTATTTTAATTTGTTTCCATCGTGCTACATTCATTTCTTACTCTTTATAATTTGGGGTTCTTTAATAATAAAGCGCAAGCTTTTTAAAAATTTTTCCAAAATCTAAAAATTTTCCTAGTTTCTTAAATAATAGCTTTCAAAAACTCCTTTCTTGTAGATTTAGATAACAAGCTCTTTAGATAACCAAAGTTTGGCTATTTCTAACTCTTTCCATGCGGTTTTAGTCGAAAAATTCATTACTTCAGCAATTTCTTCTAATGTAAGCCCACCAAAAAAACGTAACTCAATAATCTTACTTTGTTGCTCGTCTATAGCACTGAGTTTAATTAATGCATTGTCTAAATCAATTAAATCTACTGGTTTATTTGAAGTTTCTTCAGATAAAATGGTTAAAGATGTATCTTTAGGTGCAAGTCGCTTATTAGCCAATTGTTTACGAGCGTAATCAACAAGAATATTTCGCATCAATTGAGCAGAAATAGCAAAAAAATGTGCTCGATTTTGCCAGTTGATTGCATTTATTTTAACTAAGCGCAAGTAAGCTTCATTAACTAAAGCTGTTGCTTGTAATGTGTGGTCAGAGCGCTCTAAAGATAAGCGTTTTTGGGCTATACGGTATAACTCTTTGTAAACAAGAGGAATTAGCTGGTTTAGAGCTTCTCCGTCACCTTCTTTCCACTTTGAAAGTAATAATGTTACTTCTTCACTCACAAATTTAGACAAATCCTTAAATTAATTTACGGGAGTTATTGCAACAACGAAAGAAGAAAACTTTTTCAAGATTAAATGTAAAATATGATTAGAGCAATTAAATTTCTTGTAGTGACACAACATAAACAATTGCATTTACTAAAGCAATTACTTACTTAAATCTAAGTCTACAACAAAGGAAATCTTGGAAGCTACTATTTTTAAAAAATCTGGAAAAATTTTAAATTTTTGGAAAAATTTTTAAATAGCCTGCGCTTTGTTTATTAGAGAACACAAATCTAACAAAATTCTAAAACCTCAAAACAAAACCTCAATTAAATAATCAACAACGATTAAATCATTCTAGCAGTAACTCTAGGAAAATAAACTATTTGCTATAAGGCTAGCATTAATAATAATTATTATCAAAAGGAGTGTTGTATATGTCAAAAATCAAAACCCTCACAAGAAAACATCTTAGCAATCATCTTAACAAGAACGCCCTAATGATTTTTACTTGTTTAATGATGAGTTTACTAATTTTTTCACCTTCTTTCATTTTGCATTCTTCTGCAAAAAGCTCTTTGAATAGTTTTTCTGCTAACTTTCAATCTAATATTGATAGTGTTTCTCCTCTTGCTCTTACCACTTGTTCTGATATTAATTTTTCTAATGCTAGTTTCTCTACTGGCCCGTCTCCTTACTCAGTAGCAATAGGAGACATAGATGGAGATGGAAAGCCGGATTTGGCTATTGCTAATCTTTTTGACAGCACAGTATCAGTACTAAGAAATACAAGTACAATTGGAAATGTTAATTTTGCCCCTCAACTAATTCTCTCTACTGGTGTTGATCCTGTCTCAGTAGCAATAGGAGATCTGGATGGAGATGGAAAGCTAGATTTGGCTATTGCTAATTTTGATAGCGGCACAGTATCAGTACTAAGAAATACAAGTACAAGTGGAACTATTAATTTTGCTACTAAAGTAGATTTTACTACTGGCAATCTCCCTGAATCAGTAGCAATAGGAGATCTAGATGGAGATGGAAAGCCGGATTTAGCTGTTGCTAATTATGGTAACGACACAATATCAGTACTAAGAAACACAAGTACAAATGGAAATATTAATTTTGCTACTAAAGTAGATTTTACTACTGGTGTTGATCCTGCCTCAGTAGCAATAGGAGATCTGGATGGAGATGGTAAAGCAGATTTAACTACTGCTAATCAAGGCAGCGACACAGCATCAGTACTAAGAAACACAAGTACAAATGGAAATATTAATTTTGCTACTAAAGTAGATTTTACTACTGGCAATCTCCCTGAATCAGTAGCAATAGGAGACATAGATGGAGATGGAAAACCTGATTTAGCTACTGCTAATCAATCTTACAGCACAGTATCAGTACTAAGAAATACAAGTACAAGTGGAACTATTAATTTTGTTGCTAAAGTAGATTTCTCTACTGGTAATCAGCCTGTCTTAGTAGCAATAGGAGACATAGATGGAGATGGTAAGTCTGATTTAACTACTGCTAATCTTATTGACAGCACAGTATCAGTACTAAGAAATACAAGTACAAGTGGAACTATTAATTTTGCTACTAAGGTAGGTTTCCCTACTGGTAATGCACCTATTTCAGTAGCAATAAGAGACATAGATGGAGATGGAAAGCTAGACTTAGTTATTGCTAATAGTGATGACGACACAGTATCAGTGCTAAGAAATAGCTGTACACCAAGCCAAGCAAGCACAACAACAATGGTAAGTTCATCAGCAAATCCATCAGTGTTTGGACAATCCACTACTTTTACAGCAACCGTTTCATCAACATCATCAGGAACACCTACTGGAACTGTTACTTTTAATATTGATGGAACTAATCAAACTCCTGTTAGCTTAGTCAATGGTCAAGCTAGTTTTTCTGTTTCTTCTCTAAGTGTTGCAAGCCATTCTGTTACAGCTACTTACAGTGGAGATAACAATTTTAGTGCTAGCACTTCTACTACTTTTACTCAAACCGTAAGCAAAGCAAATACTTCCACAAGTGTAAGCTCAACAGCTAATCCATCAGTCTTTGGTCAGTCTGTTACATTTACAGCAACAGTTAGTGCTAGTTCTCCTGGCTCTGGTAGCCCTACTGGTATGGTTCAATTTAAGGATGGAGTTACAAACTTAGGTAGCCCTGTTAGCTTAGTAAATGGACAAGCTCAACTTTCTGCTAGTAGTCTGTCTGTTACAAGTCATTCTATAACTGCTGTGTATAGTGGAGATACTAATTTTAATACTAGTACTTCTGTTGCTCTAACCCAAGTTGTTAACAAAGCCAGTACAACTACATCACTATCAGCAAATCCAACTCAAATAGTCTATGGTCAAATGGTTACTTTAACAGCCACTATTTCAGTGACTTCACCTGGTGCAGGAACTACTATGGGAACAGTTACTTTCAAAGATGGAGCAACAACTTTAGGCACATTAACTGTAACTAGTAGTCAGGCAGCTTTGACTGTAGCTATCAATAATGCAGGAACTCGCACCATTACAGCAATTTACAGTGGAGATGCTAATTTTAATGGAAGCACTTCAAATAATGTTAGCTTGTTTTCCTCAACACTAGACCATAACACAATCTATGTTGCAGATACATTAAACAACCGTATTCAACGCTCTACAGATCAAGGAACAAGCTGGAAAACTGTAGGAAATGGAGTAGGAATTGCTGTAGGACAATTTAATGCACCTCGTGGTGTAACCTCAAACTTTGCTGATACAGTAATTTTTGTTGCAGATACTGGAAACAATAGAGTTCAAGGTTCTACTGATGGTGGAGTAACTTGGCAAGTAGTAGCAGGAGGAGCTAAATCTAGCCTATTAAGTCAACCTAGTGGAGTTGCCTACGATGAAATAAACAATAAACTCTACATAGCAGATACAGCAAATAGTACTATCTTAGTAGTAACAAACCCAACAAGTGCAAGTCCAATTATTAGTGTATTTGCAGGAGCAAGCGCTGGAACTGCTGTTGGAAAGTTCAATCAACCACAAGCTATAGCAGTAAACTTAAATGGTTCTGTTTATGTAGCAGATACAGCAAACAACCGTATCCAAGTAAATAGCAATGGTTTAAGCACAGGTTGGACTGTTCTAATAGCAGGAGGAAAAACTAGTAATCAAGTATTAGCACCTAAGGGAGTATATGTTGATAATAATGGAAGAATATGGGTAGCAGATACAGCAAACAACCGTATCCAAGTAAGTATAAATGGAGTATGGTCTATATTTATGAGTGCTGGAACGGCTGTAGGGACAGTAAATAGCCCTGAAGCTGTAGTAGTGAATTTGTCAGGTAGTGTATTTATTGCAGATACAGGAAACAATCGTATTCAATCCAAGCCTTCTGCTGGTGGTACAGCTACAGTAGTTGGTCAAGCTGGCTTAAATGTAGGTCAGTTCAATCAACCTAGCGGCATCAGATAGGCTTTTCATTACAAATACTCCTTATATCAATAATGTGAGGCTTTTAGGGCAGCTTTTTAGGCTGCTCTTTTTTTATTGCCAAAATTGTAAGGAGAAAAACCTGATAAAGAGTTCTTGAAAGCTACTATTTTTAAAAAACCTGGAAAAATTTTAAATTTTTGGAAAAATTTTTAAATGGCCTGCGCTTTGTTTATTAGAGAACACAAATCTAACAAAATTCTAAACCTCAAAACAAAACCTCAATTAAATAATCAACAACGATTAAGTCATTCTAGCAGTAACTCTAGGAAAATAAGCTATTTGCTGTAAGGCTAGCATTAATAATTATTATTATCAAAAGGAGTGTTGTGTATGTCAAAAATCAAAAACCTCACAAGAAAACATCTTAGCAATCATCTTAACAAGAAAGCTCTAATGATTTTTACTTGTTTAATGATGAGTTTACTAATTTTTTCACCTTCTTTAATTTTGCATTCTTCTGCAAAAAGCTCTTTGAATAGTTTTTCTGCTAACTCTGAGTCTAATCTTGATAACTTTGTTTCTCCTCTTGCTCTTAGCCCTTGCTCTGGTATTAATTTTCCCAATCCTGCTTTGTCTACCGGTAAGGCACCTATTTCAGTAGCAATGGGAGATATAGATGGAGATGGTAAGCCAGATTTAGTTGTTGCTAATATAGGTGACAATACAGTATCAGTATTTAGAAACACAACCACAAAAGGTTCCATTACAAATAGTTCATTTGCAGCTAAAGTGGATTTCCCTACAGGTAGTTTACCTCACTCAGTAGCAATAGGAGATATAGATGGAGATGGTAAACCAGATTTAGTTGTTGCTAATACTAATGGTAATACAGTATCAGTGCTGAGAAACACAAGCACAAATGGAACTATTAGTTTTAGCCTCAATGTAGATTTTTCTACTGGTAGTAGACCTACTTCAGTAGCAATAGGAGATCTAGATGGAGATGGCAAACTAGATTTAGCTATTGCTAATGGTAATGACAATACAGTATCAGTGCTGAGAAATACTAGTACAAGAGGAACTATAAATAGTAGTTCCTTTGCTAGCCAACAAACTTTCCCTACTGGCAATTCCCCTGAATCAGTAGCAATAGGAGACATAGATGGAGATGGCAAACTAGATTTAGTTACTGCTAATTTTGGGGTCAATACAGTATCAATTCTAAGAAATACTAGTACTAATGGTAATAGTTCATTTGCAGTTAAAATGGATTTTCCCGTTAATCTACCTGAATCAGTAGCAATAGGAGATCTAGATGGAGATGGAAAACTAGATTTAGCTGTTGCTAATCAGAATGACAATACAGTATCGGTACTAAGAAACACAAGTACTAGTGGAAGTATTGGTTTTACTACTAGCGTAGCTTTTGCTGCTGGTAGATTTGTTATCTCAGTAGCGA
Source organism: Blastocatellia bacterium (assembly GCA_039812885.1). Lineage (GTDB taxonomy): Bacteria > Acidobacteriota > Blastocatellia > Chloracidobacteriales > JADJPF01 > JADJPF01. Next base: position 81,416 of record JBDIBI010000003.1, read on the forward strand.
TAGGAGATCTAGATGGAGATGGTAAAGCAGATTTAGTTACCATTAATTTAGGTAGCGCTACAATATCAGTGCTAAGAAATACAAGTACAAGTGGCTCTATTACAAGCAGTTCTTTTGCTCCCCAAGTTACTTTTGCTGCTGGTGCTGGTCCTGAAGCAATAGCGATAGGAGATCTAGATGGAGATAGTAAAGCAGATTTAGCTATTGCTAGTAGTTTTGACTCCTTCATAGTATTAGTGTTAAAAAACACAAGTACAAGTGGCTCCATTACAAATAATTCATTTGCTCAAGGTACTTTTTCTAGTGGTCTGTCCCCTATCTCAGTAGCGATAGGAGATCTAGATGGAGATGGTAAAGCAGATTTAGCTGTTGCTAATTATGGTAGCAACACAGTATCAGTACTAAGAAACACAAGTACAAAAGGTTCTATTACAAGTAATTCATTTGCAACTAGAGTGGATTTCCCTACTGGTAATGCACCTATTTCAGTAGCAATAGGAGACCTAGATGGAGATGGTAAAGCAGATTTAGCTGTTGCTAATCAGGATGACACCACAGTATCAGTGCTAAGGAATACAAGTACAAGAGGAGTTATCGATGCTAATTCCTTTGCTGCTCAAGTTACATTCCCTACTGGTCAAGGATCTTACTCAGTAGCAATAGGAGATCTAAATGGAGATGGTAAAGCAGATTTAGCTATTGCTAATATTTATGACAACACAGTATCAGTGTTAGGAAATACAAGTACAAGGGGAATAATCGATGCTAATTCCTTTGCTGCTCAAGTTACATTCCCTACTGGTAAATTTCCTAGCTCAGTAGCAATAGGAGACCTAGATGGAGATGGTAAACCAGATTTGGCTATTGCTAATGAGGGTGACGTCACAGTATCAGTACTAAGAAATACAAATACAAGTGGTTCTATTACAAGTAATTTATTTGCAACTAAGGTGGATTTTCCTACTGGTAATTTTCCTGTCTCAATAGCAATAGGAGACCTAGATGGAGATGGCAGGCTTGATTTAGCTACTGCTAATGTTATTGACAATACAGTATCAGTACTAAGAAACACAAGTACAAGAGGAAGCGTTAATTTTGCCACTAAAGTGAGTTTCTTTACTGGAGATGAAAATAACCCTGAATCAATAGCAATAGGAGATATAGATGGAGATGGTAAGCTTGATTTAGCTACTGCTAATATATCAGACACCACAGTATCAGTACTAAGAAATACAAGTACAAGTGGTTCTATTAACAATAGTTCATTTGCAACTAAAATAGGTTTTGCTGTTGGTAATAATCCTTTCTCAGTAACAATAGGAGACCTAGATGGAGATGGTAAACTTGATTTAGCTGTTGCTAATGCTAAATCCAACACAGTCTCAGTGTTAAGAAATAGCTGTACAACATCGCAAACAATAGACCATAACACTATCTATGTAGCAGATACACTAAACAACCGAATACAACGCTCAACAAATGATGGAGTGATGTGGCAAGCAGTAGGAAATGGTGCAGGTGTAGGACTAGGACAATTTAATGCTCCTCGTGGTGTGACGGCAGATTCTACAGACACTCTAATATTTGTTGCTGACACTAACAACAACCGAATACAACGCTCAACAGATGGAGGAAAAAATTGGTCAGTAATTGCTTCTCTTGGTACTTCTGCTAGTCAAGTAACTCAGCCTCAAGCTATTGCTTATGATCAATCTAATAATATTCTATATATTGCGGATACAGGAAATAATCGAATACTCAAAGCAACCAATGCAAGCTCAACTCCTAGTTTTTCCATAATGGCAACAGCAGGAACAACAGTAGGTCAGTTTAATCAACCTCATGCAATTGCTGTAGATAGTAATGGTAATCTATATGTTGCAGATACAGCAAATAACCGTATTCAGAAGTTTAGCGGTAGTTGGAGCACTATAGTAAGCCCAGGAACATCTCTAGGTTCAGTAAATGGCCCTCAAGGTGTTTACGTAGATGCAATGAACCATATTTATATTGCTGATACACTAAATAATCGTGTTCAAATATCAAATACTTCTGGTTCAATGTTTTCACTCTTTATGGGCCCAGGAACAGCAGCAGGCTCAGTAAATGCACCTCAAGGAGTAATATTTGCAGCTTCAGGTAATGTATTTATTGCAGATACAGGAAATAATCGCATTCAGAAAAAGGCTGCAAGTGGTGGGACTGCTGTAGTAGTTGGTCAAGCTGGCTTATCAGTAGGTCAATTCAATCAACCTAGCGGCATTAGATAGGCTTTTCATTACAAATACTCCTTACATCAATAATGTGAGGTTTTTAGAGCAGCTTTTTAGGGCTGCTCTTTTTTATTTCAAAAAATTGTAAAGAGGAAAACCTCTTCTCAATGAGATAAGTTTCTGTTAGTTTATATACCAAATCCAAAATAGAGGTAACACATGAAAAAATTATTAACCAAAGCTTTACTAGCGATGGCTATTTGTGGCTTCTTGATGGGTAATATTGTTTGTTCGCAAGCTACTTCACTTCAACAAGATGCTCTTGTTGGACAAAAAGCAGCAGGCTTTAAGCTTCCTTCTCATCTTGGTGGAGATGTGAGCTTAGAACAATACCTAGGCAAGAAAACAGTAGTACTCGCTTTTTATCCAAAAGATTTCACAGGTGGCTGAGAATTTGAACTAAAGAGTTTCCAAGCAGCGCTCAAACGCTATGAGGAAGCCAATGTCCAGGTTCTGGCCATTAGTAAAGATGATATAGAATCCCATAAAGGTTTTGCTAAACATTGTGGAGCAACCTACCCGCTACTTAGTGACACAGAAGGAAAAATGGCTGCTTCTTTCGGAGCTTTCAAAACAGGTGGTAGTTATTTTTCTCGCCGCACAATAATCATTGATAAAGAGGGCAAAGTCCGTTACGCACAAGATGGTATGCCCAATCATGACAACTTACTAAAAATAATTTCTGAGTTTAAATAGCTATTAATGTAGGGGCAAGGCTTGTCCTTGCCCGCTCTTAAGCTATACTATGTAAGTGTTTTTCATGTGCTGAATAAGTTTCTTTTCTGCTTCTAAAATCATTTCTACTGAAAAGTTAAACTTTTTCTTGGGTTTTTGTCCTTCCCAAGCAAATTCACGCCATAAAATTAAATTTCCATCTCCTTGACTTGCAAATTGAGAGCGTCTGATAAGCTCATTTCCATAAGTTGCTAGGGAAATAGATTCTTTAAGGCTATGGTCAGTTAGTAGTGTTTCAAGTTCTGAATCCAAGAGGGGAAGGCCTATTGATTCAGCTAAAGCTCGTAGGTAAATTAATTTTAGTTCCCTTGCATAATAAGTTGCTTTATTAGAAGGTTTGCGGGTTTTTAGATGGCTTCTTTCTACAATTAAGTAACTGCATATAGGGCACCAACAACAAGTGAGACTGGTAGCCCTTTTTGTAGTGATAGCATTTTCAACTAGTTCAAAAGAAGTTGTTAGGTAAGAAGAAAAAAGATGAGCAAATTTATTAATTTGATCTTTTTCTGGACGAATATCTGTAGGCAGATTTTCATAATTTCTAGTTATCCATTCTTGTGCTGCTTCTGCTGCACTCATTGTTGTATGAATTTTAGAAAAGTTAACTTTGCCTTGTTTTAGACCTTCATTAACCCATTTTAGCAATTTGTAGCTTTTTTCTTGAAGCTCAACTACAGAACTTAAAATTTTTTGATCAAACATAATTTTTCTAGTCTCCTTTTATATGAATATATTACACAAACTTAAGTAATAGTGATTAGTTAGGGAGTTATTGGGTATGATTGACAGGGCATTACTATTGCTTTAGGCTGAGTAACTTAATAAGGGACATAGAAATAATCCGCTTGCATTCAATCTTAATTGTTTTACCAATAAACTTGTTAAACATCTGATAAATAGTAGTCTTTTATAACAATTATGTCCATAGTTTTGCATGTTTTAGTTTAGGAGTTAATTTTTTAGGAAACTTGTTGAAATAGGTAAAAATAAACATCTCTAATTCTTAAAAAAGTTACTCCATTTTACGCGTTATATTTTAAGTATAAAGTATTTTCATGAACATAAAAATAGGCAATCTAAAGAGCAAAAATTATTTCTTTTGGCTAACTTTGATGTTATCTCTGGCAATGTTAGGGGTATGCATAATTGTTGGTGGAATGATTTTTCAGTATGGTTTTTATAAGAAAGATTTTGGATGGAATTATCGTAGTGAAAAGGATTTCTATGTTGTAAGCCAAGTAGATAATGATGGTTTAGCTGCTGGTAAATTAGAGGTAGGGGATAAAATATTAGCTATCAACGGCAATGATGCAGTGCAAAAGAATTTCTTTATATTAGGCTCGATGGTTAACTTAAAACGCAAAATTACGCCTGAGCAGCCTTACACAATAGACATTGAGCGCAATGGAGTTAAAAAACAATTTGTTTTATTTAACAAAATAGTTCCTGACTACAAAATATTATCTGGAACAATAGTATTTTTCTTTTCTAGTTTAATATTTTTTGGTTTTGGCCTGTTTATAGGGTTACAGAAAGGAGAACAAAAACTCACTCGTCGCTTAACTTTATCAATGTTTGCTAATAGTAGTTTTATGTTACTAGCTTGTACTGCTTTAATGAAAGAACTTTTCCCAAATCCTGCTTATTTTGTCTTTTCTATTTTGTGGGCAGTTTATCCTATAACACTTCCTCTAGCTTATGATGTATATAGTCGTTTTCCTGAAGGTATAACTAATAGTCGATTTTGGTCTTTTACTAGATATTTTCTTTATTTTTATGCTGCAACAATAGTTTTTATAGGGTTTTGGAGAAATATTTTTCTACTACAAGAACCTTATATTTTGAAATTTCCTTTTAATAATAATAGCTTTTTATCAATAGTTGATAATAGCTTAAATATACTACTTGTTAGCACTTTGTTTTTACTAGTAGCTGTAATTATACGTAATTATAGATCTGTCACAAATATAGATCAAAAACGTCGTATTAATTGGGTAGTTTATGGTTCTATTATTGGGTTATCTCCATTATTAATAAACACACTGACTACATTTTTGCTTAATTCTTCAAATTCCTATCGTTATATTTTTGATACAAATTATTATTTTTTCTTTGGTCGTTTTGCAGAGTTTTTTATAACTATAATTCCAATATTTTTCATTTATGTAATTGTTAAACACCAAGTTTTTGAAATAAATTTTATTATTCGCCAAGGGTTGCAATATCTACTAGCAAAGAATTTTTTGCGAGGGGTTTTAGTTTTAGAAGTGGTAGGTGTAATTTTTATAGCAGTGCTAAACCCAAATTTAACTCTAGGCCAAGTTTTTTCACCTAAACATTTTTATTTTTATTTAGTTCTAGCCACAATAATAAGCTTTTTTTACCGTACAGAAATTACTAACACACTAGATAAAAAGTTTTTCCAGGAAGCTTATAACCGGGAAAGAGTATTAGCTGAATTACTAGAAGAAATTAAAAAGCTAAATACTATAAAGGAAATTTCTCTTTTAGTTAGCAATAGGTTATTAGAAGTATTGTGTCCTAAAAACTTTTATATTTTTTATTGTGACAAAGAAAAACAAGATGCCGTTTTAAAACTTGCAAATGATATTAGTGATAATTCTAGTACATCAAATAGTAAAATTTTTCTAGAAGTACCAAGATTAATGGAGCTTATGAAATCTAGACAGTCTACAAGGCTAATAGATTTTCTAAGAACTATTCCTAGTGAAGAAGAGCAACAATTAACTGATTTACAAGCAGAGTTAATTATTCCAATTAATGGTATTAGTCAACAGTTATTCGGTTTATTACTAATAGGTGAAAAAGATTCCGGAGAACCATACTCTCAAAAAGATAAAAACCTTCTAGAAGATATTGCTCATCAATTAGGCATAGTTTATGAGAATACTTTGTTGAAGGAAGAAGTAAACAGAGAAGAAAAAATTAAACAGGATGTCTTGGCTAAACTAGAAGAAAAGAATATTAACTTAGTAAAAGAATGTCCAAGTTGTGGCAGATGTTTTGATAGTACTGTAGAGTTTTGTGAGATAGATAAAAGACGTTTAGCTATAACTTTGCCAGTAGAAAAAGTAATTGAACAAAAATACTCATTAGAAAAACTTTTAGGTAAAGGTGGAATGGGTGCTGTTTATATTGCTAAAGACTTACATTTAGGGCGTGGTGTAGCTGTTAAAATATTGCGTGCTAATATGTTTGGTGATCAAGAGGCAGTTAAACGTTTTGAAAGAGAGGCTAAGGCTTCTGCAAAAGTAACACATCCAAATATTATTTCAATCTATGACTATGGAAAACTTGCTTCAGAAGGGGCTTATTTGGTAATGGAGCTAGTAGAAGGTTCTACACTGAAAAGCAAAATTAACCAGCAAAACCCCATGCCTGCTATTGTAGTTGCAGATTTATTTAATCAAATTTTAGATGGTGTAAAAGTAGCTCATAAAGCTGGAATTATTCACCGAGACTTAAAACCAGATAATATTTTGATTACAGAAGTTTCAGGGCGTATGAGTGCTAAAATTCTTGATTTTGGGCTTGCTAAAATTAAATCAATCAATAAGTTAGATGGAAATAGTTTGACAGCTCCAGGAACAGTAATGGGAACATTTGGTTATATGCCTCCTGAACAATTTTCTGGTGAAACAATAGATGAACGAGCTGACATTTTTGCTTTAGGAGTTATATTAATAGAGTTATTGACAGGAAATAAACCATTTGTTGGAAAAACTGCATATGAAATAATGGGGGCTATGCTAAAGAACCAATATCATTTACCTAGTAGTAACAAAAAAGAAATACAAGACTTAGACGAAAAAATACAAAAATGTATAGCAAAAACTCCTAAAGACCGTTTTTCTTCAATAGATGAAATGCAAAAAGAAATAATTCCTGCTATTTCTAAATGTCCAAATATAGTGTCTTCTAGTATGTATATATCAGCTTCAGAAGCAGAAACAAAAATTAAAAATTAACTTAGAGTTAACTAAAAATGGGAAGCTACTCTGTTTCTAAGCTTTGTTTGATATCTGATGTAAGTGCAGTTACTTTTAATTTATCTCTCATAAAATCTTCTAAATTTACATCTTCTGGTAGAGCTTCACAAAGATGATCAATAATTTCTTGAGCTAAAGTTAATTGTTCTAACGCTTCTTGATTTTGGCCAAACATCCAAAAGATATTTGCTAAACCATAGTGAGCTTGCCATTGATAGGAAGGGTGAGTAATTTGTTGGCAATATTCAATTGCAGTTTGATAGGTTTGTTGAGCTTTATCTACTTGCCCTATTTGTTCACGAGCATAACCTAAAGCACAATAGGCTTCAGCTGCTAAACGTAGTTGGCCTAATCTAATATGTTCAGCTAAAGCACTTTCTATTTTCTTTACTGCATCATAATAGATCCCTAATTCTAGAGTAACTAAACCTAGATTATGATTAGCTAGTGCTTGACCACTAGGATTATCCATAGATTGAGAAATATGCATTAATTTCAGATAGCATTCTTGTGCTAAGTTCATTTCACCTAAATAACGGTAAACATCCCCACGGCCATTTTCAAACATTCCTTCATATAGTTTGGCTTCCAATATACGAGCTAAATCTAGGCCACAATCATAGGTTTCTAATGCTCGTTCTAGTTGTAGGGTTTGAACATAAAGTTGGCCTAAACGAAGTAAGGCATGTAGCTCTCCAATACGGTCTTTATTACTGTGAGCAAGTTTTAGAGCTTCTTCTACAAAAGTAAAGCCTTGTTTAGCATTTCCTATTAAACCAAGTGTGCTACCTAAAAGTGATAGAATTCTACTTTGAGTAAGATGGTCTTTTCTTTGTTTAGAAATAGCTAAATTGCATTCTAAAGAATCTAGTGCTTCTTCTGTCTTTCCCAAAGCGGTTAAAATTTGTGCAAGCATTAGTAAAAGACCGCTTTCTAATTTGGCATCTCCACAAGATTGTGCTGCACTTAACCCAATTTCTGCTGATTCTAATGCTGTTTCAAAGTTACTTAAGTGATACTCTATTTGGCTCTTAATTAGTTGGGTACGACAGACAATAGCACCATTTTTGTGAAATTTTGTTAGATCTTCTGATTGTGAAAGAGCTTGCTCTGCTTTCTCTATTTGGCCTAGATGAAGAGCAATTTGAGCTGAACCTAAATATAATTCTGCTAGTTCTGCTGGATCTGGATTTTTACCATCCTCTTTCATTTCTGTTGCGGCTGTTAATGCCCATTGATAATATTTTTCTGCTTCTGCAATATCTAGCTGAGAGAATGCTGCTTCAGCCGCAGTGCGACCATAAGAAAAAGTCTTTTCTGTTTCTCCTGCTTCATAATAGTGGTGAAGTAACGCAGTACTATGTCGTAAAAGCTTTTGTTGGCTGTTTCCAGCTAAAGCTTCTATTGCTTGAGCTACTTGTAAATGTAGCTTCCTTCGTTTACGCCTAGGTATTGATTCATATAGCACAAATCTAATAGTAGGGTCAGGGAAGCTATATTCTTCCTCACGTTTTTCAGTTTCCTCAATTATTCTACTTTTTACAGCTTTTTCTAAAGAATCAATAATTTCATCTTCATCTAGGCCACTGACTTTTTCTAACAAATTAAATGTGAATTGTTGTCCAATCACAGCAGCTAAGCGAAGTAATTCAGTAATATCTTCACTAACTTGAGATAATTTTATTTCTGCTAATTGTTGAAGACTTTCAGGTAAGACAAAATCTTCAATACTTTCACAGACCCAGTTTGAAGATTGAAAAGATATTTTACCTTCGTTAAGTAGATAGCGTATAATTTCTGATGTGTAATAGGGATTACCATTAGAAACTTTCCAGATTTTTTCAATATCACGTTCTACTATTTCTAAATGTCCAAAAATGCCTTCTAACATGCTACGGAGTTCTGTTTGGTTAAGAGGTTGAAGCTTAATAGTTTCATAACCCCCGGAACGTGCTAGACTTGCTAGCCACTCTTGGCAAGGATGGCCTTTTTGAGTAGCTTTTTCATTGTTTGTTAAAAAGACAAATAATGTACGACTACGAAAGTTTCTAATTAAATATGAGAGAAGTTCTAAACTTATATGTGCATACTCTAGATTATCAAAAACCAATACTCCTAGTCTGTCGTCAAGTGCTTCTGCAATAGCGCTAGCAATAGCTTCAAATATTGACCATTTTTCTCCATCACTAAGACTACGATTTTCAAAAATACATTTAGGTAATTCAACATCACTGTGTTCAGCTATTAAGTTAATTAAATCAGTTTCTTGTAATATCTCTTGACGACGAATATTAAACATTCGTCTTACTAGATCTAACCAAGGTTGGAAAGGTAGTTGCGCCCGATTGGTTGGTTCATAGAATTTAGTTAACAGTACAGGGATATTTTGTTTTTTTAAGTAATTAATAAATTCTTCTCCTAAGCGAGAAAGCCCAAAGCCTTTTTCGCCTAAAAGAAGTACAGGTCTAGACTTACCATTAACTAAATTTTGATATTCAGCTACTAAACGTTCTAATTCTCTTTTTCTACCTACAAAATTGTCAAAGTCGGGTGTTAACTTAGGTATGCGACGATTTAGAGTTTCTGGTTTTAGCGCATTACTTGCACCACTTCGGTTTACAGGAGTTGGAATTTGTAAAGGGCTTTCTGTAGATCTTTTATGTGAACCTGTTGTAGGAATGCTAGGTTGTAAGCTATTTAAGCCTGCTCCTGTTAAGAGTTCTTGAGCAAAGTCTTGTGCTGAATTGGGGCGATCTTCTGCTTTTTTGCTTAATGCTCGTAAAATAGTTGTTTCTAAAGCTAGAGGAATTGAAGGTTGAAACTGGCGTGGAGCTATAGGAGTTTTTTCTACATGTGCTTGTAGGATTTCTATTACAGATGCTTCATTAAAAGGCACTCGCCCAGTAAGCATTTCATAGCCAATTACTGCCAAAGAATAAATATCTGAACGAGCATCTAATTCTCGACTATAACACTGCTCTGGAGACATATAATGCGGTGTGCCTAAAATATTATTTACTTGAGTTAATGCTTCTCCGGAGCGTATTTTTACTATTCCAAAATCGACTACTTTAACAACTTCTGTTCCATCTTTAAGTTTATGTAGCAAGATATTTGAAGGTTTAAGATCTCGATGAATAATACCTTCATGATGAGCTGCACCTATTGCTTGGCAGACAGGTAGCAAAATTCTTAAGGCTCGTTCTACTGATAAACCATTATATTTGTTTAATTCATCAGAGAGGGTAGGCCCTTGAAGTAGTTCCATTACAAGATAAGTAAGTCCATCAGTTGTAGTACCAAAATCATGAATAGTAACAATATTAGGATGTTTAATACGAGCAGCCGCTTGAGCTTCTCTTTCAAAGCGTATCTGGCTTACGGAATCTAGGGTTACTTCTGGATGTAAGAGTTTTACAGCTACTTCATCATTAATACGTAAGCGGCGGGCTTTATAAACTACTGACATTCCGCCTTCACCAAGAGCTTCAAGTAGCTCATATTTGTTATCAATAACTTTGCTAGCTAAGTCTTTAGTTTTTTCGATCATTGTTTTGTAAAAATCTAGATCAAAGCCATTATTCTAGATCTCAAGCTAAGTTAATATCTCTAGCTTATAAGATTGCAGCACTAATATATTTATGTATGTCATTATACTTATTTTATTTTTAAATAAAAGTTCTAGTTTATTTCTATTAGTTTTCAAGAGTGCACACGAACTATATTAGAAAAACTTACAGATGTTAAGCATAAAATTTAGTTATCAATTAAGTTATTTGTTTTGAAAAATAATGTGGTAGTGACAACTAGTACTACCTTGTGGAATAGTGCGTCTAAGAGAGACTTGAGCATCTAGGGCTTGTCTCTGCATGTTTAATTCTGCTGCACATACTTCTGGAAAATCTGCTGCTACTTGAGAAATAGGGCAGTGTTTTATAGTAAGCAAATATTCATTATTGCCAATAGCACTAACATCTACTAAGTATCCCATATGGCGCAATAATTCTGCTAATTCACTGATTTTGGTGACTTCTAGAGGTTTGCCTTTAAATTTTTCTTGTAGTTGATATAAAAACTCTTGTGCCCGTCCAGCAAAAATTGAAGAAATAGCCTGCATTCCAAACATTTGTTTTACTTGCTTGAGAACATCTGTAGCTAGTTGGTTATAAGCGGAAGGGAAATTAGCATTACCTTTTTCAGTTAATTTATAAAGGTAGGATGGACGACCTCGCTCTGGCAGTTTTTCACATCGCATTGAAACTAGCCCATCACGTTCCATACGACTAAGATGACCGCGAATGTTTACACCAGAAACTTTAAGTTCATCGCTTAAAGCACCCACAGTCATTTCTCCATTTATTTTTAGGAGTTGCAATATTTTTTCGCGAGTTTTATCAGTTACCTGATTATCCATAATCATGCTATCTTACTAACAACACCTTAAGTCTAAGAATTTTAGAAAGACTTTTTCTTTTTATTGTTTTAATCTAGGAAGTGTAGCACTTAGATAGAAGTTTTTCAAATCAGCTATCCATTGCATTTACGGAAAATAGGATAAGTTTTTTGCAGTAAACTAAGAAAAATTTTTAAGCCTAAATATAGCAATATACTTAAGTACACTTTAGAGCTAGAGTATAGACTTACTCTAAAGTGTACTTTGCTTAAAACTCTAAGAGAGAAAAAGGTTTAAGAAGATAATTAAGAAACCCCTAAGCTTGTTCTAATTCTGGGAAAAGTTCTTTATCATCAATATTAGCAAAAGCTGGTTTTTCTTCCTTTTCAACTATTTGGCGTAAGTATTTGGGCCATAATCCAGAGCGAAAAACCATTAGCAAATAGTTGACCCCATCAAGGTTCATCGCGTAAAAAACACGGTTTTCAGCAGTAGGTCTATCGTCTGGGGTTTTCTTTACCCATATCTCTATATTTTTGCCTGTATGAATCACTCCTAAACGGGGATCAGAGTATTCGTTTTCTAAAGGATGAGCTTCTTTGTCACCTTGTAATTGGCTGTAGGATACCAATTTTTTAGCAAATTTAATTATTAGTTGTACATCTTGTTGATTCATATCTCGTTTTCCTCAAAAATTATTTTAGTGCCGGATAAAGATAACGCTGATTAAAAATAAAGGCTAGGGATTTAGCCGTCTATAAGGTATTGGATTGAAAAATTTTTTCCTACATATGCAGTCTTAAATGTTATAATCCAAGAATTAATTTATTAGCTGGCCGCGACAAACTAAATAACTATAATTGTAGGAAGTAGTTATGGCAGATTACTACCAAATCTTAGGTGTTTCTAAAAAAGCGAGCCAGGCAGAGATCCGCTCAGCTTACCGTAAGCTTGCTAGATTACATCATCCGGATGTTAGTACTTCACCGGAAGCTAATGAGCAATTTGCTCGCTTGAGCGAAGCTTATCGTGTTCTTTCTAATTCAGAATTAAAATCTCTCTATGATTTAGGCGGAGAAGAACAACTAGCAAATCAAAGACGACAAAGTAATTTACATACACAAAGAGATGTTTACCGCTCTCGTATTAATCATATAGTAGATCAAATGCTAGAAGAAGAACGCCTTGAAGAACGTGCTCGTAGCCAGGCTGTTATGGTTGTGGCTACATTGTTTACTTCTGTTTTTATTGTGTCTTTATTTAAACCAATGGTTTGGGATTCAATAGTAATAAAGCTTTTAGCCTTGTTACTTTTTGTTTTAGGCGTTCGCTTTCTTTATCAGAATTTACAAAGCATACTAGAGAAATATACTTATAGTATTGATTTTCTTTCTGTAACCAAGATGCAAACTCCTAAACAACCTTTTAGTCGATCCATTGCACTTGTATTTTTAGCTTCTGGATATTTTATTTCTTTAGTACTTGGAACTTTAATGGGTTACTACTTTTTAGATGATGGTAAAAGTGGCCCATATTTAGATAATTATTATCTAGTAGATATCTTTATTCTACCTCCTATAGCTGTTTTTTTAATAGGAGTATGGCGCAATTTTATTGCCAAAATGGATGAGGTTTTTGATATTTAAAATAAAACGCCTGGAAAATGTTTTCTATTTGTCTCTAAAAAGAGATCAAATGTAAAACTATATAAAATCATGTAAAAATGCTCCTCCAGGGTTAAATGCTATCTAGTATCTAGAAAGAACGATTCAATGAAACAGTGCTTAAAATGCAATCGCCCTTTTGAGGACAACACAGCTTTTTGTCCTTATGATGGACAACGCTTGATTTTTATCCAAACTAAGGATGAAATGCTTGGGCGTTTGATTGATAACAAATACCAAATTGATCAATTAATTGCCAAAGGCGGGGCTGGCGCAGTTTATCGCTGTATCCATGTTCAATTAAATGTTCCTGTAGCATTAAAAATAATGCATAGCAATTCTACTAGCGATGTAAGCACTATAGAACGCTTTCGTCGTGAAGCCTATGCAGCAATGCAAGTTCGCCATCCTAATGCTATTGCTGTTATGGATTTTGGAGTTACTCAGGATTATTTAGTGTATGTGGTAATGGAATATTTAGAGGGTGTTACTCTTAGACAACGCTTAAAAGAGAAAAAATTCTTTTCTATTAAAGATGCTAATGAAATTGTTCAACAAATAGCTGCTGCTACTGCTATTGCCCACAAACGTAAAATTGTTCATCGTGACCTAAAACCAGAAAATATATTTCTTCATAGAGATGGAGGCCAAGAAGTTGTAAAGGTCTTAGATTTTGGTATTGCTAAATTTAAAGAAACTATGCATAACGAAGTAGAAGGTAATATTACTCGTAAGGGTTTTGTTGTAGGTACTCCTCATTATATGTCTCCTGAACAATGTTATGGTAAAGAGGTTGATGCACGTTCTGATGTTTATTCTTTAGGTATTATGCTGTATGAAATGTTAACTGGACAACTACCTTTTGTTGGCCCATCACACACTGCAATTGCTGTTAAACAAGCTTCAGAAAAACCTCGTCCAACTTATGAAATACGTAAAGAAATTCCTGCTGTAGTAAATGCTGTAGTGATGCATGCTTTAGAAAAAATACCCAATAACCGACCTCCTGATATGTTAGCATTTGCTTCTGAACTAGAAGCTGCTGTAAAAGCAGTAACAGAACAGGAATTTTTAAAGGTGTTTCTTAACGCTAGTGAACAGGATTTAGAGGCAGCTCTACTATTAGCTAGCGATCCAAGCAAAAGTTCTAGCCGAATTGCAGAGATAGAGAGTGATTTACCAACTCTTGATGAACAACTAAATTTACCTCCAATGTCTTCACTTATTAATGAAGAAAATGGATTTATAGATCCAAAACCTGTTAACCCGCCAAATGCAAGAAAATCTACTCGTAAGCCATTACACTCTACATCAAGCCAGTCAATTGATGTAAAAATAAAATCTAGAGTAACAGGCTCAGTTCCACGTCTTGGACTAGATCGCAAAACTAGAGAAACTGATATAAGCGAGCTTCAAGCTGCAATGCGTGCCGCTCCTGAAGCCATTACAATAGGTGATAGTAGCAATCAACAAGCTTTAACTTCTAATGAAATTAACCAAATATTATCTGAAGATATTCCATCAGGAAGTGTACCTAGAGTAAGTAAGATCAATAAGGAGGCATTACTAAATTATTCTAAGGAAACAGCAATGCTTCTTCAAATCATTATAGGAGATTTAGAGACAGATAGCCCATTAGATGACTTATTTTTAGGTGAGCTAAAGACAGCTCTGCAAAACCTGCTATCAAATGTAAATCCCAGCTAAGAAACAATATAAAATTCAAGATCAAGTAGAAATGTAGCCATGTAAGGAGATTGGTGCTGTGACTATAAAAAAGAAAACAGAAGTAAAAAGACCTCCAATTAAAATACAATATACACAAAAGATAATTGAAAAAATTCAAGAAAAATTACAAGCTCCACTGCTTTGCTATTGGACATCAACTAATGGTTCTGTTTGCAATAATGATACTGTTGCACTAAGAGAATTATTGGAACTCTTAGGTTATGGAAATAAACTATATTACTTTGTTAAATCAGATGGAGGAAATGGTAAAGCTTCTTTAAGAATAGTAAATTTAATTAGGGAATGTTTTAGTGAAATAGTAGCTCTAGTCCCATTGAATGCTGAATCTGCTGCTACTATGCTAGTTTTAGGAGCAAATGAAATCCTTATGGGGCCACTAGCTTATTTAACTGCAATAGATACTTCTGTGGTTCATGACTTATCTCCTGTTGATAAAGATAATGATTTAGTTAGAGTAGGACAAAATGAACTACAAAGAATTATAGGCTTATGGAATAAGGAAAATGGTGAGTATAAGAAAAATCCTTACGATACGTTATTTCAGTATATTCATCCTCTAGTAATTGGATCAGTAGACAGAGCAAGTTCTTTATCAACAATGCTATGTGAAGATATTTTATCTTATCATATGAAAGACGAAGAAAAGATGAAGAAAATAAGCGATATACTTAATAATAGATATCCTTCACATGGCTATCCAATAGTGTTAAGAGAAGCTCAAAAAATAGGCTTAAATGCAAAGAAACTAGATGTGCAACTAGAGAAAATGCTTCTAGAACTTAATGAATTATACTCGGAAATGGGACAACATTGTAGAACAGACTATGATGAGATGAACTATCATGACAATGAAATCTTGAATATTCATGAAGGTTATGGAATGCAAATTTACTATCAAGTTGATAAAGATTGGCATTTTAGGCAATCTGACCGAACTTGGGTTTATACTAATGAAAAAAGTTGTTGGAAAAAATGTTCAATTGAAAATGGAAAAGTTAAAGAGGATATTTTTTATATTCGTTAGCTTTAGACATCAACGTATCAGCCTAAAGTTTAGGCTGATAGTCAATTATTCTGAGGGTGAGGACAAATAAATTCTAGGGACTCTTGCAGAAAGGCCACAAGTTAATTCATAAGAAATAGTTCCCATTACTGCGGCCATTTGCTCTGCTGAAATTGCGTTGTTTTCAGATTTACCAATGATAGTAACCTTATCACCTAATGTTGCTTGGTCAATATCCGTTACATCAATTAAGGTTAAATCCATACTAACACGGCCAACAATAGGTGCAAATTGACCGCGCACTAGGACTTGACCTTTGTTAGAGTAAGCACGCATTAACCCATCATCATAACCAATTGGCAAAGTAGCTATTAGGCTTTCTCGTTTAGTAAAAAAGCTATTTCCATAACCTAAGCTTGCACCTGCTGGTACTTTTTTTAGTAAAATTATTCGAGTATGTAAAGAGAGTGCTGGAGTTACTGTAATAGGTACATTTGAGCCAAGAGTATCAGTAAGCCCATAAAGCAAACCACCTGCTCGAACTAAGTTGCCATAGGCTTGTGGCCAACTACAAGTGCCAGCACTGTTAGAAATATGTTGATATTTAGGGTTAAATCCAGAGGCTTTAATTTCTGCTAAGCAGTTTTGAAAAGTAGCTATTTGATTTTCTGTAAATGTATTTTTGTCTTGTTCATCAGCAGAAGCTAAATGTGTCATTGCTCCATCTAGAATTAGTTCTGGATAGTTCTTTAAGGTGTTAAGAAATAAATTTAATTCGCTAGGTAAAATGCCTAGTCGCCCCATTCCGCTATCTATTTTAAGGTGAAATTTTGCTTGACAGGAATTAGCTCTAGCGGCTTTAGCTAGGCTTGTTAGCATATCAAAACGATAAATAGTTGGTATAAGATTATACTTAATACACTCACTAGCTTGATCTTCTTGCCAAAAACCTCCAAGACATAAAATAGGGGTGTTAACACCTGCTTGCCTAAGTAAGATTCCTTCTTCTGCTAGTGCTACACCAAACCAGTCTAGGGCAGGTAAATGCTTTTCTAAATAGTTAGCAATAGCTTTAGCTCCATGTCCATAACCGTTTGCTTTAATAACAGCCATAACCTCTATTTTGTCACCAACAAATTGCTTAATTTTATGGTAGTTATCCGCAATACAATCTAATCTAACTTCTGCCCAAGTAGGTCGCATTTATAAAATCACCAGAATTTCAAGAAAAATTAAGAAAAATCAAGCTTGGCGCTTATAGTACATTAGGAAACAAAAAAGGAGAAGTCTTTAACCTCTCCTTTTGTCTTAAGTCAAATAATATCTTAATTTACGCTAGGTTTTTTCTTCTTTACTTCCACTAGTTCCAACATACATTAAAATTGCACCTAAAGCGGCAAATATTAGCATTGCTACTATGTTAGCAGCTTTTGATTCTGGATTAGCTAGAAATCCTAAACGTGGGCTTAAATCAATAATCTCATTATACTTAAAGGCTGTTATTCCAGCTAAAAGAAGACCACAAATTGAACCACCTGCAATTAACCCAGAGCTAAAGAGTACTCCACCAGAAGTTTCTGATTCTGCTTCTGAAGTTGGTTTAGTCTTACGGTCTACCAAGTAGCGAATAAAACCACCTACAAAGATTGGGGCTGAAGAAGAAAATGGTAAATAAAGCCCTACTGCAAATGGTAGTGCTGAAACACCAGATAACTCTAAAACTATAGAGGTAAATACTCCAATTAGTACTAACCCCCAAGGCAACTTACCAGTTAAAATACCATCAGTAATTAGTGCCATAATTTGAGGTTTAGGAGCAGGCATTTTTTGTACTTCTTTGCTAGCGTACTTTATTTCTCCTTGGTCAGTAACTAAATAGTTGCCTTTAGGTACACCACCATGTTCTTCTGTTTGACGGTAAAGTTTATATAAATTTCCATCATTACCACGAGCTATGGTTTCACTAGGGGTAACTTTTGCATTAGGAAAAGCTTTTTCCTCATAAATGCTATTTTCTTTTCCACCTACACCAGGATCTATTTTATAAAGCAATTCACCTTTGTCATTTGCTAAATACTTTCCTGGAGGAACTCCATTGGTTTCAACTGAAAGTCTATGAACTTTTAAGGTTTGTTTATTTGGTGCAACTTCTGTTTCACCAGAAAGTTGTTGGGCTGTGTATGCAGGTAAATAAACTGGTACAACAGTTCGATAAGCATTATTGATGCTGCTTAAGGTAAAGCCCACAACTATACCAGAGGTAATGGTACCAACCATAATAGCTATTTGCATATTGCGAGGAGTGCCACCAATTAGAAAACCTGTTTTTAAGTCTTGAGAAGTCGTACCAGAATTAGAAGCACAAATACAAACAATTGCACCTACAGATAAAGCAATAGCTCTCATTTCTGGCCCAGTTTGACCTCGTAAAACAAAGATTAAGCAGGTCATTAACAACGTAGCTACAGTCATTCCAGAAATAGGATTTGAGGAAGAACCTATTTCCCCTGTAATACGAGATGAAACGGTTGCAAAGAAAAAGCCAAAAACAACAACCATCAATGCACCTAGTAATGTCATTTGTAGTTGAGGAATTAGCCAAATAGCTAAAACTAAAACGGCTGAACCAATAAAAACTACTGTGATAGGCATATCTCGTTCAGTACGAAGTAATGCGCCAGTTTTTTCTCCTACCATTGTTCTTAAGTCTTTTATACTAGAGCGAAATGCATTAAGAATAGTTGGCATTGCTTGAAGTAAGCTAATAATACCACCAGCAGCAACAGAGCCTACACCAATGTAATAGATATAGTTTTTATGTATATCATCTGGAGCCATATCCCTAATTAAAGTAGTAGTTTCAGGATACATTGGAGCAATAAGTCCATCCCCAAAAAGCTTAATAGCAGGAATAAAGACTAAGTAGGATAAAGCAGCACCAGCTAACATAATTGAGCCTACTTTAGGGCCGATAATATAACCTACACCTAGGAGTTCAGGAGAAATCTCAGCTGAAATTTCGGCAATATCTTGTGTAGTGCTAGTTTTACCTTTGTAGAAGGAAAGTATATATTTAGGGTATTCTTGCCAAAGGTGAAATCCTGAATTTAGGAATTTATAAATAACTCCTATTGCTAGTCCACCAAAAATTGTTTTAGCTTGTAACCCACCTTTTTCGCCTACTATAAGTACTTCAGCACAAGCTGTTCCTTCAGGGTATACTAAATTTCCATGTTCTTTTACGATTAATGCCCTACGTAGAGGAATCATCATTAAAATGCCTAAGATACCTCCAGCTAGTGCAATAGTTGAGACATGCCAAACCGGCAAGTCATAGCCTAAAATAAGCAGTGCAGGCATAGTAAAAGCCACTCCAGCAGCAATTGACTCACCTGCTGAGCCTGTTGTTTGTACAATATTGTTTTCTAAGATAGAAGATTTTAATGTGTAACGAAATAATGTTATTGAAAGTACAGCAACAGGAATAGACGCACTGACTGTAAGCCCTACTTTTAGCGCTAAATAGACAGAAGAAGCACCAAAAATAATACCTAATATAGTACCTAAAATAAGTGCTTTGGCTGTCATTTCTGGTAAAACTTTGTCAGCACTAACATAAGGGTGAAATTCTGTTTTCCCCTCTTGATTAGACATTTTTGATTTTCCTCCAAAAAGAGTTGATGTGTTTGATGGCGGTATGATGACAGTGTAACAGATTCCTAAAACTAGCCAAAGCGTTTCCTTGAATCTGCAAAATTTATAGACTATTTTACATCTACTTGCTTGATTTGTTACGAAGAATAATAGGCATAATCTGGTTGAGATAACATGGATAAGACTTGCTTAGTTGAATAAAAAGCAAATATGCTTGCTCCTATTACAAAACCCCATACAGCATAGTGTAATGAAAGGCTATGACTAAGTATGTATCCTATAACTAAATTTAGAACCAGCCCCAAAGACATAGATTTTAAGACTAATAAAGGACGTGCTAAGCTAAATAGAATCATATTGTTAATTAATCCAACCGTAAAAATAAAATAACCTACTAACCCAATAACTGCAACTTCAGTTGCTTTTATGTTAAATATTGAGTTTTTATGAAAGTAAAAAATAAATAAACTCCCTAAAACACTATACATTATTAAAATAGCTAGAGTTATTTTGAAGTAGTAAGATTTAAGTTTAGATGAAAGAAAATGGATATCGTTAAAAGATGTTTCTTTGGCCTTCTTATACCAAAAATTCATAAATTTATAATGTAGATATTCAGTAATAGCAATTAATATTAAAAATACTAATAAAGCTAAATCTATACCGTTTTTATAGTCTGAATCTAGAGCAAAGCTTAACCCTGAAGCAAAAGAGATTGCTGAACCCGCCGCAATACGATCTGCAAAAAGAAAACTAAAATAAAAAAAACCATAACAAAAATATGGAGCAAGTGAGTAAATAAGAATAGGTGTTCTAGGAGTTTGCATCTTAGAAATAGTTTTATCAGGATTGCGAAAACGCAGCGCTGCCAATAAGATAGCTAAGCTTAAGCTAAAAATTATTGCAGTAGTTTGAGCTAATATAAAACTCTTGTCTAAGTAAATTAACAGTATAAAGAGTATTCCACTAAAAATAAAAATAGTCGGAATATGCCAAACAGGTTTTTTTAATGAAATTATTGCACATAACATCCAAAGAAGGCTTAAAGCAAGATAGTAAACAGCTGTAATTATTAGATATTGATCTGTAAATAGATTAAGATAAAATCCAAAGAATACTCCAAGAAAATCTACAATAACACTAATAGAAAGTCCTAAGAAAAGAAATTGAAGTGATATTTTTTTAGCTAACTCAATTTCTCCAAGATTAAAATAAAATTTCCCTCTATAAGCTATTATTTGGATAAATCCGCCACTTGTAATTAAACTTGCTATAACAGCTAAACTTAAAGATGCCGCTAACTCTGTTGGAAGCAAAAAAGCAAGCTTATTAGATTTCTCAAAAATAAACATCATTATCCAAGGAATTGCATAAGTAAAGCTATGGGAAAATTGCTCTAAAAAACAACTAATTTCTTGAAATAAGTTTTGTTGCCAAGATAGAGGTGTAGTTTTTTCTAAGGCAAGAGAGGCATTTTTATTAAGTTCTTGATAAAAATGTTGGCCAAGTAATAATACGTTAGGAAAATCAAACTCTTGTTCAACAATATGATCTGTGTAACCTAAAGATTCAATGATAGCAGTGATTTCCCAGTGATCTAAGGGATTAGGGTTAATTTTAAGGACTTTCTCAAGTAGTTCTGATAATTTGGACATTATGAATGCAAGCTACTAAGTAAAAACTTAAGAAGAGGCTAAAATAAAAGGGTGTGACTATTTTTTACTCTTCATTACTAGTATCAGGAATAATAGTAGCTAGGCAAACTCTGTTACGACCAGTTTGTTTAGCACGGTAAAGAGCTTCATCTGCTTGTTTAACTAATTGTTCTATGTTGCGACCACAAACAGGATATTGAGCAACACCAACGCTTACTGTAACCCGTCTATGACAACCATGAGGAGCAAAATCTATTATTTCGATAGCTTGACGTAATCTTTCAGCTGCAATTACAGCTCCTTCAATGCTAGTTTCTGGTAGTATTACTATAAATTCTTCTCCACCATACCGAGCTGCCATATCATGTGAACGTAGGTGATCATTTACAGTTTTTCCTGTCATACGCAAAACAGCATCTCCAACATCATGTCCAAAAGTGTCGTTAATGCCTTTGAAGAAATCAATATCAAATAATAAGATTGAAAATGGTCTGATATGTCTATGGGAAACAGAAAGAATTTTTTCTAATTCTTCTTGTGCATGATTGCGATTCCAAAGACCTGTGAGAGCATCACGAGTTGCTTGTTGATAGAGTCTTTGATGATAAGAAAGATCTAAGCGATCTTTTACTTCAAATTTTATAATGGAATCTCCAATGCTTATTTTGTCAGCATTACGCAAAACAACCTCAGAAATTTTTTCACCATTAATATAAGTGCCATTTTTGCTATTGAGATCTATTATGGTGACTCGGCCTTCTTCTCCCTCTTCTAGTTCTTGCACGGTAATAAGAACATGACGGCGAGAAGCTTTTCCATCATCTAGGCGTATATCAGCTTCTTCACTACGCCCAATAACGTTTTCTGGCTTATCTAGCTGAAATACACAGCCAAAGTCCCGGCCTTCAATTACGGTAAGGGTATAGTAATGACTGCTAGCAGAATGTACACCATGCACATCTGCCAAACGCAATTCTATAGTTTGATCAAGAGGTTGGGTTGAATTTACGTCTCTATCCTTCGCCATTGTTTTAACAAATTCGTATAATCATTAGCTTAATAGGGGTAAAATATCATAGCTCGGATTATAATGTCTATGATGATTATACGTCTAAGTAGAAAAAATTAAATGCTTATTAATATTTTTAGTCAATTCCAAAATCAACAATCCGTAAAAGACCAGCTTTGTTAAGTGCAACTACGGTTTGAATTGTTTCTAGATCACCTTGCAAACAATGCAAACACTCTTTTAATGGATGAGTTCCATCAAAAAGTTGCAAAATGCGCATCGTCTCATCAGAAAAATCTGCCGAGAAAAATTCAGGGTTATCTTCCATATTCACAGACATAAAAACATCACCAGGAGGAAGTTGCTCAATTAAACGTAATTCTTCATCACGTCTGCGCATTGCTTCCATTAAAATTCCTTGAATGCTTTGTTTAATAACAACATTGCGTTCTGTTATTTGACTATGAAAGTTGAAAATACCACCATCCATACACCAATTAACTAAACAATATATGGCTGTTTTACCTGCTAAATCTTCAAATTCAGCATCAATAATACGCCCTTGCTCCATATAAATAACACCATAGCGCCCTGAGCGAGATAAACGTAGTAAACCAGATTTATTTCCAGAAGCCAATGACTGTAGTAAGTCTGGCAATGGAATTTCAGATAATTTTCCTCTTACATCTCCAGCTAATTGGACTTTTTGCAACATCCGACGTAACCGGATACTTATTTCACTTACTTCAAAAGGTTTTAGCCAATAATCTTCTACTCCTCCTTGCAAGGCTTGAAGCTTATCGTCTTTGTCCATACGTCCGGTCAGAAAAATAAATGGAATATCACAAAGATTGTCATCACTTTGAATATATTCAAATAATGCATAACCATCTTTGCGAGGCATAATCAGATCAGAAATAATAAAGCTTGGATGAGAATCTTTTAACTTCTCAATAGCTTCCTCCCCATCTATTGCTTCTATTACACGACACCCAAAGTCAGATAGTAATTCCACTAAAAGTTCTCTTACGGCAGCATCATCATCTACTATCATTACACTAAGATTGCTATAGCTTTGGTTTCTGTCAATAGGTCGGAAACTTCCTGTATTTCTCTTAAAGAATCCAGAGTTTTCACCTGAAGAACGTAACTCACTTGATGCAGATTCTATTTTTGCATCAGCTTTTGTTATCAACTTAGGCATTTCTTTAGGTGTAACAAATTTGTTGCCAATAGGTACGGGTGTTTCCTTAAGTATTGGCTTTTCAGAATCTCCATTTTTAGAAGTAACTGCCAAATCAGAGTTCTTTGATACGTTTGGCAAACTTATATTTTGGCTAAGTATGGGTATTTCTGTAGATGCAAAGTTAAAACCAGTCAAGCTTGTAGATGGAGCATAAGAATTAACAGAAGATTCTTCTTCTATCAAATCATTAATTAATGGCATTTCATCATCTGAATCATCTGTGGCAACACTAATTTGTAACTCTATTTGATCTGTTGATAAAGATCTTTCTATATAATTTTCAACTCTAGGTAAAGTTAATTGGGTTGTTAATTTATTACTGTCTAAAATTGCTAATATTTGATGCACCCAATCTAAATCAAATGGAGAAGAAGAAAGTAACTTTTCAAAATAAACCTTAGCTTCGGCTTTTTGCCCACTACGAGCAAAAAGTTGGGCAAGCTGTTTTATTGGTCTAAGTGCCTTATCTAAATGGGCAAGCTTTATTTGAATTTCAATTATTTCTTTTAATGCTGTATTGGAAAGATCTGTTGGCTCTAAAAGCTCAGCCTTGTGAAAATAAGCTAATGATTGATCTAGCTGTTCGGTTTGGTAAAAGTGTTTTGCAAGTTTGAGATAACTTTGACGTAGTGTCTTAATGTCGTTGTTTAGTGCAGAAGTTTTAAGTGTAACTTTTAGTTTTGCTAGATTTTCAGAAGAAAGTACTTCTGTTTGATGATTGTTGGATTTAACAGTTGCACTAACAGAGTCCGCTTGAGGACATAAAGCAAGATTGCTATGGTGATGACTTTGACAAACCGGACACTCTTTGTTAGCAGTTATCATTTTAGTTTCCGAACACTTAAGATTGTTTTGAGCGTTATCTAAATAGTTTTGAATGTTGGCTAATTATAGCATACATTATTGGTTGAGTTAGCCTTTCAAGAGACTTTTTTGCGTTCTCATATTTTTAATATATGTTTAATTATAGAAAATACAGAAAATTTATAGATATTTTTACTAGTTAGGAAAATTTAGCACAGTTTTTTAGAAAAATCACTAAAGTTATGTAGGGTTATTATTTATGTCAGATAAAAATGTAGATACTATAAAGGAAGTAAAAGTAGCGTTTATTGGGTTTGGTAATAGTGCAAGGCGATTAGCTGAAATGTTGATTGAAAAGGAATCAGAAATTGCCAATAAATATAAAGTAAAAATTAGTTGTACTGCTATTGCTACAGCTAGACATGCTTCAGTAATTTCTAAAGAAAAAATTGATTTATCTATAGCTCTAGCACAAGTTAAAGCTGGCAATTCATTAAAAGATTTACCTGAAATTGAAATTGTAACAGATACTTTTCAGGCAATTAAGCAAAGTCATGCTGATATTATTATTGAGACAACTTTACTTAGTATACAAAATGGAGAACCTGCTCGTAGCCATATCGAAGAAGCTTTAAGAGCAGGAAAACATGTAGTTACCGCTAATAAAGGGCCTTTAGCTTTTGCAGCTGATGAGTTGACAAAATTGGCTGAAAAACAAAATTGCTTATTGCGTTATGAGTCAACTATGATGGATGGAACCCCTGTATTTAACTTAGTTAGGTATACTCTCCCACTAGTTAAAATTAACCGTATCAAGGGAATTGTTAATAGCACTACTAACTTTATTTTGACAGAAATGGAAGCAGGTAGAGATTTCCAAACCTCTTTAATTGAAGCACAAAGACGAGGTATTGCTGAAGCTGATGCTAGCCTAGATATAGATGGTTGGGACGCAGCAGCAAAAGCATCTGTTTTAGCTAATTGTTTAATGAATGCTAAAATAACACCTATGGATGTATTTCGTAAGGGAATTGCAAGTATTAAACAAGAAGAAATTCTAAATGCTCAAAAGGCAGACAAAAAAATACGTTTAGTAATGCAGATCGAACGCAATAAAGAAGGAGTTAAAGCAGAAGTCTTACCAATGGAAATTGATAAAGACGATATTTTTTATAATATAGATGCTTTTTCTAATATTTTACTTCTAGAAACTGATTTAATGGGAACTTTGGCTATTATTGAGCAAAATCCTGAATTAACACAAACAGCATATGGGTTGCTTAGTGATTTGCTGTCAGTAATAAATGATAGATTTACACTCTAGGAGGTTTTAAAACAGAAAAATGCGACGAGTAAGAAAACCTAGAATAAAAATTTGTTGTATTAGTAGTGTAGAAGAAGCCCGATTAGCCATTGATTACGGCGCATCAGCCTTAGGCTTGGTTTCTGCTATGCCT
Source organism: Blastocatellia bacterium (assembly GCA_039812885.1). GTDB lineage: Bacteria > Acidobacteriota > Blastocatellia > Chloracidobacteriales > JADJPF01 > JADJPF01. Next base: position 107,068 of record JBDIBI010000003.1, read on the forward strand.
AGTGGGCCAGGTGTAATATCAGATGAATTAATCAGAGAAATTGCTTGTGTTGTTCCCCCTACAATTTCAACTTTTCTTCTTACTAGTAAACAGAATGTAGATGAAATTATTGAACAACAACACTATTGCCGTACAAACACTGTACAAATTTGTGATCATTTGTTAACAGGTAGCTATGAACAATTACGTAAGGCAATGCCTGGTATTTCTCTGGTTCAAGTTATTCATGTTCAAGATGAGAACTCTACAGAAGAAGCCTTAAGAGTAGCTCCTTATGTAGATGCAATACTATTAGATTCTGGGAATCAGTCGTTAGCTGTTAAAGAGTTAGGTGGAACCGGACGAGTACATAATTGGGAAATAAGCTATCAGATTCGCGAGAAACTCCCAATTCCAATATTTTTAGCTGGTGGACTTAATCCTGACAACGTGGCTTTAGCAATTGATAAGGTAGGGTCTTTTGGTTTAGATCTTTGTAGTGGAGTACGTACAGAAAATAGACTAGATGAAGAAAAATTAGCTAAGTTTTTCAATGTAATAAACAAAACCAATTAACCCAGAATTGAATAAGCCTAGAGTTTGCTAAAACCCTAGGCTTATATAAAATAATATAAAGGAATATAGTAGTTAAAACAGCTAAAATTTATAATCGCTCAACCCATATTAGCCTGGGGTTTTAGCGAGCACTAGCCAGCGCAACCCAGGAAAAAAAGGATGTAACCCTAACAAATAAGCAATTAAAATTTCCAGAGAGCAATTCCACCTAAAATTCCAGCTTCATTGCTTACAGTTTGAACATTGGTAGGTAATTCACCTTCTAGTTTTTTAGCATTACCACCACCGATATAGAGTTTGCGATAGTTAACAATTCTTGCCAAAAGTTCAATAGCTTTTCTTACACGTTTATTCCATTTTTTCTTCCCTGCTTTATCTAAGGCAGCGCGGCCTAGTTGTTGTTCATAAGTACAATCTTTGCGGAAAGGATGATGTGCTAATTCTAGATTAGGAACTAAGCGGCCATCAATGAAAAGTGCTGAACCTAAGCCTGTTCCTAGAGTAAGAACTAGTTCTAAACCTTTTCCTTCAATTGCTCCAAATCCTTGGACATCAGCATCATTAGCAACTCTAGCAGGTTTGCCTAGAGCTTGACTAAGAGTACTAGCTAAGTCATAGCCACGCCAATCTGGATCTAGATTAGGCGCAGTGTAAACAACACCATCATGTACTACACCAGGGAAACCAACAGAAATACGATCAAAGCTAACTGTTTGGCTATTAGCTAATTCTATAATTACTTCTACAATAGGTTGTGGCTTAGCAGGTTGTGGAGTATCACGGCGAGCGCGTTCTGTTAGTGGGACACCATTTTCATCTAAAACCATCATTTTTACGCCGCTACCACCAATGTCTATGGATAGGGTTCTTGGGCCTACTTCTGGAGCAGGACTGTCTTCTATTACTACTTCAGCAGGAGTTGTTTCTGTTGCTTCTGTTACTTCTGTTGCTTCTTCTGCTGTTTCTGTAAGTTGGCTGCTAGTCTCAGTAGCTGCTTCTACTAGAGATTTAATACCGGATTTTCTAGGTTTTCGTTGCATATTATATTTTTTGCCTGCCTTTCAAAAATTCATTGTTTTATGTAGTTAGTTAAGCTGTTAGGAAAACAAAAGTTCTTTGGCTGGATTTTGGAAACTAAGCAACCAATTGTAATCTAAAATTCTTACTAGTCTAGAAAAATATATTTATTTTTCCGGAAATTATGGTTTCTATTTTTCTACCACTTCTTGTTGTGTTTCTACTGATGAATTAACTTCTAAACTTTGAGCAGGTTTAGTTTCTGGAGCATAAAGTGCTCGATCTGTTTCAGCTAGTTCTGCTACTTTTAACATCACATAATCTGAAATAGCTTTATAAGTGCGAACATGGTTTTTCATTTTGTAAAACTCAGATAAATCTAAACATGCACCGAAATGTATCCGAATTTTAGGCCCTCCTGTCCAGTTGCCTAAAACTTGCTTACGTAATTTATCTGGACGTAGTCCACAAATAAAAACAGGCATAACCTGAGGTTGAGCATCTTTAATTATTTTTCCTACACCAGGTTGAGCAGGAAGAAAAGTATAAGGATCAGGATTTTTATTACGTGTTCCTTCTGGATGAAAACCTATTACGTTGCCTGCTCCATTACGACAAAGTTCTATTAAACAGCGTGAAGAATATTGGTCAAATAGGCGTTTTTTAGCATCATGAAAAATAGGTGGGTACATTGACCATAAGCCCATTACTAAGTTAACAAACATTCCAAGCCAAGAATCATAGAAAAAACGGCTTCTAACAGGGAAGTAGAGGTGTTTTTTCCAAGTAGTTTTTTTATAAAACATTGCAGAAACTACATACATGTCAAAAAAAGAGCGGTGATTAGCAACAAGTAACAAGGGGCGACTTGGGTCAATAGTGTTTAGGTTTTCTAACCCATAAAGTCTCATTAAGTTATAAGTACAAATATCAATCCAAAGTTTGCCAAAGAGTTTTTGACACCAAGTCCAAAAATCTTTTAATCGGCCTTGATTCATTCTATGGACAAAGCGAAAAAATCTTTGCTCATGTGCATCAAGCACGGCTAACTCTTCGGCTGTAGGGTAAAGAGAGGAAGCCAATGTTAATACTTCATTAGAATTTTTCTTATCTTCCATAACCAAAAATAATGTTTGTTGATTTTAACAGCTTTTTAAGCCAAAATCTGACTAAATGAAAGCTTTTGTCTAATTACTTATCATATTTTATTTAATAAGGACATAGTTTATGGCTGAAAATGTCCTACAAAAAAAGAAACTGCTTACTTGGGCTTGGCGTTTTGTTAGACTAATTTTCCTTTTATCTGTGAGTACTTCAATGTTTCTTTATTTTATCCAAAATACACTGATTTTTCCTGGCAGTAGTACTCAAGGCCGTGCTGAGGCCAATTTTATTCCACTCAAAGGGGTAGAACTAGTCAAACTTACCACAAAAGATGGAAATGAAGTTACTGCTGCTTTTGCTACTGCTCTAGACAAAACAGCTAAAGCTTTGCCAGATGCTAGTAGTCGCCCTACTATGCTTTATTTTTATGGCAATGGTATGTGTTTAAGAGATTGTATGCTGGACTTGCAACAATTTCGTATGTTAGGAGTTAATGTTTTAATTCCTGAATATATAGGCTATGGATTAAGTACTGGTAAAGCGAGTGAAGAAGGTTGTTACGCTACTTCTGAAGCTGCTTATGCATATTTACTTAGTCGTAAAGATGTTAATCCTAAAAAGATTGTAATTAGTGGTTGGTCTTTAGGTTCTGCTGTTGCAATTGATCTAGCTTCAAAAAAACAGCCAGCAGGGTTAGCTACCTTTAGTGCTTTTACCAGTATGACAGATATGGCTAAGAAAACATTTCCTTTTTTTCCTTGGCCTGGGCTAATTTTAAAGTATCGTTTTGATAGTCAGAAAAAAATTGCTAATGTGAAGTGTCCTGTTTTTTTAAGTCATGGTAAAGTAGACTCTTTAATTCCTTGGCAAATGACTGAAAACTTAGCTAGTAGCGTAGAAGGCACTAAGACAATACTCTATATTGATAAAGCCGATCATGCAGATATTTTTTCAGTAGGTGGAAGTCAATTGCTTAAGGCTTTAGAGCAATTTCTACAAACCTTATAGGATGTAGGCTAAATTAGACTTTTAGAGGTTGCCATATGACTACAGAAGCTTCAAGCGGTTTTATTACTACTCAACTAGACTTTGTTTTTAATTGGGCAAGAAAATCTGCTATCTGGCCTATGACCTTTGGCCTAGCTTGTTGTGCAATTGAAATGATGGCTGCCGGTGCTTCACGTTTTGATATGGATCGCTTTGGTGCTGGAGTCTTTCGCCCTAGCCCTAGGCAATGTGACTTAATGATAGTTGCGGGCACTGTTACATTAAAGATGGCTAAAGTTGTACGTCGAGTTTATGATCAAATGCCTGAGCCAAAATGGGTAATTTCTATGGGATCTTGCTCAAATGTAGGAGGCCCATTTAATAGTTATTCTACTTTACAAGGAGTAGATCGAATTGTTCCTGTAGATGTTTACATTCCCGGTTGTCCTCCGCGTCCAGAGGCTTTGCTTTATGGATTAATGCGCTTACAAGATAAAATAATGAAACAACATCCTAGTCGCTACTTTTTAGGCAAAGGTGATATATTACCACCGGTTGAAGAAGAAGAATCTTCTATTGATGACTAGGTTTATAAATTAGATAAATATACCATTTAGATCATTATAATAATTAACAAGTAAAATAACTTTTAATTTATCAAAACAAGCTAAATTAATTGTAAGATTGACAATTCTAGCTTGGATTTGGATAATGGAGTTAATAAATACTGAATTACTATCTGCCAAATATAAAATTTAATTTTTCTGCATTTTAAACTTAGCTAAATGTTAAATAATATCTATACAGTTAAAGACCCTATAGTAATTTAGATATTAAGAATAAATACTCTATATCTTGGAGGCTGTGTCGATGAGCGATTTTGATAATAAGTTGCAGGAACAGATAAAAGGCCTTATCAACACTCATTTAAATACTTTTGAAAAAGAAGTAGCAACCTTGCAACAATCTATTCAAGGTTTAATAAAAGAGAGTTTTGATAAAGTATTGAAGACGGCTTCACAAGGCTTAACCGATCTAACAAATGCCCAAGATATTGCTAAAGTTATTGAAGAACTAACCTCTCAATTAGCAACTGAAAAGACACAGCTAGAAAATAAAAACACAGAGTTAATTACAGAAAATAAAAAGCTATCAGAGGAAAAAGCAACCTTAACTACAGAAAATGAAAAGCTAACAAAGAAAAAATCTAGCTTATTAAAAGAAAAAAATGAGTTAACAGAAAAAAATACACTCTTAGAAACAGAAAAAACAAACCTAGAAACAGAAAAAGCAACTTTATTAGCAGAAAAAGAAAAACTAGCAGCAGAAAAAGTGGTTGTTAGTGAAAATAAGTCTAATACTAACATCGCAATTTTAAAAGTAGCTATTAACGAAATCCAAGCTAATAAAACACAGTCTGATGTGCTTTCAGCTTTAGTTAGCCAAGCTTCAAGCTTTTCTCCTAGAATTGCACTTTTTATTGTTAAAAGTGGAAATGCTATTGGTTGGATGTCTAGAGGCTTTTCTGAAAATGAACAAGGAAGCACTTCTATAAAAACAATATCTATTCCTTTGCAAGCAGATACAGTTTTACGTACGGTTTTGGGTAAACAAGTTGTTTTTGTAGGAAATCCTAGTGTTCAAGCAGAAAACCACATATTATTTAGCAAGTTTAACAGTCCTGCTCCTACACAAGTTTTAGGTATTCCACTTTTAGTTAGAAATAAAGCTGCTGCTGTACTTTATGCAGATTCTAGTAACTTACTAGGAGATGTGATTAATGTAGAAGCCTTAGAGATTCTAGTTAATATGGCAGGCTTGGCAATAGAGTTAATTTCTATCCGACCACGTGGGCCAGAAGGACAACCAGCTTCAGTTCCAGGAATGACACAAGCTTTAACACAACCTCCTACTGCTTTGTCAGAACAACCTAAACCTGTAAGCCCAGTTGCTCCTGTTATGCCACCAACACCAACAAGAGTTTCTAGTCCATCTCCAGTAACTCCTCCACCTCCAATAAAAGAAACTATTGTTAATGAAGCTAAAGAACCCGCAGGGCTTGTACCACCACTAGTTCCTAGCTTGGAAAAAGAAGAAGCTCCAAAAATAGATATTCCTGCTCCTAGTCCTACACCAAAAATACATACACCTGCTGAACTTAAAAAACCAGAAATGCCTATTGCTGAACTCCCTCAAGTTGTAGTACCTCCAGCCCCAGTAGCTCCAGTTGTTCCTACAAATGATGTTTTAAGAACATCTTCAGCAGGAATTAAAGATGCAGCGTTAAAGGCTTCTTCCCCAGGTGTAAAACCTGATTTGCCAAAAATACCAACTCCACCTTCTTGGCAATCTCCAGCATTAGATTTACCAAAACCTCCTGAGCCAATGTTTCCACCACCTAATATTCCTGTTCCTGCATCTCATCCTACTGGAAGCTCTGGGCCACTTACACAAAGACGAGGTTCAACAGGCCCACTTTCACCTCCAAAGCAAGATAGTGGCTCTCTTTCTAAACAGCAGGCTAAGCCTGTTCCTGCTAATGAGGAAGAACAAAAATTACATAATGATGCAAAACGCTTTGCTAGATTGCTTGTTTCAGAGATCAAACTTTACAATGAACAAAAAGTTTTGGATGGAAGAAAAAATAGTGATCTCTATGATCGGTTAAAAGAGGATATAGATAGATCTCGTCAAATGTATGATAAAAGAGTTAGTGCACTAGTAGCTGCAAAATATGATTACTTTTATGATGAGTTGGTAAATACTTTGGCTGAAGGTGATGCCTCAAAATTAGGGCGCGATTGCCCAGGCCCTTCTGTTCAAGTCTTTTAAAGAAACTCAATTTAATTCTTTTCTAATTTAGGCACAAAGAAAAGTTTCTTTTGTGCCTAAATTTCTTACTAACGGTCTTTTAGACGCTTTATATAGCTTGCACTATTTGTGAGAAACCATTCTATCCTTACTTTTCCTGCAAAGCTCAAGCAACTTGATCGAAAAAATGAACGATAATTCATTTAATTAAATTATTTGAAAGACAAGTTTCTAATGGCTTCAGATAGTGAAAAATTTCAGCCAACAATGGATAAATACCCTGTAGATCCTGTAGACATTGCTCGCCAGGTATTGATCTGGCAATGGGTTCTAGATCCAAAAGGGAAAAATACTCCTACAGATTTGACAAAAGAAGAACTTGTAGGGGTTTATTATCAAAATCGAAAAATCTTATCTAGTTTTACTGAAGCACTAAATCGTGTTGGTCAAGTACAAACAGATGTTAAGCTTAGTTAGAATATTTATTTTTATATTTAGTAGTTATTTGGAGGCGCAAAGTGGCAATTAATTTTAATACTAACAAATTTGATTTTCTCTCTCATATTGATAATAACAATAAGACAGCAACTATTAATCATAGCTCAAGTTTAGATTCCATCGGCAAATTAGGCAAAACTCCAGATCTCCTTTCATTAAATGCTAGTCTTTTGCCTACTCTTAAATCAAATGCCTCTTCTATAAGCTCTAGAGCGTCTTTTGCTGAAAGTCCTCTTAATTTTGACAACATTAAATATTTACTAAGACTAGTTGCTGGAACAATTCCACTAACTAGTAAACTTGGCCCAGATTCAAAGAATGATGGCGTAATGACTAGCTATCCTAAAGATGGTAGTCTTCCTTCTTCTCCAAAAATTTATGCTATTAATGGTATTGCTACCAATGAGCTAACTCGTTCAGATATGGGCAATGAAACTTCAAAGTTGTTAGGTAAGCAAGTTAACTTAATCAACAACTCTACAGAAGGCCCAGCAGTAGATTTACTTGAATGTGCTAAGGAATTATATTTGGGTATTCCAAGCAAACCAACTCAAACTTTAGCTAGTGAAATTTACAAGAATTTAACCCAAAACCCACCACAAAAAATGGAACTGATTGGTTATAGCCAAGGAACCATTATGACTACAAATGCAATTTCTACAGCTATTGCAAAAATGAAATCAAATGGCTATAGCGATCAACAAATTAAGCAGTTAATGAGTGATAATGTTAAAGTCTCTTTAGTTGGTTGTCCTGTTGATTTAAGTAATCCTGCTCATGTAGTTGCAAATGTTCCTCCTGGCCCTGCTACAGCCAGTACAAAACGCTTAGATTATTATTTCACTACAGAAGATAGACTTTTATCAGGTAAAAGCGCTCCTTATGGAGAAAAGCTCAATCGTGAAAAAGGTGCTGGGGAATTAAGTACTCCTAATTTTGAAGTAGTACGCCATGACACAGATGTAGTGGCAACCGTAATACATGATTTTGGTGCAAATGATATTAAAGACTTGGCTAGTAATCCAGTTTCATTTTTAGGAAGATTAGGTGCAAAACTACTAAGCCAAACTCTTACTTCTGTACATGATACACTTAATCCATTTGGTTATCATATGTATGATAATGTTTACCTAAACTATATGGTAGATAAGAAGTTAGTAAGCTAACTACATTAACTTGTTAAGTTTAATTGATTTTTTAGATGTGCGGGTATAAGTTGCCCGCACTTTTGTTTTTAGTGTAATGTTAGGATTATGGCTAACAAAGAACTAACCCAAATGTTAAACACTCTAAGACGATCACTTCCTAGACCCTTACAGTTGAATAAAACTGTGAAAGCTGCTTTGGCAATGAGTGATGAGCAAATATATGCTTGTTGTGCTTTAGCTTGTCAGTTGGCGGAGCAAGGTAATTTAGTAGATTCTCGTGAACTTTTAGAAGGTTTAGGTGTAATTGATCCAGAAAATGCTTATGTTCATAGCTGTTTAGGTACTCTTTATATGAGACTGAATGAAAGAAACTTAGCAGCCGGAGAAATGTTATATACCTTAAGCCTTAATCCTAGTGATATAGCTACTTCTACCAATTTGGCAGAGCTTTATTTTGAATCAGGGCAATTAGCTGAAGCAAAGAAATATCTTGATCTTGCTATATCACTTGATCCAGAAGAGAAAAGTCCTTTTGCCAACCGGGCCCGAGCATTAAAGCAATTAATGGCTACGCTAGAAAATAATTAATTGATATTACGCTAATTATGTCTTGGTAAAAGGTTAAGGAATTTTTTGAAAAACACCCAGAACAAGCAGTCACCTGTATAACTGTTGAAGGAAACATCAATAGTTTGGAGTATTTTAGAGATCACCCTCAAGCAAAAGTTTAAGTATGTCCTTTTTACGTTTAATGTCCTATTGGGGCATCTGACAATTACAGAATTATTTATGTTCTTGTAGCCAAGTTTCTAAATCTTTCTTACTTGTGAAATCTAGTAGTGATTCTCCTAGCTCTTCTAACCTTTCTAGTGGGAGTTTCTTTATTTGTTCTTCTATTGTTTGTTCTATTTCTCCCAATTTACGTTTTAGTAGCTTTAACAGTAAATTACGTTCTCCTTCAATTTTCCCTTCAATTTTCCCTTCAATTTTCCCTTCAATTTTCCCTTCAATTTTCCCTTTTTCAATACCTTGTTGCATCCAAGAAGTAACGATTTCCATAACAGCTTCCTTTTCTTTTGGGTTGATTTTATCTAAGCTTTGTTGCATTAGTTGTTCCTCCGATGCAGTTAAGCGTAAATAAGTGTCTACAAAACCAGAGATAAGTTTTGTCTTTGCAGGGTTTAGCTTTAATGATGCTAACATTCTTAAACATTCTAGCTTAACCTTTGGCCTATCTGCCTTTGCAATTTGCATTTTAGCCATCAATGCGCTTGCTACTGGATTATGGTTATTTAAGTAATCTTTCCAGTTAAGTTTATTTAGTTGAATTACCCTATAGTTAAAATTTAACACATGTAAATCTGGAAATTCCACTTTGTAGCTACTTGGTTCTGCTGTTTTTGGACTATCATATGAGAATATTACTATTGGGTATATTGGTAATCTGTTTTTTTCAAATAATCTTCCAAAGTAACAAAGAAGTCTTTCTCCAAACTTTGATTGATGTTGAGCTTGGCTTTCTAGATGGATCAGAAAGAAGGCATCTTTTCCTATAAATTTCCCTTTTACAACAATATCCACTTCATGTTTTTCTCCTGAAGTTACATCTGTAAATATCTCTTTATCTAAAAACACTATGCTATCTTTATCTAAGTATTTTACTACTTCCGGTAAGAATAGCTCTAGAAACTCTATAAAAAACACTGTTAGGAGTTCTTTAAATATTCTATCGTGGCTTATCATATTTTCTCTTGATTGCTTTCATTATTTCTAACTCGTTATGCTTCAATCCTTTAATATTCCCTCGGGGCATCTGACAATAGGCCACCCGTTTACGGGTGGCCGTTAATTGTCATCACGAGGCGCAGACCCACAACAGTGAAGATGTTGTCACCCCGGCGATTGGGCTCGCTGCTACTGCGACCTGCTGACCTACATTGAAAAACAGGGCTCTTCCAACAGCCACCACGAATAACGCGAGCCAACCCCGAACTTGCTCCACTCGGAGCCACCACCGTTCCAGTTGGATAGTCTCCATACCAGTCTGAACACCACTCGAAAACATTTCCATGCATGTCATAGATTCCCCATGCATTTGGTTTCTTTTTTCCAACACGATGCGTCTTACTATCAGAATTCTTATTATACCAAGCCATATCATCGAGATTACCAGCATACTCTCCTGTTGTTCCTGCTCGGCATGCATACTCCCACTCTGCCTCTGTTGGTAATCGATACTTTCTCCCTGTTGCTCTTGATAGCCTCTCACAAAATTCTACAGTTTCTTCCCAACTTACTTGTTCTACTGGCAAATTATCTGCCTTAGTTGCAGAAGGATTTGCTTCGAGATTCATTCTTACCTTTGGCAACCCTGCTACAGCTTTCCACTGTTTTTGTGTCACCTCATATTTGCCTATATAAAAGGCCGATATTGTAACTGTATGCAGTGTTTCATTATTCTTCCTATTCTCCTCATCTGCTGGAGATCCCATTTGAAATGTTCCCCCTGGTACTAATACCATTCCTATCTTTACTCCATCAGCAAATTCTTCTACCCAATCACTTCCTCCTAGACTTGGTTCGCTATACCCCTCATCTATACGTGCTAAAGACTCTTGCAGTTTGTTTGCTGTTTCTTTAGCAATTTTTGTTTGTTCATTAGCACGTTTAGCTTCTTTTTCTGCCCTTGTTTGTTGTATCTGCGCAGTTGCTGCATTTTTCTCTGCTATCTTACTTTGTTCCTTAGCTTTTTCTAAAGCTTCTAACGTTTTTATCTTGCTTTTTTGGGCTTGTTTTGCGTTTTCTTCTGCCAATTTGCGTTGAGTATCTGCGTTTTCCTTTTCTAAAAGTGCTTGTTTTGCACTTTGATCTGCCCTTTGAGCATTTGCTGCTGCCATTGCTAAAGCATTGCGGGTTTGCTTATTCATTAATACCAACACTACTAAGCCAGCAATTAATACTGTGGCTGCAACTGTAGTAAGTATTTGCCTTAAGCGTTTAGCCCTATTAGCTTCAGCTATACTTGCCTTGCCAAAAGCGTCTTCAAGCTCTGTAAGATTACCTTGGTAGCGTGTGCGCCAAAGTTGATATTCTGTTAACGCTTCATCGCGCCAGAGTAAGCCTTTTGGACGGTTGCGCTCTTGCCATTGTCTAGCTGCTGCTCGTAATTGGTCACGAAGTCGCGCACCTTCGGCCATCTCTTGACGCCATTTAACTAATCGTGGCCAGGCTGAGAGTAGGGCTTCGTGGACTATTTCTATTCGATCTACGCCTTTTTCTCCTTCAGTTGCAACTAAAAGCCTTGTTGAGATTAGCTTTTCTATAACGGTTTCGCCATCGCTAGTTTTGCCTAACAATTGCAAAACTTCTGGCCGAGTAAGTACAGCCCTTGTACCTTCGCTTGTAACTAAGTGGCGAAAAGCTTCGCGCACAAGTGATTGCTCAGTTTGAGACATTTGTTGCATCATCTATTCAGCAGGTTTAGCTAAAGCTCCGCCTACACCTCCCATTAATTCATAACTTCTACGACGTAGTTGCTTAAACTCCTTGTCTCGCTGCTCCCAAAGCTTTACAGCAGTAAATGCTATTAAGGGTAATGCGCTAGTCTGACCAGCTACAGCATCTACTATTTCTACAGGAAGTTCTCGATCTTCAAATTCATAACCTGCACGTCTAACAGGCTCTGTAAGTATTCTAAGAAGTTGTGTGGAATCTGGAGTAGTGAGAATCTCTAAACCTTGTGTAAGACGGTCTTTAAGGCTCTTTAGCTCTTTTGCACGAACTAAGAAATCATCCCGCATTGTTAGCACTACTCTTACGGGATCTTTCTCAGAACGAGCTGCTGATACAAGTGCTTCTACATAAAGGCTTTGCTCTTGTTTGTCTAAGCAAAGCGTTATTATTTCTTCAAATTGGTCTACTACTAGTAGAATTTGGTTGTTTTGTTTACTGGTAAACTGACGTAAGGTATTAGCTAAAAACTCACTATCTTTTTGTAACTCTGATTTTAAGTCTGATAGCTCAACTCCAAGTTTTGAAAGCTTGCTAGCTAATGTAGCTAAAGGAGAAAGCCCAGGACGAACTGTTACAACTTGCCAATTTTCGCCAAGTCCAACCACAACATCAGCTTGAACAAAAGAGCTTTTTCCTGCTCCTGATGGTCCCACTACTGCTAATAACGGTTGAATACGTAAGCGGTTAAGAAAGCTTTCTGTTTCTTTTTCTCGTCCAAAAAACAAGCTTGAATCTGTTGGCGAAAAGGTAGTCAAGCCTAAATAAGGAGATTTTTCTGCTAACAAACTTGTTTGCTTCTTTTCCTCATCAGTAAAGAAATGTTGCTTAAACCATTGCCAAGGTGATTCTGTTTCTATCTCAAAGCCATCAGGGAAGGAGACAAGCTTTGCTCCACTACGTCCACTCTAATAAAAAGACTTCTAGCGGTGCTCCTGGAGTTGGGGCAGCAACTTCTACTAGAGGCCAAAGCGACAATACAAAATAGCCTTGTGCATCAACTAAAACAGCTTTACCATCAGCTAAATTGCTACTTCTTATAGCAACTAGTCCAATGTCTTGCCCTTTGCCCATAAGCTTTGTAGCTTGTGATCCTTAGTTTGTTATTGTTTTGGTTATTAACTCATTGTTTTGTTGATTAGTGCTACGAAGATAGCTTGCAAGTGTTAGCATTCCAACATAACGAACTAATACACGGAATGTTAACAAAACTCTATCCCTGAATTGATAAGCATTTCGTGCTATTACAAGGCTAGCAATCGTATCAGCTATAGGTTTTGGAGCATTAGTTAGTAAGTTCTCTTTTAGTAAATCATCTAGTTGAGGTAAGTTTATCTGTTGTTCAGTAAAACCAGTAGCTTCACGAAAATCTTTAGCAAATTCCAAAGCCGTCTGATAACGATCTTCTTGCTTTTTAGCCATAGCTTTAGCAATTATACTATCTAAAACGGGAGCAAACCCTTTACCTAAAGGTGGTACAGGTTTTGCTAAGTGAGCATACATCAAAGCATAGCCAGAATCCCTAAAAGGAACTTCTCCTATTAGTATTTCATAACTCATAACACCCAGGGCATAAATATCAATACGAGTATCTATATCAGTACCGCTACCCTATTGCTCAGGCGACATATAGGGAGGTGAGCCTATTACTCCAGTTTTTGCCTTATTATCTTGTGTTTCTTGATTTTCTGGTACATTCTCAACTGTTTCCGTTGCTGGTTGTGGGTACGGTGAATAATGCCCGCTTCATGTGCTGTATGAACAACTTCGCAAATTTTATCTAACAAAGGAATGAACCGTTCTAAAGGTAATGCTCCTTGAGATTTAAGTATTTCATCAAGAGGAGTTCCTGCAACCATTTCCATAGCAATCCATAACAATCCGTCTGCTTCTGCCCCAAAAGAGTAAATATGAGCCATATAGGGATGTTCAAGTCTAGAAGCCAAATAAGCCTCTCGTTTAAAGCGTTCTAGCACATTTTGGTTTTCTCTATGTTTAGTGTGTAGGACTTTGATTACAGCAGGCCGTGAAAGCGTGATTTGAGTGGATTTATAAACAGCGCCAAAACCTCCTTCGCCTAATTTCTTTTCTACAAGAAAATCTCCCAAACTCCGGCCTATTAAAGGGTCTTTGGCTTCAGTACTCGTAATATTGCTCATATTATTTTATTTGAATTGCTTATATAGAATGGTTTTTATGTAAGACGAAAAATTGCAGCAAGAATATACACTTTTATTATTATTACTTACAAGATTTTTTCTATAGCTTTTGTAAAAAGGTCATTCTTATTTTCAATTAGTTAAACTAACACCACTACTTACCTTTTTTTTCTAGACAACGGAAGATATTCCTATTGCATTCATTTAGTGTTGTGCGTAGTTGAGTAAAAGCTGGAACAGAGGAACGCAAACTCTCAATAGAATGTTGTAGTGCAATATCTAGCTTTGCTTGGCTAAGTTGCCACTCTGTAAATTTATTTAAGTCGCTAAGTTGTTGCTCTAAAGCTAGTTGTAAGGTTTCTAAATACTCAGCTAATGCTGTTGCTTGTTCTTGTAATTGTTCACTACCATAATACTGACTACTGCCTCCTACTGTAGTAGTATCTTTTACACGGATTGTAGTTTTGAAATTAGCCATTCCTCGTTGTTCAGAAGAAAACTTACGAGTTTCTCTTACACCCATATCTGCCACATGGTCAAATACAGAAATTACTTCTATATGAGAAATTAAATGCTCTGGTGCAGGGCTAGCAATAAGTCCATCTCCATCAAAATGAGCTGTTACTAAAGTAATATTATCTTCTCCACCACGTTGTTTAGCTAGGGTAACCATTTGATTACAAGCCATTTCTAGGCTTAGACCCTGTCTTAAAAACTTAAGCATTTCTGGAGCAGAAACTTTTTCCGAAAGCCCATCACTACAAAGCAACAAAATATCTCCTGCTGCTAGTTCTACAGCAGTTAATGCAACTTTTACTTCTTTTTGACCACCTAGAGATTGCAAAATCATATTTCGTTGTTTACTAGATTTTGCCTCTTCACGAGTAATCAAGCCTTGCTCAATCATTAATTCTAGCCAGCTTTGATCTGTAGTAATTTGTTTGATTCTATCTCCACGTAGTATATAAGCACGTGAATCTCCAACTTCAGCAATATAAGCTTTACTTCCTTCAATTAATGCAGCTGTTAGAGTTGTAGCCATACCTCTATATTGAACATGTCTATTACCTGTTTCCCAAATATGTTGGTTAGTTTGTTGAATGGCTCTCATCAATCTTTCAGGTGAACCAACCCCAGGGAAGTGAAGAAATTCTTCCTTTAAGCCTTTAACTGCTAATTCTGAAGCAACTTCACCTGCTGCTGCTCCTCCCATTCCATCAGCTACAACTAGTAAAACTCGGTTATCTGATATAGGTCGAGTTAAAATTTCATTTGAAAGAGGCGTAAATCCATCTATCAAATCTGCCATAAAGAAATTATCTTCATTGTTTTGGCGTACACAACCAACGTCTGTTTTGCCACACATTCTAACTTTGACTAAATTTTTTCCTGACAAAGTAGTTTCTCCTAGCTTAATAGATGAAGTAGTTTTTCTTGTATTAGCTTTGTTTCCTAGGTTTTGCAAACAAAAATACAAAATTATCTGTGTTTTTAATATATTTTATTATGAATTGTCCATAGGTTCATCATTAATAATTTGTAAATTTTCCGTTGCACTGTTAACTTTTTTGACTTGTTGCCCTATTACTTCATAATCATCAACAATAATAGTGTTAGGGTTATCTTTACTTAAATAACGTATCTTAAAACTTGGGTAAGATTTGCTATTAGCCGCAGGAGTACTTTCTACTGGAAAAATCCCATTTAGATCAGAAATTCTTATTAAAGCATCATAGCGAGAGCGTTTTATATTCCAAATAAGTACTCTTACCCTATCAAAATCCTTATTGGAGTTAGGTTCACGTTCAATAGATAAATATAAAGGATGTTCTTTTCCTTCTTGAGCTTCAGTATGAGCCAATATTTTCCAAGAAACGATATTTTTATTTTCTGCTAACATTGCAAGTTCTTCAGGGATATGGATATCTACCAAACCAGAGTAAATCCAACCTACTGTTCCTTCAGGAGTACGGGCTAAAAACCAAGTATCAAATTTGCGCTCGGAACCAGGATCTTTTCCTTTTTTTCCTTTTTTCCCTTTTGTTTCAATGGGTTGTACTGGAGGAGTTGCTTTAGTATTAGCTGGGTTTGCTTGTTCAGCAAGTTTTTTCCCTGGACGTTCAGTATGAACAACATCAAATATTTCTAAAGTTTTAGTTCCAAACATTTTATAGACTTTAACTGTATCGCGTCCTGGTCTAAGTCTTAGGTAAGCATCGTCAAGAGTATCCCCTTTTATTTGAGGCTCTCGTTTGCCAATCCGAGTTTTTAGCTGTTCCCATTCTTCTATGTACTCTCGTCTAAGAACATCCCGAGATTCTACCCAACCTGTTTTTCCACTGGAAATACGCACTTTTAGCCAGCGATTTTTAGGATCTTGCAATATTTCAATACTTTCTCCCTCTTTTAATGTCTCAACTCTCTGGCTCCTGCTAACAGGTTGATCATAAATATAAGTTTGTGGAGAAAGTGTTATAGATTTATAGAGAACAGAAGGTTCACTAATCTTATTAATATTTTTACAACCTGTGCTTAGACTTAAAACTAAAAAAACTAAAATGGCTATATACCGCATTTCTACTATCCTAAAATTATGAGAACGGGCTTTTATGAGAAATTATAGCAAGTTAGGATCAGCTGAGATAGCACTGATTACTGAACTAACAAGAGAACTAACAAGAGAACTAATAAGTTTTAGGCTACCATAGTTTTAGGTAATAGCACTTTTATCAAGTTAATATTTCTCGTAAACTGACTATTTTTATTAACCAGAATTTTTGTTTTAGAGAAAATTATGAATTCAGATGTTATTGTTATTGGTGGTGGCTTGATTGGTTGTGGTATTGCAGCTGAACTTGCTAGACGTGGATTAAAAGTAAGACTATTTGAACGTGGACAACTTATAAAAGAAGCCTCTTGGGCTGCTGCTGGAATGCTTGCTCCACAATCAGAGTTAAAAGCTATTACGCCACTATTTTTGCTATGTCAAAAAAGCCTAGAAATCTATCAAGATTTTGTTAATAAGCTCTATGACTTAACTAAAATTGATCCATGTTATCGGAGTGAAGGTGCTTTACAACTAGCTTTTGATGAACCATCAGCTAAAGCTTTAGAAAAAAAATTATCTTGGCAATTAGGAGCAGGCTTAAAAATAGAAAAACTTTCCTCTAATGAAGCCATTAAACTAGCTCCAGGTCTTTCTAGTGACCTTACTTTAGCCTACTACTTACCAAATGAACATCAAGTAGATAACCGTAAGTTAAGTCATGCAATAATAACACTTGCTGAACAATCAGGTGTTGAATTTCATCTAGGAGCACAAGTTACAGAAATATTATGTAAACGAGGTAAAGTTATAGGTGTAGTAGCTAACCAAGAACGCTATTATTCACCTAAAGTAATAAATGCTGCTGGTAGTTGGGCAAGTTTGTTTAATTTACCTAAGCCACTTTTACCAGAAGTTAGTCCTGTTCGTGGGCAAATGGTTACGCTAAAAACTTTAGTTGGATATCTTAATCACACTTTACATTGTGGGCATACTTATTTAGTTCCTCGTTGGGATGGAACAATTGTTGTTGGTAGCACTACTGAGCATGTTGGTTATAATAAACAAGTTACAGTTTCAGGGTTACAGAGTATATTTTCTCAAGCTCAAAGAATAGTTCCTAAATTAGCCGAAGCTACTGTAGTAGAAACTTGGGCGGGTTTAAGACCTGCAACTGCTGATTTACAACCTATTTTAGGCGAACACAGTTTATTACCAGGTCTAATTTTTGCTACAGGGCACTACCGTAATGGCATTTTATTAGCACCAATTACTATTAATTTAATAGCAGACCTTGTAACTACAGAACAAAGCCAAGAAATATTACAGCCTTTTAGTCCAGACAGATTTGTTTTAACTGCTAAAGCATGAAAGCTTTTCTATTAGAGTAGCTGGTAAGGGAATGGACTTAAAGTCTTTTCGGCTAACAGCTACCATTACAAAACGACCTTCTGCTAGTACTTTATCATCTTTAGCTCGGTAAACTTCAAAATTCAGGGTAAGAGATTTTGTTCCAACTCTTCCAATAAAAGCATAGACTGTAAGTAAATCATCTAGTAGTGCTGGATGGTGAAAATCACAATGTAGTTGAGCTCGTGGTAGCCATAAATCAAATTCTTCAAATACTTTACCATAGGGTAATCCTACTGCACGAAATAACTCAGTTTCTGCCATTTCAAAAAATCTTAGGTAAGCACCATAACAAATCAACCCTGCAAAATCTACATCACTCCAACGAACATATTCTTGAATAGAAAATTTTTGACCCATAAAAATTAAGATTTAAATCTTTCTAGAAACGTGTTTAATGTGGCTTTTTCAGCCGAAGAATCATAAATAGCAAAGACTACTTCTTTTAGCAAGTTAGCTGTGTCATTGTCATGCTTTAGCAAATCATAAAATATAGTTGCTATATCTTGAGGATCATTTCTAAAAACTCCACAACCCCAAGCTCCTAAAATTAGCACATCACATTTATTTTCTGCTGCAACCAAAAGAATGTACTTAGCACGATGCTTCATTACAGGAATGATTTTGTTTAGATCATGTTTTTGATTTTGAGCTATAGCCCCAGCATTTACAGCAGGAGAAGTTATAAAAGATGCTTTATAAGGTTTTTCCAATAATTTCCCAGTATCATCCCTAAAAATCGGTACTTCAGGCGAGTAGATCATATAATCTGAGTAGAGAAGATTTTTAGTGTTTCGGTTGTATTCATACATTTCCTGTTGTGCAGAAATTGAATGATAAAGCCCAGATGAGCGGGCAAGACTTTCTTCTTGAGCTTGGCTCCCATTTAAAAACCCTCCTCCAGGATTTTTAGCAGAGGCGAAGTTGAGACAACAAACTTTTAAGCTAGAACCTAAACTAGTTTTAGTAGCCTCTAAAGATGTGCTATTAGTTACACTTATACCTGTATCTTGTTTGTGGGCTTTTTGGGCAACTTGTAATACTTTGTCAAAGTCTTCTGGTTTGTATAGCTTAGTGTTTTTTAAAGACTCATCCAAATCAGATTTGATATCAACTCGTTGACCAGTTGAAGAATAATAAAACCCATCAGCAATTATTTTTAGGGTTTCTTCTCCCATTTTTTTGCGTTCATCTCTGTTCATAAAGACAACCAATTTCTTCTTTTTATAGTAAATTTAGAAAATTATTTTGGCTCAGATTTAAAACCTTTTGCTCCTGTGATAGCTGTCTCAATAGCCTCAACTGCTTTTCCTAAAGCTCTTTCTTCATCAGGTGAAGATACTTTACTCTGAACTTTTTCTAGAAGTTTTAATTGTTGAGGTGCTTTATTTAAGATCTTCTCAATTGCTTTAGCAAAAGCTGGATCATCCTTCTTTTTTTCATAAACTCCGTCTAGCTTATCCATAAGCTCATTTATTACTCTAGTATAATTGTCTAATAACTGTGCTGTTGTTCCAGTAGGTTCTGGGCCAAAATCAGTGGAGATTTCTTCTTCTTGCTCTTTATCTTTTTTCTTTTTATCTTTTTTATCTTTCTTATCTTTTTTATCACCGTCATCTTTGCCAGGATTAACTGAGGTTGGAGCAATTCCTAAAATTACATTAAGTCTACGTTCAGCAATGTGAAAAAAGACTCTAGTGCGCAAGTCTATTGCCTGAGCATCTTGAACTCGTTCAACTTCTTGTTCATTTAGATGATCTTTTCCTTTTTGGGCAATTGGAACTAGTGCAAGTATTAAAGATAAAAGCAAAGATAATGTTTTTGTAGAACTTATAAGATGAAACATAACTTTTCCTCAACATTATTTTTTCTTAGGTTGTTTCTCAATTTGACGACGCAAGATTGGTAAACGGATGTTTACTTCTTCAATTTCACCTTTTCTAAGTTTTGGATCAGCAGTCTTAATAAATAGTTCATAAGCACTTAATGCTTGACGATAATCCATTAGTTTATCAAAGCAAATACCTAAAAAATAATAATTAATAGAATTATTGGGACGCGCTTTTATTACCCAAATAAATTGTTCTGCTGAAGGAGCAAATTGACCAAGTTTAAAAAGAGCTAAAGCCATTCCTGCATGTGCTTCATAGTTATTGGGATTTTGTGAGAGTACTGTTTTAAAGTACTGAATTGAGTCATTATATTTTTGAGATTTCAGCAGTGCAGAAGCTAACCCTACTTGGTTGTCTGGTGAAGGATTTATTTCTACAGCTTGTTGCCAGTAAGTTACAGATTTTATAGGGTTTATGCTTAAATATAGTTGTCCTAGTTGAGTTAAATATTGAATGTTTTTAGGAGCTGATTCTAGTAATTTTTCTAGCTTACCAATAGCATCTGCATTTGCTCCAAGTTGTGCAAGTTGTTCGGTTAAAATGGCTTGAGTTTCTGGTGAAGCTTTTTCAGCTAATGTTTGAGTTAAAGCAATAGCAGATTTATTGTCTCCACTTTGTTTGTAGCTTTCTACAAGTGCAAGTCCAATAGCAACATTATTTTGGCTTAGTTCATAAGCTTTTTTTAAGTCTGTTATTGCTGTAGCAAAATTTTTTTGTTTTAAGTAAACTTGTCCGCGTCGGTAAAGGATGTCTACATCATTAGGTTGTAATTCATTGGCACGATTATAGGTTATAATTGCAGCCTCTAGTTGGTTTTGTTCTTCTTGAGCAAAAGCTAATAGAAGATAAGTTCTAACTTCAGCTTTACTTTGGCTAATTAAAGCTTTTAGCTCTGTTTCGGCTTCTTTATAAGCTTTGCGGGAAATTAGTATTTCTGCTAGTAAGTTACGAATAGGGAGTTTTTCATCTAGTTTCAAAGCCTGACGCAGTGCAGCTTCAGCCGCTTCATTTTCGTTTAGCCTAGATAAGGCATTGCCTAAAGTTGCATAACCACGAGCAAAATCAGGTTTTAATTTAGTAACTTCCTTGAGTAATTCAACTGCTTCAGATATAGATTCTGCTTTGCCTATGGCTAGGTAAGCATTAGCACATTGGTATTTAGGTTCAAATGAATCTGGAAGTAGCTCAATTACTTTTTTATAAAGGGTTATAGCCTGGGGTAAATCACCTTTTTCAAAAGCAGTTTCTGCTTTGTTGTAGATCTCCGAGGGGTCAGCCTCATTTTGTGCGTAGGTAGCTGTAACACTTAGGGTTATGACTAACAATAAATAAAAAATATAGCGACGCATCGTACTTATGCTTTACTTTGTGAATAGCTGTTGACTATCAAAACAGCAAATTGCATAGTATCATTTTAGCTAGGTTAAGTCATTATTAGATTTTATAAGATAATAAATTTCTCTGCTTTAGTAGTTTAGGGGGCAAAACTGTGAGTAAATTACCTATTTTAGATTTTGTTGGAGTGCCAAATCAGGCAGAAGCAAAGCAAGAACGTCTAAAAGAAATTTTAAGAGAAATGAAAAGTGTAATCGTTGCTTTGTCTGGTGGGATAGATAGCGCTTATTTAAGTTATATTGCCGCTAAAGAATTAGGTGATAATGCCTTAGCAATTACTGGAGATAGTGCGAGCTATTCAGAACAAGAAAAGCCTCAAACAGTTAGCTTTGCAGAACACTATGGAATAAGGCATGAAGTGATTTTTACTCAAGAAATGGAAAATGAAAATTACCGAAATAATCCTCCTAATCGCTGTTATTTCTGCAAAACAGAGCTATTTACAAAACTAACAGAAATTGCTAAAACTCGTGGTTTTGCTTATGTTTGTGATGGAAATAACAAAGATGATATTGGAGATTTTCGACCAGGTATGCAAGCAGCTAGGAATTTAGAGGTACGTTCTCCACTAATTGAAGCAGGAATGACTAAAGCCGATATTAGAGCAATGGCTCGTAGTGCAGGGCTAAATATTTGGGATAAACCTGCTTCAGCTTGTCTTTCTTCACGTGTTCCTTATGGTAGCGAAATTACTAAAGAAAAACTTTCTGCTATAGACCGTAGTGAACATTTTTTACACACACTTGGTTTTCGTGTTTGTCGAGTACGCCATCATGGAGAGCTTGCTAGAATTGAGATTGCTGTAGATGAACTACCAAAAGCACTTAACCCAGAACTTATTGCTCGTATTAATCCTGCATTTAAAGAATTTGGTTTTAAGTATGTTACCTTAGACTTAGAAGGCTATCGTACAGGATCAATGAATGAAGTTTTGAAATAATAAAAAATACTTCTTAGAAAAACAAAAAAGTTACTACCCTAGGTAAAAATTTTTTTAATTAATTATTGCATCTCTACAATTCATCAGGCAAAATAGGGCTACACCACCACAATTTTAGCCTTATAGTCTATGTTTGAGAAACATTTTATTGTGAACAGACAAAAACTGCCTAATCGTTGTGAGATTTGCCATCAAACAGATTGTTTTGATGTAACACTACAGGTGTGTTCTCGTTGTCAACCTCTGCTTTGGTCAAGATTTAGCATTAGTGATAGACCAAGTAATGAAATTCCTCTTGTCTTAGAAATAATCGAACAAACTACTTTTTCCCAAGGCTGTTTGTTGTTGCTCCTATGTGGTGTAACTATAGGTATATTTATGGACTTACCTAAAATAGCCTTAGATATAGTAGTAGCTTACTCCTTAAGTATTAGCTTATTGGGAATGATACCATTTTTCTTTTTAAGACCTACAAAGAATTTTCATCCTCTACTAAATGGAATGCTAGTAACACTAATGATGATTCCCTTAGGCTGGGTACTATTAGGGCTAGTTTATTGGGTACTAAGTGTTGTACTACATTAGGTTTAGCAAATTTTTTGATTCTTAGTAAATGTTGGCTAATTCTTAACTTATTTGGCTAATTCTTAGTAAGTGTTAGCTAAGGCTTAATTTATTTAGTGGGGTTTGTTGGCTAAGATTTAATATATTAGCCTGGGGTTTTAGCAAGCCTATGGCTTGCGCAACCCCAGGAGCAAAAATTATAGGCCAAAAGCAAATTTTTCACGAGCCACAATAACATCACGTAAACGGTTGCTTAAGTCTCCAAAAGAAGCATCATCAGCAGTCCAATCTCCCATGCGATCATTGCCAAGAGCTAAATTATGTGTTTCTCCATCATCACGTTTAAAGAAAACATTATCTGAGCCATTAGCATGGGTTGCTGTCCAAGTATGTCCATTTGCAGTAAAGGTACGAGTGAAATCGGTAGTTGCTGGACGATCATGGAGATTTGTACCACTAGCTGTAGGATCAGTTAACTTCCCTAAGTATTGACGAAGGAAGTTATCAGTAATTTGAGCAGTTTGAACATCTAAAGCAGGGTCAACATTTTTATCATATTCAAAAGCGAAAGTTGTATCTTGTTTAGAGAAATCTTGTAAATTCCAAACAGGAACAGCTAAAACAAATGTACCTGGTTTTGGACGGACTGCATCATGGTAGTCACGTTGTCCAGTTGCTGCTTTAGCTTGTAAATCCAGACCAATTTTTGCATTTCCAATAGGATTATTGGAAATTAAATTTCCTGGTGGGAAAGGTTTAGGAGAACCAGGATCATCTGATGAACGGTTGCTACCATTTGGACTATCAAGAGATACAGCAATTTGAGGTAAATTATTGTGAGCAGAATCTACTGGTAAATTATCTACTACACCACCATCGCATAGACGCATAGTTCTACCTGTAGCAGGATCAACCATCTCAACTGGATCAAATGCTCCAGGAACTGATGCAGAAGCCACTACAGCCATTGCTACAGGAGTATCAGGAGTATTTTCTTTACTAAAGATAAAGGTGCGATCTGAAAGCTTAGTCATATCATTTCCAGCTTGACTATCAGCTAATTTAGTTGCAGTGAGGTAAAGGGGCATTGGTAAATCGGCAAAAGTAACAGGGCGATCTTTGATACCAGTTAATTCTCTTAAAGTTTGATCAATGTAGCGATAAAGCTCACGGCCTTCTAATAAACCAGGGCCTTCAATAGTAGCATCAAAGAATTTTTTAATAGCAGGATCTTTACTAATTTGGTCTACCTTACGTGGGTCAGCTCCTCCAGCTATTAAGGATGCAGCAATTGCACCTGCTGAAGTTCCACTAACACTAGCAGGTATAACACCTGTATTGTACATTTCTTCAAAAACTGGAGCATAGCGTTTGCCTCGGCCACCACCACCTTCTAAGGAGAGTTGTACAGGAATTGGTTTACCATCTTGTGTTGGAATGCCCATCTTTGCACGATTTTCTGCAATAATTTTTTGATATTCTGCCATAGAATTAACAGTTGTAGGTTTGCCATTTTGATCCATCAATGTCATACCCTTAGAAAATCCTAATGTAGATTTGTTCCAGTTATTGAAAAGTAATTTTTGAATATCTGCTGGTTGGTTTGGATCAGTGGTTTGAGCCGTTAAGCTCTTGCCAATATTGCTAGTTTGAAAATGTTGAGCCGTAACCTTTCCGTCAACTAAATCACCACCAGCAAAGTTAGCCGCTATCCAAGTTTTACCTGGTTTAGGAAATGTGTCTGTGGTATATCCATATACACTCTTTAACTTAGCTGCAGCATTTGCATCTCCATTTTTTGCTGCTGCTGCTAGATCTCGCATTTCTTTTGTATCTGTCACTAGTTTATTTAAATCAACAGCTTTACCATTTGGATTGTTGTCTGATTTGAAAATGTTTATTAAACCAGTTCCTATTGCTTTGGTGATAGGGCCAATATACTCATCTATATAGTCACCAGCTTTTTCCTTTATATTGTAAACAAACTTAAATGCTTTATCTGCAAGGTCTGATAATGCACCTTTAGCTTTATCAACCAAACCACCAACTGCTGATTTAACAGAACTCCATAATCCGCCTAAACTAAAAGATTCAACTTGAGCATTTGTAGATTTAGCTTGGTTGATTACAGGCTCAATAGCTGCTTGCATTGCTTTAGCAAAATCTTGAGCTTGATTCGCAACTTGCTTAGGAATCATTGAAACTTGCTTGTTGGCATCCATTACTTTTGGTAAAGCCATAGCTTGACCATTAGCAACGTAACTAGCATTTTTCTCTAATTTGCTCATTGAACTGCTGAGAGCTTTGAGGCTATTGGTAACATTAAATCCAAAGTCTCCAGCATTTGTTTTAACTAAACTATCAAGGTTAGTTAATTGCTTGATTACTTGATCTAGACTGGAAGCTAAGTCTTTTGAATGAGCTGCTAAACCATCACGGCTTTCTGATAAGCTCTTATGAGCGGTATTTACATGGTGTAAGAAGTTGCTTGTATCTATTTTTGTAGAATTTAAAGCTTTTTCAATGTGGGATTGATATCTTGTTGTAGCTTCAGATAGACGAGAAACACCTTTTTGTAAATTATTTATTGCAGGTTGATATTCTCGGCTGATTGCAGGACGCTTAATTTCTGTATTGCCTAATTTAGCGTTTATAGCAGATCTTATGGAACTGCTTCCTAATGTAGTTCTAGCTCTTAAAGATTTTTCTGCTAAAGAACTAGCTGATGGAGGAGCAGATTGCTCTTTAACTGTATTGACTGAAGGTTGTTCAGTGGTTGGCTTGGATACTTTGGCATCATTTTGTAAATCGTGAATGTCTTGGTTGTTATTGCCCACACTGCGAATTGCCATGTAATGCTCTCCTTAAGTTATAGATAATAATTTTTTAAGTTTGCGTAATTTATAGATGAGTGAATAGCCATTCAGCGGCCTAAATATAATATCGGGATAGTATGTAAAAAAGTTGTCAACTGCAATGGATTTTCTTTAATAAAAATTTATTATTAGCGATTTATGATTTTAAAAACTGTATTAAGAAAATAAGTAGGTAATAAATTATGTTTTCTGAGTTGCCTAAATCTAACTTAATAAAAGCACTTATTTATTTACCTGCTAAATTGTATGAGCTAATTCTTAGACTTAGAATAGTGCTTTATGAATACAATTATATTAAGCCTAAAGAATTAAGTAAGGTTGTCATTAGTGTAGGTAATATTTCTTTAGGTGGAACAGGGAAAACTCCTTTAGTGGAATACATTGCCCGGTTTTTGATGGATGAAAATTTTGATACTGCAATAATTAGTCGTGGCTATAAACGTCAAGATTCATCACAGAAAGAAACCATTGTATCAGATGGCGATCAACTACTAGTTTCACTTGAGCAAGCTGGAGATGAGCCATTTATGATGGCGGAAAAACTTAAAGGTGTAAAAGTTATTGTAGGGGCTAATCGTTTTAGTGCTGGAAAACTGGCTATAGAAAAATTAGGCTGTGATGTGATTTTACTCGATGATGGATTTCAACATTTAAAGTTAAAAAGAGATTTAAATATTGTAGTGCTTGATGGCTCAGATCCGTTTGGCAATGGGGAAATGGTGCCCTTTGGTAAGCTAAGAGAACCTATTTATGGACTAAAGCGAGCGCAGGCTATTGTTGTTAGTCGTTCAGATCGAGCAGTAGATCAAGACTTACTTTTTCGTGTTTTAAGTGGTTTAGAATTAAATATTCCTGTTATTTTTTCTTACCATGATTTTGTTGGACTTAAAGATCTAGTAAGTGGAAAAGTTGCTCCAATAAGAAAGCTTGTCCAAGCAAAAGTTGCTGTACTTTGTGCTTTAGGCAATCCAAAGATTTTCATAGAAGATCTAGAAAATTATCAAGCTAAAATAGTCTCACAACATCTTTTTATTGATCACCATCCTTATCAACAATCAGACATTGAGCAAGTTGTTGAAGAAGCTAAACAAGCAGGTGCGGAGTTTATTATCACTACAGAAAAAGATGCTGTTAAATTAAAGAAATTTTCATTTAATCTACCAGTCTATGTTGTTGAAATAAAAGTAGAATTTGAGGATGCCATTAAATTAAAATCTCTTTTACTACGTACAATAACTAGTAAAAATAGGAAGGAACGCTAAAAAATATAGGGATGTAGCCATCTACATCCCTACTTTAGTTTAAGGGGACAGTTAATTACTAGAACAAACGACAGAATCTATTTACAGTCTATTTGCATTTAGAGTAACCACAATCACGACAAGTATCACAATTAGAAGCATGTTCAAGTTGCCCTGAACATTCAGGACAAACGCTAATTGCAGATGAGTTTGTCTTTTTGCGAGATGTATCAGATTTGCCTTCTAAACGACGTTTAGTAATTAAAATACATTCGGCTATTGCTTGTTCTGGAGAGGTGCAAAGCCGTTGGTTAAACCATACAGAATGAGTACCACTAACTTTATTTAAACTACGTGCCAATTCTTCAGCCTCAAATCCACCTCTAAGCATCTTGGATGCTAGTAGTCCAACAGATGGGCTAACTGGGCCAGATGCAAAAATCTCTAACACTCGGCTGTAGTCATGGTTGACTGTTACATATAAATTTAGGCCATCAAATGGAATTCTCCAAGTATAGCCTACTAATTCTTTAGGTCTTTCTAAATGTACGCGTGTTGCAACTGCAGTTTGAGAACTAGTTTTAGTTTGCTGAGAACTAGTTTTAGCTTGTTCTTCAGGTTTGCTAAGAGGTTTAGCTGTTGCAGGTTTAGTTGCAGAAGCGGTTTCTTGTTGTTTATTGCTATCAGATGTAATTGCTGTAAGCACTTGACCTTCACGACTCCCATCTCGGTAATAAGATACACATTTAACTTTTAAACTGCGTGCTAGACGATAAAGTCTATCTACATCAGCTACAGTATCAGAAGAAGCACCATTACAAGTCTTAGAAATAGAATTATCAACATGTTTTTGGAAAGCTGCTAAAACTCTTACGTGTTCTTCTGCTCCAATTTCAAAGGCATTGATAAAATAATCTGGTAATTCAGCTTGACGCTCTACTACTTGTTGAGCGGCTTTTTCTATTGAATCATCACTAGTTGGATCATATTTAATACCTAAAGCTTCTGCTGCTAGTGGATGAACATAAAATCTTTTGCCTAGAGTATCTTGACGTACATAAGCCCAAGAGAAATTAGGTTCAATACCAGAAGAAGTTTCTGCTACAAGACTAATTGTTCCTGTAGGTGCAATTGTAGTAGTTTCATAGTTACGAGGAGTTAATGGACGATTAGGATCAATGCCAATTTCATTATAAAGGAAGTTTTCATAAAGCTCACGATTAGATTCAAATTCTGGGAAAACACCCTTTTCCATACCTAAATTAAAACTAGCTTCCCAAGATTCACGGCGAATAAACTTCATAAGCTTTTCAGCCATATCTAAGCTTTCTTGTGAACCATAGCGAATTCCTAATTTTAAGAGTAAATCAGCATAACCCATAATTCCTAGGCCAACAGGGCGAGTACGATGCACTACATCACTGATTTGTGGAAGAGGCCAAGTACAAGCTTCTACTACATTATCTAAGAAACGTACACTAGTGTGAACTGCATCGCGTATTCCATCCCAATCAATAAGACCTGCTTCACAAAACTTAGCTACGTCTATTGAGCCAAGATTACAAGAGTTATAGAAATGTAGAAATTGTTCGCCACAAGGATTACAACTAAATATTGGACCCATAGAATTCATTAGGTGATTATGGCGATTTACTTCATCAATAAAAATAATTCCTGGTTCAGCATATTTCCAAGCAGATTCAACAATTCGTCTCCAAATATCAGGAGCATAAACCATTCCTGAACGAGGTGGTTTTTGACCTTCATACTCATAGTCTTTTCCTGTGAGTGGATCATAAATAGGTTTTTCCCAAACCTTACCGTTAAATTCTGTTTGGAACCACTCATTATGGTCTACTGCTTCAAGGAAAGCATCTGTAACAGTTACAGAAATATTAAAATTTGTTAAAGATGATTGGTCATTTTTAGCATGAATAAAGCGAAGGATATCAGGATGGCTAACTCGTAAAATACCCATATTCGCCCCACGACGAACTCCACCTTGTTTAACGGTTTCTGTCATAGTGTTAAAGATGTTCATAAAGGAAACTGGGCCAGAGGCTACACCATGAGTAGATGCTACTATAGCGCCAGATGGGCGTAGCTTTTCAAATGTAAAACCTGTCCCGCCACCAGACTTATGAATAATTCCTGCGGCTTTAGTTGAATCTAGAATACCAGCAATTGAGTCAGGTACATCGATTACAAAACAAGCTGCTAGTTGGCCTTCGGATTTACCTGCATTTACTAAACAAGGAGTATTAGGAACGAATTTACGATCCATCATTAATTGGTAGGCAGCATTATAGAAACGTTGTCGTTCATTTGTATCTGCTTCTGATTTTGCAATAGCTCCTACTACTCTTTTACAAATAGCTTCCCAATCTTCTAACGGATTACCTTCACGATCTTTAAAGGCATAACGCTTAGCTACTACTTTTTGTGTGTTAATGCTTAGAGGTTTTTGTGCGAAAGCTTTGCTAACAGTGAAAGACATGATGTGTTCCTTATGTGTAAAAATTTAAACAACATGCCTTATGAATAATTCCTAGTATCAATGGGCAACAAACCGGGCAAGGATCTGATAAAAATAAGCCAAGTTGTATAAGAGAGATTGATTAGGTGATATTAATCATAAGGATTGTCCAAACGTTGTTTTTATGTGGCAATGCTAGTCCCAGAGCTTTGGTATTGTCAACAGCAAAATCCAATATGTTGTGGTTTATAATGATAACTTATAGCTTCTTAAAAACTTAAAATTTCCGGAAATTTTGCTCAAATTAATTTTATGAGCAGATTATAGAACAAAATCTATTAGTTGGGCTTATGAATTATGTATACCACGATTGATAGTGGTTTTTCTTATTGTTTCTGCAGGAAAGTTTTTCGCCCAAAGTATGAAAATTTCTTCTGGGTCTAGTTCATTTTGTAAGAAGATGTCTATTGCTAAATAATTAGCTTCTGGATGAGCGCGAAAACATACATGACCTGACTCTAGGAAAATTACCCCTGTATATCCACTAGGGGGTAGGTTAGTCAAAGTGGGTTGAGTTAGTAAAGGAGAAGATAAAATTGCAGCGGTATCTTTTAGCAATTCTAAGAGGAATTTTGAGTCGGTCAATTTATCTTTATCTACACCAAATAAATCTGCAAGAAGATGTTGTGCTGGCAAGGTTTTTTCCATGTTATTTTGCTCTTGTAATAAAAATTTTGATAAAAATTTTAGTTAATATTAAACCATTATTGGACTTAAATGCTATGGTTAACATAACTAGTGTTATCGATTATCAATAGATTATCATTATTAGTTTTTATAAGA
The DNA here is from genome assembly GCA_039812885.1 of Blastocatellia bacterium. Classification (GTDB taxonomy): domain Bacteria; phylum Acidobacteriota; class Blastocatellia; order Chloracidobacteriales; family JADJPF01; genus JADJPF01. Next base: position 137,039 of record JBDIBI010000003.1, read on the forward strand.
ATTTGATTAATAAATATAAACTAATGAAACTAGAAGATTTTAAAGAAATTGTAATAACTCGTCGTGCTACAAGGCACTTTCTTGACATACCCATTTCTAATGAACTATTAGAGGAGTTGTTAGAAATAGCACATTGGGCGCCAAGTGGTTATAACCTTCAACCAACACATTTTATTGTTATTACAGATAAAAAGTTAAAAGAGGCACTTTTTCCGATTTGTATGCAACAAAGTCAAGTTTTAGAAGCTTCGGCAATAGTTGTTTTTGTAGTTGATCGTAGAGTTGCTGAGAACAATTTAGAAAAGATCTTAAAAATGGATTTGGATGTAGGAGCAATTGATAGTGAATATGCTAGAAAGCTAAAAGGTTTTGTATCTTTGTCTTTTAAACAAAACCCATTAGGTCTTAACTGGTTATGGAAAGCACTACTTGTGCCAATTGTTAGGCTATTTAAGCCAATACCAAGCATTCCTGCTGTACATAAACGTTATTGGGTAGCCAAACAAGCAATGTTAGTAGCAATGAATTTTATGTTGGCAGCAAATGTAGCGGGGCTTGCTACTGTGCCTATGGAAGGATTTGATGAAGGAAAGTTAAAAAAGCTTTTAAAAGTACCAGCTAGTTGTGACATTCCCATAATCATTCCAATAGGATATGCTGCACAAAAAGATCTTAAAAAAACACGCTTACCATTAAAAGATATATTGCATCAAAATGGTTGGCAAAAATAGAAATAAAAATAACAAATTTATTAGAGCTATGAGAAGTGGCAAGTTAAGCTTGCCACTTCTACAAAACCCATAATTAGTGAGAACGTTGGGCGCTGACTGTTGTTTCTGTATCGTGAATATCTACTTCAATAAGGCCTTGACGATATAGAGCATAACCTGAAGAAGTAGAAGCAATTACTGCTGGAATTCCACGTTGAACAAACCACTGCTGCCAAGCGACGAGGTCACGATAATCATCTGAACGTTTGCTTTTTACAAATGTTGAGAATCGATTGGTTTCCGTAATAGCAACCTGTGACATAGTAACTCCTTTATATAAAAAAAATGACTAGTTTAAAATAATAAGTTAATGTTTATTAGCTTTTCCATATCCTGGAAAGTTCATTATTATTTACCAAAACAGTCTGGATGTAAATCAAAAAATTAATATTCTTAATATAATATTTAAGGGGCATTTGTTTCAAGAATAAAATCAAAAAATTAAAAAAATAATTGAACGGCTGGTCAAATTTTCCCTTTTTGAAGACCATAACTAGTTATTTTGCAAGAACTTTTCTGCATATAGAACTTCTGGAACAGGAATTTCACTAGACTTCCATCTAGATGTTATTTGTTGAAAATAATTTTTCGCTTCAGGCTTTTGTCCTTGAATTTCTGCTATTTTGCCTAAGTAAAATATAGCTTTTACATTATCCATTATTACTTCTGTACCAATAGGATTAGCAGATTGTTGGTGCATTGTTATAGGTGCTTTAGACAAAGCAAGAAACTCATTTTGAGCTTCTTGATACTGCTTTAGCATAAATAAACAACGTCCTATCGCTAGACTATAACCTTTTAATATCCCAGATTTCTTACGCAACTCTCTCCATAAAATTAATGCTTGAGAATAGTTACCCCGTTTTTCTTCTAAACTGGCATGGGTATAAAGACGTAGTAATTCTTCACTGAATGGAGTATAAGATGCTTTATTAAGTTTAAGGAATTTTTCTAGTTCTGGCTCAACTTTATCTAACTCATTACGAGCTATTAGTAATTTAATGTAGTTTATTTCAACCATACGATCATTGTATCTTGAAAATAGATCTAGTTGAGAAGTTTTATCCCCCATTAACTGTTGAGCTTTTTCAATTGTTTCTTTTGCTTTGTTTAAATCTCCAAGCTCTAAGTAGAATAATCCTAGCTCAATAAAGGTTAAAACTGCCATAGTACGTTTTTCTTTTGCTAGTTCTTCATTTATAGCCTGAGTCGCATACTTAACGGTTTGTTCACGATTGCCTTTAAGTAGAGCTAGCATTGCTAAAGATTTGATACTGTCAGCCCCACCAGGTTGATCAGTTCTAAGCTCTAAATGTTTATGATAAGTGGCTTCAGCTTCATCTAATTTGCCCATTACTCTATAAGCAGAAGCTACTTTCCAATAAGGATAGTAATTAATAAAATCTGGTTTTATTTCTAATGCTTTTTGATATTCTGCTAATGCTTTATCTGCTTGACCAGAAAGTAAATAAATATCACCCATTGTGTCATGTGGGTTAGGTTCTTTAGGCTTAGCCTCTACGTACTTTTTAGCATGTTCAATTGCTGGTTGAAATACTCCTTTAGCTGCATATACGTAAGCTAAACGATTGTGACCTTCTAAATACTCAGGATCAATTTTTATTGTTTCATTAAAAGCTTCTAGAGCTAAATCAAGTTGTTCATCGGCTAAGTAAGCTGTACCTAGTTGACGAAAGGCTTCTTTATCTTTAGGGAAACGTTCTGTTAATTCTTTAAAGATTTCAATTCTAGTTTCTGCTTGTCCGTCAATAACAGCTTTTAATCCACGAATATATAATTTTTCTCTAGGCGCAACTCTATCAATTAACTCTAAAGCTTTATTTATTGCTGCTTTTGTCCCTTTTTCATCTTCTGATCTAAATTTAGCTAAACCTATTTGTAAATATGCCATAGCAAAATTAGGGTCAATTGATACAGCTTTCTCAAATTCAGTTATTGCATCATTAAGATAGAGTTGTAAGGATTTTTCTATACCTTGCTCATAGTGTTTATATGCACTAATAGATTCTGTGGTAACTTCACTAATTGAAATGTCTCGATTATTAGGGTTTTTAGCTCCTAGATTTTCAGCCAATTTTACTGTAATTTGGTCAATAATTGGAAAAATATCATTAATACTATTACCATCAACTTTATCAGAAAAAATTATTTTTCCAGTCACAGTGTCTTGCATAGTAACCGTTAGACGAATTCTATTTCCAACTTTTAGAATATTTCCTGTTACAAAAGCTTTTACATGCGCGCGATTGGCAATTTCTATCATTGACTCACGGCTTAAAGCTTTACGATCAGTTTCATTTTTACTAACTCGTTTTACTAAATCATAAATTTGTTGGCTACTAACAACATCAAAGCTTTCAAATTGTGCTAGATTGGTGCTTAACATTTCTGCTGCACCTCGCTCTAACCACTTTAACTCTTCATCTTGAGAAATATTTTCAAAGTAAATTACAGCTAATGACATTTTATTGTTGTTAGAAGTATTTTTGTTTAAAACAATTGAAAAGGGTGCAGAAGTTGGGTAATTATACCAAATAAATAAAAATGCCCCTAAGACTACTAGTGCAGTAACACTAATAGTCATAGTAGTTTTTATTCTAGAAACGGGCAGGGTAATTGTACGATTTGCAAGATTTTGAGATTCTTTTGAAATATTTATTTTTTTAGTGTCACTAACATCTGTACTAGAAGTAATTTTATTAATAGATTCTGCTGATGTACGATCACTATCATCAATTTTAACTCTAATTTCTCCACTATTACGGCGAATTTTTTGTAAAAATTCTTGAGGAGTTCGAGCACTAGAGATAGAGGCTTCTACTTCTATTTCCAATCTTACAGCTCTTAGTATTTCTATAATTGGTGCAAGACTTTGAGGTCTTTCAACAGGTTCTTTGGAAAGACATTGGATAATAATTTCTTCTAATTCTGGGAGTAAATCTTCTCGAAAATTTGATATAGGTTCAGGAGGATGTTGCAGTGTGGCAACTAGTTTTTCCCCTAAGTTTCGGCCTGTGAAAGGTAAGTGAGATGTTAGAGCTTCATAAAGCATTACTCCAAAAGCAAAGATATCACTTCGTAAATCTGCTGGATTACATTGAATAACTTCTGGAGCTAGATACCCAACAGTTCCTTGAATAATGTTAGGATCACTTTTGAATTCATCTAAGGAATGTTTTTCAGAAAACTTATACTCTAGTTTTGCTAATCCAAAGTCCAAGATCTTAACAAAACCATCAGAAGTCAGCATAATATTTTCGGGTTTAAGATCTCTATGAATAATTTTAGCTTCATGTGCTTTATATAAGCCTTCAGCTATTTTAATAAACACATCAATTGCTTCAGTTACTTTTAAATGCCCTTTTGTTAATCGATCTCGTAATGTAATACCTTTTACAAACTCCATTACCATATACTCAAACTCTTCAGTTTGTCCTATTTCATGAACAGTAAGAATATAAGGGTGGTTAAGTGCTGATGCAGCACGGGCTTCAATAAGAAAACGACGCTTAACATTTTCGTCTTTTGCTGCTTGAGGAGGGAGTATTTTAATTGCTACAACACGATTTAGGCGGTTGTCAAAGGCTTTATAAACCTCTCCCATACCGCCAACTCCAAGTTTCTCAGTAATCTCATACTGAGCAAATTTTCGCCCTATTAGCTCCATAACAACACTTTATCGGCAATTAAGTAAAAAAGTCTCTAAAGGTTGACTAAAATTTGAGATATTTCTATTTAAAAACTATAAAAATTAAAGTTTATTACCTAATGTAAAGTTAAATGTATCTGTATTATTACTTGATAAATATCTAAAGTAATAGCTAACAACAAGCTCTACCACTTCATTGTAGTTTTCTACACCAGATCGAACTTGGTTAGCTTTTAAATATGAATTATTTACTTTTTCAGAAACTTTACTTAGTTTACCTTCATAGTAAGCCCAAAATTGGGATATAGTTTTTAGATCCATTCTAGGTCCATAAGCTAAGTTCTTATATAAAGATTCATATTCTTGAGGGTTAATTAAATATAAAGAATTCATTAAATGTATTGTTGTTAGTAAATAACCTGAATAGCGACAATAAGGGTTTTCTGCTTTTGTAGAAATTAAAAAAGCAATGAAATTGGCTTCATCTTCTCTTGCAAAACCTCTTTGATGTGCTTTCTCATGTGCTAAAGTAAAAGGTATTGTTACTGTAGGTTGAGCCACATTAACATTAGCTTCTCCTGTTAGTGGAATAAAAATTCCTGAAATACCAAGACGACTCATTACTCCAGAAAAGTAAACAGCTTTGGCTGGAGCATAAGTACCAAAGGTAAGATATTTAAGTAATGGTTCTTTTTGAAAAGAATCTTCAATTGTAGCATTTAGACTAGACCATTCTGGTAATTTATTGTTAATAGTAGTGTTAGATTTATTATCAGTTAAATAAATATTAGGTGAACTAGCTTCTAGATAGCTTTTATTAGTTTGATCAATAAAATACTTGCAAACTTTTATTAGTTCATCTGGATCTGCTTTGCGGGCATTTAGGTTAAGATTTTCTATGAGAGGTTGCTTTTGGTAGTTTAATCCCCAAATAAGTAGAAAAAACAGTAAACTTACGCCGGTAAAAACAAGGCAATAGTATGATGTTTTAAGAAAGAAAGTCTTAAATGACAGTTGTTTTAGATAGATTTTGCGTAATTTCCAAAGTAGCCAAAGAGGTAAAGTTACACTTAAGATTATTATTAAAAACTCTGCTAAAGAAAAAGCAAATAATTTGTTGAATAAACTTAGACTTTGCCCTATATAAGGATATAGTTTGCGGCTATAATAGGTTTCCACTTTTTCTGGATATTGGCTAGCTAAGAATTGTAGTAATATCGCTGCTGTTAGTATTAGAAAAGAGCTTAACCAACAACGAAGCCCAATTTTATAAGGTTGTAAGTCAGTTTGTGGATCATTACTCATAGTTTTGAAATTATAGCTTCTTAAATAAGAAAAGTTAATAATGCTTTATTTGTAGGCTAAATTATCTTGAAAAAAAAGCTACATTTTGATAGGTAGTAAAATAAAAGTTTTAACTTACACAATTTTATGCTTAACTATTGATTCTTGATAGATTGGCAGAACACCTTACTATAAGTTATACTAACCTAAATTTAGTATTTTATAATTTTGGAAAAAAGATGGTAGCAGATCCTAATCAAATAAAATATGCTATTGCAGACTTTGAGATGTTTCTAGCTGGAAAACGTGCTCCAGCTTTAATCGGTCCTTCTCTAGCTACCATTATTCGTCAAGTAGAAATCCCACAAGTTGCTAATATAGTAATGAATTGGGCTCGCTCTAACCAAGATCAATATATAGTCGAGTCTTTGCTATCAGCTCGCAATAAGGTTTTTGATATTTTTTTCTATCGCGTTGTTAAGTTTGAAAAAGCTTATAAGTTTTTTCCTCTTTTTGAGCAAACACTAATTTCTCTTACTCCTAGCCCTGAAAACCAGCATTTAGCAGCACTGTTTCAACAATTTAAATGGCAAGATATACGTCCAATAGGAACTATTCGTGACCAACGCTTTGTAATTGAAAAACGCCAAGAAATAAAAGTTGAAGCAGAGAAATTTAATGAAAATATTTATAAAAATGCTACTTTTACAGTCCTCTCAGCTGATAAAAGGTACTCTTTTAATGATGAACAAACAAGCGCACAAATAGCAGGCTACCAAGAAAAAGTTAAAGGAATTTTTTCTAACTTTGTTGACCTAGTTCAAGATAAACAACAGAAAAAAGAAATTTTAATGGCTAATGAGTCTGATAAGTATAATGATTATCAGAAAAAAGAAGCCTTTAAGATAGAGCTTTATTTAACACAAATGTTAGATTTAGCTATTGCTCTATTTAACGACGATTTCTTTTATCAAAGCATACAAATATTTGGAATTATTAGAGAACTACGAGAGCAACATAAGTTAAAGATAGAGGATGTTAAGAAGTTTCAGGATAAAGCAGAATCTTTTAATATGCAAAAACTAGAAGATTATGCTAGTAGCCGAACAGGTTGTTTATTAATCAAACAAATACTCAGTTTATTTACTTATTGGGATCCTAAGCGAATACTTACTCACTTACAAGTGGAAGAAAGCCGCCGAGTTCGTAGATTACTACTAAAAATGCTAGAATGTTATGGTAAGGACATCTACGGTCTATTAATTGCTGAACTTAGTAATAAAGCTCACACTTTACCTTGGTGGTATGCACGTAACTTAGTTTATATGTTAGGTAGGATCACTTGTGAAAATGATACTCTTAAAAATCAAGCAGTTGAACAGCTTTGTACCTATTGGCAACCAAGAGCTCAACGTCAATTGGTTAATCAAATAGTTGCCACATTAGGAGCAATTGCTACTGATCTAGCTTGTGAGCGCTTAGCTGAAAGAATGAAGCTGATTGAGGCTCAAATAGATTCTGATAAACAAGCTACAGAAACTTACCAAAAGATAATTCCTGCTTTAATGGCTATAGAGTCAGATAAATCTTTAGAACTCGCTCTAGAATCTTGCCAAAGACAAGAAAAGCTTGGTCAGTATATAGATAAATTCCCTAAAATATATCTTTCTGATCGTATATTACAATATTTAATAGGGAAAATTCGTAAAGAAATACAAAAAATAAAATATACTTTTTCCTTATTAGGTGATAAAGAAACTGCATTTGAACTACTTAAGCTAATAGGTCATATGGGCAATGAGCCTGTAAAAGCTTTATGTAGGGACATTATAAAAACTCTACCTGGCAAAAATAAGCTTAGTCAAGAAGCTGAAAGAATCCTAGAACAAGTTACCCCACTGCCTTTATATGCCAAAGATCATACTTTGCAGAAGTTAGCAATGGTAAAAAATATTCCAGAAATGATATGTCATATTCTAGAGACTTCTGCTACAGGTAAAATGATAATAAAAACTACTAAAGGTATAGAAGGCGAAATAGATTTTGAGCGTGGAATTGTTACACGCTCCTTTGTAAGAGCCTTTTACTTAGAGGGAGAGAATGCTTTTTACTGGGGATTTCTCTTAGATGTCCGTGATATTGAAAGTGTATATTTTAATGCTCCTATTTCTAGAGGAGAAACAAATATAACTAAATTTACAGAAGACTTAATTTGTGAAGGACTTGTACAACGTGGACAAGTATTACAAATTGCAGGTAGTTATATTTCTCCAGAATCTACTTTCCGACAAAAACAAGTTAAATCCTACTATACAAACTTTAATAACACAGAAGCTCCTGAAAAATATCAGCGTGTTTGGGATGCTCTTGTTACTAATACAGATATTGCTAATTTACAACAAGTTACACAACTCTCTAAACATGATGTTTACAAGATTCTGTTCTATTTCCTAAAACAAAATATGTTAATAGTTGATGGAGATGAAGAGAAAGAAAAACTTGTTGATATTGAAAGCGGTTTAGTAACACTTAGTGCTAATTTGCAAAGAATTGAACGTAGACCAGTAATGTTTAATTACTATCGAACCTTTGCAGAAATTTGTGCTGATTTAATGCGTACAGTACAAGATGATGTAATACGATTTGCTATAGGTGTGATACGTAATTATTGTCTTGAGTATTATGACTCTCGCAAAGTGTTCACTTCTGTAAATATAGAGATTTGTCAACAAGTTATAGAATGGTTAGCTGGTTATATCCAAAATCCTAGTGCTGAGAATCGACAATCATTATTAGATTACATCAGTTTTACTTTCCGTGTTGAAGATGCTTCACTTCAACCTCTACCACCACCACCACCACAAGTTGATGAAAACACAGCTTTGGAAAAATTAGAAAATATTGAAATAGGCAACGATCCATTAGAAAACATAAATGATTTTGATGAATCAATGTTAGATGATGTATTTGGCTCATTAGACAATATTTTAGGCTCTGGTGTGGGTATGGATTCAGGGGTTTTTGGTGTAGAAGAAAGCTCAGGTTTAACTGAAGCAGAAGATGCAATGATTAGAGATCTATTTGATAATATAGCATTAGCTTACGTAAAACCACTAAAAGACTATATTCGTGAACTTTATCGAAATTGGGAAGCAGAAAGAAATACTTCTTTAGAATGGATTGAAATTATTGAGCCTATTTTCTCACTACTTTCAGGTGCTTCAGCTAAAATGGGCTATCAACAAATTTCAGATGCTGTTAAATATATGGAAAGCCTAGTGATGAATGATAAGGCTTTGGCTGAACAACAAAACCGAGATCATTTTGAACAACAGGCTGCACAGCAAATAATAATGGCTTATCAAAAGCTAACAGAGTTGCAACCTAAAACCTTTGCCTTAGTTGTTTCAGAACAAGATTTAGAAGATAAGAAAGAAATTTTAATTGTTAAGTTTGTACTTAAACAAATTTCTGGAGTAACAGATAAAATACTTAATAAGATACTATTTGCTGGACTTAATACTTTTGATAAGTTTATGCAAACAAATGCTGATGAAATAGCTGCTTTAACTGGCATGGGCAAACCATTAGCTGAAGAAATTTATCTTAAGTTTTATCAGTACCGCAATATTTACTATCAAGATGATCCAGACTATAGTCAAAAGTTTATGACTATGTTTGACCTAAATTTACGTTTGCTTAAACAAATGCATGAAGAAGTTGAGTTATTGATTTTTGAAGAACAATTAGGTAAAGATATTAGTGCTCTTAAAGAAGAACTTACTAATGATAGACAAAGAATGTTATGGTCACTATTTATCATGCTATGTGTTAAACAGGAGTATGATTTAATAGAAACTATACAACAATCAGTCTTTGATGTAAGAGTACAGTTACTAGATGACTATTTCTGTAGATTAGTTATGAGTATGACAGAAACAACATTAGCATAATAAATTGATTTTTAGGTTGCTTTTCCTCACACAATACTGCATAAACTCGTTATTTATGTTATGATTGCCGTTAAAATGCCCTACATTGCTTTAAAATAAAAATAGCCTTAGATCAAAATGCAAAATTTTAGCAGCAAAAATAAACAATTCTCCCGCTCAACAGATGATTTATTACAACCTTCTGCTGAAGATATTGAGCGTGAATTACAAGAAAAGCTAGCCTCTTTGGGTATTAACTTAAGTGGTGGCAGTTCTTCTTTTAGTACACGTGCTACAGGGGCATTACCAGGTGGTTCAGTTGATAAACGTACAACTACACTTGATATAGGAGAATTGCGTAATGCACTTAAACAGCAAATTAGCATTGCAGAAATAAAGACAGAAATAGAAAAAACTATTCGTCAAATAATTAAAGCTGGGCCTATTTCACATGGCGAGACACAAGAATTAGAACTAAAAGCTGCTATGTTAATGATTCCTTATTGTAGAGAGTATATACCAGATTTTCCTGAAGAAGTTAGACCCGCAGAATTTGCTGTAGATCTTAATTTACAAGATATTATTGATTTTCACTCAGACACTAGTGAGCTTTCAGAAGAAGAATTAATAGAAACAATTGAGCAATATGCTGTTCAAATTATTCAAACTTTACTTAGTCATCCTCTAATTCCACAAAAAGATGCAAAAAAGATAGGTGTTGATCTAAAAACTACATCCTTAAAAGACGAACGAGGTACAGCAATGTACTCTAGTAGTGATGCTCAGTTTCTAGAAGTACTTTTTGGGGAAGCCAAACTTCTAGAAAGAGGTGGAGAGGTTGGTCTTTTAGCTATTTTAATCTCTGCAAAAAAATGGAACAAAATAGATAGTGAAACTCTCTTTAATAATGCGGTTTTATATACTTTAGAAGCTATGGCTAAAAGAAAAGGAGTTCCTTCTATTATTTTACGTAGCCAAGGCGGAGATCACCCAATAGCCTATATTTTAGGCGAGTATATTGTTCATTGTATTGATCAATCTCTAGAATCATTAATTAAATTTGTAGAAGATTTTATTACTATTGTTTACGATGCTCTTAATGCTCCTAAAGAAGAATTTCTTAATAATATTTATCATCAGTATTTACCTAAGCTTAAAACTATTTTTCATAATTCTATACATGAATCTTTTGATCGTTTTATCGAAACTTTCCGCCGCGAATACCAAAATTCTCAACAAACTATTCGTAGTAAAGTATTCTTTCTTAAACGTGTAGGGGATCTTTGTGAGCTTTCTTTTTACACTTATGAAGCTATTAACGCTTTGCAATCAGCTTCAGGTGAAGTATATGCAAAAGAAAATTTAGATGAAGGCACTAAGCACTATGCAGTACGTAATAATATTCCTTTGGATGAAAGCTTAGATATACTTTCACAAAAAAACACTCTAGCAGATTTACTTTTATTTATCTTAAAACAAAGGTGTTCACTTCAAAAAGATGGCATAAAAGCACATTTTGTTTCTAAGTTGATGAATGATACGCTATTTTTTTTAGATAGTTTGCGTAGGGTATTTGATCATAGCTATGCACGTGGCCGAGCAGTTTCTAGTAGTGATTATAGCAATTGGGAAGAAGTTGTAGCAGATTGTTCACGTGGGTATGGACGCTTAGTTTTTGGACGTAATTTAAATGATACAGAAAGATATCATTTTGAGAATATATATAGAAAGCTTTTGGAAAAACATTTATCTTTCTTTGATTTACAATCTCCTATGGTTTTTTCAGGTTCAGACTTTAAGCTAGAAAAACTAGCTAAGACAAAAAGCCCAGAAGATGCACTCAAAGAAAAGTTTTTACAGTTTTTAATAGCACTTCATCAAGCTTTGCTTAATTTTAATCCTGACAAACCGGATGAAATAATTAAAGTAAAAGATAATTTAGATGTTTTAGCAAAAACACTACCTAATTCAAATGTTTCTGCTCAACAAAATAACACAGCTGCTTTTACTCTAGAAGCTGTACAGACTCGTGTATTGCTTTCACAAAGCGAATTACCATTTTCTGATTACACAATAGAAGCTCTTTTAGCGGCAGTTACTCCTGATGCAAAGGATAAAACCCTTTTAACACAAGCTTTGCGTGCCTCTATTGAACTATCTGAAAAAGCTACAATTGGTGAAGAATTTTTAGCTGCAATAAATTTTCTTCAGAATTTGCGACAGCGCATTAGCTTGATTATTAGTTTCAATGAACAAGAAAAAGAACAATGGAACACTACAATTGCTGCTTCATTAAAGGATTTGCAACAAGGTGATCCTATTGCACTTTCTTCTTATGGAATAATTCTCAGTGAAATAGATGAATGGGAATTATCAGCAGAACGTATTTTAAGCGAATGGAAAAACCCAGAAACTACAATTTTGCGAATACAACAAATTCTTTTTATTCTGCTACTTAAACGTAACAATGCAGAAATGCAAAATTTAATAGATCAATATCAACGTTGGATTAGTTTAAATACTTTGCCTAGTAGCTCTGTACGTCGTAAAGTCTTTGAGAAACGTCTTCAAATATTGCTAAAATTTTCTCGTCAAAGTCCAATAAGAATTAACTTTTTAAAATTTTTGTTGTCTATGATGAGATATGCACAATTATCTTATCAAGTAACAAATTGGGAGCAACCAGAAGCTTATTTACTAGAAGACTTATTAGCTGTAGAAACACCTACAAGACGAATTCAGCAAATTGATACAATACTTTCTACTAAAGAACCGGAAAAAGTCCAAAATCTGGTTCAAAAATTTGCTAGCGTATTGCAAGAACGTTTCCAACAAAGTGCTTCAGGTTATAGTTATTATACCGACGAGGAAAAATCACTAATGCAAGATAGATTAAGCAAATTTGAAGCTATTAGTAAACGTACTTCTTGGCAAGCTACTAAAGAACGTTGGCTTTTTTCTCTGGGTCATTTTTTGGTTAAACCAATGAAGAAATTGTCTAATCAACAAATAGTCGATAATTAGTTAATTAATTAATATGTTTTATGGAGGGTAAAGTGCCTATATCCGCTCAAGAACGTTTAGCATCACTAAAAGAACTGCTAAAAGAAAATCCTAATGATGCCTTTGTTCATTATGGAATAGCTGATACTTATTATAAACTTGGGGAATTAGAAAAGTCTATTGAGCATATTGAAGCTTACTTAAAGCTTGCTGATGACGAAGGTGCTGTCTATCGTATTTGGGGACATTCGCTTCTTAGGTTAGGCCGTACACAAGAAGCTAAAGAAGTTTTTGAAAAGGGAATTAAAGCAGCCGAACGCCATAATCATCCAAGTATGGTTGATGAATTTAGAGATACTATAGAAGATGAATGTGAATAAGCTATAGTATTGTAACTGATGTAATAACTAGACTAAAAAAGTACTTTAACGAATTTGAGTATTACTAGGAGTTGCCTAAGTTTTCAGCAGAAGTTATTATTTTTAGTATTTAACTTAAAGAGCTTCTGATTTAACCCAAACAAGAAAATAGGCAGTTGGAGTTTATTAAGTAACCATTATGAGACTAACACCATCTATTGAAGCAGTTTTAGGGACAGTGATTGATGGAAAATATCGTCTCGATAGTTTGGTTGGTATAGGTGGAATGGGACGAGTTTTTCGTGCTACTCACCTACAACTTAATAAAACTTTTGCCCTTAAGCTAATGAGCTTTCCTGCTAATGATTCCCCTCAACTTGCTAGATTTAAACGTGAAGCAGAAGCACTAGGTAAAATACGCCATCCAAATGTAGTAGGTGTTACCGATTTCGGTATCACATCTAATCATACACCTTATATAGTTATGGAATATGTTGAAGGTGTATCACTACGTACTATGATGGAACGTCAAGGGCGTTTAAATGAGCGTCAGGCTGTACTAATTGCTAGGCAAGTTTGTGCTGGTCTTTATGCTGCTCACTTACAAGGTATTGTACATCGTGATTTGAAACCAGAAAATATCATGATAGAAGATCTTGTAGATGGTGAATTATTAGTTAGAGTTTTGGACTTTAGTATTGCCAAATTGTTACAGGTTGATGATGAAGATGACAATATAAGTGAGCATGAAGAATTGTTAGGGACAGTGAAATATATGACACCAGAACAATTCTTAGGTAGTGTAGTGGATGCTCGCTCAGATATTTTTGGTATATGTTTAGTTGTTTATGAAATGCTTGCAGGAATTGTTCCACCTGCTACTGTTTCACTTGCACAGCCTTTGCGAGAAGTAAGAACTGATATTTCTCCTCGTCTGAGCGATATTTTACAAAAAGGACTTTCCACACTACCAGAAAAACGCCAACAATCCACTTTAGAGCTAAAACGTGAGTTTGAAAGTTTAGAATTTACCAGTAATGTTGATGCTAGCACTCAGTATTCACAAAGTCTTAGCAGACATAGCTTAAATACTCCTGGAGAGTCACTAGTTTCTTTAGAGTTAGAGATTGGTAAAGATATTTCTTATTACCGCATTCTTGAGAAACTAGGCGAAGGTGGAATGGGGGAAGTTTACCTAGCTGAAGATACTAGATTAGGTCGCAAAGTTGCTCTTAAGCTACTTCCAACAGAAATTATTAAAGATCCAGTTAGAATTAAAAGATTTGAACAGGAAGCCCGCACAGCTTCAGCTCTAAACCATCCAAATATAATTACTATTTATGAAATAGGTAATTTTGAAAGAATCTACTTTATTGCAACAGAATATATTGAAGGCTTTACTTTAAGACAAAGAATATCTGAAGGGCTTTCTATGAAGGAAGCTTTGGAAATTGCAATACAAATAGCTAATGCCTTAGCTGTTGCTCATCCAGCAGGTGTGGTACATCGTGATATTAAGCCTGGCAATATAATGTTGCGTTCAGATGGATATGTTAAAATTTTAGATTTCGGACTAGCGAAATTTACGGATATTGATGAATCAAACCAAAAACCAAAAGAATTAGTTGGAACTAATACAGAAGCAGGGAAAATCATTGGGACTCCCAAATATATGTCTCCTGAACAAGCTCGTGGTCAAGCTGTAGATGCTCGTACAGATATTTTTAGTTTTGGGGTCGTTCTTTATCAAATGTTTACAAGTAAAGTGCCTTTTGATGGAGCTACTAATTCAGATATCATCGTTTCAGTCCTAGAGCATGAACCTGTTCCAATTAGCTATTACTTGCTCCAATGTCCTCCAGAACTAGAGAGAATTATTTCTAAAGCTTTACGCAAAGATAAAGATGAGCGTTATCAAACAGTTAAAGATATGCTCTTGGATCTAAAAAACTTAAAGCAGAAACTTGATTTTGAAAATGAATTTAACCGTAGTTCTAATTCAGAGGCTTCTAGTTCAAGTGGAGAGAACCTTTATACAAACAAAATAGATATAACAAATAAAATAGAAACTTCAGATAATACAGAAAAGAGCTTAAAACCCCAGGAAATATCTACAAATACTAATACTCCTAGAAAAAAAACAGCAATACTAGCTATATGGATATTGGTCTTATTAGTAGTCAGTTTAACAACAGGCTATTTAGTTTTTTACAAAAAAGGTTTTAACAGCAAGAAAGCCCGTAGTTTAGCAATATTGCCATTTCGCAATATGAAAAAAGATGCAGATACAGATTTTCTTAGCTTTTCTCTTGCTGATGCAGTAATTAATAAATTAGGTTATGTGGATTCTTTAACCTTACGCCCTTCTTCTGCTATTAATAAATACCGAAACCAAGATGATATTGATTCTAAAAAAGTAGCCAGTGAACTCCATGTTAATACTCTGTTACTGGGAAGTTTTCAAAAAGAAGGTGACGACTTAAGAATTACAGCACAACTTGTAGATGTAGATAATGATCAAGTAATTTGGGTTGATACCCTAAATGTTAAGTACGATAAATTGCTAACTGTACAAAGTAAAGTCGCAAATCAAATAGTTAAAGGACTAGAAATAAAACTTAATCCAAATGAGGCTGAAGAACTAAAACGCAATTTAACAGCTGACCCTCTAGCTTATGAATATTGTTTGCGGAGCGTAGATTTATTAGCACTTTCTGCCAATAATTTTCCTAGAGCTCAAGAAATGCTTGAAAAAGCTGTATCAATAGATCGCAATTATGCCTTAGCTTGGGCTTACTTGGGATTATGTTATTCTTCTGCTGCTACGGCTCAATATAAAGGCTCAGAGTACTATACTAAAGCCCAGGAAGCCTATGATAAAGCGATAGATTTAGATAAAGATCAAATTGAAGCTCGTCTCTTTAGCGCTACATTACTAACAGATACTGGTCATGTGGAAGAGGCTGTTAATAGGCTAAAGAAAATAATAGAGAAAAAACCTCGTTTAGCTTCAGCTTATTGGGAACTAAGTTATGCTTATCGTTATGCTGGTATGTTAAATGAATCCATTATTGTTGGTGAACGAGCTATAGACTTAGACCCAAGTGTAATGAATAGAACATTTAATAGCTATTTTTATAATCAAGAATATCAAAAATTTATAGATAGTCTGCCAGCTTTAGAAGACTCATACTTTATATTCTATCGAGGTTTTGGTTTTTATTACCTAAAAGATTTTACTAAAGCTAAACAAGAATTTGATAAAGCTTATAAACTCAACCCAGATCAGCTTTTTGCTCAAGTTGGAAAAGCCTTTAGCCTTTCTATTGAAAATAAAGCAAATGAAGGTATTGCTTTGCTAAAAGGTAGTGAAAAGAAAATTAGAGAAGGAGGCGTAAGCGATGGAGAAGCTATCTACAAAATAGCTCAAGCTTATGCGGTTTTAGGAGATAAAGCTTCAGCTCTAGAGACTTTGCGATTGAGCATTGAAAAAGGCTTTTTTTGCTATCCTTATTTTACGAGAGATGAATTGTTAAATAACATTCGCTCAGAAAAAGAGTTTTCTGACATAATGGAAAGTGCTCATAAACGCCATGAAGATTTTAAGAAAAGATTTTCTAGCTTTTAGAACTTAAACCATTCTGATTCTTCACCATAAATAAACATTATATCTTTGCCATTAAAACTCTCTGTTACATCAAAACGCTTAGCATTTTCTTTTCCATTATTATCTTCACCATCTTCACCTGCAAACCAAACAACAGGTTTATTATCTTCTAATCGATATCCAATAATTTTATTTGTAACAGGATCTATTGGAATTTCTAAATTTAATTGTTCAAAGACTTCTTGAATATTGCTAGGAAATTTACCATATGCCTTCTTGTAAGCTAAAGAAACTGCAAATGTTTCTAAAGCCATTGTGGTAGCTTTATCCATATATGCTCCTTTTAGTATATAAAAAGAAAAAGCTCCTGTGTTATAGGAATATTTCTCAAGCAAATCAACTATGGATATGTCTATAAAGCTAGAAGATAAATTATCTGATAGTTTTGCTGCTACTTTTGCTGATTGGAAATCCCATTGTCTAAGAGGTGTTCCAAACAAAGTAACATTTTTTTGAGATCGTTTAATTAAGCCTGTATATAGCCTTAATCTAAGCCCTGAAGGTAGATATTTTACTTTGAAATAATCATCCAAAAATTTATCTTCTTTTTGTTGTACTAAACAACGATCTAAAGTTAGTTGAGCATTCCTTATTTCTCTAAGTAAGGTCTCATAAGGACTTGGTGAGGTTCTGCTTGCTTCTTGTAGTTGATAGGCAATATTAACTAAGACATCTGCTTTAGGATCTTTTTCGGTTAGTATATAGTATAACACTGCAATAGATTTTGCTTTACCAGAATGCCCAACAGCAGAAGAAATCCAAAGCTGTAAATTTGGTTCTTTTACAATTAAGGAAGCCAGTTTATAAGAGGCTAAGGCTAATTCTACGGCTTCTTTTATTTTACCTTCATCTGCTAGTTGTCTAGCTTGTAGATTAGCTAAAGAAAATAATGCATCTGTTTCAAAGAGATTTAAAGAGTTTTCAGCGTAGCTAGGAAAATGATCATAAAATTGAAAATAAGGACTTTTTGAAGCTTCAATTATATGAGAAATACAATCTTGATTTTGTGTTACAAATGATAATTCTTGCTGAGTTAGTGGAGTTTGCCCAGATAAACTTTTGTTAAGTTGTGGAAGTGGAAGATTTCCAAGAGATTTAGAATGGCTTTTTAAAGTTTGTATTGCTAGGTTATATTCTGTTAATGCGTTTTTTGCTGGATCTAGTTTTTCTATTTTTATAGTGTCAGCACGAGGAATTTCTCCAAATGGTGGAATAAAACAAATATACACTATAAAAATTGCTAGTATAGCTCCAAAGATTTTTAAACTAGTTAATACCACTTTTTTTGTTTTTTGTAACCACATAAATCAAACATAACCTCTTTATACTTCATTAAGTTAAAGTTGAATGTCGGTAAAATACCTATAAAAAACTTGTTCCTCAACTATTTCACTATCTTCTTTTAGAACTTGATTTATTACTCTAATTCCAGCTTCTTCTCTTAAAATAGCTGTTTCTGAAAGTAATGTCATATATAAATACATCCAAGTTGCAATAGCTTCTAATGTACGTTTCCCAACGTATTTATCACTAGATGCAAAACCTACAACTTTATCATCTTCAAAAATACTAAAGTAATCTAATTCTGGATAAAGACTCTCTATTTGCATTTTGGCTCGGCTAATTAGTAAAAATGCAGTATCTTCCCCTAAGGATTCTTTAACTCCCTCAAAAAATCTACGAACAATTATTAGTAATCTTTCTACTTCTAGACGAAGCACTTCTACTTTAGTTTCTTCTGAATTACTAGACCAGACATCTTGTGGTTTACTCTCTATTAGAAATTCGTCTTTTGTTGCCGAGCTTTCTTGAGCCGTTGTGTCTTGAGTTGTAGGTGCTGAAATTAAAGGAATTGCTTGAAAAGCACTATTAATAACATTTTCTGATGATGACATTTGTGCAACATTAAGAATGTCTTCTATATGTCTAGGGGTTTCAGGTAAATGAGTAAGTATTTTAGATATTGTATCAGCTTGATCTGTTTCTGACTCTGATTCTATTTCTGTTTCTGTGGTAGTAGAGAAATTTACTTCGTTGGTTATGTCACTATTATTTATATTAGTAGATATGTTTTCCCTCGTTGCTACGGTTTCATTGTTTGAGGAAATGTTGTTTAAGTCAGAAATATTTTCTTTTTCAGGTTCTTGGTTTTGTGTTAGTGTTTCTGCCTGAGTTTCTACTTGAGTTTCTCTTGAAATTTGTTCAAAAGATTGTAATACGTTACATTGAGCAAAAATTTCATTTCTAAATAAATTTTGCTCATTATCAACAGGAAACTCTCCTTTTAATTGGCTTAACTTGCGTCGAGCAACAAAATTTTTAGGTTCAAGATTTATAACACTCTTTAGAATTGCTTGAGTTTCACGAATGCGTCCTTGTTTTTCATAAAGTGCAGAAAGTATAAGTCTAGGCTCTACAGCAGTTATATTTAAAGAGTTAGACTGCAAAAGTAGTTTTTCTGATTCAGAATAACTTTTGTCCATTTGTACTAGTAATCTAGCCAAAGTTAACATATATAAGTAATTTTTAGGGGATAGTTCTAGAGCTTTTCGCAATAGCCGTTCTGCTGCGCCCATATCACCGATTTTCAAAGCTGATTTAGCGCCTAAGAAAAACTTTGTTGCTTCATCAACAGGAGCAGATGGTTGTTGATTAGAATTTTCTACAGATTTACTCATACAAATAAGCCACTTGGTCATCCAAGGATATTCATAGAATATAAACCAACAAGTGCTTAAAACCTAATAAGTTCTGATAAAAATTTAACCTTCTAGTAGGCTTATAGCTTTTAATCTATGAGCTTACTAGAAGGTTTAGCTGGATTTCATATCAATATTTTAGAATATAACCTTAAAGCCTAGTTGTAATTGCCTTGGGGAAAAAGCACTACTATAGACCTGTTTAGGTAATTTAAAGCGTCCATTGTCTTGTTTAATGCCATCGGCTAGAGTTGCTGCTAAAGTAGCACGAGAATAATTAACTCTATTAAAAAGGTTAAATCCTTCAAATATACCTTCAATAGAAACTTTTTCTCTAATTTTAATTTTACGTAAAAGTCTTAGATCAACAGTGTAAAAACCATCTAAAATACCTATATTACGAGCTACATTATTTGGTCGATCCCCTGCAATTAAATCTCCACTAAGATCTTTATCAAATCCTAAACCATAGTAATAGGGTTGCCCACCTTCTAATCGGACAATTGAAGAAAGAACAAAATCTTTTAGAAATTGGTTTTTAGTGTAATCAAGAGACCAGACAGCTGAAAGTGAGAAACGATGTCGGATATCTTGTATGGAAAAACCTCTTTCATGTCTTAAATCCAATGGGTTTTGAAAGATAGCATTCTCTAATCGGTAATCTGAAAAGTCATCTAATGCTTTTCCAAATGTGTAATTTGTCAATAATTTAAGACGTGAGCCTAAACCACGACTTAATTCTAATGTCAAAGCATTATAATAACTATCCCCATTGGATTCTAAATCTAATACACCCCCTCTATTAGTATCTATTCGTCCTTTGACACGGCTTCCAATAGGATCTCCCACAATAGGTCTTACTATAGGGTTGATATCACGCCTTAATGGTAAACTAATGCCTCTTACATATTGGTAACTAGCACTAAATGAAGTGTTTTTATCTAACGCAACATCAAAACCAACATGAACTTGTTGAGCATAACCATTACGGAAATCTTTTTGAATATCACTTTCTCCACTAAGTTGACGTACATAAGTTACACCAGTAGGAAGAGTTGTAGAGGTTGGAAATCTATTTCCAGGTAAACTAAATGGGATAATGGAATAAGGGAAAAATAGAATTAACTGTTTGAATCCATTAACTTTTTCCAGCCCTGCTTGCATTACTGGTGCTATTGGAGTGATACCATGAAAAATTCCATAAGAAGCATGTAAATTAAGTCTTTGCCAAGGGTTATAAGCTAAAGATACACGAGGAGAAAAACTTCCTTTATTCTTAGGTAAAAAATCTACTCGCTCTTGATCATAACGTAAGCCTAACTTAGCTGTTAACTTTGGAGTTAACCTTATATCATCTTGGAAGAATCCAGAAATATATTGATAATTCATTTCAATAGAAGGATCTCCAAAGCCTTGAATAAATATCGTAGGCAACTCTATTGTTGTTAAATCTGTTAATGGAAACCCAGGAAACCTCCCAGGCAATAATGGTCCAACTATTTTTAAAGCTGCTTGTTGTTGAGGTGTTCTTAATGCTGGATCAAATGCTTGAATTAAAGTTAATGGTGGCGCGAGAGTGCTTAAGGAAATTGTACTAAATGTAGCTTGACCAAAGAAACCAGCAGGAAATAAATTCTCTTTTTTAGGTAAATGTACTCTTAAGTAATCTACTCCAAATTTTATTTGATTAATTCCACGTACTAGAGAAGTATTATTTACTATTTCAAAAATAAATTCTTTTCTAGGGTTAGGCAAGAATGGATCTTGACCTACAGCTGCACCTGCTTGTAGACGTGGGCCACTTCTAGGATCAAGTGAATCAGCTTTCAAATCACGGCGAGCAAATAAAAAACGAGTTTCATTAACTAAATTTAAGCTGGGAGCTATGCGAGTATTTGAAACAGAAAGCGTATCATCTCTTAGTTGTTGTGTACCGCCTTGAGACTCTGCTCTTCCTCCACCAAATGTAGCTAATGCTCCATTATAAATTCTTCCAAAGTTATAACGAACTGCCACTTGATCCTTATCTGAAAGCTTAAAATCATTTCTTAAAAGAAAGGTTGAACTAGCTTCAGAAAAAGGAATATCGCCTACTCTAACAGGAAACCCTCTGCGATTAAGAGATGCTACCACAACAGCGTTTATATCAACATTTACACTATCTTTAATATTTAGTCTTTCAAAAGAAGCAAAGAAGAAAGCTTTATCTTTTTTGATTGGCCCACCTAGAGTTAGGCCATATTGATATTGTGAGAAGGATGGTTTATTAGCTCCTGAAAAAGCATTTCGAGCGCTAAGACTATCATTGCGATTAAGAAAAAATAATGTACCCTCATAAGAATTGCTACCAGTACGAGTTACAATATTTACTAGCCCACCTTGAGCACGACCAAATTCAGCAGAAAATCCATTGCTAACAACTTGAAATTCCTTTACAGCTTCTTGTGAGTAAGTTGCTCTAACTGAGCCTGCATAATTATCATTGTTGTCTATTCCATCTATTGTAATATTGTTTTGCCGGGGATTTTGTCCAGAAAAACTTAATCCAGAAGTTGCTTGTGCTCCTTGAAATCGACCACGATCTTGAACTACACCTGATGTAGTAAGAGCAAAATCTAAGAAATTTCGTCGGTTTATTGGTAAATTAACAATTTGTGTTGCGTTAATAATAGTGCTTTTTTGGGTTTTAGTTGGTTCTATTATTGTGGATGAATCTGCTGTTACTTCGATTACTTCTGAAGGAGTTCCTACTGTAAGAGAGAAGTTTGCTAGTGTAGTAGTTCCAATAGTAAGAGTGATAGGTAATGACTGACTAGAAAAGCCTTCAGCTTGAGCCATTATTTGATAATTACCCGGAGGTAGTTGAGCAATTATAAAACTACCATCATCTGTAGTTTGTATAGTGCGAAGTAAATTGGTCTCTAGTTGTTTAGCTGTAATAGTCGCCCCAACAATTGCTTTACCTTGAGGATCTTTTATTTGCCCAATTACTAAGGCTGTAGTAGAACCTCCTGATTGAGCATAAACAGGGGTTAAAGATAAAGTTGCTAAAATGAGCATTGAGCTTAGCCAACGCCACATAAACCCTCCTTTACGGTTATTATATTAGGTTGTTTTATTCTATCAAAGCTGGCGACTAAGTTTATTTTTTGCTTGGAGAAACACATGAACAAGCATTTATTAAATAGCAGAGATTTAGAGAAATCTTCTGTAGTGGCAAATTCTCTAATGAACAGAGAAAGAAAAGCTATAGGTTCAAATAGCTATCAACATGAATTAGGTTTTAATCCTATAGAGTATATTGTAAATATACTAAATGAAAAAGTCAGAACAGCTTGTTTAACTTCCAAAGAGTTGCAAGTTTATAAAGCAAAAGCACATAACCAACAAACCAGTTTTTCTTGGCTAGATATTTGTTGTGGTAGTGGAAAAGCATTAATTGAAAGCACAGAAATTCTTACTAGCAAAGGTTTTTCAGATAGAGTTAAGTTGATAGGAATTGATTTAGTAGATTTTTTCCAACCTTATGACCAAAATTTAACTTCTTTACAACTACTAGCAACCTCAGTAAATGACTATAATCCTAACCAACAATTTGACTTAATTACTTGCATACATGGACTACATTACATAGGTGATAAACTCTCTATAATCAAAAAAGCTATTTCTTGGCTTGAACCAACTGGATTATTTGTTGCAAATATTGACCTTGATAATTTGCGGTTTGAAGATGGAACAGTTGCAGGACGTAGCATTTTAGCAACTCTTAGAAAACAAGGAGTTGTCTATAAAAATCACTTGCTTAAACACAAAGGTAATAAACTCCTTAGGTTACCTTATGAATATTTAGGAGCAAGTGATAAAGCTGGTCCAAACTATACAGGTCAAGCTTCAGTAAATTCTTATTATCAGAAAATAAATGGTTAATAAACATTGTTTTCTAACCTAACAACCTAACTTTTGGTAAGTGTAGATGTTATTTTTTATGCTTTGCGTGCTAGAATCACAGGTTGCAAATAGCTGGCTAAGAAAAACGTTTTAGTACTATATAAATTAATATGTTAACCTATTGATTTTCTAGAAGATTGGTATTAGCTATATCTCCTAATAGATTAATAGAGTTTACTAATAAAAACCTTTTGTGCAGTTTAGCTTCTAAATTATAAATCCGATAAGCTGCACTAGTGCCCTGTTTTATTTTACAGATATGGAGTAGAACATATGTTTGATGAATTTAAACAGCAACTTCCAGATATTGATGAGCAAGAAACAAAAGAATGGATAGATGCCCTTGAGCAAGTAGTTGTAACAGAAGGTGTTGAGAGAGCTAAATTTTTAATGCGCAAGTTGTTAAAAAAAGCTCGATTGATGCAAATAGGCTTACCTCCTTTAGTTCAGACCCCTTACATTAATACCATTTCACCAGAACAAGAGCCTCCTTTTCCAGGAGATGAAAAAATGGAACAACGCATTCGGCGAATCATTCGCTGGAATGCTGCTGTTATGGTAATAGGTGCTAATAAACACTACCCTGGTATTGGTGGTCACCTCTCTACCTATGCTTCATCTGCAAGCCTTTATGAAGTAGGGTTTAACCACTTTTTTAGAGGAAAAGATGATGATTCTTCTGGAGATCAAATTTTCTTCCAAGGTCATGCTGCACCAGGGGTTTATGCACGAGCTTTTCTAGAAGGCCGATTAACACAAGATCATTTAGAGCATTTCCGTCGTGAAGTTGGTGGTAAAGGGCTTTCTTCTTATCCACATCCTAGATTAATGCCAGATTTTTGGGAGTTTCCCACTGTTTCAATGGGACTTGGGCCAATTAATGCCATTTATCAAGCCCGCTTTAATCGCTATTTACATGCTCGTGGTATTAAAGATACTTCTAATTCTAAGGTTTGGGCCTTTTTAGGTGATGGTGAAACAGATGAACCAGAAGCCTTAGGTGCATTGTCTGTAGCCAATCGGGAAGGCTTAGATAATTTAGTGTTTGTAGTTAATTGTAATTTACAGCGTTTAGATGGTCCAGTTCGTGGCAATGGCAAGATTGTTCAAGAATTAGAATCTGTATTTCGTGGTGCTGGTTGGAATGTAATTAAAGTAATTTGGGGACGTGAATGGGATGAACTTTTAGCTAAAGATGTTGATAGCCTTTTACTACATAAAATGAATGAAGTTCTAGATGGACAATTCCAAAAATATTCTGTATCAGGTGGGGCTTATATTAGACAACATTTGTTTGGCTCTGATCCTAGATTACTTAAGCTTGTTGAACATCTTAGTGATGAAGAGTTATCTAAACTTAGACGCGGAGGCCATGATTATAAGAAAGTCTATGCTGCTTACCATGCAGCAGTCAATCATAAAGGTGCACCAACTGTAATTCTAGCTAAAACAATCAAGGGCTGGACTTTAGGTGAAAGCGCTGAAGCTCGCAATACTACTCACCAAATGAAAAAACTTAGTGAAACAGACTTAAAGAAATTCCGAGATCGTTTGCATTTGCCAATTCCAGACGAAGCCATAAAAGATGTTCCACCATTCTATCATCCAGGGCCAAAGAGCGAAGAAGTTCAGTATTTGTTAGAGCGTAGACAAGCACTTAATGGATCTGTTCCAACTCGCAAAGTAATGTCTAAACCTCTCAATTTACCTAAGGAAGATGTATATAAAGAATTTTACCAGGAAACTAAACAAGAAGTTTCTACAACTATGGCATATGTTCGCATTTTGCGTAAACTCTTAGATGATCCACAAATTGGAAAGCGAATTGTCCCAATTATTCCAGATGAAGCACGTACATTTGGTATGGATTTTCTATTTAAGAAGATAGGAATTTATGCTTCTTTAGGGCAGCGTTATGATCCAGTGGATTCTGATATGTTGCTTAGTTATAACGAGCAAAAAGATGGACAGCTTTTAGAAGAGGGAATTACTGAAGCAGGCTCAATTGCTTCACTGACTGCTGCTGGAACTGCTTATGCCACACATGGCGAAAATATGATTCCATTTTATACCTTCTACTCAATGTTTGGTTTCCAACGTACTGGAGATGGAATTTGGGCTTTTGCTGATATGAGAGGCAAAGGTTTTATGATTGGTGCAACTGCTGGACGCACCACTTTGATGGGCGAAGGCTTGCAACATGATGATGGTCATAGTCATATATTGGCTTCTGTTGTACCTAGCATTCACACCTATGATCCAGCATTTCATTATGAATTTGCAGTAATTGTTAAAAATGGTCTAAAGAGAATGTATGAAGAGCAAGAAGATGTGTTTTATTACATCACTGCATATAATGAAAACTATGCAATGCCAGCAATGCCAGAAGGCGTTGAAGAAGGTATTGTTAAAGGAATCTACCTCTTTAAGAAAGGTGATTCTAAGAAGAAAACAAGAGTCCAACTTTTTGGTAGTGGAACGATTTTAAGAGAAGCTATAAAAGCTGCCGAGATTTTAGCTCAAGAACATAATGTTGCTGCTGATATATGGAGTGTTACTAGTTATTTAGAGCTAAGACGGGAAGCTTTGGAAGTTGAGCGATGGAATGACGAAAACCAAGGTGAACGTAAGCCTTATATTACTCAGGTTTTAGAAGGTTCTACTGGGCCAGTAATTGCTGTAACAGATTATATGAGAGCATTACCAGATATGGTTTCACGTTGGATTCCTAACAAATATCGTAGTCTTGGAACAGATGGTTTTGGCTTAAGTGATACTAGAGAATCTTTACGTAAACATTTTAGAGTAGATTCTAGTGCTATTGTGGATGCTGCTTTATCAATGCTTGGAAAAAAGAGCCAAGGTAAAGCTGCTAAAAGGTAATAAAC
Source organism: Blastocatellia bacterium (assembly GCA_039812885.1). Lineage (GTDB taxonomy): Bacteria > Acidobacteriota > Blastocatellia > Chloracidobacteriales > JADJPF01 > JADJPF01. The sequence goes on from JBDIBI010000003.1 coordinate 163,259, forward strand.
AAATATTAGCTTGCAAGTAATATATTAACCTGGGGTTTAAGCGAAGCTATACCCCAGGAGTTAAAAAGGAGAAAACTATTAATTATGAGTTCATTAGCGCTTTGGGATAGATATCGTAAGCATTTATGTGTGTGCCCTTCTGTTGGAATTACCCTTGATATTAGCAGGATGAAGTTTTCTGATAATTTTTTTGCTGATATGGCAGATAAGATGAATTCTGCTTTTGAGCAAATGGATGCTTTAGAACATGGTAGCATTGCAAACCCTGATGAAGAACGCATGGTAGGTCATTATTGGTTGCGCGATTCACAACTTGCACCTACTCAAGAATTACGTGAAGAAATTGATAATACTGTTGCAGGAATAAAGAATTTTGCTGCTTCTGTTCATAATGGTGAAGTTAAAACAGAAAAAGGCGAACTCTTTAAAAATATTTTAGTTGTAGGAATTGGTGGTTCAGCTCTAGGGCCACAGTTTGTTGCTAATGCTTTAACTACTCCAGCAGATAAAATGAGAGTATTTTTCTTTGATAACACTGATCCAGATGGTATGGATAAAGTGTTTGCTAATATTGGAGCAGGCCTTAGCCAAACTTTAACTATTGTTATTTCTAAATCTGGTGGTACAAAGGAAACTCGTAATGGAATGCTTGAAGCTAAAGAAGTTTATACCAAAGCTGGATTGAACTTTTCTAAACATGCCGTAGCTGTAACTCAAACAGGAAGCGAACTTTATAAAGTTGCTACTGGAGATGGTTGGATCACTACTTTTCCAATGTGGGATTGGGTTGGAGGTCGTACTTCTGAACTTTCTGCTGTGGGGTTATTGCCTGCTGCTTTACAAGGTTTTGATATTGATAGTATGTTAGCTGGAGCTCGCGAAGTAGATGCAGTTACTAGAGTAAAAGATGTAGCAAATAATCCTTCAGCTTTAATGGCTTTAATGTGGTATCACGCTGGCAATGGCCGTGGACAAAAGGACATGGTGATCTTGCCTTATAAAGATAGATTAGAATTAATCAGTCGTTACCTTCAACAACTTGTTATGGAATCTTTAGGTAAACAAAATGATCTAGCTGGAAATGTTGTTAATCAAGGTATTGCTGTTTATGGAAATAAAGGTTCTACAGATCAACATGCTTATGTTCAACAACTACGTGAAGGTGTTAATAACTTTTTTGTTACTTTTATAGAAGTCCTAAAAGATCGAGCTGGAGAATCTATGAAAGTTGAAGAAGATATAACTTCAGGTGATTATTTAAGCGGCTTTTTACAAGGCACTCGCCGAGCATTATTTGAAAATGATCGTGAATCAATGACTGTTACTGTAGAAACAGTAGATGCTCGTACTATAGGTAAGTTATTAGGTCTTTATGAAAGAGCCGTAGGCTTTTATGGTTTCTTAGTTGGCATTAATGCTTACCATCAACCAGGTGTGGAAGCTGGAAAGAAAGCTGCTGGAGCAGTAATTTCACTGCAACGTAAGATCTTAACACATTTACGTGCTCATTCTGGACAAGCATTTACTTTGGATGAAATTGTTAATGCAATTGGAGCTAGTGAAGAAATAGAAACCGCTTTTAAGATTTTAGAACATTTATCTGCTAATGCGGATCATAAAGTGGGACGTGAAGCAGGGGATTCACCATTTACTGCAAAATACTTTGTTAAGTAGTTAGTTTGAAGAAGTAATTAAGTAAGCAGTGGCGGGGTAAATCCCCGCCATCATAACTTTTATATTAGTTTCTCTTGCCAGAAACAGGAAGAACTGTTATTGCAAATCCGCCTGGGGTATTTGGATCTGCTGTGCTAGTAACAACAATTGCATTTGCTGTTACAGAAGTATCTGTTTTGGTGCCACGGATTACAAATGAGAGGTCAGAACCGTCTGGAGCAAGTCCTGGAGCTTCAAGAGCTACACTGATATTAGCTGCTTTTTCACGATAAGCAAGTGCTAATGAACCAGATGGAACTGTTAAAGTCCCTTTGCCGCCAGCCTTAAAAGTAAAAGGAATTGGCAATGCGCCCATTGGGCTTTGAATTGTAAATGTCCAAGAACCTTTTAATGGTTTTTGAGCATAGCTTGGAACAACGCTGAAAGCTAAAATGACTAGGGCAAAAAGAAAAGTTTTGAAAAGAGTCTTTTTCATTGAATTCTCCTAAATTATTTTCAGAAAAGAGGTGTGGGCGTATAAGTCGCCGCGTATTCTCTAATTTTAAAGGGACAAATAAAGATGTCAATATATTTATTTAATTATTAGCATAATTTTGTCGATTTGACATTAAAGAAAAATTGTTTTTAGAAAATAACTCATTCAATATAAGTTAAAAGATTTATGAGTCTGTTCATTTGTTAAAATTTTATTTGTAAAAAGATTTTTGTCTTGACATTTAGTCTACAAAAAAGTACAAGCAAGTTATAGTAATATCAAACCATATCACATGCCCAACAAACTAAATAATAACACACTTTACTTAAGGTTTAGACGAGATGAAACAATGTCCTAAGTGTAATGCCCAATATAGTGATGACCAAGCGGTTTGTCCTATAGATGCAACTGTTTTAGTAGACACAAAAGGCAATCAAGTTAATGTTGATCCAATGCTTGGTCGTGTAATTGCTGATAAGTATCGTATAGAAAAACTAATTGGACGTGGTGGAATGGGTGCAGTGTATGAAGGGCAACATATGCTGCTAGATAGACGTGTTGCTATCAAGGTATTACAACAAAATATGGCTAATGATGAACAAGCTGCTACTAGATTTATTCGTGAAGCAAAAGCTTGTGCTAGGATAGAACACCCTAATGCTGTAACTATATATGATTTTGGCGTACTTCAAGAAGGAAGTGCTTATTTGGTGATGGAGTTTATTAAAGGTTATTCTCTACGCCAGCTTATGATGCAACAAAAACCTTTAACCCCAGAGCAAATTGCTGAGTGGATGATACAAGTTTGTAATGTAGTTGAGGCTGCACACCAACAAGGTATTATTCATAGAGATCTTAAACCAGAAAATGTAATGCTAAAAGAAACTCCAGATGGATCTGTAATTGTTAAAGTTGTAGATTTTGGACTAGCAAAAATTACCTCTGAATCTGGATCTGAAAAGGCTAGCACAAATTTGACTAAGCCAGGAGAAATGTTAGGCACTCCGCATTATATGGCGCCGGAATATTATGAAGGCGAAACAATAGATAACCGTGCTGATATTTATGCTATAGGTATTATGATGTATGAGTTGTTTTGTGGAGATACCCCTTTTACTGGCACAGTTCAAAGTATAATTGGAGGACATCTTTTTAAAGATCCACAACCAATTATTAACTTCAACCCTTCTATCCATCCAGCTCTAGATCAAGTTGTTCAGAAAGCATTAAAGAAAAAACGTGAAGAAAGAATAGCTTCAGCTTCAGAACTAACCCAAGAACTTAAAAAAGCATTAAAAGTTGCTAGGGAGTTTTTCTTCCAAAAAACAGATGTACAAACACCATTAGAGGCAGAGGAATTTAAAGCAGGTTCTCTTGATTCTGAGCAACAAACCTCTGAACTAAAGAAAGATACTTTATTCCAAGCTGACTCTCCACAAATCTTAAAAACTGAAAAAGTAATTCCTGCTTCACATAAAGAAACTACAAAAATTCAAGAGATCCCTTCTCAAAATAAGCTTACTCAACAAATGAATCTAGAAGCTTTAGAATCTCTTGGTATAGGGCTAGAAGCCAAAACACCAGAAGCTAATAAAGCTGTACCTGCAACCCAAAAAGTAGTTATAGATGATGTTATATCTGATAAACCAACAGAGTCCTCTTTTACTTCTGCTTCTACTTTGCCTCAACCTCCTGTAGTTGCCGGAGTTGGTATCGCAATTAGCACTCCCAATAAAGTAATTAATCCAGTTCCTAATACTCAACCAATTACTCCACCTAGTGTTGCTCCTAACCAACTTCAAGTCCAAATACAATCAACAACTAATGCTCCTCAAACAGGTGAACTTAAACAAGAATATGAAACTTTGTCAGATGTTCTTTCTGCCTTAAAAGGTCAATTAATAATAGGCTCAATTATTGTGGTTCTTTTAGCAATTATGGTAAGTTTACTTGTTATATATCGTCTAGAAGTTCACTAACTCCTTACTGAATATTGCTTTAACTATAATACTTTTCAATATTTTACTAGCTAGCTTTCTTCAGGAGAAATACTTTCCTACAAACAACTCTTATTTCAACTCTAACTTAAATTTTTTCTAAATTTTTTCTTGATTTTTCTAAATTCGTTTTATATAATTTAGATAGTGTAAAACATACACTATCTAAATTTATAAGATAGAGATATAAAAAAGTATGTTAAAGAGAAAGCAAAACACCAAAGTTTTTTTAGCTAGAACTGTTGAAAATCAAGCAGATATAGCCACAGAAACAGCACAAATAATACAAAAGGTAAAAGCTCAAAACCATTATGGTTTATGTCCAATTTGTATAGAGGATCTTATTTTTGTAAACAGGCTTCATGTTTGTACAAAATGCCACAAGCAATATGTTAGGCGTAGTCGAGATGGTGAGTTGATAGATTGTGTTTTGCTTCCTTATGGATACTGTCGTTGCTGCGATCAAGCGTTTCCTTTGATAAAGATTATAAATACAGAAGATTTGCTTTGTCCAATTAGTAAAGAAAGATACTTTTTCTACTTAAATAAACACTTGAGGGTTAGTGAATTACCTTTTGGAATATGCTCTTGTTGCCAAATAGCTAGCCCATTGATGAACAAAGCAGATGGTTCAATTTACTGTAATATAAGTAAAGAAAATTATATACGTAATAATAATGGTACTATTACGCGTAAACCTGTAGAAGTCAATTTACCATCAAGTACAGAAATAGAGGCAGCTCTTAATGAAGGCACAGCAGCCTTTTATTATGGTGGTTTTATAGGAACTCAAGAACCTGAGCCACCTAATGAAATACCAAAGCGCCGTCGTCGATAGAGCTTTAAGATTAATTCAGAGATATAGGAGAAAAGATTATGAACAACCGTCAAAATACACCAACAATTGCACCTACTTGTAGTTGCTGTTTACCAACCCAAAAACTTGTTGTAACTGACCAAAGAACTTATTGTCCATTAACTCAAAGACTTTATGATAACAATGGCAATCAACTTCCAGCAGTAATTGACTTTTATCCAGCACAACGTCCAAAGGGTGAAAAAGCTCCTTTTGCCATTAATCCAGCAGAAGAACGCTTTGGTTTAAAGTAACTTAAACAAGCAAACCTCCATAAGGAAGTGACTTATGCAACAGAAACGTATTTTGCCTAACAATAAGTTAAAAACTTGGGAAGTGGATGTGGAAGTTCTAAAGTCCAAATTTAAAAGCCATGCTTGGCTAAAAAATGAAAAGTTTTTAAAACGCGATATAGAGGAAATGAGCCAATATTTGCCTCATTGGATTATTACAGTAGGAAATGGAATAAATTTGCTACATTCTAAATGTTGTTCTGATAACTTGGCACCTATAGAAGGTGAGCTACGTTGTATTTTATGTAATCGTCCAAGTTCAGAAACTCCAAATACATTAACTTGGACAGGACTTCTACCAGTGGGTTTAGAAGGTTATGAAAAAGCTTTTAAAAAGTTAGAAAAAGCTAGAGCAGAAGGAAAGCTAAAATATCCAATTATTATACCTAACAATAAGCGTCATTTACTTGTTCCAATGATGGTTGTATATCCTAGCAACTGGCCTTATTCGCCTCCTCAGGTTCATTATGTAGATAACCAATACATAGATGCTCTAAAACTCCCTTCTAATCATCAAACTCATCTAGGTGGTAGAACAATTTGTCTTTATCATGCAGCACAATGGAATGATAACACCTCAATTATGCAAGTAATCGCAAATCGTGTTGCACCTCATTTGTTAGCGCTCTTGAAGCTATCAAATGATCAAGAAAACTTTGAATTTTTTAATACTTCTTATGGTTATTATTGAGTTCAGGTTGCGCCTCTTAAACCCCAAGATACGTTTCTTGATTCCAAGATACGCTTCTTGATTCCAAGATACGCTTCTTGAACCCCAGGTTACGCTTCGCTAAAACCTGGGGCTAATATGGGTTTGGCGATTTGAATTTTGAGCTATTTTAATAAATGCACTCATTTTTTTGAACCCCAGGTTGCGCTCCTTTCACTCGCTAAAACCTGGGGCTAATATGGGTTTGGCAATTTGAATTTTGAGCTATTTTAATAAATGCACTCATTTTTTTGAACCCCAGGTTGCGCTCGTTTCACTCGCTAAAACCTGGGGCTAATATGGGTTTGGCGATTTGAATTTTGAGCTATTTTAAAATATTAGTTTGGAGTTGTGCTTTTTTGAATCCTAGGTTATGGGGTTAATGTAGGTTGAGCAATTATGAAATTAGGTAGTTTCAATAATTAAACCTACTTAAAAAATATATAAACCCGAGATTTAGTCAGACTCAAAATTAGGGAAAATATATTAGCCTGGGGTTTTAACGAGTGAAACGAGTGCAACCCCAGGTTATGAGGGGGTATATGAAAAGACCAATAGTAAAAATTAGTTGGCAAGCATGGAAAGAAATCTCACAAGAAGTAAACAAATGGGCTAAACAGGGCAAAGAGCCTTTGGAATGCGTATTTTACCCACTTACGGAAGTTATATTTGCTAAAAATAAAGCTCTTACGCCTTTTGATACAATTGACTTAAAGGACGTAGAAGAATTTATTATAAGATCTGTCTTTATTCCTCCTGATAAATACACCAATTACTCTAGTTATGCTGCAAGTTTTATTGCTCCAAGTGAAGATTCAACAAAAATGCAGACAGTTTTTGCTGAAGGTATTGATGCAAAACTCAGATCTTTTCCACAACTTTACTTCCTAGGGCCAGGACATTCACATCCTTTTTCTGTTGATTCCACTTCTCCATCTTTAACGGATATTAATTATCATATGCGCCCTTACCGCTTGAAAAATGAGAACCTTCTTGGCTTTCGATTCTCATTAGCATTAATTGTAGTACAAACATCTGATAATGTGTTAGAAGAATTAAAATTTGAGTTTTCTTTTGAACAACTTGAGTATTTAAAATGGCAAGCTTGTTCATTTGTTTTGGATGAAAATCAGAAGCTACAAGATCTTGGAATAGCAAAAGTAATTTCTAACAAAAAGTTGTTAACAAAACCTTTTTATTATTCTACAAAAGGAAATGCTTGGGAAAACCAACAGAAATTATCTCTTGGAAATAGATTAATTGAACATCAACGTTGGCCTGGAGCTTGGACATCTTTTTTGATTAAGCAAAGCCTAGAATTAGCTATGTTAGTAATGTTACCTCCACGATTTCCCATTCAACCAGCTATTAAACAGAGTCTCTCACTTACAACTAAACAAGCTAGCAGTGCAGAGTTTTGGAATTGTGGACGCTCTTACAAAGATTATTCTTTAGGAGAAATCTAATATGTTGACTACTAGGGCAGATAATAATACAACTCAAGATATAGAGCTTTTTGCTCGAATTAAGCCAATTGTTGGGGATACACTTTTTAATCGTAAAGTAGTTATTTTAGGCAATGAACAAATGGTTTTGCTAATAGAATATTTAGTTTGTTGTGGAGTTGTAAATTTTGAACTTCTAGAGCTAGATGAACAAGTTAACGAAAATGCCAAGCCTTTAGTAAAAGCGTTAGAAGAGGTTTCTAAGAGATTACAATTAAAAATCAATTTTCAAACTTGGAGCAAAGAAAATCTTGAAAAATTAAGCACTCAAAACATAGACTTAATTGTTGGAAGTGGCGACTACAACGCTTTTCAACAAACAAAAACACTTGTCTATAAAAGTGGAAAAGCAGGCATTTTTTATTTGTTAACTCCTAGTAGCAGTGGGTTAATTATATTTTTACAGCCAAATAATCTAGTGGAATTACCTGTAAATCTTTTTTCTAATAATTCTATATATCAATTTACTTATTTACACTTAACTAATGTAGTAGCAAATTATGCTAAAGGCCTATTATTAAAAGGAACAAAGTTTGCTAGATTGGATATAGAATCGATTGTAAACAATCATCAAATGTTGTTGGTAGGTCATCCTACTTGGCCTTGGGCAATTAAAGCAATTACAGCTTTTGAATTTCCTTATTTGCTTACTAATGTAATTACTCAAAATGAGTCAACCCCAAAGTTAACAGGTAAAAAATATCTGGTGGTTGGCTTAGGTAGTTTAGGAAGTGTTATATCAGATAGTCTATTTGATTTAGGGGCAGATCTAGTATTAGTTGATGGGGAAAAAGTTGAAAAAGCTAATCCAATTCGTCAGCTTTATAGTGTTGACCAAGTAGGGTTGCCTAAAGCAATTGCTTTATCTAAACGGCTTAGCAACAAAAGTTTCTACAAAGAGCAAAAAGTTGTAAGTTGTGAGTTAGTAATTACTCCAGATAATATTGAGGAATTTGAGAAATTAATAGAAATTCACAAGCCTGATGTAGCTGTAGTAGCTACAGGAACAGGCAATGATAGAATTATTTCTCAAAGCTTACTTTCAAAACAAATTCCACATGTTGTAGTGAGTTGTTATGCTAGAGCTAGGTTTTTTGAAGCAATTGTTGTAGATGCTAAAGGTAGTCCATGTTTTGGTTGTATGAGGGGACATCTTTACTTAGGTAAGATGCCAAGTTTAACTCCTGAGCAAAAGGCTAGATATGTAAGTTCTGAGAGTGATCTAATGGCTGAACCTGCTACTAGAATTGAAACAAGTCGTGCTGCTGATTTAGCTACACATATAGCTTATGGATTAAGTAATTTAGAATATGCACCTTGGCTAGATCGAGCATTAAAAGAAGAAAAAACATTTTTTCTTGGTGGAAACGTAGCAGAGTATCAAGATGGAGAATGGGCATATACGATCAATCAGCCAAGTGAAGTAAAATTATTTGGATTAAGTGATATTACTGGACGAGGAAATTACATAGAATGTTGGGATTGTGGGAGAAAACTTCATGTAGAAGTTCAGCAAAAAAATCTAGGAGTCATAGAAAAGATAGAATAAAATTGAAAAATTAAGGGGAAATAACTTTCTTATTTGCTTGACTTTGAGTGTTGTCTGAAATAATGTTTAACACATTAATTTGTTTTAATATAGCTAGTTTAGGTTATTAAAACCTAACTTAAACATTATTTGTTTGCTGGCATCAATAGTTAGGAGTTTGTTGTGACTAACTCTCAACAAGTAAATAAGCTATCAGAATCACATTTTGCTAGTAAAATAAATAACTTGTTATGGCTTTTTGTCAAAGTCATATCTGTAATCTTAGTTTTATCAATATTGTTGGTTACCATAACAGTAGCCTTTACTTGGGCACCGGATCAGCCAGTATCCGTTTTACAAACTCGCTGGGCTCCGCCTCCATCCGCTTTTCTAGATGTTGCAGGAATGAAAGTTCATATTAGAGATGAAGGCCCTAAAGATGATCCAACCCCTTTGATCATGATTCATGGAACTTCTTCTAGCTTGCATACTTGGGAAGGTTGGACACAAGAACTTAAAAAACAAAAAAGGGTTATTTCCTTTGATTTACCAGGTTTTGGCCTTACAGGCCCTTCTCCAGATAATGACTACACCATAAAAAACTATGTACGGTTTGTAAAATCAATACTTGATAAACTGAATGTGCAGCATTGCACCTTGGTTGGTAATTCTTTTGGAGGCTTAATTTCTTGTGCAACAGCACTAGCAATGCCTGAACGTATCCAGAAACTTATTTTAGTGGATTCTGCTGGTTGTCCAGATGCTGAATCAAGCTCAGTTCCTATTGCTTTTTGGGTTGCAGGCACGCCTTTAGTAAACCAACTAGCGGAAATTACTTTACCACGTAGTTTTATAGAATCTAGTGTAAAAGATGTTTATGGAAATCCTGACAAAGTAACTCCAGAAATAGTAGATCGTTACTTTGACTTGGCTTTGCGTGAAGGTAATAGACATGCACTTGTACAAATGATTGAACAATCAATATCAGATGTTTTGATTGATCAAATGCATAAGCTAAAACAACCAACCCTTATTTTATGGGGAGGAAAAGATAGCTTAATTCCTCCTGATCAAGCCGAACAATTTCATCATGAAATAGCTGGTAGTCAAGTTGTAATGTTTGAGGATCTTGGACATGTTCCACAGGAAGAAGATCCTATTCGCACTGTAATTAGTGTAAAACGGTTTCTTGGATTAAGATAATATATATCACTTCTACGTAGTTTATTACTCTTATTACTTACCATTTTTAATTCTAGATAACTTAATAAAATGTTGACTTTTAGCTATAGCTTTGTAATATCAACAACTCTTGCAATTTCTAGTTTAAGTGTGAAGGAAACTCAAAGTGAATATCGAAAAAATTTCTTATACCAATGCAGAGCTTATTGTAAAAGGATTTGAGGCTTTTGATAAGGAATTTAGAAACATTACTAGCCGTGCTAAGAGCAGATTTGAAAATCGAGATAATTTTGGTTTTTATAATGATGCTAATGAACGACTAGAGCTTTATACAAAATCAGTAAAAGAGCTAGTTGTTAAACTTAAGGAAAATCTAGGTGATAGAAGCCAAGAAAAAGAAATTTGGGTTGGTATAAAGAAGAATTATTCACAATTTATATCTAATTTTGGTAACTTGGAGATTGCAGAGACATTTTTTAATTCAGTAACAAGAAAAATTTTTACAACTACTGGTGTAGATCCAGAAGTTGAATATGTAGACTCTGACTTTGAAACTTTTCCTCAGCCTTCTCAAGAAACTATTTATTGTAGTTATCAAGCAAGTAATTTGCCTCAAACAATAGAGAAAATCCTAATAGATTTTAAATTTGATGTTAACTATGAAAATATTTCTGTGGATATTAAATTACTAGTAGAACGAATTACAGAAGAAATAGGTAGTAATATAGATTCAATAGAACTTTTAACCTCATTATTCTACCGCAATAAGAAAGCTTGGATTATAGGAAGAATTCGTTATCAAGATGGCTTTGTCCCTTTGGCTATGGCATTAATCAATGGAAGTGCAGGTGTTTATGTAGATACTGTTTTACTAACTCAAAATGAAGTAAGTATTATTTTTAGTTTTACTCGTTCTTATTTTCATGTAGAAACACAAAGACCCCATGAAGTAATAGCTTTTTTAAAAACAATAATGCCGCTAAAACCTATTGCAGAACTCTATATTTCTATTGGTTACAATAAGCATGGAAAAACAGAACTTTATAGAGACCTGCTTCATCATTTAGAGAAGTCTTCTGATAAATTTGAGTTTGCTAAGGGTAAGAAAGGAATGGTGATGTCTGTTTTTACACTACCTTCTTATGATGTAGTGTTTAAGATAATTAAAGATAAACCAGATTATCCTAAAAAGAGTACTCGTCAAGATGTAATAGACAAATATAACTTAGTTTTTACTCATGACCGTGCAGGAAGATTAGTTGATGCTCAAGAATATGAACATCTAAAGTTTGATAAAAATAGGTTTTCACAGGACTTACTAGAAGAATTGGTAAAAGTTGCTGCAAGTAGTATTGTTGTAGAAGATGGGAGTGTGATTATCAAACATCTTTATAGTGAGAGAAAATTAGTTCCTCTTAATATCTATGTAAAGGAAATGCCATTTCAATTGGCTACAGAAGCCATTATAGACTATGGAAATGCTATTAAGGATTTAGTTGCAGCTAATATATTTCCTGGGGATATTTTAATAAAGAACTTTGGAGTTACTAGACATGGAAGAGTAATTTTCTATGACTATGATGAGCTTTGTCTGCTTACAGAATGCAATTTCCGAGCAATTCCCCCTGCTAGAAATTATTTTGATGAACTTGATTCAGAGCCTTGGTATTACGTAGCGGAAAATGACATATTTCCAGAAGAATTTAAGTCTTTCTTAGATCTGGAAGGAGATTTAAGAGAGATTTTTCTTAATTTTCATGGAGACTTATTTAAAGTTAATTTTTGGCTTAACTTACAAAATAGAATAAAAGCTGGTGAGATTCCTGATATATTTCCTTATAAACCAAGTCGGAAGCTAAGAAATGCTACCAATGAGATTGCTATATAGTTTTATATGGGAAGTTATTGTATAGAGTAGTTACAGGTAGAAAATCGGTTGGCAAAAAGTCCAAGCGATTTTTAGAGGATGTTTAGGTTTTATCTAAAAAGCTTTTTCTAGAGAAACAATTAATGTAGTGTCAGAAAGTTTAATAATATCACCGTTTCTAAGCCAACATCTAGTAATAGCAAGGTCATTTACAAAAGTTTTATTTCTAGAGGCGGTATCAAAAAGCTCTGCACGACCTGTAGAATGAACAATAATAAAACAATGTCTACGAGAAATATAAGGATCATCTAAAACTATATTGTTATCACTATATCTACCAATAGTATTTTTGCCGAATTTCAAAGTATAGGTATCTAAACCTACTCGAAGTGTATAGCGAGAATCGACTTTCTTAGCTGATAATATAGCTGGATCTATACAAATTTCTCCTAAAGGGTAAGCAGGGCGAAGAAATTCCAATAGATTAGTGCTATTACCCATAGAAGAGTCTGCTTCTTTGCGGATAGCTTTAAATTGCTCACGTCTTTGAGGTTCATCCCAAAGATGTGCACTAGTAGTTTTAAATAGGTTATCATCCATAGCTATCTCCTCTCTACAAGATTTTTCTAATAAGTTACCTTATTAGTACCATTTAGAACTAAGATTAGTTTCAGCTTATTTTCGTTTGCTAAAAATAATGTTTTTTGTAGTTTTGAGTGTTAGGGTAGATTAGGTTTAGATAAAGTGTTTTTATGATGAGATTAGATATATCATAAATTATTAATAAAATACAGAGTTGGAGTTAGGTAAATTAGTATTTCTAAGAACTCTGACCCATTTGAAAAGCTGGTCTGAAATAAAATAAAGTTTTTTAGAATTAAATGTATAAGGAGTAATAGTGTAAACACTTTCATCTTTTAACCCAACTCGTATCCTATACCAACTATAACCTTCTCTGTCGCTGTCTTCATCTACATAAACTCTAGAAATATCTCTAATAGTAAACCTACGATTATAAAACCAAGGAAATGGACCATGAGAAATAATGATTTCAGATGAAGTAGCTCTTATAGTAGTTTTATTAAAGCAATTAGCTATAGCAAAATAGTTTAATATAGCCATTAGGATAAGTACAATAGTAGTAACAGTGAGATTAAAATTAGTAGATTCTGGATTTCTGCTAATTTGGTTAAATCTTTCAAATAGTAGTAGGGATGAAAAAGTAATTGAAGCTAAAAGAAGAAATATAGAATAACCAGTAACCCATTTATAAGTTAAAGTACAACTGTCACTACCAATGACAATACTTATGTTTCTAGGGCATATATCAGGAGCAGTTGCAGCTATTGTTTCAAATGCAGGACAACCGGGTTGAATAAGAGGTTGATTAGGTGGAGAACATCTTAAACAATGGTTTAGCTGTGGGTCAAAACGATCTTTTTGATGGCATATTTCACAACGTTCTGGTAAGAATTGGGCTTTGATTTTTAACTTAGACATAATTGCTATTATTAGTTTAACCAATACTAAAAGTGTTAGGACGGTTTTTTATATAATCGTCTACATTTTAACTATAATAATACTCTAGAAAAGCTACAAAAGTTTCTTAAATAGTTATTATTAGTTGGTGATGTTAAAAGAGCAAATTCTATTATTCGTTAGGTTTTTGAAGTGTAATTTGCTCAGAAGGAATGATTTTGTCTGTATCTGGAGAACTTTTTTTAGCGGATATTATTATTGTTGCTTGCTCAGATTTTGAAACATCTTGGTCTTTTTCTCCTTTTAACTCTATTTCCTCGGTAGTGTGTAATGATTTATATTCAATCCCTGTTATATTAGCGAATATGCTAGCTATTTCTTCTAAAGAAGGCCGTTCCTCTGGTTTTTTCTTTAGTGCAGCTAATACAATTGCTTCTATTTCATCAGGAGTTTCAGGAGTAAAATCTTTTATAGGATTAGGTTCTTGAAAAAGATGTGCTGCTGTAATTGCTGGAAAACTCGACATTTTATCTTGGAAAGGTAATCGACCAGACAGTAGTTCATACAAAATAATACCTAAACTATAAGTATCTGAACTTCCATCATAGGCTTTAAGTGCAAGCCGTTCAGGTGCCATATAAATAGGTGTTCCAATGATTCCACCTGTTTTAGTTAAATGAAGGTTATTTTGTTCACTCTCACCCATATCTATTAGTTTAGCAATACCAAAGTCAAGTACCTTAACTACTTCACCTTCAATAGTATAATGTAAGAAAATATTATCAGGTTTAATATCTCTATGTATAATACCAGATTTATGAGCTTTAGATAAAACTTTGCAAATGGGTATTGCTATTTCAGCACATCTTTTAACTGATAATTTTCCTTCTTTCCTTAATTCTGATTTAAGAGTGTGTCCTTGTAATAATTCCATAACTAAGTAAGGAATTCCTTCACTAGAAATACCTGAATCCAGTATTGCAACAGCGTTTGGATGATTAACACGACAAGTTGAAATAGCTTCACGTTGAAAGCGTTCTAAATTTTCTACTGAGTCATTGCCTGGAGAAGGAGAAAATACTTTTACTGCAACATGGCGTTTTATATTTAGATGCATAGCTTTATAAACTGCCCCAAAACCACCACTTCCAATTTTTTCTTCTAATTTATATTTTCCATCTAATACAGTTCCTGGAAGTGCTTCTGAGAGGACTGCGAATATACGATTTGCTTTTTGGTTAAGCTGTAAAAGATCTTCATAATTTTCTGCTAACTCGCGGTTTTTACTGTTTAGTTGTTCATTTTTCTGTTTTAATTCTTCGGTTCTTTCTTGTACTTTTTTCTCTAGTTCTTGGTTACGTATTGTAAGAAGTCCTAAACGGTAATTGTGAAATAGAAAAATGGATGAGCTAATAACAAGTAGATAAAGAAAATAAGCTAGATTAGTTTTCCACCAAGGAGGAAAAATTATTATTTTTACTGCAATTCCTTCATTATTCCATAAACCATCATTGTTTGAAGCAATTACGCGAAATGTATATTCTCCTGGTGATAAGTTAGAATATCTAGCAAATCTTTTAGTGCTATCTGTATCAATCCACGCTTTATCTGTTCCTTCCATTTTAACACGATATTTGTTTTTTTCTGGGCGTATGAAGTTAAGTGCAGAAAACTCAATCTCAACAAAATTTTTGTTGTATGGAAAATTAAGCTCAGCATTTGCAGATAAAAAATGTTGGTAGTTATCATAGGTTGTGCTACCGTCATAAACCTTAAAACTTGTTATTACAATATTAGGGGCTCTTTCATTATTTTTTATTGTACTAGGATAAAACCGATTAAATCCATTTACTCCTCCAAAGAAAAGCTCTCCTTTTGAACTTTTGTAGTAAGAGCCAAAGTTAAACTCATTATTTTGTAACCCATCTGTATCAGTATAATGCCAAATATCATTGGTTTTAGGGTCATACTTTATAAGCCCTTTGTTGCTACTCATCCAGAGAAAGCCTTTTTCATCCTCTAATATTCCATAGATAAAATCATTGAGAAGTGCAATATCAGGGATAGTTGAAAACTCTCCAGAAGTGGAATCCATCTTATTTAATCCATTTTCAGTGGCTACAAACACGATGCCTGATTTGGTTTTATAAGCACAGGTTATAGCATTAGTATTGATGGTTTTATTATTTTGAGGGTCATGTGTATAGGCAATAAAAGAGTCTTTTTCTTTATTGTAAAGAAAAAGTCCATTACCTGTAGAAACCCAGATATTTTCTAGATCGTCTTCATAAATTTGTCGAACACGATTGGTACTAAGCTTGTTTGGAGATACATCTCTTGAGTAAATATCTAAGGTTTTAGTGTTAAGATCGAACTTATATATTCCTTTGCTGTTAGTTCCAAACCAAAGATTTTTTTTCTTATCTTCCAAAATAACATTACTATATATTTGTTTTAGGCTATCAGGTAAATCAAGTTTATCTGTTATAAACTGTTCAAGTTCAACACTATATACCTTTAACCCTTTATTAGTCGCTATCCAAATTAATCCTGATGAATCTTTAGCCATTGCTAAGATTAAATCACTAGACAATGCATTTGGATCTTTTGGATTAGATTGAAATTTATTAATAAGTTTGTTATCAGAAGAATATCTATATAAACCATTAAGAGTTCCAACCCAAATATAACTCTTAGAGTCTTCACAAAATCCTGTAACAGAACTCTTTGTTGGCGATAAGGAATCAAGATTAAATTGTGGTCTAATTGGTGAAAATCGGTTGCTTAGTGAATTGAGCTTAATTAGTCCTGTATCAGAAGCAGCTAACCACATTTCATTTGCAGAGTCAAAAAATACTTGATTAATAACTGTATTTTTTAGATTTGATGAAAGTTCATACTCAGTAAATTTTTCAGTATTTGGGTCAAAACTTAATATTTTGTCTATCATTGTTATCCATAAAATTCCTAGATGATCACAAGAAATAGAATTAATAACAGGCTGAAATAAAGAATTTCCTATTGGTAAACTAAAACAATTGTAAATATTGTTTGCTTTCTCATCATACCTACATAATTTATCAGAAGTAGCCACCCAAATATTGCCATTTAAATCTTCAACAGTATTAACAATTTTAGATAAGTCATTAGGGGTTTTATTAGAAGGGAAAAATCTTTTAAAAGTTTTGTTCTTTTCATCGAATAAGCTTAATCCATCAGTGGTTGAAACCCATAATCTAGCTTTGCTGTCAGAGAAAATAGCAGTTATAAAATTACTACTAATGCTAAGAAGGTTATTGGGATCATTGGAGAAATTAGAAAGTGTATCTGTCTTTTGATCTAAACAAATTAGTCCCTCATTGGGTGTACCAATCCAAATTCTATCTTTTTGATCTGCATATATGGTGGAAATATAATTACTATTTATTTGTTGGTTTTTAGAAAAATCTTTCCCCAAAATAGTTATAGTTTCATCCTTAGTACTATATTTGTTTACTCCTCCTCCATTAGTGCCAATCCATATGTTTCCATCCTTATCAGCTACAACACAAGTAATATAGTTATTAGAAATTGAATTTGAGTTAGTCGGTTTATTGGTTAGTGTATAAAATGTATAACCATCATATCTGTTTAAGCCATATCTAGTAGCAAACCATAAATACCCTTGCTTGTCTTGTGTTATTTGATAAACAGTATTGTTTGATATTTTGTTTTCTGTATAAACAGGATCAAATTGTAAAAATTTCTTTTGTGCTGACACACTAATGACAAAACCGAATAATAATAAAAAAACAATTATTAAACGAAATAGATTAGTCACACAAAACTCCTTGTTTTGGGGCAATTACAAGAATTTTTATTTTTTACCTAACATTAAATGCAAATGCTGCTAATCGCATTCTTCCTGAATCATCAACTCCAGTAAATATAAATTGTTGGATTCCTAATGCTGCTTTCTTCTTAATCTTAAAGCTAATGCTAGCCATTGTTCCAGAAGTAGTTTGCATAGATGGAGTTAACTTAATTTTTGTTGCTTTAGTATCTGGTGAAATAATTCTTACACTCCCTGAAAAACCTCCGCTACGAGTAATGGTTATATTAATTGTTCCTGTTTGACCACGAGAGACTTCTAATTGTGAGGGATTAAGATTGATACTAAAATCAGGAACCACTGGCGCTGCCATTACAGTGATTTGTGCTATTGCTGTATGAACAATCTGAGAAGATGTGCCTATTACTCTTATTGTAAATGTAGTTGCTTTGGTATTTACACTAGTATTGATTGTTAGTGTAGTAGTACTATCAGCATTTATTGTGCTACTAGTAAAATCTCCAGTTATATCAGAATCTTTAGGATCTATACTTAGAGTCAATTCAATAGGTTGAGTAAAATTATTTATAGCTTTAGTTTTAACCATAAAACTTAAACTATTACCAGCTACTATTATTTGATTTATAGGATCAATACTTATGGAAAAGTCTGAGGAAATTACATTTAAATTTGCTATAGCAGTACGGACAATCTGACCTGCTGTTGCTGTAAGTGTTATATTAAAAGCATTTGCTGGAGTATTTGCTGTTGTGCTAACTGTTAGTGTTGCACTATCTCCAGGCATTATTGTGTTTCTAGAAAATGTAACTATAACACTAGGATCATTAGGCGTTACATTAGTATTAAGGCTAATTGGCTGATTAAATCCTCCAACAGCTTTAGAGTTAATAGTAAAACTAGTGCTATTGTTAGGAGTAATAGTTTGAGAATTAGGAGTAATAGTTATAGAAAAATCTGGTGTTGAAGCTATAGGATCAGCAATTTTTACAATAAAAGCATCTGTTGAACCTCCAGATGTTTTTTGAAGTGCATTTGAGATAGGAAAATCACTGGACATCGATGAACCTACTAGGTAAGTTGTACCGTCTTTGTCTACTGTCATCGCTAAACTTTCATCTTGAGCAGAACCACCTAGGTAAGTTGAATAAAGTAGATTTAAGCCTGTTGGATCTAATTTAGTTAAGAAAACATCGTTACTTCCCCTGTTCTTATCTTGAAGTGCGTTGCTTATAGGAAAATCTGTAGAAAAACTTGTTCCTGTTATATATAAGTTTCCAGAATCATCAATATCAATAGCTCTAGCATTATCATCTAACTTTCCTCCAAGATAGGTAGAATACATCAAGTTAGTACCCTTGGAATCAAGTTTAGCTATAAAAGTATCCACTCCTCCTGAAATATTTTTTTGAAAGGCTAGTTTAATAGGAAAATTATTAGAGGTTGTTGAACCAACTATGTAAGCATTATTACTAGAATCTATTGCAACATCCACACCTTCATCATTGTTGTTTCCACCTAAGTAAGTAGAATAGGTTATACCTCCGCTAGTATTTAATTTTGTTAGAAATGCATCTTGCCCACCACCTAAAGTGTTTTGTACTGAGTCTAAAGTAGGGAAATTGTTTGAAAAAGTATCTCCAGTGATGTAGGCATTATTATTTGAATCTACAACAATACTAGAACATTCATCTTCATCATCTCCACCAAGTAACCGAGAATAGACTATCTCATTTCCTTTAGCTCCAAGCTCAATAACAAAGCCATCTGAACTGCCACTTACAACACCTTGTACACCAGGAAAATTACGAGAACTAGTACTTCCAACAACAAAAGCATTTCCTAAACTATTGACAGCTAAAGCAAAAGCTTGATCATCATCATTTCCACCTAAGTAACTAGAATAGATTATATCTGTTCCAGAAGCATTTAGTTTGGTAACAAAACCATCAAAAGTCCCTCCACCTTTTTGGGATTGTAGTGCAGACTTAGTTGGAAAATTGCTAGATACTGTTGCTCCAACAATATAGGTGTTACCAGAAGAATCAACTGCTATATCAAAACCTTGATCAATACTGTTTCCACCAATATAAGTGGAATACAGTAAGTTAGTACCCGTAGGGTCTATTTTAGCAACAAAAATATCAAAAGGGCCTGCAATGTTTTGTTGTAAAGCTTTGGCAATAGGAAAGTTAGCGGAACTTGTTGAACCAACAACATAGATATTCCCCATAGTATCTGTTGTTACTGCATTTGCTTGATCTGTCAAACGTCCACCTAAGTAAGTAGAGAATGAGATTTCTGGATCAATAATTAGTTCTTTTTCTTCATCATATTTATCGACATAAAATCCAAAAGTCTTGTCATCATATTTTTTATAACCACCAGAAATAAAATGTTTAACACCTGCAATTTCTTGATAAATAATAGGTTTATGCTGGTAAAAAGTATCAATATCAGTTTTAAGAACTAACTCTCCTTGTTCATTTATTTTAATAGGATCTTGAATTGTGGAGTTAAGCCCTTGAAACTTAAGCTTAATGGATTTTGGATCAATTTTAGGAGCAATTATCAAATCATATTCTAAGATATTTTCTTTGCCATAAAATACTAGATCAATACCTGGGTAAAGCTGATTATAAGTAACTTTCTTATAAGTACTTATATTTTTCTTCCATTTGCTAGAATCATTGCCTAACAGGTAATTAGTTTTGGCTTGCTGTAAATTAGTTCCTTCTATTTTAGGTTGTAAATTAGTTCCTAAAAATTCCATAGAAAGAAAAGATTTTTCTATTTTGTTAGAAACCAAAGTGGCTTTATTATCAGCTAGTAGCAAGTTGTAGTTAACTCCATGCCCAATAAACTTAACAGAGTCATCAAGTTGGCCTTGATTTGGTTCAAAATTTATAGGAAATTGAACATCCTTTAGCTTAGATTGGTTTATTAAAGAAAGAGATATCTTATTTGGTTGATACACAACATTCTTAAATTGTAAAAAAAAGCTATAACTTAATATTAATGTTAATGTTAACGTTAATATTAACATTGCTAAACTAAGAAAACGATAACTAGCTAACATAGTTACTCCAAATAGGTTTTTAACTCATTGAATATAGACCGCATTATCAGTAATATTAAATGGAATTACTTACACAGTATAACACTAATTTTTGTCTTAGAATAAGCAAAAATGCTTACAAGTGGAATGGGCTTGCTTATGCTATCACAACCCAATACCATGTCTGGTGCATCTAAAACGGGAAATGTTTTATAAACCATTTAACTTTATTTCTAGGGGAAAATCCTAGTGGCTGTACTACATGGCTATATTTATCATACTCCTAATGTTGAGCCTTACACCTTTCAACGTAAGGGTTTTTTTTATCGCCATAAATTATTATTAGCAATTCTTATATCAATAACTTGTCATTTTTCTTACTTTGGTTGGAGTTTTTATCAATGGATATTTTCTCCTTTTACAGGTATTTCAATGGTTGATGCTGCATACAATGATATAAAGTGGATTGAGTTAAATAAACTAACTAAACCACTAAAATATCCTGCTAATATGTTAGTTTTTCCAGGTAAAGTTGTTCCTTTAGACAAAATAAAAGAGGAAATGGAAAAAGCAGAAGAACGCCGTAAGGAAGAAGCTAGGAAAAAAGCAGAAGAACGCAAGAAAAAAGATGAAGAGCGAAAGAAAAAGCAACAACAAGAAAATCAAGAAGATAAAGACAAATCAGATTCAGAAGATCCAGATAACCAGTTAGCAAAAAATGAAGTTAAGAATGTAGATAAAGAGCCCCCACCAGCAACTCCACCAAAATTTGGTCAGATAAACGCTCGCCCTATTCGTGAAATCATGGGCAAAGTCTATAACATTTATAGAAGTGGTAATTTAGACATTAGGAGAGCCTTTTTTTCTGTTACTGTTGGGTATGAAGTAAATAAAGATGGCTCACTTTATGAAGTGAGAATTATAAAATCTTCTGGTTCAGAACAACTTGATGGCGCTGCAATTAATATTGCTAATGCTATTAGTGAATCGCATGCTCTTATGCCTCTAACAGTGCTTACAGCTAATACTGCTACTTTAGAACTTGGAGAGGAAAAAGCTTCTTTTATTATTAAAGGATTTGCTACTAACAGTGAAATTGCTTCTGATATGGCAAACCTCTTTAATCAACAAGTTGCAGGTTTGCGTTTGTTACTAAGCTTTAAAAACCCAGAAGCTTTAATTTTATTTAATCATTTACAGGTAAGTACTCAAGGAAATCAACTAGTAGCAGATATGACTATGTCTAGAGCTGAAGCTGATGAAATGATGCACAGAAATTTTAAGAGTTTACCAAATACAGAAGAAAAAGCTCCAGAAGCAGTTACTACACCTACTCCAACTCAGAGTTCTGGTGAAAATGAGAAGAAAAACGATTCATCTCAAAATTAAATCTATAGTTTTAGCGAGCTATATAACTAATTTGACTAGTGTTATGCTCATAAACCCCAGGTAACGCTCGTTATTACTCGCTAGAACCTGGGCTAATATGGGTTGAGCAAATTGAAAAATGAGCTATTTCAATAATTAAATCTCTTGCAAACGGAATTCTATGAAAATGGATCTTATTGCGTAATCGAGCCATATATTAGCCTGGGGTTTTAGCGAGCGTTAGCGAGCGCAACCCCAGGAAATGGAGGAACAATGATAAACAAATCTAGAAACACAATTTTCCTCATATTATTATTGATTTTAGTTGTGCCAAATATTCAAGCACAAAGTGGACGTAATCGCCCTGAGCCAAATCCGCCAAGCAATCCGCCAAGTAATCCAAATCCACCAAAAAATACAGAGCCTAAAAAGGACAACTCTACACAACCTAGTAATCCTACTAGCAATACAAAGCCAACAAATGTTCCTCCAGGCAAAGTTTTAGTTCCTAGTGGTGCAGCAATTGCTTCTCAAGAACATACTGGAGTAACTTCTCGATATGTTTTTAAAAATGGTGTGACTGTTATTGTTCGCGAAGATCATTCTATTCCACTAGCTGCTTCAACTGTGATGGTAAAAGCAGGTGCTAGTTATGAAGGAGAAGATCAAGTAGGTGTTTCTCGTGTAGTAGAAAGACTTTTAGCTGAGTCTTCAAATAATGAACAAGATCCATTACGTCAATTAAGATTATTGGGTGGAGTATTAAGAACTAAAACAGACTTTGAATCGACTAGTTATAGTTTGTTAGGACAATCAGCTAATTTCACTAAATTGCTAGAAATGCAGTTTCGTAGCCTTCAACGACAAAGTTTTACAACAGAAGATGTTAATCGTGCAGCTAAATTTGTACTTCAAACTAACCGCTATAAATTAGATGATCCTCTTAGTTATAGCCAACAAAGAATTTTACAAGCTGCCTTTGATAATAACCCTAACCAAAATGTCTTAGATGAAACTAAATTAGTTACCAAAGAACAAGCTCAAGCATTTTATGATAAATATTATCGTGGTGGAAATATTATAGTAGTTATAGTGGGGGATATTACTGCTGATGCTGCTCGATTAGCTGCTCAGCAATTTCTTGGAGCCTTAAAGCCTAGTGAACCAGTTAGCAAACAATCTTCAAAACCTACTGAAGGCAGTCCGATTCGCTATCTAGCAGAGCGGGCAGATATTAATCAAACAGTTGTGTCTGTTGGTTATCGAGTTAATGACATTAAAGATAGTGCTGTGTTTGAGGTATTAGGCGCTATTTTAACCAAAGGTAGAGGAGCATTGTTACCACAAGCTTTAATTGAACCTTCTTTTGCTTCTAAAATTGGAGCAGGTTATGTTGCTACTAATAAAGGCGCACTGTTTTCTTTCCAAATGCAAGTTGTTCCTGAGCGCTTGGTCAAAGCTGAAAATGCACTGTTTGACCAAATTGAGGCTTTGCGTCGGATAGTGTTATCTCCTGCGGATCTACAACGTGCTAAATCACTTCTTGAAAAGGATTATTACACTAGTACTTTGGATTTAACAAAGTTATCTAGTCAAATTGCTTTTTGGGAATTAAGAGGTGGTTATAAAAATTTTGATAGCTATGTAAAACGAATAAAAGCTGTTACGGCTGAACAAGTTCAAGAATTAGCAGCACAGTATTTTAATTTTAGTACTTCCATTGTGCATGAATATGAACCACGTAATGCTCCTGCACGCCTTGCGGGTTCAGACGCAACTTATACACCAGATCGCTTTGATTCTTATATTAAAGTCCTAGTTCCAGATACACATAAAGAGACTATTTCTAAAGATGAGATTAGCTATGCTTCTGAAAAACCTTTGGCTAAACAAGGGAAAGAAAAAGTTGAACAAACAACAGAAAGCGGATTTATTTTAGAACTTCAACCACAACCAGTTCGTGAATTTAACACTTTGCATGGACCTCGCGCTATAGTTCGTGAAGATCAAGCACGTCCTTTAATTTCTGTAGGCTTTTTCTTTCAAGGTGGAAGAATTTTAGAAAAAGATGCTAGTAATGGTATTACCGAGCTAATGTTACGTAGTATTTTGCGAGGGACTCAACGTCAAACTGGGTCAGAACTTGCTTCATTTTTAGAACAGTTAGGTGCTGAAGTAAAAATAGTTAATGAGCCAGATTTCTTTGGTTTCACAATTGAAATGCTTTCTCGCAATGCTGAAGTAGTAATGAAACAAGTAATTACCACAATGGAAAACCCACTTTTTGATAAAGATGATGTAGCTAGAGAAAGAGGTAGTTTACTTGCTGCAATTCAAGCTTCAAAAGACAATGGAGCAACTTCAGCCTTAGAAATTACTAATTCATTACTGTATGGGGACCATCCTTATGGATTTGCTCTGCTTGGTTCAGAAAAGGCTGTTTCTAAATTTACAGAAACAGATGTTTCCGATTGGTATCAAAAAACAATTAAGCACCAAATCCCTTTAGTGGTAATTGTTGGAGATACTGAAGGGTCTTCACTAGTAGGAAGACTTATAGCAGATGGATTTTCTCGTCTAGAACAACAATTAGATAAGTCTATATCTGTTCCTATTGTCAATGTTCATAGTCCAGCTGGAGAAAAAACAGAAGTTAGAGAAAGACGGCAAACTTCTCAAGTTCTACAATTTAGCGTTCCAGAAGGTAAAAATAAGGATAAATATGCTATAGATGTAATACGTCAACTTATAGATGGGCCTGGAGGACGTATTTTAACAAGTATTCAGCAGCAACAACTTAGCTTTGATTTTTCTACAGAAATAAAAACTAATCAGCAACGTAGTAGCTTTTTAATTTATCTAAATTCTGCTTCGGATCAAGAACAAAAAGCTCGTACAGTTGTTGAAGATGAATTTCGTCGTTTAATCAATAGTCCTGCAAATGAACAAGAAATTGCTGCTGCACGTAGTTGCGCAGCAGCAGAACAAACTCAACTCTTAAGAGATCATACTAATAGAGTTATTGCTTATGCTAAATATACGTTCTTAACTATTCCGTTTGCTGATGTTGATGAAGTAGCAGAAAAAATTTTAGCTATTGGCAAAGATGATGTAAAACGAGTTTTACAAAGTTATTTTTCTCCTGAAAAACGTGCTTTAGGTGTAATTAGAGGATCAATTAGTACAACAAATACAACAAATACAACTACAACACCTGTTCAAAGCACTACACCAAATACAGGAAACAAGTAACATTTAAAAAGTTGATGTTTGGTTTGACACTGTTTTAGCAGGTCAACTATAATTTTTAGGTTATTTTCTTAGAAATTTCTTGAATGCAAAATTAACAAAAAAAAGGGTTTAGCAATATGAAAACCATGCGCTTCTATTTCTTTATTCTAATTCTTATAATTATTCCAATAGTCTTAAGTAGCACTACTAGCACTACTTTTGCTCAAGACAAAAATACTAAAACACAGAAAAAGCAGGATAAGCCTACTAACACAACACAAAAACCAGAAGGTTCAATTGAAGAAGGTGGTAATTTGAAGGTAGGTGAAATTACAAATATTACTTTACCTGTAATTGTTACAGATAAAGATGGTCGGTTTATTTCTAATTTATCAAAAGAAAATTTTGAAGTTTATGAAGATAAGAAGCCTCAAAAGATAATAGACTTTCAGGCTGCAACAGAACTACCTCTTTATATAGCTATTTTGTTAGATACTAGCGGCAGCGTAAAGGGTAAACTAAAGTTTGAAAAAGATGCTACTTTAAGCTTTCTTCAAACCGTGCTACAACGCCGCAAAGATAAGGCTTTGCTAGTTACTTTTGATTCCAACATAGAAATGCGCCAAGATTTTACAGATGATCTAAACCTACTTACTAAAGCGATGGCTCCAGTAAAAGCTAGTGGAAATACCTCACTTTATGATGCAATTTACAAAGTTTGTGAAGAAAAAATGTTTAATGTCCCAACTCCCCGTAAAGTAATAATTGTGATCTCAGATGGTGCTGATACTGCTAGCGAACACACTTTAGAAGAGGCAATTCAAATTGCTCAAAGAAATGAAGTGGTGATTTTTGGTATTAGTACTAAAGGAGCAGGTTTTTTTGGGATTGAAGGTGGAAATATAGAAGGGGAAGATGATAAAGAGTTACGGCGTATCTGCGAAGAAACCGGAGGAGAAATTGCTTTTCCAGGCAATTATTTAGATTTGGAACGTTCTTTCTCTAATGTTAATACAAAGGCACGTAGATATTACTTAGTTGCTTATGAACCAGATGATCCAGACCGTCCTGGTTATCGTAAGATAGAGGTAAAATTAGTTGGTCGTAATGATCAGAAAAATCTAAGGTTACGTACTCGTAAAGGATATAACGTTCTTAAAAAGACAACTACAACTGCTGCTCCAGGACAACCACCAGCAGATAAGTAGTAAACAATACCGAAGTGAAATTATTTTACTTCGGCAACTAAAGGGGATTTATGAAAAAACTTTTAATTTGGTGGACAGTCGTTTTAGTTGTTTTAGTGGCACTACCATTAAGTTTAATTGCTCAAACTCCTCAAAATAAAGATAAGGGTAAACCTTCTCAAACTGACCAAAAAGACAAAAATAAACCTCCTCAAACTGAGCCAGAAGATGGTGTTCTTAAAGTTAATAGCGAACTTGTAACTGTGCCTTTTAGTATTACAGATAAGAAAAACCATTACATAACAGATGTTAAGCAAGAAGAAGTGACCATAATGGAAGATGGTAAGGTTCAAGACATTTTTTCTTTTACTAAGGAAAAAGATTTACCTTTAACTTTTGCGCTGCTTCTAGATATAAGTGGAAGCCAAGAGTTTACCATTCCTGCACAAAAAGAAGCTGCATTAAGGTTTTTAGAAAAAGTTATTCATGTAGAACGAGATTTAGCATCAGTTATAACTTTTCGTAAAGATGTTGAAATGCTCCAAAGCCTTACTTCTAATGTAAATCAAATTCGTAATGCCTTAAATAATATTCGGTTTACTGGAAGTACTTCTTCTGTAGGGACACCACCTATAGGAGGTTCAGATTTTGCAGGTACTTCACTTTATGATGCTGTATATGTAACAGCAGATGAGCTTTTAGCTAAAGAAGCTGGTCGTCGAGTAATTATTTTGTTAACAGATGGCCGGGATACTACGTCTAGTTATAATATAAAGAAAGCTATTGACCGAGCTTTACGCTCAGAAGTGTTAATTTATGCCATAGGTATTGCTGGTCGTGGTCAGTATGGTGGGAGCGTTTTTAATGAAGATGTTGATAAGAAAACTCTTCAAACTATGTGTGAAGAAACAGGTGGAAGATTTTTCCTACCTAAAAATGAAAGTGAATATGATCAAGCCTTTAGACAAATTGAAGATGATCTTAGGCAACAGTATATTCTTTCTTATTCTCCAAGTAATGATGCTCAAGACGGAAGTTTCCGAAATATATCAGTAAAAATTAACCGTAAAGAGGCCAAAGATTTAAAAGTTCTTTGTAGACGCGGCTATTATGCTAAAAAAGGTGCTTAATTTTCTAGAATGGACTAAAACCTATAACTATTTGAAGGGATTAACAGATGAAAAAATTATTCTTGTCCGCAATTATATTAGCTTTAACTTTTACTACAGTTTATAGCGGTATTAATTTTACCAGTAAACTAATGCCTAGGGCTAATGCTGCAAGCATTACAGCAGCTGATCAATTAGCTCTATTGCCAGATTCTGACATAGTAGTTTTATTGGACTTTAATAAGTTTCTAAACACCAAGCTATTTTCTTATATTATTCAAGATGCAAAATCAAAAGAAGAATTTGATAAATTTGAGAAAGAAGCTTTAAGTTATGGTCTTAACATACGCCAAATTCAACAAGTTGCAGTAGGTGTTGACTCAGATCCAAAATCTGGCAAAGATGCAAAATTTTGTGCTGTAGTTACTGGTGGTTTTGATAGGGAAAAGATTTTAGCTAGTATGGCAACACATTTAGATAAATTCTCTGTTGATGCTGAAGAATATCAAGGTAAAACTATTTACTTAGTTACAGATAAGCAAAATAAAACTAAAGAGTTAGCAAAAGTTAATGGTGTGGGCAATGTAAAAATAGATGATAAAGTTGCTGCTGTGTTTCTTAATTCCCAATCTATAGCTTTAGGTTCTTTGGAAAAGGTTAAAGATGCTATTGATGTACAAAATGGTAAAAGAAATAGTGTTGCTTCCAATACACAATTAAATAATTATCTTAATAGTGCTAATGCTTCAGCACTTGTTAGATTTGCTTTTGTTGTACCAGATAAAGACAAAGTAGCTAGTAGTGCACCAAGTAACTCTGGCAAGAAATCAAAATCGCTAACAAATGATGATTTAAGTGGAAGTTCTAGTAATAATAGCAAACCTTCAACTTCTTCTACACAAGATGAAAATGGTGGTGGCCCATTTGGAAATATGGATAAGCTTTTGCAAGCTATTCGTGGATGTTATGGTTCATTAGATTTAGCTTCTGGTGTTCAATTAGATACCACTTTACTTATTCGCAGTGAAGCTGAAGCTAAACAAATGACAGATGCCTTAAATGGATTGCTCTTCTTAGGCCGCAGTGCTTTACAAGGTGATCCAAAGAATGCCACTGTTGCTAAACTTCTTGATGGTGTTTCTATTGCTGGTGGTGCAAAAGATGTAAAACTAAACATCAATATTGCAGAAAACTTAATCAATGAGTTGATCAAAGAATCAAGCAAAGATAAGACAAAGAAGGCCAATTAATTCTTATAGATTATTGATAGAAATATTCTTACATAAGCTCACTAGTGTTTGCATTAGTGGGCTTTTCCTTTTATTTTCCCTACAATTTTTGCTTGACCGAAAATTAAGCTCAGTGTAGGGTAAACACTTATTATGGAAAAACTAATAATCACTAACATTGGTCAACTTATCACTTTAGCCGGAAATTCCCTACCACGTACAAAGGAAACTTTAGCAGAACTTTCCATTATAGAGAGTGCTGCTATAATTTGTAACAAAGGTGTTATTGAATGGTTAGGGCAAGAAAAAGATTTATCTTACTCAGATGATTGTTTAGTCTTAGATGCTAATAAATCTGTTGTTACTCCAGGTCTAGTAGATGCTCATACACACCCTATTTTTTCAGGTAGCCGGGAAAATGAATATGAGCTACGTATCTTAGGGAAAACTTATCAAGAAATAGCTGCTTCTGGAGGAGGCATTCGCTCAAGTGTTAGGCGAACTCGTTCTGCTTCTAAACCAGATTTATTAGTAGAATCTCGCCAACATACAGACTTGCTCTTGTCTCATGGCACTACAACAGCAGAAGCAAAAAGTGGTTATGGCCTTTCCTTAAAGGATGAAATTAAAAGTCTTGAAGTAATTAAAGAAATTAATAGTGAAGGGAATATAGAGCTTGTTCCTACGTTTTTAGGAGCACATGAAATTCCTGATGAATACCGCAGTAACCGTAAAGCTTACATTAATATTCTAATAGAAGAAATGCTACCATTTGTAGCTAAAGCCAATTTAGCAGAATATTGTGATATTTTTTGTGAAAGTCATGTTTTTTCAATTGATGAGTCTAGAGAAATTCTAAGTAAAGCTAAAGAATATAGCTTAAAACTACGTTTGCATGCCGATCAATTAACTCTTTCTGGTGGAGCAAAATTAGCTGCTGAATTAAAAGCTGCTACAGCAGATCACTTAGAGCATATTGATGATGATAGTATTGCTGCACTAAAAGAGGCTTCTGTTATGCCAGTTTTGTTACCTGGTTCTGTCTTTCATTTGGGCTTAAAGCAATATCCACCAGCTAGAAAAATGATTGAAGCAGGGCTTGCTGTGGTAATAGCTACAGATTTTAATCCAGGTAGTTCACCTACGCCAAGTTTACCAATGGTGATGAGTTTAGCTTGTACTCAAATGCGTATGACTCCGGCAGAAGCTCTTACAGCTTGCACTATAAATGCAGCTTGTAGTTTAGGGCGAGAAGATAAAATAGGTTCTATAGAAGTAGGAAAGCAAGCTGATCTAGTTATTTTTAGCTGTAAAGATTATCGTCAGATTCCTTATTTTTTTGGTACAAATCTTGTTAGTACAGTAATTAAGCGTGGTAATGTAGTTTATAGGAGGCAAAATAGTTAATGGAAAAGATTGTTGAATGTATCCCAAATTTTAGCGAAGGTCGTAGAGAAGAAGTTGTTGAAGCAATAGTTGCAGAAATAAAAGCTGTGCCAGGAGTAGTATTACTAGATCGTGAGATGGATGCTAGTCATAATCGTTCAGTAGTAACTTTTGTAGGTGAGCCAGATGCTTGTGTAGAAGCTGCTGTAAGAGCTGCTGGAAAAGCTGCCGAGTTAATAGACCTCAACACTCATCAAGGAGAACATCCACGCTTAGGAGCAACAGATGTAATTCCATTTGTTCCAATTTCTAATGTGACAATGGAAGATTGTGTACGTTTAGCAAGAGAAGCTGCACGGCGTATTGCAGCAGAACATAAAATCCCTGTCTATCTTTATGAATCAGCTGCTACTCGTCCAGATAGAGTAAATTTAGCTGATGTTCGCAAAGGGGAATTTGAGTTACTAAAAAAAGAAATAGAAACTAATCCTAACCGTAAACCAGACTATGGAGAGGCTAAAATTCATCCAACTGCTGGTGGAACTGTTGTTGGAGCACGCTATCCATTAGTTGCTTATAATATTAACCTAGCTACTAGTGATATTAATGTGGCAAAGAAAATAGCTAAAGTAATACGCTTTGCTGGGGGCGGTTTAAGGTATGTCAAGGCGTTAGGCTTTGAGTTAAAAGATCGTGGTATTGTTCAAGTTTCTATGAATATGGTGAATTTTGAAGGTACTCCATTGTTTCGCGCTTTTGAAATGGTTAGACGAGAAGCAGAACGTTATGGAGTTAATATTTTAGCCAGTGAAATTGTTGGGCTTGTACCTCAAGCTGCTCTTAATGCTTGTTCAGACTTTTATTTACAATTAGAAAACTTTAATGAAGACCAGATTTTAGAAAATCGCCTTCAAAAGGCTTTGGCTCAGCAAGAAAAAGTACTTTCTGGAAAAGCAGATGAAGATGAAGGAAGTTTAGCTAATACTATAGGTACATTCCCAGATTTAGTTGCTGCTGGAACACCTGCTCCTGGTGGTGGAAGTGTTGCAGCACATTGCGGAATGCTGGCAGCAGCTTTAGGACAAATGATGGGTAATCTTACTGTGGGTAAAAATAAATTTGCTGCTGTAGAATGGCAAGTTAGACAAATACTTACCCAATTAGATGAGCTAAAACTTATTTTACGACAAACCATTGAAGACGATGCACAAAGCTTTAATGGTGTACTACAAGCAATGAAACTTGCTAAAGGCTCTGAGGCAGAAAAATTAGCTAGAGATACTGCTATTCAAGAAGCTACTAAACATGCTGTTTCTGTCCCAATTCGTACCGCAGAACAATCTTTTGCTGTATTAGAATTGCTAGATGAAATAGCTGAAATAGGTAACCCTAATGTTTTTACAGATGTAGCTGTAGGTTCACAACTAGCCTTAGTAGCAATTCGTGGGGCTTATTATAATGTATTAGTGAACTTAAGTTCTATTACTGATGGTGAGTTTGTTACAGAAAGTCAAAACAAAGTAGAAAATTTACTTTTGCGTGCACAAGAGATTGCTAGTAAAATTGAGGAGGCACTGAAAAAAAGTTTAGCTAAATAAAAATAAGTAAAATAACATCGTCATATATATTAAGTCTTATATCTGTATTACAACCAAGAAAAATAATGTACAGGACTTAACTTAAGGGAGTGTAACATGTCGGATTATGTAGAGTCTGACTTTGGGCCGTCTAATTATGAGACAATTCAAGTAGTAGTGGCAGATCGGGTAGCTTATATTATTTTTAATAAGCCTCCTTTAAATATTTTTACTATTGGTATGATGAAGGAAATTAACGATGCTATTAATCGTTTAATGAAGATAACTCATATTTGTTCAATAGTTTTTGCTGCCACCCCTAGTTCAAAAGCTTTTTCTGCTGGAGTTTCTATTGAAGATCATAGACAAGAAACTGTCTATCAGATGGTGGAAAACTTTCATAACATTTTTCGCTTACTAAATAGTTTTTCTAAACCTACTATTGCCGTAATTAACGGTCCAGCCCTAGGTGGAGGGTGCGAACTAGCAGCTTTTTGCGATATCGTTATTGCTTCAGAAAAAGCTAAGTTTGGTCAACCAGAAATTCGCTTAGGAGTATTTCCTCCTATGGCTTCTGTGATTTTACCTAGGATTATAGGGATTAGAAAGGCTACAGAGCTTATTTTGACAGGGGAATCTGTAGATGCTATAGATGCTCAAAGCATGGGTTTAGTAAATTTTGTTGTTACAGAAGAACAACTTGAAGAAAGAACTTTAGAAGTCATTTCTTATTTTAGGGAAAATAGTGCTTCTGTTTTAGAAGTAACTAGACGAGCAATTTTTACTGGATTTTTCCCAAATTTTGAAGAAGTACTAGCTAAAGTAGAAGAACAGTATTTGTTACAATTAATGAACTTAAAAGATCCTCATGAAGGGCTAAAAGCTTTTATGGAAAAGCGTAGACCTATTTGGAAACATAAGTAATCAAATTAAGTTAGTTGTTAGGAGAAAATAGAATTATAAATTTAAACTAAGCCTATAAGATATTTTAGGAAATAACTAAAACTTAAGATAAAAAGATTATTTTCTTTAATAAGAATTAAAAGTAAGCGTATTTTTTATTGTAAAATTATAGCTTAGATGACACTTCTGATTAGAGACCAGATAAAATGGTCATTTTAATTAATTGGCTTATGACTAGCCAAATTTAACAGCCTGATGGAACCCCTTTAGCCGAAGGAACTTCTTGTTCATTAGCTTCTAGATCTCTTTTAATACCATCTAAAATGCCATTAATGAATTGAGTCGCTTCATAAGTGCTAAAACGACGAGCAATTTCTAAAGCTTCATTAATAACTACTGTTTTAGGGGTATTAGGTTGATAGAAGAACTCATAAACAGCCATTCTTAGTAAATTACGATCTACTATTGCCATACGAGAAATACGCCAATTAGCAGCACGATTGCTGATACGATCATCTAACTCTGTTAAGTGGGCAATAGTACCTTTTACTAAGGCAGTGGCAAATTCGGTGATTTCTGGACTGACTTCGGATTTTGGAGTTTCACACATTTCTTCCCAATAGGTTTTGATTAAATCTTCTACCTTGGGACGTGCAATATCATACTGAAAGAGCATTTGTAAGGCACACTCTCTAGCCTTACGACGAGCACCCATAATTTTATACCTAAATACAAAAAACTTAGCTTGAAATAAGCTAGTTGTTAATACTAAGTTTGTTTAATTTGTTGACACAAATTAACCATTTCTACTGCAGACATTGCTGCCTCTGCACCTTTATTACCAGCTTTCATCCCTGCACGATCGATAGCTTGATCAACTGAATCAGCAGTAATAATTCCATAAGTAATAGGAATACTGCTATTTAAAGCAATCTGAGCAATTCCTTTAGTTACTTCTGCAGCAATATAGTCAAAATGTGGTGTTTCACCTCTAATTACAGCGCCTAAGCATATAATAGCATCCCAGTTACCTGTTTCTGCTAATTTTTTAGTTATTAAAGGAATTTCAAATGAGCCAGGAACTCGACAAATAGTTATATTGTCGGAATCTGCACCTAAACGTTCTAGTATATCTATTGCACCATCAATAAGACGATTTACTACTAGGTCATTCCAACGACTAGCAACAAGTGCAAATTTAAAGCTATTCGCAGTTAGCGATCCCTGTATTTGTCGCGGCACGGCCGCGTTCCTCCTTGGTTAAGCTATTTGTTTGGTCAGCAGTATAGTGTTCCCTAAAATGACTGTCAATGAAGCTATGCTTTCTCTTTGCAGTTGTAAATATAATTTTCAAAGGCAGTTAATACTTCTTGAGGAAAAGTTGAGCGTTTTCGCTCACTATCTACCACTAAATGAGTGGTTTCACCTTCTGCAAGCTTGACCTTATCATTAACACGATAAATTTCATATCCAAACCTAACAAGTCTACGGTTGATTTGTTTTACAAATGTATGAATAGAAATCTCATCATCATAAAAAGCAGAACTTAAATAACGACAATTGATCTCTATTAGTGGTGTAAATAGTTTATATTCCCTTTCTAAATCTCGATAAGTAAACCCTAACTCACGAAAATAATCGGTTCGTCCTACTTCCATCCAAACTAAATAATTTGCATGATAAACAATTCCCATACAATCTGTCTCAGCATATCTAACTCGCAACCGAGATTCTACAAAACGCATTGGTAAGGTTTCTTTGTTTTGCATATTTTAGGATTTATACATAGGTAAAATTTGATAGTCACTGACAAAACAAATAGTATGCTAAAGATTAATTCTTAGCAAGTTTTTTAAGTAGTTGATTTAGTTAAAGAATCCTTTAATTTGTTGCGTTCTAATTTTCCCATAGCATTACGAGGCAGTGATTGAACAAAACAGTATTGTTTAGGTCGCTTATAAGCAGCTAGCTGTTCTTGGCAAGCTACTTTTAAGTTATCTTCTAGAGCTTTAGTGTCAGTCTTATCATTAGTGACTATGCAGGCTACAATCTTTTCCCCCAAATCTATATCAGGAATTGAGGTTACAGCACATTCTAAAACTAATGGATTTTTTTCTAGTACAGTTTCTATTTCTCCTGGAGTTACATTGCTACCACCAACAATAATTAACTCTTTTATTCTTCCTACAATTGATAAATAACCATCACTATCAAATTGTCCTAAATCTCCTGTGCGAAACCATCCATTATGAAATGCTAAGCTAGTGTTTTCAGGATCTTTATAGTAACCAGAAAAAACATTTTCACCTTTTACCCAAATTTCCCCAATGCTATTTTCCTTCACAGGTATGAGAGTTTGTGGATCTACAATACAGATATCTACTCCTGAAAGAGGTAGTCCCACAGTCCCAGCTTTACGTACTTTGTTTAGAGGGTTTGAGGCATTAAAAAGAGTTTCTGTTAAACCATAGCGTTCTAAAATTGTAAAACCAAACTGGGTATTAAACTGGCTAAATGTTTCCTTAGAAAGAGGTGCTGAGCCAGAAATAAATAGTCGAATTGATGAAAGATCAAAATCTCCTTCAATACTAAGCATTCGATGATACATTGTTGGTACGCCCATAAAAAGGCTAATTTTATATTCTGTAATAGCTGAGAGAACAGTTAAAGGCTCAAACTTTTCTAGTAAAAAACAACTATTTCCTGCTAGTAGACTTCCGTAAATGCCTAAACCTAAGCCATGTATATGGTGAGGAGGCAATGCATGTAAAAGGCTATCTTGCTCACTAAAGTTCCAAGTAGAAATCAACAATGTTTCTAGGTTAGAAATGAGACTATTATGAGTAATTCCAACTCCTTTAGGTTTGCCTGTTGTTCCACTTGTAAAAACAAGCAAGGCAATGTCTTCTTTATCAATTGGGCATATTTCTGTAACAGGAGATGAATTGCTTAAGACATTGTTAAACTCAACACATTTTTCTAAGTTTGTAGCAGTTAGACAATCAACCCACCAACTACCACTAATAGAATTTACTAGGTGTGGGCTATTAGTTAAAATTTCTGGTTTAGTAATTGCAAGGCGGCTTTCTGCTTTATTTAGAACTTGCTGAATTTCTATACTTGTTAGTGCTGGATTAAGAGGGACAATAATAGCTCCTACAGCTAAAAGTGCTATATGCAAAGGGAAAAGAGAAGGGGATTTACCCAAAGATAGAATAACTCTATCGCCTTTATTAATACCATAACTTTTTAATGCTCCTATCCAGTGATAGGTTTGCTCTAAGAGTTCTTTTTTGGTTCTTTGCCAAGAGATTTTTCCATCTGCTGAGAGTCCTGCCAAAATTACTCTGTCTTCTTGCCTTTGTAAATTTACAATAAATTTCTCTGAGATATTCATATGATTACTAGTGTATGATTATGTAATATGCGAAAAAATTCCAACTTAAATGTAAATTTTCGCAACAAAAAGAGAAAAATAACCAAGTTAAAATTAATTATATAAACACAAATGATTGTAACAGGTTGATTATAAATAAGATAGTAGTTCAAAACATATTTTATAAAATCATTTGTCAATAAATTTTACTTAAGTACAGAATTATCTATTTAGGGCACAACTATAAATACTATGATGAAGAAAATCAACAATTTAAAGTAAGTCAAAATCACCAGGTTTTAAGCTTAAAGTAGGCTTGAATTGGTATGTTGTTTGCAAATGTCAAAGGTGCAAGGTCGTTTCAGAAAGGAGGTAAAATATGAACAAGGCAATGGAGAAAACCACAACGACAAAAGAAGAACCCAAAGCCATGGAACGAAAAGGATTCTTCACTCCAGGCTTCTTTATGACTCCGTACAATTTCTTTAATGCAAATCCTTTTGAGCTTATGAAGGAAATTACAGAAGAAATGGACAAGAGATTTGAGAGCTTTGGATTATGGCGCGATGAAGGAAAAATGTTTGACTGGAAACCTGCCATTGAAGTGTTCAAAAAAGACGGTAACCTGTTTGTTCGAGCAGAATTACCAGGAATGACCAAAGAAGAGATTAAAGTCGAAGTTGAGGAAAATAAGCTAATTATTCGTGGCGAACGTAAGAAAGAAGAAAAAGAAGAAAAGAAAGACTATTATCGCTCTGAGGTTTCCTATGGCCACTTCTATAGAACGGTTTTGTTACCAGAAGGAACAAAAGTAGAAGCTATAGAAGCTAAATTTAACAATGGTGTACTAGAAGTTACAGTTCCAGTACCAGAAGTTGTTAAAGAAGAGCCAAAGAAGAAGGAGGTTCCTATTGGCGAAGCAGCTGCTAAGGCAGCAAAAGCCTAAAACTTTGGTTTGTGAGATAAAAAATCTACAGTTGCTTAACTTTATAGATGGCCTTTTTTAAGGCACTAACTCTAAACTTCCTACTTCCCTAAGCAGAAGTGAAAAGTAAGCAAGCTAACCTCAAGCCGCCCGGCTTGGGGTTAGTGTTTTAAATGGCTAAAATCTTTTCTTGACAAAAATAAGAGATGTGTTTAAGGTAAAGAGAACAATTTATTTGTGGCGATTTACAGCAAATTGCTCCACGTTAAAAACTGCTAAAAAGCTGGGAGATTTTAACCCCTGTGCTATTTAGCGCAGGGGTTTTTAGCTTTTAAAGTCTTTCAGTTTTCTGCTTTTGCTTTAATAACCACTCTAAGGAGAAAAACTGTGATTAACAATTTACCTATTACTTGTCAACAAGAGGATAAACTAGAGCTAGTAGAGGACTACATTTCTAAATTAGAACAAACTCACAACCAATTATCTGATTTAATAAAATCTCTTCCTAAAGGTGCTTTTACTTGGCAACCAATACTTACCACACAAAACATTGCTATGTTATTGCTTCACATAGCTTATACAGAAGCTTATTGGCTTGGAGAGACTATTTCAGAAGAAGCTAAATCTTATCTTTGGGATGATGCTAAACCAAAAACTATTCTATCTGTTCCAGAAAAACGCTGTGAATGGTATTTAGATTTAATGGATGGTGTTCGTTACCATACTATAAAGAAAATAAAACAATTATCTGATTCTAAGTATATTAGCTTAAGAAACGAAAAAGGTGTAGAACGCTACCCTATTAGTTGGGTTTTATGGCATTTAATGGAACATGAAACACATCATCGAGGTCAAATAGCTTTATTAAAAAATTGGTATCAACAAACTTATACACCAGTTTATGCTTAGTCAATAACCCTGAAGTAGATTATTTGGGTAAATGTCTATTTCAGGGTTATTTATAGGATTTATTAGGGGTTTAGCCTAGTGTAGGGCTGTCAGGTGATGCAGGTTGAGCAGCATTTGATTCAGATACTAGAATTTTGGTTTGGTTTCTTACAATAGGCTTAAATTCTACACCTATAGTTTTAGAAAGCCTTTCAGCTAAATCTATAGCTGTTGGGCGTTCTTTAGGATCTTTTTTTAGCGTTTGCATAACAATTTCTTCAACTTCTACTGGGATATCTGAATTTATTTTTCTTAATGGTGGAGGTGGATCGCTAAGATGCATTTGTATGGTTTTCCAAAGATCATCTGAGCGAAAAGGTACTTTTCCGCATAACATTTGATATAACATAACTCCTACACTGTAAATATCAGATGAATCCTCACAAATATTATGAAGTAAACGTTCTGGGGACATATAAGTAGGTGTACCTACAAGCCCACCTCCCATAGTTAGATTGTTCATTGCTACACCTTCAATTTCACCTTGTAGTTTAGCAATACCAAAATCAACTACTTTAATAACTTCACCTTGTTCTGAATGGTGAAGGAAAATGTTATCAGGTTTTATATCTCTATGGATTATTCCTGCTGAGTGTGCTTTAGCTAGTACATTACAAACAGGAATAATTATTTCAGCACAACGTTTTGGAGTTAAATGATCATATCTTTTAATCTCTTGTGTAAGGGTACATCCATTAAGTAATTCCATTGTAATGTAAGCAATTCCACCTGAAATACCAGAATCTAAAACTTCAATAGCATTACTATGGTTAACTCTACAAGCTAGAATGGCTTCTAGTTGGAAGCGCTCTAGTCCTTCAGCTGTGGCATTGCCAGCCATTGGTTGAAAAACTTTTACTGCTACTAACCGTTTGGTAACTAAGTGAGTAGCTCGAAAGACTGCTCCAAAACCACCTGTTCCAATTTTCTCATCTAGTCTGTATTTTCCATCCAAAACAGTCCCAGGCAAAGCTTCTGATAGAGCAGAAAAGATTAAATTTGCCCTTTTATAAGACTGCATAAGTTCTTCATTTTTATTATTAAGCTCCTTATTCTTACCTGCTAACTCTTGATTTTTATCCGCTAATTCTAGATTTTTCTTTTCTGTTTCTGAATTAGCTTTTTTAAGTTCTTCTAATGTTTCAGCAAGTTTACTCTCTGCTTTTAGTGCAGCTCTATCACTAGCAAAAATTGATAGTGATATTACAAAAATAAAAATTAACAAATTCATTATGTTAAAAGTATTTAATATAAGTGGAGATAAAACTTTTGTAGGTACAGAAATTTGAGCATAGTAATTTAGGCAAATATATGTTAGTGCAATTGCAATAGCTAAAGCTATTTTAAGAGAGAGTTTTTTTGAGGGTGAAGCAAAAACGGCTACTACCAAACCTAAAATATAATACTGAAACCCAGAAGCTAATCCTAAGGTATATACACATACTATTGCATGGGAAATAATTTCAAGTGCTGCTAAGCCAATACTAAAGATTAAGAACCCTCTTAGGTTAAATGCTATTGCACTTAGAAATAGTAAACAACTTCCAATATTAAAAAAAGCAAGTGAGTTTACTCCAACTAATGCAAATGATGCCAGCAAAGCCCCATGTGAAAAAAAGGCAAGAATATAAATATAGTTGGTTAAAACATAGTAACGGTAGTTTTCTTTAGAGAGCCCTTCAGGCAAACTAGAAAATTTTTCTATGAAAGTTTTAAAATATGATGTCGATTTTTCCATTAAATTAGCCCTCTTAAACTTTGCTCATTAAAATGCTAGGACAGGAGAGTTATCTACAGAGTAATTCGAGTCAGAATTTTATAGGTTAAAATAGCATTTAGCAAAGATTTTTACTGGTTTATTTGATAGTTGATTTTAAGCAAATCTAACAGAAAAACAGAAGGCTTAATAGAGGCTAGGAGGTGGGTTATAAGGTAGTACCTACTAGATACTACCTTGTGCAAAAACTAACGTGGGGTAATACCATTCATTTGTTGAATTTGTTGTTGTCGTTGTTTTAGGATTTCTTGACGTTGTTGCAAAAGCATTTGATTCATTTTCTTGAATTGTTCTTGTTGTCGTTTAATATCATCATCTGTTTGACCAAGTATAGCTCTAGGATTTGAACTTGTGTTGCCCATAGCTTGGTTTAAATCAATTACATTTTGCTCTTGAGAAGGATCATAATTTTGGTTGTATTGTTCAGCTTGTGTATAAGCAGTATTTTGGTAAAGATTTGCTGGAGTAACACTAGCAACACCACCGCTTGAAATTTCATCTTTCATCTTAACTGGCCAGCGTACACCAAGAGCTTCTTTAACATCTTCTAATTCCATATTGCCTTTAGAAATGGAAACGACTTTCCAATTAGTGAATATGACATCGCCTACTTTAGCTGTACTGGTTGGTTTGGTATCACTTTCTGATAAAACAGCATTAGGATTTCCATCTCTATCAGTAAAATGGCCTATCATCTTAAACAATGAGTTAGGATTTTTAGGCTCAGCAACAGGGATTTGCAAAACATTGGAAAAGAAAGCTTGCTCTTGACCAGGTTTTTTAATCTCAAAACGAAGCATTCCTTGATTTGAAAAATAACTTTGTGGCACTGTAGCCTTAATTTGATGATCATTTACCAAAATAGTTTGAGCAAAATTAGGATTCCCGTTTAAGTAAAGCCTCATATCCAACGAGAAATTGCTTCCATTAACTACTACCTCAAAAGGTGCTGTACGAGCATAAACTGAGCTAGGGCTAATAGAAGTTAACTGTATTGTTGGAGGAGGTGGAGGTGGTGTTGGTTTAGGAGATGGAGGTGGTGGATATTCAAAAAGGTTTCGACCAACACTTATGTCGCTAGCCTTTCTAGCTAATCCATTCATATCAAGCAGCCCAGGCACAGGTTCAGGTTGTTCATTTGATGTAGCTTGAGGTTTTTGTTGTGGTTGACTGCTACCACTTTGATCAAGTTGATCCCAAGGGATTCTCCCATTTTTTGCTTGATCTGTATCAGCGGCTGGTGCAGGAATTGCACTTGTTACAAAGTACTGATAGACTAGAACAACTGCTACAACTGAACATAACACGCCTAGGATAAGAAGTTTCTTTTTTACATCTGGTTCTGGTGTTGCTGGTTTTTTTGGTTTATTCATAACTTTTACTAATGAATACAGAAAAAATTAAAGGAATATTGCAGCTACTAACAAATAGCCCACAAATTTTGATAATAACTGTGTATGTGTAGTAACTGCAACTAAATTCTTCTTAAGCTTTGCACGCAGTTGATTGTTATGAGTTCCAAAAGATTTGCTAAAAGCTGGAATAAAATTTTTACTCCAGCTTAATAGATCTTAAAAGTTAATCATATGGCCTACTAAACCATGAGCTGCTTCTTTGATTGCTTCGCTTAGAGTTGGATGAGCATGAACATTGCGAGCTACTTCTTCAGCTGTTAATTCCCATTTTTGAGCTAGAGTTAATTCTGGAAGCAATTCTGTAACATCTGGCCCAATCATATGAGCGCCTAACAATTCGCCATATTTACTATCACTAATTAATTTTACAAAACCAGTAGCATCACCTAAGCCATGAGCTTTACCATTAGCTTGGAATGGGAATTTAGCTACTTTAATATCATAGCCTTTTTCACGGGCTTGTTTTTCAGTGTAGCCAAAACTAGCGATCTGAGGTTGGCAATAAGTAGCACGTGGCATCATATCAAAATCAAGCTCAATGCTTTCTACTCCAGCAATATTTTCTGCTGCAATTATACCCATTGCTTCTGCCACATGAGCAAGCATCAGTTTAGCTGTAACATCCCCAATAGCATAAATATGCCCAACATTAGTTTGCATTTTATTGTTTATAGCAATTGCACCGCGATCAGTTAATTTTACTCCAGTATTTTCTAAACCATAGCCTTCTACACGTGGCTTAAAGCCAATTGCTTGAAGCACTTTGTCAGCCTCTAAGGTTTGTTGTGTTCCATCCGCTTTAGTTACTGTTACTTTTACATTGTTACCTGTGTCTTCAATTTTATCAACACGGGTTTTGGTCATTATTTTTATTCCACTACGTTCATATTGTTTATGTAATTCTGCGGATACCTCTTCATCTTCTAATGGAACAACTTTGTCTAAAAATTCAATAATAGTTACATCTACATCATAGTTTTTCATTACATAAGCAAACTCAACTCCAATTGCTCCTGCTCCTGCAATAATAATACTATTAGGTAAGTGATCTGTCATAATTTGTTCTTCATAAGTAACAACTCGTTCACTTAGTTTAGATCCTGGGATTAAGCGGGTAGTAGTTCCAGTAGCGATAATACAATGCTTAAACTTAAGGGTTTCTTCCCCACCTTTATTTAATTTAACGGTCATAGTGTGGGGATCAGTAAAGTTTGCCCAACCTTCATATTCATCAATTTTATTTTTACGCATTAGAAAATGTACGCCTTTAACGCGACCATCTGCTACTTTACGGCTGCGACGGAAAGCTTCACCAAAGTCAAAAGTAACTTTGCCTTCTACTTTAATCCCAAAAGTCTTAGCTTCTTTCTTAAAAATATGAGCTAATTCTGCGTTTCTAAGCAAAGCCTTGGATGGAATACAGCCAACATTAAGACAAACTCCTCCCCAGTATTGTTTCTCTACAATAGCAGTTTTAAATCCAAGTTGACTGGCTCTGATAGCCGCAACATAACCTCCTGGCCCAGCTCCTAACACAATAACATCATATTCTTTCACAATAAGACCCTCCTAAAATTTTAACTATATAAAAAGAACTTCTACAAAATCGCTATAATGAATTATAACTGATTTTTTGTAAATGTTGATTGGTTGCAGATTAAGTACTTAAAACTACACTTTAAAATAGTAAATACTGCTATCTATCGAACAATACTACTAGATAGCAGTACTACTTTAAGCTATTATCTATATCCTACTTAGCTAATATTACTTTAGCTTGTTTAACAATTTCCTCAAGAGTTTCACCTGAAGCTTGGCGGGCTTGTATATAAAGAAGGCTATGACTAATAGAAAATAGTGGAGCAATTAAAAAGGCTAGTGACCCTGTAATAGAAAGTCCAAATAACCCTAAACAAACTGCTAGTACCTTTTCTTCTGGAGCTAAGTTACTGGTAAATAATTTATTTAGTGTCCAGACTAAAGTAGCAGATAAAAAACAAATATCAAATAAAAGCATATTTAGAATTAATCCTGCATATCCTTTAATATATTTAACTTGATTCATCAAAACTGTAGCACGGGATTTAGCGTCTTGTCTTTTTGTCCCTTCTAAAGTTTGTATAATTTCTAGAAAAGAATTTCTAGAAAATCTTGAACCAGATAAAAATAAAGCACTAAGGATAATCACTAGCAACATTAAACCAACAACAAAAAATATATAGAATGAAGATTCTGAAATAATGCTTTTTGTAAATATCGAGTTAACATAACTTAATTTCCAGAATATTGCTCCTAAAACTACTATATGAATTGGTAAACTAACTATATGATAAATAAAAGTTAAGCGATGCCTTTTCAATAAATTAAAAATAGAACTAACTGATAAGGGTGTCTTAGCATTATCAATATATTGCAAAACTAATGGTGCTATCACTGTTGCATTTGTTAAATTAGTAAAACGCATAGCAAAAATACTTAAAGGTATTGAAACCAATAAACCAAAAGCAGAAAATGGTTTTTCAGAAATAGAAGGGAGTATTGGTAGAAGTATTGCTAAAAATAAACTAAGAATTAAAGGGCCATAAGCAATTTTACTAGCTATTAATAAACTAAGAAAATTATTGCTGTAGATAGAAATTGCTTGACGAATCAATGAAATCTCCCCTTGAGATCTAGCCTTCAAGGTTGTAGCAAAAGCAATTGCACTCTTAGGACGATCCGCAGGATTTTTTGCTAGTGCAGTCATAACACATTCACTTACTGCTTCTGGAAAATCTTTTCTTTTCTCCTTAATTGCTATTGGGGGCATATTAGTATGTT
Organism: Blastocatellia bacterium; assembly: GCA_039812885.1. Lineage (GTDB taxonomy): Bacteria > Acidobacteriota > Blastocatellia > Chloracidobacteriales > JADJPF01 > JADJPF01. The sequence continues at coordinate 206,962 of JBDIBI010000003.1, forward strand.
TAGCTGTGAGTTCAGCGAGATTTCCTGTAAATGGAGTATCTCCAGTAATCATTTGATACGTGATTACTCCAATACTATAAACATCCGAACTAGTATCTAGCGTTTTGCCATGACATTGCTCAGGAGACATATAAAGAGGCGTTCCTAAAATCATTCCTGCACGGGTTAACCAAACTGGTACAGTTTCAGGTGAAACATTTCCATGTGTGACAACATCTTTTTTTATATCAATATTTGCGACTGATAAACCATCATTAATTTGGTAAAGTGTACTGTTTTCACTTATGGACTTAAAATTTTGTTGTGTGGCATTATTTTGCAAAGAATTTATAAAAGAAGGAGCACTCTTAATAATCTCAAGTTTTTCTAGCAAAGTTAATTGGGTATTTTGTAGACTAGGAATATCACGTAGCTTAGCTAAGCCAAAGTCTAATACTTTAACATTATAACCACCTCTACCATTAGGCTCTAACCAAATGTTATCAGGCTTTAAGTCTCGATGAATAATGCCACTTTTGTGAGCTTCTTCTACAGCTAAGCACATTTGTTCGACTATGTCTATTATAAGCTCTAAAGGTAATTGTTTTTTCTCCTCTATTAATTTACTTAGTGTAGTACCATTAAGATATTCCATCACTAAATAAGCCAATTTGTCAGAATTCATAGAAGCAAAGCCAAAATCAGTAACATTCACAACATTAGGATGACGTAATCGTCCAGTAGCTTCTGCTTCCCTCTTAAATCGCTCTACAAACTCTTTGTATCCCATAAACTGAGGAGCGATAATTTTTATAGCTACTAGTCTACCTGTGCCAAGATGAGTTGCTAAATATACAGCTCCCATTCCTCCTTGGCCTAGTAGTTTTTCTATTCGATATTTTTCATCAATAATTTGACCTATAATTTTGTCTATTGACCAAAGATTATTGGTTGTAACTACAGGAGCATTTAGAAAACCTGCATCTTGTGCTTCATCTGAAAAAGCTATAAGTGATTCTACTTCTTTACATAAAGTTGGATCTTCAAGCTGAATTTGTCTTAAGTAATCTTGTCTTTGGCTAGGAGACTGAGCAATTGCATTATGAAAAACTTCTTCGATTTTTTGCCATTGTTGGGATTTCATACTTATGCTCCTTTTTTGATTGTCCGATATAGCCAGGCTCTTGCTAATGTCCAATCTCGCTTTGCTGTAGCTAGGGAAATATTTAATACTTCAGCAGTTTCTTCTAGGGTTAAACCAGCAAAAAACCATAATTCAATTAACTGACTTTTACGTTCATCAGTTTTGGCTAATTGTTCAAGGGCTTCATCTAAGGCTAGGATATCTAGATCTTGAATATTTGGTAGAGCAATAGCTTCATCTAAAGCTACTTTGATAGTATGTCCACCGCGTTTTGCTGCATGTTGATCACGAGCATAATTTATTAAAATACGACGCATCATTTGTGCTGCAATGGCAAAGAAATGGGCTCGATTTTTCCACTCTACTTGATTTTGATCTATAAGTCTAAGATATGCTTCGTGTACTAAAGCTGTAGTTTGAATGGTATGGTTAGCACGTTCACGGCGCAAGTAACGAGAGGCTAATAAGTGTAATTCTTGATAAATCATAGGTAAAAGCTTTTCTAATGCATTTTTATCTCCACTATTCCAATCAAGAAGTAGCTTAGTAACATCACTAGTGCCTACCATTATTTAAATCTCCTAGATGTGATTAGCTTAATCTACAAAATAACTAAATAAGAATTTTATCTCACTTTAATAACGCACAGTAAAAATAGAAAAAAGCTCAAAAAAAATCTTTGTTCTTGCAAAAATTTTTCTGTTGGTAACAATTAGGTAAAAATTTTTAGTTAGGGGATAAAAATGAGGGCAATTTTAGTTAATGAAGAAACACAAGCACTTTATATTGGTTATGTAGATACACCTAATATCAAAGAAAATGAATTGCTTGTAAGAGTTCATGCTACTGCACTTAACCGGGCAGATCTTTTACAAAGGCGAGGACAATATCCACCTCCACCAGGAGCTTCTAATATTCTTGGGCTAGAAATGGCTGGAGAAGTCGTCCAAGTTGGTAATCAGGTTACAAACTGGAAAATAGGAGATAAAGTTTTTTCACTGCTTTCTGGTGGAGGATATGCAGAATATGTAAATGTTCCTGCTGAAATGGCAATGCCTATTCCTGAAAGTCTTTCTTTTGAATCTGCTGCAGCAATCCCAGAAGCTTTTTTAACCGCTTATCAAGCATTATGTTTTATCGGAGGACTAAAAGCTGAACATAGTGTTTTAATACATGCTGGTGCAAGTGGTGTTGGTACAGCAGCTATTCAGATTGCAAGTGAAATGGAAGTAAGGTGTTTTGTTACTGTAGGCAAAGAAAAAAAACAAAAAGTCTGTGTTTCTCTAGGTGCTGAAGCAGCAATTAATTACAACAATGAATCTTTTGAAGCTAAGATTAAACAACTAACAGATGGCAAAGGAGTAGATCTAATTTTAGATTGTGTTGGAGCTGACTATTGGCAACAAAACATAAATTCACTGGCATTAGACGGAAAATTAATAATTATTTCTGCTATGAGCGGAGGAGTAGTTGAAAAAGTTAACATCTATGAAATCTTAAGACGACGTCTGCAAATTATTGGTACTACACTACGTAACCGCTCACTAGACTATAAAATTGCATTGACAAAAGAATTTGCCAAATTTGCTCTACCTAGATTTTCTGACCACTGTTTTGTTCCAGTTATAGATAAAGTTATTTCTTGGCAAGAGGTTGAACAAGGTCACAAAGAAATGCAAGAAAACCTAAATATAGGAAAAATTGTTCTCACAATTCAATAATTAGTTATGGACATTTCTAGCCATTGCATTTGTGAGCCCTAGATTGCGCTCGTTTCTTTGATCCCCAGGTTGCGCTCGTTTCACTCGCTAAAACCTGGGGCTAATATGGGTTTGACGAATTTAGAATTGAGCTATTTCAATTATAGTATAACAACCAAAAGAGACGGATTTATTAGGCAATAACTCTTTTAGAATCAATAAAAATCCTTTATTTTTCGCCTCTTTTATTTGGAATACTATATTAAAATAATATTAAATAGAACATTTGAAGAAATTGCAATTATTCATATTAGTTCAACCCATATTAGCCCCAGGTTTTAGCGAGTGAAACGAGCGCAACCTGGGGATCAAAGAAACGAGCGCAACCTGGGGATCAAAGAAACGAGCCCAATCTAGGCTCACAAGTGCAATGGGCTCACAAAACGCAATCTGGGGAGCAAGAAACTCCAACCCAATGTTGATGAAATAGTGCAAGGATTAAGAAACTCTTCGTTTATATCCTGCCCAATAAGGTTCACGTAGTTGGCGTTTTAGCACTTTACCACTAGGATTGCGGGGTAAAGCTTCAATAAAATCTACAGATGTTGGACACTCAAAACCACCTAATCTAGTACGACAATAATTAATTAGGTCTTCACTAGTTATTGTTTGATCTTTTCTTAGTACAACAAGTGCTTTGATTGTTTCACCCCATTTTTCGTCTGGAACGCCTATGACTGCCGCATCTGCAATGGCAGGATGTTGATAAAGTACATCTTCAATTGCACGAGGATAAACATTTTCCCCACCAGAAACAATCATGTCTTTGACTCGGTCTTGGACATAGAGAAAACCATCTTCATCTATATAACCAGCATCTCCAGTGTGTAACCAACCGTTGCGCAGAGTTTCTTCTGTAGCTTCAGGTTTATTCCAATATCCTTTCATTAGCTGAGGCCCACGAGCAATTATTTCTCCTGTAGTCCCTATTGGAACATCATTATCATCTAAATCAACTATGCGAATTTCTGTTCCAGGTATTGGTCGTCCAGCAGAAAGAAGTAATTGAGGTTTACCTTGTAATGCCATTCTATGTGGCTCTGCAAGTAGTGCTGTTAAAGCCACGGTAGCCTCGGTCATACCATAAACTTGAATAAAATCACATTTGAAAACTTGCATTGCTGTTTTTAAAGTATTTTCTGAAATAGGCGAAGCACCATAAGCTATATAACGTAAGTTACTGAAATCATACTGAGCTATATTGGGGACATAAACTAAACAGGCTTGAATCATAGCTGGTACAAGAGTAGCGTGAATAATTTTTTCTTGAACAATTGCTTTAACTACATCACCAGGATTAAAGTCTTCCTGCAAATAAATGGTACTTCCCTTAAATGCACAAATAAAACTACTTACAGCCGCAGCTGCATGATAAAGCGGAGCGACAATTAAGAATTTTTCTCCTCTTTGACATTCAAGAAATGCTGATGTTTGGATTACATTATGACTAACAGCATTGTGAGAAATTACTGCTCCTTTTGGATGGCCTGTTGTTCCACTTGTGTACATTTGATAAGCATCAAATGAATGTTCAACATTAAGCTTAGGAGCTTTTGTAGAGTGACCTTCAAGCCATTTATAGTAATCCTTCCAACCTTCTTTTTCTGGAGACTCAATTGCCACAAAAGTATCAACATTTTTCAGTTCAGAACGAATTTCATCAATTGCATCAATATAAGCAGCAGAAGCAAAGACTACTTTTGCTCCAGAATCATTAATAATATAAACCCATTCACGTGGTGCTAATCGAAAGTTAAGAGGAACAGGAACTAAACCTGCTTTGCCAGCAGCATAGTAAAATAGTAAATACTCAATACTGTTTTTTGAGAGTATTGCTATGCGATCACCTACTTGTAAACCATTGCTAATACAAGTGTTAGCAAATTGATTTATTGCTAATAAAGCTTGATGGTAAGTTAGTGCTTTGTTTCCTTGTATAGCATATACAACATCCCCAAATTCACGTGCGTTATAATCAAAAAAATCAAACAATCGCATTCTCTCTTTTCCTCCTAGTTTAACAATGCTTGCCTTAAGAATTCTTGCCAGGTTAATATAGCTTTTTTATATGACTAAATTAGTGGGTTTGGCGAAAGTCCTATATTGTATTAGATTTTCTAGTAAGTTTTCCATACTAAAAAAGAATTGTTAGGAAAAGTAAGAAAAATTTATGCAACTTAATTATTTAAATTATGGTACTGGATATCCATTGATTATTCTTCATGGTTTATTTGGTTCACTTGATAATTGGCATACTTTAAGCAAAAAATTTGCTGAAACTTACCAGGTTTTTTCTCTAGACCAACGCAATCATGGCCGCTCTCCACATACTGATGAGTTTAATTACCAAATATTGGCTCAAGATTTATATGATTTTATGCAGCAACAAAATTTAACTAATGCATATATCTTAGGTCATTCAATGGGTGGAAAAACTGCTATGCAATTTGCATTTACTTATCCAGAGAAGGTAAGAAAATTAATTGTAGCTGATATTGCTCCTAAATCCTATCCACCAGGTCATTTGCAGCTTATAGAAACTCTTTGCACAATTGATTTAAAAAGTTTTTCTCACCGCAAAGAAATAGATAATTCTTTAGCAGAAAAAGTCCCAGATTTTGCTGTACGTCAATTTATACTAAAAAATATTTACTTAAATGATGAAGGTATTTTTTCTTGGAAGATGAATTTAAATGGAATTAAAAAAAATTATCCTGAGTTAAATAAGGCTATTACTACAGATAAACCTTTTTCTAAAGAAACTTTATTTGTTCGTGGAGAAAAATCACCTTATATTCAAAACTCAGACTTAGAACTTATTAACTCATTATTTACTAATGCAAAACTAGTTACTATACCTAAAGCAGGACATTGGGTACATGCTGAAGCTCCAACAGAATTTTATGAAATACTAGTAAATTTTCTTAGAGAAAACTAAGCTAAGTACTTAATTGGTTATTTAATACCAAAAATCTTCTTAACAAAACCTTTGACACCTTTATTATCTTTCTTTTCCTTGGCAATTTTTTCATTTTGCCTTTTTGTTTGATTATCTTTCTTTATAAAACGCTTTTTGTCGTTATCTTTAGCTTGAGAATCCTCTGCTTTAGCTGCGTTGTCATCGTTTTTATCTTTATTGGCTTCATCTTTATTTTCTTCATTAGTTGTGTCAGGTAAGGGTTCAACTACAGGTTTAGTTTCAATTTTAGCTGGATTACTTGATTTATTGTTTGTTGATGGTGCAGAAATAGGGTTATTTATAGGATTTGCATTGCTAGTTTGATTACGTAATCCATACCATGTTCCCCCAATACCTAATATTACTAGTGCTGCTGTCCCTATAGCTATAGGGACTTTTTTAATAGAAGAACTGCTGGGTTGATTTAATTGAGTAGGAAATTGATTTTTTTCTAGATTAGTGTTTGATAAGGTATTTGTAGGGTTACTATCAACTAAAATTTGTTCAGAAGTTGTCATTTTAGTTGTAGGTAAATTACCTTGTAGAGTTTTCATGGAAGTTTCTGATTCAAGTTTTTCTACTTGTCCTGAAACCATTTTAGATGTTGGAGGTATTGAGGCTTTACCTAAGTTTTGAGCCTCAATATTGATATTGGATGAATCATTACTAGCAATTGTAAGAACTTGACTAGCTGTAGTAGCATCAATTTTTTGAACACTAGTTGGTACTGGTATAATCTCAGCAGAATATAGAGTTTTAGCTTCTTGTTCAGTTATAGAAAAAGAATTATTGGCAAGAATATTTCTAAGCTCTTTAATAAACTCACCAGCAGAAGATAATCTTTCATCTTTTTTCTTCTTTAGTGACATAGCTATTAATTTATCAAAAGCTTCTAACTCTGAATTTCCTGTAACTGTTGCTAAGGGTTTAGCTTCTTGAAATAAATGTGCTGCAATGATTTTTTCTATTGTTCCATAAAAAGGAGGACGGCCAGATAGCATTTCATAGGTTATAATGCCTAAGGCATAAATATCTGCACGATGGTCTACAACTTCATTATCATAGAATTCTGGCCCCATATAGTAAGGAGTTCCAAAGACTTCACCTGTTTTAGTAAGATTATTAGTAGAAGCTTCTTCATCTTTGATTACTTTAGCTAGACCAAAATCTACTACTTTAATCAAAGGATCACTAGTACCAGATTCCTTTAGCATTATATTTTCAGGTTTTAAGTCACGATGAATTATTCCACATTCATGAGCAGCTGCAACAGCATTGCAAACTTGTAATAACCATTTAATAGTTTGTAATGGAGGAACAACTTTATTTTTACTAAGCCAATCACGTAGTGAAATACCATTAATATATTCCATTACGATATAAGCCGTAGTATCCTGCCAAATGCCAAAGTCGTGAATTGTTACAGCATTAGGATGTTCTAATTTAGCAGCAGTTTTAGCTTCACGGATAAAGCGAGAAAGAGCAGATTTATCTTCAGCTAGTTCAGCAGACATAACCTTAACAGCTATTTGTTTTTCTAGTAACAAATGTTGACCTTCATACACAGCACCCATTCCGCCACGACCTAATAGACGGGTGATTTTATATTTTTCCGCTATAGTTTGGCCAATTAGTTCATGACGTATTGTTGCTGAACTAGTATTAGTAGAGTTGGAAAGAGAAGGATTTAAATTTTCCATAACTTTTATCCTAAGCTGCTATGTTATTAATCTACAAGATATTTTTGGGATGCGTATTTCTTATAATAGGTTGATAAACATCAAGTCGCAACTTAGAAATGTAGGAAAAACAGGGTTAAAGGAAAATTTAATAAATAAGTATTTTAGTAAAATAATAGGTTCGCTAAATCAAGAAGGAAAAATTTTGTTTTAAGTTCTGCTATAATGGGTTGAAGTTACAAATTAACTATGTAATAATGCGTGCCTTCAACAGACAAGCTTAGATTTTTTGATAAAAATACTCATCATTAAGTTCTACATTTATTGGGGCCCTTAGCTCAACGGTCAGAGCAGCAGACTCATAATCTGTTGGTTCCAGGTTCGAATCCTGGAGGGCCCACCTTGAAACTACCTGTTATTTTAATCAGTTACAAAAATTAATCAGCCTTGATCTAAATTTATACAAGTTTATTGAAAGTACAAAAAGCCTAGTTTTCTGCAAAACTAGGCTTTCAAAATAAATATCTATTAAGGCTTAAGCTAATCTATAAATTTGTATTTCAAAATAGACCAAAGTGCTGTTACACCGTCTTTCCAGCCTATTTTCTTTCCTTCTGAATAATCACGACCACTATAGGAAATAGGAACTTCGTAAATCCTACAGCGTTTTTTAGCTACTTTGGCTGTGATTTCTGGCTCAAATTCAAAACGATCAGAACGTAACTTGATACTCTTTAGAATATCTGTCTTAAAGACTTTATAACAAACTTCCATATCGGTTAAGTTGATATTGGTCATCATATTAGATAGGGTTGTAAGTATTTTATTTGCAACACTATGCCAAAATAGGTGAACTCTTCTAGCTCCATGGCCACCTAAAAAGCGAGAGCCAAACACCACATCTGCACGACCATCTAATAATGGTTCAAGTAAAACAAAGTATTCTTTAGGGTCATATTCAAGGTCTGCATCTTGGATAATTATGTAATCACCAGTACATTTTTCTATTGCTGTACGTATAGCAGCCCCTTTACCACGGTTTTTCTCATGATAGAAAACTTTAATATCAGGATATTTGTCTTGTACTTTTTCTCGCAAATAGTTGGTTGTACCATCTTTAGAAGCATCATCAACCATGATGATTTCTTTTTTTATATCTATTGCACGTACCCTGTTAATAATTTCCTGAATAGTATGAATTTCATTATACACTGGCATTATTACTGATAAAGTAAATGGTTTTTTGAATAAACTATTTTCGGAAGTTACCATCATTTGTTTTTCTTCATATTTAGTTAAAGACATATTATTGTGATTCCATGTGTGATTAAACTTATAGCTAAAAATTAAAAATTGTTATTTATTAATTTTAGAAAATAAGTTATTTGCAAAATAGATCAGCCATTATAGCACTTGTTGGTAAAGACAAACCAAATATTTTCAAATAAAAATTACCAAATCAAAAATATTATTTATAAAAAATAGCATGATCTAAGGTGGTTTTATGAGGAATAAGTTAGTTGATAGAATTATGTGAGAAACTCAACCTATAGGTGTAATATTTATGTAGTTAAGTAGTGTATAATCAAGGGTTAATAGAGATTAACCCTTGATTATAGGGGGTTTACTCACAACCACAAGCAGGTAATTCTGTTCCAGGTATTTTAATTTTTGACAAGAAAGAACAAAAATCTTTTCTGTATCCTTTAACAGTGCTAGTTGTTGTATCTAAAACAAAAGTTTTGTCTCCATTCTTCTTATAAAGAGGCCATTGAGGTAGTCCACTAGCATTAGGATCTCCATTTTTAGCAAAATTAGACCAATATTGTAACATTAACTCAGATAGTTTAACTTCATCTGCTGTTGGAGCTACAGCATTCACCTTGGTTAATGTGTTAAAAACAAATTGTAGTTCTATACCATGTTCTGCTCCATTTGCTTTTTTGGATTCTAGAGCATGTGTAAAGAGATAGACAAAAAGCTTGGCTTTATTAGCAGCTAGAGATTGGAAACCTGTTCGAGTAGTGCAGAAGAAGAATTTATCTGTAACTACAGCATCTAAAGCTAAACGTGGGCTAGGATAATCAGATACAGGATAGCGTTTTGCTACATCGTTAAAAGCTGCACCAAAAAGAATTTGTAATGTTAGTTTATATTGGCCTTCTGTATCTAATGGGATACCACCAATAAAACCTAAGGCTTCATTTTTGTTGGTGCCAATCATTAAGCTTACTTTATTTTGTTGGTTTTTAATGAAAATCTGATCTGTAGTTGTTGGTAATACATAACCATCGACGTTAGCACCATAAGGTACTCCTGTAGTGCCTGCTACATCTGCTGTTTGATCTGGAGGAATTGCTGTTATCAAATCGCTAGGAGTTTTACTACGTAAACAAGCAATTGGATCACTAGCTTTATCACAACCTAGAGCTGTAGAAATTTTTAACCCATAATCTTGGGCAGAAATGCCTCTAGGACTAGAAGCACTATCGCTTAAGTAGCGTTTAACTAAGAAAGGAAACCCACTTTCAATTATTGCTTTTTGGAATAATCCAGCTGCTAGCGGAGAAGCAACCAATGTAGAAACATCACTACCACCAGCAGATTCACCAAAAATTGTTATGTTATTAGGATCACCACCAAAATTAGCAATATTTTTTTGTACCCAACGAAGAGCAGCAATTTGATCCAATATTCCATAATTACCAGAAGTACGGTTTGTATCTTCCATTGTTAAACCAGGATGAGCTAAAAATCCTAATGGCCCAAGACGATAGTTTATACTTACTAATATAACTCCACCTTTTTCTTCTAAGGGTTGACCATCATAAAGTAAGCTACCATTGTTTAATTCATCGGCAGATTGAGTAATATTACCACCACCATGAATAAAAAACATTACAGGTCTTAATTTAGCTTCCTTAACTTTAGGTGTCCAAATATTTAAGAACAAACAATCTTCATTTCCTTTTATGACACCATTTCTTGGTTGAGCACAGGGAGAACCAAAACTTATAGCATCTAAAACACTGGAACGCATTTCAGCTGGTTGAGGAGCTTTCCAACGCATCGGCCCAACTGGAGGTGCTGCATATGGAATGCCACGAAATACTATAGAATTATCTACTACTTCTCCTCTTACAGGGCCTTCTTGAGTATTAACAATATCACTTAATACTATTTCCTTATATTCATTAGTTTGTTTTGTTGGCGTTGAATGTGCTGAATTAATAAGTAGGTTGTTGGTTGAAATTAAACAAAAAACAGCAATAAAACATAAAATAACTCTACGAAATACCATAAATAAAACTCCCAGGAATAATTATGCTATAGCTATATAAACTAATCCAAAATCTAGCATTAAAAAATACTAAGTGAAGGTTAGTTAACCTAGCAAGATATTATTAGATTGTCTAGTACAAGCGGCATATCCTAAAATTTCTTCTCCACTTTTTAATAGAGATGGTGTAGGTTGCCAACCCAAACTTAAACGTGTTTGCAATAATTCATCAGCAGTTGGTAGATGATCCCACACGGAGATGCTAGTAATTGCTCCAAGTCAAGTTGTTCCACAAATTATAAATAAATTGTTTACAGAAAAAATAACATCAAGACTATATTCATCTTGTTTAATTACATCTACCACAGAAATCTTTTTTTTACTTGTCCAAGACATCAAATCTAACAATGAAGTTGTGTTAGGTATTATGAGTTTTAGTTTTAGAAAATTTTCTTCTGTAAGACTAGTTTTGTTAATTATATCCATAAATAAATATTCTCAAATCCTAACAATTTGATGTTGTGACAGATACTTTATTAGCTATATTACTATAGTGCTAACAGTAAAATGAAAAAGTATGTAAAATATAAAAAATACGGCAAAATAAAGAGGAAAACAAGAAAAAATACAAAACAAACGATTGTTTAGCTGAAAAAAATTTTATAGCTAAAAGAAGCACCAATATTAATGTTTAGAGAATGCTTCTTTTAGCTATAAAGATACTGCTAGATTAACTTACTATTTTTTACCAAAAGGTAAAATAAATCCAACAGAAAGTTTCAAATTATTTTGTGTGTTACCTAAAAAATGTGTTTGGAAGTAGTCTGCTTGTATGAGACGCATAGATATTTTGTCATTAAGTTTATAATCCATTCCTCCACCTAATTCTAAGGCAAAAGAGTTGTCTGTTTTTACAGGGAAGGAAGCGCCTAACAATTCACTATTTCCATTTCCTTTAGCTCCACCTACAAGAGTTTCCACAAAAGGAGTAAATTTTGCTGAGTGATACAAGTTAAATCTTGGCCCAAATAAGTAGGGATATATAGAACCTTGACCAGAACGGTATAACCCACCAAATTCTTGTGTAAGTCCAATCTTACTATTCATATTCTCAGTAAAAGATATGGTAAACCCATTATAGTCAGCTCTTGATCCTGTAATTATGGAACCACTATTGGTTGAAGGAGTTATTGTTCCTGTTCCACCAATCGGTGTAGTTGCACGAGAATAAGAATATCCAGAAAAAACTTCTACTCTTGGTGTAGTTTCTTGAGCATTTGCTACTTGTAGACTAAACAAAATAAAAAACACAGCAAAAATGTATTTCATATAATTCTCCTTTTAGCTAAGTATCTTACTAGCCAAATAATACATATATTTTTGAAGACTAATTATGGTTATGAATAATATGATTTACCCTAACCATTTATATACCAGATAGTTAGCAAACATCACAAGTAGATGAATTTCTACCTCATTTTGTAGATTAAAAAATCTTTAGTTGTTTTCTAAAATTAGCAAATACTGTACCAATTTGTTAGGGCTGTTGCAATTAATAGTTATTAAATAATATAAGCTTTTAGAAAAGATTATAAAATATATTTTTAGTAAGGAAGATATCAGTTTTAAAGTGTGGCAATTTGTCTCGTTGTGGTAAGAAAATTGCTTGAGAACAGTTTATAAATTTTTTGTTTTAGAAGGTTCATCATTGCTAGAAAATTTATTACAAGTATGGTCATCATCTTGGTAATAACGTTCCATTTCAGCAATAGACCCTTTTTTATCATAGAAAAATACAACTATTATTGTAATTAAAGCTAATAAAATAGGAACCCATAACATAAATAACCTCTAACAAGTTAAAGTTTTATTTTATGAGCTAAACAAAAAGTGTTCCTAACAAATAAAATTATGCTTATTAGCTGATACATTAGGAGTAAAAAAGTGAAACCACTAAAACTATATGTAAAGGTAACTTTATTAACTGTTGCAATTATGGTTACTACTTTAGGAATAGCGGTTGTACCATTAATACAAAAAATTTCTAATGTAATTATTCTAGAGAAAAAAGAAAAGATAGAACTTGCTGCTGTTAGTTTAGCAACAGAAACTGGCCAGCCTGAACAACCTCGCAATATGGATATTGATAGGGTAAGTCGCGAGGCCAAGCTAGTAAAAAATATGAGATATACATTTACTTTAGTAAAAGTATATAGACTAGTAGATACTACCTTGGTTGAAGTTGCTTCAGCAGAAGAAAGTAAACCTAACCTTCCTTTTCTTCAAGAAGAGGTTTTAGCAATAAAGCAACGTGAAACTATACGTCAAGACTTAAAAATCCCTGAAGCCAGGTATTTTAGAGTAGTTGTTCCGATAATTGGTAGAAATAGAGAAACAAAAGTAGTAGAAGTTATGGGAGCAGTTGAAATAATTTCTACCTTAGATGATTCACTAAAAACTATTGCAGATATAACCAATTATTTGTTGATGTTAGTTGCTTTAGCTATAGTTGTTACACTGATTAGCTTTTATTTAGTGATGAATAGTTGGATTTATAAACCAATTTCTAATTTATTGTTGGCAATGCAAAGTAGTCAATCAGGAAATTTATCTTTAGCTGTTGAAGTTAGAGCCCCTGATGAAATAGGGGTACTTACTAGTAAATTTAACCAGATGATATCACAGCTAAAAACAATGTCTAAAGAACGTGAGGAATATCAACAACATTTAGCAGAAGAAATTGCTAGAACAACTAGAGAACTTTGGAGACTTACTCGTTATTCTTCAGAATTAGAACGTTTAGCAGCTGTTGGGCAAACTGCTGCTCAATTTGCTCATGAAGTTGGAACTCCACTTCATATCATCAATGGACATATAAAGTTGTTAAAAAATAAATTCTCTGCTGATGAAAAAGCTAGTCAGAAATTAGCAATTGTTATAGAACAAGTTAAACGTATAGAAACAATTGTAAGAAATATGTTGGATCGCACTCGTGTTAGCAACCTTGAAAAAGAAGAAATTCAACTTAACTCTTTAGTAGAAAAAATTTGCCAAGCAATTGCTCCTAATATTGAAGAAAAAGGGCTTAAGCTAGAAATGTTTCTAGCAAAAGATCTCCCAATAGTTTCTGCAAATAAAGAAAAATTAGAACAAGCTCTCTTGAATTTATTAAATAATGCTCTAGATGCGACTGATAATGGAAAAATTAATGTTACAACTACTTATGAGGCTATTAGTGATGAAATTGTTATAAAAGTGGAAGATACAGGTAGCGGAATAAGTCAAGATATAGCTAAGAAAATTTTTGATCCTCTTTACACCACAAAAGAGTTAGGAAAAGGAACAGGCTTAGGATTAGTTATTGTTCAACAAGTTGCTCATCAACATAATGGGCGAGTTGAGTTTGATACAAAAGAAGGTAGTGGGACTACTTTTAGACTTTGCTTACCTGTATCTATTTCTAAAGAAGAACTTATAGCAAAATAATAAATAGGTATATTGCGTATGAAAAAAGTATTAATTATAGATGATGATAAAGTTGCTTGTGAATTAATGTGTGAGGTTTTTGAGGATAATGGTTGGCAAACAAAAATGGCTCAAACACCTGATCAAGCTAGAAACCTTTTTAATCAAGAACAATTTGATTTAATTGTGAGTGATATAAACTTAGAGGCAGATTCTACAGGGTTAGATCTTTTGCATGAATTTCCAAAAATTCCTGTTATTTTAATTACTGCTTTTGGTTCTCTTGAAATAGCTCTAAAAGCTGAAAAAGAAGGAGCTTGGGAACTATTAAGTAAGCCTTTTGATGTTGAAGATTTGCTTAAAATAGCTGAAAAAGCAATTAAACCTGTTACAGAAATAGAAACTCAAGCCTCAAAAACAGAAAAATGGATTGATACCCGTATTCTTGGCCGTAGTTCAGCTATGATGTCACTTTTTATTCAACTTGCTAGGGTAGCTCCTTCTAATTCTACGGTTTTAATTATGGGCGAATCTGGAACAGGTAAAGAGTTAATTGCTCGTGCCATCCATGAAAATAGTCCTAGGGCAAAAGCTCCTTTTGTACCAGTTAATTGTGGTGCAATAGCTGAGACACTTTTAGAAGCTGAGCTCTTTGGTCACACTAAAGGTAGTTTTACTGGTGCGGCTTCAGATAGAGCGGGACTTTTTGAACTAGCTAATGGAGGAACTCTTTTTCTAGATGAAATAGGTGAAACTTCTCCTGCTATGCAGGTCAAATTACTTCGTGCTTTACAAGAAGGAGAAATTCGTCGTATTGGGGCTAGTAAGCCTATAAAGGTTGATGTTAGGGTTGTTGCTGCTACTAATAGAAACTTAGAAGCAGAAGTTAAAGCAGGTCATTTTCGTGAAGATTTGTTTTATCGTTTATCTGTAATTACACTAAAAGTTCCTAGCTTACGGGAGAGAGTTTCTGATATATCCTTGCTTGCAACAAAATTTTTAGAACGCTCAGCTAAGGACTTAAAACGAAATTTGACTTGGTCTCAAGAAGCCTTAGCCTTAATGAGTTCTTATAATTGGCCTGGAAATGTTAGAGAATTAGAAAATGCTGTTGAAGCTGCTGCTCTTCATGCTCGTAGTGATGTTTTAGAAATAGATGATTTACCAGCTAAAATTCAAGCAACTCAAGTTAATCAAAATAAAACTAAACACTCAGATATTGAAAATCTATTTAGTAACTTATTTACTCTAGATGAGTTAGAGCGTCGTTATATAATTTATGTTTTAAACATAACTGGACATAATAGAACTCGTACCGCAGAAATTCTAGGAGTTGATAGGCGATCACTTTATCGTATGGCTGAACGTTTAGGTTTTAATTTAGACGAAACTCCTCAAAACTAAAAAATTTTCTACTTAACTGAGACAAAATATCTCTTTGTGCTAAAGAAGCGAGACTTTTTTTCACAGCTTAACAAATACACAAACTATTTAGATGCAAATAAATGAAGTTATATCTACTAATAGAGCTTTTTGGCTTTGGCACAGAATTTGTTTGCAAAAAGTGGAAAGTCGCTAAAACTTAGTAACAAAATTTAGTAGTAATTTTGCAATAGTAGTTAGTCGCTTTGAAGAAGTGTTTGTATTGCTGAGTTAGAAAACATCTAGGTGTAAGACCTAGTAATTATGAGAATCTCTTTAGATAGCTCCTTAAAGTATTTTGGGTTCTTTCCTCTTTTAACCCTACTTCTTGAATCGAAAGCGCCAATTAGTTGGCGCTTTATTGTTTTTAAAGTTTGTGAGGTTTTTACAAAAAATAGCTAGTTATTTATCTAATATTAAATGTTTATTCTAGGCATATATTTGATAGGTTATATTGTTTTTGCCAGATTGTTTTACACAATACATTAAATAATCTGTTTTATTAAGCATATCTTCTATTGATTCTGAAAATTTTAGGAAAGTTACTACACCTATACTAGCTGTAACAGGCCAAGCATTTTTATTCATTGTTTTGAGTATTTCTATTTTTAACCTTTCAATAAGTAGTTTAGCTTCACTCGCAGTAGTTTCAGGCATAAGTATCACAAATTCATCTCCTCCTAAACGTGCAACAGTATCAGAACTACGGGTGTTTGTGCGTAAGCTATTGGCTAGTGCTAGTAATAATCTATCTCCTACTTTATGGCCAAATTTATCATTAACTTGCTTAAAATTATCTAAATCTATATAAACTAGTGTTAAAGGTTTGTTATAGCGTTGAGCAATCTCTATTTGTGAATTTGCAATGATGTAAAAAGCTCGTCTATTAGCAAGATTAGTTAGTGGATCTTGTCTAGCTATTTCTTTTTCTCTTTCAAGTGCTTCTTTTAATGAAGAAGATAGATAACTAAAGAATAGGAAGAAAGCTAATTTATTAGAAACATTCCAGAAAAATGTTAAAGATGTAAATTGATAACTACTTGGTATTAAATCATTTATAGCCCATAACAAGGTGCTAGCTAAAGCAATTATATTTCCTGCCTGTTTATTTACAAACCAAGATAATAGAAAAACCGGTACTAAGTAAAATATTAGAAAAGATAAGTCATTAGTTACATAATCTAACCAGCTTAACAAAAGTAATAGCAGAAAACCTATCATACAGATCTTTGGCTTAGATAGCTTTTCTATAAACGATAACAGTTTAAGCATAAATTTTTACCTTTACCAAATTATTTTGCTTATCTAGTTTGGTTTAAAAAAGAAAAATTTATTGAAATAATTTTGGTAAGCTACCATTAAATCAATAATATATGAGTCTATGTACTTTTTTACTAGAAAACACAACAATTTGGTTTATGGCAATCTTTATGCCAACTATAAAATTTAATCCGTGAGTTAGTAATATGATTTAGTATAACTACTAATCATTAGATTCAAGTCTTTTTTTAAGGCATTTGGAAACTGCAATTCCTTGCCGCACTAGAGGTAGTAAGATAGTTAAGTCCATTTCAAGCAATACATTAATCCAAACTTCTTCAAATACAGCTAATTCTTCTTCCGTTAACTTATCTGGAGTTATGTATTTATTGGAGAGAGGTTGGTTATAAGTCACTTTTTCTCGCATTGATTTTGTCAAAAATAGAAAAGTTCTTATTTTTTGTGATTCTAGGTCAATATCATTGAGTAAATGATTAACTCTGTTGTCATTTGATAGGATGTTATAAAAATTGTCTACTATTATATCTATAGTCTTTTTACCACCAATATTTTGATAAAGATTCGTCATAAGTTGTAACTCCCGAAAGTATAAATAAGTTATTGTGTTCTAAGATACTAAGACGAATTTTCATTTAAAATGTATACAAGCATATTCCCTATATTAAAAAAAATAATAGGCCAAGAGAAAATTCTCTTGACCTATTGATTTAATAAAAAAATAGCTTATTTACAACTTATATCTATTTATCTTTCCAATTAGGAAAACGCCCTGGGGTCCAAGGTGCACCAGCTTCATCTAATGCTTTTTCCAAGTTTTTTACATCTACTTCTAATAAAGTGCGTAATTTATTTAACTCTTCAGTAAACTCCTCAGAAGCAATTTTGTAAGAATCTAAGTGAGTTTGTGTTGGTGGAGCAGTAGATAAATATTGATCATCTATAATACTGCTAGCACGTTCTGCAATTGATATAGGAGTATTTTCATTACGGGCTCTTATAGAAACATCTCCACGCAAATGTCTCAATATTTCATTCAACTTTTTCTCTATAGCCAAAGTATCATCCATTAATTTACTGTCAGGAGCGTAGGAATCTTTAATGGCTTGTTTGATACTTGCTAAACGAGATTTTAATTCATTAGCATTTTCTAGCGCTCCATTGACAGCTTTTTGTAGGTTAGCTGCTTTTTTCTGGAATTCAACATGTGCTGCTCTATCGCTTTGATTAGCAAGTTTTTCATCTAAAACTTTAACCGTAAAAGTTTGAGTTTCACCTATAGAGCTTAACACTCCATCAACTCGTTTAGCTAAAGATACTTTATAAACTCCTGGCATAACTAAAGAGCTAGCAGGTAACTCATCTTCTCTTGCACTACCTTCTCCTGAAGCTGTAGGTGGATAGCGAAGGTTCCAGGCTACTCTGTGTATTCCTGCTGATGTTGGGGCAGTGAATTTACGTACTACATTACCATTAGCATCTGTTATAGTAACTATTATTTCTGGAGCAGGTTCTTCATCCTCTGCACGGAGTTGATCATTACTAGGGTAGGGTAGAGATTGTTTTTTCTTTTCAGCTTCTTTTTCAGCCTCTTGTCTAAGTTGTTTTTTAGTTTTTAGAGAGTCTTTTAAGTAATAAGTGATAGTTGCTCCAAATGGTGGATTTGCAGCTGTAAAATAGCTGTCACCTTGGTAAGCTTTATCTCGTCCTCCTAAGGGTTCAGCCAAAATATACCACCAAGGATCTTTCACTGGAAAAACTATACAATCTTGAGAAAGCATCTCTGGTTTAAGATTACGTAATGGTGAGTAGTTATCAAGAATGTAAAAACCTCGACCAAAAGTTGCAAGTACTAAATCATTTTCTCGCTTTTGTATAGCAATATCTCGTACAGCTATAGTTGGCAAATCACCTTTAAGTGGTATCCATTTTTGACCACCATTAATGGTAAAGAACACACCAAATTCTGTTCCAACAAAAAGTAGGTTAGGATTTATATGGTCTTCGGCAATTGCTAGCACTGGCCCATTTTCAGGTAGGTTACTTGTGATAGAACTCCAAGTCTTACCATTATCAGTACTTTTAAGTAAGTAAGGCTTAAAGTCGCTATTTTTATGATTATCAAAACCTGCATACACTGTACCAGCATCATGTTGAGAAGCACATAGACGACTAACATAAGTCATTTCTGGAATGCCAGGGAATTTTTCTATCTTACGCCAATTTTTTCCACCATCTTCTGTAACTTGAATTAAACCATCATCACTTCCAACATAAATAACCCCTTCTTTTTTTGGTGATTCTGTTAGAGCTGTGGCATTTCCATAAAATGAGGTTGAAGCACTTTTAGCTACAGCATCAGGCCCCCAAACTTTACCCATTACAGGAAGTTTGTTGCGGTCTATTGCTCTGGAAAGTTCTTGATTAACAACTTTCCAACTGTTACCTCGATCATCACTGCGAAAAAGCTTATTTGCAGCAAAATAAAGCCTAGTGTGAGAATGAGGGCTAATAATTAAAGGTGAATCCCAGTTCCAACGTAATGGAGGTTCTCCTTTTCCTTCTTGGGGTTTAATACCAATATTCTCTCCAGTGCGTTTGTCAAAACGAACTAAACCACCATATTGACTTTCTGAATAAATGGTATTGGGATCTTCTGGATCAACTTGAGAGCGAAATCCATCTCCACCAACTGTCACAAACCAATCTGCATTGGTAATTCCTGAAGCGCTACGAGTTTGTGATGGCCCGCCTAAAGTAAAATTATCTTGAGTTCCACCGTAAACATTATAGAAAGGAAATTCATTATCTAATGCAAGATCATAGAATTGTGTAATAGGTAAATTGCCTTTGAAATGCCAAGTTGCAGCACGATCATAACTTTCATACAACCCACCATCACAACCTACTAGATAATAATTTGGGTTTTTAGGATCAACCCACATTACATGGCTATCTACGTGTTTATACTTTTCTGTAATATGCGTAAGAGTCTTTCCTCCATCATTAGAATACATCAGAAAAGTATTCATTATGTAGATTCGATCAACATTTTTAGGATCTGCTACTATTTGGGCATAGTAAAAGGCAGTAGCATCAAATGAATTTCGTTTTTCCCAAGTTGCACCATAGTCAGTTGAACGAAATACCCCACCTTTTTTGTTAGAACTTTCAACAGTAGCGTAAATAACTTTGTTATCTACTGGAGAGATAGCTAAACCAATTCTTCCTACATCTCCTGAAGGTAAACCGGAAGTTAGCTTTGTCCAAGTTTCTCCAGCATCAGTGCTTTTATAAAGAGCACTTTCTGGCCCACCATCAATCATTGTCCAAACATGACGACGACGCTGATAGGCTGCTGCATAAAGTACATCAGGGCTAACTGGGTCTTGTACTATTTCTGTTACGCCAGTATTTTCACTGATAGAGAGAACATTTTTCCAAGTTTTTCCTCCATCAGTAGTTTTAAATAATCCTCTGTCTCCACCTGGCCCCCAAAGAGGTCCTTGAGCAGCTACATAGATATGATTGCTGTTACGAGGATCAATCACAATTCTGGCAATATGTTCAGAAGATTTTAGTCCCATATTTTTCCAATTTTTTCCACCATCTTCTGAACGATAAATTCCATCACCATAAGAAACACTACGTTGGGAATTTAATTCGCCTGTTCCTACCCAAACTATAGCTGGATTTTTGGGATCTAATGCAATAGCACCTATTGAAAAAGAACCTTCATTGTCAAAAACAGGTGTCCAAGTTGTTCCAGCATTTACTGTTTTCCAAACCCCTCCTGAAGCTACACCAACGTAATATTGGCTACGATCGTTAGGGTCAACTGCTAAAGCTACAATTCTTCCAGAAGTTAAAGCTGGTCCAATAGAGCGAAGTTTTAACCCTAAAAAGGTGGCTTCATTAAAAGGATCTTTTTTTTCTTCTCCACTAGCTTTTTGTCCATAAGAAATTGTAGGTTGAACAAGTAATGATAAAATTAAGATTATATAGAGTAATCTCACTGCGTATTTCTCCTAGAAGATTATGTCTGAAAGTGTTTGTTTAGCTTAGCTTGGTAAATGTCTTACTAAAGTGCGGTTAATTGCGTTAAAAACAGCTTTGACAGGTGCATGCATAATTGGTAGTGAGATCAAGCTACTTCCAGAAACATATTTGGTTGTTGTGCCTTCTACCACTTGAATTACTACAATAAAAATACCCATTTCAGTTTTATAAGAATAAGTTTGACCAGCATCAGCTAAATTCATAGATACATGTTCAGGTAATAGGCAAGAAACAGCTTTTAATGTTGCTATCGCCATAGCTTCAAAGTTGTTATCTTCGGAGTAAGAAATTAATTCTCCTGTAAAAACTTGATTATGGAAAGAAACATCAACTTTCAAATGCCAGCGATCATTAGGCAATATAATACATTGAGCCTGTTTTAATTTAAGCCGTTCTAAGGTTGCCATAAAATTTACCTTTGTTTTATTAATTAAAGATTTCTTAAATATTAGTAAAACCCTAAACTACGATACTGTACTTCACTAAGAAAATAGTCATATAAGGTTAAATCCTCATGTGATCTATCATAACCAACTAGCTCAACATAAGCACGTCCAGTAGTAGATTTTTCTTGCATTCTTCCACTTACTGTTGCTGCTCCTTCCCAATAAACTACCATTGTTGAGCCACGGGTATCTAACTCTTGACAACGTAAAGCAGGTTCAATACTAAGTTCTACTCCTAGGGAAGGAATATGTAGTTGCCAACCGCTAGGGTAACTAGTATTAGTAATTGGGCTAGTCCATTCTCCTGTAGGGATTATAGAAAATTCATCAAAACTAAAACGGCGAGTTGAACCATCAGAATCAATAAAAGTTGCTTCTGAATAAGGAGTAGGCTTACCATCAGCACCACGAATAAAGAATGCCATAATTTCTTGATCATTATCAAGTTGTAAGGCAAACCAATCCCAGCCTTGAATTTTTTCTTTCATTGTCCAAGTTCCAAATTCATGATCCATCCAAGCTGTACCAGTAACTTGATAATGTTTTTCTCCAATAAATAACTCTCCACTTGCTTGCATTCTAGTATAAGAAAGGTAATAAGACGCCTCTCCAGCATCTTTATAACTCAAACCATCTTGACCTTGCTTAACAATAGGTTTACTTGGCTTAAGTACTAGTTCTAGCTGAGTTTTATTCATTGTTGCAGTAAGTATATGATGGTTATTTAATTCTCTTACTCGCCAATTATCTAGCCAGACATTATGACAATCTGTAGAAGCGCCCGCAGGTCTACTTCCATCTAATGAACGGCGATGAGCATAACGAAATTGTTTTGCTCCAATATCTGTAATTGCAAAATGGGAATAATAGCTTACAGGGGTAATTACTCGCATTGGAATGATTTTCCCAATACGGTCTAAAGCTGTTTGGCGCTTAAAAAAAACTAGCTCAAAGCCAAACTGTGACTCTTCACTTTGTAAATGTCCAGTGTAATACCACCATTCAGTTTGAACATCTGAATGGGCAAAAGTATCTCGAGGCAACTCTACCATACGTTCTGGACTTGGTTTTGAAAGTGTTTCTGGTGGCCCAAAAAAAACTTCTACTACACTGTCAACTACTTCAGTTGCAGCTTTTTCTAAATCTTTTAGAATCTCGTCTAACACAAGCTTCTCCTCATCTCAATTTAAGTATTGAGCTTATACAAGAATATGTAAGAAATTTATTTATATATGTGTGAAGGAATTTTTAAGCTATTTTATACCAAATAATAAGAAAAGGTTAGAAAAATAGTCTTGATGCTAGTTCAAAGTCTAATATCTTAGTCATAAGAGAAAATTAATAAGAGGTTTTAGATTCTTTCTATCATAAATAGATAAAGTTGAGTTATAATGCTAACTCCAATTTAGGCTTGCTTAATTTTTATATTGTTTTTCCCAAAAACTTTTACTTTAAATCAAAAATCAAATATTTAAATTCTAAATTTAGAAGGTGACTTATGAAAATAGGAAATTCAAACCCTTTAGATAGTTCTAACCAATTAAATAATAACAATCTAAGTAAATCCAATAATAACAGCTCATTTTTAGCACGTGGTACAGGTTACTATCCTGCAAATAGTAAACTAGAAGGTGGTTTTAATGATCGAAAAGGTAATCCATTAAATACGCTTCAAGACTTTCTTGCAGGGCGTGCTCCTTATGTATCAGTAGCAATGGATAGCAAAGCCTTTCCTTATGGAACACAACTACGTATTCCTGAGCTAGAGCAAAAATATGGCCGACCTATAGATTTTCGTGTAGTTGATACAGGTGGAGCTTTTACTGGCAAAGGGACTTCACGCATTGATATTTGTACTGCAAATGAAAAAGCTTCTTTGGATAGCACTATAAATGGTTCTTTACATTTAGAAGTTGTTAATAAACCAGGCGCTAATCTTGGAGGGATTTCTGTAAAAAATGCTACTCCTCCATCTGAAAGCGCAAATACCAAAAATGCTGACAATGCTAAAACTACTAACAACGCTGGTGGACTTAAAGGGTTGCCAGTTAAATCTGCTGCACCTCCTGAAGAAAAACCTATAGCAGTTAGTCGCAATATTTTGAGACAAGGTGCAACTGGTACAGATGTTCGCCATTTACAAGAAGCTTTAACTAAAGCAGGCTTTAATCCAGGTGCTAAAGATGGAATATTTGGCCCTAAAACAGAAGCTGCACTAAAGGCTTTTCAAGAAAGTAAAGGTATTGCAGTTGATGGAATATTTGGGCCTGAAACTAGAGGTGCCTTTAATGATAAGATTAATAACTCTCCAATTACTAAACCTGGCTCTCCTAACATAAAACCTGGAGATCAAAGCAAGGAAACTCAAGGTGGTAAAAGCACTAAAAATGAAGGTCAAACAGCTAAACCAACTGAGAAACCAGCTACTAAACCTGATACTGCTAATGATGGTACGGATTCGGTTCGTAGAGGTAGTGGTAGCATCAGTTACAATGGTAAAAAAGTTTCAGATCCAGCTTTAAGAAATAAATTACAACAGGTAGCAGATTTCTTTGGTCGCCATATAACTGTTACTAGTGGAGATAGAGATTTTGTACCAAAAGGCGGAAGCAGAACATCACTTCACTTAGAACATAGAGCTGTTGATCTTCATGTTGATGGACTTTCTGATGCTCAAGTTTTTTCACGCTTAAAGAGTAGTGGCCTTTTAGATAAAGGATTTGAGGTGATTCGTCATGGTCCTTATACTGCAACTGGTGGCCCTCATATTCATATAGGCCATTATGATAGTACTAGTCGGCCTAGTGAATTTAAAGTAGAAGGTTTGACTCCAGGTACAGGTGGAAATTATCGCCGTGTTAAGTAAAACTAGATTTTTAGACTTGCTTAACTAATTTGTGTTGTAACTAAAATCTTACAACTAAAAATCAAAATTTTAGATAAAAGGTGGCTTAAGTAATTACTGAAAGTCACCTTTTATATTTTAAGCTGAAACACTAGCTGGAATAGCACTAAATAGATTTTCAGGGCGGTTTCCAATTAGTTCTAGATGACTAGCTGTAACTTCTAAGCTATATCTATTTTTGCCTGTTTTATCTTTATATTCTTCAATACGTAACGAGCCTTCAACATAAACCTGTTTACCTTTATTTAGATATGTTCTAGCTATCTCTGCTTGACGATCCCAAACAGTTACATTAAACCAAACTGTGTCTTCTTTAGATTCACTAGTCTCTTTTTTCTTTTGACTAATAGCAACAGTAAACTCACAAACAGCTTTTCCTTGAGGAGTGTATTTTAATTGAGGTTCACAACCTAAATTGCCAATAATGGTAACTTTACTAAATGACATATAGTTAATACTCCTAGTTTTATTGTATGAAATATAAACAAAATATAAATAAATGTCAATAGAAATAATAAAGACGATTATTAGAGGTAATTTCTGTTAATAAGCAAAAAAGTCTTGTTTTTAGTAGGTTTAATTAGCATACTTAAATTCTTAACAAAAATTAAGGCAAATCAAAATGTCTAACAATAATGATAAACTTGTTGAACTAATAGGTTCAATTAAGCGAATTACTTTTCATAATCCAACTAATGGTTGGTCTGTTTTGCGTTTGGATGTAAAAGGGTCATTAGATGAAGTTACTATTACAGGTAGCTTTGGCTCTATAAATCCTGGTGAAAATGTTAGATTAGCTGGCTATTGGATTAATGACCCTACTTATGGTTATCAATTTAAGGTAATAACCTATGAAATTACTCGACCAGCAACTTTAGGAGGAATTGAAAAATATCTTGGATCAGGTTTAATTAAAGGAGTTGGCCCAGTTACAGCACGACGTATTGTTAAAGAATTTGGTTTAGAAACATTAGATATTATTGAGAACGAGCCTGAACGTCTAACTCAAGTTCATGGACTTTCTAAGGTTAGGCTCTCTATGATTAAAAAAGCTTGGGTAGAGCAAAAAGAAATTCGCAATATAATGACTTTTCTTACTTCTCATAATATTTCTTCACACTTTGCCGTTAAAATATTTAAGCAATATGGAAATAATACAATTAAAACTATAGAAAGTAACCCTTATCAACTAGCTAGAGATGTCTATGGAATAGGTTTTAAGAGTGCAGATAAAATAGCTCTTAATTTAGGGTTAGCTAAGGATTCAGAAGCAAGACTAAGAGCAGGGCTTTCTCATGTTTTATATGAAGCTACTGAGGAAGGGCATTGTTTTTTACCAGAAGAAGAACTTTTAGAAACAGCTGCTCTTGTACTAGAAGTCCCTGAAAAACAACGCTTTATTCCAGTAATCGATTTAATGTTAGAAACTAAGGAACTATATCGTGTTGAGGTGCCAGAAATCCCTAAAGCTGTTTATGTTGCACCATTGTTTTTGGCTGAAAGAGCAGTAGCAATGAGGCTCTTAAATTTTAATCATCCTGTTGCTACTGATAAAAATCGCATAATTAGTTGGTTAGAACGCTTTTGCCAAAGAGAAAGGTTTAGCTTTTCACAAGAACAGTTAGATGCAGTTCTTAAAGTAGTAAGTAGTGGAGTGAGTATTATAACTGGCGGGCCTGGATGCGGTAAAACAACTACAGTTAGAGCTTTAGTTAAGTTACTTCAAGCAATGAAGAAAAAAGTCTTGTTAGCTTCTCCAACAGGACGTGCAGCCCAAAGATTAGGAGAAGTAACAGATTGTGAGGCAAAAACAATTCACCGATTACTTGAATTTGACCCTACTACATTTTCCTTTAAGCATAACCAAGAATACTTGCTAGAAGGAGATTTCTTTATTATTGATGAATCATCAATGATAGATATTTTACTTGCTAATAATTTACTAAAAGCAATTCCTAGTGATGCACAAATTTGTTTTGTTGGAGATGCTGATCAGTTACCTTCTGTAGGTGCAGGTCAATTTCTACAAGATATGATTGAATCAAATGTCTTGCCTGTAGCACGACTTACACAAGTCTTTAGACAAGCTGCTGCAAGCAACATTATTTCCTATGCGCATGAGATAAATCAGGCTCAAATGCCTAAATTTGTACGCCCAGGAGAAGCTAGCTCAGATTGTTATTTAGTTGAGGAAACAGAACCAGAAAAAATAAATGCACTAGTGGTTAAAATTGTTACACAATCTATTCCACGCCGTTTTCAAATTCCACCAGAAAAAATACAAGTGCTTGCTCCAATGAAACGTGGAAGCCTTGGAACTACTAACCTAAATTTGATGCTGCAAGAAGCTATTAATTCACCAAATGAAGACAAAACAGAAATTAAATGGGGGATTACTACTTATAGAGTGGGAGATAGAGTAATTCAACAGGTTAATAATTATCAACTAGAAGTATTTAATGGGGATATAGGTTATATTGTAAAAATCGATCTAGAAGATAGAAATCTAACTATCAACTTCAATGAACGTATAGTTACTTATGATTTTTCTGATTTGCATGAATTAACACTAGCTTATGCTATATCTGTTCATAGATCACAAGGGAGTGAATATCCTGCGATAGTTATGCCTATGCACTTTCAGCATTGGAATTTGTTAAATCGGTCAATTGTCTATACAGGACTGACAAGAGCAAAAAAATTAGCTATTTTAGTTGGTCAGCCTGGAGCAATTAAAAAAGCTATAAAGCAAAATTCAGCCGAACGTTATACTAACTTAGCAGAAATTTTGCGTGTTGGTAAAAGTGGGGTTGGAGAAGGTAAACTTTGGTAGATTTAGAGGGTTTTCTAGATATTGATACTATAAAAGTTATACTCCTTAAAATTATTCCCTAAATTTGCTGAGATTATAAATTTATTTGGTAGTTTTTCTAGGTTAAAAGCTTGACCATTAGAACAAGCAAATTCTCCTAAACTTACTTCTAACACTCTATCTGAAGCAAGATGAGAAGCTTTATAAGAATAAGACTTATTATCTACATAAGCTGTTATAACTACTTTTGAAAGACTTTTTGTTGACTTTATTATTAAATAAGGTGAATCTAAACTTAAAGTTAATTCATTGTTATTAAGACTTTTATAAGAAATAATTTTGTTGTGATCAATAATACTGCTGTTGGTAGGCTTACTAGCTTGAGTAAAACAAAAACAACCTAATAAAATAACTAGTGCTGGTAAAATAACTTGAGCAAGTTTCCAGGATTTAACAGGTAATTTTTGGAAATTATTGCTGGTAGTTTTTCTAGAGTTAGTTCTAGTAATTTGTTGAGTTACACTAAAAGTGGGTTGGTTTTTTGTGACTGGAAGAGCTTTTACAGGAATAAATAATTCTTCTAGGGTTATTGCTTGCCAGTAGATTTCATAAGAATGTAGCCCTATTTCAGGTTCACAACTCGTTTCAGAAACCTTAATTACAAAATATCCTAACATTTCTAGTAGTCTTTCAAAGTACCCTAACATACTGAGACAAAATGTATTAGGGATATTTAGAGGGTAACTATAGTGTAGGCTAACGTGCCCAAATTGACTGTTGTTGGTAAAATTAGCTAAGTGAATTTGACCAAAATTATAAAACATTGCATTAATACGAGAAAAATTTGTAAAAAGCTCTTTTAATTGTTGATTTAATAGTTGAATTGGCAAGCGATGGAAACTATATTCAGCACTGTATCTACCTAATTGATGTAGAATTTCATAGTTTCCATTGGCAAATTTATCAGTAATTATTTGATCAATAAGTGTTAAGGTAGAAAAATCAAACCAAGTATTTTCAAAAAAAGAATTTCTAATCATAAGTTTTTCTTTAATAGGTAAATGGTTGATGATTAGTTGTTTGCTATCAAGATCCCAACAATCAGCTATATAGTTTAATCTTGACGCAATGATAGAGCCATGTACTTTGTAATGTGTGTTCATAGTATGTAAACCTTTGATTTGTAATATATTAGTTATTAAATAAATAAATTTTGATTTAATTTAATGGTTGATAAGCACTTGAAGCAGGGGATGAAAAATCTTTTCTAGGCAAAGCAAAGAAAATTAAATCATCATTAAAATAGGCATTTTTATTTTGAATTAAACGACTAAAACGATAGCGGAAAAACCTATATTGGTTACTAATTTCTTTTTTAGGGTCAGCATCTAAACTATAACCACTAGCATCAATACTATAACGAAAACTATATAGGTAGTAACCATCAGATATAGTATCAGTAGCAGAGAGTTTAGAATTAGTTGGGTTTTTTAGATATAAAAATTGTTGAGCAGTTAAGTAGTTTTGTGTAAATAATTCATCTATAACAGCAAATTTATTATTATTAGTGTAAAAAGTTTGTTGTATGTTAGTTAGAGTTTTAATGTTAGCAATTGCTCTAGTTTCACGAGCTATTCTAAGAGCACTAGATAAATTTGGCAAAGCAATGGAAATTAGTATTAAGATCAATGTTACTACAAGAATGAGTTCTAAAAGGGAAAACCCTTTTTTAGATAAATACACTAAAGACATAAAAATCCTCAAAAAGTAAGTTTTTACCTTTAGTGGATGGATTTATAAACAAATATAAGTCAAAAATTTTATTTAAATATCACTAGTAGCTTTAATAGTTCTATAAATTAATAGGTAAATTATAGGTAACGAAAATTTTACCTGAAAAATTTACATTAACTCTTGAATTTTCAATAAGAGCTAGGCAAAATAGGTAAAAACTGCAAACTATGACAATCGATTGTTTGCCCCAAAACTAGCAGACCAACCTAATAGCAAGTTCTGCCATCATAGCAACCGTTAATTTTTGGTCGGCCAACTGCTTATTAAGATTAACTATAACTAGCAGAAATATTGTGGATTTATTTGAACCATAGTTAGATTTGCTTAGTTTTATCACTTAAACCATCTATAATTTTTTGATCTAGATTTTGAAACTATTTTTTACTTAAAGCGTTTTTAAGTTGTTCCTAACACCTAATAAAAGTAACCGGTATACGGTAAAAATACTAAACTAAAAATGATAAACTTTATTTACGCTATCAGTTTACCAAGGTTTTTGCAGCAGTTCCAATGGCGGGACTTGCTGGATATATTGATAGTGTTTATATTGGTTTTTGAGATCCTAAAACTTTTACGTGGAACCCGCGCAGTACAAATTCTTTATGGTATTTTGTTTTTTACCTTCCTTTATGTAATGTCTGGATACTTCCAATTACAAACAGTACAAGTGGTAGTTCGTAACGCGGTACTATACCTAGGTATTGCTATTATAGTAGTATTTCAGGCAGAAATTCGCACAGCATTAGCTCACTTTGGCAAAAATTTTCGTCTTCCAATGTTAGGATTTCGTTCTGTAAAAGATCCTAAAACTAGTCGTGAGTTTTATGATGAAATTGTATTAGCTACTACTTCTTTAGCTTCAGAAAAAATTGGGGCTCTTATTATTATTGAGCGCAATGTAGGTTTACAAGATCATATTAATCGGGGCGTCAAATTAGATGCTGTTCCTA
The DNA here is from genome assembly GCA_039812885.1 of Blastocatellia bacterium. Classification (GTDB taxonomy): domain Bacteria; phylum Acidobacteriota; class Blastocatellia; order Chloracidobacteriales; family JADJPF01; genus JADJPF01. Next base: position 236,894 of record JBDIBI010000003.1, read on the forward strand.
GTTATGATCTACTAGTAACAATATTTAATCCAAATACCCCACTTCATGATGGAGCTGTAATAATTCGCAATTATAGACTTGCAGCTGCTAGTTGTTTTTTACCTCTTACCTTAAACCCAAGGTTAGCTAAAGATTTAGGCACTCGTCATCGTGCTGCTATTGGTATTACAGAGGAAAATGATTCAATTGCTGTAGTAGTTTCTGAAGAAACAGGAGTAATTTCTTTTGTTGAAAGAGGTCAAATAATTCGTAATTTAGATAGTACTAGATTACGTAATATGCTAATACAGGCTTTAGAACCCCAAAAAACAGGAAATAATAAAGATACTTCCTTATCTCCAGAATCAAGCAAAGTTCCATTAGATAAAAGTTTATCTACTAGTCCTGCAAATAAACAAACCGTTTTTAATGCGCATCCTTTTGCTACAAAAGATTAAAATTTGATAAAAATAAGTTACCATTTAGATTAAAAAAATATAATCTAGCTAAAACTGATTTTCTTATTGTAAGTTAAATATAACGTGTAATCTATTACGTAATATGGGGAGTATTAAGTGTTAGAGTTATGGAATAAGCTATCAGAAATATTTAGTGCAATTGCCAGGATGGTAGGTAATTTATTAAGGCAATACTTTTATGAAGATAAGAGTTTAACCATCATATCTTTATTGATAGCAATTGTTTTATGGGGTGCTGTTTCTAAACAAGAAATAGTTTCTAATACAATTTTAGCTGTTCCTATTGAATATGTAGATTTACCTCCAGGGTTGGCTTTTTCCAATGATGATTATGCACGTTCAGCAAATATTAGAGTAAAAGGAAGCAAAGATGTTATAGAGTCTTTACGGCCAGATTTGCTAAGCATTAAAATAAGTCTTTCTTCTACTAAACCAGGGGAAAGAGTCTTCCCAATATCAAATACAGATGTAATTGCACCAGCAAATATTGATGTAATTAGCATTGAACCTCAAAGAACTCGCTTAACAATTGAACCTATTATTGAAAAACAAGTAAAAGTAACAGCACGCTTTACAGGCAAAGTTCCAGAAGATTATGAGTCTACCTCAATATCTGTTAATCCAAGTGTGATAACTATTAGAGGGGCAGAAAGCCGAGTTAGCAATATTGAAGAAGTAACAACAGAAACAGTGTCTCTTTCAGAACACAGAGTTACTTTTGTTGAAAGACCTAATGTGGATGTTAGGGATCCTAAAGTTAATGTTGTTGGATCACCTACAATTGAAGTTCGTGTAGACATAGGGCAAATACGCATAGAACGTGAGTTAGCAAATGTACCAATACATATCCAACCTAACACTGAAAAAGTAACAGTTAATCCAGTTACTGTAAATGTACAACTAGAAGGACGAAAGTCTATTATTGAAAATCTTTCTCCAGCAGAAGTATCAGCAATAATTGATGTGAAGGATTTACCTGATTCCGGGGTTGCTACACCAAAAATTAATTTACCTCCTGTTGCTGTTAATGCTATTACTGTTAAAAAAATTGAACCAGCACAAATTTCTGTTAAGAAAAATAGATAAGTAGATACTAGCCTAGGGTTTTAGCAAATATTGTCTAACCTTAGGAAAGGAGCATAAAATGCCAAAATTCTTTGGTACAGATGGAATTAGAACTAAAGCTGGAGATTTTCCACTCACTCGTCCAGCTCTTTTTACTATTGGTCAAGCTCTAGGAGAATTATTAAAAAATCGCCTTGGGCGTTCTGCTAAAGCTTTGATAGGACGAGATACCCGTGAATCTGGTGCTTGGATAGAGTTAGCTTTAACTCAAGGATTACTTGATATAGGTGCTAAGGTAGATTCTCTGGGTGTAATTACTACACCAGGAGTTGCTTATTTAACTAAAACTGCTGATTATGATGTTGGAATTGTGATTTCTGCGTCTCATAATCCTTTCTATGATAATGGGATTAAGCTATTTTCTCCTTCTGGTCGCAAGTTTGATGAGAAAGATGAAGAGTTTATAGAATCTAAGTTACTAGCTAGTGATCTAAATGCTTATAAGAGTGATGGCACATATAATCAAATATCTACTAAGCTTGCAAGTAGATATGTTGAATTTTTAAAAGAAAATATTGCTAATGGTTTAAATTTACAAGGTATAAATTTAGCAATAGATTGTGCTAATGGAGCTGCTTCAGAAATTGCACCTAAGTTATTTCAAGATTTAGGTGCAGAAGTGTTTTTATTAGGTTGTGAGCCTGATGGAAAAAACATAAATGATAATTGTGGGTCTCTACATTTAAATGCCTTAAAATCTTTAGTTAAAGAAAAGAAATGTAGCTTAGGTGTAGCTTTTGATGGAGATGCAGATAGAGCATTATTTGTGGATGAAACAGGTGAAATAGTAGATGGTGATAGAACTATCTATATTATGGCTGAATACTTCTTAAAACATCAATTATTAGAGCCAAAAGTAGTAGTTGCAACAGTTATGTCCAACATTGGATTAGAAGTAGCTTTAAAAAATCTAGGGATAGAACTTAAGAGAACTCCTGTGGGTGATAAATACGTACTAGGAGAATTACTTACTTCAAATGCTTTAGTTGGTGGAGAGCAATCTGGACATATTATTTTTCCTAAGATTGGGCTAGCTGGAGATGGTATTGTTACAGCATTGCAACTACTAAAAGTATTAGCAGGAAGTAAACAAAAGTTTAGCGAACTTAGTCAAGCTTTTCGTACTTTTCCACAAATATTAGTTAATGTTGTAGTAAAAAGTAAGCCTGCGTTTTCTTCTGTCTCTATAATTGCTCAAGCTGCTCAAAAAATAGAAGAACATTTAGCTGGACAAGGCCGATTGTTATTACGTTATTCAGGTACTGAAAATTTAGCAAGAGTAATGATTGAAGGAAAAGACTTACAAGAAATCACCGATCAGGCAAACTATTTAGCTAATATTATTCGTCAAGAAATAGGTTAGTCTAGTGATTGTGGAGAAAGTGTATCTTCTTCATTTTCATCATCATACAGGAATATACGATTTATTTGGTTAGAAGGTAAACAAAGAGTATTTTGGTTATTAGAAAGCATTAAAATACCAATTACTTCACTGCTCTCATAACTTATAAAATAACCTATTATATTTCTACCAATAGCAGTTTGTACCTTAATAGGTTGTCCTTTGGATAAGTTTGCACAGATAGATGATAAAGACGCTTCTTCCATAAATTTATAAAGCTATATTTAACTTATTCGCGTTTTGTTGCATTAGATTGTTGTTCTATTTGGTCTGTTAAAATTTGTATTTTACTAGGGATGCGACTGTCTTCTGGGAAAAGGTAAAGCATTCTTTCATAAGTCTTTACTGCTGCTTGTAAATCATCTCGTGAAGTTAAATCCTCTGCTTGTGCAAGAAGAGCCTCTTTAATTTGAAGTTTTAAGTCTAGAGCTTGTTGGTTAGTTGGCTCTATAGATAAAACTTGAGAAACAAAATAATAGGCATTGTTTCCATTAGGAGCAATCAAACGATCATTATTTAATGCATTTTCACCTAGATGTAACAGATGAGGAATCATATTGCGGCGTGCTGTTAACTTAATTTGTAGTCGTTTGAGGTTTTCTAAAGCAACAACATCTTCTGGGAAGTTTTCTTTTATTTGTGTATAAAGCAGCAGCGCTGTGCCTAAATCATTCTTTTGCCAAGCTATTTCTGCATCTTTAGAAAGTGCATCATGGACGTTTTTAATAATTAAGTTAGCTTGAGAATCTGTAGGATTAATTGCTAACACTGCATTACTAAAGTAAAAGGCTGAGCTTTTAATAGGAAGAATATAATCTCCTTTATTGTAAGATTCTTCAGCCAAACGACGGAACTCTTTGATCCTTTCTGAAGGAGAGCTAGCAATATCACTGTTAGTATTTTTGTTGTTAGGTTGATTAGGTTGTAGAGAATAAAGAGGTAATGTTGTTGTTTGTTTTTCGTTTACTTTAGTGTCTTGCTCAATAGAATAAAAACCTTCTTTGCCTAATTTGATTTTGTGGTTACCTGTGGGTACATCTTCAAGTTTAGCCGGAGTTTTAGCTATCAAGCGACCATCCAACCAAATTTCTGCCCCTGAAGGATTAGTTGTAACAATTATTGAGCCTACTGATGGCCGGAAAAATGTTGCTAACACTAACAAGGAAGAAGTTGCTAGAAACATAATTCCAACCAAGATAACTTTTAACCAATCTTTTACCATAATAATACTAATCGGTATTTAACCTTAAGTTTATTTTCATTTAAGTTTAATGCAGAAGTATAGCATATTATTTTTTTTGCATATACAACAGTTGCTATGAAAATTGGAGTAACCTTATCTAGATATATTTAACTTAAATGCTCCTGAAACTAACCCCCGCTCTTTTACTAGTATAATGTTATCTCCAATACGTAAATTCAACTGATTTAAGCTACCACTTAATCTTAAGAGATTTTGTTGAGCGTTAAATTTTCTGCTTACATTAACAGTTTGCCCATTAATTTCTACTGTTGAGTTAGCTGATATACCAGTAGCAAAAATTAATAATTTGCTACTAGAACTATTATATTTAACATTTGTGATTGAAGGTTTAACAAGCAATACAAAGGTGTTGTCACTTTCATCTGAACCTATATTGTTTTGAGCATCACGAGCAATGATCTTTATTTTTGCTTTTTCACTTTGGAAAGTATGTAGATCCAAAAGCATTTCTTGAACATTACCAGCTAAACCAGATTGTAACGTTGTATAATTTGCTCCTGCATCAAGGGAAATTTGAATATCTTGTGAAACTACTGAAACATTGTCAGAAGAACGCCAAGAAATTTTGATCATATCACTATTGGCTAGAACTTCATTGCCATTAGGGGAAACTACCGTTACTTGTGGTGGAGTTGTGTCTTTTCCTGAAATTGTAAAATCTGCATCAGAAATATCACTCCCAATTAAATTACTTGTATCTGTTGCTTCTACTTTAACACGAGCTTTAGTTGTTTGAATTGTGTCTGGAAGTTTAAAAGTGAAACTATTGGCATTAGCAGGTAATGCACTTGCAATCTGTATTGAGAAAGTATTTCCACTATCTAATGAAAGGCTAATACGCTGAGATTGTATTGCAACATTATCAGTGCTTTGCCAGGAAATACTTATATTTTCTCCTGCTCTTAAAGTTTCACCTCCATTTGGAGTCATAACTTTAACTGTTGGAGCCGTAACATCTCGTTTTGTAATAGTTACATCTTTACTGCTGGCATCTTGGCTAGAATTGTTTTGATTGTCTATAGCAATAATTTTTATTCTTGCTGTAGTGATTTCTACATTAGGAACTTGCCAGATAAAGTTTTGGGTTGAACCTGAAAGTCCTGTAGCAATAATTGTATCAAATGTTGCTCCACTGTTAGTAGATAGTTGTAATTCATGTCTAGCTACTTGTGTATTGTCTGAGCTTGTCCAAGTTATGTTAAATTGACCATTAGCTTGTAGACTTTCACCTCCAATTGGACTCAGTAGTTTTACTTGGGGTACAGTGGTATCTTTTGTAACTATAGAAAAAGATTTATCAGAAACATCACTAGCAATATTTCCTGAAGCATCTTTTGCTATTACTTGAATTCTTGCATCACTAGAAAAAATAGTGTCAGGCACTTGCCAAAGGAAGCTTTGAGTTGTTCCTGGTAAACCAGTAAAGATAGGACGAAAAGACTTTCCTCCATCTAGCGAGACATTAACATCATGGCTTTGTAGCATACCATTATCAGAAGATGTCCAAGTAATTAGATAAGGAGATCCAGCTATTACTTGCTCCCCTCCATTAGGTTTTTCAACTTTAACTGTTGGAGGGACTGTTTCTCTCTCAATCTTGAAAGAGATGTCACTAGTGGATTCAGCTTTATTGCCAGCATAATCAACTGCTACTACTTTAATTTTTGCACTACTGGAAAATAGATCTACTGGTAAAGTATAATCAAATGATTGAGTTGAACCGTTAAGCAAAGATGCTACACTGACTGGATAGGTTATTCCTCCATCTAAAGATAAGAAAATATCATGTTTTGCTATTCCGTTTTCATCACTTGAATCCCAACTAATTGTAATAATTGAGCCTGCTGGAACAACATCTCCTCCATTTGGGCCTTTAACTTTTATCTTGGGCGGCTTCATATCTGAACCACCTCTTGCAGGTGCTGTTGCATCTATTATACGCCCACCATTGGTAAGCATAGCGAATTGTCTTAACCAAGCTTTTCTTATTGTACTGAGTTTATCTAATGTTTCTGGATCTGGCTCTTTACCTAATGGACTAATTAACACAAAACCAATTCTAAGTGTTTGAGGATCTTTAGTTGGTATTCTAGGCCCTTCGATTTTAGTAATATCTGCTAAGGAAACATTTTTACGTGTTCCTGTGACGGTTAAAGTGTCAAAATCTGGTGGAGCAAGTGGAGGTAATCCACGAGCATCAATTTGAGTAATATCTATAGGGCTGCCCCCCACAGTTAGTTGAGGATCTATATTAGTTGGTTTACTAATAATATAGGATGAGGAAGCACCACTTGTTAATCCCATAGCATAGAGGTCAAAGTCGTTATAACGTGAAGTTGCTCCTGTAACTTTAAATTTTCCATTACCTAAATCTTGATAGGCATTTCCTTCTAGTTCAGAAGCATTTGAATTAAAGAAAAAATTCCAGTGAGATAATTGACGTCCTAACAGTTCATTGCTAGTTACGCCATTATCATCAAAATTAAAATAAGCTCCCCAAGTGTGTGCAACTTCGTGGCTAAGTACATCAAGAGTAGAATTGGTAATAAAAACACTTTGATTCACATCAGTAGAATATTGATTAAGATTACCTAGATTACAAAATGCTAGTAATTTACCTTTGCTACCATAAGCGGTTGGGCCACCATTAGTTATTCCTGCTGCCCGGCCAATACCACCTATTTGATTTTGCACACTTAAGTTATAAGCAATTGCACCTGCATCACCTGTAAAAGAAAAGCCATAAGATGGATCAACAAAATTAATCAAAATATCATATTCATCAGCATGACGTTGATAGAAACGTTTGGCTACTTCTTGACCTGTTCCTGTTAAATTTGCAGTGAAAATGTTGGCAAATTTTCCATCATCATGAAGTACGGCTATATCATCTTTTTCAAAATCTGCTTCAGTTCCTGGGATTATTGCCGCATTAGGGGAAACTACTTGTTCAGTTAATAGTTTTCTTCTTTCTTCATCTGCTAGTTTAATTAAATCAATGTTTTTAAGTACCTTGCCAATTTTTACATTAGCAATAGTATTATTTACAGAAAAATCATAAATATCTTCATTAGGAGTTATTTTTCCAACTAATTCCCAAGTTTGTCCATTATCAGCACTTTTATGGATTGAGTTTTCTAATAAATGTGAGTGAACAGGAAAAGTTACTAAAGCATAAATAGTATTAGAAGTTTTATCAAAACTAATAAAAGGCGGGTTAACTCTATGGCTAAAAACACCTGGTAGTTGTAGTTTAGCTTTTTGCCAAAGCCTTCCACCATTTTGACTAAAATAAATTCCATCTGAATCACTAGAAGCAAATACTAGATCTGAGTTGTTAGGATCTATAGCAAGACGTTTAATTACTGCAAAAGGATTTATACCAATCGAAGCTGGAAGTCCAACACTAGCTTTTGTCCAACTATTTCCACCATCATCAGAACGAAAAACTCCATGTCGATCTGTGCCTATATAAATGCGTTGATCTTGATTAGTTAGCTCTATAGATAAAGCTACAAGTCCATCAACAAGACCTTGGTTAGATTTATACCAATTTTTCCCACTATCGTTTGAAATAAGTATGCCTTGACGGGTGCTAGCTATTAGACGTTTATCTAAAGTGGTTTTAATAACAAATGTTTCTTCTGTTATAAGATTTAGCCATTGCTCCCCATTATAACTAAGTAACCCTACATTAGTAGCTGCTAGTACTGTATTTTCTAGGGTAACAGTGTTATATATCTTTTGTGCGGGTATTTGAGAAATGAGTTTATTGGAATCTATGTTATGAACTTCAGTACTTTTACTCTGAAGTTTAGCAATTTTAGGTTGTGAAAAAGCAAATATCATTAATGTAGTTAAGATAAATAATGCAAAAAATCGTTTTGACATAGAAACCAAAGTATTTTTATTAGGCATAAATCCTCTAGCTGGAAAATATTTTTATTTATTAATATAGTATTTAAAATATAAGAAAAGTTTAATTTAACGCTTGTTTAATAGCAATAAAGTTTTTCTGAGAAAAACAAACATTTAGCCTTTTGTTTAATTGTCAATTAATAATATAATTGGTAAACAATCAATCAATAGTAAATATAATAGTTATTTTATGATGAGGATACTTACAGCCTTTTTGCTCTTATTCCTGTTTTTTAATGTTGATGTTTTGGCACAACCGCGCCAAGCTGTTACGCCTGCTGCAAAAAATAACATTGAATCTACTACTCCTAAAGAATCTTCTCAAAATACTGCAAAAAATGATGATGAAATTACTCGACTACAAAATGAGATTTTTTGGTTAGGTCTTCTTGCCGCAGTAGCTTTTATTATTCCATTACCTTTGGGGTTTTATCATATTAGTAGAGTTCGAGAAATAGTTGCTCAAGCTACAGAACTAGAACATAAGCTTCAAGAACAAACCAGCAAAGCTTCTCAAACAGATTCTCTACTTGCGCGTAATGAAAAACTAGAAAGTGAAATTAGACAGATGCAAGAAAGGTTTCGCACCAGCATGAAATCTGCTCAAGATAAACATCAAGAAGCTATAGAAAAATTAAAAAATGATATGCATTTGTTGGAATTGGAAAATAAGCGGATTTCTGGAGTATTAATGTTAAAAGAACAAGTAGCAAAAAAATCTTCTCCAGGTAGTTAATCTTTATATGGTTTAGTTTTAGTGTTTAGACTTCAGGGTAATCAAAAGGATGGTTTGCAAGAACTGCTCTCATATTAATTTGTCCAAGAAGTGCTTCTAAAAAAGTCGCAAAAACATGTATAGTTTTAGAATAATCTTCTAAAACCCTTGTGGACATAGCTTGATAGCTCATTTTCTCAAAATCATCCCAATCCTTATACATCAAATATTTTAATGAGCTTTCGCGAAATATCCCAATTTGATCGTTGATGTCATTAATTTTATTTTCTGAAGGAGAACTTTGAAATTTACGAAAATTAGATAATAAACGCCAAATATCTAAACGTAGCCTTAAGGATTGATCTAGTTTAGTTTGGAAAGATTTAAATATTTTTAACCCATCAAAACCTGTTTCAAAAATTTGTAAAAGTGTGACTACAGATTGTTGAAAACAATCTCTTAACAGCCCATGAGAGTTCTCTATCTTGGCATAAATTGGAGGAGCTTGAGTTAAACCTATTAACCCCAATAATTCACGTCCATAAACTTTCTTTAAATCCATTTGTAAGGCATATATACAACCATCTATTGAATTAGAAACTGCTTGAGGAATATCTGCAATATTTAGAATTCTATGTTCCATTGCATGAATTAGTTGATAGGCTTCGGTTTTTATTAAAATAAAGATAGGAAGGCAGTTTTTTAATGGACGATCTTGCGTTAGATCTAACGCAATAAAATCTAGGTATTTTAATAGTCTGAAAAACCCTATTAGTACTTTAGTTATTTCTTGTCTTATTAATTCATTATCTATATTTTCTATAATTTTAGCTAAATATTCATTTTCTACTCGATCATAAATAGCTTTAAACTTATAACTCATCAGTAGATTAATGTAATAAGATCGCTTAATATCTCTTAAAAGGATTTTTCCAATACTGACAAAAGCTTGCAAACTAACAGTATTTCTAGACAAACTATCTGTTTTAATTAAGCTATCTATAATGGCACAAATATCAGCAAAAGATTCTGTTAAAAGTGCTAAAGAATCTTCAGGTGTGGGTTGTAAAAGAAATACGTCAATATTTTGATCAAAGGAACTTATGTTTTGAAATAAGTTCTCGTAGTAGTTTCCAAGAGTTTTTTCTACAACACTTTTTTCCTCAATAAGCTGGTTAGCTAAATAACTCATTCTTAAAATCGCACTACGCGCAATTTTAAGTTCTTCTGCAAAACTTCTTTTAGTTGAATCTTTTATTTCTTGTTCTAAAAAAGGATGATTTTTAGTTATAAAAAACACTTGAAAAGATTTGAGCCACATTTCTAGCTCAAATAAGAAAGTTGCTTTTTGGCCTTTATCAACATAGTTAAGCCATTTTTGTAAAGAAGGATGATTATTTAATGATGCCACTACAACTTGGTTAATAGTATTTCCTTCTTGGGCAATAGCGTTACCAAGCTCTTTTTCTAGTTCATTCATAAGGTTTTTGTGGCTCCAGCAAATGCAATGGCAGAAGTGGCTAAAAAATAATCTATTAATTAAGAAAAGGCAAGTTGATAGTTGAAGTAAAGAATTTTTACTTCAACTACTCTGAGAAATTATTTCTTTTTGGGTTGTTGTTTGTTTGGTGTTGAGTCATCTTCATCTGCACCTAACTCAATTTTTACGTCTGAAGAAAATCTCTTGTAATTTGTATAACGAACTTCCATCCTCATATGAATAGAAGCTCCACTAGGAAAGTCCAACGTATCATCAGCAAATGTATAAGTAGGAAACCAGTATTTACCATCAATATTTTCACGGTAGGTTTCAAACCTAGGAAAACGTTCGTCACCTTCAGGTAAACCTTTTCCATTAAGCTTTACTATTTGTAGATCTTGATCGTCTACCCAAATTCTACCTACAAATACTCGCTCTCCGCCTCGTTGGTATTTAGGTATTGATTTAGGCTTTACATCAAAAACATAAGTGTCTATCTCATCGATTTTTTCTTTACCAGCATAAGTAATTAAATATTTAGGTAAAACTTTGCTAGTTAAACAAAAAGTTTGTATCTCTTCCAAATCTTTTAGGTCTGTTGGAGTAATTTGTAACTCTCTTAATGTAGGTTGTGGAAAACGGACAATTTTTTCTCCATGTTTACCACTATCATCAAATACTACATCTGATACACGAAAAAATTCTCCAGTAGGACGATTGCCAGGCCCAATTGTTTGAACTCTTACTTCTCTGCGAAAAGTATAGTAATTTCGAGTTTCTTGAAACTCTGTTTCTTTAGCAGCAAATTGCTTGATTATTTTATCAATGTCTGGAGGTTGTTCTGCTGTACGTATTTGGCCGTTGACTATTGATAGGCTTACTAAAACCAGTAAGCTACAAGCTAACACTAGGCGAGCCCATAGGTTTTTCATAGTTTTGATTACTCCATAAGTTTTAGCTTAAGTTGTTAAATTATAAAGTAAGTGAAATTTAGATTCTATCATTCACTTGTTAGATTTAATAGATGATTAGAACTTTTGCCAAAGATGCTTATCAGCTTTTTTCTTGACGCTAATAGCCTCTTAGGCTTACTATTGAGAAAATTCGTAATCCACTAACAGCCTTACATAAAAAGCTTTGATCGGAGGAAACATGTCTAATAAACGTGACTACCAAGAAGGCGAGATCATTATTGAAGAAAAAAGTCCGGATACCCCTAAACAGTCAGCAGAAACTCCCTCAAAATCTGCTACTGCTGAAGGCCGTAATACTGGTTTAGAAGGAATTACCTCCCAATTTAGAGAATTAGCACAAAAGATTCCAGAGTCCATCGGTAAAGCTATTGAAACTGCTTTATCTGCCCGTGAACATGTAGTGATGGTTAGAGTTAATGACGAATCCTTAACTAAGTTAGATCACTTGGTAGAAGCAGGTATTTTCAAAAGTCGCTCAGAATCAGCAGCTTTTTTAATTAGTGAGGGAATTAAATCTCAAGGTGCTTTGTTTGAACGCATTTCTAATAAAATAGAAGAAATTAATCGTCTTCGCTCAGAACTTAAAAATATTGTTGTTCAAGAAGTAAATCGTAAGGAATAAATTCTTATTTATCATACTTCATTTGTTATACTAGTAAAACAGCCACAGAAAGAACACTGCTTCTGTGGCTGTTTTTATGATATTTCGTGCTACTGTCTAATTTGGAGGGTAAAAAATGGAAAGAAAATACGAAGTTCTTAAAGAAGAACGTGGACTTCCAGTAAAAGCTTGGGTTAATGGTGTAACTATAGAAGAAGATGCTAAAAAACAATTATTAAATGCTGCAACTATGCCTTTTATTTACAAATGGATAGCAGCAATGCCAGATGTCCATTCTGGGATCGGTGCAACTGTTGGAAGTGTTATCCCTACAAAAAAAGCTATTATCCCTGCTGCTGTCGGAGTAGATATAGGGTGTGGTATGTCTACTGTGGTAACGACACTAAAAGCAAATGACTTGCCTGATAATTTAAATGCTGTAAGAACCGCAATTGAAAAAGCTGTGCCTCATGGCCGTACAGATAACGGAGGGCCAAATGATCGTGGTGCTTGGAGTGATATTCCAACGCATCATCAAAAAGTTTGGTCGCAAATTAAGTCTAGTTATGATGAAATTGTTTCTAAACATACAAAATTAGACCGAGGTAGCCATCTAAATCATTTAGGTACTTTAGGGACAGGTAATCACTTTATAGAAGTTTGCTTAGATGAAGCTGATAGAGTATGGTTTATGCTACATAGTGGTTCACGTGGCGTTGGCAACCGTATAGGAAGCTATTTTATTGAACTAGCTAAACAGGAAATGAGACGTTGGTTTATTAACTTACCTGATGAAAACTTAGCCTATTTACCAGAAGGTAGCCAGTATTTTGATGACTATGTAAAAGCAGTTCATTGGGCGCAAGAGTTTGCTATGTGGAATCGTAAATTGATGATGGAAAATCTAGTTAATGCAGTAAAACAGCTTGATATTTTGCCAAAATTTGAGCTTGGAGCAGAAGCAATACATTGTCATCACAACTATGTAGAGATTGAAAACCACTATGGTGAAAATGTGTTTGTTACACGTAAAGGTGCTGTAAGAGCTAGAACTGGGGATATGGGAATTATTCCAGGCAGTATGGGCGCACGCTCTTACATTGTTCGTGGAAAAGGCAATCCAGAAAGTTTCTATAGCTGTTCGCATGGTGCAGGGAGAACAATGTCTCGTACAGAAGCTAAAAAGAGATTTACTATTGCTGACCATATTGCTGCTACTGCTGGAATTGAATGCCGCAAAGATGAAGATGTAATTGATGAAACTCCAGGTGCTTATAAAGATATTGATGCTGTTATGGCTGCACAAGCTGACTTAGTTGAGGTTGTTCACACTCTAAGACAAGTTGTTTGTGTAAAAGGTTAGAAAAAATTATAGAGCGAGGAAATGAACAAAATAAACATACTTGAAAATTGGTCTGAAAAAAAAGTTGTTACAGTATTGTTATTAGTAGTAGTTGCAATTAAGGTGTGTTTATTTTGTTGGGGTGCTTTTTGTTTTGATTTTATTGTAAATAAAGAAGATACCTGGCTAAGTATTTGGGATCGCTGGGACGCCTATTGGTACCAAATGATAGCTAATAATGGTTATTCTCCAATAGGACTAGAACCTGAAAAAAAAGCTTTTATGAGCCATTTTCCTCCATTTTACCCTTTTTTAATTAGGGTTCTAGCCACAATTCTTTTTCTCCCTACTAGAAATGCTGCTTTTTTAATTTCTTTTACTCTAGCAATTGCAAGCTCTTACTTGCTCTACTGGTTAGTAATGAAGGATTTTCAAAATAGACAAACAGCTATATTATCAGTGTTATTTCTTAATCTATATCCTACAAGCTATTTTACAAATGCGCCTTATACAGAAGCTACTTTTACTTTTTTAACACTCTTAGCTTTTTGTTTAATTCGTCAACAAAATTTTTGGGCACCAGGACTCTTAGCCACAGCAACTATTTTGACTAGGTATATAGGTGTTAATTTACTTCCCGCTTACTTATTTGTTGCTTGGAAAAATCGCCATAACTTAAGCTATCAACATTTTCTTTTACTAGCTTTGCCTCCAGTGGCTTTACTAGTTGAGCTATTAATAAACTTTTACTATTTTGGAAGTCCTTTTTTTGTGATTCGTGAGCATGAAAATAATCCTGCTTCAATTCAAACTCCTTCATTTCCTCCAATTCCGCTAAAAGAAGCAATTACCAGCTTATTTACATTAGTGGATAACTACTGTACAAATACCTTAGATCAGTATTTTATGATGACTCTAGGTTGGAGTTCAATTTTTACTCTTTTTGCTCTAATCGTGATAATAATTGGGATTTATAGGAAACTACCATTAGATTACTCAATCTATGCACTCAGTTCAGTGTTATTTTTTTCCTGTTTTACTTGGACAATTAGCGCTCCTAGATTTACTTTTACTCTTTTTCCTATTTTTATTACTCTTGCAACAATTAAAAATCGTATTGTCGTGGGACTGATAATGGCCGTATTTTTTAGTATGTTGCTATATTTTACAAGAATTTTTGTTAATGCTGGATGGGCTTTTTAGAGAAAGGTTTACATTTTTATGTTAATTATAGATGGTTCTTTTGGTGAAGGTGGGGGACAAATACTTAGGACTTCTTTGGGGCTTTCTCTGGTTACAGGAATGGCTTTTCGTATTGAAAAAATTCGTGCTGGCCGTAAAACACCCGGAATATTGCGTCAGCATTTAACTGCTATTAAAGCGGCTCAAGAAATTAGTCAGGCAGAAGTAGTTGGAGCAACTATAGGTTCTCAACAATTGACCTTTATTCCTGGTAAAGTAGTTGCTGGAGATTATAAATTTGCTATTGGAACAGCTGGCAGTGCTACATTAGTGTTACAGACAGTTTTACCTGCATTATTATTGGCTGAATCTCCTTCTAACTTAGTGCTAGAAGGGGGAACTCATAATCCTAGTGCTCCTCCATTTGATTTTCTTGTGAAGGCATTTTTAGCACAAATAAACCGTATGGGTGCAAGAGTTGAGGCAGAGCTAATACGTCCAGGTTTTTATCCTGCTGGAGGAGGTCAATTTAAAGTAGAGATTAATCCAGCAAAAAAACTTCAAGGCTTTGAGCTTAATTCTAGAGGAGAAATTGTAGCTCGTCGTGCGCGTGCTTTAGTCGCTTCGTTACCTTTAGACATCGGCAAGCGGGAATTAGGTTTAATTGGCCAAAAAATGTCTTGGGATAAAAATTGCTTACATTTAGAAGAAATAAATAATTCTCGTGGGCCTGGAAATGTAATTTTTATTGAGATTGAAAGCCAAAACTTAACAGAAATTTTTACTTCCTTTGGGGAACGGGGCTTGAGAGCAGAAGCTGTAGCGGATTTGGCTATTAAAGAAGCTAGATCTTATTTAGCTAGTAATATTCCTGTGGGAGAATACCTTGCTGATCAACTCCTTATTCCACTAGCACTTGCTGGAGAAGGGGCTTTTACAACTTTTGGATTGTCCTTACATACTACTACTAATATTGAAGTAATAAAAAAATTCCTTAAAGTTAATATTGTTACTACTCAACAAGCAAAATCAATGGTGTTGATTGAAATTAAAAGTTAAGTTAAGAGCTTTTACAGCTGTTATTCTAAGTCAATTATCTTGAAGTTGGCTAACTAAACTATTGAATATAAAAGTAATCTTAAAAATATTCAAAAAATCCTAGACGATAGTAGTTTAGAATCTAACACAAAGCTACTTTAAAATAATTACTCAATAAACTAAGAAAAGACCTAAGCAAAGAGCTTGGGTAAATAAACAGATGCAAAATAACTTTATAAGATTTTTATTCGTTTTTGTTGTAAACTTGTTGCAAAAGACTTTCGTTTGTTAATGTTAAATTAATCCTGAGCATCCAATAAAAATTAATGAGGAGAAAAATATGTTTTGTCCAGGTTGTGGCAAGCAAATTTCGGCAGAACTCAATTTTTGTAATTCTTGTGGCATTAACCTACATGCAGTTCAACAGGTTATAAATACTAATACTGCTAATTTTGTACCAACACCTCCAGCACAACTTCAAATGCATAATCAAAGCCTAGCCTTAGAAAAGACACGATATAACCTTAAAAAGGCGGGGTTGTTAACAATGGGTTTGGGCTTATTTGTAGGAATATCCTTAGAAATCATAGGTGATGCTCTGCACCTTTATTTTCTTAGAGGGTTGTCTCAATTTGGTGGGCTTTTTATAATGATGGGAATCATGATTTTACTGTACCGTAGAATTATGTATGGTAAAACTAATTCCAATGTTGTAGTTATAGAACAAACTCAGCTACCTACCTCACAACCATTAGTTCTTCCTTCTGCTCAACCTAACAGCAATTTTAGTTCGCCTCTTCCTCCAGGTAGACCGCTTTTTCAAGGAGTGACACAATCAGGATTACAACCACCTGTTATGGGAGAAAATTCTTCTTATCCTTATCCTCCTCCAACTATTACTGAACATACAACCAAGGAGTTAAAACCACCTAAAACTAGCCATAATCCTTATTAAGGTTGGTTATTTAGCTTATGATAGATGATGATTTTGATGAACAAGATTTTTTTGATCAGGAAATAATTGAACTTCCTATTGAAGATACAATAGACTTGCACACCTTTTCCCCAAAGGAGATTAAAGCAGTAGTAGAAGAATATCTGTATCAATGTCACCAACAACGGTTTCCTACAGTAAGAATAATTCATGGAAAAGGAATTGGGGTACAACGTGAAATAGTAAGAAAAATCTTAAGCACTAGTACTTATGTAGAAAGTTTTTCAGATGGTGGTTTAACTGGTGGTAGTTGGGGTGCTACTGTGGCTTACTTAAAATATAATGAATAAATTTCATGTTAATAGCAGAACATATATATTTTAGTTATGACAAACCTGTAATAGTTGATATTTCTTTAAAGGTAGAACAAGGAAGTTTGGTTGTTTTAATTGGCCCTAATGGATCTGGAAAGTCTACACTGATGAAGTTACTAGCAGGTTTATTACAGCCAACCCAAGGAAAAGTCTTTTTTAACAATCATTTACTAAAAGAATTTTCTCGCCGTGAAATAGCTAAACAAATTGCTTATGTAGCTCAAGAAACAAAAGTAGAGTTTCCATTAAGTGCTTTTGAATTTGTTTTACAAGGTCGATTTGCTTATGGTCGTGCTATTGGATTTGAGCAAGCCCAAGATTTAGAAATAGCTGATAAAGTGATGCAATTAACTGATATAAGCAATTTTAAAGAACGTCAGCTTAATGCACTTTCTGGAGGTGAACGTCAGAGAGTCTTTCTAGCAAGAGCTTTAGCTCAACAACCTAAATTACTACTTCTAGATGAACCCACTGCCAATTTAGATATTTCTCATCAGGTAACAACACTTAAATTATTAAAAGAGCTAATTGTTAAAGAAAAACTAACAGTGTTTTTAATTACTCATGAATTAAACTTAGCTTCGGAGTTTGCAGATCAAATATTGCTACTAAAAAGTGGTAAAATGATAGCTTATGGTCAACCTGATGAGGTATTAGTTAAAAATACTCTAGAACAAGTATTTGAGACATCTTTGCTAGTAGACAAAAATCCTTTCAGTGGTAGACCTCGTTTAACAATTACAACAAACTAGAAATTATGCGTAAATATTTTTTTAGCTCAGATCATAAAGTCATAGGGCTACAGTACTATTTTTTAGCTTTAGTTGCTGTGATAGTGTCAATAACTTTATCTGTATTAATGAGATTGCGGTTAACTTGGCCAGAAAGCAATTGGCCATTAATGTCAGCAATCTTTCCAAGCGCATTTAATGCTTCAGGTCAAATGACACCAGAGTTTTATCTGTCAATGATGACTATGCATGGAACTATCATGGTGTTTTTTGTACTGACAATTGCTCCACAAGCAGCTTTTGGTAATTACTTTTTGCCTTTACAAATTGGAGCTAGCCAAATGGCTTATCCAAGATTAGGCCAAACATCTTTTGGATTGACATTTTTAGCTTTTTTCTTACTAATCACTGCATTTTTTGTTACTGGAGGTGCGCCACTTTCAGGTTGGACTGCTTATCCACCTCTTAGCGCTATTAGTAGTGCTGGCCCTGGCCAAGCACTAGGAATGGATATCTGGTTAATTAGTGTAGGAATATTTTCGATTGCTGCAATACTAAATTCTATTAATTTTATACTTACAATACTTACCAAACGTGCTAATGGTATGAAACTAATGTGGTTACCATTAACTTGTTGGGGATGGTTGGCTACAGCAATGATTTCTCTACTAGCTTTTCCTGTTTTGATTGCAGCAGCTTTAATGTTGTTTTTTGATCGGAGAATGGGAACAGATTTTTTTGTTCCAGGTGGGTTAATTGTTGGTGGAAGATTGGTAGATTTACATAATGGTACTCCAGTAATTTGGCAGCATTTATTTTGGTTTTTTGGACATCCAGAAGTTTATATTGCAATTTTGCCAGGGATGGGTTTGATTTCACATTTACTTGCAATTTTTTCCCGTAAGCCAGTATTTGGTTATAGGACAATGGTTTACTCAATGTTGGCTATAGCGCTTTTAGGGTTTTTAGTTTGGGGACATCATATGTTTGTCACAGGCATTAGCCCTTATTCTTCAATGGCATTTTCCTTTTTAACTTTGATAATAGCTGTTCCGTCATCAGTAAAAACACTTAATTGGTTAGGGACACTTTGGGGAGGAAAAATTCAGCTAACTACCCCAATGCTTTATTCAATAGGGTTTGTTTCACTTTTTATTACAGGTGGATTAGGAGGTATTTTTTTAGGTCAAAGTAGTTTAGATATTTATCTTCATGACACTTATTTTGTAGTTGGGCATTTTCATTTAATTATGGGATCTTCTGCAATTTTTGCAATTTTTGCAGCTACAGCCTTTTGGTTTCCAAAAGTTGTTGGTAGACAAATGAATGAAGATTTGGGGAAAGTACATTTTTTCCTAACATTTGTAGGCGTTTATGCTATTTTTCTACCAATGCATTTTCTTGGAATAGCCGGTAATCCTAGACGTTATGCTGAAATCAGCGAGTTTCTTTATCTAAATCAGTTGCAGCCAATTCACAAATTTATCACAATTGCTATGTTAGTAACTGTAAATTCACAGTTGCTATTTTTGATTAACTTAGTTACTAGTGTTTTTGCTGGTAAAAAAGTGAAAGAAAATCCTTGGCAAGCTACAACTTTAGAATGGAGTACTTCCTCACCCCCTCCACCAAATAATTTTGAAGGTGAGCCTCCAAATGTTTGCCGAGGAGCTTATGAATTTAGCATACCAAATGAAGAAAAAGATTTTTTAATGCAAATAGACTAGCTTGCAAAACAAGCGAAAAAGGGATTTATATGTCAGTAATTGAAACTAAAGATAAGGTAAAAGACAATCAAACTACTTCTGGAGGCGGCAACAAAGCTAATAATAACAATCAAGGTTATGGTGGTGGGGGAGATGGTGATAAAGGTGGTAAGGGTGGCGGTAAGATTGAACCCAAGAAAGTTACAAATAGCCCAATGCTGTTTGTGTTGTTTGCAATGATTCCAATTACAATATTTTTTGGAGCTATTGTCTTTGTATATATATATCGTGAAATTAGCAATGGCTGGCAACCAATAAAAATGCCTCCAGCAGCAGTCTCTAGCACTATAGTATTGATTATTAGTAGTATAACCTTAGAAATTGCTCGGAAAGCATTAAAGAATAAACAGTTAGAACGGTTTAAGCGTTGGATAATGATATCTACTTTCTTTGGGATAGCCTTTTTTACAAGCCAATTAGTTGCTTGGAAGCAATTGATGGCTAAAGGGGTTTATATGGCTTCTACAAACCCACATGCAAACTTTTTCTATATGTTAACAGGAGTTCACGCTGTACACTTATTTGGTGGGTTAATAGGCTTATTTTATGTGCTTTTAGGGGCAATATATTATCGTTTTAGTGCTGATCGTCGCAATGCTGTGGATGTTGCAACAACTTACTGGCATTTTATGGATGGAATATGGATTTTTCTCTTTTTACTGCTTTTTGTATGGAAATAAAAAGGCACTTAGAAACAAGCTCTGCTACAATAAATTGTTGTAATAATATTATGAAAGCAAAACTTTTCCTTACACGTCTTATAACTTTTGCAAGCTTATTTTTATTGGCTACAAAGAATAGTTTTGCCCATTGTGCTATGTGTAAAGTAGCAATTGAACAAGCTAATCGTGCAAACCCAAATGCTTTTGCTATAGCAGCTTTAGCCCTATTTTTACCAGCCATTACACTTTTTGGGTGTATGTTAGTAGTTATTTATAAGTATAGAGGCTAGTTCTAGCTTTTTGACCTGCTATTAAACATTTTCAGCAAAGATAACAAATGCTATTGTTAGAACTAACAACTCAAAACATTTTCAGATAAAAAAGTTTTTGGATTTTCTTTAATGAGTACAGAATCTCACAGCATTGCACCAACAAAAGTAGAAGTCTTGTCCCAACCATTAGTTGAGCAAGTTGATGACCAAGATAACATAGCTACTTTATTAGCTGCTTACCTGGAATTAACTAAACCACGCATTTTAGTTCTATTACTATTAATTGCTTTAGCCGGTTTTGGCATGGCTGTACAGAACTGGTATAACATTTTGGTGTTGCATTTAATTGTTGGTATATCTTTGATTGGTGCTGCTACAGGCACATTAAACCAATGGTGGGAACAAGCTACTGATGCAGAAATGAGACGTACTCAAAACCGTCCTCTTCCTGCCAATCGTATTAGTTCAACAAAAGCTTTTTTATTTGGATTTGTGTCTTCAATTTTAGGTGTTGGATATTTAGCTTATTTTATTAATCCTCTTAGTGGTTTAATAGGGCTTTTTACTGTCGTTAGTTACTTATTATTTTATACTCCTCTTAAACGTAAAACAACATTAAGCACTGTTATAGGCGCTTTTCCTGGGGCTACACCTCCATTAATTGGTTGGGTAGCAGTTCATAATCAAATAGATGTTGCGGGTGCAGTATTATTTTTGATTATGTTTTTATGGCAATTTCCTCATTTTTTAGCAATAGCTTGGATGTATCGTGAGGATTATGACAGAGCTGGAATCCGTATGTTACCAATAGTAGAGCCTTCGGGTTTTGTTACAGGACGACAAATTTTACTTTATGCTCTAGTCTTACTACCAGTCAGCTTACTCCCTACAATTATTGGAATAGCAGGAAATATTTATTTTGTTGGAGCTTTAATTTTAAGCTCTTGGTATCTTTATTGTAGTTTTTTGACTGCAAAAGAATGTTCTTGGCAAAAAGCTCGTTATTTACTGCAAGTTTCAGTTATTTACCTACCACTACTATTTATTCTAATGCTTTTAGATAGAATTGCTCATTAAAATAAAGTTTTAAGTAGCATTTTTCCTATAGAAGCAATATATTTTTACAAGTAAAACATTAAGATATTTTTCTATTAGCTTTTAGGAGGTTCAATGAAAAAGCGATCTATTATTAGTGCTTTTTTCTTTATTTTATTTAGTTTTGCTGTTGTGTTAGCTCAACAGACTGTTATTACTGGTCAGTTGCTTGGTAGCGATGGCAAGCCAATGGCAAAAGCAAATGTCCATCTTGGACGAAATAACGCTAAAACTCAAGTTTCTGTAGATACAGCTAAAGATGGAAGTTATCAAATAAGCACAAATGAAACTGGGTTGATAATGTTACAGTTTACAGGAGTAAGTCACCAACGTAAGTATATTCCATTGTTTATTGAAACTAACCAAGCTAATAATAGTATAAAACTCAATGTTAAACTTTCTGCCAATGAATATAAGAGTGAGTTGGGAGAGTTAAGATTGATACAAGATTTTGATAATCCAGACATTGACACTTCTAAAGTTTTTCAAAAGCAAGCAGATGGAACGTATGTAGTTGAATTTGAAACTAGTAAAGATCGTGTTGAATATGAAATTTTTGGCCTAGAAAAAAGTGATAGGATTATTAATGGTACACAATCAGATGATTATGTTTATGATGGTGATGGAGATTATCGTTCTATAGTACTGCCTAAAAATGGGAAGGTAAAAATTGTAGTTGATCCAGGTAAATTAGTTCGCTCAAATGCAAAGTCTGAAATGGTTTTTGATGAGAAAAATGCCAAACTTGCAGCTTTTGCTGAGATTTATAATGGTATTCAGGAAAGAGAATTAGCTCTAAGTAGCAAAGTAGAAGCTGCTGTTAAAGCAGGAAAAAATCCACAAGAAGCCTTAGCTAACTACAGTGAAGCAGATAAAGCTGCAATAGTTAAGAATAAAATTAGTCAAGAAAAAGATCCTTTTATCAAACAAGCGCTTATTTTAGATTACTTTACCTATTTTGAGAAAGAAAAAGATAATAGCCTTGCAGTACTAGCTATAAATGAAATTCCTGCTTCTTCACCTCTTTGGTCAATAGAACCATTCTTAATTAGCGGTATACTAAATTTATGCAAGGAAAAACCCAAAGCTGATAGTTATTTTGATAAGTTCTTAGCAGAAAATAAGGATAACAAGCTAAAAACAGATGCTTTGCTAAATATATTATTTGAGGCAAGAGCGTCAGGAGATGATGAAAGACTAAAGAAATATTTTGATATTTTACAAAAAGACTATCCTGATAGTGGGGCTGCAAGGCTGGCTAAAGCAAGATTTTCACTAAATAGCAATGTAAAAATAGGGGCTACCGTCCCAGAATTTTCAGTTATATCACTAGAAGATAGTAAAAAAACTTATAGCCCTGAAGCCCTGAAAGGAAAATATTATTTAATAGATTTTTGGGCAACTTGGTGTGGCCCTTGTGTTGGAGAAATGGGAAATTTACATAAGGCATATGAAAAGTTTAAGAGTAAGAATTTTGAAATTTTAAGTTTATCCTTTGATAATGAACCAGAAGACGTAGCTGCGTTTCGTCAGGGAAAATGGAAAATGCCTTGGCTACATACCTTTGTTTTAGAGGGGTTTCGCTCAGAACTAGCTAAACGCTTTGAAGTTGTGGGAATACCTAAACCAATTTTAGTAGATCCTAATGGTAAAATTATTGCTACAGAAGAAAAGCTTAGAGGTGAGGCATTGGATAAGACACTGTCAGAAGTGTTAAATAAGTAATATAATCAAAGTAGATTTATTAGTTATAAGGCGGATATTTTTGCAAAAATATCCGCCTTATTGCTTTTCTTATTGGCTAACTCTTGGCAATAGATGGGTTCTCATGTCATCATTTAATAAAGACAACTCCGCAACAAAAATAAAAATTTTATTGGAGACATAAGAATGAAAAGATTTTGGCTTTTTGTTTTTAGCATGATACTAATATTATCTGTGGTTTTTAATACTATAGCTCAAGGAACTAAGTTGCAATACCCTAAAACTACAAAAGTAAATCACGTTGATACTTATTTTGGCACTAATGTGCCTGATCCTTATCGCTGGCTAGAAGATGATAACTCACCAGAAACTACTCAGTGGGTTAAAGAACAAAACAAAGTAACATTTGATTATTTAAATAAAATTCCTTATCGCCAAAAAATTAAAGAGCGTTTAGAGAAGGTTTATAACTATCCTAAGTACTCTTCCCCGTTTCGTAGAGGAGAGAACTATTTTTTCTTTAAGAATAATGGATTGCAAAATCAAAGTGTTGCTTATGTACAAAAGGGTTTAGATGGAACACCAGAAATGCTACTAGATCCAAACACTTTTTCTGCTGATGGAACATCTAGGCTAGGTGCATTTTCAGTATCTAAAGATGGTAAGTATGTGGGTTATGGTATTTCTCAAGGTGGGTCAGATTGGCAAACTTACCATGTGATGGAAGTAGCAACTAGAAAAGTTTTACCTGATTTACTTGAATGGGTAAAGGTTTCGGGACTTTCTTGGCAAAAAGATGGTTTTTATTATAGCCGCTATGATGCTCCAGAAAAGGGTAAAGAACTATCTTCTAAAAATGAAAATCATAAGGTCTATTATCATAAAGTAGGAACTCCTCAATCAGAAGATGAGCTTGTTTATCAAGATAAAAATAATCCACAACGCTTTCATATTGCTGGTACTACAGAAGATGAAAGATTTTTAATTCTTACAATCAGCGATCGTGGAAAAGGTAAGCGAGGAGATGCTGTATTTTTCCGTGATGTAAGCAAAGGAGAAAAAAACTTTACTCCAATTGTTGGCGAGGTTGGAGATGATGACTTTAATCTTGTAGATAATGTTGGAGATAAATTTTTAATTCTTACCAACAACAAAGCTCCTAATAATAGGCTTATACTTTTTGACCCTAAAAATCCTGAAGAAAAAAATTGGAAAGAAATCTTACCTGAACGTAACGAGCCATTAGAATCAGTACAAACTGCTGGAGGAAAAATCTTTGCTACTTACCTAAAAGATGTTACCTCAAGAGTTTATGTTTATGATTTAAATGGAAAGTTAGAAAATGAAGTAGAGTTGCCTACTTTAGGTACTGTAGGTGGTTTTGGAGGTGAGCAAACTGATAAGTTTGTCTTTTATACTTTTACCTCATTTACTTTTGCACCTACAATTTACCGTTATGATATAGAAAGCAAAAAATCTACAGTTTTTCGTGCTCCAGAAGTTGATTTTAAAGCTACTGATTACGAAACCAAACAAGTATTCTATCCAAGCAAAGATGGAACAAAAATCCCAATGTTTATAATTCATAAAAAAGGGTTAAAACTAGATGGGAATAATCCTTTGCTTTTATATGGTTATGGTGGTTTTAGTGTTAATTTGCTACCAGGTTTTAATCCTTTGCTAATTCCAATTTTTGAGCAAGGTGGAGTATATGCAATAGCCAACTTGCGTGGTGGAAATGAATATGGTGAAAAATGGCATGAAGCAGGACGACAATTTAATAAGCAAAATGTTTTTGATGATTTTATTTCTGCAGCTGAGTTTTTAATCAAAGAGAAATATACTTCATCAGAAAAACTTGCTATTCAAGGCGGTTCAAATGGTGGCTTGCTTATTGGTGCTGTAATTAACCAACGTCCAGATCTTTTCAAAGTAGCTATTCCACAAGTTGGTGTTATGGATATGCTACGCTTCCAAAAATTTACTATAGGTTGGAATTGGATTCCTGAATATGGTTCTAGTGAACAGAATGAGGAAAATTTCAAAAACCTATATAAATACTCTCCTATACATAATATTAAGGAAGTAAAATACCCAGCAACTTTAGTCACTACTGCTGATCATGATGATAGAGTTGTTCCAGCACATTCTTTTAAATATGCTGCTACTTTACAAGAAAAACATCAGGGAGATAATCCTGTATTGATTCGTATAAATGTTAACTCTGGACATGGAGCTAGCAGTACAAGCAAGCGTATTGAAGAAACCGCAGATATTTACTCGTTTATATTCTATAATTTAGGAGTAAATTTCAATAACTAATTTGAATTATCTAAAGCTTGTGAGTAGTTACAAAAAGATTACTCACAAGCTTTATTAAGGTTATTACTCTTCTTTTTGTAAAGGTTTAAAGGCTGAATAAATAACATTGTGTTCTAATCTTATAGGGATTCCTCTTTCAAAAGAGCTACAAGTGACTTCTTGAGTAATTGTGTCTGGTAGCTTATCGTTAGCGAAATCACTAAGTGAAATTTTTAGAGTAACATGTTCATAGCGTCCAATAGTTCCTATTTTAAGTTCTGCTTGTAGAGGTAAGTGGCTTTGCTCATCAATCCAGAGGAAGCAATTTTCTAGTGAAATACGACCTGGTCTAAAACGCAGAGCTAGTTTAATAGCATTGTGTTTATTAATTTTTTCTTTTCCAACTTCTTTATATCCATTGACAAAATCTTTGCTAACAAAAGTTAAAAAAGCTGTTTTTAATGAAGCTACGGGGGGAAGAGTTTCTTGAATAGTTGGAATGTTAATAACTTGAAAAAGGGAATTTAGCCCAAATCGAGGAGGTTGATGAGTTTCAAGCAATTTTCTCTCTAAAATTTCACCTCGTTTTGCACTTACAGCATAGTCAGCTGATTGTCGATAATCAACATTGCGGTCAGGAATATTGCGAGTTTGTCGTCCTTCTGGCAAGACACAGGCTAAACGAAAACTTACTTGTTCTTTAAACTCTATAGCTTTGCCTTGTTGTTCTAAATTTTTAGTAGCTAGAAAAATATCTTCTAGAAGTACAGGATCTGGCAAAGGTGGGGGAGGCATATCATTAACTTGTGCAAAACTAACTATGTTAAAAATAAACAGAAAAAGAGCAGCTAAGAGAATATTTTTCCAAGACATTATTGTAACTCTCTCTAAAATAAGATAATTAGTACAAAACATTGGTTGAGATTTAATTAATATCGTATTATAGTGTATTTTCATGCTGAATACATTAGGCATAATAAAGAATTTACATAGGTAAAAAAAATAAGCTAAGCTAGTCAAAAATAAAAGAGCTTTTATGTCTTATCCTTTAGAACCTTATTTAATAGAGCCGATGCCTGAAATTCCACCTCAGGAAGTAATTAAGCATCAGGTTAACTCTTTGAAAAAGAATAGTCAAAAGGGGAATGATTTAGGGATTGCAGCAGCTTTTATGTTTGCTTCTCCAACAAATAAAATGTTTACTGGGCCGCTAGCTAGATTTATTCGTATGGTAAAAAATCCGCTCTATGCCCCTATGTTAAACCACAAAAGCTCCTATTTTGGTGAAATTGTTATTGATGCAGATGTGGCTGAACAAAGAGTCACACTTATTGATGAGGATAACAAATCAAGTGTTTATATTTTTCGTTTGTCTAGACAAACCACAGGCCCTTATAGAGGTTGTTGGATGACAGACAGTGTTATGAGAGAGTAATAAAACTTAGTCTATGGAACCAATTGTATTACCAGAATCAGATGAAAAATTATTGGAAGAATGTAGAGTTGAAACCTTTCGTTCTAGTGGCAAAGGTGGACAGCATGTTAACACCACAGATAGTGCTGTAAGAATTACTCATTTACCAACAGGAATAGTAGTTTCTTGTCAGCAAGAACGTAGCCAACACCGTAATAAAGCTGTTTGTATTGCTAGGTTGCGTGAGAAGGTTGCAGAGCTAAATTATTCACCTCCAGAAAGAATTGCTACTTTTAAGCCTGAAGCAGCAAAAATAGAACAGCTAGAAAGCAAAAAACGAGTTTCAGAAAAAAAACGTACTCGTAGCAAAGTTACTTTGCGCAATGATGAAGATTAAAAATAAGCTAAACTTTATAGATTCTACCTTGTTAACAACGTTAAAATACTTCGCTTATGGAAAATAAACTAAAATTTCGTATTGGTACTGGTTATGATATTCACCGCTTAGGCCCAAACCGTCCTCTTATTTTAGCTGGAGTGGAAATCCCTTTTGAACTAGGTTTGGTTGGACATTCTGATGCAGATGCAGTTACACATGCTATTTGCGATGCATTGCTAGGAGCTGCTGCTTTAGGTGATATTGGACAACATTTCCCAGATAATGATCCTGCTTTTGCTGGGTTTCCTAGCCTAAAGTTCCTAGAGAAAATAAATCAACTTCTCTCAGAACATAACTATAGAATTGGTAATATTGATGTTACTGTTCATGCAGAACGTCCAAAACTTCGTAACTTAAAACAGGTTATGAAAGAAAAATTAGCAGAAACTCTAAAAATTGATGCCTCACAAATTAGTATTAAAGGTAAAACTAATGAAGGACTAGATAGCATTGGACGAGGTGAAGCTATTGCCGCAACTGCTGTAGCTCTTATTTATCAAGACTAATACTCTATATTACGTAAGGTTGATAGATTGTTACTAAGTTCAGTTAAGTAGAAAATAATTATGCTAAATGCTGTAGAAATTATTGGAAAAAAAAGAGATGGCAAAGAACTATCAGCCAGAGAAATCTCCTATTTTATTAAAGCTTTTCTTGCTGGTGAAATTGCTGATTATCAAGTTACTGCTTTGTTAATGGCAATTTACCTTAATGGCTTTACTGATGCTGAAACACAAAGCCTAACAGAAGAAATGCTTTTTTCAGGTGAAACAATAGACTTTTCTTTTCTAAATAAAGCAACTGTAGATAAACATAGCACTGGTGGTGTTGGTGATAAAACTTCATTGGTAATTGCTCCTATTGCAGCCGCAGCAGGGCTTTGTGTGCCGATGATTTCAGGTCGTGCTCTAGGTCACACTGGTGGTACTTTAGACAAACTAGAATCTATTCCAGGTTATAGAGTTAATCTTTCTCTTGAAGAATTTAAACTTGTCATAGAAAAAGTTGGAGCATCAATTATTGGTCAAACTGAAAAAATTGCTCCTGCTGATCGTAAGATTTATTCTTTACGTGATGTTACTGCTACTGTAGACTCAATACCACTGATTACAGCAAGTATTATGAGCAAAAAGCTAGCTGAAGGTTTAGATTGTTTGCTTTTAGATGTTAAATGTGGAAATGGCGCATTTATGCGTACTTTAGAAGATGCTCAAAAATTAGCCCAGTCAATGGTAAATGTTGGCAATAGAATGAAACGCCGCACTGCTGCTTTTATTACAACAATGGAACAACCCCTAGGCTGGTCAGTTGGTAACTCTTTAGAGGTGATGGAAGCTATTGAAACCTTAAAAGGTCAAAATACTAATGATTTTTATGAGCTTTGTATTGAGCTTTCAGGTATGATGATTTATTTAGGTAATATTACTAGTTCTATAGAAGAAGGAAAAGCTTTAGCAGGGCAATTAATCAATTCTGGGGCAGCACTAGAAAAATTCAGGCAAATGGTTATAGCTCAAGGTGGTAATGCAAAAGTAATAGAGGATTTTTCACTACTTCCTCAAGCTAAATTTAATGTAAAAGTTTTAGCTCCTAAACAAGGATATGTTAGGGAAATAGACACCTTAGCTATAGGTCAAGCTGCTATGAAATTGGGAGCAGGTCGTCATAAAGTAGATTCAATAATTGATCATGGTGTTGGACTAAGAGTTGAAGCTAAAATAGGTACTTATTTAGAAGTAAATCAACCTTTAGCTACAATTTACTATAGTGATAGTAACCTATTAGCTGAAGCTCAAATGCAAATACTGAATGCTTATAAAATAGATCTGGAAAAGCCTATGTCACCAACACTTATAAAAGAAGTTATAAAATAAATAGGCATTTGCAATGTTTGAAAGGAATTTCTTATGCAACGAAGGAAATTTTTAGGATTTGTACTATTTGGTTTATGTGTAGGTGCAGGGCCTTGTGGATATGAGAGAGCAGGACAAGGTAAAGCTTTACCTGATCACATTAAAACCATTGCTATTCAAACTTTTCGCAATGAAAGTTTAAGGTATAAAGTAGAACAAAAATTTACTTCTGCTTTAATAGATGAACTTCTTCATCGTACTAGTCGATTTAAATTTACTTCTGATGTAACTCAAGCTGATGCAGTAGTTAGCGGAAATATACGCAATTTTGGGTTTAGGCATGTGTTATTAGATAACAATGGTCGTACACGTGTTTTTGAAATTACTATTAATGCTGCAATATTGATGAGAGATCAGACTAACAACAAAGTTATATATGAAAATCAAAAATTAGTATTTCGTGGTGAATATGAGCTTTCAGATGATCCTAGATCTTTTTTTAATGAAGAAGATCCGGCTGTAGAACGACTGGCAAAAGATTTTGCTAAAAGTGTTTTGTCTACTGTAATGGAAGGCTTTTAATTTGTTTTTGAGGTAGTTAATTTTGACTTTTGATGAGTTACTAGAAGAGTTTAAAAAAGGAAAATTTGCTCCACTTTACTTATTTCGTGGTACAGAAACCTTCTTACATAAAGAAGCTATTACAACCTTAAAAAAAACAGCTTTAGATGAAGATGGTTGGATGTTTAACTGGAGTGAATTTTCTGTAGCTAGCCAAGGATTGGCTACTGTTATTGCTAGTGCAGAAGGCTATCCAATGTTTGGTGAGCGCAGAGTTGTAATTGCTCGTGAGTTTGAGAAGGCTTCAGATGAAGAAATCACACTCCTAAAAAACTACTTAAAAAATCCTCAACCTACCACTATTTTGGTTTTTCAAGCAGAAGAACTTGATAAGAGAAGAAGTATTTCTACTGTTTTACAAAAAAGTTGTGTTGTAGTGGAATTTAATCCATTGAAAGAGCGTGAAGCTATTGATTGGGTAAATAACTACTTACGCCGCCATAAATATCAAATTGCAGGCATAACCGCAGGGTTGTTAATTAGCTTAACTGGAACAGACTTATTTACTCTAAGTAATGAGCTAGAAAAGTTGATGGCTGCTTTAGGAAAACCTGGGCTAATTTCTTCCCAAGATGTAGAAATGTTAGTTCCTCGTTCTAAGGAACATAGCAATTTTGAACTTGCTGATGCAATTGTTGCTCAAGAGACAAAAACTACACTTAGATTACTATCAAGACAATTAGCTGATCAGGCAGAACCTATAATGCTTTTAGGAATGATTGCTAGAACTTTTAGACAAATGTTGATTGCAAAAGACTTAATGCAAAAAAAAGTTCCTGCTGATGAAATTGCTCGTGAAGCAGGCATTCCTCCATTTCGTATTACAGATTTTTTAAGTAAGGTTCGACGATGGGATACAGATAAAATTACTTATGCAGTTAAAAGAATGTCAGAAGTTGATAGTGCGATGAAAAACTCTTTAGGTAAACCTGCATTGCAGCTTGAATATTTAGTTTGTGAGCTAATAACTCAAAGTTAATCATTAGGATTTTTCCAACCGATTTCTACTGCTGTTTTGCTTCCAATTCGACTTGTATCTAAATTATCAGCATCTTTTTCTTTTCCAGCATCTACAGGAGTTGCTAAAGCCATAATTTCAGCAAATTGTTGTGGATAGCGGGGTGATGGAGAAAAATAACCATCTGGAAATATTGTTAAGTGAGTGTCATCATATTTGTCTGATGCTCCAACAGTGTGAAGAATTTCATGAGCAATTAAGCAAGAAGTTCGACCTGGAGATTGTTTTCCTACTGGTAAAAATACTACTCCAAATCTTCCTCTAGTTGTACCTACAGAATGTTGTTTTTCATAATCTAAGCCTTTATCTGGTGGATAAATATAAAGATAAAGTTTTATATCAAAACGATTTGGATCACCACTAGTTTGAGTAAGTTTATCATTAAAGAAACTTATAAAAGCAGACGTCTGTTTATAGCGTGTCCAGAAAGAATCATTTTCTGTAGGTAGTACAGGAGGAGTTTTTTCATCAAAAGTAGGGCCTAAAATCTCAAAACGAAAAGGCTTAATGTTGCTGTTATAAACTCGTTTAGCTTCAGACTCAAACCATTTTTCTAGGGATTGTTGTAGAATTTCTTTTCCACTTGTTGACAAAGTTCTAGTGGTTTCTTTGTTGCCATAAACTACTTCTATTAAAGCTACATTGTAGGTGCGATCCCAATCAAATTTTTTGTTATCACGATAATGAATTCTGGCTGCTACTAGCAACACTACCAATAAAATACCAAATGCAAAAATTTGGCGGTAGTACCTCCATTGCTTGCGTTTTTGTGTTTTCTGTATACAACTTCCACACAATCCATCATTTTCTTGTTGGCATTTAACACAAATTAAGTTTGTACATTTAGAGCAAGAAGTAATAACACTTTGATCAGGATGAGTAGAACAGAGTTTGCTCCCAGGCATATTAATTTTTACTTCTGCTCCCAAGTCTGTTAGCAAAGCAGCAACATCTGTAAGTTGATCACTATTTTCCGCTGTTAGAACAACAGTTGGCAGCTTTGATAGTAACTTAGTTGCATCATCTGAGTTAAACCCTAAATTTTCTACTAGATGCTTTTTTATAAAATATTCTGCTTTTTTATCTTTAATTGCTAATATAATTAATTGATATTGCATAAAGGACTAAGCTTTTTTACTTGTTTTTTTATTAAACCCATAAGGGCAATGCCTGCAACCAGATTCACAACAATAACCACGTTTAAGTAGATACTTGGCTGTTAGTACCATATACTGGCCTTCCCAATAAAAATCAATTCCTTCTACTAATTGAGGAGTATTAGCTTTTTGTAATCTAGAAGATTCTACAGTTTCTTTTTCAGCTTTTTTAATATCAATAGGAGGAACTTCTATTATTTCATCTTCTGGGCTAACAACTTTGCGAAGTTTATTATAAAAGTCTTCTAAAAAATGGCCCACATAAACTCCAATTTTTAATCTAGATTTTAATGTTTACTCAATAAATAAAAACTTATTTAGAAACTATAGTTATAAAATATTTTGTTGAGTAGTTTCTACACACAAACGCAGGTATTTTTTACATAGTAGGAAAATTTTTATATATTCCTAAAAAGGTCTTAAATAAGCTGAATATCTGTTGTGAAATACTGTTATCTTAAATATAAATCAAATATTTAGCAAAAGGAATTTTTATTAAAATATTGAAAATCAGAAAAAGTTTTTAGTTATATTTCAGTAGAACTTTTCAAGTACTAAATAACAAATCCGGAAATTAGAAAAACCTATAAAAGACAGTATTTATTTAACCGACAATATAAAATAAATCAATAAGATAATAGTAAATATATAGAATATAGAAATGCATATACCTAACTATCAATATGAGCTAAGCGGTAAGAAATTACTATTTTGTTATACCTAAGGCATATATTTTGCTTAGCGATTAATCCATTAAAATCCTGAAAAATTTAAATTAAATTAAATTAAATTAGTTAGTTAAAAATTAAGCCCAGTTTGCCCCTCAGGTTAGTTACTTAAGCCCCAAAATAACTTCTGTAAATCTAAAGTTATTTCCATAAGTTTTTGCAGTAGGAGATTAGTATTTTTTGATGAAGCACATGTAGCCTAAAAGGGCTTTAGATAACCTTCTAAAATTATCTAAAAGCAAACAATCTATCTTTAAACTTATAAATTTAACCTAACGGCCTATTTGCCGTGTAAGGATATCTATTTTTCTATATTAGGAGATATTTATTATGTCTATTAGTGTTAGTAATTTATCTAGTTCCGCAAATATTGATGTTATTAACAATCAAAATCAACAAAATCAGAATGTTAATATCGCTCAAAACTTATCTACACCAGTATCTAATGATGTTTCTACACCAAGAGAAGATGTTAGTTTATTGGGTGCAGATTTTTTAAAAATGCGTTTACAACAAGCTGTTACTTCAAATATTAGTAATCCTGTAAGTATTGATGGGATTGCAAATGTAGCAAATCTTACTGCTACTAGCTTAACAACAACACCTGATCCAACAACTTTAAATCCTTCTCTAAAACCAAGAGCTGTTTTTGATACACAAGTAGATAGTTTGTTACAAAATACTATTGGAATACCAACAAACAAACTTCGTCCTAACTTAGATGTTGATGTTGTAAATTCTGCTAATGTATTACAAATCTCTCAAGAAACCTTTAAGAGAGGTGGAACAGCAACACAGTTTTATACTGCAGGTTTTCCTGTTACTAGTACAGCAACATTACCTCGTACTGTTTTTGATGATGATGGTGTGCTTTCTTTCTATAAAGTAGCAACACCACTTTCAGACACCCAATTACAAAGTGTACAAAACCTCTATGCTGGTGATTTAACTTCTAGAAAGAACTATTCTGTCAATTTAGCTAACCTTGCTAAAGACTTAACTAGCTTAAGCAATTCTGGGTTAGAAAGTGGCCTAAAAAATAAAGTTGATAGTGCAATCAACAATTTACGAAATGCCTACAATGCACTTTCTGATGTTACTGCACCTGCTCCAAATCCAAGAGCAGTTTATGCTCAAGTAGCTAGTGTTTATCGTGCATTAGATAATTCTTGCGATTTAAATCAAAATCAAAGAAGTTTAGTAGAAACAGGAATCAATATTTTAGCTATAGGTGCATCTAATTACGATACTAATCGTGTACCAGTAGCTGGAACACCTATCACACCTGCACCTCAAACACCTCCAACAGGAACACAAATTATGGCAGCAGGTTTTCCATTAGTTAATTTTGACAATGTTCGTAATACTCCTTTAACAGCAGCACAATCTAATCCAGCACAAACTTTTGGTACTAATGTAAATAGTTACTTGCAGTCTATTGGTTTAAACAATGTCAATCTTCAAAATATAGATTATCAAGTAAATTCTGCCGATAAACTACAAGCTATTATAGTACCTTTAGGAAATGGCCGTAGTCTTACAACTTTCTTTAGCACAGGTTTCCCAGTTCCAACAGCTACAGCACCACAAGTAGCATTTAAAGGGACAGCAGGAGTAAGACAATATTTAGATGTGGCACAAAATTCACCTCAAACTCAACAACAACTAACTAATTTTTATGCTAACCCTGCTAATGCAGCTAGACGCACCAATTATGGTGTTAACTTACAAAATCTAACTACTGCATTCCAACAATTACAACAAACAAACGGTTTAGGCCAAGGAGCAAAAAACCAAATACAAGATGCCTTAAATACTTTGCAAAGCGCAACACAACAACTTAACAATGGTGGTTTACCTGATGTTTTAGGTGTATACCAAAAATTAGGAGATAACCTTGATAGTCTTGCTTGCTCTGTATTTAGCAGTCAACAAAAAGATATCTTTAAGACTATTAGCGGTTCTTTACTACCTATAGGAGTACAGAATTATTACTTAACACCTATAAGCCTATCACAAATGTAGTAAATATTAGGTAGCCTAAAAGGTAGTTTTTTAGGCTACTTTTTTAATTTTGTATTGGTCGGAGGTGTTTATGGTACGTGCAGGGGATGGAATTGGACCATATACATTGATTAGTAAATTGGGTAGTGGTGCTCATGGAGTTGTTTGGTTGGCTGAGCGTCGTACTACAATAACTACTACAGAAGTGGCTGTTAAAATTCCACTTAACGATGATTTTGATATTGAAGTTATTAAACAAGAAGCAGATCTTTGGGTAAAGGCTTCTGGACATCCTAATATTTTGCCAATAATTGAGGCTAATATTTATCAAGATCAAGTTGTGATTGTTAGTGAGTATGCTCCAGGAGGCTCTTTAAGTAGTTGGTTAAAACAAAATGAATATATTCCGCTTGAAATCGCAATAGAAATGACTTGTGGAATACTTTCAGGTTTGGAGCATTTGCATAGCAAGAAAATAATTCATCGAGACTTAAAACCTGACAATATTCTTTTGCAAGGCGAAACTCCAAGGCTTGCTGATTTTGGAATCTCAAGAATTTTGCGTTCTAATACCCAAAGTTCCTTAGTTGTTGGCACTCCAGCCTATATGTCTCCAGAAACGTTTTTTGGGAAACATACTCTACAAACCGATCTTTGGGCTGCTGCTGTTATTTTATACCGCTTAGTGTCTGGTCAAATGCCTTTCCCTCAAACCAATCTTCCAATATTAATGAGAGCAATCATAGAACAACCTCCTAGTGCTTTACCTGAAAGTATTCCAGTTGCTATTAGAGAAGTTATAATGAAAGCTTTAGAAAAAAATCCTTCTCATCGCTATCAATCTGCTTCAGAAATGCGTAAGGTTCTAAAACAAGCATATAAAAGTGTACGTAGTTCTAGAGCTAATCAAAAAATAGACATACCTGTTTTTCAAGAGTCTGTAAATGCTCAAGAGGCTTTACTTAATGCTACTCCAGTCGTTGATGGAAAAACTTTTGTAGATAAAACTAAATCTCTTTATCCTTATTTAGTTAATAATCTTGCTGTAGCTGATATATTGAGTATATCAAGTGATGTAGAAACAGATAGTGAAAATATAGTCAGTGATTTTGCTATACATCATACAAATACATCAAACAACGTAAGAATAACTAATCAAGAATTATTACCTTTGATTACTTTACAGGACAAAACATTTCAAGAAGACTTGTTAAAATATGCTTTAAATTCTGAGCAAAATTCTCTTAATAGAGAAAATATTGTTCCTTATCCGATTGCTAAAACGAAGTTGTTACAGCCTTTTAGTCATGAAATAGTTTTTTTAGAAAGTGTATCTAAAATAAATGTTACTATAAAAAACTTCATTCAAAACTTTTATACTAATTTTTCAAAAATTAAATTTGACTTTTTTACATCTTTATTATCTTCATTATCTTTATCTATTATTGTTGTTAAAAAATGGCTTAGGTATATGCCTAAACAAATGTATGTTATGGGTATTATGCTTTGTTTTGTTAGTACTATTTTGATAAATAGAGAAACAGTATATAACTTTTATAAAGAGGTTTCTGATAATTATTCAATAAATATTTTAAGTAAAACACAACATATATCTTCTGTAAAAGCTTCACTATCTGCAAGTGATCAAAAAAATCAATCAGCAAATAATGATACTCCAGTACTTATTGGATATGCATTAAGTGAAGTTAATGAAACTATTGAAAGAATAGAAAAAGAAATCCCTCCAAGCGATCCTGTCAAAGTAACTTACTTAGTGCGGTTTAGAAGTTTTCGCCAAGGGCTAAAAACTTATTACACAGGAGATTTAGATAATCTTCAAGCACGTCAATATGCTGAGAGTGCATTATCTCAGGCTAAGTCACTTCATAAACAACTAAATAGCAAAAAAACATGTTCTATAAAAAGGAAAAAAATATCTCAAACAGTTGCCAGTTTTAAGAAAAAAGAGTTAGTTAATCCCTATACCAGCAAATAGCTTTAATAATATCTAAATTCCTGCTTGCTTGGGTTTTATGGATAGCTTAAAATACTGCTTCTCGCACGAGATAAATTCCTGAATAAGCTACATTTTAAATATCAACTTTTCCTTAAATAGCTTTTTGAATAAAGTTATAACTAAGTAAGTTTTCTATAAAACGATTAGAGGCTTTTATTTTAGCGAGAAATCACATATTAACTTTGGAGGCAAACAAATGTCAGGGACGCAAAACCCATTGGAAAATCCAGACTTAAGCAATGAAGAAAAAATTGTAGAAGGAGTAAAATACTTATCTAACATTGTAGAAGGAAAAGTTTCTTTACAAGAAATTTCTGGCCTTAAAGATGAAGATATCAATGCAATTCTAAGTGTAGGTGCATTGATGTATCAACAAGGTCGTCGTGCTGAAGCAGAAGATCTTTTCCGCGGAGCAGTATTGCTCAACAAAAATAATGCATTAGCTCAATCTGCTTTAGGAACTGTATTAACTGCTGAAGGTAAGCATGATGAGGCATTAATAGCACTTAATGAAGCTCTACGCCTCAACCCAAGCGATATTGCTGCTTTGGTTAATCGTGCAGAAGTTTTCTTAAAACAAGCAGAATTTAAATCTGCTAGTGAAGATCTAAAAAGAGCTATTGAATTAGATCCAAATCAAGAAGATCCAGCTGCTAATAGAGCACGCGCTATTGTTGTTGGTATGAACGAGCTAATTAAAGAACTTCAAAGCCAAATTGACCAAGGTCAAGAACCAGTATTATAGAAGTTATGTAATAAAATGAGGTAGCTTCCAAAACTACCTCATTTTCTATATCTCCCACCGTTTTATTACTTGGCCTAGAAGCCCAGATAAAATATTCTAGGTATTCTTTAATTTGTTAAAAAGCTAAAATTTAGCTGAGTCTCACCTGTTATAAAAATTTTTATCAAGGAGCTGGTTGTGTTTGAAGATCTAACAAGAGTTCTAAATGATATTAAAACAGAACTAATGGCTGGCAATGTTGCTGGAGTAATTACCCAATATAGCGATATTGTGATGGCAGTATTGGTATTAATGATCTTAACGTTAATGATCTTACCAGTACCTACTTTTGTACTTAGTTTTCTGCTTGTCTGTAACCTAACCTTAGCTTTTGCAATTTTGATGGTTTCAATTTACATTTCTGAACCAACACAATTAGCTTCATATCCAACAATACTACTATTGACTACGTTGTTTCGTTTAGGGCTTTCTATTGCTGCTACTCGTTTAATTCTTCTACAAGGTGATGCAGGTGCAGTAATTGAGACCTTTGGTAAATTCGTAGTAGGCGGTAACATTGTAGTAGGTGGTGTTGTATTTCTGATTATTACCATCGTTAACTTCCTAGTTATCACCAAGGGTTCTGAGCGTGTATCAGAAGTAGCTGCTCGTTTTACTTTGGACGCAATGCCAGGTAAGCAGATGAGTATTGACGCTGATCTTCGTGCAGGTGCTTTTGATATGGCTGAAGCTCGTCGTCGTCGTAATGCTTTAGCTCGTGAATCTCAATTACACGGTTCAATGGACGGTGCAATGAAATTCGTTAAAGGTGATGCTATTGCAGGTATTATTATCACTTTAATTAACATTATAGGTGGCTTGACCATAGGCGTATTGATGCGTGGTCTTGATATGTCACGCGCAGTTAAAGTTTATACAATTTTAACTATTGGTGACGGTTTAGTTGCTCAAGTTCCTTCTCTACTAATTGCTGTATCTGCGGGTATTGTTACTACTCGTGTTGCTACTGAAGATAGTACTTCAAATATTGGTAAAGATATAAGCCAACAAATATTAGCCCAACCTAAAGCAATAAGCATTGCAGCCGGAATTCTAGGAATTTTTGGTTTAACCTTCTTATTTGTAAATGCTGCTACTTCTATTCCATTCTTTGTAATGGCTTTTGTTGCTGGTGGTATTGCTTATAGCACTCTAAAAACAGGTGTTCCTGTTGTAGGTGAAGCCGGAGAAGCTGCTAAAGAAAAAGAAGAAGGTAAACAAAAAGCTTCTCGTGATCCTCAAATTTCTTTAACTGTTCCCATTTCAGTAGAAGTTAGCAAAGACCTTACTCCTTTAGTAGACCTTAACCAGGAAGGTAAATTCTTAAGCGACCTTGTTCCTAAGATGAGACAACTTCTATATCAAGACTTGGGCGTTATCTTCCCAGGGGTTCAAGTTACAGGTAATGCTCCTGTACCAGAAAATAGCTACATGTTTAGACTTAAGGAAGTTCCTGTAGAGGTAGGAAAAATAGTTCCTGGACATATCTTAGTTAATGATGGTGCAGAGAATATTAGAGTATATGGATTAAAGGGAATTGATATAAAGAATCCTGCTACTGGAAAGCCTGCTGCTTGGGTTCCAATGGAACAAAGAGAACAAGCTAAAAATGCTGGTTTAGTTGTGTGGGAACCTCAAGAAGTTATACTTCTACACTTAACAGGTTTTCTTAAACGCTATGCTGGTGAATTTATTGGAATTCAAGAAATCCAAAATACTCTTAGCGTTCTAAGTCGTGTTTTACCAAACTTGGTTCAAGAAACTGTCCCTAAAGTTATTTCTATATATCAATTGACAGAAGTTCTACAACGTTTAGTTCAAGAAGAAATGTCCATTCGGGATATGAAGAGCATCTTGCAATCACTTAGTGAATGGGGTCGTGTGGAAAAAGATACCATCATGTTAACTGAATATGTACGTTCTAGCTTAAAACGTTATATTAGTTTCCGTTACACTGGTGGAAATCCAATCCTTTTCGTATATGTCCTAGATCCAGAAATTGAAGATGCAATCCGTGGTGCAATTCGTCGTACTTCATCTGGAACTTATATCGCATTAGACCCAGCAATTACTCAAGATATTTTAGCTGCATTTAGAAGAGAAATAGGTAATTTGCCTCCAACTGCACAACAACCAGTAATTGTTACTGACCAAGAAATTCGCCGCTTTGTACGTCGTATTGCTGAGTTAGAATTTCGCAATCTAGCAGTACTTTCCTACCAAGAACTTGCTCCAGAACTCTCAATTCAACCACTAGCTAGAATTTCCTTACAAGCCGGTCGTGGACAATTACGCTAAAGTATTGACTTGGTTGAGCATTAGCTCAACCAAGCTAGTATTTTCTTAAATAGGTAAAGCTATGTCTAAATTTAGTAGGTTGATTTTTCTTTTTATTTTTCTCATTTTTTTAACTAGCTATCAAGTAATAGCACAAACTACTGGGACTGATAAAAACACTTTATACCAATCAGGTAAAACTGAGCTTTATCAAGGAAATTACTTGAAAGCCACAGAAATTTTTCAAAAACTAGTTGCTAGTGAATCTAGTTCTTCAGAATTTCATTACCTCTTAGGACTATCTTTTAGTAATAGTGGACAAGGCCAAGAAGCTATAACTGCTTTTAATAAAGCAATTGAGCTAGATCGCGATAATATTAGAGCTTATGCTGGTTTAGGTGAAACTTATGCTAGATTAGGACAAAGAGAAGAAGCAATAAATGCTTATAATAAAGCCTTAAAAATTAAACCCAAAAAAGATGACTTCAATAACTATATTGGTTTAGGAAACGTTAATGATGCAGTTGGACGTAAAGAGCAAGCCTTATCTGCTTATCAACAAGCAATAAAGCTAAACCCAGAAGATGCAGAAGCACACTTTTTTTTAGGTGGTAGCTATTTTGATTTAGGTAAAACTTCAGAGTCTATAGAAGAACTTAATAAAGCTATTAAATTAAAAGATAATTTTGCTGCTGCCTATACTTTTTTAGGTCTCGTTTATGGACAAACAGGAAAATTTTCTGAAGCAGTTGAACCCCTAAAAAAAGCAATAAACCTTAACTCAAATGATTTATCCAGTCGTCAATTTTTAGGCATGGTTTATGTAAAACTAAAAGATAAAAACTCTGCAATGAAAGAATATGAAGCCATAAAATTAATTGATGCAAAAGCTGCAAGCGATTTAGAAGCAGAAATAAATAAACTACAACCAGAAACTTCAAACTCTTCCAAACCAACCACAGTTGTTGTAACCAAGAAAAATGATCGAATTCGTATAGGCGTTATTTCTTTTTCTAATAAAAGTGGTAGACCTGTTTCTACTGATAGAATTCGAGACCAACTTATTGACCTTTTAGCAGAACGAAATTTTGATTTAGTAAGACTGAATGGAAATAATCAAGAGGCTATAATTGCTGAAGCAAATAAAAATAATTGTGATTATATTTTAGTAACAGAGATTACAGAACTACTTTTAGGTAATCGTGCAGGAGCTTCTTCTGGACGTATTTTTAATAATGGCGAAGATGAAGAAGCTTATGATGTTATTGTAAATTGTAGCCTTTTTGCTAAAGGAAAGCTTAACCCAGTTTTTAGACTTCAAGTACAGGGTAGAGCTGCAGGCTCACCAGATAATGCTGTTTTATCTGCAATAGTTCAAGAAGCAAAAGATGTTAATAAAAGAATTCGTGAACTAAACTAATGAGTGTTTCTTTTATTTTTAATATTTTTGCTAATACTAAAAATATACAATCATATCTTTCCGAATTTGATTGTCTTTAGCTCCATCTGAATAGTAACTAGCCTTAGCATCATCTCCTAGCGTGGTATTAATGTCTTGAAGGTGTTCTAATATAATTCCTAAAAAAGGAAAATCTTTATCACTAGTTAAAATTTGCTCAAAATAGCTGCTTGCAAGAGTGTAATTTCCTAAGGAAAAATGTGTTTCTGCTAAATTAAACATAATAAAGTTAGCATAAATGCTTGTAGGGAAATGATTTGCTATTCTATATAACTCATCAGTAAGATTAGAATCCTCAGAAATTCCAGAAATATCAATTAAAGTACTAAAATTAGGAAAAGCTTTTAACTCATCATAAACCTGTTTATCTATTCCTAAAGGCTCAACTATCTTTATTGTAAGTAAGTTAGATTCTAGTTTTTCTTTCCCACTTTTAATTATTATTTGCATTCTGTATTCATTAGGAGTTGAAGCAAATTCACTTCTTCCAGGAATTAAATAATAAGAAAGTAGCTTTTCTGTTGTAGAAAATTCCTCAGAACTTAGCTTATTACTAATTGAATCAGAAATTGGTATTTTTGACTTTTTCTTGTCACTAATAAAAAGTAAGGCTTGAACATCTTTGCTAGAAATTTCTGCAAGATTTTCAGCAATTATTGGCTGACCAAACTTGTTTCTTAGCTTTATGGTTAAACCAATTGGTTCTAATAAAAGAAACTCTTGTTTTGTTGTAGATATTTCTAACTCTAAGTCTGATAAAGTTAAGGTTTGTGGGTTTTTAGAAGCAAAAGTGCTTTCAAAACAAAATAGAGTGATAAAAAACAAAAATACTACTTGTATTATTCTCATTCTACTTCCTTAAAACAAAAATCTGTTTGAAAGTTCTAACTTAAATACTTAATCCTTTTTGTTAGTACTTTGAACCATCACAACCCTAAAACCTAATGTAGGAGTTGTTCCATTAGGTAAAGCGCTATTACGGTGAGAGGGTCGGCTAGCATTTCGGCTTTCTGCCCAAGAGCCACCACGAATAACTTTTAACCTTCCTTCTTCAGGCCCTTTAGGGTTTTCTTTTGGGCTAGTTTGATAATATTCTGGATCATACCAATCATTGCACCATTCCCAAACATTGCCTAACATATCATATAACCCTAATTGGCTAGGAGGATAGCTTCCTACTTTAGTTGTTGGAAGAAGTTCTCTTGCTGCAAACTCTAAAGTTGTACCTGGATCAGAAGTTTGAGCAGCATACTCCCATTCTGCTTCAGTTGGAAGACGAACTTCTGTGCCTAACACTGTACTTAACCAGTTACAATATTCTACAGCTTCTTGCCAAGCTATATTAACAATAGGATGATTAGGATAGTCCCTCATATAAATTCCTTGCCAATGAGGATCTTCAGGTATTTTATGTTTTGCTGCCTGACAAAAGGCTAGGAATTGAGCATTGGTAATTTCTGTCCGGCTAATAGAAAATGGAGCTAGTACTACTTCATGTTGAGGTAATTCACTAATAGGATCTTTTGCGGTGCCTCCCATTAAAAATTTTCCGCTTGGCAGTTGAGTAAATTCCGGAACCAGTAATCCATTTTGATTTATTCCATAAAGATTGTTATAGAGTTTTAGATCAGCCTTAAAGTTAGTTGCAGGCTTATTACTCTCTGATGTTTGTCCTATTAAAGAAGGAAGTTGATTACGTAAAACAACGCGTCCTACTAAAGTAATAATCAAGCTAAAGGCAATTAAAGCTATTACAGCAAATATTTTATTACGACGTGAAAGCAGAGAGTCTGATGACAAATCATTTCTCCTTAAAACTGATACAGTTAAAGAATAAATCTATTTTAGCCTTAAATTCAATAATTGTTATGAAGGAAAAGACATTATTGCATCAATAATTCTTTCTGCTGCTTGACCATCCCAAAACTCTAATTTTTTGGACTCAATTATTGCTTTAGCTATTACAGATAATGCTTCTTGCTCTATTTTTTTGCGTTTTGTTCCTAACAATTGGTTTGTTCCTTGCTTGATAGTAATAGGCCGTTCTGTATTTTCACGTAGAGTCAAGCAAGGTATACCTAGTACAGTAGTTTCTTCTTGAACTCCACCAGAATCAGTTAAAACTAATCGACTATTGCTATAAAGTTGAAGAAAGTCCAAATAGCCCAAGGGGCTAATAAATTTTATATTAAATTTTTCTACTTTTTTGTCTAGCTTAAATTGGTTAATTCTACTTCGAGTTCGAGGATGAATAGGGAAGACTAGTGGTAATTTTTCTGATATTGTTCCTAACGCTTCTAAGATTGGTTGAAAAACCTTTTTGTCATCTACATTTGATGGTCTATGCAATGTAACAACCCCATAATTATAAGGGGTTAAGTCTAAATGTTTTAAGATTTGTGATTGTTTAGCCCTAGGTAAATATTTGTATAGAGTGTCAATCATTACATTGCCAACAAACTTAATTTTTTCTGGAGAAATTCCTTCACGCAACAAATTTGCATCTGCATCTCGGCTAGGAGTTAGTAGGAGATCAGCTAATGCATCTGTTACAAGTCTATTAACTTCTTCTGGCATATTGCGATCATAGCTGCGTAGACCAGCTTCTATATGAGCAACTTTAATTCCTAATTTACTACAAACTAAAGTACAGGCCATTGTAGAGTTAACATCCCCTACAACTATCACCCAATCAGGTTTATGCTCAAGCACAACAGGTTCAAATGCCAACATTATTTT
The DNA here is from genome assembly GCA_039812885.1 of Blastocatellia bacterium. Taxonomy (GTDB): domain Bacteria; phylum Acidobacteriota; class Blastocatellia; order Chloracidobacteriales; family JADJPF01; genus JADJPF01. The sequence continues at coordinate 280,742 of JBDIBI010000003.1, forward strand.
TGCTGTCTGTTCTGCATGTGAGCCTGAACCTACACTTAAATTTACATCTGGACGAGGAATTTCTAAATCAGCAAAAAAAGCATCTGACATTAACTCATCATAATGTTGCCCAGTATGAACTAGAATTGCTTCAATTTTTTCAGAACGACGGGTAATTTCATCCATTACTGGAGCGATTTTCATAAAATTAGGGCGTGCCCCAACAATACACATTAATTTTAATTTCTTAGCCATAAATTAATTTCTCCTAATTTCCTTTAACATCGGCCAACCAAACTCTAAAGTTAGCGAAATAAGAACACCTATTGCAAAACTTAAGCCTATTGCTATAAGTAGTTTTTTATAAATGTTGGATCCAGGTATTTGTTGAGCTGGCTCTATTTCTTCAGCCAATGAAGTGCGAAAGGTTTTTAGTACAGATTGATTATTATTTTTTATATCAAAAAGCTCTTGCTCTAGAAGTTGTAACTCTAAACGTTTTTCATAAAGTTCTGTTGGTGTAATGTTAGGTTGAGAAATTTTGTTTTTTAGTTCTGCTAATTTAGCTTCTTGTTCTTTTTCTCTTTTATCATAGGCGCTATAGGCTGCATCAAAAACTAAATTACTTTCTGCAATAACTTGTTCTGCTGTTGCTTTTACCAACTCTTGAGCCTTTTCAGGTTGTTTGGCACGTGCAGTTAATTTAATTAAGTAAACATATCTGGCACGGCCTTTACCCGCTTCTAGCTTTTCTGCTGTAATTGCTTGAGAAAGAGAATTGATGTTACTTTTTTTAGGTAAGCGTTCATTAAGCTTAAGCAGAAATGGAGCTTTAGTAACCAATTCTGCAATTACATTAGGATCACCTACAGGATCATTCCAAACTTTTCCTATACGGATATGTGCTGTAGCTAAATAACTAGGTTTTTCTTGTAAATGAAGTGCAAGTGTTATTGAAATAGAAATAGCTAGGAATGCAATTATTAGCCATTTATATTTCCAAACAGCACGAATATAAGGGGCAATATCTATTAATGTGATTTCTTGTAACTCATTTGATTGCATATAAACGAAAATTTTTAATCTATATTTTAAGCAGTAAAATCAGGATTATAAAACAAGAGATTTTACTGCTTTTAATATATCAAATTTAGAAATATTGTTCGCCACCTGTTGCAGCTTCATCTACAAGCCAAATTAGCTTACCATTGGTGGGTTGAACCAATTGGGAAGGATAAAGTTCAGGATTTCTTTCTCCTATTAAAACTTCTTTTAGTGGGTGACGTTTATTCTCTCCAGCAGCCATAAAGACCACATTACGAGCATTGTTAATTGCAGGAGCAGTAAAAGTCATACGGTTAGTATGAAATTTTTCTACCCAATTTACTACCACCACTCTATTTTTTTCATCTAGTGCTTTTGTTCCTGGAAAAAGAGAAGCTGTATGTCCATCATCTCCCATTCCAAGCAAGATTAAATCAAAACAAGGCTGTTCACCATCAGTAAAGTTAAGGACTTGCTTTAGAACATTTTCATAGTCTTTAGCTGCTGCCTCAATATCTTCTGCCTCAGCTTGCATACGATGAACATTTTCTGGAGGAATAGCAATTTTGCTAATCATTGTTTCATTAGCCATACGAAAGTTACTTTGTGAATCAGTTGGTGGAACAGAACGCTCATCTCCCCAAAATAACTGTACTTTACTCCAGTCAATTTTATCTTTATAAGCATCACTAGCAAGCAAAGTATACATTCCTTTTGGAGTAGAGCCGCCAGAGAGAGCAACACTAAATTGTCCTCGTGCAGCAATGGCTTGACTAGCTAACTGGGTGAATATATCAGCAGATTTTATAAATATTTCTTCTTGGTTTTTACTTACGTTTATTTCTTTATTTGCCATTTTGCTCTCCTAAAATATTGTAGGGGCAGGGCTTATCCCTGCCCGTCTTATATTAAAGAACAGGCAGGGACAAGCCCTGCCCCTACATTAATTAAAATTCTTAAGTAATTACATTTTTTCTATGATTTGCCCAGCAGATTCTAGAGCATTTTCATAAATAACATCATGTCCTAAAATTTCTAGTTCATTTAGAATTAACTCTGCTTCACTAGGCATTTCATAACGGGCCACATTTTTAAGCCAACAAATTGTTGGAGTTTCTAGTTTAGTTTCAATAGCGTTATGTTGATAGTTACGAACTATCATAATACGTGCTTCTTGCCAGCCAGTATTATCAGCCATAGTGAGTGTGACTTTTAAGTCCTGACCAGTCATTTTAGCTGAAGGAAGCATTTCTACAGTGATTTCACGCTCACCACGTAAAAATTTTAAAATAGTTGCTCCAGTTCTAGAACGCATAATATCTTCAGTCAATCCCCAGCCTAACCGATTCATAAACCAACCAACTAAAAGCATTGCTTGAGGAGAAGGTAAATCTTGGTCAGCTGTAGTAGATGGAAATTCTATTGATAACTTAGATAAGTCTCGTAGATACGCTAAAAGGTCTGGTACATCAAACAAACCCGCTATATGTGAACGTAGTTGAGTTAATCTAGACCAATTTATATCACTAAAAGCTACTTCCTTAAACCGTTCTCTTGTCATTGTTGCTAGTACAGAAAGAAAAGCTGTTGGACGAACAGAATAGCTTGAATCTAAAATTACTCTATCTGCACAACTTAACAACCCTTGAAAAGGTTGGGCATCCATCGGTATACCACGCCACCATAATGTTACTGGCAAGTCAGATACAAATAATGGCATTACACTAGCAGAAAGACGTTGAACTGCACTACCTTCGGCATTTATTGTGATTTTTTCAGAACAAATTTGTTTCCCACGTCCATGAGAAAATCTACATAGTGCAGATACACTTGCCTCTAGTTTATCTTGCACAGCATTAGGCTGAGAAGTCATAACTATTACACGACAAGGATGATAGTTAGTTATTTTACTAATAGAGTCTGACAAACTGTTGAATTCATTGACTTGATCTTCATAAACCAACAAGTTACTTACACAAGCACGCATATTGGCTTGTTGTTTACCTTCTACCATTTCTTCTGTTGGTTTCCAAAGCTCTCTAATGTCTCGTTCAATGGTACGTAGGTCAAAAGGTTTCATTTCAATAGGTGAAGCTGTTGCTGATGTTTCGCTTGTAGTCATAAAGAAATCTCCTTAAGATATAAACATTTTCAGCTACTAGTTTCTAAACTAATAGCTGAGATAATGTTAAAATCCTTTGTTATGGCTTACGCCACCGGCGATGCGGTGCGCCATAGGCAATAAAGTCGTCAGCTTCTTTTGGCCCCCAACTACCAGCTTCATAGTTAGGGAAATTTGCTTTTTCTTCTTGCCAAACATCTAAGACTGGAGTAAGCAATTCCCAGCCTTTTTCCACCATATCACGGCGTGCAAAAAGGGTTGGATCGCCTAACATACAATCTAACAACAAGCGTTCATAAGCTTCAGGAGAATGACGGCCAAACTGTTGTCCATATTGGAAATCCATATTTACTTCACGAATATGCATTGCTTGACCTGGCATTTTAGCCCCAAATTTTAAGGTAATTCCTTCATCAGGTTGAATACGTATAACTAATGTATTGGGCTCAATACGATCGGATTTGGTTTGTTTAAAAAGTAGATGTGGGACTCTCTTAAACTGAATTGCTACTTCAGAAACACGCTTAGGCATACGTTTACCAGAACGTATAAAGAACGGTACTCCAGCCCAACGCCAATTATTTACCATCAAACGAACCATTGCATAAGTAGGTGTGTCAGATTCTTCATTATAGTGTTTGTCCTTGGATTTAAGATTAAATGCTTTGATTTCTTCTCTAAATCCTGGAACAGCTTTTCCATTAGAAGTCCCAGACCCATATTGTCCACGAACAGCAAAACGGGGAACTTCATCATGTGTAAATGGATATACTGCCATCATTACTTTTTGCTTTTCATCTCGAATTGCATTGGCATCTAGTGATACAGGTGGCTCCATTGCAACTAGTGAAAAAACTTGCAATAGATGATTTTGAATCATATCTCGTAAAGCCCCAGCCGCTTCATAATAACCAACTCTATCCCCTGCTCCAACTGATTCTGATGCAGTTATTTGAACATGATCTATAAAGTTGCGATTCCAAATTGGTTCAAAAATACCATTTGAAAAACGAAAAACTAAAATATTTTGTACTGTTTCTTTACCTAAGTAATGATCTATACGATAGACTTGATCTTCAGTAAATACATTACCAACATGAGAGTTTAATTTAAGTGCTGAGGGAAGGTCATAGCCAAAGGGTTTTTCAATAATGATTCTTACCCAACTTTCAGAGCTAGAAGGGCGATTTAGGCCAGCATTACCTAATTGGGTGATAATTGGGGTGTAAAGCTCAGGTGGAGTAGAAAGATAAAATACTCGATTTCCAGCTGTTCCAAGCTCACGATCCAAATTACTTAATAAACTTGTAAGCTGTTGATAAGCTTCTGGATTACTAGGATCACCAGAAATATAGTAAAGTTTCTGAACAAAACTTTCCCAAACGCTAGGATCACCAATGCCATTTTCGGCAAACTCTTTTGTTGTTTCCGTCATTAAATCACGGAAAGCTTGATGCTCCATTTTTGTACGAGCAAACCCCACCATAGCAAACCCGTTTGAGAGCAAATGCTGCTCAAACAGGCTGTAAAGGGCGGGGGTTAGTTTGCGTTTGTTAAGATCGCCAGAAGCACCAAAGATTACTACCACACAGGGAGGAGCTTTGCGCTCCATGCGCATCTCTTCCCTCAAAGGGTTTTCCATCTCAGGATGCATCATTCAGCTTTCTTCCTCCATTCAGTGTGTACAAATCCTACTTCAGGTTTATCCACTCTTTCATAAGTGTGAGCACCAAAGAAGTCACGTTGTGCTTGAGTTAAGTTTTGTGGCAAGTTTTCAGAACGATAGCTATCATAGTAAGCTAAACTAGATGCCATTGCTAGGCAAGGAACACCTAGTGCCATTGCTGTGGTAACAGCTTTACGCCAACCTGCTTGTGCAGCAGTAACAGCATCACGGAAATCAGCATCAAGTAAGAGGTTTGGCAAGTCATGACGACGATGGTAAGCTTGTTTAATTTTATCTAAGAATTGAGCACGGATAATACATCCACCTTTCCAAATACGACTGATTTCACCCATATTTAGATTCCAACCATTGTTGTCAGAAGCAGTCTTAATTAATGCCATACCTTGAGCATAAGAACATATCTTAGAAGCATAAAGAGCATCATGAATAGCAGCAATAAAAGCAGCTTTATCTCCATCATAAGCAGCATTTTCTGGGCCAGCTAAAGCTTTGGAAGCCTCAATACGTTGAGTCTTAAGTCCTGACATCATACGAGCAGCTAAAGCAGATTCAATTGTAGGAATTGCTACACCTAGATCAAGAGCTACTTTTGAAGTCCAAAGACCAGTACCTTTTTGACCAGCTTTGTCCATAATTAAATCTACTAGAGGTTTACCAGTTTCTTCGTCAACATACTTGAAAATTTCACCAGTAATTTCAATTAAGAAAGAGCTTAATACACCTTTATTCCATTCAGTAAATACATCTGAGATTTCACTGGCAGACATACCTAAGCAACGGCGCATCATATCATAAGCTTCTGCAATTAATTGCATATCGCCGTATTCAATACCATTGTGAACCATTTTTACAAAGTGACCAGAACCTCCTGGACCAATGTAAGTAACACAAGGGCCGTCATCAACTTTAGCAGCAATAGCTTCCCAAATTGGACGTAAGCTTTCATAAGCTTCTGTATCGCCACCTGGCATTAGGGATGGTCCCCATAGAGCACCTTCTTCACCACCAGAAACGCCAGAACCAATAAAATGTAGCTTTTCAGCAGCTAACTCTCGGGTACGTCTTTCTGTATCATGATACCAAGAGTTACCACCATCAATAAGAATATCGCCTTCTTCTAAATAAGGCTTAAGTTGAGCGATTGTCCAATCAACTGCTTCTCCAGCTTTTACTAACATCACAATCTTACGAGGTCTTTCAATGGCTTTGACAAAATCTTCTACTGATGTGCAACCAATGAAATTTTTGCCTTTAGCTCTTGTTTCTAGTAAAGTATTTACTTTCTTTGGATCACGATTCCATACTGCAATTGGAAATCCGTTGCGTTCGATATTAAGTGCTAAGTTTTCACCCATTACTGCTAGCCCAATAAGGCCGATTTTAGCTTCCGCCATAAATAATCCTCCTAAAGATTTCTATAGTGATAATTTTTGAAATTTCTAAGTAAATATTGCTGCCAAAGGCGCAATCCTATCTAAACTGTATGACTATTACAAGATATTTATCCGCACATTTTGAGGATTTTTCCGTAATAACTAGTGTTTGGTTAAAGTACCTTTATATAACGTAAGTGCTTATGCGGTATGTTGAACTATTTTATTTTATTTCTTAATGAAAAATTAGCGGAAAATTCTGTTATTTGATTACGTCTGTTTACTTCTCTTGCTAGAACAAAAAGCAAGTCTGAAAGTCTATTGATATAGGCAATGGTAAGAGTATTTATTTCTTCTTTTTCACTTAATTCTACAACACGGCGTTCTGCTCTACGTGCTACAGTGCGGGCTAAATGCATTAAGGCTCCGGCTTCACTTCCACCAGGCAAAATAAATTCTTTTAATGGAGGTAAATTTTCTAAATAGAGGTCTGCCCATTGCTCTAAACTTGTAATAGCTTCTTCTTTAATACGAGGAACTTCTATTGAAAGCGGACTTGCAAGATCTGCTCCTACAATAAATAAGTCATTTTGAATTATTGAAAGGACTTCATCTAATTCTTTATCAGTTAATTTTACTCTTACTAAGCCTAACAAAGAATTTAACTCGTCTACATCACCATAAGCGTCAACTCTTATATCAGCTTTACTAACGCGACTTCCATCAACTAGACCTGTTTTTCCTTTGTCTCCAGTACGAGTATAGACTTTTGTGATACGCATAAAATTTTCCTAGTATTGAATATAAATTCTAATATGAGTAAGGGAATTTTCATTGGCTGCAAGAACTGTTATAGTTTCTTTTTCTGTGGGATGAGTACTAATAGTTCCTCGATCTTTTAAGTAGTTAGAAGCAAAAATCCCCCAACCTTTTTCAGCAAATTTTTCTTGATAAAAAGACAATACTTTTTCCCAGGAATCTTCACTTACTAGTTCTATCATTTGTATTCCTTTAGGAGCTTTTTCTACTTCTAAGGAACGGGCATTAGGATAGGTTGGTATATCTGTATATGTTATTTTAATAGGTTTTTGGGCTGTAGTTGTTTGTTTAGGTTGTTTTATCATAGCTAGGTTTATGAAAATTAAAGTGGATCAAACCTTATAAGAAAATTCTATAAAAGTCAACTAACTATATGATGAACAGATGTTAAGACTTTGTTAAGAAAGTAGTTGCATTGCTTTAGGTAAAAAAGGGGAATTTTTGATTGACAATAGATAATCATACCAATAAGCTTCAAGCAAATTCTTAATAAAATTTCCAAACTAAAAATTCAAACAAAAGCGGAAAACCTATGTCAGCAACTAAAGCTATCCAAGTTTTTACAGTAATTTGTGCTTGGTGTGATGAGATCTTGTCTAATAAACCACTTTTAGAAGCTTCCAAACACATTGCCGAAGATTTACCTCAAACTCATACAATTTGCAAAAGTTGTTTAGAAAAAATGCGACAGGAAATTAATGAAATCCGGGCTCAAGGAGTTCAAAAAAAGATTGTCAGACAACACAATATGTTAAGTCGCTATCAAGGTATGTAACTTGGTAACTAGCTTATAAATTTTACTTTATCTACTAAACATTAGTTGAAACTGGTTTAGTACTATGTTGTGTGTTTTAGCTTAAAACCTCTTTATATCCCCCTTGCCAAATTGCTATCATTCTTAGCTGAAATAAATATCTTTTCCCCCAAAAGTTAAAAATTTTATGTCAAATCTAGTTCAAGATTTAGTCTCAATGTATAAAAACGTACGTAATCAAACAATGCGTATTGTTGAACCCTTAGAGATAGAGGACTATGTAATTCAAACTGCTCCATTTATGAGTCCTCCACGTTGGCATATTGGACATACTTCTTGGTTTTTTGAGATGTTGCTAAAGCAATATAAGTCTAATTACCAGGTTTACTCTCAAGAATATCTTTTTTACTTTAATTCCTACTACGATAAATTTGGTATCAGAATAGAACGAGATAAACGAGGCACTAAATCTAGACCAACAGTAAAAGAAACTATTTCCTATCGAAATTACGTTGATGAGCTTATGCTAGATTTCTTAGGTACTTTAGAAAGTCTTCCTAAAAGAGAAGAAATTTTACCTTTAGTGAGACTTGGTTTAGAACATGAAATACAGCACCAAGAACTACTTGTTTATGATATAAAACATTTACTTTGTGACATTTATAAAATTCCTGGAATGGTTCCCCCTCAAGTTGAAGCTGAGAAAATTTCTGGAATGGTAGAAATTGAAGGCGGATTGTATCACCTAGGTAATAAAGATAGTGATTTTGTATTTGATAATGAAAGACCAGAACATTTAGTTTATTTACAGGATTTTGCTATAGATCGAGCAATGGTGAGTAATGGTGAATTTCTAGAATTTATTCTCTCAGGGGCTTATCAAGACCCAATCCTATGGTATGCTGAGGGCTGGAAAACCATTACTCAAGAAAAATGGCAAGCTCCTCTTTATTGGGAATTAGTAGATGATCAATGGTATATTCGAGATTTTCATGGCTTGCATAAAGTTTTAGACAAAGCGGATTATCCAGTCTCACATGTTAGTTTTTATGAAGCCGCAGCTTATGCTAAATGGGTTGGAAAGCGTTTACCAACGGAAGCTGAATGGGAAAAAGCTGCTTGTTTTGATCCAGAGAAAAAAGAAAAAAGAAACTTTCCTTGGGGAAATAGCTTGCCAGATTCAACCACAGCAAATCTTTTTGAGGATAATCGTTGGGATGTAACTGTTATAGGTGCCTTTGAACCTGGAGCTAGTAGCTACGGATGCTATCAAATGATAGGAGATCTTTGGGAATGGACTAGCTCAGATTATGTTCCTTATCCAGGGTTTAAACCTTATTTTAATGAGTATACAGATAAATGGTTTGTTAGCCAAAAAGTTCTTAGAGGTGGTTCATATGCAACACCTCGTATTCATATTCGCCCTAGTTACCGAAATTATTTTTACCCAAATGAAAGATGGTTTTTAGCCGGATTTCGTTGTGCAACAACTATTTAACTAATATAAGTTTATATAGTAATAAGTATTGATACTAAGAATTTGTGACTAGTTTTAATATCCTACGCAATTTGACTGGTAAATTAATTAAAACAGGTTTCTCCTTTTCTGATTCTGAGGCAAAGGAGAAAGAGCATTTATTAGGAGCTATAGTGCGTTGAATTTCTGCTAAATCCCAAGGATCTAATGGAAAGACTACACAAACTTTAGGTGCATGTTTAGTTAGATAAATTGTACATTTTCCTGTTCCATCTGGTAGTTCAGCTAAGAATGGACAATTAAAATTTATTTTGCAACAATGCCCGCAATTGTTACAACCACCTTGTAATCGGGCTTTCATTTGATTTCTATAAGATTTAGTAGCAAGAAAAGACATAAAAAAGCGTCTTGCACTAGCTATAGAATGGTTAGAACGCCAAAAATAGAATAGGGTATAAAGAGTTATCTTGAATTTTTGCTTATAGATCCAAAAACTACTAGGAATAACTTCAGGAGTTTTAGCTATAGCTACAGGTTTTGTTTGCTTGGATCTTAACTGAACTAACTGGTTTGACATTCTAATAATGTCTCCTACTAAATAATTGTTTTTACTTATTTTTTGCTTAGAAAATATAATAATAGTGGAGTTTGAGCTGTTATTTATAGCCTAAAAATGGTTAACTCTCCAGAGATTTACGCTAAAATAGTTTTTGTATTTAATTTAGTAAGATGCTATAAAATCAAAGCTATAAAATTTCTTAGAAAGCAAAGAACTATGGCAAAGATTTATCTTATGAAACGTGCTAACGGCCAGATCTTTACTCTGCTTAGTCGTGTAGCCGTTTGGATTGGCAAAGATTCTTTAGAAATATCACGTGCCCGCAATCGTGTATTGGATATTTATCAACCTGTAATCATAGATGATAAATTATCGCAATATATTAAAAATAATTTTAGTACCCAAGGTTCTTGCTCTCTTTGGGTAGTTGAACCACAAACAAATAATGCTGACTTGACGGAAGGCCGTTTAATAGATTGGACTGATCTGGAAAGCTTAAAGAATCAACCAGATCCTGAACCTGCTAAAGCTTCAGCTCCTAAGGTTCGAGCCACTATTCAAGAATTCCAATTTAGTTAAGCTTAGTTAGTCGAGTTTCTATAGGTGTATATGCTTAAAGAAATAATTAAAGCTATTGGTAGATTTATTTCCATGCTGTTATTGGGTACAGTTGTAAGTCTAATGGCTTCAGGGGTTTTAGATATCCATTATTTTTTTATTAGATTAAGAAACACTTCAGGATTAGATAGTCTAAAAAGTTGGTTAATTAGTGGAATAGTGATAGGAATTATTGTAGCTATAGTTATAAATGTATTGGCTTTAAAAAATACTTCTCAACCCAAAGATGCCAAGTTATTTTCTTTAATCTTTCTAAGGTTTGTGATTGCTGCAACTACTGTAACCGCTATTACATTAACAATTTGGAATTATTACAAATTTGACTATTTTCGCTTAAAAGATGCTGGCCCAGTTGCTTTAGCAGTAGGACTTATTTGGGCAATGTGGGATTTATCTAGCCATATTACTAAATATATTAACCAAAAATCTACTTCATAAATAAATAGCTGAAAATCCACTTTAAAAAATTTGTGGGCAAGTTATACACTTGCCCATATACTTTATTATAAAGTATTTAGTTAACTTCATCTGAAGCAAGAGTTGCAGTACCATCTTCTTGTACTTTAACCACGCCAACTCTAATTTTGCGCTCTAAGAAAGGCTCAGAGTTCAAATAAGTTTGAACAATGTAGTCGCCTGGTTTTTCAAATTGGATACTGAGGAAGAAATTAATGTTGTTTGCAAATCCATCTTCTGGAATTTCGAAATGAGTGGATGGAGAATTAGCTAATAATGTTTTACGATCTGGGGATAATATGCGAACTTCGCTTGAATATTCTCCTTTACCGCGCCATTGAGTAATTACAGCTAATTTTGGTAATCCTACTGGTAATTGTTGAACATAAATATCATGGAAAATGCCCATTAAACTAAATTTGTTGCCTACTTCTAGACGAACATCGTCACAAAATAGTTGATAAACAATTTCTGCGTCTGCCATTTGTTATTAAACCCTTTCAATATAAGTTACAGGAAAACAAAAGTTAAATTAAGCCTTGAGAAATGAAAAATGTCAATTTAGCTGTGCTAGTTTATTGATTAGAAGAAGGATATTTTAGGCTTAAAAAGCCTACTACTAAACTATCTTTATCAATTACAGCAACACAGCCTAGCCCATTGCTAGTTAAATAGCTGGTAGCGTCTTTTATAGAAAGATCTGCTGGGACAAAATATTGTGGGCTAACAGGTTTCATTACTTGGTAAACAAATGTATTGCTTTTTTGAGAGTCTGTCAATTTTTCTACATCAGCCATAGATAATATTCCATGTAATTGACGTGCTTGAACTACTAGGAAATTTTTTTCTGAAGTTGTTTGAACAGTTTTTGTAAATTCTTCAATTGAAATGTTTGGTAGAACATTAGGGAAGTTTTTTACCATTACCTCTGCTACAGTAGGTACTTTTTTGCGTTTGGGCTTATTAGCTCGATCAAACACTAATTCAAAATTGATATTAGTAAGCATTCTTAGTAATAAAAATGATGCTAACAAACTCCAAAACCCTATCATTGAATTATAGTTACTTAGTAAATTAATTATTCCAAAGGCTAGTAAAATTGCTGCAAAAATCATCCCAAAAACAATTGTTAACCTAGTTGCTCGTTGATAGTTTTTATCAAAATCCCATAAAATTGCCCTTAAAACACGGCCTCCATCCATTGGAAAGGCAGGTAACAAGTTTAAACACCCAAGAAAAAAGTTTACTGTAGCTAAATGTCTTATACTAGAATATAAGCTTACGTAATGTAGTTTAATAGTGATAATTTCTAAAAAGTAAAAAAACACTGCTAATAGAAAACTTGCAACTGGGCCAGCTAAGGCAATTTTTAGTTCTGAGATAGCTGTTTTGGGTTCATGTTCTAAGTAAGCTAGCCCTCCCCAAATATGTAAAGTAATCCCTTGAATTTTAATTTTTTCTTTTAGTGCTACTAAACTATGGCCTAACTCATGAATTAAGATGGAGGTAAAAAATAAAAGAGATGTAATTATTCCTAAAATCCAATAACTTAGCTTTGGTAAATGAGGTGTTGTTTGGGGCAAATAGATAATAGCCATTGTCCAAACATAGATAAAAAAAATTACAAACCAACTATGATCAATAGAAATGGGAATTCCCCAAATCTGAAAAAATGTTAGCTTTTTTGGAAGACTCATAAGTTTATTGCATTTAAGATTGCATCTGTAACTCTAGCTATTTCTACCATTTCTGCTACATCATGCACTCGCACAATATGTGCACCTTGCAAAATAGCTGTTGTTACTGTTGCTGCTGTTCCCATTAATCTATCTTCTGTATTTTTATTTAATATAGCACCAATAAAAGATTTTCTAGAAGTTCCAATTAAAACTGGTAAATTAAATTTTGTAAGTCTTGATTGCTCAGCTAAAATTTTGCAATTATCTAGAGTAGTTTTGCCGAAGCCAATTCCTGGATCTATTATAATTTTATCTAGACTAATACCTATATCTTGAATTTCTTTGATAGTCAAAGAAAAATAATCTTCAATTTCTTGCCAAATATCATTGCTAGGGGGCAGTTTTTGCATAATTTTAGGGTTTCCTCTCATATGCATTAAACAAATGGCTGCACCTGTCTCTAAAATTACTTTAGGCATTTCTTGATCAAGTCTAAAAGCACTAATGTCATTTACAATTTCTGCGCCAGCTTTAATAGCTTGTCGCGCTACTTCTGATTTGTAAGTGTCTATCGAAATAGGAATTTTGATTTTTCCACTAAGTGCTTCAATTACAGGTATAACTCGCTCAAGTTCCTCATCTAAAGTTATAGTTTCTGCTCCTGGCCTAGAAGACTCTCCTCCTATATCTAAAATATTTGCTCCTTGGCTTTCAAGTTCTAATGCTCTGTCAACAGCTTTTGCTAGAGAAAAAAACTTTCCTCCATCTGAAAAAGAATCAGGAGTAATATTTAGTACACCCATTATAAGGGTATGTTTACCTAAGACTAGTGTTTTATGAGGTAAAGAGAGTTGATAATGGCTACGAGAAACAATCATCAAATTATGTATTCTATCAAAGTATTTGAAAATTAAAGACTTCCAACCTCACCTGTTCCTTGGTAATACCAATCAACAAGCATGCGGATTTGGTCAAGTTGATTAGAGCAGCCAACAAATCTTACCCCACAATTAGGACAAACGGTAGATTGTCCTTGTTCAGGGACTTTAAACTTTGTGTTGGTGGGAATAAAGTTTTGGGCTTTCATTTCAATTTTTTCAGTATTGCCGTTGTAATTATAAATATGATTGTTGCAATAAGTACAAAAAACAGGTTTCATTTATCTACTTAACATCCTTATTTTCTTTTGGTTCTTTAGATTCTTTGGATTCTAATTCAAGTTTTTTATCTACAGTATTTAGAGGAAAATCTTTTGGCTCCATAAAAAGACGATTGCCTTCTGTATCCATAGAAACTCCCCTACCATTTTTAGGATCAAAATTTCCTCCTGGAGTTCTGACAAAAATAATTGTCCAACCTGGACTGCCTCTACGATTTCTGATAACTCCATAAGCTTTAGGTTGTAAGCTGTTATGGCGTAGTTTCATACTCATTTCAAAAGATATTAATTTATCATAGAGTTCAAGTGTAATTTTATCTTTTTCTACAGCAGGTGCATTGGTATAGCCGTTCTTGACTATAAAATCTTCTGCTAAAGCAATAGCTTCTGTCTCACTAAGTTGATGTTTTTCTACTGTTTGCGCTTGTTTACCAGATTCTAGCAAACAAGACTGTTGATTAAAGACTAAATAAGGCAAATAAGAGGTTTTAACTAATAAAATAACACTAAGAAACATACTTGAGATCATAAGATTTACTGTTTACCTACAATCTTGTTAAAGAATTTAAGTAACTTAGCCCTACGTGGCCTAGATGCTTCATCTGATGTATTATTAGTAGGTGGTTCTGGTTTGTTTTCTTCTGGAGGAAATCCTTCTTCTCCAATGTTTAGAGGCGAAGTACTTGCTCCTGTACAAGGTTGAGTAGGTTCTGTACCAGTAATAAAATATTCATCATAAGTTTCACCACCACATTCAGGACTGGCTAAGAGACCTGTTTTTGCATCAACTGTAACTTTAGTTATACCAGTTTTAGGAGTAGGAAACTCATCTCCGCCAAGATCTGGACGTCTAGCCAAAGCCTTTTTCATAAATTCAGTCCAGATTGGAAGTGCAGATTTAGAACCTTCTAAACCTAGTTGAGAGTTATCGTCAAAACCAACATAAACAACACAAACCATATTAGGAGTAAATCCTGCAAACCAACCATCTCGGCTTGTACCAGTTTTGCCTGCTGCTAGTGAAGTAAATCCCATTGTGCGAGATCTAGCCGCAGTCCCTTTGTTAATTACATCTTGCATAATGGAAGTAATTATAAAAGCTACTTGAGGAGAGATTGATTGTTGAGTTTTTACTGTACCTTGATAAATAGTTTTGTTGTCTGAATTAATTACACGACCTATGGAATAAGGCTCAACTCTTGTTCCTAAATTTGGGAAAGTTGAATAAGCACGAGCAATTTCATAAGGAGTTGCTTCTGCTGTTCCTAATGCTAAAGCAGGGAAGGGTTGTGGTTTAGGTAAACCTAGGCGTTCAGCCATTTTAGCCACTTTGGTAAAGCCTGTTTTTTCAGCAACTTTTACTGTTACCACATTTAGTGATTTGGTAAGAGCATATCGCAAGCTAACATTTTGATTAGTATAACTTTCTCCAAAATTATCAGGTTCGTAAGTTTTTCCTTCTCCAAAAGTAAATGTAGTTTTTTCATCTAAAAATTGTGAGGAAGCCGTAATAATCCTATCGTCTTTTTCTTCGTAAGCTGTATTAAGTGCCGCAGTGTATACAATAGGTTTGAATACTGATCCAGGCTGACGGTGGGCTTCTGTAGCGCGGTTAAGCTGGCTTGTACTGTAGTCTCGACCTCCAACCATAGCTAGTATTTCGCCAGTTTTAGCATTTAGAGCTATTAGTGCTGCTTGTAAGGAGTTAGGTTTATAACGCTTGCTATAATCTTTTTCTAGTTGTGCTAGTCCATTGCGTAGAGCTTGATCAGCAGCTCTTTGCAAGTCCATATCAATGGTTGAGTAAATTCTATATGATTGTTGGGTAAAGACTTGATCCCCTAATTCTTCATTTACACGAGATTGTAAATAGTCCAGAAAATATGGAGCTTCAGCATTGCTACCTGCTGATTTAGGACGTACTTGAAGATTAGATTTTTTGGTTTCATCTGCTGTTTTAGCATCTACATACTTTTCTTCTGCCATAGCATCTAGAACTTGATTACGTCGTTGTATGGCTCGTTCTGCATGTGAGAAAGGAGAATAATAACCTGGCCCACGAATGATTCCTGCTAAAAATGCAGCTTCAGACAAATTTAGCTTGTTTACATCTTTATTAAAATAAAACTTTGATGCTTCTCCAAAACCATTAATAGAATAACTTCCATCTTGGCCTAGGTAAATCTCATTGCAGTACATTTGAAAGATTTGTTCTTTAGTTAACCGAGTTTCTAGTAAAACAGAGATAAATGCTTCAGAAAATTTTCTTTTAAAAGTTCGTTCAGAAGTTAGAAAGAAGTTTTTTACTAATTGTTGTGTAACCGTAGAACCACCTTGTTGCATTTCACCTTCAGAAACATTTCGCCAGATTGCACGTGCAAGTCCACGAAAATCAATTCCAGGATGGTCAAAAAAACGTCTGTCTTCAATTGCAACAATTGCATGAACTAAGTCTGGAGGTAAATCTTTATACTCAACATTTTTGCGTTTTTCTTTATCTCTATTGATAGATGTTAGCAGTTCAGGTTCAATAATAGTTTCTGTTAGTGTTTTATTATTATCTAAATCTTGTATGGAAGTAATATTTTTCCCATCATTAGAATATTTTACTTGTAAGTGTGGAAAAAAAGACTGGTTATCAACTTTAGTAGTTTCACTAGGAGTAATTTCTATTATGTTGTTATTCGTAGTATAAAAACCACGAGCAGGATCACGAGATTTTTCGTCTGATATATAACCTATATGATCTAAATAGGCAGTTAGATCAGCTTTTTTAAGATAAGGCCCTGTTCTGACTTTTACCGGAGATGTGTAAATACCTGTGGCTCGAACAAAAATATTGCCTTGTAGTTTGGCATCTATCATCTCTGAGTATATGACATAAAAATAAGCAAATACCCCAGTAAGTGCTAATACTAAAATACCTAAGCAAAACACTAATCTAGGAGTAAAAATCCTTCTCCATAAGCTTTTTCTTTTAGGGGTTACTCTTTGATTTGGAATTCTTTCTGCCATAGTTCTCTAGCCTCATTACACAATGGTTTACCAAAACAATACGTAGTTGTTGAAAACGGAGTTTCTAAAATATAGTTGCAATTATAACAGCTTACCTAGTATTTGTTATAGGTTTAATTGTGCAGGAACCATTTGGGTAAGAAAATAATTTTGTGTTAGGCTAAGCAAAACTCTAACCTTAGTCAGAAATATCCCAAAATAATTTGGAGATTCGGTTTTTATGAAAATAGTATTATTATCTATTTGTTTAAGCTTTGTTGTACTGTTTGTTGCTTGTGAAGGAAATCAACCTAAGCTTGTTAGTGAAAATAATAAAGGTGGTGAATCTGGACAAGTAAAACCTGCTTCTTCAACTAACGAAAACACTGCAACCTCAAACTCTAGTAACACACCTGCTCCAGCAGCTAATAAACAAGTTCCTGAACCAGAAAAACCCGCAGAGTTAGTAGAACTTGAAAAAGCTTATGAAAAGAACCCAAAAGATGAAGCAACCAAGAAAAAATTGGTACAGGCAACTTATGATTTAGGCTTCAAAATAGAGATGGACAATAGTCTTCCTCCATTTGTTAAATATCGTCAAGCATTAAAATTATTTAGAAAAGCTTTAGAAATTGATCCTGAACACAAAGATTCAATCGCTCAAAAAGAGCAAATTGAAAATATTTATCGCTCTATGGGTAGACCTGTACCAGAGTAATATCATAAAATAAATACTCTTTTAGTAAGCTTCCTAGTATATTTCATTAGGTCACTGTAAATGAATAGGACAGAAGATTTTGTACGTACCTTATTACCGGTTGGGCAAAGTACTTTACCTAGCCCAACAAAGATCTTTTCTGAATCTGTTAATTTACTTGGCCGAGAGTTTTGTGTCTCTCGTGCAATAATATTTACTATCCAAAAAGGTCGTGCAGGGGCTAAAGCTACTTATGAATATTGTGCTAGCGGGGTTAATTCCATTTTAGGTAAGTCCTTTCCTTGGGAAGAAAATTATACTCAAGAATTACTTATTACTACCTTTCCTCTTCAAGTCGATGATATTTCTAGCGATTCCAGATTTAATAGTAAAAAAATAGTAGATGATTGGTCAGTTTTTTCTCTTTTGGCAATGCCAATACGTTTAGCTGATACAATTGTTGGAATAGTTTGTTTACAGCAATGTAATGAAAACCGTCAATGGCTTGTAGATGAAGTTGCTCATTTTGCCCGTGTCGTTAATAGCCTATCCTATATTTTAGAATTAGTGCGTCCTTATGCAGAACTACGAAAACAATTTGACCGCTATTTGTTAGTTAATGAATTAGCTCGGCAATTTACCTTAGTTAGTAATATCTCGGATTTATTTCATACTTTAGTAGTAGAACTAAGAAGAATTCTAGCCTTTGATTTTGTTAATTTAAATTTAATAGATGAAACTACTGGACGATTGCTTAATACTGAACAAGCTCGTTATAGCAATGGAAGATTTCAATTTGGGCATTTTCTTCCTCCAAGTTATTCTATTCCTGGATGGTGTGTAGCTAATTGGCGCTCTTTAATCATTCGCAATCTTTCAAAAGAAACTGTTCTAAAAGTTCGTCGAGAATGGCTAGATGCTGGACTTATAGGTTGTGCCGCATTTCCTATTGTATTTTCTGATCAAGTAATAGGAGCAATTTTATTTTTTACCCATTCCAAAGCAGGTTTTGATGATACTGAAGTTCAAATCTTACAACAATCTGTAGAACAAGCAGCAGCAGCAATTCATAGAGTCCGCACTATGGAACAAATGATGAAAAATGCTGGTATTGATGTTCAAGCTGCTAGACGTGAGGAATTGGTTAAAAGAATTAGCAAAGCTATTGGAAGTCAACTAGATTGGGAATTAGTTCTTCAACATGCAGTTAATGAACTAGGTCGCTATTTGGCTGTTAGCCGTTGTTATATTGTGCTTGCCCATAAAGAAGATGAAACAAGTAATGTTATTTTTGAATATCGTGCTAAAGATGTTAATCCATTAACAGGCTCAATTTTTCCAGTAAAAAATAACCCAGGTCTTTTAGAAACTGTTTCTACTGGTGAATTAGTTATGTTTGTTGATGCTCAAAGTGAAGAAACTCTTAGACCTATAGAAGATTTTCTTTATAATAATAGTGTTCGCTCTACACTTTATTACTTAATAGCAACAACAGGGGATAAGCGAGCTTTTCTATATTTGGATCAATGTGATCGTACTCGTACTTGGACGGAAGATGAACACAATTTAGTTGTAACAATTTCCCAGGAATTAGCTATTGCATTAGAACAAGCAGAGTTAATCGCTAAGCTCCAAGCACAAGCTGAAAGAGAAGCTTTATTAAACAGGCTTACAGGAGTTATTCGCGCTTCTTTAGAGCCAAAACAGATTTTACAAACTACTGTTGAAGAGTTAGCTAAAACCTTAAGTATAGATCATTGTTTTATAGGATTGTTAGATCCAAATAAAGAACAAATCGTTATTGAAAGTGAGTATTGTGTTTCAGGGGAAGATTCTCTAAAGGGTGAATTTATTGATAGAAAAGTTTTTGGAGAAGATTTAGATTGGACTAACAGTGGCAAATTTATTTCATTTACTCGTGCTCTCAAATACAGTAACAAAAATTCCAAAAAAACTATACCTGCTGCTGCTTATATTCCTGTTTATATAGATAAGGCTTTAATAGCTGTTATTGGGCTTAAACAATATGGACGCCAGCGTAGTTGGAAACGTGAAGAAATAGGGCTACTTAATGCTGTTGCTGATCAAGTTGCTGTAGCTATTAGTCAGGCCAATTTGTTAGAACAAAGCAAAGCTCAAGCTGAGAGAGAATTACTATTAAATCAAATATTTAAAACTTTAGCTGATTCACTTAATAGAGCAGAAATAATTGATAATTTAACTGTAAAATTAGGTCAATCTTTAAATGTTGATAGATGTTTTATTTCTCTTTATTTTGAACCTATTTCTGATTCCTCCAGATTACAAATTTTGGAACATAAAAGTGAATATTTATCGCCTGAAACATCTTCTATAAAGGAAAATTTAGATGTTTTTCAACCTTCATTGATGAAATGGCTGAATCGCAATAAGCGAACTCTAGTAGTTGATGAAGTAAATAAATATCCTTTTGTTGAAGGAAGACAAGAACTTATAGGTAATGGAGTACAATCTTTGTTGATTGCTCCTATTGCCCAATCAGATAAATTAATAGGGCTTATTGGTTTACATAGTTGTAAGACTGCACGCAAATGGAAAGACGCTGAAGTTGATTTAGTAACAGTAATTGCTACACAAACAGCAGTAGCTGTAAATAACGCTTATCTGTTTCGTCGAGTTGTAGATAGTCAAGAACATTGGCAAAGAACTTTTGACTCAATGACAGATGGTGTAGCTCTATTGGATCAAAATGGTAAAGTTATTTGTGTCAATGAGGCATTGCGTAAACTCTGTAATGTTTCTTATCAAGAATTAACAGGTATTCCAGGAGCACAACTTTTTGCTATTGCTCCAGAAACTTATAGCGGATTTGAACCTATTGAAGAATGTTTAAGATCTAGTGTTAGTATGCAAGTAGAAATACAAGATTTGCATAAACGAATTTTACGTCAAAATATTGATCCTATTTTAGATCAAACTGGCAAAATAACTAATTTAATTCTTGTTGTACGTGATGTTACTAAAGAACGTGCAGCAGAAAAAGAAATGGCTCAACGTAACCGCGAGCTATCTACATTAAATGCTATCTCAGAAGAAATTAGTAAATCCTTAGAAATAGATAAAATTATTGTCAGTGCTTTTACTAAAACTGTAGAAGTAATGGGGGCTGATACTGGACTAATTTTGTTGATTGATGAAATGCAAGAAGTTTTACGCCCAGTAGCCTATCATGGACAACAACCAGAAGCTATCTTAGGTATACTTTCAGATATAAATCTACAACGAGATTTAATTCGTTCTGCTCCAGAATTTAAAGAAATTTACGTAGTTGAAAATATAGATCAAGGTGAATTACCAGATCCAGTATTTAAGAAAATCGCTCAGCGTCTTGGATTAAGAGCTATTCTAATTACTAGCTTGCAATCGAAAAACCGTGGTTTAGGCTTATTACTAGTTGCTCATAGACAAAAACATAAATTCCAAACTAATGAAATTCAGCTAATTAGCGCAATCGGTCGTCAAGTAGGTGTAGCAATGGAAAATGCTCGTCTAGTGGCTAGTCTTCAAGAAGCATTACAAGGGCTTAGAGAAGCTAATAGACTTAAAGATGAATTCCTAGCTACTCTTTCTCATGAACTACGTACTCCACTAACTTCTATTCGCGGTTGGACTGAGCTTTTAATGGATCGTGATGGGAATGATGAAGAGTTGCAAGCTAGTCTTAAAGCTGTACTAAATAATGCTGATTCCTTACAACAATTAATCAATGATTTACTAGAACTCTCTAGAATTGAAAACCGAGTTCTGAAATTAGAACTTGAGCCAACAGATATTAACTTAGTGATAATTGCTGCAATACAAACTGTTAAGCAAGTAGCTGATAATAGATCAGTAAAAATTGAGCAAAACTTATATTTAGATTTACCAGAGATAAATGTTGATAGTAATAGACTTCAACAAGTATTTTGGAATTTACTTTCCAATGCTATTAAATTTTCTCGTCCTAACGGTTATGTTAAAATTTCCACTAGAGAAATTAATAACTGGCTTGAAATAAAAGTAGAAGATAATGGTATTGGCATTGAGCCTAATTTCTTACCTTTGGTATTTGAACGATTCCGTCAAGCAGATAGCTCATCTACACGCCGTTATGGTGGCTTAGGTATAGGCTTATCACTAGTAAAATCGCTGGTAGAAGTGCATGGAGGAGAAGTAAAAGCTGAGAGTGCTGGTAAAGATCAAGGAAGTACTTTTATAGTTAAATTACCTATTCAAGGTCCTACTTGGGTTTCTGTTTCTAATGAAAGAAATAACAAACACTTAGGTAGTCAAAAGGAAAATGTTAAGACAAAGATTTTAATTGTTGAAGATTTAGAAGATAGCTTACGAGTGTTAAGCTCAATTATGGAACGTCAAGGTTATGAAATTCTTACTGCTAGAACTACAGAAGCTGGACTGCGTATGGCAGAACGCCATTTACCTAGAATAATTCTAATGGATGTAAATATGCCTGGACGTAATCCTTTTGATATATTTTCTGAAACACGCCGTAATTCAGACTTACTTAATATTCCAATAATTGCTATTTCTGGATTTTTACCTGAAAAAGAACGACAACAAATACTTTCTGTTGGATTTTCTGGATTAGTTACAAAACCTTTCCGTCGTAGTGAATTAGTATCGTTAGTTAGTAAATTGTTATCTGCAAACACAAAAGAATCTTCAGACATCGAAGGAAATAATTTAACAAAATAAATCTTAAAAGTTAGGAATAATTACGTGTTATGAATTTTTGGCAAGCCTTGATCTTAGGCATCATTCAAGGATTAACAGAATTTTTGCCTATTAGTAGTACTGCTCATATGACATTAACAGGAAAGCTTTTGGGTACAATGAATAAGCTTACTCCTGAACAATGGACTGCTTTTATGGCTGTAATTCAATTAGGTACAGTTTTAGCTGTTTTATTATATTTTGCTCCAGACTTACTTGTTATTACTTATGAATTTATTGTTGGTAATATAAAGTATTTACAAGGTAAAGATATGGTACTCAATCCACAAGCTAGACTTGGTTGGTATATTGGTATAGGCTCTATTCCAATAGTTGGATTTGGGTTGTTACTTAAAAAATTTATTGAAGGCGAAAAAACTAAGAATTTATATGTAATTGCTGTAAGCGCAATTGTTTGGGCAATTTTCTTATCTTTAGCAGAAATTCATGGTAGAAGGATTCGTACAGTAGAACAACTAACAATTGTTGATGCAATTTTAGTAGGAATTGCACAAACTTTTGCTTTAGTTCCTGGTTCATCACGTTCTGGTACAACTATAACAGCAGCGCTTTTTTTAGGTTTAACTCGTGAAGCGGCTGCAAGGTTTTCTTTCTTACTTAGTATTCCATCTGTTTTTGGAGCAGGCGTTTATGAACTTTATAAAGCTCGTCATGATTTATCTGGACAACTTAATACTCCTATCATAGTTGGAACCATAACAGCTGCAATTGTTGGTTATATATCTATTGAGTTATTGATGAGATATTTACAAACTCATACCACTTATATATTTGTAGGCTATCGTATTGTGTTAGGAGTGGTAATTTTAGCTTTAGTTTTAACTAAGGTTGTAACACCTTAAAAAATAAGTGGTAGCCAATTGGCTACCACTTATTTTCATTATATCTTAATTTTGACCTAATCTTTCTTATTGCGATATTTTAATCTATTAAAGAATGTAAATATACGTGAAAGTATTCGGGTAAAAGGATTATTAAGGTTTATCAGCTTATCTTTGCTTTCTATTAAAGTTATTCGGCCTAACACATTTGTTACAGGAACAGGTACATCTTGATAATTTGAAGCATCTCCACAAGTAGTTAAATAGACTATATTATTACGATCTTCCATTTTGACAACTCTATGAACTAATGCAGTATTACTAATACTAGTTAGTAGTACAATATCTCCAACTCGAACTTTTTGAGAAGAAATTGCTTCTACTGTAACAAAATCACCATCGCAAATATTAGGAGTCATGCTATTACCAGAAATTTGCATCCGAAAAGGGCGCTTTTTAGCTAATTCTGGTCTTGCTAACTCTAAAATATTAGTTGAGCCAAGGCCAATTTCACGAGAAGTCTTGGTTTTGGTTTTGCTATACGTTTGCATATTTCTTAAGCCTTCCACAATAGCTACTGTGTCTTAATAAAAACAGGTTAAAGTCCCTTTCTAAAAACTAATCATATTAAAAGCTGAACTAGTCAGCAAGTCTATTTTTAAGTTTCTTTGCAGCAATTTGTTTGATGAAATATTTTTACAAATAGATAGGTCTTTTATAAGCTAAAATTATTTTCTTTCCCAACTATAGTAGTTTTTAATTTTAGGTTGGAAAAAGTTTTTTTCTAGTCTTAGCAATGGCAATTTATCTTGTTCTACTAAAATTGCTACTGCATCAAATCGATAAGAATCAATTATTTGAAAAATTTGTTTATACCT
Source organism: Blastocatellia bacterium (assembly GCA_039812885.1). Classification (GTDB taxonomy): domain Bacteria; phylum Acidobacteriota; class Blastocatellia; order Chloracidobacteriales; family JADJPF01; genus JADJPF01. Next base: position 304,631 of record JBDIBI010000003.1, read on the forward strand.
TGTGGCTAAACGAGTTAACTGACGTTGCTTTTGTAAATTAATGGCTTGTTCAGGAGGTAAAAAATTTGTGCTCCGTGTTTTTACCTCTATAAAACATAGTAGGTCATTATCATAGGCAACAATATCTATTTCGCCAAAAAGAGGTTTTCCTGAAAAATTACGTCCTAACCTGCAAGTAAAATTAGTTAGTACAATTTCATAGCCTTGTTTTTTTAGAAACTCTTTAGCTATATTTTCACCATACTGTCCTAAGAGTTTTGGAGATAGAATTTTGGGCATAAAAAACCTTTCTAGATAAATTATTTTTATTAAGTTATAGATGTAAAAGCTTAGAAAATAAGCTGAATTGATTTGTCTAAGAGGAAAGCTTGCCGTAATATAGAGCTTACTTGCTTATAAAAATCCTTTAAAACATAATTTTTGAGGTCTAGTCCATGAAGACAATTCTGGTTACAGTACGGGATGAATCGCTACTAGAAATTATTAGTGAAGTCTTAGCTACTGTTGCAGCAGAAATGGAAAAAGAGCCTGAGCCTGATTTAGAAAAAATTGAAGATTTAATGCCTGCTTTGATAATTGTTGATTATACAGAAGACACAGAAAAAATAGAAAAACTCTTTAAAACTGTAATCAACAATCAACCAACTGCAACTATTCCTTTTATGTTTATAATTTCAGATGCAGGTAAATGGAACGAAATTGATGATTTTCGTTTAGGGTTTGATACTAAGGTTTCAAAAGAAAGACCTAAACTAGGTATACAACTGCGTGTTCAAGCGATACTTAAGAAAAGTAGAACAGATGAAGGTGCTAGCAGCAAAGCAAAAGATCTTCAACAAATAGTTCAATCCATCATTAAAAAAAGCAAAAATGTAGGTGAGGATACAGGAAGTTACTTAGCTGCAAGGCCATTAGTACAACGCCCTAAGTTGTTAATAGCAGAAGATGAGCCATTAACTAGGGAAGTGTTACAAGCAGCTTTGGAAGGAGAATATGAATTAGTCTTTGCTACAGATGGAAGCAAAGGTTATGAATTAGCAATCAAAGAATTACCAGATTTAATTATTTCTGACTATATGATGCCAATAATGGATGGTATGCAATTGTTGCAGAAACTTAGAAGTACTACTGAATTAAAAAGAACTCCATTTCTTTTTCTCACAGCTAAAAGCAGTATAGATGACAGAATTGATGGCCTAGAGCAAGGTGCAAGTGAGTATTTAAGTAAACCCTTTTCAGTACGTGAATTACAATTAAGAGTAAGTCGCTTGCTTGAAGACGCACAATATAGACGTAACTCTTCAGGTGCTTTACAAGGTCAACTTTCTGAAGTTGGTTTGCCAGATGTTATACATATTATCAATAATAATCGCAAAAGTGGTGAACTAGTTATTAATACCTCTTCTCTTCGTGATCCAGTTAGAATTCATTTTCATGAAGGTAATGTAGTTAATGCTGCATATGGAAAGTCAAATGGACTGAAAGCATTCTTTCGCTCTTTAGCCTTAGAGGAAGGTAGTTTTATTTTTGAAACTAAACCTTGCACAGTCAAACAGTTAATTAATGATAGAATGGAAAATTTACTTCTAGAAGGCTATCGACAAATGGATGAATTTGAGATGCTTAGAACTAAGTTTTCTTCAGGTTTAGATGCTCAACTTCGTCCTGGAATGGAAAAAGCTGTACAGTCAGGACTTTCAACTGTTGATACAATTGTGCTTTTTGCTGTTGGCGCTCATGCTAGTGTCCAAGAAGTTTTAGACAAAGTCGCATTTACTGACTTTGAAGTTATGGAAAGTATAATAAATTTGTTAGATGTAAGATTAATTACAACTGATTAAACAGTGTAATTTTATAGTATTTGCTTAGGAAAATAGAATATGCCAGAAATTCACGCTCCTCATGGAACAAAATTACAATGTAAGGGTTGGCATCAAGAAGCAGCAATGCGAATGCTTATGAACAACCTTGATAAAACTGTAGCTGAACGACCAGAAGATTTAATTGTTTATGGGGGAATAGGTAAAGCTGCTCGTAACTGGAATTGTTATCATGCCATTGTAAACTCTTTAAAAGACCTAGAAAATGATGAAACTCTTTTAGTTCAATCAGGTAAACCAGTTGGGATATTTAGAACTCATGAATATGCTCCTAGAGTATTAATTGCTAATTCTAATTTAGTAGGTAATTGGGCTAACTGGGATGAATTTTACCGTTTAGAAAAAATGGGTTTAATGATGTATGGCCAAATGACGGCTGGAAGTTGGATTTATATTGGTACACAAGGCATTGTACAAGGAACTTTTGAAACTTTTGCTGCTGTAGCAGATAGACATTTTGGAGGTTCTCTACAAGGCAAATTGGTAGTATCAGGTGGAGTTGGTGGAATGGGTGGAGCTCAACCACTGGCTGCTGTGATGAATGGAGCTGCATTTTTAGGTATTGATGTAGACCCAAGTCGAATAGAAAAACGTATCCAAACCCGTTATTGTGACCAAATTTCTTATTCATTAGATGAAGCTCTAAAGCTAGTGTTAGAAGCAAAAGAAGCTGGTCGGGCTTTATCCGTTGGGCTAGTAGGCAATTGTGCAGATGTAATACCTGAATTAGTAAAACGGGGAATTGTTCCAGATGTGCTTACTGATCAAACTAGTGCACATGATGCGCTAAATGGGTATGTACCTAATGGGTTAACTTTGGAAGAAGCTTTTAGCTTAAGAGCTGAAAATCCTGCTGAATATGTAAAACGCTCTCAAGTTTCTATGGCTAGACATGTAGAGGCAATGCTAGAGCTACAAAAAATGGGAGCAGTAACTTTTGATTATGGCAATAATATTCGAGCTCAAGCTAAGCAACAAGGTGTAGAAAACGCATTTAACATTCCTGGATTTGTTCCAGAATATATTCGCCCATTATTTTGTGAAGGAAAAGGACCATTTCGTTGGGTTGCACTTTCTGGAAATCCAACAGATATTCGCCGAACAGATGATTTAGCTTTAGAACTATTTCCAGATAATGAACCTCTAGCACGTTGGTTAAAATTAGCTCGCGAAAGAATAGCTTTCCAAGGACTTCCTGCAAGAATTTGTTGGCTTGGTTATGGAGAAAGAGCACTTTTTGCAGAAGCTATGAATGATTTAGTTAAACAAGGAAAACTAGAAGCTCCTATAGTCATAGGCCGAGATCATTTAGATTGTGGCTCAGTTGCTTCACCTTTTAGAGAAACAGAAAACATGAAAGATGGCTCAGATGCTATTGGCGACTGGCCTATATTAAATGCTTTGCTAAATACTGCATCTGGTGCTAGTTGGGTTTCTTTCCATCATGGTGGTGGTGTAGGTATTGGCTATAGTCTTCATGCTGGTCAAGTTACGGTTGCTGATGGTACACAAGAAGGAGCAAAAAGATTAAATCGAGTGTTAACAAATGATCCTGGCATTGGTGTAGTTCGACATGTCGATGCTGGCTATGAAGAAGCTGTAGAAGTTGCTAAGAATAAAGGAATAAAAGTTCCAATGCTGAATAAATAAAGTTTAGGTAGGGCTTGCCCCTACCTTATAAACTCATTGTATAACTCGTTTATAAACTCATTAAACAAAAATAAAAACTAATTAATAAAAGTGAGAAACCAAGCGCTTACCCTACCAAATTTACTTACCTTACTGCGTATTTTCTTAATTCCTATATTTGTTTGGATGATTTTGGATCTGAATTTTACTTGGGCTTTAGTAGTTTTTTTTATAGCAGGTATAAGTGATGGCTTTGATGGTTTTTTAGCTCGCCGACTTAATCAGCAAAGCAAACTTGGTCAATGGCTTGACCCACTTGCGGATAAACTATTACTGACAGTTACTTATTTGGTTTTAACTTTACCAAATAGAGGTTTTCAGCCATTTCCCATTTGGTTGACTTTCGCAACAATACTAAGAGATGTTGGTATTGTTTTAGTTGCTTTAATTATCCGTCAGGTAACAGGTTTTAGTGACTTTAAACCTTCAAAGCCAGGAAAATGGAATACAGTAGTTTTATTAGCTACTGTATTAGTTTTCCTTATTACTAATTCTATTGGTCGCTATATTGAATATTTAGCATTTTTCTATTATCTTGCTTTAGCAATGACTATTTTTTCAGGTCTTCACTACATTTATTTCGTAAACCAGGAATTAACAGAATATCGTCGTATTCAAAGGGGGTAATAATGCAACCACCTGAAGAACAACAAAGGTTAGACAGCAATCAGTATATAACTAATAAGTGGCCTAAAATTTTCCCCATTTTAGTCACCATCTTAGCCTTTTTGGTAGTTGGTTATATGGTAATAGGGGCATTTCAACATCTTGGTCAAATTATTGCTCCTGTTTTTGTCCCACTACTAATTTCTTTAGCAATGGCTTATCTACTTGAGCCTTTAGTAGAAAAACTAGAATCCTATAGGTTACCAAGATCTAATGCCACAATTATGGCATTACTCTTAACAAGTTTTCTTTTATTGCTTTTACTTTTTGTTTTTCTTCCACAATTTTGGGCACAACTTTCTGATGTTATTGCTAGGCTTCCTACTGCTGCTAAATCTGTTGCTGCTTGGATACGACCAAAATTAGATTCTCTTCATAATCGCAATCCAATGGTGTTTGAGAAGATTTCTGCCAAACTAACAGAATTTACTCAAGACCCTTCTTCTGTTACAGAACCAGTAGTAGATTTTATTAAGGGTAGTTTATTGCAATTAGGTAGTGTTACTGCTAGTGTACTTAACTTAATTCTAATTCCATTATTTGCTTATTACATACTAGTAGATTTTAGACATTTAACAGAAATGCTTTATCAAACAGTTCCTCCACGCAATAGATCAACTGTAGCAGACCTATTTAATCAGGTAGATGCAGTGTTACGCAATTTTGTACGAGGTCAACTTTTGGTATGTAGTGCGATGGCTACACTTTATGTTATTGCCTTCTTTTTCTTAGATGTGCCTATGTGGTTTGCCTTAGGTGTACTTTCTGGTTTTGGTCATCTTGTTCCTTATTTTGGAACAGCTTCAGCTGGTGTTTTAGTGGTTAGCTTTACAGCACTTAATCATCCTGAATGGTGGCGTATTATTACTGTAATACTTTGTTATCCAACAGTACAAAGTATTGAAGGATTTATTCTTACACCAAAAATTTTAGGTGAAAAATTAGAATTACATCCTTTTATAGTCTTAATAGGTATTATTCTTGGTCACCATTTGTTTGGAATTTTAGGTATTGTTTTGGCTGCTCCTGTAATGGCTTCTGCAAAAATATTTATTGGGTTTCTATATAAACGTTACCTAAAATCAAGCTTCTACCAACGTCCTGCTAGAGTTTCTTCTCAAACAATACCTTTTATTAATGTAAGCTCTGGCCAAATAGTCAATGAAAATAGCTTTGCTGATTTTATTAATTCTAATGTTAATGACTCAAATTCAGTAACTATAAATACCTCAACTGCTTTAACAGTGCCGTCTGATAATGTAAATGAAGTAAAGTTACTAGAAAATATTGAAGAGACAATTTCTGAAGTAGAGGCTAAAAAAGAGACAAAGAGTGTGGATCAAGTTGCTGTAGTAGAAGTTGAGACAAATAATTAACAAAAAATTAGTGATTTTTCTGGTCTTTCTGATAAAAAGTATTAAAAAAAGTAAATAAGTTATTATACAAGAGGAGCTTAGATAGATTTTGTGTTAACCCTTTTGGGTTATTAGATTGATGATTTAGGGTTTTTAAATTAACTAAATAAAGTTTTTAATCCAATTTTATCATAAATAATGCATGAAAATCTTAATCTCCTCTTGACGGATCATAAAACAGATGGTAGAAATGGCCTGCAACAAAACTAATAGTTAATTACTCGAAGTTTTCAAACAAAGCATAATCTTAAATATTTCTATTAATATAGAGGAGGTCACTTGTCGGCACGAGGATTTATAGGCACTTATGAAATTGAGGTACGGCTTGGCCCTCAAGAAGTATGCTTTTTAGAATTTGACATGCCAGAATCTGAAGAAGAAATACGTAAAGTAAAACCAGATCCTCCCAATGCAGATGTAGAAGAGGTATTTCGTGGTTTACTTGCTACAGCTTTTTCTTCTGGTGGAAGTAGTCAAACTTCTCGCAACATTCAAATTTATGATCTAATGAACAATGTTGCTTCTATTCGTGAAGCAATAGATTCTGAAGAAAGTTTTGGGAGCATCAAAGCTAAATTTGAAGATTTAGCTCAAGATGAAGTAGCTAAGATTAGTCTTCGATATTTCTTCTCCTTAGCAGAATTAATTAAGAAAGATAAGGTAGTAGAAATGCTATCTCAATTTTCTAAATTTTTATTTACTAAAAAAGAATCCTTACCCAAGGCCGTTAGCACTTCTCGTCAACCAAAAGAATCTCCTCGTTGGGATAGAGTTGTAAAACAAAATGTGTTGATAAGTGATGAACCTACACAAGATCTAGAAGTTAGTTCATTAGAAGAAGAAGTTCCAGAAGACAGTGAGCCTTTAGAGACAGAATGGGCTGAGGCAGCTACAGATATTGAACCTCTTGGAGATAGTGATTTAGAAGAGGATGATGTAGATAGATCAGAAATTAGTTAAGTAAAAAATGTTTTAGCTAACAAGGCGTGTAGTTCTACACGCCTTTTCTAGTTATTCTTGTACCCATACAGACACTGAACCACCTAAGCAAGGGAAATTAGCCCAACCACGAACGTCAGATACAACTTTTTCCTTAATATGTTCAGTAATATCATAAAAACTAGCTTTAGGCCGCCGTACATCCATCCATTTACTACTATTAACACCTGTATTTATAACAACAGCCATAGCTTTAGGATGATTAGGGTCTCCTAAACGAGTCCATCCAATAATAGTTGGGTTGTTAAAGTAATCATGTTGTTCTCCATAATTATAGTCCCTTCTAGCCCATAGGAATTTATCTATTAAATAGCGGTGAGAGTAAAGAACTACAGGAGGTTTATCTTCTTCACTATTTTCATATTGGGCACCATAATAATCTGGGTAAAATACGCAAGGATACCCTTTGTCTCTCAGTAATATTAAGGCATAAGCTAGGGGCTTAAACCAAGCTTCTACAGGAGATTCTAAAGATTGACAAGGTTGAGTGTCATGATTATCCACAAATGTAACTGCTAGAGTTGGATAGTCTTTTACTAAAGTGTTATCAAAAATTGTACGTAAGTCAAACCTTATACCTAACTTACTAGCTTGATGTAGTTTATAATGTAAAGGCACATCAAAAAGTGACATTACTGCATTAGTTTGTTCAATATAATTTCTTAGTTCTGCCAAGTTTTCTGACCAATATTCACCAACTGTAAAAAGTTCTCGGTTGCTAAAATGAGTTCTTAGATGATTAATCCAATCTCTAAAGAAATTTTCATTAATATATTTAGCTGAGTCAATACGAAATCCATTTACTGAAGTTGTATCTACAAACCAGCGCCCCCAATACATCAACTCGCCTCTTACATCAGGTACATCTGTATCAAGTTCGCAAGCCATACGATATTCAAATTTTCCATATTCATTGGGAACACCTGGAGGAAAGTGCTTACTTTTTAGTCTAAAGAGCTTGGTTCTATCTTTGGTTTCTGCATTAAAACTTATTGTGTCAAAATGCCACCAATGCCATTTCATACTAGAATAAACATTGCCTCTACCTGGAAATGAAAATGCTGTATAGGCTAGAATCTCATACCAATCACTTTTAGCAATACTTCGATCTTGCCAATCAACTTCTTGCACTCGTACTCTCTCAATTTCATCTGCTCCATTCTTATGTTTGAAAACAACATCAGCATAAACCTGTAAGTTTTGAGCTTGTAGGGCTTTAATAGCTAGTAGCAGTTCTTCTTTAGTTCCATACTTAGTTCTTCTACTAGCTTTTTGGAAGAATTCTCCTAAATCAAATAAATCATAAACTCCATAACCAACATCAATTTTTCCACCTTGGCCTTTACAAGCAGGTGGAAGCCAAATAGCCGTAAAGCCGCTGCGAGCAAGTTCAGGAGCTTTTGCTGCTAGCTCTTTCCAAAAGTTACCATCGAAACTGGTATACCAATGGAAAGACTGCATCATTACACCATTAATTGACATTTCTTTTTTCCTCAGTAGGCTGTTTTGTAGGCAAAATAATTCTCTAGTATTTAATAGCAGAGAGATTTTACAATCTAATTACTATAACCATTACTCACAAAAAAAGAAAATCTAATTTAGCAGGAAATATTAAATTGAAGCAAACTAAGTGTTTTTTAGAATAACTATATTAAAATAAATGAGTTTTAGTTAATTGACTTAGGATGTATTTCTATAACAGTATTTTTGGTCTAATCAGAAAACTTACTTCTTGGTACGCTGATTTCACTTTTAGAAATTTCTTCTGCTTCTATTGCTCCTCTTTTTATATAACACCACAATTTCAGTGCTAAACTAATTCTAAAAAGTATCGTAATCATTTTATAATTTAATTGTTTCAAAAATATTTATCTAAAATTAGTAGAATTAACCCAAGTTTTATACTTTAGGATAGGAGGCTTAGTGGAATACCAGGTTGTAACTGTTGCTGGAGGTGGGGAAGCAGGTTTTATTGATGGGTTAGGCGAAAAAGCCAAGTTCAATAGACCTAATGGAATTGCTCTTAGTCGCCAAGGGTCAATATTTGTTGCAGATTTTGGCAATAGCGCTATTCGTAGAGTTAGTATTATTGGTGAAGTTAGCACTATTGCAGGTGGTAAAACTGCTAAGACTCTGCAAGATGGACTAGCTCCACTAGCCGCTTTTTTAAATCCACGTGGTGTAGTTTTTGACAATGATGGCAATCTTTATATTGCAGATTTTGGAAATAATGTAGTTAGACAAATTAGCACAGAATTGGAAGTTAGTACTTTAGCTGGCTCTGGTGCAAAAGGACGTGCTGAAGGTACTGGACGAACCGCTTCATTTGAAGAAGTAAGAGATTTAGCTTATTTTGCTGGTTATATATTTGTTGCTGATCGTTATAGAGTTCGTAGGGTTGGTCGTAGCGGAAGTGTTATAACCTGGGCAGGTGGTACTGAATCTGGGCTTTGGGATGGATCAGGTGTTCAAGCCCGTTTTAGTACACTTAGTGCTATTACTACTGATCTAAATGGAAATCTTTATGTGGTAGATGCTGACAATTGTGCTATTCGTTATATTACTCAATTGCAAAAAGTCGGAACCCTTGCTGGCGCAGATGTTAATCCAGCAGATGGAAGCAATACTTTCTTACAACAGCCTGTAGGAATTGCTCTAGACAAAGAAGGCAATTGTTGGGTTACAGATGTTGGAGATTATACTATCAAGAAAATTACTCCTAAAGGTGTAATTACTCAAGTTGCTGGTTCTTTAAAAGCAGGACATTTAGACGGACCTGCTTTATCTGCACAATTTCAACATCCTTCGGGTATTGCTGTAGCTGATGATGGAAGAGTGTATGTAACAGATCTTGCTGCTCATTGTTTACGTTGCTTAATTCCTAAAGAATAAAAATAGTTTAACTACTTAAAATAAGTGAGAATACTTATAGTATAAGAAGTATTTTATAGAATTAAATTATTTTTTAAAAATCTGGAAAATTTTTATAAATTTTCTCACCAAAACAAAATTTTTTTTCGCGTTAAGTAAGTGAGAGGTTTTATAACAAATTTATTACTGAATTTGGTCTTAAAACAACCCGGCAGTTTTAACACCAAATTCAGTACCCTCAATTAAAACTTCCTAGAAAAAATCCAGTAACTATTTCAAAATTAAGCATAATAAAGTTTAAATAGTTTATAAAACCCTAGCTACACAATTACATTCCTAATTTTCACCTAAGTATTACGTTTTTGTTACTCGACCTTTTTAGCTGATGCCAATATAATGTAAGTTTAAAGCTTACTTCAATTTTTTATTCGCAAAAATTTCGTGTAGTTTTTTCAACATAAACAATAATTCTACCTTTTATTTTTTAGAGGAGGAGAACTCACTATGGTGTCAGCTAACCTATGGGGGACTAGTGCCCTGGCGCGTTTAGCTGTATCGGTTGTTATGTTGCTAACAATGTTTTGTGCTTGGAACCCGGATGTCTTCGCACAATCATCAGCAACAGGCGGCCAGATCACCGGACAGGTACTTGATTCATCTGGTGCTTCTTTAGGAGGTGCAGAAGTAACTGTTCGAAACCTTAACACTAATTATAGCCGTGAAGCAGTAACAAATGATGCTGGACAATACATAGTACCATTACTACCCGCAGGTCCTTATGAAGTAATGGTTAAACTAAATGGTTTTGCTCCAGCTACTCAACAAATATTAGTTACTTTAGGAAGTTCTGTTAATGCTAATTTTAGTTTAACAGTAGCTGAAACTAGTGTTGTAGTTGAAGTTAATGGTGCTAACTCAACAGATTTAAATATTGAGCCAACCCGTACTTCAGCTCAACAAGTAATCAATGATTTACAAATTCGTGACCTACCTGCTAACGGTCGTCGTTTCCAAGATTTCGTATTATTAACACCAGCAGTTTCTGTTGAACCCACTCGTAATGGTTTGTCAGTGTCAGGCCAACGTGGTATCAATATAAACATTAACATTGATGGTGCTGATTATAACCAACCTTTCTTTGGTGGTATTCGTGGTGGTGAGCGTTCTGGTTTTGCTCCTACTGTTAGTCAGGAAGCAGTTCAAGAGTTCCAAGTTGCTCGTAATACCTTTTCTGCTGAATTTGGTCGTTCTACAGGTGGTGTTGTTAACGTAATCACTAAATCTGGTACAAATGAATTTCACGGTTCAGCCTTTTACCTAATTCGTGATGAATCCTTAACTGCACCAGATGCTTTTGATCGTCAAGGTCTAGCTCGTCAACAACAAGTTGGTGGTTCTTTTGGTGGGCCAATTGTAAAAAGCAAAACTTTCTTCTTTACTGCTTTTGACTTCCAAAAAGTAAACCAACCTGTACAAGTTCTTTATTCATCTCTTGATTCTCAAAAAGTTCGTAATACCCCTGCTGCTCAAGCTCTAATAGGAGTTGCTCCAGAAGAGCAATTCTCTACAACTAACAATTCCCAAGTTATTTTAGGTCGTGTTGATCATCAATTATTTAAAAACACTAACTTGTCAGCTAGATTTAACTTTAGCAATAACAAAGCAGATAATGCTACTACTGTAGGTGATCTACTACAAGCTACTTCTATTAATGCTCTTTCAAATAACGGTACAGAAAGAGATCGTACCTATACATTTGTAAGTCAAGCAACTACCATTATTTCTAGCAAATTATTAAATGAATTTCGTTTCCAATTTGCTCGTGAAGAACGTCCACGCAAAAATAATGGAAATGGTCCAGAAGTAACTGTAAGAAATAGTGGAGCTAATATTGCAATTTATGGCAAACGTTCTTTCTTGCCTGTTGAACAATTTGATGATCGTTATCAAGTAACAGACAATATTTCTTTGGTTGCTGGTAAACACACCTTTAAATTTGGTGGTGATTTCAACCGTGCTTTCGTAGATCAAATTTTCCGTAGTGATGCTGGTGGTGTTTATCGTTTTGATAGTTTATCTGACTATCTTGCACGTAAACCAGGGCAATTTCGTCAATTTGTTGGTAGTGGTAAATTTGATGCTGCACAAAAAGAAGTGGCTGTTTATGTACAAGATGAATGGCGTCCACGTGTAGGTTTAACTTTAAACCTAGGTTTTCGCTATGAAGCTACCATTAATCCAAAAGAACTACCTGCTACTAGCCCACAATTCAAAGCACCACAAGACAAAGGAATTCCTGATCAAACAGATCAATTTGCTCCACGTGTAGGTATTGCTTGGGATCTCGGCAATAAAGGTAAAACAGTTTTACGTGCAGGTGCAGGCTTCTTCTATGGCCGCACTCCACTACTACTTTATAACCAAGCTATTACCAATAATGGTGGCAATTTAGATTTAGGTTTTTCTGTTACACTAAATGGTGCTAGTGCTATTACTAATGCATTTAAGCAAGTTGGTATAGATATTACTCAAGCTTCTTTAGGTTCTTTACCAATATTCACAGATGCTCAGTTCCAGCAACTTTTTGCTAAACCAAATGGTGCTTTAACTGTAGCTTTCTTTGATAAAAATTTCCAAAATCCACGTTCTGTACAATTTAACACTGGTATTGAACACCAAATCAAACCAGGAATTTTAGTTGGTGTAGATTTCTCATATATCAATACTACTCGTTTAGAGAGATTGTTAGATGTTAATCTTCCAAGTCCAACAATTGATCCAACAGGCCGTCGTATTTATGGCAATCCACGTCCAGATCCTAGATTTTTCACCATTCGTTCCCAACAATCTTCTTCTCGTTCTCTTTATCGTGCTGTGACTTTCTCTGCTAATGTTAGAAAGCCAAAATATGTTTTTGATATTTATTACACACTATCAACTAACTATTCAGACGATGATAACGAGCGCAACTTTGCTGGTATTCAATACTCTGATCCATTTAATCTAAATAGTGAGTATAACTACTCAAATTTAGATCAAAGACATCAAGTAACCACCAATGGTTTATATAATTTACCATATGGTTTTGAAATTTCTGGTACTGCTCGCTTTTCTTCTGCTACTCCATTTAGTGCTGCTGTAGGTTCAGATCTTAATAGAGATGGAAACATCAATGAACGTCCAATCATTAATGGTGTGGAATTTAAGCGTAATTCCTTCCGTAATTTTAGCCTTTCTGATATTAGTTTAAGATTACAAAAAGGTTTCAAAGTACCTAATGAACATGGACAATTATTATTCTCAGTAGAAATGTTTAATTTGCTTAATTTTGATAATGTTCAGATTACTGCAAATAGAACATATGGCCCAGGAAGTATTGTTCAAAATGGTAAAGTAGTTACTGTTCCACCACTACTAACCTTTAGACAACTTCGTGATAATAATGGTAACTACTTTAAGAATAATTCTGCTGGTTCACCATTCCAAGTTCAACTAGGAGTTCGCTATAAATTCTAGTTTTTAGCAACTTTAGTTTTTTAGTTTAGGGTAGTGAGTTTTTAACTCCTACCCTAAATTTATTTTCAGAGTATTTTTTCAAAAATTGGGAATTTTGTAGTAATATAACTTTACATATAAATTAAGCTAACAAAGCTGTTAAGGGTTTAGCATGTGTGAAGAAAAAACTTTTCGTAGCTCTTTTTGGTTACTTTGGGGAAGACTCTCATTTAATACTGCAATAGCAATTTTTATTTGCACTACAATATCACAATTAGCAAATGGCCTTCCTATTTTTAATGCAGATCATCTTTTATTGACTTTAACAATTATTTTAGGTACTTCTTTATTAGCCGTGCCTTTTGTTTTATCACATATTTATTATTTTCCAATAGTTGTTACTTCAAAATGTATAGTTGGGTTTACTTATGTATACCCTAACAGGAAAGTTACTTTAACTTGGTCAGAAATTAGTGAATTACAGGATCGTAGCCGTGTAGGAATTCCTTGTTATCGTCTTTATTCAGAAAGTCGTAATTTGGCTATTTTGATACCAAAAACTCTAAAACATAGAAAAGAAATGGAAGAAATCTTTATTAAACATAACCTTAAAAATAAAGGGTCTCAACCTACAGTAGTTGCTGCAAAACCAACAAAAGTTTATAAAGCCTTAGTGTCTGAACCTGTTCGCGAAGGCGGCTATATTGTTATAAGTACAGAGCAAGATCGTGTCAGTAAGAAAAATTAAGAGGTTAGTCTGTTAAAAAGGTCATAAAACGGCAACTATACTCAAAGACTAATACATTCTAGCAATAGAGCAAAATTACAGAAAACTTAACTATTTGGTAAAGTTATTCTAAATACTGTTTCTTCTAAACTAGTTGAGTAGGTTAGATTACCAGAATTAGCTAAAATCATTTCTTTTGCCGCAGTTAAACCCATTCCCAATGCATCTGTTTTAGTAGAAAAAAACGGCTCAAACATAAACTCTGCTATTTGCTCATCAATTGTTGGCCCATTATTAGCTATTGATACTAGTATAAGACCAGTAGGATCTTGATCTGTAGTAAGAACAACCTTAGGATTAGTAACATCTGCTACACTATCTAAAGCATTATCAATGATTAATAGTATAGCTTGGGCTATTTGATAAGCATTACCAGTAAAGGTTAAAGGCTTATTGCTAAGGTTAAGAGTAATGGGTAATTTGGATTGTTTAGGAAGATATTCAGAAACACGAGCTGCTTCTTGAGAGACTTCATTTATATCAACCAACATATCATTTCTACCTGTTTTGGTAAAAAGTTGCATTTGTCGGAGTTTGTCAATTAAGCGCTTAGTTCCTTGTTGAATGGTATCTAGACGTTTTTTCAACTTTGGATCTGACATAGCTGGATTAATTTGCAATAATTCAGTATTTCCATTTATGGAAGTAAGAGGATTATTCAAATCATGTATAAAATTGCCTAACATTGTACCTGTTAAGAAAAGGCGTTGACTAGCTGCAAGCAAACGGTGTAGCCGTTTTATTTCAGATTGTAACTGTTCAATTTCTGAGGGCATTAATTTTTCCTCTCTTAGGTAACTAAACCTTGATTTTCCAACAAGTATCTAACAATTTATGTCTAGTTGCAGATAAATCACAGGCTTTTTCAATTCTTCCTAGTTCTCTCATACGATTGGTTATTTTTTCTAGCTCATCTGCTGTTTGGTGGGCTTGCATAATAAAGTAGTTTATAGTCATAAGTTGTGTATCTTTTAAGTGAGGACTAGAAGGATTCTGGTTATTACGATAGTTGGCATAAGATTCATTTATTTCTGAAATAATTGCAGAAGAACGTCCAAGAAGCTCTACACTAGCACGCATATCTGCATCACCACTATCATTTTTACTTAATAGAGCATCCCTTTCCCAGTTAGAAAGGATTAGACGAGAAGAGCCTAATTCTATAATTTGTACAGAAGTATTAGGTTTTTGAGGTAAAGTTTTGACAAATTCTCTTAATTGGGTTAACCGTTCAGAAATTTTACCTGCTAGTTTTTTCTCGTTTAATGCATCACGATCCACAATTTGTTCAGATGAGTGTTGAGGATCAAGTCCATAAAATGCAATGGTTTTATCTAAAGTTTCACTAATTCGCAAGAATGTTTTTAGTCGCTCACTGTTATTACCATAGTCAGATTGCATTAATTGTTCATTTTGCTTACTAAAAGCTATTGCACTTTCTGCTGTTATTTCTCCACCTTGACCAGTTTGGAGCATATCCATACCAGTGTTAATCAATAGTTGGCTAAATTGCCGGATTTTTTCATTTTCAGCTTTGTATAGTTGAGCAAATTTTTGGCGCAATACTGTATTTAATTGCACACACTTAGCTAAAGAATTAGCATTGTAGAAGTGTGTTCCAAATGAATTTTTTATCTTCCGGCCTTTGTTTATATAATCACCTGAAATCAAATCATCAAAATCATTTACTGCTATGAGCTCGCGAATAAAAGCATCACATTGATCCAACATATTACTCAAAGTTGGATGATCATATCTTAAATATTCAGGCAATAGCTTAAGTATTTCTTCTTTTAGATTTTGTTCTGAAGCAACTCTTAGTCTAGGAATACCATCAGTTTCCACACAAAAACACTGAGTAAGTAAATAATCTATTTTTCCTTGATCAATATCTAGCTTTTCATTTTTGTTCAGTAAGAATTGAACGATTAATAAGAGGTGTTCAATGGCAGTATCTTTATTTTTTTCACAATAAGTACGTAATAAAAAGGGAGTTAATTTTCTGTCAATGACTTCAAACCACTGCCAAGCAAGATTTATGGAATTTTCTATTTCATCAAGAAGCCCTGTTGCTTGACTAGGATCAGGCTGTTCCATCATTTTTCTTAGAACATTTAATTTTCCGTAAACCTGATTTAGATCTGTTGGAGGCACACTTTCTTCAGGGGTTAATTCCAAGCCTATAGCAAAATAGTGTTTGCTTAAAGAGTAAATTATCTTAAAACGACGAGCATAGTCATTATAACGTTTTACTAAGTTTTGAGTGGTTGAAGAATCCATGTTGTTATTTTATTAAGGAAATTAAAGATTTTTATTTATTGTTGAGGATTATAAAACCATTTGCTTACTATTGCAGCAAATTTTTCTAGTTTATTTCAATATAGAATAAGCATTTGATACTACGGGTTTTGCTGCAACTTTTTTTGTTTTCTATAAGCTGCTACTGCATTTAAATGTTCTGATTCAGTTTTAGAAAAGCTATGTCTCCCATCTATTCCATTTGCAACAAAATATAAATAATTACCTTCAGCAGGGTGTAAAGCTGCTTCTAAGGATTTAATTCCCGGAGATCCAATTGGCCCAACTGGTAAACCTGTTATGTAATAAGTGTTATAAGGAGATTCTCGTTTTCTGTGCACAGGATTATTTACTTGATTATCCCATTGACCTGCTAATTTAGCAGCATAAATAAAAGTAGGATCACAGTCTAAACGCATTCCTTTTTTTAGCCGATTGTAAAACACTGAAGAAATAAGAGGTCTATCTTCATCTACTTTTGCTTCTTTCTCGATTAGAGAAGCCATTGTTACTAATTCATGAAGACTTAAATTCATTTCTTTCATTTGTTCTTGGCGTTCTGATGTAAGCTTTTGCCTAAAACGTTTTACCATTGCTCCAATAATTTGTGGTGCTTTTTGTTGACGAGTATAAGTATAAGTATCAGGAAAAAGGTACCCTTCTAAATCCTTAGCTTTAGGATCTAAATCAGAGATAAGTGATGTGTCTGCAATAGCTTTTTCTATAGCTTCTTTAGTATCAACCTGTGCTTCTACCAAAGTGTCAATAATGTCAAATTTATCATATCCTTCAGGAATTGTTACTTGTTGGGTAACTACTAATCCTTGGTTTAATTTATTAATTACTTCAAGTGGAGTAATTGGAGATGAAAATAAATAATCACCTGCTTGCAATTTACTTGATTGAGAATTAAGACTTAAGTAAACTAACAGAGGCCATTTACTAGATATAATATTATGTTCTGCTAACAAATCAATAATAGCTCTTTTGCCCATTCCTGGATTTATTGTAATTAAATCAGTTGTAGCATTATGGTTATAAGGTTTATGTAGTTGTTGATAGCCCCAAAAAGCTAAACTGCCAATTATTACTACTAAGATAATTGCTAGCATGAGCAGTGTTTTTAGTAATCGTTTCATAGGAAAGTCAATATAAATTAAAGTATAAATGCACTAGTGTAAATTACTATTTTCTGAGTTATTGGATAAGTAATCCTCTAAAATAACTAAGGCTGCAAATTGATCGATTTGAGCTTGTCTTTGAGCTTTATTTAGACCTCGTTGCAGCATTCTTTCTTCTGCTTCATGTGAAGTAAGTTGCTCATTCCAAGTTATTATAGGACAACTAACTATTAACTGAAGTTCAGAAATAAACTTTTCTACTTTTATTGCTGAATCACCTTTTGTTCCATCTAATCGTAAGGGAAACCCAACAACAATTTTAGAAACTTCAAATTCTTTTATATAATTTTTTATTTGGGAAAAACTTTTTTCTTTAGGTGTTCTAAGTAAAGTAACCAGTGGACGCACCATCATTGCTAGCTCATCACTAATAGCTAGACCTAAACGTTTCTCTCCATAATCTATTGCTAGTATTCGCATTGGCTTAGAGTATATTAGCCATTAAAAGATACTGTCAAGCTAACAGAAATTCTAAATAAAATACAAAACTGAAACCTTGCAGGTGTAATTAATAATGATGTATCATCAAAAAACACTCTACCAGCTTTTTAAATTTTGTTTTATTTGCATCAAAGCTTAAACTTGATGTTTTGCTAGCCTTAAATTTTAGGCTAAATGTATTTTCTCTAGGGGGACGAATGTCACTAAAAGGAAAACTTACAATTGTTGCTTTATCGGCTGCAATAGCATTTTATGCTGTTGTAGGAGGCTTTCTTTCCGTCCATAAGGATGTTTTCGCTAAAGGAGATCCTTATGTTCAAATGCGTATTTTTGGTGAGGTTTTACGTCATATAGTAAGAGATTATGTGGATGAGCCTGATTTAGAAAAAGTTCGAGGCGGAGCTTTGCGAGGTTTAGCAGAAGGCTTAGATCCTTATAGTGCTTATCTTAGCCCAGAACAAGCTAAGAAGTATAATTCCTCACATAATCAAGCTTCTACAGGAATGGTACTTTCCAAAGTAGCAGGTTATATTTATATAGTTGCTGTTACTAAAGGTTCTCCAGCAGAAAAAGTTGGACTTCGTGCAGGGGACTTTATTGAATATATTGACACTTTACCTACTAGAGATATTAGCCTTTATGATGCAGAAGAACTTTTAGCTGGACAAAGTGGTTCAGATATAAAAATAAAAGTTTTTCGTCGTGGCCGTCCTTACAAAACAGAAATCAAACGTGCCAACATTTCTGAACCAGCTATTGAATCTTCCATACTTGAAACAGGTGTTGGATATCTAAAAATTACCTCTTTAGCCGATGGAAAAGTTGAAGAAATTAAAAAACAACTTTCTGAATTGCAAAAGAAGGGAATGCAAAAGTTAGTTTTAGATTTACGTGGTACTGCTAAGGGTTCTTTAGAATCCGGTGTTGAGGTTGCTAATCTCTTTGTCAAATCAGGTACATTAGCTAAGTCAATTGGACATAAAAATGTTGTAGAAAAAGCTTATGAAGCGGATTCTAGTAAAGTAGTATTTAATGGCCCAATTGCATTAGTTGTTGATCGTAGTACTGCTAGTGCAGGTGAAGTGATTGCTGCTGCAATTCTAGCTAATAAACGAGGAGAATTAGTTGGAGAACGCACTTTTGGTGCTGGCTCAGTTCAAAAACTTTTTGAACTTAAAGGTGGTTCAGCTATGTTAATTACTACTAGTAAATATGCTGATCCAAGTGGAGCTCCTTTTATAAAAGAAAATCCTGGAGTTGTTCCTACTGTAGAAGTAAAAGTTCCTGCTCCAACAGATGAAACTTCACCAGAAGATAGCGACACAGCTAATGATGGACAACAAGCCAAGAACGAAGAACCTCAATTACCAATAGAAGCTGCTCCTGCTGAAGATATTCAACTAAAGAAAGCAGTTGAAGTCTTAAAAGGTAATGCAGAAAAACGTGCTGCTCAAAAAGACGAAACCCCAAGCAAAGCAACTAAGGCTTCTAACTCTTTTCAAAATGCTAATACTGGAGCAGGTTTTTAAGTTCTATAACCAAGAAATTTACTCTTAAAATAAAGCCTGTAAGATCAATGCTTACAGGCTTTATTAATTTTTTAACTTGTTCTAAAAATAACTAAAATGGAAATTATTTCTAGTCTCACTGATGATGTATGGCACAAATTAGGTAATAATTCGTATGAGTGGTGGTACTTTGATGCTATATCAGATAATGGTTATAGTTTGGTTGTAACTTTTTTTTGTGGGCTTCCATTTTCTCCCTATTACAATGAAAAAATTGTTCAAGCACAAGAAGGAATTGGAGTTGCTGATCCAAAACAACACACTGCTATTTATCTTTGCCTCTATAAAAATAAAAAACTATTAGCTTATATACTTAATGAATATCCTGAGCAACATTTTTTTGCTGCATTAGATAACCCAAAAGTAATCATTGGAAATAATATTCTAACATATTCGTCTGATAATGGATTTTCCGTTAAAATAAATGATTTAGCGCTTTGGGGTAAAAGAGTAAAAGGGGAAATATTTTTTAAGCCAGAGTTTTTTCCTAGCATTGATAGTCATAATAGCGATCAAGAGCATACTTGGAATTGTGTTGCTCCTAGGTGCAAAGTTAACGGAGAGTTGACTATTACTGGAATAATCAAAACACGTAAAATCAGCATTTGTGGAATTGGCTATCATGATCACAATTATGGAAGTAGACCAATGCATTTTGACATAAATAGATGGCATTGGGGGCGATTTCATACCAAAGACCAAACTGCCATTTATTACATAACTGAAAATAATAATGACCAAACTGCATTTTTGATGGTTTTAAAAAATAATGGAGAAATTCTTTATTTAGGTCAAGCTAGCTATGATTTTAAGCAAAAGAAAGACTTAATGGGAGTAGAATACTTTTCGCATATAAGTCTAGCTCCTAAAGATACAAATAACTTTTCATTAGATATTTTTAAAACTAAAACTGTAGATCAAGGCCCGTTTTACTTGCGGTTTTTAGCTGACTACAAATTAAAATCATCTAAATTAGTTATTGAAAATATAGGTTTTGCAGAGGCTTTTCAGCCTCAAAAGCTTTTTATAAAAGCATTTTGGCCTTTTATTAAAATGCCAATAAAAAAAATTAATCAACTTTAATAATATAAATTGCCTAAAATATCAAAATTTCATATTCTTAGGTAAGAAAGGTTACTAATAATGGAAACAATTAAGCCCCATGGGGGAAGTTTAGTAAATCGGGAAATTGTAGGTGCAGAGAGAGAAGAATTAATTGCCCGTGCCAAAGAGATGTCCCAAATTGAGCTAAATGCTCGTGAAGTTTCTGATTTGGAAATGATTACTATAGGAGCATTCTCTCCTTTAGAAGGTTTTATGGGACAACAGGATTATGAAAGTGTTTGTCAAACCATGCACTTAAAATCAGGTCTACCTTGGACAATCCCTATTACTTTATCTGTTAGCAAAGAGCAAGCAGATTCTTACCGTGAAGGCCAAGAAATAGCTCTTTATCAAGATAGTGATCACTTATTAGCAGTACTTACTCTTACTGAAAAATACACTTATGATAAAGAGAAAGAAGCTCAACAAGTTTATCGCACTACAGACAGTGCTCATCCAGGTGTTAGTGCTCTTTATAAACAAGGGGAAGTTTTACTAGGAGGTTCAGTCAAAGTTGTTAACCACCCAGCAAATGTCTCTTTTGCTGAATATCGTTTAACTCCTACACAGACAAGAGCAGCTTTTGGTGAAAAGAAATGGAAAAGAATTGTTGCTTTTCAAACTAGAAATCCTGTCCACCGTGCTCATGAATATATTCAAAAATGTGCCATGGAAACCGTTGATGGATTGCTCTTACATCCACTAGTAGGTGAAACAAAATCTGATGATATTCCTGCTGATGTAAGAATGCGTTGCTACGAAGCATTACTTAGTAATTATTATCCAAAAGATAGGACAATGCTTTCTGTGCTACCTGCTGCAATGCGTTATGCTGGGCCAAGAGAAGCTATTTTCCATGCAATTATGCGTAAAAATTATGGTTGTACACACTTTATAGTTGGTAGAGATCATGCTGGAGTTGGAAATTACTATGGAACTTATGATGCTCATTATATTTTTGATGAGTTTGATCCAAAAGCACTAGATATTACTCCAATGTTTTTTGATCATACTTTCTTTTGTAGGCGTTGTGGAGCAATGGCTTCTGCTAAAACCTGTCCACATCCTAGCTCAGATCATGTTTTCTTAAGTGGTACAAAAGTTCGTGAAATGCTTCAACAAGGAGAAATTCCACCTGTTGAGTTTACACGTCCAGAAGTAGCCCAAATTCTTATTGATTCAATGAAAAAATAAATATATTAACCTGGGAGTTTAGCACAATTTGCTAAACTCCAGGTTGTGCTCGCTAGCGCTAAAACCTGGAGTTAATATGGGATGAGCATATTAAATTAGCTCCATTTCAATGAATAAACTCGTTTCCAACAAAGCATGATGTATTAGCCTGGGGTTTTAGCGAAGCGCAACCCTAGGAAATCAAGGAGAATAAAATGTTGACTAACAAACGCATTGCAATTATTGGTTTTGGAACTATGGGAAAGGCAATTGTTAATGGATTGCTTCGTTCTCAAGTTGTTAATCCTGAGCAAATTTCTGCTACTGTTCGTACCAAAGTTAGCGCAGAAAAAGCAAGTAAAGAGCTAGGTATTAACTGTACAACAGATAATGTTTTAGCTGCTAGTCAAGCAGATATTATAATTATTTGTGTAAAACCCAAAGATATTGAAAAAGTTAGCACTTACCTAAGTACAAAAAATGGACTTACGCATAACCCCTTAGTAATTTCTATTGCAGCAGGTGTTAGTACTACTTTTATTGAAAGTATAATTGGGAGCGGTTGTCCTGTACTACGAGCAATGCCTAATACTCCTTGTTTTATAGGTAAGGGTATGACAGTTGTGGCCAAAGGCACTCAAGCTACTGATGAGCATGTGGAATTAGCTAGAGAAATCTTCTCTACTATGGGGCGTTTTACTGAAGTAGAAGAAAAACATATGGATACAGTTACAGGACTGTCTGCTAGTGGGCCAGCCTTTATTTATATAATTATTGAGGCTTTAGCTGATGGTGGTGTAATGCGAGGGTTACCTCGTCAAATTGCTACAGAATTAGTTGCTCAAATGACATTAGGTGCAGCAGAAATGGTTTTGGCTACAGGTAAACATCCAGCTTCTCTAAAAGATGAAGTTACAACTCCTGCTGGTTGTACTATTGCAGGTATATTAGCTTTAGAAGATGGTCGTATTCGTTCAGTTTTAGCCCGTGGTGTAGAAACGGCTGCTAAGGTTGCAGGTGAATTAGGGCGATAGACTTTTATCTTAAGACTGGGGTTTGAAAATGGATGAACTAAATGATCAAATAAAAAAACAAATAATTAATGCTCAAAGAATAGTAATAAAAGTTGGTACTAATGTAATTATGCGGGATGATGGAGCAGTTGCCTTAGGGCGTATTTATGGCTTAATAGAGGCTGTTGCAAACTTGCGTAAACAAGGTAAAGAAGTTTTATTAGTATCCTCAGGGGCAGTAGGTTTAGGGGTACAAAGATTAAAGCTTAGTCAAAAACCAAAATACCTTGCCCTAAAACAAGCTTGTGCTGCTATAGGACAAAGCCGTTTAATGGCAATTTATGAAGATGCTTTTGAAAAATTAGGAGTTATAGTTGCTCAAGTGTTGTTAACAGAAGATGATTTTACTAATCATACTCGGTATTTAAACTTAAGTGATACGTTGTTAAAATTGCTTGAACTTGGTGTTGTTCCAATTATTAATGAAAATGATACAGTTTCGACTGCTGAATTAGAACAACCTTTACAAGTAGAACAGAAAATAAAACCCGTTTTTGGTGATAATGACAAACTTTCTGCTTTGGTAATGAGTAAAATCTCAGCTAATTTATTAGTAATCCTTTCAGATGTAGATGGGCTATATAATAGTAATCCTAGAACAAATAGTAATGCCAAATTAATACCTGTTGTTTCTGAAATTACACCAGAAATTGAAGCTATAGCCGAGGGAGCAGGATCTAGAGGGCGAGGTGGAATGAAAACAAAAATAGAAGCTGCTCGTATTGCCGTAAGTTCTGGAGGAATGGCTATTATTGCTAGTGGAAAAACTTTAGGAGTTTTAGAAGGAATTTTTAGTGGTGAGAATGTTGGAACTGTCTTTTTACCTCAATCAACATAATAAAAATGATAGATAGTTAAATGCTCAAAAAACTATGATGCCTTGGTAACACGTGATAACATCGTGGTGCTAAATTAAGAAAGGAAATTTTAATGAGTAAACCTAATTTGGCTAATGATGAAATTATTACTATTGCAAAAGCTGCTAAAATTGCTTCTCGGAGGCTGTTGGTTGCTAGCACAGAACTAAAGAATAAAGTTTTATATGCAATTGCTCAAGAATTAGAAAATTGCCAAGATGAGATCCTAGCGGCTAATCAAGAAGATCTGAAAGAGGCAACCATTTTGCTGGAAAATGGTAAAATGGCAAAATCTTTGTTTGATAGGCTTAAATTAGATAAAGTTAAGTTAATGGCAATGATTGATGGAGTAAAAGCTGTTGCTGATTTAGAAGACCCTACAGGTAAAATACTCTCCAGAACTTTACTAGATGATGGACTAGAACTACAAAAAGTAAGTTGTCCTTTAGGTGTGTTAGCTATTATTTTTGAGTCTAGACCAGATGCTGTAACTCAAATCAGCGCTTTGGCTTTGAAATCAGGCAATGCAGTAATTCTTAAAGGTGGGCGTGAAGCTGCAAACTCAAATATGGTGCTAGTAAAAGCTATTAAAAATGCATTAGCTAAGTTTCCAGAAATTCCTACAGAATCCGTTTCCTTACTGACAGAACGAGAACAAATAAATGTGATTTTATCGTTAGATGAATATGTTGATCTGGTTATTCCTCGTGGTTCAAATGAACTAGTACGTTATATCCAAAACAATACTCGTATTCCTGTTTTAGGCCATGCTGAAGGTATTTGCCATATTTATGTTGATAAACAAGCAGATCTTAAAATGGCAACAGATATAATTTATGATGCTAAGGTACAATATCCAGCTGCTTGTAATTCAGTAGAAACTGTTTTGATACATAAAGATATCGCAGATCAATTTCTACCTACCTTATTTACAAAACTTCAAGATAGTAATGTTGAAGTAAGGGGTTGTAAAATAACTCAATCACTAGTAAAATTTCCTATACAACTAGCTACAACAGAAGACTGGAAAACAGAATATTGTGCCTTAATACTTTCATTAAAAGTAGTTGATAGCTTAGATGAAGCAATAGATCATATAAATAGATTTGGCTCAGGACACACAGATTCAATTATTACTGAAAATAAAGAAACAGCAGAGATTTTCTTAAGTAGTGTTGACGCTGCTGGAGTATATCATAATGCTTCTACTCGTTTTGCAGATGGTTTTAGATATGGGTTTGGGGCTGAAGTTGGTATTAGCACAAGCAAATTACATGCTCGTGGGCCAGTAGGGTTAGATGGATTAGTTTCTTATAAATATAGGCTTTATGGTTCAGGACAAATAGTGGCAACATATAGTGGGGCTAATGCCCGCAAATTTAAACACAAAAAACTGTAAAGAAAAGCAATTGTTTTCAGCTTTATGTTGTCTATTTTAGTTCAGAACAGGTAATATATAAGCTTTGATTTTGAAATTCTTTTTTAATAAGTTTTAGTCTAGATCCTAGATAAAATCCTTACATAGTAAAATCGTTTTGGAGTAAATTAAATGAAGGTTTGCAGCTTGTGCGGCAAACAATGGCCTGATACCACTCGCTTCTGCCCATCAGATGGAAGCAATGTTGTTACAATTGCTGCTAGAGATGATTCTATCCGTCCTTCTTTCCAAAACAGAGAAAAAAAAGTAGAACCTGCTGACCCTTGGACTAATATAATAGGTAAAATTCTAAACAGAACTTATCAAGTAGAAGAAAAATTAGGCCAAGGTGGAATGGGTGCGGTTTTTCGTGCACGTCATCTTGGTATTGGAGATTCAGTAGCATTAAAAATT
Organism: Blastocatellia bacterium; assembly: GCA_039812885.1. Classification (GTDB taxonomy): domain Bacteria; phylum Acidobacteriota; class Blastocatellia; order Chloracidobacteriales; family JADJPF01; genus JADJPF01. The sequence continues at coordinate 329,959 of JBDIBI010000003.1, forward strand.
ATCTCTGAAGAACATACCCAAGATTCTGTTATGCTTGCTAGATTTCGCCGTGAAGCTCAAGCTGTTCGTCGTCTAGCTCACCCTAATGCTGTAGCAGTTTTTGATTTTAATAGTACTGAAGATGGTTTGTTCTTTATGGTTATGGAATATGTAAAAGGGCAAACTGTAGAACAATATTTATCTGAACAAGGAGTCATTTCTCCAGAACGTGCATTTGCTATCTTAAAACCTGTAGCTAAAGCTCTAGATGTAGCACATAGCCTAGGTATTATTCATCGAGATATTAAACCTGCTAATTTAATGCTTTGCCAAGATAGTGCAGGAAAAGAACAGGTTAAAGTCCTGGATTTTGGTACAGCTAGACTAAATGTTAATAATGATCCAGAAGCTGCTTCCTTAACTCAGCAAGGTCAAATTTTTGGTACTCCCTTTTATATGGCTCCAGAATCAGTGCTTGGAGAGCCTATTACTCATAGTGTAGATATCTATTCTTTAGGTGTTATACTATATAAAATGCTTACAGGCACTGTGCCTTTTCAATCAGAAAGAAGCATGCAAGTAATGATGGCACATGCTCATATGGCTCCAGAACTGCCTTCATTAAGAAACCCTAAGCTTCCAGCTAAGTATGATCCTGTAATTCTAAAAGCGTTAGAAAAAAATCCAGGTAAACGCTACCAAAATACAAAAGAGTTAATTGATAATTTAGAAGGTTCTATTAATGAGCCTGTTCTTTTATCTACTCCTACTTCTGTTGTGGTTGAAGACAAATCCAGTGGAGCAAGTAGTACAATTTCTAGGGTAAAATTAGCTTCATTACAAGAGCCAGATTTTAATTGTTATGTTGGTAGGGAACAAGAGTTAAAGCGTTTACAAGAAGCCTTTAGCCAAGCTTGTGATGCAAGAGCAAATCCAGTTTTTATTATTAGCACTCCAGGAATGGGAAAAACACAGCTAATTTCTCGTTTCCGTGATTGGGCTAATGAACAAGGTGGCCTTGTTTTAATGGCTAAATTCTTTGACTATAGGGGTACAATTAGTGAGCCTCTTAGAGTGTTTAAGAATATGTTAGTAGGCTTAATTTCTACTGGTATGCTTAATAGTATGCCTGTAGTGTTACTTACTAATGATGAAAATAAAAAGGCAGAAAGAGCAAACGGTTCTGAAACAGGAAATATTGAAAAATGGCAAGTTTTTACTACTTTGGCTAACTCTTTTATGGCCTTAACTCGTAATCGCACGGTAGTTTTAATTTTAGATGATTTACAATGGGCTGATTCACTAAGTCTAGAATTCATAGCATATTTATTAAGAAATGCAGAAAGCAAAAAGTTTTGTTTTATTGGAGGCTCGCATGCTGAAGAAGCCAAATCCAAAGGACATCCTTTTAGAGAATGGCTAGTTAAACAAGCCCAATATACCCATTATGAGAAAATGGAACTACAGCCTTTTGATAAAAAAGGTATTCAAACTCTGCTAGAAGCAATCTTCCACTTTATTGAAGTTAGCCAAAAAGATATTGAACTTCTTCATAAACTTACTGGTGGTAATCCATTATATTTAACCGAAGTTATTAGATTGTTGATGGAAAATCAACATATAACTTTTAAAAATGGTGTTTGGTATGGTAGTGGCTTTGATGAGGTAAAATTACCTGATACAGTTGCTAATGTAATACGTTACAAAATAGAAGCTTGTTCTGAAGAACTAAGAGAAATACTTAATGCTGCTGCTGTAATAGGAGATACTTTTTCTTTTGATTTACTACAGAAAGTTTTAGAAATTGATGAAACTGTCTTGGAAAAAAATCTAGCACAAGCAGTCAAAGAATCCCTTCTAAAAGAAGATGGAAAAAATGAGGATGATTATCAGTTTTACAATATAACTATTCGTAGAGTAATTTATGATGATGTGCCTAAACGGCAACGTAAGAAACTTCATTCACGTACAGCCATAGCGATTGCTAAAGTTAATGCAGGTAAATCTTACTTAACAAGTGGAGCTTTAGCCTATCATTTTTATTCAGCTGGTGAATGGGAAGCTGCTGCAAAATATAGTACTGCTGCTATTGAACAAGCTTTTGATAGACAGGCAATGGATGAAGTAATAAGGCTTTCTCGTTATGCAGAAGAATCTTTAACTCGACTTTCAGAAGAATTTGAATCAGATACTACAGAATATCGTCGTTCAATAGGACAAATTAGAGTTAAACGAGCCATTGCTTTAATGCGCTTGGGCAGTTTCAAAGAAGCTCAAGCTGAAGCTGAAGCCACACAACAATTTATTGAGAAAATAGCTTCTCCAGAACTACAAGCTAGACTCTATTTAGTTTTAACAGAGTTATGTTTTTGGTTTAATCGTCATACAGAAGGGGTAAATATTGGCTCAAGAGGCTTAGTTCTAGCCCGCCAAGCAAATAACGATGAATGTGTTCGTTATATGATGTTTTACTTAGCTTGGTGCAAAGTGCAAGTTACTCCAGTGCAAGAAAGTATTTCTGTTTTTCAACAAATTATCGATCTTGCTAAACAAGCTTCAGATTCTTCTTTACAAGCAAGAGCTTTATCTGTATTAGGTAATTTAACTCATGTAATTGGACAATGGCGTAGATCTCGTATTTACTTAGAAGAAGCTTATCAATTAACTCAATCTACTAGCGATCGTTTTGCAGAATCACAAGTATTACTATTTTTAACTTGGACTTTGGAATTTGAAAATAACTTCGATAAACTAAAAACCATGGCTGATCAAGCAATAAAAATTGCTCATGACTATGGTTGGCGTAATTGGGAAGGCTATCAATACTATGTGCTTGGTCGTAGTTTCTTGCGAAGACTAAATCATAACTATCCATTAGCTGAGGAAATGCTTTCAAGAAGCCTTTCTATTATGGAAGAAACTCATGACTCATTGGGACAATTGATAGTTTCAAAAGAATTAGTAAAATTACAGTTAGAAACAAATCCAGAACCAACATTGGTCAATAAAATACGTGATATTACCTTTGGTTTTAGCAAAAATAGGGAAATGGTTTCAACTTGCGAAGCCTTGCTTATTTTAGCTGAAGCAGAAGATAAATTTGGTAACTTTGAAAGTGCTGTCAATAACTATAACCAAGCACTAAAGATAGCGGAAATGATACCTTTTCTTGAAATTCAATGGCGAATTCATTATGGCTTAGCACAATGTTTCAAAAAACAAGAAGATGAGTCTAGAGCTATTGAACATATGATCAGATCTATAGAAGTAATTAATCGCCTTAAACAAGAATTTGATAGTGCTGAAGCAATTGCTAGCTTTTTAGAAAATAAAGAAGAAGTCTATAGCGCTTATGCTGAACTGTTTAGCAGCTAAACTCCCTTTCTAAAACTTATTTTTATTTTCCTTCTAACAACATAATTCAACTTTCATCAATAATAAAATTTAAATACTACAATAGTTGCAAAATCTTTAATGAAAGTGTATAGTGTCTTCATACACTAGACAGTAAATTATTTTATGAGGTAAAATTTATGTTATTAAACAAATTAGCAATAATTAAAGTATTGTTTTTACTGTTATTTTCAACCGTATTTTTTAGCAATCCACTATATGCTTTGCAACAAGCTGAAACAAAAAGTAAAGAAACCGCTTCTATAAAAGGTAATTGGCTAGGGACTTTAGAGATAAACACAGTTAAATTACGAATTGGTCTAAATATTACAGTTAAAGAAGATGGCTCACTTTCAGCTACTTTTGATAGCCCTGATCAAGGTGCAAAAGGACTACCAATAGATACAATTACTTATCAAGAGACAACAGTTCATTTTGAAGCTAAACGTTTTGGGATTGTTTTTGATGGAAAGTTAAATGGTTCAGAAATCATTGGGACTTTTAAACAAGGGCCAGCTAGTTTTCCATTGACTTTTAAACGCCAGGAAAAAGAAGTAGTACTTAACCGTCCTCAACATCCAAAAAAGCCTTATCCCTATGAAGAACAAGAAGTTAGTTATGAAAATAAAAAAGATGGCATAAAGCTAGCAGGCTCTCTTACTTTGCCAAAAGGCAAAGCTCCTTTTCCAGCAGTAATTCTAATTACAGGTTCAGGCTCTCAGGATCGTGATGAAACTATCTTTGAACATAAACCTTTTCTAGTCATATCTGACTATCTTACTCGCCAAGGTATTGCAGTTCTAAGAGTTGATGATCGAGGCGTTGGTGGTACATCCAAAGGCTCTCCAACAGAAACAAGTGAAAATTATGCAGAAGATGTTTTAGCTGGTGTTGATTTCTTAAAATCACGTAAGGAAATTGACTCTAAACAAATAGGTCTTATAGGGCATAGCGAAGGAGGGTTAATTGCTCCAATGGTAGCTAGTAAATCAACGGATATCGCCTTTATTGTTATGTTAGCTGGGCCTGGACTTCCTGGAGATGAAATCTTAAAACTACAAGGCGCTCTAATTGCAAGAGCTAGTGGTGTTAGTGAACAAGAAGTTGCAAAAAGCCGCCAAGTTAACGAAATTATTTACCGCATCATAAAAGAAGAAAAAGATAATGAAACAGCGAAAAATAAAGTGATAGAAGCATTAAAAAAATTCCGTGAATCACTTTCTCCTGAAGAAAAGCAAATAGCAGATAAAGAGCTATCAGATGAGAAAGTGGCAGCTTTACTTAAGCCTGTTACTAGCAGTTGGTTTAGATTTTTTATTTCTTATGATCCTCGCCCTACACTTAAAAAAGTAAAATGCCCTGTCTTAGCTGTTAATGGCGAAAAAGACTTACAAGTTCCTTATAAAGAAGATTTAACAGAAATAGAGAAAGCTCTAAAAGAATCAGGAAACAAAGATTTCAAAACTCAAAGTTTTCCTAACTTAAACCATTTATTCCAAACCTGCCAAACAGGCTCACCATCAGAGTATGGGCAAATTGAAGAAACCTTTTCACCCAATGCATTAAAAGTAATAGGTGATTGGGTTACTAGTAAAGTTACTATTAGTAAATAGCAAAAATGCACGGGCAGATTTTTTCTGCCCGTTTCAATAAATTTTCTTATTCTCATACTCATCGACGAATAGGTGATCTAAAAACTTCATAAAGTAGTAAACTCCCTGCTATTGCAACATTTAAAGAATCAACACCTTCTATCATTGGAATACGAACTAAATGCTGACAAATTGATTGTTGCTCTTTAGTTAATCCAGATCGCTCATTGCCAAGCATTAATATTGTAGGATGTGTATAAGAAACTTTATCATAATCTATTGAACCATTTGGAGATGCTCCAATAACTTGTGACTTGTTTGATTTTATCCAACAATAAAGTTCTGTTGTATTTACTCTTACTATATGTTGCTTAAAAATTGCTCCCATAGTTGCTCTTACTACATTTGGATCAAAAGGATCAATAAAATCTCCAAGCAAGATAAAGCCTGAAGCCCCAATAGCTGCTGAAGTTCGGATTAGAGTTCCTAAATTTCCAGGGGAGCGAATATGACTTAGTACTGTCCAACAGACATTTTCACTAGATTTTATTTGATCTAGCGTTTTGATATGCTGGCGAAAAATGGCTGCAACTCCTGATGCACGCTCGGTTTGAGAAATGGTTCTAAATTGCTCTGGAGAAACTCTCACAAATTTAGTTCCTTCTCGTTTTAATTTCCGCACTAGCTTTCTGGCAGTTGCACATATAAGAAGTCGTTCGCTATAAATTATAGTATCTACTGGAAATCCTTGATCAACTGCTTGAACAAAGTTACGTACACCTTCAGCAAAAAACAGCCCTTGTTTATCTCTATAACATCGATCAACTTGAAGTTTTTTAATTTTTGCTAAAACTGGTGCAGTTTCTAGTTGATTGTAGTTACTATTTTCATTTTTCTGATTTTCTATAATTTTTGCAGAATCTTCTAAATAGCTTGAAGACGCTTTTATTAATTTGTAAGGATGTATCATATATATTGTTATGCCATTTAATGGCATTGATAGAAGCCTAAGCAAAAGCTTAGGCTAGTATTAATTTATCTTTATGCTTTGTTCATGACGGATTAGATTGTCAGGATCATATTTCTTTTTAATTTCCTGCAAACGCTTATAATTATCTCCATAATAAGCAGTTTCCCAGTTTTTAAAACCAAGATCAGGGTAGTTAATATATTGTGTAGTTATTCCATTATCCTGAAACATATCACGTACTTCGCCATAAGCTTTGACTCTTTTTTCTTCTTCTTCTGGTTTGTCCCAGTAGGTTTGCAGTTCTGAAAGATAAGGGCGAGTGCGGTGTGCAAAAGAAGATGTTTTTGCAAATTCTGCATTGTCAATTTGTCCACCTAAAGTGCCTATGGAAATAAGCATCCCAGGTGTAGTTGAGATTTTTTCTAGTGCTGGAACTATAAAACTTTTAATGTCATCAAAACCTTTGTATAAACCTACAGAAGCATTTTTTAAGAAAATAGGTTCTTGTATTCCATAAAAATTCTTTACAGCAGAGTTTAACTTTTGAGGAGTTCCTAAAGAGGCTTTTTCAGTTAATGAAGTAAATTCTGTTATAACTTTTTTAACTGGTTCTGTTTCATTTTCAAAGTTAGTTAGTAAGATAAATACAGTCTTTCTGTTTAGGATAAATACAGAAAAACAAGATTCTGGAAGCGTTGTTGTAAGTAAAAACCACTTTTCCAGGATGCTAGCAGCAGTTTGAGCATCAGTGTTAAATTTTCTAAATCTATGGCTAGTCAAAGTAGGTGGAGCAGAATGAGTTTTGAATTTTAATTCTGTTATGACTCCAAAATTTCCTGCACCTCCACCTTTGCAAGCCCAAAGCAATTCAGGATCATCTTTGGAATTTACTAGTTTTCCTTTACCATCTACCATAGTAACTTCAAGTAAACTATCGCAAGTCAACCCAAATTTTCTTGAATACATACCATAGCCACCGCCTAAAGTAACTCCTCCAATCGCAACACTACCACAAGATCCTCCTGGTAAAAGTCTCCCTTTAGGTAACAATTCATCATATAGTTGAGATAAGTTACAAGCTGGACCAAGTGCTACTTCATTGTTTTCTAACCACTTAACAGAATTAAGCTTTGATAAATTTATTACCATTCCATCATTGTTGCAGGAAAAACCTTCAAGACTGTGACCCCCACTTTTTATAGCCACAGCTAAATTATTTGCTGCTGCATAAGAAATGGCTTCTTGGACACCTTTTTCATTTAAACATAGTGCAATTACTTTGGGATGTTTGTTAATACGTTTATTATGTCCTTGGCGCAATTCTTCATATTCTGCTTGGCCTTTTTTGTAAAAAGTAACATTTTCACTATTAACAACTTCCGTAGAATTAGCTTCTTCAACAGAAGGTTTCTTTTCCTTAAGTGGTTTTTTATCTTCAACTTTTAGTGTTTCTGAATCTTTGTTTTTTTCTGGAGTTTCAGAACAGCTTGCTAAGCCTATTCCAGTAGTTCCTAAGGCTATTAAACGGATAAACTCACGGCGACTTTTTTGACTATCTTTATTACTCATAGTTATTTTTACCAACCAGTTAAATTATTGTGAATAATAGATTTTCAGGAAAATCCATGTGAATCAATTAAAACTTAGCAAGAATTAAGCAGCCATTTAGGTAAAAAGTAAGAAGAATAAATGCCAGAAAACAAGTTAATTATAGGAAAGCTAATTGATAGCTTATTAGAAGAGACTATAGAAACTTTACATAAGGCCATGTAGGTCAGCTAAATATAGTGCATATTTTCTGGGTAGCTGATTTCCAGAAGCACTAAATTGTAGAGCAAAAACTTTATGCACTAAAATTTAGGCTTTCAACTAACTATTGTCAAGCAGAAATTTAGTAAATTTTTACTTTGCTCTAATATTTTCAGATCTTATAAAAAAGCAGGAATTGGAATGACTATACTAATAGCAATAGAAACTAAATCACTAGTGTTTTTATATGAATGTGGTTGATCTCCAGGAAATGCAAAAACATCTCCCTTCTTTATGGAATAAGCTTCTCCTGCTACACTAACAGTAATTTCACCTTGTAGAACTGTTAGGTATTCTTTAGTACCTGTTAAATGAGGCAAGCCACCCATTATTGCCCCAGCCTTTAATTCAATTTTATCTATTTCAATCCCTTTAATCTTGTCTGGCAATAACTTATAAATCTTTGCTTGGCCATGTGTTCGTTCTTCAATCGGAATTTTTTGTGATGGAACTAACAGACAATCAGAGCGTGGTCTTGAAAGCAATTCCTCAATACCTACACCTAAGGCAGAAGAAATTTTTACCAAGTTGGTCAAAGATGGATTTCCAACACCAGATTCAATATTGGTTAATGTAGTCCTTGGTATTTCAGCTAGTGTAGCTAGTTGTTGCTGACTTAAATTCTTCTTATTACGTAACTTCTCAATATTTTGTGCTAAATACATAGAAATTTTTGAATATTCTTCCATAACCCAATTATGACAAAACAATAACAATATGTCAATTAATTGTCTGTTTAGATGACATATTGTCTTGAAAAGCGTAAATTCAAAAACAGAAGAAACATAAAATTTTTAAGGAGAAAACATATGAGTTTAGGATATTGGAAGAACAAAAATGTTTTTATAACAGGAGGAACTTCTGGATTAGGACTTGCGTTGGCTGTGCAACTACATAATCTAGGTGCAAATGTTGCAATTTTGGCTAGAAGTGAAGACAAGCTTCAGGAGCTAACTTCTAAGTATCCGCAAATAGTTGCTATCAAAGCAGATATTTCAAAAAAAGAATCAATCTATCCTATTTCTGGAGAAGTTCAGTCAAGGCTTGGAGACATTGATGTTTTGTTTAATGTAGCAAGTTATTTAGGTCAAACTCCATTACGTTTATTTATTGATACAGATTGTGAAGATTTTGAAGAAGTTCTACAAACCAATTTACTAGGACATTTCAGACTCACTAAAGCATTGCTTCCTTCAATGTTATTAAAAGAACACGGTGTTGTTGTTAATATTTCTAGTGATGCGGCTGTAAATGCTTATCCAAGATGGGGATCTTATAGTGTTTCCAAAGCAGCAGTTGATCATATGTCACGTATTTTTGATGAAGAGCTTAAAGAACAAGGCGTTAGATTTTTGTCCATTGATCCTGGAGATATGAACACTCCAATGCATTTTGCTGCTATTCCTGATGCAAATCCTGACAATTTACGTAGTCCAAATGATTCTGCTCAAAAGATTATCGAACTAATAAGCAACCAAGATTTTTCACAAGTAAGGAGGGCAATATGATTGCAGCAAGAAGTTCTAAAAGGTTTTTTGATCAAACAAGACTAATGGTTATTTCTGATGAAAACAAGATTGTTCATTCAACAGTAGGCAATATATTAAATTATTTATCGCCAAATGATTTATTAATTGTTAATCATTCAGCAACCTTACCATCTAGCTTTTATGGGCATGTTAGGCGAACAAACGAATTAATAGAAATTAGATTAGCTGCTTTTCAAGGTCCAAACCCTAAATGTTTAGAGAATTGGCTTGCTTTTTCTTTTGGAAGTGGTGATTGGACAATTCCTACAGAAGATAGGGGTGAACCACCTACAGTTTACATTGGAGATAAAATTGTTTTAGGCGAAGATTTAGTTGCTGAAGTTCTTAAAGTTGAACATAAAAGATTGCTTACAATTCGCTTTATAAGCAAAAATCTTACCAGTGAATTGTATAAACAAGGCCATCCAATCCAATACTCTTACTTGACAGAAGAATTAAAAGTTTGGGATCAACAAACTATTTTTGCTGGGCCTCCAATATCGGTTGAACCTCCAAGTGCTGCATTTCCTTTTAGTTGGGAAATAATATTAAAACTAAAGGCCAAAGGTGTAGAAATTGCACATTTACTGCATAGTGCAGGAATTTCAAGCACTGGTTCTAGGGAACTAGATAAATTGTTACCTCTAACTGAATGGTATGAAATTCCTAAAGAAACAGCCGATAAAGTCAATTTAGCTAAACAACAAGGTAGGAAAATTATAGCTTTTGGAACAACAGTTCTTCGTGCACTTGAATCAGCTTTCCAAAATGGAAAAATTAATGCTAGTAGTGGGTTAACAACATTAAAAATTACACCTAGACACAAAATACAATCTGCCACAGGCTTAATTACTGGTATGCATGAGCTTGGGACAAGCCATATGGAAATACTTAACTCATTTTGTCCAAGTGTAGCGATTGAAAAAGCATATAGACAAGCAGAGGAAATTGGCTATAGAGGTCATGAATATGGAGATATTTCTTTACTAACGTGTGATAAATGTATGGTTGCATAATTTTTATTTTTAGGTTTGTGTTCTAAAACCTGGGCTAATATATTTTTCCCCAAATTGCGTTCATTTTTTATGATCCCAAATTGCGTTCATTTTTTATGATCCCAAATTGCGTTCATTTTTTATGATCCCAGGTTGCGCTCATTTTTTATGATCCCCAGGTTGCGCTCGCTAAGCTCGCTAAAACCTGGGGCTAATATGGGTTGAACGAAATAGAGTTGAGCTATTTTAATAAATAACTCATTTCAAAGAAATTACTAGATTCGCAGGTTGCGCTCGCTAAGCTCGCTAAAACCTGGGGCTAATATATTAATTTGTTTGAAATAAATTTAGTCAATTGAAATAGCTTAAGTTATATTAGCTCAACCCATATTAGCCTGGGGTTTTAGCAAGCCGCAGGCTTGCGCAACCCCAGGAAATAGGGGAAAATGTTTCTCCTATTTTTTGGTTTATGCGGTAAAATAAGGCGTATGTATGTCGAAGTTGCTTTACCACTCTATATTTTTCAAACGTTTCTTTATCTTGTACCTGAAGAAATGTCAGCATCCGTGCAAGTAGGTTGCCGATGCTTAGTGCCTTTTGGAAAACGCTCTCATGTTGGCTATATTGTTTGTGTTCAAGAAGATGTAGACCCAGAAATTCCTCTAGAGTCCATAAAAGAACTCTTGGCTGTAATTGATGAAGAACCTGTAATAATTCCAGAAATCTTGGAGTTAACACGCTGGATAGCTGATTATTACTATGCTCCTTGGGGAGAAGTTATTAGATCTGCTTTGCCTGCTGGTATGAATGCTGCAATGGAAGTAACTATTTCTGTTACAGAAGCTGGACGAACACAACTAAATAGCCTAGATGCTAGTCGTATTGAAAGATCTTCCAAATGGAAAGCTCTACAACAAATTGCTAGCACTAAGAGCTTAGATTTGAAAGTATTAGAGAAAAATTATACTAAAGCTAGACTTGTAGCTATTACTCGCGAGCTAGAAAAACAAGGCTTAATTGAAGTTGAGCAAGAGATTGGGCAAAAAGTCCGTACCAAAAAGCAATTGGCTGTTCGTCTTGCTACAAACTACACCATAGAAGATTTTTTTAAGATTGATAATGAAGAACTTACACCTACACAAAAGCGAGTTTTAGATTATTTGTCAATTTCTGTTAAACCTCCATTTTTAAGTGAGTTAATGGATACTTTAAGTGTAAGTATTTCTGCTATTAAATCGCTAGAAAAAAAAGGCTTAGTAGAAGTTTTTTCTCAAACAATGAGGCGTAATCCATTAGCTCATATTCAGCAACCAATGCTTATTCCTGATTTGATTTTGACTGATTCTCAAGCTCAAGCCTTAGAACAAATTGCTACAGCAATTTTTGCCGAAGAATACAGCACATTTTTGCTGCATGGAGTTACAGGTTCAGGAAAAACAGAAATTTACTTGCGAGCAATGAAAGCAGCTCTAGAAATTGATAAAACTGCTCTAATGCTTGTTCCTGAAATTGCTTTAACTCCAATGTTTTCTAGGCGTTTATGTGAGCATTTTGGGGATTCAGTTGCAATTTTACACTCTTCACTTTCTGAAGGCGAGCGATTAGACGAGTGGCAAAGAATTTACCGAGGTGAAGCTAAAGTTGTTATAGGAACACGTTCTGCTATTTTTGCTCCTATTCGTAATTTAGGTTTAATTGTTGTAGATGAAGAACATGAAACTTCTTATAAACAAGAAGAAGTTCCCCGTTATAATGGCCGAGATAGCGCTATAATGAGAGCACTTAAGGCTGAAGCTGTAGTAATTTTAGGTAGTGCAACTCCTTCGTTAGAAACTTATCATAATGCATTCTTAAAAAAATATACTTATATTAGTCTTCCTGAACGTGTAGCTAAACGTCCATTAGCTAAAGTGGAAATTGTAGATATGAGAGAAGTTTTTCAGCGACATGGGAAAATGCAGCTTTTTGCCGATGAAGTAATTGAAGCTATTAAGGATGTTCAAGCAAAAGGGGAGCAGGCAATTGTTATGCTCAATAGGCGAGGATTTTCTGCTTTTGTTCTTTGTCGTAGCTGTGGACAGTCAATTCGTTGCCGTGATTGTGCAGTAACATTAACTTATCATAAAGAAGCTAGTCGGTTGATTTGTCACTATTGTAACTATCAAATAGGGGTGCCTCAAGCTTGCCCAAATTGTAAGGGGTTATATATTTACTATGTAGGTGAAGGTACTGAACAACTGGAAATGCGGGTTAAAGAAATTTTTCCAGAGAGTAAAGTTGCACGTCTAGATCGTGACACTACTCGTAGAAAAGGAAGCTTTGAGAAAATCATCAATGAGTTTGCTGATGGAGTTATTGATATTTTAATTGGTACACAAATGATTGCTAAAGGACATGATTTTCCTAATGTAACTTTGGTAGGAGTAATTTCTGTAGATGCAGGGCTTTCAATGCCAGATTTCCGTGCTGCTGAACGTACTTTCCAGCTTTTAACCCAAGTTGCAGGACGTGCTGGACGGGGAACTAGCCCTGGGAGAGTACTTATACAAACTTACCATCCGGATCATTACTCATTGGTGCATGCCCGTCAACAGAATTATCAAGCTTTTTATCAGCAAGAAATTAATTTCCGGCGTTCGCTCTACTATCCACCCTTTAGTGTACTAGTAAATATCATTATTAAGCACAAGGATTTATCTCAAGCTCAGGCTTTAGCTGGGGAATTAGCTAGACAATTGCGTAATGCTGCACAAGATGACCGAACTATAAGAATTTTAGGCCCAGCCGCAGCGCCACTTTCTCGGCTACGCGCAGAACATCGCTTGCAAATTTTAATTAAAGCTCGTGCCCGTGCCCGCGCTCGTGAAATCTTGGATTTAGCCATGAGTAGCCTAAATTACAATCAACAAGACATGAATGCTATAAATGTAGAAGTTGATCCTATTGATTTAATGTAATAAGATTCACTGTTTTATCCATGGCTATGGAGGCACTAATATGACTAGTATGCCAATTATACTTGCAGGAATAGTTTTTCTAATCGTAGCTGGTGGACTCTTTTGGATTGGAGTCAAGATTACTAGCTTTATTACAAAATTAATTACTTGGGCAATAGCCGCAGTACTTTTTTTAATTACTCTAACTGTAGTAGCTTACAAATTAGGCATAATACAATATTTTATGAAAATGCACTAGGTAAATGTAGGGAGAAATTTTAATGTTACTAAAACTTCATCGCACGATAAAAGCACAACTTCAAGATGCTGTTAAAAAAGTTTTTGATATAGAAGTTGCAGCTAATGAAATAATTTTAGAATACCCACCAAAAACTGAAATGGGTGATTTGGCTTTCCCAATAGCCTTTGAGATAGCTAAACGTCTTAAAGCCTCTACTGGAACAAAGCAAAATCCACGACAATTAGCTGATAAAATTCGTGCTGAGCTAACAACCATTGAAGGTGTAGCTAGAATAGAGACAGCTGGAGCTGGTTATATAAATTTTTTCTTGGATAGAGGTGTATTTTTTCACAATGTTTTTAATGCTGAAAAATCACTAAAACTAGATGAAATTACTGGTGGTAAATTGATTGTTGAACACACTAGCATTAACCCTAATAAAGCTGCACACATCGGACATGTGCGTAACGCTGTGTTAGGTGACACTATTGTAAGAATGCTAAAAGCTAGTGGTGAAGAGGTTGAAACTCACAATTATATTGATAATACAGGTGTTCAAGTTGCTGATGTGGTAGTTGGGTTTAAATATATAGAAAAGAAATCTTTAGAAGAAGTTGCTGCTATTACTGAACAATTTGACTATTATTGCTGGGATCTTTATGCACAGGTAGGAAAATTCTATGAGGAATCTCCAGATAGTAAACAACTTAGAGCACAAACTCTTCATGAAATTGAACATAATATTGGAGATACAGCCGTACTTGCTGAATATGTTTCCTCTAGAATTCTTAAAACTCACTTAGATACTATGTGGAGATTAGGGATTACTTATGATGTATTGCCTAGGGAAAGTGATGTATTACATCTAAATTTCTGGCAAACGGCCTTTGAAAAGCTAAAAGAGCAAGGTGCAATTTACTATGAAACAGAAGGTAAAAATAAAGGCTGTTGGGTAATGAAAGCTGAGAAAGATACTGCGGCTGATAATGCAACAGATTTACAAGAAAATGAACAAGATAGTCAATATGATGCAGATAAGATTTTAGTAAGGTCTAATGGAACAGTTACTTATGCAGGCAAAGACATTGCATATCATTTATGGAAACTAGGTCAATTAGGTTTAGATTTCAAGTATCGACCTTTTTATACCTATCCTGATGGTAAAGAAGTCTTTATTACTACTTCAGAAGAAAGCGTTGAAAATAAAGCAGGTTTAGGCTTTGGCAATGGTGTAGCCTATTTTAATGTTATTGATGTTGGGCAATCTTATACACAAGCTTACGTAAAATTAGGAGTGAAACTACTTTCTAAAGATGACAGAATTGATAGAAGTGCCCATTTAGCATATGAAAAAGTTGTATTAACTCCAGCAAGTGCTAAGGAATTGGGTTATGAGCTTTCTGAAGAAGAAACTAAGCGGACTCAAGTGAGTATGTCAGGTCGTAAAGGATTGGGCGTAAAAGCTGATGATTTGATGAGTAAACTAGAAGAAAAAGCTCGTCATAAAGTAGATGAGCGCTACAAGGATGCTTCTTTAGCAGAACGTCAAGCAATAGTTCATAAAATTATGGTTAGTTCATTGCGTTATTTTCTTATGAAGTATACACGTAACTCCATCATAGCGTTTGATTTTGAGGAAGCATTAGCTTTTCAAGGTGAAGCAGGCCCATATGTTTTATATGCAATTGTTAGAGTTAATAGCATCTTCCGTAAATTGGTAGAACAAGGTAAATCAACAGAAGTTAATTTAACTGTTGAAGAAATCAACAGTGTACTTTCTATAAAAGATGATACTGGTTGGGATGGGAATTATCTTTGGGCATTAATTTATTTGTCTAGTCGTTTGTCTGATGTGTTACGTTTGTCTATAAGTGCATTGGAACCAACACATATAGCTAAATATGTTTATCAACTAGCTGCAAGCTTTAGCAATTTTTACAATATTCCTGCTTATAAAATTGTGGATGTAAATGATCCAGTACGTTATCAAGTATTAATAGCTGTTACTGGTTACATTCGTCGTCAATTGGAGCAAGCCCTTTGGATATTGGGCATTGAGCCAGCAGATAAAATGTAATGTGCATATTTATGTTAGCCCGGGGTTTTAGCAGATGAAATGAGCGCAACCCCGGGAAACAAGCGCAACCCCTGGGAAATGGAGTAAATATGTCATATTCAGATTATAGTTTTGATTCACGATTAGCTTTTGCTAGCACAATTCCTGCAGATTGGTATTTTGACCAAGGCTTTTTAGCTGAGGAAAAGAAGAAAGTTTTTGCACGAACTTGGCAACTTGTAGGTAGAACAGAGCAAGTAGCAACTCCAGGAAGCTATTTTACTACTACAATTGCTGATGAGCCTGTGGTGGTAGTTCGGGATAAAGATAATGAGTTACATGCATTTTCTAATGTATGTCGTCATCGCGCTGGAGCAGTTGCTAAAGGAGAAGGTAAGCGAAGTGGTTTTCAGTGTAGCTATCATGGCTGGACTTACAGTTTGAATGGCAAATTGCAGTATTGTCCAGAGTTTGAAGGAGTAGAATGTTTTGATAAAGAAGGGTTCTCTTTACCTGAATTTAAGGTAGAAACTTGGGGGCCACTAGTTTTTGTAAATCTTGATCCAAATAGTGAAAGGTTATTTACTATACTGGAAGATTTACCTGATCGAGTTAATTATCATAACATGGCTGATTTGGGTTTAGCTGCTCGTAAGGATTGGTATATTGATTGTAATTGGAAAGTCTATGTAGACAACTATTTAGAAGGTTATCATATTCCTATTGTACATCCTGGATTAAATCGTGAACTGGATTATCAAAAGTATTTTGTAGAGACAAAAAAATATTACTCTATTCAGCATTCACCAATTAAGAAAACGGCCGTTAGGATAGTGCAAGAACAACTAAAAGAAGAAAATAATCCAGCACAATATTTTTGGATATACCCGAATTTGATGATTAATGTTTATCCTGATAACTACTCTACAAATTTGATCATTCCAATTAGCCCAACAAAAACATTAACTGTTTTTGAATGGTACTTTTCTAATCCAACAAGTGAAGAGACTCAAAATCAAGTTAAACGTGTAGTTGAGTTTAGCGACGAAGTTCAAATTGAGGATATTGCTATTTGTGAAAGTGTTCAACGTGGATTAGGCTCAATGAACTATAAGCAAGGCCGCTACTCAGTAAAACGTGAGAATGGTGTACATCATTTTCATGGGTTGCTAATGGAGTCTCTCCAACAAAAATAACTCGTCAATACTAGATTTACTAAATGGGAAACTGTTGAAACTAATCTTTAGAAAATCTTGTATAACATAATTTTAGAATAATTATAATTATAGAAATTTATAATATGGAAAATAATAGAGTAGATGATGGTTATTTAGGATTACTTAAGCGAAACAGAGCTGTTAGGCAAGTTTGGTTAGCACAAATAGTAAGTGAGTTAGGAGATTGGCTTAATTTTGTAGCTTTAATGCAGATTATAAAGCAATTTTCAGGAACAGCTCAGGCTTCAGGGTTACTAATTATTTTGCAAATGATGCCATTAGTAGTATTTAGCCCATTTTCTGGAGCATTAGCAGATAAATTTGATCGGCGCAAGATTATGATTGTTTGTGATTTGCTTCGTGCTGTGATTGTTTTAGGGTTATTAACTATTAATCGGCCTGAACAGTTATGGTTACTTTATTTGCTTTCTGCAATGCAATTTTCTTTGACTGCTTTTTTTGAACCAGCACGGGGTGCTTTAATTCCTAACTTAGCTAAAGATACAGAACTACTTAAAGCAAATGCTTTATCTGGAGTTACTTGGTCAGTAATTTTAGCTGTAGGAGGGGCATTAGGAGGTTTTCTTTTTGATTTAGTAGGTGGGAAAATCTCTTTTTTAGTAGATTCAGGGACTTTTTTAATTTCAGCTAGTTTGTTGCTTAGACTAAATATAGAAGTAAATAACAATAAAAATGATCAAGAAGGTACAGAAGGTAAAAATACCAGTACAAGTTTTTGGGCAATAATTCCTTATCTACTTAATAAACCTCAAGTACTAGCTGTAACACTAGTAAAAAGTGGAATTTGTTTAACAGGTGGAGCAGTACTTTTATTGTCTGTAGTTTATGGTCAACAAGTTTTTCCTATTGGTAAGGATGGAGCTATTTCTGTTGGACTCCTTCATGGTGCACATGGTTTGGGAGCAGTAGTAGGAGCTATTGTTACAGGAAGATTGATATATATTGATACTAAAAAAGCTCTAAATATCATTTTGTTAGCATTTGCTTTAAGAGGCTTATTTTTTTGGTGTTGGGGTAATTCACCTAATATATTACTTGCAGCAATTAGCACTACTAGTATTTCTGCTTGTGGTAGTTTTTTATGGGTAATAAGTACTACTTTACTACAAAAGCTAACAGAAGATGAAATTCGAGGTCGAATTTTTGCGTTAGAAAATGGGTTACTTACTTTGTCAGTGGCCGTTTCAATAGCTATTTTGGGACGAATTATAGATGTCTGGCATTTTCCTGTTTCAACCGCAACTTTTGCTGTAGCTTTTGCAGCTTTGGCAATTGCTTTGGTTTGGGTAACAATAATGTTGCAATGGCAAAAATGGGATAAACTTCAAAAACAAAACACTTAAACTAAATATTAGTCTAAATAGTAATAAAGGGCAAACTTTAACTCTTACCCTTTATTACTAACAAGATTAATAAACTACGCGCTTAAGCGGTAGTAAACTATATTAGGGTTACCGCCTTCTGGCATAATAATTTTTCCTGCTTTTTGAAGTCCATCTACACCAAAAAATGCTGCTACAGCATCTTTAGCTTCTTCATCCGTTGGTGGACGAGTTGGATAAGACATGCTTAATAACCAATAAGGACTTTTACTGCGTTTATCTAGAGTAATATTAACTATAAAGCCAGTATTTGAACGAAAAGAATATTTAAGAGGATCAAATTCTGGAGTTGAACCTACTGGATAAGTTTCAGCAGTTTTTTTTAATTTTTCGATAACCGCAGGAGTAAGATCTTTAGGAAGCATTAAAATATCTCCTTAACAATAATCTGATATTTTGTATTTTGAACCATTGATTCTAACAGAAAAAGATGTTTTATAGGCTCGTAGTGCGCATCTAATAAACACTTGGCAATAAACCAACTCTATTACGACTTGGTATTTAGCAGAAAAATATTACCAGAAGCAACAAAAGAAAAGAATAAAAATAACCACATCTTTTCCACAAAGCCTGTGGAAAAGTTTGTGGAAAAGATGGGATCAATTTAGATAACTTTTTTTTTTCAAGTGATTTATAGCATTTTGCACAAAAAAGTTTCACTTTTCTAACTTATTGCTAATCAAGACCTTAGTTATATCTATTGAACTTAGAATAAATTGTCTTTAGTCTGATAACATAAGAATTTATTAGCTGTTATATTGGGTAGTAATGGTTATAAGTTCTATTTTTTCAACAGTACTACAGGAGATTGTTCTGAGTTATGAATCTGTTCAAAGAACTTACGCACACTAGAATATTGATCAGGATTAAGCTGAGAAGCTTTTAAGGTCAATATACGTTGAACAAACAAATTCCCATCTTTGACTTCATAATTAGACTGATAGTAACCAAAAGAAGTTGTTAGTTTAACAGGGTCAGGAATTTCATCGACTACAAATTTTTCAGGAAGTTTAACCCTAACAGTTTCTTTATAAGCTTTGGTCTTAAAGACAATGGGTTGTTTGCGATTTGGTTGGTTAAAGGCAATTACTTGATGACGAGTTGCAACTAGAGGCTTAAAGACTAGCAAGCGATTTTGAGCAGATTGCCCAAAATTAGGTGCATTAAATTCAATAGAGAGCTTGAAACTTCTCTCTGCTGTATTGTCAAGGGGTTCTATTTTAGTGATTTTAGCTTGAGGGGTATCTTTAGTAAAAAGCTTTTCAATCATTTTTTGATAGTCAGCTTTTGAGAGATATTTTAACTCTGCTCTTGCTCTTGTTGCTGCTTGACCAAGAGATTCCTCTGTAATAGTCCCGCTTATTGCTCCTTCAGGTGTAAGGGTTAAATCACTAACACGAGCCAAGAGATTGGCTTCTGGAGAGGTAACAGGCATTTTTAACAATGCTCCTGCTTCTCCTGCTACTAAAAGCGCTAAACTATTTTGCTCATGATCTGGTAAATCACCTACAGCAGTAACATCATCTGTAGGATCAAAGATTAATAGATTCCCAAGTGTTGGGTGAGAAACTGTAGCATTAGTTTTAGTTTCTTCTTTGGTATTTATTGCAATAATACAATGGTTAAACTGCTGTGGTGAAGGCCATTCAGACCTTACATAAGTAGGGTCACCAGAGTAAATTACCAATAAGTAAGCAGGAATATCAACTGCTTTAAGCATGGCTTTCATCAAGTTAGCTTTGTCTTTACAATCTCCATAAGACTTAGCAAATACTTCACTTGCTGGATGAGGTTTATATCCACCACCACGACCAACATTGGTTTGGATAGAAATATATTGAACTTTTTGAACATATTCGCCTATTGACCGAATCTTTTCATATTCTGTTTTTGCATTAGCTATTAAGCTTTGTGCTTTAGCTTTAATTGCTGGATCTGGTAAGGCTTGACCATCACTTAATTGAGTTAACCATCGAGACACATCTACCCAATCTGTAAAACTTGCTCCAGTCTTTGAGCTTGAAGGAGGAAAATAACTTATGGCTAAGCCTGGCGAGAGGCTGCTAATGGAGGGACCAGAATCTTCTTGCTCAATTGGACTTAGATCTCGTAATTCCCAAGTATAAATATTACCATTTATATTTGGTTCAACTTTGTTGTGATTAAAAGTTACACTATCTGCTCGCCATCCAGTAGGCAGGGTTAATACATATCTTGAAACTACTACAGGTAAATCATCTTGGAAAAACCACTTGTCTTGATTAACAAAAGCTTTTTCTTCTGTTGACCATTCATAACCAAAAATTGCACCTTCTTCTGCATTACTAGACGCAGAGATATACTTAATTCTTGTTTCATTATAAACATCATTTAATGCTGCTGCTTGATCTACTGTTTCATCTTTGCCATAGCGTTTTACTTCACCATTAGCGCGAAGTAGCCATGCTCGCATATCACGTACTTTTCCAGTTTGTGTTAAATAGGCAACATAAGTTGCTGCTTCTTTAGCTCCATCAGGTGTTAAAACTTTAATAGCGGCTTGTTCTGTTGTTGTAGCTTTTCCATCATTATCAATAACAACACGTCTTTCTTTATACAAAACTACAGCAGAAACATTTTTGGCAAATTGGGGTTTGTTGGTGGCTGCTGCTTGACGTAACCAACTAGGTACATCATCAAAACCTCTTGCTTGGGCTAGACAAGGTGTCAACAAAATAATAGCTATTAGTGTAACTAATTGAGTAAAAACTAGTTTCTTAATTCTTGACATAAGCCATTTTCCTTTATTTTTTTCTATTGTTGGTTAGTTGTTGAAGAGGATTGTGCGTCTACTTTTTGTTTTAGTGTAACTACATGTTTGTCACGCTCTTGAATCATATCAAAAATAGGCTTTATCTGTTGGTAAGAGTCTTTAGGATAAAGTAGCGAGCCTCCATTGCCAAAGTTAAAGAAACGTTGATAACTTAACAAACGTTTTTCAGCTGCATATTGCATTTTAACCGTATATTTACCAACAGTGCTAATAGTTAATCCTTGAGGTACAGAAGGGTTTTCTAGTTCATATCCTGTAGGAAATTCAAAAGAAATATGATCTTCTTCAGACCAAGGGAAAGGGAAATAAATAGGATATTTACGTTCACCGGCAGGAAAAATAGCATCTAGCCCATAGTTGAAATATGCAGGTTGTAAAAATAAGCGTTTTCCTGTTTTTTGACAATATCCAGGAATACGTACATGGTAAGAGTAAGTAAATGGATTGTCAGGAGAATCCACGTTTTCTATTTTGAAATCACTTATTTCAGCAGTGCTAATTCGTTTTTTTACTTCAGCTTCTAAGGCTTCTTGTTCTTCTTTTGGAGAGTCACTGTCATAGTCTTCTTTTTTATCTTCATCAAAATGGCCAGTAAATTGAATCTTTACAGTGCCTTCTAAAGAACCATCTTCAGTAATTTTAAAGATTCCATTACGTTTTCTAACAGATTTTTCTGGCCCAGAAAGAGGAGTGCGTACAAAAACAGGTTGCTTAGCATCACAAATCAATGCTTCTTGGCCTTCTTCTTTCCAGCTAAGCATTCCAGAACTGACATATAAAGATGCAGGATCAAAAAATAACCAATCTGTTCCTACTTGTACCGCAATTATAGCTCCTTTCATAAAATAGGAATCTGTAAATCTTTTATCAAAAAAGGACTTGCTGCGGTCTGAAAGTCTAGCAATACGGGCTTCTAAACCTGCTGCATTTGCCATAGCTCCAAATAAAAAGAGAATATCTGATGGCGCACCAGCTCCTAATTTTAATGTCTCTTTAGGATAGGTAATATCTTTGACCTTTTTTAATTCTTCGTCTGATAATTTGGTGTATCTAGAGTTTTTGATTTTGGTACGGCAAAAGAAAAATATCTTATCTAGCTTTTCTTTAGGCCCGTCTGAAGCAGTCAATAAACTAGCAGTTAGTTTTTTTACCGAGTCATCTGGTTTAAGTATATCTTTGGTTTTTTCATAAACTTCTTTTCCATATTGAGGCCAAAAAATATCTGGATTTTGGTTTTTATCTTCACTGTAATAGACTAACATCCAAGATTGGATGGTATCATCTGGAGGCATATAATTTTCTTTGTGGAGTGCAGGAACGTTTGTAAGAGTAGTAGAAACATAGCCATCTTTTTCTTTATTTAATGGAATGGCTCCAGTGTTAAAATTTTTGATTCTCATTCCATAAGATAAATTAGGCAAAGAAAGTGGCTTAATAAAGTATTTAACTTGTTGTATGGGTATATCACGTTGTAAATCTAAATGAGAGTAAAGTGAGACGGTATCATTTCTTATTTCTTTCCAACGATACTCAATTATTGAGCCAGGTTCTACACCAGGCATTGCAAAGGACTTAACCTTAATTTTTAAGCCATTTGTGTTGATTACAATACGATCAAAAACAGCATCTTTTTTAAGTTCTAAAATTGAGCCATCAGCTTTTATTGTACGACCAGCAATATCTTTGATTTTATAGCTGCCTAGATAAGGAATTTCTACTTTAGTTTGAGTGTCTTTACCTCGATCTGTAAAAATCTTTATTCTGATATAGTTAGAAAGCACAGTTCTAACTGTAAAACCATCAACTTCATCTAAAACTCGCACTTCCCAAAATATTGCTTCTGCATCTGCATCTTTTTCTACCACAGGGGCTTTTAATGCTGTGTGGGCTGGATCTATAGGTTTCCAGTCTTCCCCAAAAACAATCATTGGGCTTAAGAGAAAAAATAACCCTAAAAACAAATTCAATACCCAGTTCTTCATAGTCACCTCTTTGTTAAAAGTTGAGCTGTATAACTTCTTGATTACACAATAATTAGTAATATTGAGCAGTTTTGATGGTAAAATTACTAGATCCATAAAATCATAACAGTAAAGTATTAGATAAACATTACTTATGTGTTTAGTATAGAGTTTATTAAATGATAGGTAAATATCTTAGCATAAGTCTGAAAGGGTTTTAATGTTAAAGATTAGTTCATATAAATATAGACACCAAATTTTTAAAATTCCGTCAAAAAATAAAAATAAAATTTAAGTTCTGGAGTTGTTTGCAAAAGTGATAACTAATCGTCCCAAAAACGGGCACCAAAGATTTTTTTTTTAAGTTTATTTGCTGCAAGCGAAATTACTTTGACTATTAATGACAAAAATATTAACCATAGTGATTTAATAACAACATTCTATTAAGCTACTCATAATCACATAGATAACTATAAATAGTAATACTAGTATGTTATAGAATTATGTTGAAAAAATGGAGAGTTTAGTCCACTTAAGCGAAATTGGCACGGAAGTTTCTATAAAAGCAGGATTGGAGGCTCTACATGGACATTGCACGCAAAAATGTTGGTCGTAACAAAAAGATCCGCAACCTAATTTATAGCCTGGTTGGCTTAGCTGTTATTGTATCAATTACAGTAGGTTTATCTAAGTTAAAACCTGCTGCTCCTACTGTAGATAAAGCAACTATTTGGGTTGATAAGGTAAAAAGAGGCGCAATGTTACGTCAGGTGCGAGGTCTAGGTACATTAGTTCCGGAAAATATTCGTTTTATTCCTGCCACTACACAAGGAAGAGTAGAAAAGATTATAGTTCGTCCTGGTACAGAAGTAACTCCAAACTCAATTTTAATGGTATTAAGCAATCCAGAATTAGAACAATCTGTTCAAGATGTAGACTTACAACTTAAGGGTGCAGAGGCTGAATATAAAAATTTACAAGTAAAATTAGAAAGCCAACAACTTGACCAAAGTGCTGTTGCTGCTAGTGTTAAGGCAGATTTAAATCAAGCAAAATTACAGGCCGATGCTAATGAAGAACTCTATAAAAAAGGTTTGCTCTCAGAAGTTCTTTATAAGGTTTCTAAAAATAAAGCAGAAGAATTAACTACTCGTTATGAAATAGAGCAAAAGCGTATTGCTATTAGCTCTGAAGCTACTAAAGCTCAACTTGCTACACAACAAGCTAAAATTGATCAACTTCGTGCACTTTATCAACTTAGACGTAATCAACTAGATTCATTAAATGTTCGTGCTGGAAGTGCAGGTGTTTTACAACAGCTTTCTGTAGAGGTTGGTCAACAAGTAACTATTGCTACAAATCTTGCAAGAGTTGCCAACCCTAGTAAATTGAAAGCAGAGCTAAAAATCCCAGAAACCCAAGCCAAAGATGTTCAAATAGGCCAAAAAGCTAGTATTGACACTCGCAATGGTGTTATTTCAGGTCAAGTTAGTAGAATTGATCCTGCTGTATTACAGGGTACTGTTACTGTAGATATAACTCTTATGGATGAATTGCCTAAAGGCGCTCGCCCAGACTTAAGCGTAGATGGAACAATAGAATTAGAGAACTTAGTTGATATTCTGTACGTAGGAAGACCAGTACATGGTCAATCAAATAGCACTATAGCAGTGTTTAAGGTAGATCCAACAGGAAAAGAAGCTAATCGTATACAAGTCAAACTAGGGCGTAGTTCAGTTAATACCATAGAAGTTTTAGAAGGTTTATCAGTTGATGATCAAATAATTCTTTCCGATATGTCTAATTGGGATGCTTATAATCATATTCGCTTAAATTAGGGAGGAAAAAATGGCTAAAGGTGACCAATCATTGATTCGCTTAGAAGGTGTGACAAAGGTTTTTTATACTGATGAAGTTGAAACTCATGCTTTATCTGGAATTGAACTAGAAATCAAATCAGGAGAATATGTTTCAATTGCTGGCCCTTCTGGTTGTGGTAAGTCTACTTTACTTTCAATTTTAGGCTTACTTGATACTCCTAGTAATGGAGCTTATTCTTTAAATGGTAAACCTGTGGAAAAACTTAGCTTACCAGAGCGTGCAAGAATACGTAATCAGGAAATAGGCTTTATTTTTCAAAGTTTTAACCTTATAGGTGATTTAACTGTATATGAAAATGTTGAACTCCCTTTAACTTATCGAGGAATGCCTTATGCAGAAAGACGTAAGCTAGTTAATGATGCTTTAGAAAAAGTAGGCATGGGGCATAGAGCTAAACATCTTCCTAGTCAACTTTCAGGTGGACAACAGCAACGTGTAGCTGTTGCTCGAGCTATTGCAGGTCAACCCTTGATTTTAATGGCAGATGAGCCAACTGGAAATCTAGATTCAAAAAATGGGGATGCTGTAATGGAGTTGCTAAGAGATTTACATAGAGGTGGAGCTACAATTTGTATGGTGACACATGATTCTAGATTTGCTCGTCATGCTGATCGCACTATTCATCTTTTTGATGGTCGAATTGTAGAAGAAAGAATGTCTGCTAACAGTATGAATGCATAGAAAGGATTTATTGTAATGATCTCATTAAGAGATATAGATAGATTCTATTCTCATGGTGCTAGCAAAACATATGTTTTGAGACGAGTTAGTTTTTATGCAGCCGAAGGTGAGTTTGTTTCGATTATGGGGCCATCTGGAGCTGGAAAATCTACCTTGCTACATTTGCTAGGAATGCATGATAGTGCTTGGACAGGAGAATACTATTTTTTAGACTATCCAGTTCATAAACTAGGTAAGAAGGAACGTTCAGAGATACATAAAAAATATATTGGTTTTGTTTTTCAAAGCTACCAACTATTAGATAATTTAACAGTTTATGAAAATTTAGAAGTCCCCCTTTCATATCGTAATATTAAGCGTAGTGAGCGAGATAGTTTAGTTTATGATATTTTGGATCGGTTTCAAATAGTAGGCAAAAAAGATCTTTACCCTAATCAACTTTCAGGAGGTCAACAACAACTTGTTGCTATTGCTCGTGCAGTAATTGCTAAACCCAAATTAATTTTAGCCGATGAGCCAACTGGAAATTTACATTCTGATCAAGGTAGGGAAATTATGGAAATGTTTCGCTTGTTGAATCAAAATGGTACTACAATTATTCAAGTTACGCATTCAGAGCAAAATGCAGGTTATGGAAATCGCATTATTCGTTTGCGTGATGGCTGGGTTGTATAAAAATAAATAGGATAAATAGGCTAGGACAAAAACAATGGCATTTCCTAAAGTTTTAATTGCTGATGATCAACCTCATATCTTAGAAGCTTTAAGACTACTTCTTAAAAGTGAAGGGTTTCAAACAGAAACTGCTAATTCACCCGTAGCTGTTTTAAATGCAATAAATAGTCGTGATTTTGATGCAGTGTTAATGGACTTAAATTACGCTAGAGACACAACTTCTGGTCAAGAAGGACTAGATTTATTATCTCGCCTTCAAGCTATAGATACTTCTTTGCCTATTATTGTGATGACTGCTTGGGGAAGTGTAGAGCTAGCTGTTGAAGCAATGCGTCGTGGAGCACGGGATTTTGTACAAAAACCTTGGGAAAATGACCGTCTTATAAGTATTTTACGAAACCAAATAGAGCTTGGACAAGCCTTGAGAAAAGGACAGCGTTTAGAAGCTGAAAATCAAATATTGCGTAGTGAAAACCAAGCTCTGCCAAAGTTGATTGCTGAATCAGCTGCAATGAAGCCTATTTTGCAAATAATTTCAAGAGTTGGCCCATCAGATGCCAATGTCTTAATTACAGGTGAAAATGGTACAGGAAAAGGAGTTGTAGCCCAAGCTCTTCATGCAGTATCTAATCGCTCTTCTAAACCACTTGTTACCGTTAATGCTGGTGGATTATCTGAAGGAGTTTTTGAAAGTGAACTTTTTGGTCATGTAAAAGGTGCTTTTACTGATGCAAAGACTGAAAGAGTAGGGCGTTTTGAATTAGCAGATGGTGGAACATTATTTTTAGATGAAATAGCTAATGTTCCAATGAACCTTCAATCAAAATTGCTTAGAGTCTTGGAAACAGGCGAGTTTGAGCGAGTTGGTTCATCTAGAACTCGCAAAGCTGATGTAAGAATTATTTCTGCTACTAATGCAGATCTTAATGAAGAAGTTGCTGCTAATAGATTTAGACAAGATTTGCTTTTTAGACTTAATACAATTGAAATTCGTTTACCTGCTTTACGGAATCGCCGAGAGGATATCCCCTTATTAACTGCACATTTCTTGCGCCAACACTCTCAACGTTATCGTAAAAAAATTGTTGGTGTTGATGATTCTGCTATGCAAGAATTACTACATCATTCTTGGCCGGGAAATGTAAGAGAGTTAGATCATTCTTTGGAAAGAGCTGTATTAATGGCACAAGGAAACACTATTAAATCTGCTGATTTAGGTTTAAGAGCAGGACGCGAAGCCGCTCCACGTTTAGAGGATATGAGTTTGGAAGACGTAGAGTGTTTATTAATTAAAAAAGCGCTTGCTCGTTATGAAGGAAATGTAAGTCGTGCTGCTGAAGCTTTAGGACTTAGCCGAAGCGCCCTTTACAGACGCTTACAACGCTATCAGTTGTAAATAATTTTACTCTAAATCAACTTTTACTTTATTAGTTTGTTGTTTGATAACAAAAAAGAAATTAAGGCTATAAGCTGTATCAAAAAATGTTGGTTGTGGATTTTGTTCAATAATCTTGTTAGTTGGTTTTGTTTTGGATGCTACTGCTGGTTGTTTTTGACATTTGTTTTTAGCAGGTAGCTTTATTTTACATGGCTTTTTACTTACTAATTTTGATGTCTCTTTAGGTTCTTTAGCAAAAATACTTTCCAATGAATTAGGAGAACTTACCTTAGAGTAAATATTATTATTTGTAGTAGCTGTTTTAGAAATTTGTTGATCTGTTTTTAAGGTACCATCAAATTTTCTTAGTTGAAAATTTTCATAAAATAGTGAAACAGCTGTAGTTATAAAAATTACTACTAGTGCAGCTATGCTTTTACTAAAAAAGCGATAATTTAAGCCAATATTTTTAAAAGTTTTTTCGTTTGTTGGAGTACTTAATAGAGTTTTTTTTGATTCTTCTTCAAGCTCATGGCTTTGGTTAATTAAATGTTTAAGTTCTTGCCATTCAACTTGATTGAGTTTACTTGCAATATTTAAGTCACTAGGAAAAGTTGACAGTAATTTATAGCAATCTTTGCGGCAATAGTGACAAAGTTGTAAATGTTCGGAGAGACTTTTAACAACACAAGTCCATTCAAGAGGTTGTTCTAAATAAGAATGGAAATTGGCTATCACTGTTTCACAGCGCATAAGCTCTCCTAGCTTAATTTATGGATTGAAAAAAGTAAAAATGATGGATTTACTAATTAAACTTACAATAAGTAAAAAAAGTTGCAAAATTTTTCCTATAATTTCCAAATCCTAGAAAATTAGCTTAAAATTTAATCCAAAATATAGATTAACTAAGTGTGTAAGAATGCGACTAGCCTACCAAAACCGTATTTTACTTTTTATTTTGCTATCAGGGTTTCCTGCCTTAGTAGTGGCTATGGTGTTGCTATGGAGAGATAACTATAGTGCTAAAGTTGTTTGGACATTAACTTTAATAATATTTGTTTGTTGGCTAGGTTTTGCTTTTTCTGTTTTTAAGAAAATTATTTTTAACTTGCAAACAATTACTAATTTGTTGGCTGCTTTAAGAGAGGGAGATTATTCAATACGTGCACGAAGCATTGGTGTAGGTGATGTGTTAGGCGAAGTAATGATGGAAGTCAATGCTATGGCTGAAACCCTTAGAGAACAAAGACTTGGAGCCTTAGAGGCAAATGCTTTGTTACGCAAGGTAATGCTAGAAATTGATGTAGCCATTTTTACTTTTGATAATGAACAACGTTTACAACTAGTTAACAGAGCAGGGGAAAAGATGTTAGCTCAGCCTATGGAGCGGTTGCTTGGCCGTACTGCTAAGGAATTAGGCTTAGCTGATTGCCTTCAACAATCAGAAGCAAATGCTACTCTAGCCCGTAGTTTTCCTGGTGGTAAAGCTGGGCGTTGGGAAATTAGAAGAAGTGTTTTCCGTGAGAAAGGTATAGCTAATCAACTACTTGTGCTTACAGATCTTAGCCGTGCACTACGTGAAGAAGAGCGTCAAGCTTGGCAACGACTTGTTAGGGTGTTAGGGCATGAGCTAAATAACTCACTTGCTCCTATAAAGTCTATTGCTGGTAGCTTGGAAAATATGCTAAATCGTAAGCCTCCTGATTGGGAAGATGATATTAAACACGGATTATCTGTTATTGCTGCTCGCGCAGAAGCCTTAAATCGGTTTATGGGTTCTTATGCAAAACTTGCTAGGCTTCCTCAACCTAGATTCCAGCCTTTAAGCGTAAGTGATTGGATTAAACGAGTTATAAGATTAGAGACTAGGCTAAATGTAAATTTATCTGTTTCAGAAGATTTGATCATTGATGCAGATGGAGATCAATTAGATCAAGTTCTAATTAATTTAATTCGTAATGCTGTAGATGCGACTCTAGAAACACAAGGCAATGTTGCTGTAAGTTGGCTAGTTAGTGATAATTGTCTAGAGGTTGTAATAGAAGATGAGGGTTTAGGGTTAGCTAATACTGCTAATTTATTTGTGCCTTTTTTTACAACTAAACCTCAAGGTTCTGGAATTGGTTTAGTTTTATCTAGACAAATTATTGAAGCACATGGAGGAACTCTTACTCTGCAAAATCGCAAAAATACTCATGGCTGCGAAGCAAGAATAAGAATTCCTCTATCTTCAGAGTTAAGCGGGACTTTGATTTAAGCTACTATTTTTTCTTTAGTTTTATTTCAAATATCTTAGGCCAAAGTTTTCCTGTAACAAAAAGTCGATCTTTTCCTGCATCATAAGCAATACCATTAAGTACATCCACTTGCTCTTGTCTATCTTCTGGTTTAAGCAAGCCAGTAAGATCAATTGATGCCGTAACATTGCCAGATTTAGGGTCAATAATTACAATGCGATCAGTTTGCCATAAATTTGCATAAATCATACCTTTAATATATTCAAGCTCATTTATAGCAGTCACAGGATTACCATTTTCTCTTATAGAAATGGTTTTAAGAACTTCAAAACTAAAAGGATCTATAAAGCGGATTTTGTCTGTACCATCACTAAGTATTAATTGTTGTGTATCATTAGTTAATCCCCAACCTTCACCATAGTAGGAGAAATCTTTCTCTTTTTGAAAACTACCTAAATCATAGACAAATCCCTTTTGACTTTGCCAAGTTAGCTGATAGATCTTACCTTGAAAGATAGTCATTCCTTCTGCAAAATATTCTGATGGAACGTCTATTTTCTTAAGTACCTTACCTGTTTCAAGCTCTACTCTTCTTAAGCTTGAAACCCCGTGTAAACCAGTACTTTCAAATAAAACCCCATCATAATAAATTAATCCTTGGGTAAACGCTTTTGTATCATGTGGCCAACTATTAACTACTTCATAAGTGTAAGTTCCTTGCATATTTTCCCCAACACCATTATTTGAATTACCTTGTATTGATGTGTTGTTAGTACAAGCAACAAAAAGTAAAGTAAGTAGTAGTATCATGCCTAAAAAAAACATAATTTTAGAGAATAGTTTTGACATTTTGTTTATTTCCAAATTTACGATTAAAATGAAAAGGACAATTATACCAAGCTTTTCAAGGGTTTTCGCCTGTCTTCAGCAGACTTAATAGGTTAGGGATCTTTTTGTTGTACATAATGTAGAGAAATAAGTTGAAAATTTTAGTTGTTTCAAACAGAGTCATATATTAGCCTGGGGTTTTAGCGAGTGAAACGAGCGCAACCCCAGGACTTGAGTTTAAGGTAAAAAGATGGAATCTTTAGATTTGTCAAATATAAATAGTGCAAAGTCAGTATTAAAGAAAGCTTTAAGCTATTTTAAAGGTAATTTTTCTGTTTTTACTCGTTTTAATTTGTTGGTTTATTTACCTTTATTAACCATAACAGGCTTACAATCAATTATTTACTTATTGAAAAGCAAAGCAAATATTTCTTCTATACTTCTAGATTTGTTAGGTATTGTATTGGGACTATTTACGACTGCGATTATATTAGCTACAGAACCTATTATATATGCAGTTTTAGTAATTATAGCGTTACAATTACTTAATGGGGAAAGTATTGATCTACAAGTAGTTAAGGGCAAATTACAGAAACAACTAGGAAACTTCATCAAAGTTGCGGTAGTGTTTTTTGTTTATTTCATTACTATTCAGCAATTAACTCAGGGTGTTTTATTGTTTTTAGTATCATTTAGTGAGGTAAAACAATATATTGATTTAGAAACATTTTTTTTCTCTCCTGATATTGCAGAGAAACTAGACAGCATTCAGCTTGATAAAATTATATTGAGTACATATCCAATAAAATATTTTGTTACAGAGTTTATAGGAATTGTTGCAGCAGCTTTTGCTGTTAGAAAATATTATTTATATGTTCCAATAGTTTTTATGGAAGATGTAAAAGATTTAATTCCTCTAAAAAATTCTAAATTGTTGATTAATGAAATAAAAAATATTGCCACAATAGTAGTCCCATTAGCTGTAGTCTTACCATACTTAGTTAATGTAACTACTACTATAAGTTTGACTTATTTCTTTGGGTTAAAAGGCACGGCAAGCAATATGATATCAAACATAGCAGGAGCAAAAGAAATATCATTATTTATTTCAGCCTTAATTAACACATTGATTTATCCAACATTTGCAATTTCATTGGTATTAATGTATTTAAGAGCAAGACAAATAATGGAAAAGCCAGAATAAAAATAGCTGGCAAACCGTAATGTTTACCAGCTACAAGATTTATTTATTAGAGTTTTCTAATGACTATCTAGCTGCTAATGCTCCTAAATCTTTGCCTTTAATTTTTTCATCTTCAGATATTTTTACTCTAAGTCTATAGCTAGTAAATAGGTTAAAGACAAAAAGACCTAACGCTATAACTCCGACTGCAAAAACAACATCTCCAAATACTCTTAACCAACGAAGGTTTTGCATTAAACTTGTCTGCATCAGTTCTGATGAACGAGCATACCAAGTTCCATATTCTATAGCTGAGTATGCTTGTATTAACCCAATAGGCAACAAGCTTAAAACTACCATAAACACTAAACCTGCATTAAGGCTCCAGAAGGAGATAGCTAATAATTTTTCTTTCCATACTTTTTCAGGTTGCCAGAGTTTTAAGCAAAATAGTGTTAAGCCAATTCCAAGCATTCCATAGACTCCAAATAATGCTGTATGACCGTGAACTGGTGTTAAATTAAGTCCTTGGACATAGTAAAGAGATATAGGAGGATTAATCAAAAATCCAAAAATTCCTGCACCAACAAAATTCCAAAATGCAACTGAGACAAAGAAATAAATAGGCCATTTGTAAGAACTCATCCAGCTTTTAACTTTAGACAAACGTATATTTTCCCAAGCTTCAAACCCAACTAAAACTAAGGGAACTACTTCAAGTGCGCTAAATGTAGCACCTAGAGCAAGAACTATGGTTGGTGCCCCAGTGAAATAGAGATGATGAAATGTTCCAATAATTCCACCAGAAAGGAAAATTACAGTTGAAAATAGTACTGCACGAGTTGCTGTTGTAATTGATAGCAATCTAAGACGAGTAAAGAGAAATGCAATAACAACTGTAGCAAAAACCTCAAAGAAACCTTCAACCCAAAGATGAACTACCCACCAACGCCAATATTCAGCTTTAACCACATGGCTTCTTTGTCCATACATAAGCCCAGCAGCATAAAAAAGTGGGATACAAATTGCCGAAATTAAAAATAGTACTAGTAGCGGACGGCTTTCATCTGCTTTAGAAAGAGCAGGGCGAAGAGCGCGAAATACTAAAAATAACCAAAAAACCATGCCTGCAAAAAGTAATACTTGCCAAAAACGTCCAAGATCAACATATTCATAACCTTGTGCTCCAAACCAAAACCAATATTGCCCTAACATTTGTTTAATACCAAGTAACTCTCCAACAAGTGATCCTACAACAACAAATAATAGAGCTGCAAAAAGTAAATTAACTCCAAGCTTTTGACCTTTAGGTTCTATACCACCTACTGCTGGAGCAATGAATAAGCCTGTAGCAAGCCATGAAGTAGCAATCCAAAATAAACCAATTTGAGTGTGCCAAGTTCTTGTGACGGCATAGGGTAACCATTTATCTAGAGGTATTCCAAAGAATCCATTTCCTTCTACTCCATAGTGTGCTGTAAGAGCACCTAAACCAACTTGAGCCACAATTAATGCAACTACTACATAAAAATATTTTATTACTGCTTGTTGAGACGGTGTTGCTTTAAGGTTAAAAAGAGGATCTGATGAAGGTACATCATTTTGGTCATTAGCTGGTTTTGACGCCATATACCAAATTAACCCACCAATACCTGCTAATAAAAGAACAAAGCTAACTATGCTCCAAAGTATTGAGCTAGAAGTTGGATTATTAGCTACTAGTGGTTCATGAGGCCAATTATTAGTATAAGTAATATCTGAATTTGGCCGATTGGTTGTAGAAACCCATGCTGTCCAAAAGAAAAAAGAACCTAACTGCATGCTTTTTTCATGGTCGGTTAGAGCATTTTTAGGGATTGCATACTCAACACGACCTTTTGCAAAAATGTCTTCATAATAGTTAGCAAGAGACTTAAAGACTTTAGCTCGACTAGATGAAATTACCAGATTTCCTGTGTTGGGATCATAAGTATTAGTTCTTAGCTCTGTTTTTAATTTTTCTTTAAGTAATATCTGTTTTTCTAATGGTAATGATGAAAAACTTTCACTTCCTGCTTGATGGGCGTATTCATCAAGGATTGAGGTTGCTTCTCGGTGAAGATAATCTGCTGTCCAATCAGGTGCTACATAAGAACCATGCCCCCAAATGGAACCGATTTGCTGGCCTCCTAATGATTGCCAGACATTTTGCCCATCTTGAATTGTTTGGCGATCAAAGAGTTTTTCTCCGTCTGTTGTTACTACTTGAGTTGGAATTGGTGGAGCATTTGCTATCATCTTAAAGCCTACTCCACCAAGAATTGTAAATGAAACTGCAACAACAAATGCTAAGGCTATCCAAAGCTTTTTAAATTTCATAATACCCTCACGCTGTTTTATTTATAATTTTTGGCTGAGTAATAATTACATTTAGTTGGATAGCTTGATGTGACTAATGTCACAGATAGGTAAATTTTTGCTGGATTTTTCCTGAGTGCTGATTGAGGTCAAGAATGGGCAGGATGTTTGGCCTGCCCTTATATCTAGTAAAAGACAATTCAATAGGTAGTGAAACTGGTGAAAACCTTAATGAATAGGGCGATCGGGCGGTTCTCTGCGGAAATAACCCCATTGCCCATGCAAGCGATCTGTTCCAGTATTTTTTTCTAATCCTTCAGCCGCTTGACGTAGTGCCTCCACTACACCAGGAACTACATAGTGAAGCCCAGCAGCAGAAAGAGGAATTTGTGCGCGATAATCATTAAGTGTGCCTAACTCTAAGCTAAACTGAGAAATTTGTTTGTAAAGCCCTCGCATACGTTCTAGAAAAGCTACTAAACCACTGGTTGTAAAATAAGAATATGGCGTTAAATTGCGAAGATGTTTTTTTAAAGCTTCTGAAGACTGGTAAACATGTATTTTTCCTTTTAGTGCTTCTGTTAGGTTTTTGGCTGTTGAAACAACTGCTATAGGTCTTAAGTCTATAAATCCATTATTACAATAGAAAAATTCTTTTACCAAACTTACTTCTTTGGTCTTAACTCCACTTGTAGCTTTAAGTTGGCTAAGTATTGTAG
The DNA here is from genome assembly GCA_039812885.1 of Blastocatellia bacterium. Classification (GTDB taxonomy): domain Bacteria; phylum Acidobacteriota; class Blastocatellia; order Chloracidobacteriales; family JADJPF01; genus JADJPF01. Next base: position 364,771 of record JBDIBI010000003.1, read on the forward strand.
TTTCAATAGTGTTTCGATTGGTCATTAATACATCTAATGGTGCAATATAAGGCCCTACTAAGATAAATGTTTCGTTTTTATCATTGAAAATAATAGGTGAGCCTAACGAGGTAATCGTATGAACATATTTTATTACTTCAGACATAACTAGAGAAAAAGCTTCATTGCGTTCTTGATAATTAATACTAGATAAGCGCTTAATTGAAGAAAGATCTTCAACTGTTTGAGCTTTTACTAGTGTTACTAAATCTTTACATAAAGAATCTATTTCCCAAGTTGCTAAGTCTTCAAAAAATAATGGTTTTGAGTGTTTTTCAAAGAAATGTTTAGCATTAAATGTAGCTAAAGAAACTTGTGAAGGAATAGCATCTGCGTCAAAAGTGCGTAAGCGATGTAGTAGAATCATTAGTCCTAATAAATGCAATTCGCCTTGATGTTTAGCTGAACCAAGGTCTTGAAATGACTTTACATCTAAGCCGCTTATTTGAGTATCAAAAAGTTGAGGTTGTCCAAGAAAATCAAAAACTAAACGAGCATTTTCTGTTTCAGTATAGTAACTAGTATTATTTATAAACCAAGGCACTTCTTTATCATCACCAACAATTGAAGCTTCGGCTAAAACCAAGCCCAATTCACTAGCTGAGGCAACTCTCATCACTCGATAGAGAGCATCTGTGTTTGAAGTAGAGAATCGACCATTTTCACCTGAACGAATTTGAATTTTTGGAATAAATTCTGTTCCTCGTTGAAATGAAATAGGCATATTAGTTTCGCTGCGATCCTTTATTAATACAGGAGGATAGACTTTTATTTTACCTCGCCGCAAATCTTCTTCTGGGATTAATTGATGATTATTAGCACAAATTTCTCTTAAATCCCTTAATACACCACTTTGAATTGGTACGGTTTGATTAGAAATAATTGCATCAATTCCAATTGCTGCTGCGGTCACAAGCATTTTTATTCCAACTTCAGCATAAAGTTGTTGAAGTTGTTCAGCAAATAATTGTTTATAACGCAAGCGTTCATCCAAAGCGCTATGTGCAAACCCTAACCTGATAACACGTTCTCCACCAGAACCTTCATCATACATTCCACCAACAGCAGTTGTATGTGCTGCTATTACTTCTTCAGCTAAATGATCTCTAATAAAAGCTAGGTCATCTCTTACACGGCATAAATAAAGTTGTTTTAAGTCAGTAACTAGTTGAGCGGTTTTGATACCGAAAACTCGACAAATTTCTTCTAAATTGCTTAAATGATAAGCTGCTACACTAGCTAGCGGAATGCCTACCATTACAGCACGAAACTTCATCTTGTCGCCTAAATTACGGTCTAATTTGTATTTTTGTAAAAATTCTGTGAATGGCTGTTTAAGATCTTGTTTGATAGCTTTAGTTAAATAATCAAATTTTTCTTTTTCATCGCTATCCATTGTTAGATTAGCATTTTGCAAAAATTTATCAGCAAGTTTTTTTCGCTCTTCAACATTTAGCTTAGATAAATTGGCTAAACCAGGTAGCTCAGGATTTACACTTAAACGATGTAGTTCAATCATAATTCCTGATTTGGTACGATACCCTTTATTAGCAATAAGTTGAGGAGAAAATTCTTTGCCATAAAATTTCTCATAGTACTCAAATAGACGGCTACTAAAAGCACGAATTTCTTCTTTAGTTAATCCAGTAACAAGAATTGTAGGAGTGTCGGCTGGATTAGGGTGGGTATAATGCATCATTTCTTCAAGAATTTCTAGCATTTTCATTATGGCTGTACCACCAACTGCTCCTGTACCACCAAAGACTACATAGGTTTGACGAAATGCCCCAGGCAAACGGCTTGCTTCAAGTATACGTTGACCTAAGCGACCTTTTTTGTAGCGCATTAGATGGTTTTCTGACATAGAGCCTCCAACAATTTTTGTATATTTATTTAGGGTTTGTTTTGTAAAAAATCGATTCTAATACGAAAACAAAGCTAGAAACAAGTTATAGCAGTCTTAGAAATATAGTTTAGCAACTACTTTGAACTTTCAAGAAACTGTGGAACGTACTATTGTCTTAAGTTATAAATATCCTCTACATTCTCTATATTTAGATAATTAAAATTCAGGTTTTAGTTAAAGAGGTTAGAATGCAAAACCCTAACTTAGAATATCTCCAATTTACTGATGAAATAAGGATTTGCCGAATACTCAATGGTATGTGGCAAGTGTCTGGTGCACATGGAAAGATTGACCCTATAAAAGCAGTTGATGAAATGTTTACTTATGTTGAAAATGGCTTTATTACTTGGGATTTAGCCGATCACTATGGCCCAGCAGAAGACTTTGTTGGAGATTTTAGACGTAAGTTTATTGCTAAATTTGGTAAAGAATCTTTATCTAAAATTAAATTTTTTACTAAATGGGTTCCTCGTGCTGAACTTATGACTCGCAGACTTGTTGAGCGAAGTATTGATAGATCTTTACGTAGAATGGATGTAGATAGTCTTGATCTATTACAATTTCACTGGTGGGACTATAATGATGATAACTACTTAAGAGCTTTAGAATATTTAGCTTCTTTGTCTGAAGAAGGAAAAATTAAAAACTTAGCTCTAACTAATTTCGATACAGAACACTTAGAGATAATTATTAAACATGGAATTAAAATAGTCTCAAATCAAGTTCAGTTTTCACTTATAGACCTTCGCCCTATGGTTAAAATGGTTGATTTTTGCCAGAAAAACAATATTTGGCTACTTCCTTATGGAACACTTTGTGGAGGCTTTATTTCAGAAAAATATATTGGGCAAAATGAGCCAGGCTATTTTCAACTAGAAACAGTAAGCTTAAAGAAATACTTACGAATGATAGATGCTTGGGGCGGTTGGCAACTATTTCAAGAACTTCTAACTACACTAAATAAAATTGCTAAAAAATATAATGTCAGTTTAAGTAATATTGCAACTCGCTATATATTAGATATTCCAGTAGTTGCAGGCGTTATCATTGGCACTCGTCTTGGTCTTTCAGAAAATATTAAAGACAATATAAAAACTTTTAGTTTTGCTCTTGATCAACAAGACAAAATAGAGATCCAACAAGTTCTGGCAAAAGCTAATAATGTGTATTTGGCTATTGGAGATTGTGGAGATGAATACCGGAAAGCATAAAATTAAATATATTTAATGATAATGGGGGAGAAAATGAAAATTGCAGTATATGGAACGGGAGGAGTTGGTGGATATTTTGGGGCTCAGTTAGCGTTATCAGGACAAGAGGTTACTTTTATTGCTAGGGGAGAACACTTACAAGCTATAAGGGAAAATGGATTACATCTTCAGACCGATCAAGATACTGTAGTTGTTAATGCAAAAGCTACAGATGATCCTAAAGAAATAAATACTGTGGATTTAGTCATAGTTGGAGTGAAAACTTGGCAAGTAAAAGAAGCTGCTCAAAGTATAAAAAATATGATTGGTTCAAATACTCTTGTACTACCTTTACAAAATGGAGTTGAAGCAGCAATAGAATTAAGTAAAGTGTTAGGCGAGAAACATGTTTTAAAAGGTTTATGTAAGTCTCTAAGCTGGATTATTAAGCCTGGTTGGATTCGTAGTATGGGACAAATTCACTCTATCTCTTTTGCTGAATTTGATGGATCAGCTGGTAAAAATGTTCAAGAGCTAAAAGAAGTTTTTGAAAAGGCAAATATAAAAGTAATGATTCCTGAAAATATAAATATAGCTTTGTGGGAAAAGTTTTTGTTTGTTGTCCCTTTTGGAGGAGTGGGTGCGGTAACAAGAGTTCCTGTAGGTATAATTCGTAAGCTTGAAGGAACAAGATTGATGTTAAAACAAAGCATGAAAGAAATTTTAGCCATTGGACAAAGTCGAGGAATTGCCTTATCTGATGATATTGTTGATAAAACTTTAACTTTTATAGATTCTTTAGCTCCTAATGCTATGACTTCTTTGCAAAGAGATATTGTTGAAGGGAAAGCATCTGAACTTGAAGCTTGGAATGGAGCAGTTGTTAGGCTTGGTCAAGAATCATCTGTAGCAACTCCAGTCAATACTTTTATTTATAATTCATTATTGCCTCAAGAATTACAAGCTAGAGAGAAACTAATAAAATAATTTTTGTAACTAAACTTAAGACGCCAAGGAGTAGTAAATGGGATTAAAAATATATCAAGTGGATGCTTTTACAAATAAAGTGTTTCAAGGAAATCCTGCGGCAGTATGTGTTTTGCAAGAACCGCCAGAAGAACAATGGATGCAATTATTAGCACGAGAAATGAATTTGTCTGAAACAGCATTTCTTGTTCCTAAGGATGAAGGTTTTAGCTTACGGTGGTTTACTCCTACAGTAGAAGTAGCACTTTGTGGACATGCTACACTAGCTAGCGCTCATATACTTTGGCAAAAGGGGTTTTTAAACAAGGATCAACAAGCCAAGTTTTATACTAAGAGTGGAATGCTAACAGCAGATCTTAAAGGAGATTTAATAGAGTTAAATTTTCCTGCTACACCTGAAACTGAAACACTGGCACCAGAAGGTTTAGAAGAAGCTTTAGGGATAAAGGCAAAATATGTTGGAAAGACAAAGTTTGACTATATTCTAGAAGTTGATTCACCTGAAACTGTGAAAAGCTTACAACCTGATTTTACAGCACTAAGAAAACTACCAGTTAGAGGCATAATGGTTACTAGCCAAGGAGATTCGTCACCTTATGATTGTATTTCAAGGTTTTTTGCTCCTGGTTCAGGTATTGATGAAGATCCAGTAACAGGTTCTGCTCATTGTTGTTTAGGCCCATTTTGGAGTGCAAGACTTTCTAAGAAAAATATTACAGCTTACCAAGCATCTGCTAGGGGTGGTACTTTGTGGATTAAAGTAGAAGCAGATCGTGTTTACCTTAGTGGGCATGCTGTTACAGTTCTAGAAGGGGAATTATTCTAATCTATTAAGAGGCAGTCATAAAGGCTGCCTCTTAATAAATGTTACTGGTTGAGTTATTTGGTTTTTGGTAAGTTAAGAACTTTGCGAGGTAATTTTTCATTTGTTGTAGCTGCTTTATAGACAAAAGCTGCCATTATTGCTGCATTGTGTTTCATATCATCAGCTTGAATACGATCAAAAACATCTTGATTTGAATGATGAGTGCGAGTTTCATACTCTATTTCATCTTGGATAAACTGAAATCCTGGCAAACCTATGGCATCAAATGAAAGATGGTCAGTTCCACCAGTATTAGACATTGAAATAGTTGCTGCACCTAGAGCATTAAAGGGTGATAACCATTGACGGAATATTGGCATAACTGCTTCATTTCCTTGTAAATACACACCTCTTATTTTTCCAGTTCCATTATCAAGGTTAAAATAGACATTAAATTTTTCATAATCTGGTTTTAGTTTAACTTCAAGCTTAGGATCTGTACCTCTTCTAGCTGCTGTAAATGCACTAGCTGAACCATCTCCTATTTGGGCAAAATGCTCTGTTACATAAGCACGTGAACCTAACAATCCTTGTTCTTCACCCGTCCATAGACCTACTCTAATAGTTCTACGAGGTTTAAGATTTAAAGCTTGAAGAATGCGAACTGCTTCCATTGCTACTGCTACACCTGCACCATTGTCTGTTGCTCCTGTTCCAGAATGCCAAGAATCTAAATGTCCACCAAGCATAACAATTTCATCTTTAAGGTCTGTTCCTGGAATTTCAGCTATTGTGTTATAACCCATTAAATCTTTGTCTTGAAACTCTGCTTCAAGCTCAACTTTCATTTTTAATTTCTTTTCAAAACCTAACATTCTGAGCATTCGATTATAATGCTCAACTGCTACAACTACTTGAGGTGTAAGTTTAGGAGCATCTTTACTCCAAGCATACAAAGGTTTAGGAGCATTGGCTGCGTTTGGATCTTCAACAAAAGGTTGGGGAACAAAAGCACCTTGAGCAAATACTGTCCCACCATCACCACGGAAACTTGGTTCAAGAATCAATGCTACCCCTTCATTAAGAAAAAACTGATATTTTGCTACTCTAAGCTTTGCTGCTGCTTTTTGCTCTGCTGAAAACTCAAACTTAGGTGGTATAACAGTTTTAGGGTCAGGAGAATTAGCCAAATCTAAAAGCTCTTTCTCTGTCAAACGTGTTGCTTGTGGAGTAAAATGTGCTTTTGCTTCATTGATTGAACCATTTAGAACAATAGCCCCTTTTAATTTGCCTTTGTATTTCTCAAGCTCACTTTCATTTTTTACATCAATATAAATAACTTCTCCTGTAACAGTACCTTTTAAGCTAGGAGACCAAGCTTTAGGGTAAGCAATTAAAGGAATAGTTTGTGGCTCAACTATTTCTGCTGAAAAATGTTTTAATGACCAACCTCGACCAAATGGCCCCCAAGCTTCTAAATGTGCATTTTGAAGACCTTGTTTAGAAAACCAGTCCCTAGTCCACTCATTTGCTTCTTTCATACCTGGTGAAGCTGTTAATCTTGGGCCTATTACATCCGTAAGATAGCTTAAGGTTTCCATTACTTGGGAATTTTTAGTTTCATAATCTTTAATTAGTTCTATAGGATCTTTTTTTTCTGTATCAGAACTTGAAGATTGTAAAGGTTGTTGTGCATAGTTTGTAAAGCTATTTAATAACAAACAAGAAGTTACAAAAAGCGCTAGTATAAGCTGTTTGGAAAAGAGTTTAAGTCTCATTTTTTGCCCCTGACGGTAAATATCTTACTGTTTTAAAAAAATTTAATATAACATATAGCCCTCAAGAAAAAAATTTCTCGCTCTTGACTACGTTAATTAATTGTAGAATCAAAGCGTCAGATAAGTTACTTATATTGTTAGTTTTTTAAGTGATTAGCAACATTTTTTCTTGAAAACCAATCTGATGAATTTAAGTATACGTATTATTGGTAATAACAGTTTTTCTAAAAGGAGAAAATTTTTATGCGCTATGCAAAATTAATAGTGCTATTTGTTTTTGTTCTTAGCAGTTCTTTAATGATGTTTTCATCTGCAACAGGACAAACAAAGGGTGGTAACAAACTAGGGGCAAAAGTATTTGCAGACCAATGTTCACCTTGTCATGAAGGTGGTAATAACTCAGTTGAGAATGATAAAACACTTAAGAAAGACGCTTTAAAAGCAAATGGCTTTAATGGAGTACCTGATATTAAGAAGCGAGTAGAAGAAGGTAAAGGTGTAATGCCTGTTTTTAAAGACCAACTAAAACCAGCAGAAATTGATGCTGTTGCTAATTATGTTTGGGAACAAGCTCAAAAAGATTGGAAATAACTAGTTCTATTAAATCAAGTTACTAGACCTTACCTATTTTAATAGTTATTACGTTTTATGTTCTTATAGAAAAGCAGTAGAAATCTTTATAATAAAATGTGAGTATTTCTACTGCTTTGATTGAAATATTCCCAACAAGTTTTGTTAACTTATTTCTAATAACTTTTCTTGCTAAAATATTACTTAAGTTCTAGTGCTCGTTCGCGAAGATACTTAAGCTTATCTCTAATTTCTGCTGCTCGTTCAAACTCTAATTTTTTAGCTGCTTCACGCATTTCTATTTCTAATTTCTTAATGGTTTCTTCTAGATTTTGTGTTGTGTAATCTTCAATTTGTTCTAAATCCAGTGGTACTTTGAAATAATCAGCTTCATAAGCAGTTACTAAAGTAGCTTCAATTGGTTTAATGATAGTTTCTGGAGTGATGCCATTTTCTTGGTTGAATTTTTCTTGAATACCACGACGACGAGCAGTTTCATTTATTGCATACCGCATTGAATCAGTTATTTTATCAGCATAAAGTATTGCTTTTCCATTTACATTACGTGCTGCACGTCCAATGGTTTGAATAAGTGAAGACTGGCTACGTAAAAAACCTTCTTTATCTGCATCTAGGATTGCTACTAAAGAAACTTCTGGTAGGTCTAAACCCTCACGTAGCAAGTTAATTCCAACTAAAACATCAAAATCTGCTCGGCGTAAGTCTCTAAGAATTTTAATTCGCTCTAAAGTATCAATTTCAGAATGTAAGTAGCGAACTCGAATACCAATATCTGCATAGTATTCACACAAATCTTCAGCCATCTTTTTAGTAAGTGTTGTTACTAACACACGTTCATTTCTTGAAACACAAATACGTATTTCTTCTAGTAAATCATCAATTTGGCCTTTAACTGGACGGACAAAAACTTCTGGATCTAGAAGGCCAGTAGGGCGGATTAGTTGTTCTACAATTTCACCTTCAGTCTGTTTAAGCTCATAAGCACTAGGAGTTGCAGAAACAAAAATGCATTGGTTAATGTTTTTTTCCCATTCTTCAAATTTTAATGGGCGATTATCTAGTGCTGAAGGTAGACGAAACCCATAATCTACTAGCGTTTGTTTACGTGAGCGATCTCCATTATACATTCCACGAACTTGAGGAACTGTTTGGTGGCTTTCATCTATTACAATTAAGGCATCTTTGGGTAAATAATCAAAAAGTGTTGGTGGATGTTCACCAGGCGCACGGCCTGTTAAATGCCGGGAATAATTCTCAATTCCACGACAAAACCCTAGTTCCTTAATCATTTCTATATCATAAATAGTACGCTCGTGTAATCTATGAGCTTCCATTAATTTATTTTGAGTAATAAGTTGAGGTTCCCATTCGTCTAATTCTTCTTTAATGGTTTTGATTGCCCGTTTGATAATGTGTTTAGGCATTACAAAGTGAGAACGCGGATAAATAGGCATTCTTCCATTATGTTTAGTTAAGACTTCACCTAGAAGGGGGTCTATAATGGAGATTGAATCAACTTCATCACCCCAAAGTTCGATTCTAATGGCTTGATCTTGGTAACTAGGGTAAATTTCTACAACATCACCTCGAACTCTAAATTTACCTCTTTCAAAAACAAGATCATTACGCTCATATTGTAACTCTACTAATCTTTTAAGTAGGTCTGTGCGAGTTATTTGTTGTCCTGGTTCAACAAATAACATCATATCAAAATAAGATTGAGGGTCTCCAATACCGTAAATACAGGAAACTGAGGCTACAATAACACAATCACGCCTTTCAAAGAGTGAACGAGTAGCAGAGAGTCTTAGTCTGTCAATTTCATCATTGATTGTAGCTTCTTTTTCTATATAAGTATCTGTTGAAGGTACGTAAGCTTCTGGCTGATAATAATCATAATAACTAACAAAATACTCTACTGCATTTTTAGGGAAAAAGCTTTTAAACTCTTGAAACAACTGGGCAGCCAAAGTTTTATTGTGTGCCATTACCAAAACAGGTCGTTGCACTTTTTCAATAACAGAAGCTACTGTATAAGTTTTCCCAGAACCAGTAATTCCAAGTAAAACTTGGTGTTTTTGTCCAGAGTTTAATCCAGCAACTAATTGCTCAATTGCTGCTGGCTGATCCCCACGTGGTTGGTAGTTGGAAACAAGCTCAAATTTCATAATTTATTAACCCGGAAAATTATTTATTAAATCTTCAAAAAAATTTTTTAATTTTGTATTAATTTTCAAATCAATTACGTCTTTAACTATTGAAGCTTTCCTGTTTGGTGTGGCTGCTAGTTCCCAGTTTAGAGCTTTTAGAGTAAGGTGGATTGTATTAGTCACATTTCAAACAGGAAACTAATTTAAGTTTCTCCTAATTTCTAAACCCTAACCCAAATAACACAAGGGCAGATAAATTCTGCCCAAATTTATTAGTGAATTAAAGGTGAAATTATAAGGCTCTTGTTTGAAACGAGCAAAGGTTAAATGCGGTTTTAGTGCTTCTCAGTTTTTTTCTGCAAGGTTTGTATTCTTGTCTAACTGCTAATTAACTTGGCTAGAGTGTTTATCTCTTCTGCCAGTTGCTGGCATTGAAACTAAACCTCTGGATTGGTTAAATTTTGTTTGCTATTAGTTCCAAAATTAATACATCATTACTTGTTTTCCAAATTATCTAGATATTGCTTCATTGCTTTTCTTCCACCATCAACTAAAGCATTCATTCGTTTTGGACTCATATCAAATTCTGTAGTCCCATAGCCTTTAGCGGGCAAGTGGCATACTTCTTTTTCATGAGCCTTTATTTCACTTCTATCACTAGCACTTAACATTGTGTCTAATAAATTATTAATTCTAAAAATCATTGAATGGTTATTTTCATCTTTTGGATCTTGAATTTCTCTTTCACCACAATTTTCAACAACTAAAGATTCATCTATTAAAAGACCTAACTTATGTGCCCCAGAAGTATCTAAATCCCCCATCACATCTTCATGCCCTTTGTCTGCAATTAATGCAATTGGGAAATTAGACAAAACACCTCCATCTACAATTGAATGGCCTGTAATATCAGTCTTTGTCTCTTTTTCTGTTCCTCGCCATTTATAGTAATTTCCCCATTCTTTTTGCCAAATAACTTCTTGCCAAAGAAAAGGAATACTCATAGACATTCTTACTGCCCAATTAACTGGACAATCAGGCGTAGTTCTATGATTTAACACAAGCATTTGTTTTCCTATTGTGTCAGATGCCACAATAGAAAGATCTCTTTTTGTAGCATCAAAAAATTCACCTAATGTCATACTGCCAAAATTACGGCCATTAGCATTTAATTTTTCTTTCAACCAATCTAAAAAAACTTGCCCAGAATACAAACCACCCTTTTCAACTAAAGAAACAAACTTCCTGTAAAGACTAAAATCCATCAAGTTATTAATGATAACTGTATCAATTTTGGACTCTATCCAACTAGGGATAAAAGGAATATCTATTTTCTTAAGTAGCTTACAAATTAAACTATTTTCAATATCTTGTTGTGAAAAACTTTCTTTGTTAGGAGTATCTGTAAAGGTTGAAAACCTAGATTTACCATCTACTTTTTCATTTAAAACTTCTAATAATTCCTCTGAATTATAGCCAGCAGCTAAAAGTGTAGCAACAATACTACCAGCAGAAGTGCCTATAAAACACCTTGACTCTAACTTACGGCTTTCGAATTCTTGCATGGCACCCACAAAAACTATGCCTTTAGCCCCACCACCTTCTAAAACAATGTCATAAAGATTTCCCATAATTACTTGTTCCTTTTAATGTTTTCTTGGTTGAGAATTTTTATAAAATGACTATAACCTTTAGCCATAACATATTGATAAAGGGGTCTAATCATATTTGTCCGTAATACTAATATAAGCATTATATACTAGTACAATCTTTGCTACATCAAAATGATTATACAAACAACATTTAATAGTGTTATCTCATGATTATTTTGAGTATTAAGATTTATTCTAGCTTTTAGCAAAAGAATAATGCTGTAGAGATAGCACTAGGTTTGTGTAGTGTTAGTAGTGTTACTGAGAAAATAATTTCTAGTGTGCTCTCTACAACAAATGATGTTTTGTGGTTGAATAATTAATTAATTTCTATCTTTTATCTAAAGTAGGAAGACTAAAAACTGTTTTACCCACTTTAAGTCAATTAATCTAAGTTATTTACTGAAATTGTACCGTTACATTACTTATTAGACCTTTTAAGCTTATAGAAGCAGTCTTAAGATTTGCTAATATCGCAACTATACTTTGAGATAAGTTAGTTGAATTAAATGTGCCTATGTAAGCTTGTGTTTGTGAAGCTGGATCTGGTGGGCCTACAGGAGTTAAAAACCCTAACACATAAGAGTTATTATTATTGTCAGTTGCTGTTGCGATAGGAGTTCCTGTGGGTGTTAGATCATTTGTTGTTGCCCTTAGTATTATTTCAGTTTTGGCTGGGTTTACAACAGCAGTACCTAAAGTCATGCTGAGAGGGAAATAGGTCACACTGCTTGGATCTACAGTAAACATTATCTTCCAAGGTGCAGCATTCGGATCAAGGTTTTTATTTATATTATTTGGTAAAACTCCTAGGCTAGAAAAATTTAAAATTTCTTGTGTCCAAAGGTTATCTGATGGTAGGAAATACATTCTATAAGAATAACTTGTTACTTGCCCTGGGAATGTAGCACCAGGAATTTGTATTATTTGTGCATTTAGTCCTATTTCGTTACTTTCAGTTTCTGTTTTCGTGACACTGAAAGAAGATTCAATTCCTGAAAGGTCAGAGTAAGAAAATGAAACTTCAGTAGAAATTGGTATGGGCCCAGCTCCAACGCTAATAGAAAGTCCTCCTGAAATGCCTGTATAAAAACTGCTCTCAAAAGTCCAACTTCTCTCTACAAAACTTGATGATATATTACTAAAACCAGGGATTATTTCTCCTGTTTGAGACCAAGCTACTTGCAAGAATTTATTATTAACACCTAGTTCTAATGCTTTAGGTGTAATAACATTCTCTATATAACCACTTCTTATAGCACTTGCTATTTCTCCAAAAACATTTCTTGGATCATTATCATCTGTAATAGGAGGCTTTTGCGATGCAAGATATTGCTCATACAAGTAAAGCATTTTTGCATCTATACTTTGAGGAAAATAACTAGTCAAAGTGGCTCCTTGTACAGAAAATAGTTCATATGGTTTTGCTTCTCTATCATCATCAGCATTAGATGGAGTAAATGTAAGAAAGACTGGAGCGCTAGATACAAGGGTTGAAGAATTGGTTGTTGGTGTGTCTGCTGGAGCACGATATTGAAAAATTCCTGCAGAAATATTTGTTATATCACCACCAAATAATGTTCCTTGGCTAAGAACTCCTCTTATATCATTAACTCCATTTTTCTTATATATATTTACAATACTAAAGTGATTTTCCTCTACAGTAGATATGGTTGATTGACTGTTAACCACTCCAGTACCTTCTTTCATACTTGTATCCCAAGCAGGGCCTATTCCAGCAGAAAAGCCAGCTGATGAAATAGAACCTTTTACAACCGAACTTTCTGTTGTGAATTCTGAACCTTGAGAAGTTTTTATCCCATAACTAACAGAAGCCAGATTTTGAGCAGCACTAGTACCAGTGTCAAAATTAAAAATATTCTCAATTGGTACAGGAGGAGGGCCATCAAAAATTCCTGTTATAACAAATGCAGGGTTGGTTGGATCTGTACTAGAAATTCCTATATTTATAGATTCTGGTGCTGCCCAAATAGCTCCATAATCATTTACTTGAACTTGTATATTTTCTGCTTCAGAATTTGATCGCTCAGTTGAAAAGACAAATTCATATATTTGATACACTTGTACTGTCACTGTAGCAGGATCAAGATTGACTGTTTTCCCTCCCTGCGTAGCTGTATTACTAATAGTAGTTGTTCTAGGAGGAAATAGAACGAATGCAGGCATTATTTGTTGTCCTGAAAGGCTATTAGTTATAGGAAAATTATCGCTATCTGGTGCCCAACTATTTGCCGAAATGCGGTTGGACGCATCAACTGTTTTCACCATCATCTTTCCATTATTATCCAAATAATAGACACGAACGCGCCCAGCAGGATCTTTTGCAAGACTAGCAGGAGACTTACTAGTAATATTACTGAATTTTATAGCAGTACTTACAGGTAGCCCATTACTATCCATTGGCAAAGCAGAAAGAAATACACTATTACTTTTATTGTTATAACTACTAACCATCATAAAATCGTTACTTGTAAAAGTGGTTTTATTCTTCTTATTTTCCACCGTAACTTTTGTTGGCATTTGAGAAAACCAAGTAGTGCTTAAATTAGTACTTTCATCAAAACCTAATATGTCAAAATCTACTACTGAACCTTCTTCTCCAACCCAGATATTATTTTTTATAGTTGCAGGATCTAATACCATTGAAACTAACTTCGATTTACCCCCATCCTTATCCTTAATCCAAGACAGAACAATTTTATTATTAAAAATATAAGCTGATAGGTCGGACTTTGTTGTTAATTCTTCATTTTCTCCTCCTAATTCATCAGATGGAGTTTTTATAGAAATAAAACTTGACCAACTTACATCATTGCCATCTGGAGTTGCACTAATGGCATAAACTTTGTTACTTGTATCTTTATCATCTTTTGAAACTGTGTCTGTCCATATCACATACATAGTGTTATTTACTACAACTACAGCAGGAATATTTGCAGTAGAAGCATTTTTACCTGTTGTAGAGTCTTGGGGAAGTTCATCCCCTTTCCAATTTTTTCCTTCTTTTAATATATCCTTTTGCTCATTAGAGCTTTTTCCTAGAAAATCCACACTTAGAATTTTGCTTAGATTAAAGTAGTTTGCCCAAATATTTTTCTTCACAGTATCACTACCATTGCCTATATACCAAAGGCGATTATTGAAAACAACTGTGCTATTGGGATTTTGTTGGTTTCCTATATTTGCATCAAAAATTCCTGTAGAAAAACTCATTATTTAGCTCCTTAAAATTGATAATTAAACTTCCCGTTGAAAACTTTACAAAAATAAAATTTTGGTAATTCCAAATCCTTAAGGCTTTTCTATTTTTGTACTTTTTCCCGTTTGCTATTTTTATTCCCAATAATCAATTGTTGATTAAGTGTTTTATACATTGTATTTAACTAATGATTGTTTTACTTGAGACGCTGTCCTATCGAACACAATATGTTTCATAAATGTAGGAAAAGTGTCCCAAAAGTGTTCCAAAATTTTTTTGAAACACTTTAAACACACGTTTTTAACTTAGTAAAAACAAAACCCTAGGAATATTTCCGGAAAAACGAAAAATTTTGGAGTTTATAGTCTATTTTTGATAGTGCATGAAATGTAATGTTGAGTGGAAAAATAAGTTGTAAGGCAACACTCTAAGATGGAAAGAATAATATGTAGAGACTATTTATTAAGTAAGATAAAGAAAAATAGATATACTTATTATGGAAAACAAAATTATCAATGTTTAAAATCTCTAGGCAATTTATAGAGCAAATGTTCTGTTTTGGAGATTATTGCCAAGTTTTCTTAACTTAGCGACATTACATTTTGGACACTATCTATTTTATAGAACCCTGAGATAAAATTTGGTTTATCCCAGGGTTAGAAATATATTGAAAGTTATTTAGATTCATCTACATAAGGAGGTTGTTTTGGTGTTAGAGCAGGATTTTTCTTAAGTTCTTCTAAGAGAAGTTCAATAGCTTTTTCTAAGCTAGGATCTTTGCCTTTAACCACTAAATCAGCACGATCCTCTACTTCAATATCAGGTGAAACTCCAACATTTTCAACTACCCATTGACCATCAGTGCTAAAGATACGGAAAGCAGGAGCACTAACTCCACCACCATCTACAAATCCAGGATTGCCAGAAATACCAATAAGGCCACCCCAAGTTCTAGTTCCAATAATTTTTCCTAGATTACGTTTGCGGAAATAGTAGGGAAGAGCATCTCCACCAGAAGAAGAATAACCATTGATAAGCATTGCTTTAGGCCCATTGTGACTAGCAGTTGGAGCACTGCCTGGTTTAATACCACGACGCGCCCAATAGTTAAGCATTGGTCTATCTAACATTTCAATCATACGATCAGGAATAAATCCACCACCATTGTAACGATCATCAATAATTAAAGCTTCTTTGTCAACTTGTGGGAAAAAGTATTTGAAAAGTTCCCTGTTGCCTTCATTAGCAGTATTTGGTAAGTGAATATAACCAATGCGACCACCAGAAGCTTTTTCTACAAACTCTCTACGAGATTGTACCCAATCTAAATATCTTAAGTTACTTTCTTTGGTAATTGGTCTTACTTTTTCTTCACGAGCACCTTCTAAAGTTGGTTTATTGTTGACCAATAAGGTAACCACTTTATTTGCACGATTTTCCATTAATTGGTAGAAATTTTTGACTTCTTTACATGAACGGCCATCAACGGCTAGAATAAACTCTCCTTTTTTGACATTTACTCCAGGTTCAGTTAATGGTGAGCGGAAGGCTTCATGCCAATTTTCACCAGGGAAAATCTTGTCAATTTGAAAGTACCCTGAAGAATGAGCAACAATTTCTGCTCCTAAAAGTCCTCCTTCAAGTCTTGGAACACGTGGATTATCTCCAGGATTTACATAAACGTGACCAGCATTAAGCTCTCCACCTAACTCACCTAAAATAAAGTCTAAATCAGGACGAGTAGCGATATATGGTACCATTACTTCATAACGGTCATGCATTTTTTTCCAATCTACGCCATGCATAGTTGGGTCATAGAACCAATCTCGCCAAATGCGCCAACCATCGTTGTACATTTGTTTCCATTCAGCCTTAGGATCAATTTTCATATCTAGCTTATTAAGTGCTAGAAGACCGTCAGTATTTTTTTGACCTGCTTGAGCTGAAACTATACCTATGTCATCACCATGAGAGAAAATAACTTTTTTCCCATCTGCAGAAAGATCATAACTACCAATACCATCTAGAATGCTTTCTTCTTTTTTGGCTTCTATGTTGTAAAACTTTAACGAGCCACCAGTTATGTAAAATACACCATTGTCATTTGCATTGAGGGAACGATAATTGCCTGGTGCACCAGGAATGGCTCGAACGCGATTTTCAAAGCCTGCTATATCGATTTTTACATCAATACCTTCTTTGTCAGCTTTTTTCTTGTCCTTGCCTTCTTTGTTATCCTTACCTTCTTCACCTTCTTTAGCCTCTTTATCTGGGCTACTACCTTTTTTCTCTTCATCACTGGTAGGTAAGAAAAGTGCTGGCCCATCTTTAGATAAGATGCCTACGTATACTCTAGTAAGGTTAGTTGGAACATAGTTAAATTCTAAAGCGCTAAAAGTAAGGTTAAAATCTCGATTTGAGGTGAAATAAATATATCTACCTTTAGCATCAAAAACAGGTGAGTCATCATCAGTTAATCCACTAGTTAGTTGATAATTTTTGCCATCTGTTAATGAGTGTAACCAAATAATAGAAAAATTGTTATCAGCATTTTTACTATAAGCAATCCATTTACTATCAGGTGACCAAGTGTAAGTAGTTATATCATTATTAGCACTGTGATCTACATCTACTATCTTTCCATCATTGATATTTACATAGCGCAAACGTTGTTTTTTATCACCAAACATTAAGTATTTGCTATTAGGTGACCAGACAGGAGGAAATCTCCAAATATCTCCATCTGTAGTGATGCGTTTTTCTTCGCCTGTTCCATCAGCTTTTCTTATATAGACTTCATATTCTCCGCTGCGATCACTAAGGTAAGAAATCCACTTACCATCAGGTGACCAAGATGGATCCATTTCTCTGATACCAGGACTTAGAGTAATATTACGAATTTCGCCATCTTTAGCAGGCACAGTGAAAATATCTCCACGAGCGCTTAAGACTGCTCTAACTCCTGAGGGAGAAAGGCCATAACTATCTACAAATGATTTAACATTTTTGTAGTAAGGAATTGTTTGAGGCATATCGCCAAGAGCTTGAATAGGAACTCGCTCAGTTTTTTCTGTAGCAGTATCAAGTTTATAAACATATCCACCTAATTGATAAACAATGTTTTTGTGGTCTGCACTGCTAGGCCATAATACATCATAGTCATTATGATTAGTTACTTTATGTGTTTGCTTAGTTTTAGTATTGTAAGCATATATATTAAGTGTATGTTCTCGGTCGGAAGTAAAGTAAATATTGTCTCCGATCCAAATAGGTTGGTTATCTGTACCAACATAGTCTGTAATTTTTTCTGTTGTATTGGCTTTTAGGTCATAAATCCAAACATCTTGTGCACGTCCGCCACGATAGCGTTTCCAAGTACGGTTTTCACGTTCAATAGGGGTGTAAACAAACTTAGTTCCATCAGGTGAAAATCTACCTCCACCACTTTCAGGAATTATTAAAGGTGTTTCCATTCCACCTTCTAAAGGTATGACAAATGGACGTCCCATCCGATCTCCCCAAGGTACGCGATTACCGCGAAATACAATATTTTTTCCATCAGGAGTCCAGTCTAGAATTTGGTAGTCAAACCCACCACGAGGTGGAAGTGGACCAACATCATTGTAAAATGTTAATTGACGAAGTTCTCCTCCATTAACATTCATAACGTAAACTTGTCTAGTTCCACTATATTCAGCAGAAAAGGCAATCCAATTTCCATCAGGTGAAAATTTTGGAAAAAGTTCTTGTCCTGGGTGTGAAGTAAGTCTACGAGCTGTACCTCCTGTAGAAGAGGCAATCCAAATATCTCCTCCGTAAACAAATGTAACTTTGTCCTTATAGATATCTGGAAAACGTAGAAGTCTAGTTAAATCACCTTCTTGTGCAATAGCTAATAAGGGAAATACTAAAATTAATGCAAAAAGCAAAAGTAACTTTCGCATCGCTATTCCTTTCTTAATATGAGGTGTAGGTAAAAGTGCTATAACAAAAAGTTTTATTATAGATTGATTTGTGGCGGATAAACAAATACTCACTTACCTAACTTAGGAGTAAAACAAATAATAGTAAATACAACATTGTAAAAGCAAAAGTTTCTTTTTAATGCTGATTAATGTTGAAACAATGGATTTTGCTAAAAGCACAAAATTATGTAGCTTTACTTATTCTATAAAATGTAGTATTAAGGTCACTAACAAAAAACAATATTCAACATAAAACTAATGGTGAGTTGTATCGTAAAAGTTTTGAGATAGTTATGATACTTCTTGAGAAATATTTTATTGGTTACGATAAGAATTATTATGGGATTAGAAGAAAATCTTTTTATATGTTTTCTAAATCTTCTTTAAGGTTTTAATGCAGGAGGTATTTTATGAGGGATCCATTAGGAAATTATCATTTATCTTCTGATCCTGTTAGACAAACTCTATTTAAGGTAGTTTACTTAGATATAGAAGATTCAAGAGGTTCACATACCATAATACTAGAAGATTTAGAAATTAAAAGTAATGCAGGAGAAATTTGTTTAGAAGAACCTATTTATAAAGAAGTTAGTAAAGATTCTAGTTATTCTGTAACAATAGGCTTAAATACTTACCCTCTAAAGTATGGAAAAAATCTAATAGGGCGTTTTGAAGATAATGATATTGTTATAGATCATAAAGCTATTTCTCGTAGACATTGTTGCATAGTAGTTCATTCGGATGAGCGAATGGAAATCTTTGACACTGCTTCTAAAAATGGCACAAAAGTTAATGGTCAAAAAATAGATAAATGTTCATTAAATCCAGGAGATCAAATAACTTTGGGTAAATGTTATGTTTTATTAGTTAGTTGATAAAGATTTTATTGTTAAAAAGATAGATTTCTAATATATGGGAAAAAATATAAAAATAGATAGTAAAACTGTTTTGAAGTTAGTAATTTCTCTAGTAATTTGCTTTTTTGCTGCCGGAGTAGGTTCATATTTTACAATTCCAGAAATAAAAACTTGGTATACACAAATACAAAAACCTAGTTGGAATCCCCCAAACTACTTATTTGGTCCTGTTTGGACAACCTTATATACATTAATGGGAATTTCTTTATGGCTCATTTGGGTTAAATCTGAAAAAGCTAAAATGCCTATTTTAGTATTTTTTATCCAACTAACACTAAATGCAATATGGTCAATTATATTTTTTAACTTGCATAACATTTCATTAGCTCTAGTAGACATTATTCTTTTATTTGCTGCAATTATAGTAACAATAGTATCCTTTTGGAAAGTAAGTAAAATAGCAAGCATTTTATTAATTCCATATTTGCTTTGGGTAGGATTTGCTAGTTGCTTAAATTACGCAATTTATAAACTTAACTAAATAAAACCTAAATATATTGCTAAATTTACCAAAAAATCTGGTGAAATCTATTCTTTGCTATATCAATAAATTTCTCACAACACACTGCTAATATTTGGGTTTCGTAGAAAAGTCCAAAAATTTCATTTATGAAATTTTAATGTGATGTTTATTAGTTGTTTACGCTTATGGTGTTATCCTTAGCTTGTCAGATAATGGCACTAATAAGTTACAAGGAGTAAATAAAATGACCAAAGTTAATTATGGCATTTATAACGTTAATTTGACTTCTCGTGAAAAAGAGGTTTTACAACTAATTGCAGAAGGTGCAACTAGTAAAGAAATAGGTGGAAAACTAAATATCAGTCATAAGACAGCAGAAGCACATCGTGAAAACATTAAGAAAAAACTTGATATTCACACAGTTGCTGAACTAGTTCGTTATGCTATTGGAATAGGCTTGGTTCAACCTGTTTATCCTCCAGGGCAATAGACTTTGGGAAAGTCAACTTGGCAACCCCCTAAAATAAATAGCTCATCTTAACAGTGGGCTAGAGATTGGGAGTAAGTTTGTGATGAACATTAGGTTGCAACTGCTTATTATACCAGCTCTTTTCCTCCTCGAAATTATAACCAATGTAAACTGCTTGTAGCATCTCCAGCAGATTAACGTCCCTGCTCCTATTGCTTTCATATTGTTTCTAGTTCTTGTGGCTTTTGCCTTAGAGGTGTAACTACAGTTTACTTTGGTTCTTTTTGCAGAAAACATACTTACTCAAAATACCTGTAAGTACTTTAAGTAGTAGCAGAGTTCTTTCAATTTGTTTTACGGAAAGTTTTAGGGTCTTTTTTTAGTTCGCTACCTTTGTAATGAGTCAGAAGTTCAAGCCGACGTAACCCGATTTTTAGGTAGTCTTCTTCTATTTCTATTCCTATAGATTTTCGGTCAAGCCTTTTGGCTACAAAGGATGTGGTAAAAGTGCCAGAGAAAGGATCCAAAACAGTTTCCCCAACATTTGAACTTGCTTTGATTATCCTTTCAAGAAGTGCTATAGGTTTTTGAGTAGGGTGGTTTTCGTATTCAGACATACGATATCTTACTCTTGGGAATTGCCAAACATTGCCAGGAACTTTTTCAGAATTGTAAAGACTAGGAATAGGCTTTCGATAGTCTATTAGCTTTCTTTTTGCTCCTGTCTTGGCTTCAACTTTAATATCTTGAGTATTAAAAGTGTAATTATTTTTGTCTTTTACACAAAAAAGAATTGGCTCATACATTGACCCAAAATGCTTCCTAGCTTGCACCCCAGAACTATCATAAAACCATACTATTCTAGATAATATAGAAATTTTCTCTCTTAGATAAATGTCAAAATAAGGCATATGTTGAGTAGATGTCATTACGTACATACTACCAGTATTTTTAAGTTTACTAATACATAAATCTAACCAAATATAACACCACTCAAGATAGCTTTTTGAGGATTCCCATTTATCTTTAGTCCCCTTAAAACATTTGCCAATGTTATAAGGGGGATCTGCAAAAATAAGATCAATTGAATTGTCTGGAATTTCATTTGATAAGATTTCTATAGTATCGCCTTGTAAAATAATGTGCTTATCTTTTTCAAATTTTTCCATAATTTTTTGTGTTATTTAATTTACATTCTTGCGTTTCTTATAATAATAATGAACTGTCCAAGCAGAAATAAATATTGCTACTGCTAGTAAGATCATTAGAACGGATAAACCTTGTTGTTCCCATTTAACAGCACTAAATACTATGATTGCTAACTCTAAAATAAAACCTGCTTGACCAAGTGTGGTAACAGATTTAATCTGTAGTAAAATGCCACCTATCATTAGTACTAGTGTAATTAAAATTAGTAAAAAATCATAGCCAGTAGAAGATTCTCCAGCTATAAATCTAGCTCTCATTGCATGTAGTAGTGTTGGCAATATCCATAAAAGACTTCCAGAAGAGAACCAAATGTTTGCCGAATCATCAGAGTTCTTTTTAGCATTGTAGCCAACCAACAATAAAATGATTCCAAGAGGGATGCTATAGAATTCAGTTTGATCAAAGAGGCTAAATCCTAAGCGAATCCCAATAGTTAAGTAAGTCATTGCTGCTAGAAAAATGCTTGCCATTCTATATGTATTTTTAATGGTTTGGTCTTTTAGCTGTACACTCATCCAACCAAAAATACCAAGCATCATCAATAGGGAAACAACATAAGGTGTTAAGTGTTCATCATTTAAGTTTAATGAGACAAATGTTTGTCCAACTAACCCAACTCCAGAAATAGCTAAAATTGAGTGTCCACAGTTATAAAGAGCAGGTTTAGCCCAATTATAATTAACTTCATCTTTGTCAGCTATAACTAGTAAAACTGCACCATAAATTGCATAAAAAATAGTTAAGAAACTAGCTGCTACCTCAAAATGATCTAGTACTTTCCATAAAGAAATTCCCCAAATAAATACTGAAACATAGAGAGTATTAACTTGTTTTTTGAGAATACTTAAACAAAGGTAGAAAGTTGCAAACTCTCCAAAAAATAAAGAACTACTTAATGGAAGAGAAGTTCTAAAAAGACCTGACCAAATTCCTAAAAACATTACTATTGGTTGAGCTACTTGAGCCACCATTAAACTTGCTCCAGCAAATTTTGTATCTTCTAGCTTTCTAGCTAAAAATAGATAAATAATTAGCACTGGAGTTAGAATTGCTGCTAAATCTGACCAATTTTGCAACCCAAGATTGACTCCAAATAAAGAAATAAGAACTAACAGAACGCTAAAAGTAACTTGGGCATAACTAGTTATTTGACTTTGTTTGGTTGATATAACTGTTGCTAGGAAATAGAAACCAACTATTGCTAAATAACCAAAAACAGAAAGCTTAGAAAAACTAAAGTTAGGGTATTTATAGGTATAACCAAAGACTAATAAACCCAAAGCGCTAACTCCAGTTAGCAAGTTTGCTAGAGCTTCAAAAATAATATCTATCTGATAATTTGTTTCTTGTCTTAATTTATAGGCTAGAACAAAATAACCAAAGGCTAAAGCTATTTCTGTTATGCAAAAATATTCCATTCTGCTTACATTTAATAGAACTAAAACTGAGCTTAAGAAAATCGGCCAAGTACAAGCAAATACAGAAGCTTGCAATAAGTCACGATCATTATATAAATGCCAAGCTTGTTTGCCTCCTATTAAAGCTAAAGCCAAAACTATAGGTAGACTTTGAGTTAGAGCATTTGTATGTACTTCAAAAACTGCTACTGAAATGGCTACTAGACAAATTAACAATAAAAATCCAGCTAATGCTGTAGATAAATAAGACAATGCTTGTTTAATTTCTTCCCATAAAAATCCAATTCTTGAAATTGCATAGTAAGCAAGTACTAATCCAGCATAGGCTGTAAGAGCTTCTCTACGTTGTAGATAGCCTATATGGTTTAGCATAAAACTATAGGAAATTACTAAAATACCGCCTGAAATAATGGCTGTAGTTAGCTTATGTATTTCTTCTTCAACTAAATAGCTAAATGTAGCTATAATCAAAGCGATTTCTAAAGAGAATATAGAAAAAGTTAAACTAGTAATGTGATAAGAGGTAGAGAATTGAACCAACTTATAAACGGCTACACCAACAGCAAATAAAGAAACTTGCTGCCAACTTCTGGCTAAAGCTTGGTTTTTAGTTTTGGCTGTGTAGCTGAGTACTAAAGAAATTACTGAAGGAACTGGAAGTAATAATAGATAGAAATCTTTGTCTAAAGCTAGTTTAGTTAAACTTAGCATGTAAATGGTTAAACCTAGTAAACTACCTATATAAATAGAGTTAGTTTCATTGGTTTGAGTAACTTTTGTTTGGAACATTGCTCCAACTACTAAAAAAGCTAAAATTAATGACCAACTAGTAGTTATATTTAGCATTAAGAAAATTACTGCTAACCCAATGTAACCATTTCCAATAATTGTTGTTACCATAGCAACTGGTTGTTTATAAAATTGCTCTAATTCAGATTTTTTAGCTCCTAAACCAAGAGTAAAAGTTGTTATGGCTGTTATTAGTGCTGCTAGTCCAAAGCTAGGTTTTAAGTGAATAAATAGTGAGATTTCTGACCAATATATTGCTGCAATTGATAGATAGATAAAGTATTTTAAGCGGCGCATTGCACCAGAATATCCATAAGCAAAAGCAGCGGCTAAAGCTAAACATGCTGTCATTAAGCTATTATAACTAGGGTCAAAATATTCTTTTGCTGCAATAAATTCTTTAGGAAGAAATCCAACTAGTGGAGTATAGAAAAGCAAAGTTATGGCTATTCCTACTTGAGCAAAATGAAAAAATGGTCGACCAAACTTTTCTCTAGAAAACTCTACTCCTGGTTGTTGAGGTTTGAAGATTTGTTCTGTTAATAGTGCTAGAATTGAGTATGTAATAAGTGCTACAGCATATAAGCTAAGGCTAACTACATTATGAGAAAATAGGTATACTCCTACCCAAGTAGTTATCATTCCAGTGACTAAGCTTAAATAGACAAACAAAGGGTCTTTGAGAAGGTAAGTCATTGAAATATAAAGCAATGTACAAAATATTCCAAGTATCCAACCATGTCCAGAATCGGCAATTAAATGAGAACGAACTAAAAACCAAGGATTGATTGGAACAAGTAAAGCACCTACTAGCGCAAGAGTGCGGCCTGTTATATTTTCTGATGTTTTGCGGACTATGTAACTTCCTGAAAACAAGAAGCCTAAGGTTAATAACATCAAGATTATTGCTTGTGTAATAGGTTGGGTCAACCCATGATAAAGTTCATTACGATAATAAAGTGCAATACCTCCAACAAAAAGAGCTGCACAGGCAGCAAAAATATAGTTGATATTTTCAGAAACTAATTCTCCAAGGGATTTTGGGGGTTCTGGAGGAGGCAGAGGGGTTTGATAAGTATAGATTTTTCTAGGAGCAGAATCTCTAATTAGTGGAGGCTGTTTTACAGGTTGTTGTGTAGTTGTTGTTTCTAAACTAGCTGGTATTAAAGGATTTTGCAATGCTGGGTTTGGCGGAGATGCGCCTTCTAGATTTAGGTTAATATCAAGGTTTTCTAGACCAGGAGAAGTGTTTTTCACTACAAAATTTTGCTTAAGACTATTGTCGTTTACAGAACTTGTAACAGTATTTGAAAGGGGTTGATTAGTAGCAGTTTCCTTAATAGGTGTTTCTTGAACTACTGGTGGATAAAGGGCTTGGAACAGATTTTGACGGCGTGTACCATAAAAGCGAAAAAGTTCTTGTTCTGTAGAAGGTTGAATTAGATTGCTAGCACGCCAAGCAGGTGTTTCTTTTAGCAAGTAATCTATAGCTCTTATTTCATCAATAAGTCTTTCTCTAATGTTTTGTTCAGTTTGTGAGATATTTTCTGAAGGCTCATCTATTGGATTACGGCAGAAGTTACAAGTTTTTTGGGTTGACATAAACGCCTCCTTTTTATAGCCCTAGCTTATTAGAAAAAAACATTAGCTGATAGGAATGGCTGTGACACTTTTTGAAGTGACTCAATTAGAAATTTCTAAGAACATAAATACTGGTTAAACAAATTGTTATCTAGATTTAAGATACACCAATGGCAGGATTTATTAAAGAGAGATTATAGGAAATAAAACTAATAGTTATTGAGAGTAAAACTAAGCTAGATTGAAAGTAGGGTAGTAGGACACTTCGGGCAGAATTCTGTTTTGCCCACGAATTCTCTGAAGGAATCTTAGCCGAAATGCCCATTACCCTTTGGGGGGTTCCCCTGGTCGTTAGGAACTTACACGCCAAAACATTAAAAAAGATTCAAAATTTTTAAATCTTTTCCCTAGATCTTTCCGCTTGGATTGACAAGTTATTTCTAACAAGTATCATCAAAGCTACAAACTTATTCTAACATTCATCAAAATTTACTATTTCTAGTGTATCTTTGGGCAAATTGTAGGGTTGTCCCTACCTAATAAACACAAAGGCTATATTAGTTGGTTTGGAGAAGTATTTATGTCTAAGCATTCTTATGTAAAAGCATTTCCATTAAAACGTACTGTTTTTGTTTGGGTGACAATTTTATCTATAACTTTTTGTAGCATAATGGCTTGGGCACAAGCTACAAGTGATCATTCTAGTAGAATTGCAAATAAAGAAGCTGCTTTAACTGCGGCTCCTACAGTTTCATCAGAAGCTATTAGCAAACATATTAAGTATTTAGCCTCTGATGAACTACAAGGACGGCGTTCTGGAACTGTTGGATGTGAAAAGGCTGCGGAATATATAGTTAGTCAATTTAAGGAATATGGCTTAAAACCAGCTAATGGAACAAGTTTCTTCCAAGAGTTTGAATTTATAGCTGGAGTAAAAAATGGCTCAAGTACTAGCTTAAAAGCTAAAAATGATGGTCAAAATGTTGAGTTTCAACTAAAAGAAGATTTCTTGCCTTATAACTTTTCTAGTAGTAGTTCGGTTAGTGGCGAAGTTGTTTTAGCTGGCTATGGAATTAGCGCTCCAAATATTAATTATGATGATTATGCAAAAATAGATGTTAAAGATAAAATAGTTTTGCTTTTGCCATTTAGCCCTGAAGGTAATAACTCACAAGGTAAATTTGCTGAATATTTATCTGCTAGACGTAAGGCATTAGCAGCACGTGAACATGGAGCTAAAGCTGTTATCTTTATTTCTGAAGCTGAAAGTCTAAAAGATGCTCGTAGTCGAGATGATGGCAATTATTCTGATTCAGGTATTGTAGCTTTGCGTATAAGTAAAACTGCTGCTAATAACCTTCTAAAAAGTTTAGGTAAAACAGTTGAAGTCTTGCAAAAAGAAGGTAGTGAAAAAGGTGCTGGCCAAACATTTACTTTAGATAAACTTACTTTATCAGTTACTACAGATGTTATCCGTGAAATGAAGAAAACCTATAATGTAGTAGGCTGGATAGAAGGAACAGATGAAAAACTTAAGAAAGAAGCTGTTGTATTAGGTGCTCACTATGACCATTTAGGTTTAGGTGGGCCAGAATCCTTAGCTGGCGATGCAGGCGGAATTCATCATGGTGCTGATGATAATGCTTCAGGTGTAGCTGGACTTTTAGAGTTAGCCCGTGTGTTAGGTGCAAATAAACAAGCTCTTCGCCGCAGTGTTCTATTTACTGCCTTTTCAGGTGAAGAACTTGGTCTTTTAGGTTCTTCTCATTATGTTAATAAACAACCGCTATTTCCTCTAAATCAAACTGTAGCAATGCTTAATATGGATATGATTGGCCGTATGAAGAATGATAGTTTGGTAGTTGGTGGAATTGGAACTTCACCACAATGGAAATCAATGCTTGAAGATTTAAATAAAACTCGTGGCTTTATATTGAAATTCCAAGATGATGGCTATGGGCCAAGTGATCATGCTTCATTTTATGGTAAAGATGTTCCGGTACTATTTTTCTTTACTGGGGTTCATGATGACTATCATAAGCCTTCTGATACGGCAGATCGCATTAATGTGCTTAGTGAACAAGCTGTTGTTACTCTTGTTGGAGATATTGCTACAAAATTGTTAACTCAAGATTCACGTATTGAGTTTACACGAGCTAAGGCTGAAGGCGAACGTCGTAGCATGAATAGTAGTTTCCGAGTTTATGTAGGCTCAGTTCCAGAATATGCTGAACAAGTTGAAGGGGTAAAACTTTCTGGGGTTCGTCCTGGAAGTCCAGCAGAAAAAGCTGGCCTAAAAGGCGGAGATATAATTGTAAGTTTAGCTGGTAGAACAATTAAGAGTGTTCAAGACTATACTTATGTTTTACAAGAACTTCAGCCAAACAAAGAAGTGGAAGTGGTAGTTTTACGAGATGGTCAAAAAGTTTCTTTACAATTAACTCCTACTGCTAGACAATAGGCGATTAACCATTAGATTGACAGATGGGCAAGGCTTGTCCTTGCCCATCTGTCAAAAGTGAACTAGCAGGGATAAACCTTGTTCTTACATCAAAATATAGAAAGTTCCTAGAATACAATGTTGATAGCAAATATTTTATTGCAAGAAGAACAACTTCCTACTATTCCAATGGAAGCACCAGAAGATAATCCTCCTCTTCCTGTAAATGATCTTCCTAGTCCTACAGCTAATTACTTGCCTATTTTATTATTGTTACTTATTGCTATAGCTTTTCCTGTAATAGCACTAAATATTTCTAGTTTTTTAAGACGAACAGTTTATGAACCTACAAAACTAAAAGCTTATGAATGTGGTAATGATCCAGTAGGTGATGCTAGAGAACGTTACTCGGTTCGTTATTATTTGATAGCAATGCTATTTTTAGTTTTTGATGTTGAAACAATATTTTTGTTTCCTTGGGCTATTGTTTACGATAAATTAGCTATTTTTGGACTTGTAGAAATAATCGTCTTTTTAGGAATTTTAATTGTTGGTTATTTTTATGCTTGGAAAAAAGGCGCTTTGGAGTGGGTATAATGCAATTAGCAGAACTTTACCAAAATCATATTGAAACACTTAAAAATAATTACACTGCAACATTAAACGAATTAAAGAATAAAGGTTTAGCTCTAGATGGAATCTTAATTCATTCTGGAACTGAGGCTTATTATTTTGCTGATGACAACCATATAGCTTTTCGTCCTGTTCCTCATTTTACTCATTGGGTTCCTCTAGAAGGTGCAGAACACTTTTTGCTGTTTCAACCTGAAAAACCATTAAAGCTCTTTCGCTATGTGCCTCAAGATTTTTGGTATGAAACACCTGTAGCTAAAGAAAATCATTGGCAATCAGAGTTTCAAATAGTTGAAGTTAGTAAAGTAGAACAAATTCCTGCTCAGTTACCTAACTTAAAGAATTTTGCTTATATTGGAAATAATGCTTCATTAGCTCAAGAATGGGGAATTGCTGCTGATTTAGTTCAACCAAGAATGTTGATGACTAGATTAGATTTTGCTCGTGCAATAAAAACTTCTTATGAAGTGGCCTGTATAAAGCTAGCTAATGAACGGGCTGCTTGTGGGCATCGTGCTGCAAAAGCTTCATTTTTAGCTGGTCTTAGCGAAAGAGAAATTCATAGAGATTACTTAAGTGCAATAGATGGTGTAGAAACTGATACTCCTTATACCAATATTGTTGCACTAAATGAAAAAGCTGCTGTTTTGCATTACCAACATAAACGTGGAAAAGAAGCTGCAAACGCAAATTTGCTTTTAATTGATGCTGGAGCAAAAATATTTGGCTATGCTAGTGATATTACTAGAACTTACTTAAGAGAAGGTTCAGACTCACTATTTCAAAAGCTTCTTGATGAGATGGAAAAATTACAACTCTCTTTAGTTGCTAAAGTACAAGTAGGAGTTTCTTACATAGATATACATAAGGCAACACATATAGGTATAGCAGAAATATTGTCAAACTTAGGATTTATAAAGCTTTCAGCCCAAGAAATATTTGAGCGAGGATTTACACATCCATTCTTTCCTCATGGAATAGGTCATTTGCTGGGTATACAAGTGCATGATGTATCAGGTCATGTAGCTGATAAAGAAGGTACTCCAGCCCCTCCACCTTCTGAGTATAAGTTTTTACGCTTTACTCGAAATATTGAGGTTGGACAAGTTTTTACTATAGAACCTGGATTTTATTTTATCCCAATGTTGCTTGAACCTTTTAGAATTGGTTCTGATAAAGAACTTTTTAATTGGGGTACAATAGACAAGTTAAGTCATTTAGGTGGAATTAGAATAGAGGATAACATTCATGTTACACCTAATGGAGCAGAAAATTTAACTAGAGCATTTTTATAGACTATGGAAAATTTTGATCCTAACGCTGCTGCACAGGCAGATTCAGGTGTTTTTGGGCTGCCAAATACATTAGAAGATAGTAAAGTTGCACTGATTCCTGTACCATTTGAAGCCACAACTTCTTATGGTGGAGGGACTTCGCTAGGCCCTTCGGCTATTTTTAATGCTAGTAAGCAAGTAGATCTTTATGATTACACAACAGGCCGACCTTATGAAGCTGGCATTTATATGCTTGCAGAATCGGTTGAAATTCAAGAATATAACCGCAAAGCCAAGAAACTTGCTCAATCAATAATTGAAAATGGTGGAGAGGTTACAAATTCTCCTCGCCTACAATTCAATCTAGATAAAGTTAATGAATATTGTGGCAAAGTTAACCATATTGTTTATGAAACAACTAGAGATTTAATAGTTAAAAACAAAATTGTAGGTGTTATAGGTGGAGATCATGCCACGCCTTTTGGAGCAATTGAAGCTCATGCCGAAGCTTACAATGGTTTTGGAATTTTGCATCTAGATGCTCATTGTGATTTAAGAGAAGCTTATGAAGGTTTTCAATGGTCACATGCTTCTATTATGTATAATGTAATGACTCACTTACCAAGGGTTACTAAACTAGTTCAAGTTGGTATTAGAGATTTTTGTGAAAGTGAACTAAAATTTGTTCAAGATTCTCATGGAAGAGTAGTTACTTATTTTGACGAAGTGTTGATGGCACATAAATTTGAAGGTGTTGCTTGGGCTAGAATTGTAGAAGGAATAATTAAGGATCTTCCAGAACAAGTTTATCTTTCTTTTGATATAGATGGTTTAGATCCAACGCTTTGTCCAAATACAGGAACGCCTGTACCTGGTGGACTTTCTTTTCAAGAAGTAATAGCTTTACTTGCTGGCTTAGTTCGCTCTGGTCGTAAGATCATAGGTTTTGATTTAACAGAAGTTGCTCCATCATTAAATGGCGGTGAATGGGATGCAAATGTTGGGGCAAGACTACTTTACAAAATGATAGGATATACTTTACTAAGTCAGAATCAAAAAATAAAACGCCGAAAAAGATAAAAGGGTATGAAAAAGTTCTTTGTATTTAGTCTATTTGTTGTTGTTACTATTACTTTGTTATTTCCTGCTAGAAATTTTTCTAGATCTAATAATTATAAACAATTGTTTTCCCTGTTGCCTAGTAATTTAGCTAATGGTGAGATTACTACTATTGTTGGTAGCGATCGCGCGTTTGGAGATGGTGGCCTAGCTAGTCAAGCAAGCTTAAATTCTCCTAAAGCCGTTATTTTTGA
Source organism: Blastocatellia bacterium (assembly GCA_039812885.1). GTDB lineage: Bacteria > Acidobacteriota > Blastocatellia > Chloracidobacteriales > JADJPF01 > JADJPF01. The sequence goes on from JBDIBI010000003.1 coordinate 395,560, forward strand.
CAAAAAAGGGAACCTACTAATTGCAGATACAAACAACCATAGAGTAAGAAAAATAGATCTAAGTACAGGAATGATAACTACTATAGCAGGTAATGGAAAAGCTGGTTTTACTGGAGATGCTGAACCTGCTGTTACAGCTAGCTTGAATTTTCCCACAGGTTTAGCTTTAGATGAACGAGGTAATTTATTTATTACTGATTCAGGTAATAACCGTATCAGAAGAGTAGATGCAGATAGTAGTGTTATTACAACATTTGCTGGCAATGGGAATGCTAATGAAGATAAAGATAATGTTGTTGCAACAGAAACAAGTCTAACTAATCCTTTTGGTTTAACTATAGATAAAGCCGGAAACTTGTATATGTTGCAGATAGAATCTTTTAGAGTTCGTCGCATTGATGCTAACACTAAAATAATTTCTACCTTTGCTGGTAGTGGTAGGCCAGGGGTTAGTATGGATGGCGAGCAAGCTAAACAAGCTAACTTGATTCCCATAGCAATAGCAATGGATAATCAAGATAATTTGCTTATTGTTGATACTAACGCAGAACCACGTGCAGATAATATCTTAATCAGTAATCGGATTCGTCGAGTTGATAGCCAAACAGGTGTTTTAAGTACAGTTGCCGGAAATGCTTGTAATCCTTTTAGGTCTTTGAATTGTTCTTTTAATGATGGAGATTTGGCTACTAGAACTAGTTTGATTTCTCCACTTAGTGTTACTACAGATACAAATGGAAATATTTTTATTGCAGATGAAACAAAAATAAAGATGGTAGATGCTACTACTGGAGTAATTAAAACTATAGCAGGTAATGGAACAAGGGTATTAAGAGCTGATAATGGAGATGGAAGAGCCGCTATAGATGCCACAATTTTTCCTATTAATTTAGCTGTTAGTCAGGAAGGTTCTTTATTTGTTGTGGATGGGGGGTATGATCAAATTCGTCAAGTAGATTTTTCTACTGGGATTATCAATAGAATTGCAGGTATTGGTATTGGAGATGGGCAGTTGGCGAAGGCAAGCAAGTTAGTTGCTCCTACAGGCTTAAATATTGATGCTGACGGCAATTTGCTTATTGCAGATACTTTCCATCATTTAGTTCGCCAAGTAGATTCTAGCACTGGCATTATTACTACTATAGCAGGTACAGGAAGAAATGGTTTTAATGGAGAAGGTAAACTAGCTCTGGATACAGACCTTTCTGAACCAATTGCTGTTGTAACAGATGTAAAAGGCAATGTTTTTATTCTAGAAAAAAGTAATCGAGTTCGTCGAATAGATGCTCTTACTAGTGTAGTTACTACGGTAGTAGGGAATGGAATTGCAGGGTTTAAAGGAGATACTGGGTCTGCCATCAATGCACAGTTAAATAGCCCAAGCTCAATGGTTATTGATTCAGTCGGAAACTTATTTATTGCTGATACTTTAAACCAACGAATTCGCAAGGTTGATGCACAAACTAAAATAATTACTACCATAGCCGGTAATGGACAAATAGGTTTTAGTGGCGATGGTGGACAAGCTGTTAATGCTAGTTTAAATAATCCAGCAGGTTTGGCATTGGATTCTAACAATAATTTGCTTATTGCAGATGATAATAATCGAATTCGAAGTCTAAATTTACAGTCTGGAATAATTACTACAATAGCAGGAAGTGGTAAAATAGGGTTTAAAGGTGATGGCAAATTAGCTAAAAAAGCTAGTTTTCAGTTTCCTAAATCGATTGTAGTTGATAAAGACAACAATATTTTTGTGGCAGACTCGGCTAATAACCGAATACGTCGTATTGATGGACGTAGTGCTATTATCAGCACAGTAGCAGGAAATGGAATAGATCTATATACTGGAGATAATGGACCAGCTCTAAAAGCAGGTCTTGCAATGCCAACAAATATTGCTCTTGATAAACAAGGTAATTTGTTTATTACAGACAAGAAAAATAATGTGGTTAGGGTAGTGAAAGGAAATTGAAGTAATGTCTAATCCTGAATGGCAATATTGTGATTGTGATAAAGCAACACAAGAAGAAATAATTTGTGGATGTGGAAAAAACCATCTTTGGAATAGCCAAGAAAAGGTTATTCATTGGCGTGAAAACCATTGGGCCTGGGCATGTGCTTTTGCTATTGTTGTAGAAGAAAATGATGATATGAGACGACGCTTGGTTAAATTGTCTATTGATAGAATTTTCCAACGCCGACGAAATTTACTAAGTGATTATAGTGACTCAGATGAGTAGTAATATAAGATAATATAGATTACTATAGTAAGTAAGATTATGTTGGTAAAAGTTTTTAGAAGAATTAAAATTACTCAAAGTCTAATGTTAGTGGTCTTATTTTTCTTTGCCAACTTTCCTCTTAAAGTGGAAGCTCTTGTTAACCAACACAAAGAAAAACAGCCTATTATAGATAAACAACAAGTTGAATTAACAGAGCGTTTAATTCAATCTACCCAAGACTATAAAGCTAGCATAGAAAAGCTAATAGGTTTCCATCAACAAGATATTGAAAAACAAACTGAAAAGCTAAAGAAAAGACAAGAGCTTTACAAAGCAGGAATCATTGCTCGTCGTGAATTGGAAGAAGTAGAAGCAGAACTTAATAACACTCGTAACAAACTGACAAACCTTGAAAAAGAATTAGCTGAAGCTGATAACCTTTTAGTAGAAGCTGAAGCTGCTAAAGATTTGGCCTTAAACCCTCCTTTACCTAATGCTCCAAGTTATCGTGTTAGTGCAGGCATTATTCGCTATAGCGGTTTTACTCAGTGGTCTTTACAAGATAGCCCTGTTGTACAAAAATTTTTCCAAAATAGATTTGGAAAAGGCTTACCAATAACTGCGTATGGTCAAAGCCCTACGCATGATCGCTTAGGGTTTGACCATCGTAATTGTATGGATGTAGGAGTTAATCCGGAAAGTGAAGAAGGACAAGCTTTAATAAGTTTCTTAAGAAGCTCAGGTATTCCTTTTCAAGCTTTCGATAGAGCTATTGCAGGTTCATCTACTGGGCCACATATTCATATTGGTAAACCTTCTGCTCGAATTTCAATTACTAAATAAATAATAAGTCATTCTAGCAATTGAAATTACAAGTGTTTAGGCTAGATATTACTATTGAAAGATACCTGTTACAGGTACATGATCAGAAGGTTTTTCTCCTTTTCGTTCATTACGATCTATCAATACATCTTTAGAGCGTGCAGCTAAAGGTTCTGAAATTAATATATGGTCGATTCTAAGACCCAAATTTCGTTGAAATCCTAGGCTACGATAATCCCACCAACTATAAATGCCTGCTTCTGGATGGTGTAATCGCAATGCATCTTTTAGTCCCCAGTTCATTAGATTTTGATGTGCCGATTTTTCTGGTTCACTAAAATGAAGTTGTCCTGTCCAGTGCTTAACATCCCAAACATCACGATCATCTGGAGCAACATTAAAGTCTCCACAAACTAAAACTTGTTGTTGTGTATTAAAGTTATTGTCTAGGAAATTTCTTAAGCGTTGATACCAGTTTAATTTATATTGATATTTTTCTGAACCTAGTTCACTACCATTAGGTACATAGACATTAATAATTTGAATGCCATCTATTTCAGCACAGAGAAAACGTTTTTCTTGATCGCTGGGATCTCCTGGCAAGGAATTGATTACATTAGTTGCTGGGTTTTTAGATAGTATAGCCACGCCATTATAGCTTTTTTGTCCGCTAAACTCACAATAATAACCAGCTTGTTTTATTTCTTCTGATGGAAAATCTGAATCAACCACCTTAGTTTCTTGAAGACACATAACATCTGGTTGATTGCGATCTAACCAAGAAAGTAATCGTGTTAATCGAACACGAATAGAATTTACATTCCAAGTAACGATTTTCATTTTTGCACCTTATTATATAGACTATTTGGCTCCTGCTGCTACCAAGGCTTCTTCACATTGACTACATAAACTAGCTTTAGCACACATCAGAGCAGTAAGATTACTAGAATTAGCTTGATTTACATCTACTCCAGCTGCAATCAATATTTTAACTGCTTCTACATTAGCACTGACAGCAGCTAGCAGTAATATAGGAGAATCAGCTTCTAGTTTTATAATTTGTGGATTTTTTTTATCTGGAGAATCTTTACGAACCAAGGAAAACTCCTTACCTAATTTACAACCTTTTACATCTAGACCTGCTTTAATTAAAGTTTGCATCATAGCGGTGTTTTCATTTAATAGAGCAATTACTAATAAAGGATAAGAGTCTTTAGTTGAAATATTTACGTTAGCTCCGGAAGCTAAAAGCAAGTTAACCGTTTCAGAACGGTTTTGTTCTACTGCTGTTAAAAGGGGAGTTTGTCCATAAGAAGTTTGAAAGTTTACAGAAACTCCTTCTTCCAATAAAACTTTGATAAGGTTGTCATTTCCAGCAGCCACAGCTTGTAACATTAAAGTAGGAAAACGCTCTTTCTTAGGTTTCATACCAAGTGTAAATAGTGTTTTTAAGCAAGAAGCACTACTAGCTTGCATTGCTTGGGGTATTAAAATCTGAGTTTGAGTTTTATCTGCAATCAAAAGTAACCATAACATTGTTATATTATCATCATAATTTACAGCTTCTGTTAAAGAATAGCTAACGTGACTTCGTAATGATGGGCTGAAATAATTTGTTATACGAATTGTTAATAATGAAATAGGCAATGCTACTAATGTAAATATCAACCAAGCTGCAATTATTGGCTTTTCTGTATTTGTTGGTTCTTGAGAAGTTTCGTTTGAGGAAGATTTACTAGTAAATTTGCTGATTAAAGAAACTATTCCTACCAAAACTAGTAACAAAACCAACCAAGAGATAAAAACTCTTACCCACAAAACAGGTGGATTAGGATTAGTAGTTACATTAAAAATAGATGGTCGAGGTAAGTAGAGCAAATTTAAATAAAGACTAATAGCCATTGTTGTTGCACTGGCTATTAAAGCTTTTAATGCTATTGAAAAACTAATTTTAAATTTAGACATATTTTAAGCTATTAAAGGGTTTAGTGTTAAAGTTAGTAGATATAGGGCTTATACTAATAAGCCGTGATTTTACATAAAATAAACTGTTATTGCGAGAGATTTTTGATTATTAAAGAAAGTTGAATTTAATTATAGGTTATGTTAAGTTGCTGGGAATTGTTAATTTTTGAGGAAACCAAATGAAAGAATGCCCACTCTGTTCATTATGCTTTGATGATAATGTTTCTGTGTGTTCTGATGATGGGAATAAATTAGTATTTTCTTGGCCTGGGTCTAAAATGATTTTAGACAAATATAAGTTAGATTCTTTGATTGGCCGTGGGCGAATGGGCGTAGTTTATAAGGCCACACAAGTTATTTTAATGCGACAAGTCGCAGTTAAAGTACTTTCTCCTCAGCTCTTAAATAATGCTGAAGCTGTTAACAGATTTCGTACTGGAGCTTTAGCCGCAGCACGTTTAGATCATCCTAACATAATCAAGATCTATGATTATGGTACTTTGCCAACAGGCGGAGCCTATATGGCAATGAAACTTTTGAAAGGACATTCTCTATCTAAAGAAACTACATTTAGCCCTCAAATGCCATTTCTTCGTATTTTATGGTTAATGCAACAGATTTGCAGTGCTATGGCAGTAGCTCATGAAAACCATGTAGTACATTGCGACTTAAGACCAGATAACATAATTCTAGATAATATGGATGGGCAAGAAGTTGTACAAGTAGTAGATTTTGGATTAGCTAGATTAAGAGAAGTTTCTACTACAGGCACACTTTATTCTGTACATTCAAGTGCAGCAGAAGGTATACCTTCTTATATGTCTCCAGAACAATGCTTAGGGGAAAAGCTATATTATACGTCAGATATATATAGTTTAGGAGTAATTCTTTATGAGTTACTTACTGGTACAGTGCCTTTTAACAGTCCTATAGGAGCAGATGTAGCACTACATCATATCCAAACACCACCACCACCACCATCTTTAATAAGACCTTTTATTAGCAAAGCACTTGATGAAGTTGTGCTAAAAGCCTTAGCTAAAACACCTAACCAAAGATTTGAGTCAGCATTATTAATGTTAGAAGCGCTTGAACCAGCTTTGAGAGAAAGTGAAGAAATTTTTTCTAACTTCGTTATGGAAAAAGAAAAAACTGCAAGAATTACTTCACAACTAAACTCAAATGCTATTCTTGATATAGAGATGCTAGAACAAGTAAACGCTTCTATACAAGAGAGTAAACGATCTGGTGTAGATACTTCTCCTTTATCTACACCTCCTTTTAAAGTCCCAGAACTTGTTACTAGTATTAATCCAGAGTTTTCTAAAGTAAAAGTTTTAGTAGTAGATGATGATGCAGGCATATTAGAGGCTTTTACTATAATTTTTGAAAACTTCGGTTGCCAACTTTTTACTGCTATAGATGGAGAAGATGCTTGGAAAAAGATTAAAACATATAACCCTCATTTAATTATTTCTGATATCATCATGCCTAATGTTGATGGATGGCAGCTCTTTTTCCGTTATAAAACAGAAGAAAGTTTGGCTGATGTCCCATTTATCTTTATTACAGGAAGAGATATTGATGAAGAGAAAATTATTGCTCTAGAACAAGGTGCAGAGGATTATTGGGTTAAACCATTTGTTGTTTTAGAAATTACTGTTAGATTAAGACGCTTATTGAAACGAATTAGTAAACACTTAACTTAAAAACAAAATAGACTAAAAGCAAAAGCCTAAGCTAAGTTACTTAGCTTAGGCAAATTTATTAGCAGTGGAGGAAGTTAATAGCTAAACCTACTATTGCCGTTTCATAAAATTACGCAGCACGAATTGATAAAACTGCAATATGACTTTCAAAATCATCAATCGCATTATTTAAAACTTGATCAATGGTTTTTACTGGGATAAATTCCATTTCTTTCCTTACTTCTTCAGGTAATTTTACTAAATCCTTTTCATTTGCTTTTGGTAAAATAATTCTGCGAATTCCAGCCCGACGTGCAGCTAATACTTTTTCCTTTAATCCGCCTATTGGTAGTACTAAACCAGAGAGTGTAATTTCACCTGTCATTGCTGTATCTGAACGCATAGGTTTATTTAGATAAAGTGAAGCAAGAGCTGTGGTCATTGTGACACCAGCTGATGGCCCATCTTTTGGAACTGCTCCAGCAGGAACATGTAAATGTATTCCAGAATTCTTAAATAACTCTTTATCTATGCCAAAACGATTTGAATTTGACCATAAATAACTCATAGCAGCACGAGCAGATTCTTTCATTACATCCCCTAATTGGCCAGTTAAGGTTAAGTCTTTACCTCCAGGTAACATTGTAGCTTCTATGTAAAGAACATCTCCACCTACTGGAGTCCAAGCTAATCCTGTAGCTACACCAGCTTGTAGCTCTGAACGCATTTCTTCTGGGAAGAATCTATGTGGGCCTAATAAGTTATCTAACATATCAGTTTCTACTTTAAGATCAGTTGTTTCACATAAAGCTACTTTTACTGCTACTTTTCTAGCTAATTGTCCTAAAGTCCTTTCTAATTGGCGAACTCCTGATTCTCTAGTATAAAGACTAATAATATTACTTAAGGCATCCTTTGTTATTTCTAATTGATTCTCTGTTAATCCATTTTCCTTAATTTGTCTAGGAATTAGATAACGGCGAGCAATTTCTAATTTTTCTTGTTCTGTGTAACCAGACACAGAAATTACTTCCATACGATCTAAAAGTGGGCCAGGAATAGTTTCTAAACTATTTGCTGTACAAACAAAGAACACTTTAGAGAGATCAAAAGGTAAATCTAAATAGTGATCCCGAAAAGTTGCATTTTGAGCAGGATCAAGTATTTCTAAAAGTGCTGCTGCTGGATCTCCTCGGAAATCTCTTCCTAATTTATCTACTTCGTCTAGCATTAAAACAGGATTTTTAACCCCAGCACGGCGCATTGATTGAATTATTCGACCTGACATTGCTCCTATATAAGTTCGACGATGTCCACGTAGTTCTGCTTCATCATGCATACCACCTAAACTCATACGCTCAAACTTACGTCCTAAAGCTTTCGCAATAGATTGCCCTAAAGATGTTTTACCAACTCCTGGAGGACCAACAAAACAAAGTATTGGTGATTTAGCATTTGGATTAAGCTTAATTACTGCTAAATGTTCAATTATACGATCTTTAATATCTTCTAACCCATAGTGATCTTGTTCTAAAACTTCACGAGCATGTTTTAAATCTAAATTATCTTCTGTTTGTTTATTCCAAGGTAATTCTAAGACTACATCTAAATAAGTACGTATAACTTGGTAATCAGGTGCAGCAGCAGGAAGTTTTTCTAAACGTTTCATTTCGCGGTTAACTTCTTTAAGCACATCTTCTGGTAAATTAGCTTCAGAAATTTTTTGACGAAGCATTTCTATTTCAGTTTTTTCTGAATCTTCTTCGCCTAATTCTTTTTGGATTTGTTTAAGTTGTTGTCTTAAAACATATTCCTTCTGTGCTTTATGAATTTCTGCTTGAGCTTCACCTTGTATTTTTTGCCTTAACTCTAAAACTTGAACTTCATGGCTTAAGTAATCATGTATTGTCTTAAGTAATTCTAATTGAGAACTAGCTTCTAAGAGTTTTTGCTCTTTTTCTATTTCCATATGGAACATAGTTGCTAGCATATAAGATAGTTTTACAGGATCTTCAGTAGAAACTACTATAGAAGCAAGATCTTCAGGAACATCTTGAAGCATTGATAGTGCTTTTCCTACTAGGTCTTTAATTGCTCGGTGTAGGGCTTCAGTTTCTGTAGAAGTTTCACTTAAGTTTTCCAAGATTTCTATGTTCCCTAACAAATACTTGTTATCTGTAATAGAAATATCTTTTATTTTTACTCTTCCAACTCCTTGAACAATCAATTGTAGGGTAGATTCATTCATCCTAATGGAGCGTTTAATAACAGCTAATGTTCCAGTTGTATATAGATCTTTTGATGTAGGTTCTTCAGTAGAAACTTCTCTTTGGGTTACTAGTACGACTAATTTTTCTTCTGTATTCATAGCGGCTTCGGCGGCAGCTAATGAACGAAGTCGTCCAACAGAAAGAGGTAATACCATATATGGAAACACAACAGTGTTTTTTAGAGAAATGATTGGATATTGAGTTGTATTAGATGAATTCATAGCTTTTAGCCTCCTAAACTTTTCCTTCTTTACTTAGTGCTTTTTGTCCCTCTTTTGGTGTTTTCACCGCCGAAACTTTTGCTCTTAAAAGAAGTTGAGTGAGTTATTGTCAAGTATCTTGCGTCTTACACGATGAATCTTACAGAAAAACTTTCATTGTGTCCAAGGAAATTTTCGAAAATTATCCGGAAATTTTTGCTTGACAAGTTAACACTCAGATTTTATGATGTGATCACTATCAAGAACATTTATTAAAAATTAATAGGAGGGACATATGTCCAAAGCTGCTGTTGCAAAAACAATTACTGATTTAGAACGTCAACTAAATTCTTTGTTTAACCCTAACTTTCTTTCTGTTATTAGAGCTGAAGATTTAGGTGCTACTGGACAAGGAGTTGCTGTAGATATTTGTGAAGATGATAACAACTTGTATTTGATTGCTGATCTTCCAGGATTTAAATCTGAAAATATCCAAATCCGCTATGAAAACAGAGCTCTAACCATTACTGGTGAAAAGACTCAAGGTGAAGTACCTGGTGTAAAATATCATCGTACTGAAAGCTTCTCAGGACGTTTTCAACGCTCATTTTCTTTACCAATGGATATAGATATAGAGAAGATTGAAGCAGAACTAAAAAATGGAGTTTTAACCATTACTTTACCAAAACAAGAGAGCAATAAACCTAGACAAATTACAGTAAAAGTAAACTAAAAAATAAGATACTTAAGGAGAATACATTATGGCAAACAGCAAATTTATGACTTATAACCCTTACAAAACAATGGGCGATTTAGAAAATTTACAAAAGTTTTACCAAAATTTCTTTGGTATCCCAACACGTAATGTAGCAACTACCCAAGAATGGGCTCCAACTGTTGATATTTATGAGTCAACCGATGAGTTAGTTTTTCAAAGTGAGTTACCAGGGTTTTCAGAAGCAGACTTTAAGGTTAGTACAGAAAATAATGTTTTAAAACTTAGTGGTGAACGTAAATTTGATCAAACAAAATATAAAATCCATCACAAAGAACGCTCACAAGGCGTATTTGAACGTAGTTTTACTGTTCCAACTACTTTTGACTTAAGCAACGTAAAAGCTAGTTATAAAGATGGTATTTTGTCTATCAGTGTCCCTAAACGAGTAGAAGCTCGTTCACGTCAAATAGAGGTAAAAATTAAATAATATTTTAACCCGGGTTAACTCCCGGGTTTTATGAGGTGATTATGGATATCAATCGAATGACACAAAAAGCCCAAGCCGCAGTTTTAGCAGCACGAACCCTAGCAACTCGTAACGGCAATCCAGAAGTGGATGTTGAGCATTTGTTGTTAGCACTATTAGAACAAGAAGCCGGACTAGTATCTGCTATTCTAGAAAAAGCCGGTGTTTCTTCAGATGTGGTGCATAGTCACCTCACAAAAGAACTAGATAAATTACCTAAGGTAAGTGGTGGTAGTAGTCCTGGTCTAGATCAAATGTATATTACTCAACGCCTTAATAAATTATTTGTTCAAGCTGAAGATGAAGCACGTAGGCTTAAGGATGATTATATTTCTGTTGAACATTTCTTATTAGCAATAGTTAAAGAAGGTCGTCGTCAAGCTGCTGGTCGTATATTAACTGAAATGGGACTTAGTGAAGATCGCTTAATGAAGGCTTTGCAAGAAGTTCGTGGTCGTCAAAGAGTAACTTCACAAAATCCAGAAGAAACTTATCAAGCATTAGAAAAGTATGGACGAGATTTAACCAAACTTGCTAAACAAGGCAAGATTGATCCAGTAATTGGCCGAGATGATGAAATTCGTCGTGTAGTTCAGGTTCTTTCGCGCCGCACTAAAAATAATCCAGTGTTAATTGGTGAACCTGGTGTTGGTAAAACTGCTATTGTTGAAGGACTTGCAACTCGGATTATTCGTGGAGATGTTCCAGAAGGCTTAAAAGATAAACTAATTGTTGCTCTAGATATGGGTGCTTTAATTGCTGGAGCAAAGTATCGTGGCGAGTTTGAAGAAAGATTAAAAGCTGTCTTAAAAGAAGTGTCTGAATCTCAAGGCCAAATAATTCTATTTATTGATGAACTCCACACTATTGTTGGTACTGGTAAATCCGAAGGTGCTATTGATGCTGGAAACCTGCTTAAACCTATGTTGGCAAGAGGTGAGCTACATTGTATAGGTGCTACAACTTTAGATGAATATCGTAAGTATATTGAAAAGGATGCTGCTCTAGAAAGACGTTTCCAACCTGTACAAGTAAGTGAACCTACTGTAGAAGATACTATATCTATCTTACGTGGTTTGAAAGAACGTTATGAAGTTCATCATGGTACTAGAATCAAGGATTCTGCTTTAGTTGCTGCCGCAGTGCTTTCTCAACGCTATATTTCTGATCGCTTTCTCCCAGATAAAGCTATTGACCTAGTTGATGAAGCTGCTGCACGTCTTAGAACAGAAATTGATTCAATGCCTCAAGATTTAGATGAAATTTTGCGCCGAGTAATGCAATTAGAAATTGAAAGAGAAGGTCTAAAACGAGAGACCGATAATATTTCAAAAGAAAGATTACAGAAACTTGAAAAAGAATTAGCAGAACTTCGAGCTCAGTCAGATTCACTTAAAGCACAATGGCAAGTAGAAAAGCAAGCTGTAATAAGATTACGTAAGCTTAGGGAAGAGATTGAACAAACAAAGATTGATATTGAAAAGGCTGAAAGAGACTATGATCTCAATCGTGCTGCTGAGCTACGTTATTCTAAATTAAATACTTTGGAGAATAAATTAAGAACAGAAGAAGAACATCTTTCCAGAAAACAAACTAGCACTCGTATGATTAAAGAGGAAGTTGATGAAGAAGACATTGCTGCAATTGTTAGTCGTTGGACTCAAATACCTGTTAGTAAATTACTCCAAGGAGAAATAGATAAATTACTTAAGTTAGATGAAAGTTTACATCGTCGTGTAGTTGGTCAAGATGAAGCAGTACAAGCTGTTTCAGATGCTATTGTTCGCGCTCGTGCTGGGCTTAAAGATCCAAATCGTCCAATAGGATCTTTTATTTTCTTAGGCCCAACTGGAGTAGGGAAAACAGAATTAGCTAGAGCATTAGCCGAATTTCTCTTTGATGATGAGCAAGCAATGATCAGAATAGATATGAGTGAGTATATGGAAAAACACTCTGTAGCTCGCTTGATTGGTGCTCCTCCAGGTTATGTTGGTTATGAGGAGGGTGGGCAATTAACTGAGTTAATAAGACGTAAGCCATATGCTGTGATTCTATTTGATGAAATTGAAAAAGCTCATCCTGATGTTTTCAATGTATTGTTACAACTCTTAGATGATGGGCGTTTAACAGACGGCCAAGGACGAATTGTAGATTTTAAGAATACTGTAATAATAATGACCTCAAATGTTGGAAGCCAATTAATTTTGGATTATAGCAAGACCAACAATGAGGAAGCTTATGACAAGATGAAAAGCAGTGTTTTAGCGGCAATGAGAGGAACTTTTAAACCAGAATTCTTAAATCGTATTGATGAAATAGTAGTTTTTCATGCTTTAGACGCTACACATCTAAAACAAATTGTAGATATACAAATTGCTCGTTTACAAAAACGTTTAGATGAGCGTCACATCAAGTTAGCAATGACTGATGAAGCAAAAGAGTTCTTAGTTAAAAGTGGTTACGATAGCATCTACGGCGCACGTCCGCTTAAACGTGCTATTCAACGAGAAATAGAAACTCCTTTAGGTCGTGAAATACTTAGAGGCAATGTAAAAGAGAACCAAACATTAGTAGTTAATGTAGAGGGAGATCGCTTAAGTTTTCTTCCTTTAGCTGAAGATGCCTTTTTATCAGGTAAACGTAGCACAGCAACAGCATAAAGTTGTTCTCCATCAAGATTTTTTGCCAACCTAATTTGTTAGTTAGGTTGGCAAACCTTTTTTATTTCTAATCACAAAAAATTGCATCAAACAAAACATACTAAAATCTCGAAAGATAAAAGTATTTGTAGTAATATCTAAATTGCTCTCAAAAACTTTTTTAGTTAAAACTAGCTCAGAGGCTATTAAAAACCGCAGAGTAATTATGCCTATTATCAGGAATAAGAATTTAATTAGCAAATTAGTTAAATATGTTATTCTAAGCTGTTGCTTATTGCTAGGGTTGCATTTAATTGCTAATGCTCAAGATGGCGGTAGAACTTATACAGGAGACACAAAAATAAAGTCTAATCCTACTTCAACTCCAAAGTCTGAGCCAAAAGTGAAATCTAATCCAGTTTCTAAAACAACTGAGAAACCATCTGAAAAAGTTCCTGAAAAACCTCAACCTCCACCAAACTTTAAATTGCCAGAGTTAGTTTCAATTGCTCCAGGAGCTTTTTTAATGGGTGCAAAAACTTCTCGCCCAGAAGAACAACCTATTCATAATGTAGAGTTAGATGGGTTTCAAATTGGTAAATATGAAATAACTAATAAAGATTTTGAGTTTTTTGTTAGTTCTACTAACTATCTTACTCAAGCTGAACTAGATAAATCTCCTGTCACTTGGCGAAGTTACTTTACGTCTGAAAGACAAAATTATCCTGTGGTTTTGGTTAGTTGGAATGATGCAATGGCTTATTGTAAATGGTTATCAGAAATAACAGGCCACACTTTTCGCTTGCCAACAGAAGCAGAGTGGGAATATGCTGCTCGTGGCGGAGTTGCAACCAAATATCCTTGGGGTGATGATATTACTTCTGATCAAGCAAATTATGATAGCGAATCTGAAAGAGGTATTATTTCAGGCGTTATGCTGGATTATGTTGAATCTGTTGATAGTTATGGTGCTAATGGTTATGGGCTTTTCAATGTTTGTGGGAATGTTTCTGAGTGGTGTTATGATTGGTATGATCCCAATTATTACAAAAACTCTCCAACAAAAAACCCAATAGGATTGGAAAAAGGCTATTTTAAAGCTATTCGGGGAGGAAGTTGGGTTAGCCAACCAGAAGCTTGTAGAATTAGTTATCGAAATAATAATAGTAGTACATTTACTGCACCATATCTTGGTTTTCGAATTGTAAAAGTCAATTAAATCAATAAAATAGCACTTCTTAATTTATAATAAACTTATATTATTATGATAAGTTTGTTTATAATCAGCATTTTATTTTACTTAGGAATATAAATATGGTTAGTAGAGTATTAATTGAAAACCTTGCTCCTAATAAAACTGTTTCTGATATTAAAAATTTGCTAAGAGCTTATGAACCAGTAGTTTGGATTTTTATTGAGCTTGATGCTAATACAAAACAGCCTTGGGGATATGCTTATTTTGCCCTTTCTAATGATGAACAGGCAAGAGCAATAGTTAGTGCTTCATTACAAGAAACTTTAGACAAAGGCAATGATAACTTGCCTCTTAGATTAAGACGTGTTGAATCTGGCCCTGATAGTTATATTGATAAAAGTTCCTTACTCAATAGCCCTGACGAATATATATATTCGGAAAGTTGCTTGGTTATTAATAATATACCTACTAATTCTACTGTTCTAATAAATAATATTGTTAAAGCAAGAATAGATGAATCTCCTCAGGTAAAAATCCATAATTTATTACCTGGTAAGTATCACTTAGTAGTGAAAAATGCTTCAGATACTATATATAATCATGATGTTAGTATTTTACCAATAGAAACTACAACAATAATTCTAGATAAAGAGGAAAGAAGTACGATTCCTGCACCATTTGAAACATCCCTCAGTAAAGAAACCACAGAAAAATCAAATCGGAAATTTTTTATTGTAGCCTTTATACTTTTGTTTGCTATATTGTCTGTAGTAGGTTTTTATTATTTTTCTTCTACTTCTAATGAAACTGTTACTCTTTCAAAACTTACACCTCCAACTCCTCCTTCTGGAATGGTTTATGTGTCTGCACAACGCTTTGTGATGGGACGCAACACAAGTAAAGATCCTTTAGGTTTTGAGATTCCAGCACATGTTAGTGAAGTTAAGCTAGATTTTTTTATTGATCGCACAGAAGTTACAAATCAACAATATGCAGAATTTGTTTCTGCCACAAAACATGAAGCGCCTCCTCATTGGAAAGGGAACAAACCTAGCAAGGATATTTTAGATTTACCTGTTGTTCATGTAAGTTGGCAAGATGCAGAAGATTATTGTGAATGGCGTAAAAACAATAAACGTTCTTGTCGGCTACCTCAAGAAGATGAATGGGAATTAGCTGCTCGTGGGCCAAATAGTTATGTTTATCCTTGGGGTAATGAATGGAAAGAAGGATTAGCAAATGCCAATAAAAAGGGAACTTCTTTAGTTGCTGTAGGAAAAAATCCTGCTAATGCTAGTCCTTTTGGAGCAGTAGATATGGTTGGAAATGCTTGGGAATGGGTTTATAACGATTTGATTATCTATGAATTAAGCAAAGCTCCTCCTCAACCTGGAGTTAAAGTTATTCGCGGTGGAGCTTTTGATAGTGATCCTGAAGAAGCTACAGGGAGCTTTCGCGGGTTTTTGCGCCCTAATAGCCGCGAATATGATAGAACAGGCTTTAGATGTGTTTGTGATATGGTAAAAGGTGGAAATTAATTCTCTAGCTTGCTGAAATTGCAGACTTTATAGTCTTAATAATAACCATCTATAGGCAATGTCTCAATTTCAAATTCTAGATCAAGAAAAATTGACTGTAACTCTCTAGGTACTTGATCTTCTCTTACCTTAATTAATCTTAGTGTTTTTTGCTTGTTTAATAATGCTTTTAATTGATCATAAGAGTAGTAGGCTTCTGTTAAATCTAACTCAGTTAAGTTTGGAATTAGATCAAGATTAAGAGGCAACCGAGAAGATCTAAGAGTTAAACTGTTTAAATTTTCTAAGTTTGCAACTTCTATAGGTAGAAATTTTAAAGTTTTATGCAATCCATCTAAACAAAGGCTTTTAAGGTTTTTAAGTTTCCCAATTTCAGGTGGTAGAGTTTCTAGGGTATTTACCTCTGTCGAGTTATAATCCCCAGCAAAGCTTAAAACTTCTAAATTAGTAAGTTCTCCAATTGTGCCAGGTATTTCTTTAAGCTTGCAATTGCTAAGGTAAAGTTCTTTTAGCTTTGGCAATGTAGTTAGCCAACTAAATATAATACTAAAGTTTAAATCAGGACATTTCTCAATTGTTACTGTTTGTAATTCAGTAAGCCTAGCAAATTCTTGTGGTAGTTTGGTAAGTTTTGAATCACACCATACAGTTAATTTGGTATGAGCCATAAAATCAAGCGCGCCGGGCTTACTAGAAGAAAGCTCTCGAGCGCGCTCTAGACTGACACTTGGAAGGCGTAAATCATAAATAAGTTTTTGCTGGAAAAACCCTACAATAGATAGTTCATCAATTTTTTCTGGCTGATGAATGTCTTCAGCAAAAAACTTAAACTCTTTCCACTCATATACCATTTATGTTTCCAACCTGATTAAGAAAATCTTCTAACACTATTGGAAAAATTGCTGACATAAAGCTGGTATAAATACTAGTCAAATAAGCTGTTTACATAATCTTCAGGTGAAAACTCAACTAAATCATTAATTCCTTCACCTATACCAACATAGCGAATAGGTATACCTAGATCCTTAGCAATTGCTACTACAATACCACCTTTAGCTGTTCCATCTAGTTTAGTTAAGACAATACCAGTAACTGGAACAGTTTTAGTAAATTGACGAGCTTGTTCTAGACCATTTTGACCAGTAACTGCATCTACAACTAGAAGAACTTCATGTGGAGCGCCAGCAATTTCTCTTGCTGCTACACGCTTCATTTTTTCAAGTTCTGACATTAAGTTAGATTTATTATGTAAACGACCTGCGGTATCAACAATTAGAACATCTGCATCACGTGATTTAGCAGAAGCTAGAGAGTCATATAAGACTGCTGCTGGATCTGTACCTTTCTTTTGCTGAATTAAAGGAACACCAGTTCTTTCTGCCCAAATAGCTAATTGATCAGTTGCCGCAGCTCGGAAAGTATCAGCAGCACAAATCAAAACCTCATTTCCTTCAGCTTTAATACGATTAGCTAATTTTCCAATAGTAGTTGTTTTGCCAACTCCATTAACTCCAACAATCATCATTACATAAGGACGAATATCAGAACTAACTTGAGTTTCAGACAATATACCTCTAGTTTTAGTGCCTCTAAGAATAGTTAGTAAGTCTTCTTTAATAAGGCGTTTTAGCTCATCAAAATTACTTACTTCTTTGCGATCTACTTTTTTACGTGCATTTTCAATTACATCTAAAGCTGTCTGTACACCAATATCTGCACCAATTAAAGCTTCTTCTAAGCTGTCTAAAACTTCAGCATCAATGGTTTTCTTACCACGAATAACATCTTCTAACCGTCCCATTAAATTTTCACTGGTACGATTAAGAGAGGCTTTCCATCGTTGAAAACGGCTTTGCTTTTCTGCTTCTTCTGAAATAGGTTTTTCTACTGGAGCAGTTTCAGTTTCACTTTCTGAATGTTGTCCCCAGCCAAATTTTTGCCAAAAGCTTTTCTTTTCTTGCTCTGGAGCTCTTACTATAGGGGTTTCAACCGGTTCTTCTATTTTAGGAGTTACTAATTCAGAAGTTTTTGAAGTTGGAGTTTCAGCTTGCTGACCTTTAAAGAGTTTTTGGAAGAAACCTGCTTTTTGCTCTGGTTCTGGAGTTTGAACTGGAGCAGCATCTACTTCGCTAGGTTGTGGAGTTTCTACTGCTTCTGTTTGGGCTTCTTCTTGCTTTTTTGTACGTTTCCAAAAAAGTGCCATAATTCCTCAATACTATTTCTAGTCTAAATATAATAAAATTTTGACTGATTATAATAGCTATTTAAAAATAGCTATAATGAAAATCGCATTAAATCTTGTGCAAGTGTTATTGGACCATGATAAAACTTGCGACATTGTGAAATTAAATCTACATTATCACAATCTGGATAAAAGTGGCTTAAAATTAAATGTTTAACTTGTGCTTCTTGAGCAATTTGACCTGCTAGGCCAGGTGTTAAATGACCATGAATCTTTTTTTCATCAGGAGTTGAACATTCCAAAACAGCTAAATTGGCTTCTTTACACAATGAGACAATGTTTTCACAATAATCAGTGTCTCCAGAATAAGTTATAATCCCTGAATTTGTTTCTATGCGGTAGCCAAAAGCTGGACGGGAATGATTTACCATTTGTGCTTGAACTTTGTAATTTAAAAACTCAACTTCAGCTACAGTAGTTTCACAATCAAGTTCAGTGATCTTTAATTCATAATCTTTAGGTGTTAACCAATTTCCAAACACATTGGTTAGTTTTTCATAATGAGTTTGAAGCCCAATTGGACCAATTAATTGAAGTAATTTAGTTCTAGCATATCCTGGGATTTTTGACCCAAAAAGTATTGCTGTTAAATCACAAACATGATCTGGATGAAAATGGGAGATAAAAACTTTATTTAGTTCAGATAATGAACATCCTGCTTGAGCTAGCTTTCTAGTTGACCCAGGGCCACAATCAAACATAAGTTTTTCATTGTCAATTATTACTAAATAACTGGCTGCACCACGATCTGGAGTAGGAATAGCTGTTCCTGATCCAAGAATTACTAACTCTGCACCCACAAACTGCTCCTAATGAAAAATGCTTTGCAAGACTAATATTAGGTTTTTTAAGGTTAAAAAAATACTACTATTTCCAGTAATTACGATCAAATGAGCGATATTGAATAGCTTCAGCTAAATGGTGGTTTTCAATATTTATAGAATCTTCTAAATCAGCAATTGTTCTACTTACCTTAAGTATTCGATCGTAAGCTCTAGCTGATAGTCCTAAACGATTAATAGCCTGCTCAACCATTGTTTTAGATGTGTTGCTGATTTCACAGTGTCTTTGGATAAGTTTAGAATTCATCTGAGCATTTGCATATATTTGTTCTTTATGAAATCGTTTTATTTGTATATCTCTAGCTCTAATCACACGCTCACGAATATTAGTAGAATTGTCAGTAGTAGTGTTATTAAGATCTTTAAATTTTACCGCAGGTACTTCAATATGAATATCAATTCGATCTAGAAGTGGGCCAGAAACTTTATTTACATAGCGCTGAATTTGCATAGGGCTACATTTACATTCTCTAATAGAAGAGCCAAAGTAGCCACAAGGACAAGGATTCATTGCTGCAATCATCATAAATTTTGAGGGAAAAGTTAACGACATTGTTGCTCGGCTAATAGTTACACAACCATCTTCTAAAGGTTGGCGAAGTACTTCTAAAACATTACGGGCAAATTCTGGTAACTCATCTAAAAATAATATTCCATAATGAGCTAAAGATACTTCTCCTGGTTTAGGTACAGTTCCACCACCGATTAATCCAGCATCACTAGTAGTATGATGTGGAGAACGAAAAGGTCTTTTAGCTATAAGCCCACTACCATTAACTAAACCAACTACGCTATGCACTTGAGTTATTTCTAAAGCTTCTTCAAAGCTTAGAGGAGGCAAAATAGTTGGAACTCGCCGAGCAAGCATTGTTTTACCTGAACCAGGAGGGCCTATTAATAGAATGTTATGTCCTCCTGCACTGGCTACTTCTAATGCACGTTTAACATGAAGTTGTCCTTTAACATCTTGAAAATCAACATCATAGTTATTTTCTTTAATAAGTATTTCTTCGGTTTTTATTGTTAATGGTGGAGGGGAGGTTTCACTTTCTAATATTGCTACTACATCTCTTAGACTGGTTACTGGATAAATATCAATGGATTTAACTACAGCAGCTTCATGACTATTTTCTACTGGAACAAAAAGGCGTTTAAGTCCTACGCTACGAGCTTTGATAGTGGCAGGCAATACCCCTCTAACCGGTCTGATACGGCCATCTAAAGCCAATTCCCCTAAAAATAATGTGTCTCTAAGATCTGTATTTCTAATTTCACCATTTACACCTAAAATTCCTAGTGCAATAGGTAAATCAAAGCTAGATCCCTCTTTTCTAACATTTGCAGGAGCTAAGTTTACAGTAATACGATTTTGAGGAAAGAAAAAACCACAATTGGTGATTGCTGCCCTAATACGTTCACGGCTTTCACGAATTGTGGTATCTGGTAAACCTACCATAGTGAAAATAGGAATTTGCTCAGAATCTTTTCCTTTAAATTGTAAATCTACTTCTACTTCTACCAAAGAAGCCTCTATACCAAAAACGGCAGCTGTAAGAGTTTTAAATAGTGGCATTTTATTTCTCCAAAATAATTAAGTTTGATGGTTATAAGATTTGTTAAGAAGATTTGAGAAAAGGGAAGATAAGTTTCTTAGTAAGTAGTAGATGCAAAAACAAGTTTTATTTTGGCAAAACACAGACTTTTATTGCTGCAAATTTGCCACTAAAGTATACTAAGATTATGAAAACATCGCCTAAGATTTTAGTTGTGGATGACGATCAGGATGCAAGAGAATACTTAGTTACCTGTTTTACTCATCTCAATTATCAAACAATAGAAGCTAGCAACGGTCAAGAAGCTTTAGATCTAGCTAGATCAGCTCAACCAGATGTAATTGTGCTAGATGTAGTAATGCCAGACTTAGATGGCTATCAAGTCTGCCGTATTTTGAAGGATAGCCAAGAAACTAAGCATATTCCTGTGGTTTTAATTACTGTATTACGTAAATTAGAGGATGAAATACGAGGTTTTGAAGCAGGTGCACATGATTACATTAGTAAACCTTATAATAGAGCTGAGTTAAATGCTCGTATAACAGCTGCTTTAAGAGTTAAGCGATTACAAGACGAATTACATAACCGTAATGAGTCTTTAAGAGAACTAATAAAAGTTTTACAAAGAGATATCACAGATCCTTTAACTGGAGTTCTTGGACGTACAACATTATTGTTACGTCACAAATTGTCTGAAGATGTTTTAGAAGGTTTACAAACAATAGAGACTTTAGCTCAACGAATTGCTAAACTGATAAAACAACTTGATAGAGAAATAAAAGACATTTGATTATATTTATAATCATACAGTAAACTCAAAAGATACTTGATTATACAAATTAAAATCATATAATAGTCGCCATGGAAAATAGAAAAAAAAGCATAGAAGAACTACAAGCAGAACTTACCTTAGAATCAGAAGCTTTAGCTACTCTTCAGCTAATTTATGCTGAAAAAGTAAAGCAAGTGCGAATTAATACTTTATTACCTCCTGATATTCAAGCTCGGTTTTTAAGCGAGTGGGAAACTTTTTATCAGCAAAGAATGGCTGCAATTTTCCGTAAAGAATACCAAATAACAGCTGGTTCTGGAGAGTATAATATGGCTCAACCTGCTATGCCTGTTGCTATGCCTGTTGCACCAAGCATGCCGCCTGTTACACCAAGCATGCCTGCTCCAATTGCTCCTCAACCAACTCCACCTCCAGCACCAGTGGTAGCTGCTGCACCTACGCCAGTTAAAGCACCTGCACCACCACCGCCAACTCCACCAAGTGCTAAACCTATGATGGTTTCGTCTCCTTCATTACCTTCTCCTCCAGTTATGCCTGTGGCTCCTGTAACCCCACCTGTAAAACAAAAAGAAGCTCCTATAGATGTCTTGGCTTCTGGTAATTTAGACTCTGGTGTGGGTGATGATATTTTGGGTGTTAATACAGGTAGTTGGATGAATCCAGCCGAATCTATTGGCTATGAACAATATTCAGATAGTGGACCTATTTCTTCAACTTTAATGGATAGTGATAAAGCTCAAATGGTAGATGATGAAATGGATGAGTTTAATAATGAAGATAGTGATTCAATTGATGGGTTTGCTGCTACATCTGGACTAAAAGGATTAACGGAATTTATGGATTTTGACTTGAAAAGAAAGAAATCCTAAGCCTTTTGTTAACTATTAATTACAACTGCTAGCCTAGAAAATTGTCAACACTTTCTAGTTGTCTTCTATTTAAAATAAGAATTTATATTTAGTTTTTATATTTAGGAAATAATATGCAAAAACGTATTCTTTCAGGTATTCAACCATCTGGCAAGTTACATTTAGGTAATTATTTTGGTGCAATTCATCAACATCTTGCCTTACAAGACCAAGGAGACGCTTTTTTCTTTATTGCTAATTACCATGCATTGACTTCTCTTAATGATCCTGTAAGGCTTAGAGAGCTAACTTTAGATGTTGCAATGGATTACCTAGCACTAGGATTATCTCCAGAAAAAGCTATAATTTTTCGCCAATCAGATATACCTGAAGTTACTGAGCTTATGTGGTTACTTCTTACAGTCACTGGAATGGGTTTATTAGAAAGAGCACACTCTTATAAGGATAAAATAGCTAAAGGTATTGCTGCTAAAGCAGGATTATTTACATATCCTGTATTAATGGCAGCTGATATATTAATTTATCAGTCTGATATTGTGCCTGTTGGAGCTGATCAAGTACAACATGTTGAAATGACACAAGATATGGCTGGTTATTTTAATACAACTTATAAGAAAGAAGTCTTTAAACGACCAGAAGCCCAACTTAATGAAACTGCTAAAGTTCCTGGTACAGACGGCCAAAAAATGAGCAAGTCCTATGGAAATACTGTAGAAATTTTTGCTGAAGGAAATGCACTGAAAAAACCTATAATGGCAATTGTAACGGACTCTACACCAGTAGAAGCTCCAAAAGATCCAGATACCAATGTAGTTTTTCAGCTTTATAAGCTTTTTGCCACTAAAGAAGAACTTGAAGAAATGCGAGGGCGTTTCTTAGCAGGTGGTTATGGTTATGGAGAAGCAAAGAAGAGCCTGTTAAAGAAAGCAGATGAATATTTTGCTCCTGCTCGTGAAAGACGCAAAGAGCTAGTTAAGAATCGTGATTATGTTGAAGAAGTTTTACAAAAAGGTGCTTTAAAAGCACGCCAAGAAGCTATTAAAACTCTTAAAGCTGCTCGCCAAGCCTGTGGAATTGACTAGGTGTATTTTCTTGAGCTTAGACAGGTAAGAATTTTCTAATCATATCTCTCCAAGTTGTTTGTGGTGTAACATAAGGGGTGAGAGTACGATTAAGTGCATTAAGTGTAGCACGGGCAGCAGCTTGTAAAGGCACAGATGCAGTACTTGCTTCAACCATTGCTACTCCAGAAAGAGTAAGCTTTTTGGAAGAATCTTTTTGATCTACATTTAGTAAAACTGCTACTAAAGATTGTTCCATTTTGCTTATTGAATGATGTTTAACTTGAACTAGCTCAAAAGAGAGCTTATTTTCTAAAATTTCTGTGATTGCATCTAATGTGGCTTGAGCTGCAGCAGTAAGCATGTCAGAGTTACTTTCCTTACAAACTTTTTCTGTAGTAACCACAGTAGTTTTAGAAGCAAGTGTCACTGCTATAGCACGATTATCATCTTCACGTTTCCATATATCTACTGCATGAAGTGCAAGTCTAGCACCACGTTTAGTTTCCAAATTCTTTTGCAATTGTTCTGTGAAGTTTGCCAAAGAGTCTTTAGAAATATAAAACTCTGAGTCACGTTCTTCACCAACCAAATAACCTAACTTAATCCATTCCACTAGAGTTTCTTTATCAGGGGTATAATTTAAAGATTCAGAAAGTAGTTTTTGTGCTTCTGCTAATGGAACATTTTCTGATGTAGAATTATCACTCATAAAAACTCCTTAAAATGAATTAAGTATTGATAAGCAAAATACTATAGCCCCGAAGGGCTACTTACATTAGATAATTAAACGTTAAAGGACAGAAAAAAGCTAGTTTTTTCTGTCCTGAAGTTAGTAGTTAGTTATTTTTTTGGAGCATCTTTCTTGGGAGCATCTTTAGCATCTTTAGGTGCTTCTTTCTTCTTATCCCAACCAGTGTATTTAATACCAATCTTTTCAAGGAATCCTTTAGGTGCTTCACTACCGATCATAGCAAACACTACATCATTAGGGATTGTCCCTATGATTTGTTCACCACGTATCTTCATTAAAGTAACTTCTTTTTCTTTAATTTCTTTGATTCCAGCACCAAAGTAAGCTTTCATTCTTCCTTGGTCTATACAGTAATAAACCCACATTTTGTTTTCTAAGGTTAAATCTTTCGGGAAGTCAGAACGAACAACTAAAGAAACTTCGTTGCCACTTTCTGTTGGGAATACTACAGTTCCATCACTTTGACGTTTACCAGTTAAGTCTACAGCAGCTTCTACCGCTGAGTTACCAGCACCAACAACGACAATCTTCTTGCCTTTGAATTCTGCTGGATCTTGTAAACGGGTGAGAATCTTATGCTCGTGTTCTTTTTCACCAGCTACACCAAGTTTACGAGGAGCAGCAGCAGTACCTAATGCTAGAACAACCTTGCGAACTTTGTAACCATTTGGATTCTTACTTGTCTTAACAATAAAGATACCATCTTGTGGAACAACTTCGCTAACACCTTCAAACTCATTGATCTTGACATTAAGTCTTTGAACTGCTTCATCCCACCATCCCAACATTTTTTCTTTGAGATCTCCAGGACCTTCTAATTTAACAGCTCCTAGTGGTGGATCACTTGGGTTAAATGGATTAAATGCCACATATTTACCAGCAGGGTATTTATCTGCAATGGTAGCATACTTGCGGCCTTGTTCTAATGCTACATAGGAAAGACCTAATTCAGCTGCACGTGCAGTAGCAGCAATACCACCTGGCCCAATACCAATTATTGCTACATCTAAATCAGCTCCACCGCGGCCTTCAGCTTTAACTTTTTCAGCTATCTTATCCATTGCAACACGGCCTTCTTTGATAGCATTTCTGATTAATGGTACACCAGACACATCACCTACTAAATAAACGCCTGCAACGTGTTCGGTCTCAAAGCCTTCGCCTGCACCTTTACGAAGTGGTTTAGGAGCTTCACGAATATTCTTCTTAGTATTAATCAGTACGCAAGATTGAGGTGCAGTAGGACAAGCAAGTTGACAACCTGTATCTTCCATACATTGTTCAAAGTTTACTACAATTGCGTGGTGTTCTTGGTCATCAAAGCCTAACACGTCTTGTGGACAAGCCAAAATACAACCATGACAACCTATACAGGTTTCAAAATTGATAATTGGGTGTGGCACAGGACGAGATTTGGAAGAAGTTTCTGCACGTTTCTTTTGTTCTTCAGATTCCCATTTTTGAGCATATTTAATATATGTGGAATCCCAAACTTTTTGGTTAGAAAGGTCTATTAATTTACCCTTCAACTTGTCTTGAACTTGGCGACGGCGAATAGTATCAACGCCTAGGAAACCTAAAATAGTCAAAGGAATAATACTGAAGAAAATTAGCCAACCAGAGAAAGACATTCCTCCGAATCTAGAAGCAAAAGAATTCCAATTCCAATATTTTCCACCACGATAAACAGAATCAGCAGTGTAAATAGCTAGTTCTGGTTTAGGTTTACCTGGAGGGTTTTTCTTACCACTAACTGGACGTATAGCTACTTTTAAGTCAGCGGCTACACCATGTTGAGGGTGACAAGAATTACAATCCAAACCATTTTTAATAGCCAAAGTATCTAGAAGTTGTTTAGCTTCTTTTGATTCTTTATTGCTGATATTTACAAATTGAACACCGTGACAAACTGCACAGTTGTTTCTATCAATCTTTTTAGCTTCTTCTGGAGTATCTAAAGATGCGTGACAATCACTACAACGAGCGCGACCTTGATCACGTCCAGCTATGTGTACATAGTGGAATTTAGCTACAGGTGTTAATTGTTCATCTTTAGGTAATTGGTCTTTCATAAATTGATTGACTGGATCTACCCAAGTCCATTTGCCTTGATCATCTATTGGGTAACCAAAATTACCACCATGAGGTTCTTTAAGTGGTTGACCTTTAGCATCTTTAGCTTTTGGATGAGTTGGGTTAGCTTTATGGCAATCAATACACATGCTACGAGCAACAGTTGCAGGGCTAAAAGCTTTTCCTTTGTGTTCTGTGTGGCAGTCAATACAACTAATCTTAGCTTTTTCATGAGGAGGGAAGATGTCAGGTGTAAAGTGTTCTGTTTTGTGACAGTCTTTACATTTTTGTTCCATTGACACTGTAGCAGAGTGGCAAGAGTAACAATTATTTCCCACTGTAGCATTAGAAGCTAATAAGGTTTTAGATCCAGGTAAAAGTTGTGCTCTATTAAATTCGTTAAGTTGATGTGCAGCAGAAACTTCTCCTGGAGAAGTGAAGTTTGCCCATCCAAAGCTTAAAGCTGTAGCTGCAACAATAATTACTATGCCTAGTGTTCCCAAAAAGCCACGTGGCCAAGGGCGAACAAGGTCTGTTGTTGGCAGCCAATTAAATTGTTTTTTACCTAAGTGTAAGTTAAATTTCTCATACTCTGGATCTGGCTTAGTTGGCCGTAATGTTGAGATATCAGCCATTTTTTGCTCGCCACCGGTTTCCGCTAACTTACGTCTTTGCCAGAATGCATCCATTGATTGTTGGAATTTTTGTTGTTCTTCCTGTGGCAAAGCCATAATGGAACTTAGTAGCCCAGTCATGCCACGTTGCATACGAGCAGCGCCTAACAATTGGGTTGCACTTTGTTGTTTTGGGCCGCTTGCTGCTGGAGCGCCTGGCTTTGCTGGAGGTGTGCCAGGCATACCAGGTAACTGAATACCTAGCATTTTTAGCATATCTGGGTTAAGCATTGCAGTTTTACCGCTTGCTTGAGCTTGCATTGGCCCACCTAAAATTTGTGTGCCACGATTGTTAGCAGATACAGAGTCAATTTGTTTTTCTACTTCTAATAACAATGAACCATCATCTTGGTCAATTCTAGGTTTAATTAGAAACACACCTATTTGAATGGCATCATTATCTTCTAGCTGTAGACTTTCGACTAAAGCGCCATTAACTATAGTACCGTTAGAAGTAGATAAGTTTTTAATCCAGTAAGCTCCATCCATCTTACAAATACCAGCATGGGTACGTGATACAGTTGGATGGTTAAGCAATAGATCATTACCCAAAGCTGAGCCAATAGTCAGACTATCGCTCTCTATAACTAGATCATCATTATCTAAGTCTGTTCTTTTGATAACAAATTTTGTTGCTTCTGTACTCATGATTCTCCTCTTAATCAAGCTAGACTAGCTATACTTAATTAACTTTAGCCCCCATAATTAGCGGCGCCATAGATAGTAAGTTACTTGAACAATATGCACTAGCAATAAAGCTAACATTATTGATGTGAAAATCACATGTGGTGGTAGCCAAAGTTTTAATGCTCGATGTAAGTATACTAGCGCATCTATACGACGAACAGTTGCAGCTGCTTTAACTAGTTTAGAAAAAGCCTCTCGCTCTGTTTGATCTTTTATTCTATTAGCTTCTCCCTGAAATTCCTTTTGAGCTGCTTCTGTAAGTTGTTCAACACTTTCTCGTTTCAGGTATTGACGTAGTAGATAAGGTAATGAAGTAATTGTATCTAAAACAACATCTCGGCCATGTAAAAAGGCTTTGGTTTCTGCTTCCCGACCTTGAGCTTTGGCATTGTTTTGACAAGTTGCTGTTATATCAGCTATTTCTTGGTAAAGCTCTTCACGACGACGACGTAAATCTTCTATTAAAAGAGGTTCGCCTTCGATTTGAGTTAAAGTACGTGGGCCTAACCAATAGATAAGTATACCAAATAATCCTGTTAAAATTACTAGGTCAAAAGAAATCATTAATGCTGCTGTTAATGCTCCTCCTAAACTAGTACCACCGTGTAGTAGTAATAATATACCAGCTATTACACCAGCATAAGTATGACTAAGCATCCAAAAACGTAGTGGCCCACTTCTTGCTTGCCATCTTTGACGACGCATTGGATATGCCATAACTACTACTATACCAAGTAATCCTACTAGTCCAGTTATCCATCGGAAGTTAAACCAGTTATCTACTACTGGAGTTCCAAGACCAAATTTAACTATTCCATACATTGTACCACCACAAAGTAACAGAGTAGTTATAATACCAATTACGTGAGCTATTTGCTTACCTGTATCAACAAAAGCCTTGGCTACTGTTTTTGTATTTTTGAATGCATTGCCTTTTATGTTAGCAATTTCTCCAAAGTATTCTGTTGGAGGTACACGCATACAAGCACCAGTAGGACAACTTTCCACGCAGTTATACTTATGTTCTTTGTAGAGTTTGTTACCATTTTTATCTACTGGATTGAGATTAGTGCCATTACATAAATTACACTTAACAGCTACTAGGTCTTCTTCACCAGTTACTGGGTTGGGTTTAGGATCATAAGCTAAGCCAAACATTTCAAAGACATTAGTTTTGACTTCTGGGGCTGGATTGCCTTTAGCGTCTTTGGCTGGGGCTGGTTTAGCCGCACCACCAGGTTTACGTAAATCCTTACGTAGCACTAAAGATATTGCGTTATAAGGGCATTGAGTTGCACAGTCTCCACAACCAATACAAGTAGCAGGATTAATATCTACTTGACCACCTTGGAAACGGGCAATTGCTCCTGTTGGACAACCTGTCATACACTCAGGATCTTTACAATGTAGACATACAGAAGGAGCTAAGAGGCTTTGATCCATCTTATGTGTAGGGACTTTGGGGCGAGAGACATGGATACCACGTCTAGTCAATCTAGCTTGTCCATGTATTTCATGACAAGCTAAGGAACAGTTACCACACCTTACGCACAAATCCATATCCATTACTAGCAAATTGGTTGCATCAGCAAGAC
Organism: Blastocatellia bacterium; assembly: GCA_039812885.1. Lineage (GTDB taxonomy): Bacteria > Acidobacteriota > Blastocatellia > Chloracidobacteriales > JADJPF01 > JADJPF01. The sequence goes on from JBDIBI010000003.1 coordinate 424,489, forward strand.
CTTTATCAAGGATACGGTCTTGAGACGTTTTTGCGGGTTTAGGAAAAGATATATTTTTATCTGGTTGCAAAGGAGTACCAAGATTGCTAAAAGGCATCAATTCTGATTTAAGGGCATCCATCAATTGTGGGTAAGCCATTAATTTCTTAAATGGTACCTCTAGAACTTCTGTACGACTTAATACTGTAGATTTATATTGCCATTTCGCTCCGCGTTCAGCTAAAGCAGCAACTCCTAAACAATAACCAGAACCAATAAAATCAGCAGAATCCCCGTTTTTATCAGCTTCACAACTACGTTTGAGCCAACCGTCTTTAACTATTATGATTCGATCTATTGGGCGTCCTTCTTGGCAAACTACGTGGCCACGAGCTAGAACACGAAATTCAGAAATAGAAGCTAACTGTTTTTTTGTTTCTTCACTAACAGATAAAGTGCCTAATGTAGAACTACGACCGTTATTTCTATAGGTTAAATCTAACGCAGCTCCAAATTTCTTTAGTTTTCGTAACATACGTAGAGCAGGTCGTTGTACTTCTAGTACTTTTATTCCAGTTTCATGGTGGGCTTTAATAGTAGCAGCGCGTTGCACACCAGCTAACACAGCCATTTCACCAAAAGGATTACCATGTTTAACTGTAGCAACGGGTTCTTTTCCGTCTTTAACAGCTTTAACAAAAATTTCCGCAGAACCTTCTACTACAATATAAAAAGTGTTAGTGTCCCAGTCACCTTCTCGGATTACATCCGCTCCTGGAGGGTAACTAAACATTTTAATATAAGGGCCGACCTTTTTACCTGGACCGTAATTGCGGCCATAAATAGAAACTTCTAAGTCAACAGCGTATTTATAACCATGTCCTGGCTCAAATTCTACCAATTCTTCAATTGCTCCAATACCCTTAATAGCCTGGATAATTGCATGGTGATCTTGAACTTCTTGACGTTTTAGTTCTTTGCTCATAGCAACCTCGTTGAGAAGCTTTAAATATTAATGGTTTTCAACAAGATAACAACACACCTAGCTATCCATTAGCGTTCACTCTACCAATGGATGTGCTTAAACGTTAATTCGTAATTTAATAAGGAGGAACTTTACCCGTTGAAAACTATTGGTTGGGTTTTTACATTATAACCCTGATTTGAAAATCGTAACTAGGAAAATTCACGAGATTAAAAATTTCTTTTCCTGATAAATATATTATCTGGTGCTAAAACAGTGGTTTAGAAATAATTTAGGAAAAATTTTTTCTTGCGTTTATAATACAAAAGCTTTGTGATTTTAGCTTGTTCTAAGTTATAACCTAATGTTAACTTGGTAAATATAAATTGTAGCCCTAGTTTTAGGATCTATTCATGAAAGATTCTCTTTATAAAAGTCCTACTCAGATTAGCAATAACTATCGTATGTTGGCACAAAAAATTGTGGATTTATGCCCGGTAAATCTAGCAACAGAAGTTGCCTTAACTGGTTCTGCTGCTCGTGGGCTAGCAGATGAGGATTCAGATATAGAATTAAATCTTTGGGCTAAAGAGATTCCTGCTCCCTATCAGAGACAGCAATGGCTGGAAAAAATAGGAGCTATAAATGTTACAATAGATGCTGAACCTATTGCAGATGGCTCTGTTTGGACAACCTGTCAATTTGAAAACACTTGGGTAGAAATTGGTTGGCAAACAGAAATAGCTCAAGAAACATTACTTCAATCAATTTTACAGGCAGAAATTACTGATACGAGCCGTTTAATAGTAGCAGGTTTAATTAATCAAGCTATAGTTTTGCGTAGCAATGGACTGCTATCTAATTGGCAAAATAAGCTAAAATATTATCCAGAAGACTTACAAACAAAGTTGATTTTAGAAGCTATTGATTTATGGCAATTTCCTCATATTGTTGCACTTCGGTGGGCATTAGTAAGGCGTAATCAGCACTTTGCTCTTATGCAAAGACTTGCTCAAGATATAAATAATTTGCTCAGAATTCTTTTTGCTCTTAATAAACAATGGGAAATGGATTGTAAATGGCTAGAATATACACTAGCACAACTACCTACAAAACCACCTAAAACAGTAGAACGAATCAATGCAATTTTTTCTTCCTTATCTCCCATTGAACGTGTAAAAATCTCATTTAGCTTAATAATTGAAACACTAGAGTTATTACCTCAATTACCTTCAGTAAAATTAGCAATAACCACTTTACAGGAAAGTTTTGATAGAGCGAAAAATTACTTATGAAGCTAGTATTTATTTATGGGCCACCAGCAAGCGGTAAACTAACTACAGCTAAAGAATTAGTCAAAATAACAGGTTTTAGACTTTTCCATAATCATTTATGTGTAGATCTAGCCACTTCTATTTTTGACTTTGGGACAGAAGATTTTTCTAATTTCTGTTATAAGCTTTATATAGATACAATCGAGGCTGCTATTAAAGCGCATATTAAAGGAATGACATTTACTTTCTGTTATGGTAATCCTTATGATAACCCTTTTGTAGAAAGAGTTATTGAAATAGTAGAAAAACACAATCGTGAAATTTATTTTGTTCAACTCCATTGTAATAAAGCAGAATTGGAAAAAAGAGTTCTTTCTTCAGATAGAGAAGCATTTGGAAAAGTAAAAAATGTTGAGGCTTTGCGGGAAATTATGAATAAATGGGACTTACTTTCTGCTATACCCCATAAGTCTAGCTTATCTATTGATAATAGCTATTTAAGTGCTGAAGAAGTCGCAAAAATAATAAAAGAACACTACAAATTATAAGCATTTTTTAAGTTTTGAGGAACAGGTATGTCAACTATAGTTGTTGTAAAAAAAGCTGGTCAAGTTGTTATTGCTGCTGATAGTTTAACCAGTTTCGGTGATACAAAATGTCAGGGTAAATATATTCAAGATAAAGATAAAATACTTTCTTTTTCCAATAATTATATAGGTATTGTTGGTAGTTCTGCCCATAGTAATGTATTTCGTAGTATTATTGCTAATCACTCAGAACAACTTTCCTTTAAAAGTAAGGAAGATATTTTTGAGACTTATCTTAAGCTTCATCCAATTCTCAAGGAAAAATATTTTCTTACTCCTCAAGAAGGTGAAGATGAAGAACAAGAATATGAATCTAGTCAGATAAATGCCTTGATAGCTAATAAACACGGAATTTTTGGAGTTTTTTCTTGGAGAGAAGTTTATGAATACGAAAGATTCTGGGCAATTGGCTCAGGGCGAGATTTTGCCTTAGGTGCAATGTTTGCAGCATATGATTATCTAAATTCTCCAGAAGAAATTGCTAAAATAGGTGTTAGTGCTGGAAGTGAGTTTGATAATGCTTCAAGTCTGCCCTGTAGTTTTTACTCAATTACTTTAAAATAGATTAGCTATTTTAAGATTAAAATATTTTCAAATTCTTCTAATGAAGAAGCTTGAACAGCTTTTTTATGAAGGGTTTTTAGTACTGTAATATCTACTATGTTTGTTATAGCCTCAACAATTTTCTCTGGGATTGTTTGAAATCTTACTTCTAAAATTTCATATATAGAGTCTCTAGCTGTTTCTAAAGAACCTTGTTGCAAACCTTGTTGCAAACCTTGTTGCAAACCTTGTTGCAAGCCTTGTTGCAAGCCTTGTTGTAAGCCTTGTTGTAAGCCTTGTTGCAAGCCTTGTTGCAAGCCTTGTTGTAAGCCTTGTTGCAAGCCGCGTTCAATGGCACGACGTTCAAATCCAGAAATATAGGGCATAACGTCTCCTTGATTAAAATTTAGCAAAGTAAAATCAATCTTTTGTTCTAAATCTATTGGCAAAGTTATAAGCCAATCTATAAACCTAAATAACTCAAGAATATCGTCTTTAGTATAACCTTTTTGATAGAGCATTTTTACTAGTGTTAATTTGGCTTGATAGCGATTTTGATCGCTTTGTCTAGTTGACATAGCTTGCAATTGAGCCATTACCACTATTGCAAAAGGGTTATTACTTGTTTCTAACTCAGAGTATCGATTTAGATAATCTGTTAATTTTACTGTAACAAAATCTAATTTATGACTACAACCAAATATTTCAAATCCATAGCTTGTTGGCTTCCAATTTTTGTTTTCATCAATTAAAACTGCAAAACTTGCTACAGCTTTATCATAGCGGTCAAATATTCGGTAGTTATAAACAAATATTCTTTTAGCAAAATCTTCTGTTTTTTGGCTTTGTATTTCTATATGAATTAATACCCATTGTTCTGTACCATTTCTTTGCCATACTTTCATTAGTTTATCTACTCTGCGGTTTCCTATTTCAGAGTCTCTAACTATTTGTTGTAGCTCATTATCAAGTGATTCCCAGCCTTTTTCCCAAGCAATTTCATTGTATGCTTGTGGAAAAAGAAGCTCCATAAATTCAGGAAAATATTTTTCTATTGCTTCTTTCCAAGGACTATCTTGATCAAATCGTTCTTCCATTATTTTTATATTCCTTAAAATTTCAGAAACTGCTTAAGAGTGATTATCTAGATATGTTCCATTTAAGATTTCTAACAAACAATTAGTAAATTGTGAGCGTGGCATAGTGTAATTACAACCAACAGATTGTGCTTGGCGACGCAGTTCTACTTGAACATGACTCAAAAACCCGATCACTGGAATTAAAGATAGATTTTCATTTGATTTTAGCTGCTTAATGGCTTCTATTGGATCAAAACGAGGATTATTTAGATCTAATATTATTAATTGAGGTTTAATATTATTAGCTTGCTCTAAAAGTTTATCTAAAGATTTGACAAATGTAATGTTAGCCTCTGTTTGAGTTGCTGTAGCGCTAATTTTAGATGCAAAAATCATATCTGATACTGCTGCTAAGACTTGTTGACCCACAAAAACTCCTTACGTATGATTAGTAATGATTAATCATCTATTGGTGGACGACGAATTAATGAAATAGCTTTATAGGCTGTTTCTGAAATTTCAGGAAATGTATCAAAAAGACCTGTTAATTGATTTAGCAAATCTGCTGTTCGTATAATAAGCCTGACAATATCTCCTTCATCAGCATAGACTTCCTCAAATAACTGTTGCCAAGACATTTTGTCATCTGCCCAACGCCAAAGTAATCTTGCTGCTTCACCATCTAACACAATAGGGAAATAAAGACCTGAGCTTTCTTGATGTTTAGAAATTGTTCGAGCCACTTTAATTGCAGAATTAAAAGTTGCAAAGACAACTTCTTCACCTTCTTGATAGTCGACTTCAATTAGTCTATCGCTGGCAGCTAAAGCTCCAACTAATGCAGCTAATTCACGTGGGTTTGTAGTTGTAAAATAATTTATTTTTAATAATTCAGCAAAAAACAGAGAATTTTCTACATGTAGTTTAGCTGCCCAAATACCATCTTTAGTGGGTCGCCAATCAGGTGTTAAATAATTAAATGCTTGAAGTAATCTTGCACATTCTTCAAAACGTTCCCATAAACCATGTTCAAGATCATAAAGTTGTGTTTGAAGTGATTGTAATCGTTCTGTTTGTTGTTGAAGCACCATTACACGATTATCACAGCTTTTAAGCTGTTTACAATTTGAGCAGGGGAGATTGTTTATTTCAGGTAAAAGCTGAGCTAGCTTTTCTTCTGCTTTAGTTAGCAATAAAGGATCATCTGTTTCTACTTCTGCTGATAATGCATGTTTTATGTTTCTTTTAAGTACTTTTATAGCTTTTCGTGTTTTATTAGCCTGTTCTTCTAAGGTTTCGTATTGTTTCCAGGTAGAAATTCGATCATTACAAGGTCGATCTTGTTGATCTTTATTTATTTTTTCTTGTATTCGAGTAAAACGAGGCTGCAATTCTGAAATTTTCTTTATTCTTTGGTACTGACCAAAACTTCTTTCCAACAATGCACGTGCTGTTTCTGTACTATGTTGTTGTAAAAGATTTAGCACCATTGTGTAATTTGGGGAAAACTGACTTTCAATTGGTTCAGGAGCTTTTACTAATAAATCTAAAATAAGGTGAATATCTTGAAAAGGCCCTGGTATAAAAACAGCAAAGCCAATTTTGTCTTTGCCTCGGCGTCCAGCTCTTCCAGTCATTTGCGCTAATTCAAATGCTTTTAAATCACGATGTCCTTCATCTGAACGTAAGCTAGAAGCAGTAATTACAACTGAACGTGCAGGCATATCAATACCTGCTGCTAGTGTTGTAGTGGAAAATACTGCTCTAAGTAAGCCTTTTGACATTAGTTTTTCTACGCAATGTTTCCAAGCAGGTAAATGTCCAGCATGATGAGGTGCAACACCTTTATAAAATAACAAATTAAATAATTTGTGATGTAGAATAAACTCTTGATCTTCTAAAGGTAATTGTTTAATTGTTGAATCAATAAGTTCACGATGAGATGCTGATAAATCTGCTAATGCATTACCATGAATAGATTGAGTTGCTTCGTCACAACCGCGCCTGCTACTGATGAAGATGATAGCTGGAAGCAAATTATAAGTTTCTAATGTAGAAAGTAAATCCTGATAACGAGGCGCAGGAACTAAAACTCTTGTCAAATTAATCTCCTAAGTAGATCTAAAATTAGCGATTTCTATATTTAAAAGCTCGTCGTGAAGGTTTGCGTTGTTTTCTTTCTTCTCCCAAAGAGCGTTTTGCCTCATAAATAGCTGCTATATCTGGATGTAATTGATTACCTGATTTTGTTAATGGAAAAAGGTGACCAAGGGAATCTACAAATGCAGTTCGTAAAGGAACAGGACGGTTAGGATTGTATACCAATTGACATTCAGTTCCACGTGCCCAAGCTACCCAGTCAGCTAATTCTTCTGCATTGCCTACTGTAGCAGATAACATTAAGATTCTAACTGTAGCAGGAGAATAAGTTATGGCTTCTTCCCAAACTACACCTCTTTCTCGATCAGCCAAATAATGAACCTCATCAAAAACCACCAAACCAATATTCATTACCTCTAAATAATTCATTGCTTCATAAAGAGAGTTTCGATAAATTTCAGTAGTAGCAATAATTAACGGTGCATTAGGGTTAATTTTTCGATCTCCAGTCAAAATTCCTACATTATCTGCACCAAATAATCTGGAAAACTCTTGAAATTTATCATTAGACAATGCTTTAAGAGGGGATGTATACCAAGCCCGATTTCCTTGGGCTAATACTTGTTTGATTACTTCTGTTGCTATCCAAGTTTTACCTGAACCAGTTGGTGCAACTACTAAAACATCACAATCTTCTTTGGTAACTAACTCAATTGCTTCTAGTTGAAATTCATCAGGTACAAATTCTTTTTGGGTGGGTGTCCCTATGCCTTTAAGTAGAGCTTCTAGCTCTACTTGTCTAGCAGGAGTATTATTTACTGAGATATGTTCTGTAAATTGGTTTATTTTGTTCTTTTTATGTGGCTTTTTTTCTTTAAAAAATGGCATAGGTTATTGTCAAATTACGAAATCACTATTTTGGTATAGGTGCTGTTTCACTATACGGGTTTTTTTCAGGTTTCTTTTGAAACATTTCTTGTGCATTTGTATAGAGTTTGAGATCTTTTGGTAGTTCAAAAAGTGAATCACTTACATCTAAACTAACGTTTTCTAACTCTACGCTATCTTTAAACTGAAAGAAATCCAAATCTTGTCTAATAATTAATCCTTGTAAATCAATAGCTTTCCAAATAGTTACGTTTTTAACATGGCTAGCTTCATCATAACTGATTTTATATTTTGTACAAGGATGACCTCCTATTGTATCAGTTCCAAGATTTTCAATTTTTACATTTCTTGGAGCTAAAGTGCGAGCTTGCTGAAGATAAAAAGGATCTTTTCTAAGAAATAATGCTGAGTTGCCAAACAACTCGCTGTAACCTTTCTTATCAGGAACTATCATATAACGTTTTTCTTGATTGTCTTTATCTGTACGAGAAATCACAATCATTGTTATACCATTTTGTTCTGTATCAATACGTTGCCAAGTTCCTTTTTGTGCATAATTTATGGTGTTGCTATGGTCAGCTTGTTTATAGACTTGTCTAGCTGAATAATTAGTAGGTTGGCTATCTAGTAACTCTCCTAGTGGAGTTTTAGCTTTTTCAGTTGCTTGATTCGTACTAGTTGCTTGTATTGCTTTTTGTGCAAAAGAAGAATTAGAAAAAGTTGTTAATAAAAGACAAGAAACAATGATAATTGCCAATTTGCCGAAAATAGAGTTACTAAACATTACAAATATATCTCCCAAAACATAAGTTTATAAAAACCACTTTTATATGAACTCCTCAAGTAACAAAAGGTTGCATTATTTTTGGCTGGAAAGCCATTGTGTAAATATACGTTGCTGTGAACTAGATTTATTATCTAAAGATTTTAAATGATAACTCAAGTTCCCAGAACCTACCAAGGTTACTTCAAAGTTTTGTAATTGACGATTCCTAAATACTGTTACTGTAATTTGTTCACCAGCTTTATAATTCATTAGTGTTTCTGATAAATTACTATAATTAACTTGGTTATTGTTAATTGCTAGTAAAGTATCGCCTTTGCTTAAACCAGCTTTAATAGCAGGTGAATCAGGAATTATATTAAGTATGATTGATGGATCGTTTTGACTTAACTTAATTCCTAGATAGCTTTCAGGTTTGGTTTTATCATTTTCTACATTTAGATTTAATCCTACCGTGTTAAAAAATTGATTATAAGGGATTTCTTCACAACCAGCTACATAACGGCTGAAAAAATCCTGAAAATTAGAGTCAGAAATGGTTTCTACAGCTTGTTGAATTGTATTTTCTGGTAATCCACGTTTTAGTGCTGCATAGTTTTGATAGAGATATAACATAATGTTATCTAAAGATTTTGCATTATCTGTACGACGACGAATTTCTAAATCTAGTAATAACCCTAGTATCTCACCTTTGTTATAGAATGAAATTCTAGTATTTTCTCTATCATCAGGCTGTAACCAATCATTAAAACTTGCATCTTCTGCACTTGTAATCAATCTGCCAGGGCTATTTTGTAATTCAGTAATATTTTTTTCTATTCCTAATAAATAAGCTCGCTCATCAATTATTCCTGCACGTTTTAAAACAAGATCTCCATAATAACTAGTTACACCCTCAAAAAACCATAGCATCTTTGTATATGCTTCACGGCTATAGTCTAATGGTAGAAAGGCTTCTGGCATGATCCTTTTTACATTCCAAGAATGAAAAAGTTCATGAGAAGAAATAGAATAAAAAGTTTGTCTGCTTTGTTCCGAAGTAAAAGCATATATAGGCATTGTTATTGATGTAGAATAGCTATGTTCTACACCATGCCAGTTAGTATTATGTTGTATATGGTATAAGAACCAGTAATCTTGAAAAGGAGCATTTCCTCCAAAGATTTTTACTTGTTCTGCTACAATTTTTGTAAGCTGTTCTGTGATGATTTTTAGGTCATAATCAAGCTTACCTTGAAAAACAACATGGTATGTAGTGTTGTTATATGAAAACTCTTGAATTTTTAGGCTTGGGCTTGCAATGACAGGGGAATCAGCTAATTCATCATAATTGGATGCAAGAAAAGTATTTCCATCTTTTTTTAGTGCAGTAGCAATTGACCAATTACTAGGATTTTTGATTGTTAGACGACAATTTTGTGATCTTCTCTCAACTAAATACATAAATAGGTTAGTGCCATTAAAGTAAGCTTCTTTATCGTCTAGCTGGCTAGAACCAGCATCTAAAATATTTGCATAAAATTTGTAGAAAACTTTAACTTTAGCCGACTTGCCAGTTTGAACCCGCCAGGTAGATTTATCTATTTTTTCCCAATTAAGTAATTCACCATTCTCATTGCTTGCACTAAACTCTTGAATATTGCGAGCATAGTTTTGGATCAAATAACGACCTGGACGCCAGTTAGGAATGGCAAAATCTAACTTTGTGACGCCTTCTGTGTTGGCTTGAATAGTGATTTCAAAAAGATGGGAATTGGCTCTCTGCCAACCAATTGTATAATCAATCATTGGTTTTTCGCTTTGAAAGGCTGATGCACAAGGTACAAATAGAAAAAACAATGCCATTAAAATAATGGCTTTGAGTATTTGCTTGCCACTCAAGACTTTGACTCTCCTATACGCTTTGGTTTGAGTATTACACGAAATGGTTTGATATTTTAACACTAGCAGGAAATTAAGTTCAGTATTTTTGGCAGTTATCTATGGCACAAATTTTGCTATGGGTAAGGAAAACTAGCCATAGTAAATAAATGTAGATTAAATAAAATAAAGTTTTTCCATAACCCAAACGGTAGCAAAAATATCAACTAGCTAGTTTAATGCCAAAGTAATCCGAAAAGGATTATCTAATACTGAATAAGATATTTAAGAAGTTTTCTTATAATCTAATAAATGGCACTGGATTAATAAGAAAGTTCTTTTGTTAAGGAGAGGATATGAGTAAAAGAAAATTAATTGTTTCTTTTTTACTGTTGATGATAACAATAGCAAGTGCAGTTGTATGTTTGGCAAATGATAAAGATAATAGAATAGATTTTCGTAAAACAAGAATAGCTAGGGTAAGTTTTTTAGAAGGTGCTGCAAGCTTACAACGCCAATCAACAGATCAATGGGATGGAGCAGCTTTAAATGTTCCTGTTTTTCCTGGGGATTTAGTTCATTCTAATGCCAATTCTCGTCTAGAACTAGAGCTTTATGGTGGTTTTATTCGCATGAGTGAAAATACCACTTTAGAGTTGGTCGAATTTAGTCCAAAACTTTATCGCTTTGATTTATCTGCTGGATTAACCACTTTTTCTTTTGGCGAAGATCGACCACAAATAGAAATTGCTACTCCTCAAGTAGCTGTTAATTTAAAATCCACAGGTATTTACCGTATAAATGTACAAAATGATGGAACTACAGAAATAAGTGTTCAAGAAGGCCAAGCCGAATTATTTAGTAAGTTTAACACCTTTAAGTTAGATAGAGGCAAAAAAGCCATTTTCCCTAATAACTCTTCTAATGTCCTAATTTCTCAGGTTCTTAGCTCAGATGCTTGGGATAATTGGAATAATGAGCGTGAATTACTGGTTAGTGCAAACAGTGTAAATGGTTATTTCAAACCTAGACCATATTTGTATGGTGGGTCAGCACTTAGCTTATATGGTAGTTGGCTTAATGTTCCTAAATATGGTTTTGTATGGAGACCTAACAACATTGCTGCTGGCTGGGCACCTTATACCATAGGTAGATGGACATACTATAGAGCTACTGGTTGGACTTGGGTTTCTCAGGAAGCTTGGGGATGGTTACCTTATCACCACGGATATTGGACTTTCTTAAGTGGTTATGGTTGGGTTTGGGTTCCAGATGGATTAGATTGGTATTGGTCTCCTGCTTTAGTTAGTTGGTATTATGGAACTTGGAATGGTAACCCTTATGTTTGTTGGCATCCCTGGAATAATAACTGGAATGGTAATGGCTGGAATGGCAATGGTTGGGGCGGAGTTCCTCAAGTTTCCAATAAAGAAAAACTCCTTGAAAATGCTTTAAATCACCCTAAAACTATGACCCCTGTTGTTGTAGGCTTACCAGTAGGTGATTTTACTAGTGGTAATGGTGTTGTAAGTGGTAAAAATATTCATCCTGAAATAACTATTGATAAAAAGCTCAATATAGATGAAGTTGCACTACCTAAAACACAAGGTTTTGTTGTTGATGCTACACCAGATAAACAAGTTATTCAAAATGTTATTTCTAAGCCATTAGTAACACAAATTGCAGCAAATCCAGAAAATGGTAGCAATCATCATAAGTATGAACTTGCTAAGAAAAATACACTCAATAACCCTACTGCTTATCCTAAAGATGCTCCAATAAGAGGAAAGAACATTCCTACTCAAGTAGCTGATGAGCCTAAAGTTAGAAATGAACAAAAAAGTAACAATTCTTCTACAACACAACCTGCAAAAGCTTCTAGTGGAAAATCAACAAATTTTGACCACTCTAACCATCAAACTAAAACTATAGCTCCTTCAAGCTCTATAAGTAGTTCTTCAAGTAGTTCAAGCAGCGCAAGTAGTTCAAGCAGTTCAAGTAGTTCAAGCCGTTCAAGTGGTTCACATAGTTCAGGCAAAATAAAATAATTGGCTTAGTTCACTAAGCCCAGTAAAAGCACTGAAAGAGCAAATCTTCCAGTGCTTTTATTTATTTTCTTTAGTACTTTTATTTATTTTCTTTAGCCCAAAGTTTCTTTAACCAATCAACAGACTTACTTAATGATTCAATAAAGCGTTCTGTTTCATAATGGCCTATGTTTTCAACTATTTGTAAATCAACTTTTCCACCTTTATCCATCAATTTTTTAACAGATTTTTCTGTTAACTCTAAACTAAAAAGCTCATCTTGACGGCTGTGAATTACATAAAAGGGAATTGTTCCATCCGGCTCATCCGCAGGGCGAGCAGAAACAGGAATTGCTGCACTAAATAATTTAGGATGTTTTGTAGCCATAAACCAAGTTCCAATTCCACCACGACTGTAACCTGTAACTACAATATGAGATTTCTCAATTGGAAATTCATTGGTTATTTTATCTAAGAGTTCTAGAACGGCAGTCTCACTTTTAATATCTCGCCAGTCTTCTCCAGGGCAATCAGGGGCTACTATAATTGCTGGCAGTGATTTAAATGCAGGTATTACTAATTTTTCTGCAAACTCCCTACTATAATAAGGTGTTACTGTTCCTCCATAATGTAATGCCAAAATAAGAGGAACTTTCTCATTAGTATTTAGATTAGGTAAACTTAGTGTATATCGCAAAGTAGAACCATTTTTTAGCTTTAATTCTTTTTCATAAATTCCACTTTGTAAGTGTTTCTCCTCTTTAGAGTTAGACAAATGAATAGTCAAAAATATTGTGGCTAGCAATAATACAAGTTTAGACAACATTACTTAATGTCCTTTATTTTTTTATTAATTTAACTTCTTAACTTACTTAGAAACAAAGATATTATTATTAACTCCTCTAACACCTGATACCATCCTGGCTACTCGTGTAGCCAGGGTTTTAAGCTGAATATTAGGAACTTGACCTGAAAGTGTAACTATTGCTGAATTTACAGAAACTAGAATTTGAAAGTCTCTAAGCTCAGGTGTAGCAGATATTCTTTGCTGAACTGTACTAGAAATCGCACTATCAGCTTCTAAATTGTTTCCTAGCCCATGTCTAACCCTATTAGGTTTATTAGTGATTTTGGGCGGTTTAGGTTTTACAGGTTCTGGTGGTGCTGTAAATCTATCGGTTGGTTTAGCTTTGTATTCTTGTTTTTTAGTTGGAGACGTTAAAACATTAGCTGAAGGCGATTGGCTGCTAGAAGAATTAGTTTTAACTGGAGGTTTGGTAGTTGTTGTTACTATTGGCTTAGGAGGTGTAGCTGGTTTAGCAGGTGTAGCTGGTTTAGCAGGTGTAGCCGGTTTAGGTGGTGCTGGTTTAGGTGCAGGAAGTGCTGGTTTAGCTATCACAACAGGCTTAGGAGGAGTACTTTTAGTCTGATTTTTTTGTGCTGCAAAACAGATATTAGTTAAACAAACTGACAAAAATACTGCAAATAATATTTTTTTCATAACTTTACTCATGTTTACTTAACAAAATAAATTGTTACTTAGGTTTTGTTTTTGGAGCTATGTTATAGTATACAAAACAATAAACCCTTAGCCTAACAAAGAATCTGCTAGGATGGAACAAGAAAATGTTACTAAAATCTAATAGTGTGAAATTTTGTGTTATTTTAATAATTGCTGTGCTGTTATGTACTGGTAATTTATTTAAAATAAAGGCTTTTGACGAGAATTGGTTTGCTCAAAAACAATCAAATATAAATAACCAACAATCAAGTCAATCAAGTCAATCTACTCAATCTACTGAAATATCTATCCAAGATTCTTATAGTCAAGAAGTTATAGAAAAACTTTCTGCTCCAGTTTATCAACATTTTTTTAGTAAACACCAAAAAACTAACCCAAATTTATCTACTCCTTCAAATGCTTTGTCATTAGGCAAAATCACACCTAAAATATTATCAGGCAATTTACCTAATATTAAAATAAATGATCCTAATTTAGAGGATGCTAATATTAAGATAGAAAGCCAGACTGCTAGTGCTGCATTTCAAGATAACATTGTTGTGGTTTATAACAAGATAGGTGTTTCACGCACTGACACTAGCTACAGTTATGATGGTGGAGCAACTTGGCAAGAAAGTAGTGTTTCAAGCATAGTTGGAGGGACTAACTTAGGCAATAGTGCTATCAGTGTAGATACTGAAGGAATATTTTATGTTGCTACTGTAGCTGCTAATAGAAGTAATTTAACTACAATTGCTGTTTCTCGTTCTCAAGACGGTGGAGCAAGCTGGCTTAATGCTATAGATGTTGTAGGGGCTGATGTTAAAGTTAGGTTTATTCATGATAGACCTTGGATAGTTGTAGATAGTCCTAACAAGACACAAAAAAATGTTTATGTGAGTTGGACACGTTTTGATGATACTGATAAACGCTCATCTATTATGTTTGCTCGTTCTACTAATGGAGGAAATAGATTTTTAACTCCAATAGAAATTACACCTAATACAAAAGGTTTTAATGTAGATGGGTCACGTTTAGCAATTGGTGCAAAAGGTGAAATATATATATCTTGGGTAGACAATCAGACGGGAACGATTTTCTTAGCTAAATCTACTAACCAAGGTGTTAGTTTTTCTCAACCAATCTCAGTTATAACTTTAGGTGATTTACGTACACCCAGTTTTTTAAATGGAAGCTTTAAAACAAACAGCTATGCTAGCTTGGCAGTTGATACAAGCAACACTAGAACACAGAATTTTCTCTATTTAGCTTATAATGGTCGTACAAGCATTGACTCACCTGATAAATCAAATATTTTTTTACTTCGTTCTACAAATGGTGGACAAACTTGGGAACAGCCATTAAAAGTAAATGATGATCAAACAATTACTGATCAATGGATGCCTTCTGTTACAGTGACAAGTAGTGGAAAAGTAGCTCTTTTATGGTATGACCGAAGAAATAACCCAGTAAATAATTCATTAATAGATGTTTATGCTGCTACTTCTCTTGATGGAGGACAAACTATAAGGGCTAATTTACGGGTTACTGATACTAGTTGGCCATTAGTTCCTACTCCTACTGCAATAAGCTTTGGCTATCATGGGGAATATAATCAAATTTCAGCACAAGGTGATTTTATTAACCTTCATTGGGCTGATGAGCGTAGCGGTACAGATCCAGATATCTATTTTGCCAAATTAGCTGTAGATGATTTACAAGAAGCAGATTTTAGCCTTTCAGGAAGAACTCTTTTTGCTTCTGCTAAAGCAAATGATACAGCTACATTTTTGGGTGAAAGTTTGCGGGTTGGGGCTTTTAATGATTTTATTGAGCTTAGTGCTGATACAAATTTAGCAAATGCAACACTACAATTTTCTGATACACAAATTCTTGCAGGCAATGGCTTTAACTTAAATGTATTAGTTCCTGCAAATGCTAAAGCTGGTAATTATATTGTTACTGTTACTGGAACATCAAAAGATCGTAGCCGCTCAACTATACTGAGATTAACTGTATTAAATAAAGACCCAGAAGTGAAAGTACCAGTAAATCTAACAAAATCTTCTGGTGAAAGCACTAGGCCAAAAATAATAACAGATAGCCAAGGGATGTTTCATTTGGTTTGGCAAGATGATAGTGATGGAGTGGCTGCAATTTTTTATGCTAACTCAATAGATGGGAAAATTTTTTCTACACCAATAAATCTTTCTCGTAGCTTTAACCCAGCTCTTAAACCCATCATAACTGCTGATAAACAGGGAAGTATACACATTATTTGGGAAGAACCTTATTTAACAGGAAACTTCTTGGTTTATACAAGAACCGATGATTTAGGTAAAAGCTTTTTACCTAAACGAATTATTACTAGTGATATTGCTAGTTCATTTAATGCAAAGCTTGCAATAGAGACAGATGGAACTATAGATTTAGTTTGGTCTGCAATGTTAAATTCAGGAACATCAGCCTTATTACTTTCTCAGTCTAAAGATAGAGGTGAGAATTTTACTATACCTAAAGTAGTGGCTAGCAGAAGTAAGATTGCTTTTTATGAGCCTATTATAACTATAGATGCTCTAAACACTTTGCACTTAGCTTATACAGTAGAAGAAACCATAACACAACGTTTTGATAACTCAACATTTAATGCAGGACTTTTTTATCAACATTCAATTGATGAAAAGCAAAATTTCACAGAGCCAATAAATTTAATTCCATTGAATTTTACCTTAGCAGATTCACCAATATTATTAACAGATGGCTTAGGTCGAATAAGTTTAATTTTTTCTGGTTTTAACAAACAACAACCTTTTGCTAGCAGAGAGATTTACTTTGCACAATCTTTTGATAATGGAGCAAGTTTCTTTACTTTTCCAAACACTATTTCTCAAGGAAATGGAGATTCTACTGCTATTGCGGCTAGTTATAGCCCTGATGGAAGTTTAACTGTTTTGTGGCGAGATACTCAAAGACAAAACTTTGATATTTTTATTAGTCGGTTACTAGCTGGAGAACTAGAATTTATTGGCCCAACAAATATTTCACAAAACTTGGGTATTTCTGATTTTCCAACTTTAGCTGTTAATAACCAAGGCAATATGCTGATAGCTTGGGCAGATGATTCTATTGGCAATAGTGAGATTTTCTTTTATAACCTAATTCCAGATGATTTACCAAATGTTAAGCTAGATAGTTTTTCACCAACTATTGCAAATATTGGAGATACTATAACTATCAAAGGCAAAAATTTCACTACCATCACAGAAGTAAAAGTAGGGCAACTAAGTGCTAAATTTAGTGTAATTTCTGATGGAGAATTACAGATACAAGTTCCTCTTGGTGCAATTGCTGGGGTGATTTCTGTATTTTCTACTACTGGACAAGCTGCATTTTCTTTGCCATTACAAATAAATGGTAAACTTGCTCTACAACCTGCCCTAATTGATTTTGGCAGAGTTCCACAAGATCAACGTAGTACAAAGACTTTTCAACTTATTAATAATAGTAGTACTACTAAAACTATTAGCAGAATTGTTTTTAATAACAGGCAATTTAGTTTAGGCAATATAAAAACTCCATTTACAATACCAGCCAAATCAAATCTAGAAGTTCCTATTGCGTTTGCTCCTAATTTTTTAACTTTGCAAGGAGCACTTGCTGTTATTAACATTGATGGTGAGCCAGATCCATTATCTTTAGAGCTTTTAGGGGTAGGTTTAGATGGTCGTTCTCCTCAAGTTTCAACAGTTTTACCTAGTGGTGGAGAGGTTTTTTCTCCTGGTCAACAAGTGAAAATAACTTGGCAAGCGCAAGATAACACAGCTATAGCTTCCCAAGATGTACTACTTTCCTTAGATGGTGGAAAAACTTTTCCTATGACCATTGCAAGTGGTTTAACTGGAGTTAGAGAATTTTCTTGGTCTGTGCCAGCAGTTGATACAACTACAGCAAGAATTAAAATTGTTGCAAAAGATTTAAGTGGTAATCTTGGTCAAGCAATGACTCCTAAAGATTTCACTATAAAAATGAAGAAACGTAAATAAATACTTAATTCTTAAGTCTCGATAGTCTGGCTAAATTCTTAAGTCTTGAAACTGATACACTAAATTTTTAAATATTATGATATCTTTACTACTTACGTATATTACTAGTACTACTTTAGCCTTCGCTGCAATATTAGGTTTTTGGGGAATAGGGCGAGCTTGTCGTCGTAGAACAATAAAGCTACCAGATGATAGTCTAATGGCTCTTTTTGACTTTGCTATAGGGGCTTGGATAGCTTGGATGGCCATGTTCTTTATAGGTTTAGCTGGAGCTTATCGTCCTGTTACAGCTTTTATATTTTTGTTTATTAGTGTTGTAATTGCAGCAATAGAACTACCTTCTGTTTTGGGTCTAATAAAAGCAGGTTTAGCAGAGTGTTTTAACTTATCAAAATATGAAGCATTGCTTTCAATAATTTGCCTTTTGATTGTTTTATCGGCTTTTATAGGTGCCTTAACTCCTGCTGCGGCTCAAGATGCTTTGGTACACCATTTAGCACTGCCCAAAGAATATATTAAAGCTGGTCGAATTATAGAACTTCCTTATAACTATTTTTCCTATTTTCCTGCTGCAATAGAAATGTTGTTTCTTTATGGCCTTTTATTGAAAGGTTCTGGAACAGCTACTTTGCTACACTTAGCTTTTGGCCTTGCTACAACTTTTTCAATTTTAGTTGGAGGAAAATCATTAAATATTTCTAAAACAGCTAGATTAATAGCCGCTACAGCTTTTCTGAGTATTCCAACTATTTGGATGGAAATGACTTGGGCTTATGTTGATTTAGGGATTACTTTTTATATTACACTTTCTTTATTAGCTTTATTAAAGTGGCGCGAAACTCAAGATAGTAAGTGGTGTTTATTGTTAGGAGTTGCTCTAGGTGGAGCTTTATCAGTCAAATATACTACTTTATTTGCTGGTACAATTGTTCCTCTTTTAGTCTTGTTAGTTATGAGAGAACATAAGCAAACTCAACTAACAGTAGCTATTAGATATTTTTTGATTATTGGTTTTATTGTATTAGGCTTTTCATTAGTATGGTTTGTACGTAATACTATTTGGACGGGTAATCCGTTATTTCCATTTTTACTTAATATTATTCCTAGTCATAATATTGGATGGGATGTTGAACGAGCTAAAATTACTTTAGCTATACTTTCTAGATATGGTGGAGATAAAACCTTAGTAGACTATTTACTTTTGCCTTTTAAGCTTTCATTTTTAGCTAGTTATGAGAGTATAACTTATTATCAAGGAATTATTGGCCCATTTTATTTATTAGTTTTGCCTATTTTCTTAATGTTGCGAAAAGTGCGAACAGAAGTACTTTATCTCTTAGGTTTTGTTGTTGTCTTTTATTTGTTTTGGGCGGGTTCTTCTCAACAAATACGTTATTTGCTCCCAATTTTCCCAGTGTTAAGTTTAGCTATTGCTATGGTTTATGAGCAATTTACTAGTAAAGAATTGGTTGGAAAACAAAAAGTTTTTAATAAAATATTTCTGTTAATAGTAACTAGTATTTTTCTCTTTAATTTAAGTGTAATTGGATATTATTTTGATAACTTTAAGTATTGGCAACTTTTCTTTGGGAAAATATCTGAATCAGATTATTTAAGAGGTAAATTTGATTATTATTCTGCTTATGAATATATGAACCAGAAATCTCCAGCAAATAGTAAAGTGTTTCTAGTAGATGCAAGTAATCAACCTTACTACCTAGAGCGAGATTATTTTGGGGATTCTGTTTTTGAAGACTACACTCTAGCAAATATTGTAAAAGCGGCTAAGACTCCAGAAGACATCAAAAAACAAATACAAGCAAGAGGTATAACCCACATTCTTTATAGACAAACTATACTTTTAGGGCCCAAAACCACTCCTTTTAATGAAGTGGAAAAACAAAGATTTATAGATTTTCTATTTCAGCAATGTCAACCTCTTGTGCTAAATAACACCGTAGCGTTATTTAGCCTAAAACCATAGTAATTATTTTTTTTCTTCTAGTTCTAACCAACGTAAATAGAGGGTATCTATGTTTTCTTTAACTCCTTCTAATTGTTGAGCTAGTTCAGCAATTTGTTGATGATTATTCCCTAAGCCATAAGCTATAGGATCACTTAATTTTTGCTCTAGTAGGGAACTTTCTTTTTCTAGTGTTTCTAGTTGTTGTTCAATAGACTGAAGTTCTTGTTTTTCTTTAAAAGATAATCCTTGCCGGGTCGCAGGTTTTTTCTCTGTTGGTTGAGGTTGAGAAGGCTTTGGATTAGACTTTTTCTCTGGAATATCTGTTCTTAACTGTTTGTATAAACTATAGTTACCTGCATATTGTGCTATTTTCCCATTGCCTTCAAATACAAGTACTGAAGTTGCTACTTTGTCTAAAAAGAATCTGTCATGTGAAACAAACAATACACAACCTGGAAAATCTATTAGAGATTGTTCTAACCATTGTAGGGTTTCAATGTCTAAATCATTAGTAGGTTCATCTAAAACTAGTAAATTAGACGAATCTAACAAGAGTTTAGCCAACACTAAACGATTTTTTTCTCCACCACTAAGAGTATGTAATTTACTTAATAGTTTATTATTATCAAACTTAAAATCATTTAGATAGGAACGAACATTACGAAACTCTGAGCCTACTTTTATAGTTTCTGACATTTCAGATATATATTGCCAAACAGTTACTTCTCCATCTAAATCCAAGCGATCTTGAGCAAAATAAGCAATCTCAGTGTTTTTTCCTATAGTTATAGTTCCAGAAGTGGGAGGTTCTAGCCCTACTAGGGTACGTAGTAATGTAGTTTTACCACAACCATTTGGACCAACTAAGGCAACACGATCACCTTTAACCATAATAAAATCTAAGGATTCTACTAAAGTTTGATCTTGGTATTTTTTGGTTAATTTAGAGGTTTCTAAAATAGTGTTGCCTAGACGTTTTCCACTAGAAAGACGACTTTGCAACTGATATTCAGCTTCTTGACGAGCTTTTTCACGCAATTCATAAACATTTTGAACACGATATTTTGACTTAGTTCCTCTAGCACGAACTCCACGTCGCAACCACTCTTCTTCACGCTTCAGTAAATTAAGAAGTTTATTATGAGTTTTAGCTTCTGTTTCTTGGCGTTCAGCTCGTGAAGCTAAATAGTCAGAATAGCCACCAGGATAGGTAATGGCTCTACCTTTGGATATTTCTATCATTCGATCTACTACATTATCTAAAAAGTAGCGATCGTGTGTGATTAAAAGCAATGCACCTTTGTAATTGTCTAAATATTGTTCTAACCAAGAAATTGTGTCAGCATCTAAGTGGTTTGTTGGCTCGTCTAGAATAAGTAAATCCGGGTTTTGGATTAAAGCACAAGCTAAGGCTACACGTTTACGCTCGCCTCCACTAAGATTTTTAATTAACCTATCATCCGCTTTAAGACCAAGATAACCTAAAATTGTGTCAATTCGGTGCTGGTAGTGCCAACCTCCTAATTGTTCCAATTGTTGCTCTATTTGGTCGTGTTCTATATGTAATTCTTTAAGTTGTTTTTCGTCCTGACAATTTGCTAAGCGTTCTGTGATGTTCTGGTATTGTGAAATAACGTCTTGGATATTTTTTAGGCTGTTAGCCAAAGTTTGGTTAATAGTTAAATCTCCATTTAGAGAAGGTTCTTGGGCTAGAAGTCCAAGTTTTATATCTCCTCTTAAAGACACAGTTCCAGAATCCGGTTCAAGTTGTTTAGAGATGATTTTAAAGAGGGTTGATTTTCCTGCTCCATTGGATCCAATTATTCCAACTCGCTCATTTTTATCAACTGCTAAAGTTATGTCTTGAAGAACTGCCTTTAGATCGTAGGTTTTGCTAATTTGGCTTAAACTCAGTAAATTCAATAACAGCACTCCTTGTAAAGTGTTAAAATAAAATGTGATTTTTAGCTTATATTTTATAACGTCTATTATAAAATGTTAAAAAATTTTATGGTAAATTGATGGTTATAAGCAAACATAAGTGGACATTGAAGCAAAGTTAAGTTAATTTCAAAAATCAAAATTAACAAATAAATAACAAATAACCCTTTTACTGTATATTAATTAAAAGTCAACAAGTTTAGGTTTAATAAGTTTTTGATTTTTTAAGTGCGTATTTTGTGATAAAAATATTGCCGCAAGTTAGTTTTTTCCTATGAGTACAAACAAAAATATTGTGACAGGGATATAACTTCATG
Source organism: Blastocatellia bacterium (assembly GCA_039812885.1). Lineage (GTDB taxonomy): Bacteria > Acidobacteriota > Blastocatellia > Chloracidobacteriales > JADJPF01 > JADJPF01. The sequence goes on from JBDIBI010000003.1 coordinate 446,342, forward strand.
GCTGAACTAGCAGGAAATTCGCCTCTTACTAAAGGCACTTTAGGAAGCAATACAATACGAGTTGTAGGTCTTACCGACGTTGGTCGGGTAAGACAAAATAATGAGGATAACTTTCTTATTGCTGACCTAAATCTTAAGTATGTTCCTGAGGCATCACAGTTTGCTCAATTTAGTGTTAGCGATCGAGGCACCCTACTTTTAGTTAGTGATGGTATGGGTGGACGTAATGCAGGTGAAGTAGCTAGTCAAATTACTGTGGAAGTATTTCATAATGAATTAATCAATCGCGAATATAAGCAGATAGGTTGTGAAGTACTAGCTGAAATCACTAAAAAAGCTAATTGGGCTATTTGGTCACGTTCTCAGCGTAATGCGCATGAACAAGGCATGGGAGCTACTTTAACAGCACTTTTGGTAGAAAATAATCGTGCTCATATTGTTCAAGTAGGTGATTCACGTGCTTATGTAGTGCGTAACGGTCAAATTTTTAGGTTAACCAAAGATCAATCAATGGTGCAAACCTTAATTGATTCTGGAATTATTCAACCTGAAGAAGCTGAAACCCATCCTTATCGACATGTTATTTTGCAATCTCTTGGAGCAGAACCTACAGTTTATCCTGTAACCTCAACCATTGATTTATATGATGAGGATTGCTTATTAGTATGTTCAGATGGCTTATCTGGTATGTTGCGGGATGAGCTTATGCAAGAGTTAATAATTAACTCAATAAATATAGAATCAGGTTGTAGATCTTTGCTGGACGCAGCTAATGCTCATGGTGGGAAAGATAACATTACTTTGATCTTGGCTGCCCTAGAATATAGCCAAGAGTTTATTGAATCTAAAACTGCTGAAACAGAAGTTGGGGTTGTTACACAACAAGATTTTGGAGCTAGTACTTATTCTTATATAACTCCTACTACAAAGTTACCTCCTGCTCCTCCAAGTATCAACCAATCCATAATGGAAATGGAGACTCCTAAGGTTCCTACTAAAGAACTACCTGCCATTAGCTCTTTAGAAACCCCTGAAGAACCTGCAACTCCTACTATAAATCCAGCTTTTATTCCTAACACTGGTACTAGAGAACGTATACTAGTTATGAGTGCTGTTCATGAGGATTTATTATCTTTAGAGTTTATGCTTAAGCCCTATTATGACGTAATTACTGCAATAGATGGTGAAGAAGGCTTAGCAAAAGCAATTACTGAGCAACCACGGTTAATTGTTGCAATGGTTGAATTACCTAAGATTACAGGGATGGGAGTATGTATAACATTAAGAGCAAATCCAAGATTTCGTCATATTCCAATAATCTTAGTATCTAGGGAATATACACAGAAAAAACATGTTACAGAAGGATTAGAAAACGGGGCAGATGAATATTTAACAATGCCTGTAGATGAAAAAGAAGTCCTTCTAAGAATTAAGCCTCGTGTTGAGCGAGCTAAACAAATGGATACCTTGCGCTATGAAAGTGCTGTAAATGAAGCTAATAGCTTGCAATTGCAAATGGAAATGGAAGCATTAGCTAAGACACGACAAGATATCTTCCAAAATGTTTTAGATGCTGTTAGTGACGGTGTTTTAATTATGGATACGGCTGGTTGGGTAACAGCAATAAATGAAACTTTTGTTAATTTCCATAAAGTACAAACAGAAAATGTTGTTGGGTTTGGATATCGCGCTTTACTTAAAAAAATCCAACATATGTATGAAAATCCAGAACAACAGTTACAACGGTTTAATGAACTTATAAATAATCCAGACTTAATTGTAGAAGATGAAGTAAAACCAAGAGTTGAAAGGCGCGGCGCAACTAAAATTAAGCGTTATAGCGCTCCTGTTCGTGATGAATCAGGCAAGATTTATGGGCGACTTTTTGTTTTTCGTAATCTAATACTCTAATGACAAGAGACTTAAAACTCCTTACTGATGAGCGTGTTTACAGAAAACGTGTGCTTACTGCTGTTATTTTAGTAATAGGCATACTTGTTTTTGGAGTTTTAGGATATGAATTTATTGAAGGATGGAATTTTTTAGACTCGTTATACATGACGGTTATCACCATTACCACTATTGGTTATGGTGAAACTCATCAACTCTCTACGCATGGCCGCATCTTTACTATTTTTCTAATACTTGGCGGTATCAGTATCATAGGTTATGGATTTAGCGTAATAGCTAGTTTTATTATTGAAGGTGAGCTAGCTGGTTTAATAGGAAGACGCAGAATGCAAAAAGCCTTAGAAAAACTTTCTAACCACTACATATTATGCGGTTTAGGAGAAACAGGTCGCATAATTGCAACAGAATTTGTTCAAACTAAAACTCCTTTTGTAGTAATAGAACTTAATACAAGTAAAATAGAGCTAGCTAAAGAACTAGGAGTTCCTTTTATTATTGGAGATGCTACAAAAGATTCTAACCTACTTGCCGCAGGTATAAAACGTGCTCATGGTCTTATTAGTTCTCTACACAGTGATAAGGATAATGTCTTTGTTGTTCTAACTGCTCGTGCCCTAAATAAAGACCTAAGAATTGTTTCTCGTGCTGTAGAACAAGAATCAGAACATAAATTAAAAATTGCTGGGGCTGATAATATTGTATCTCCAAACTATATTGGTGGGTTAAGAATGGCTTCAGTAATGATTCGTCCCACAGTTGTAGGCTTTTTAGATGTAATGATGCGTGATCCTGCTACTATTAGAATTGAAGGTATCTCCATACCTAAAAATTCTTCTTTAATTGGAAAAACTTTACAACATTCAAATATTAGTAGCAAAACAGGACTAATTGTTATTGCAATAAAACGAGTAGATAATGAGAACTATCTTTATAACCCTAAACTAGATACTAAAATTGAAGCTGAAGATAGTTTAGTTGTAATGGGTGATGTTACTCAGGTTAAAAGCTTACGTAGTTTAGTTAGTAAATAGTATAGGAAATATTTTATTTTTTACCTTATTTGATGCTTCTAAAAGAGATAGTTCAAGAGGTAAATTCCTTGTAACTAGAAAGTCTTGCCATTTTTTTAGAGATTTTTCTCTTGTCCACCAAGTTGAAGACTCAAACATTTGAACTGCGCTTGATAAATCAGTGTTTCGGCTTGAAAAAGCAACTCTTATTGCTTCTAACAAATCTTGGCTATGTGGATCTATAAAATCTACTAATAGAAATAAATCATAAAGATCTTTTGCTCTCCATTTTTTTTCACCAAATTCTACTAAACCTTGTATTTTCCAAGCAAAAGAGGTTTCTAATTGGCAAGCTAGAGGATTTAGAGTTCCACTAATAAAGGTTGGGTAATCTATTTTTAATGGAGGTAACGTTAGTGGATCTCCAAATCCCACATCTATTTTGCTAGAAAACACTTTTCCTTCAAAAGTGCCTCTCATTGTTATGCGTGCGCCAGGAGAAGGTGTTCCTAACCAAGTTCCTTCACCTTCTACAGAATCAATATCAAAAATAACCCCATCATCAAAGATTTGGCTAGAAAGAAAACACTTAACTTTCTCAACGGTATCTGTTAGGTCATAAGAGGCTGATACTAAAAAATCTAAATCATCAGCAGGTCTAATTTTAGGAGAAACCCACATTCTCATTAGCATTCCGCCTCGTAAAATAAAAAAGTCCGATAGAGGAGAATTTACTAGCCGCCGTAAAATTGTTTCTAGCAAATATTGGCGTCTAATCTCTTCTAACGGACGATCTAAGAAAAAAGCAAATTTGCTAAGGGTTTGTTCAATATTTTTCATTGTTTTTTCTACAAATAAACAGGCTCAATCCAACCAGCATCAAGTGAAATATTGTTGTCATAAACTATATATTCTTGCAACTGATTGCTTAACCTAAAATTCTCTTTTCTAAGCTCATTAAGCAATAATAAAAATTGAGTCTTAGCCATCTTCCTACCTGTTTGATAAAGCCTCATAGTTACAAAATGTTGGTTTAAGCCATTTAGCGACTTTTTGAAAGCATTTTGTGAGAGATGTGCTTGATGTTTTTCACATATTCTTTTAAGTCTTTCCATCTCTTCTTGGCTTGATAGTTCTACTAAAACATGAAACTCAAAATAATTGTTAGGAAATTTTTGAGCTTCTTCATTGGTAATAGGAACACTAATATTAGTTATTAGAGCTTCTATTTTGACACGAATAACCTGGAAACCGTTATTCATAATCCTTTGAGCAATAGAAGTTACTTCATTAAAAACTTTCTCAAAATTACCTCTATGATACAAACTTGTCATAGGTTGAAAATTATTTACTTCAATTGGTAATTCAATTAGCAAGCATTTAACTTGTAATTCTTGGCAAAGTTTTTGAAAGTTATTTAATGCCATTTTATTATTAAGTTTTATGGTTATATGCGACTCAAATTTGTCCATGATAACCTCCTAAGTATTTTTAGTGGTTCATTTAAATCCACTAATTGTAATCAGTAAACAAATGTTTATTTTGAATAGAAAGTCATTAAGCAAACATTAAACCAAAATAAGTAAGAAACTATTTTATCTATATAAGTTGTTATCTATCAATAGTTAATGTTAAAAAGGAGTTTTAGAACATTTAGAAATTTAGCTATTTTTCTAATAGATTTAGATTAATAGCTACTTAAACAAAAAACACTAATTAATTATCCAATCAACTTGGTGAGCTTCTGTAATATTGGGTATTTCTAGGCTATCAAACATTTTTTCAATTATTTGCTTTGGAACTGTTTCTGTGCGGGAATGATTACGCTTAAATAAATCTTCTAGGTTTGTTTCTAGATAAACAATTCTAATCCGAGCTTTATATGCATTAAATAGCTCAATTAACTGACTTCTTCTAGAACGCATTACATTAGTAGCATTCCAAATAAATCCATGCTTTTCTCTAAGAAACTTACGTGCTCGCTCTTTGGATTCCACAAGTACTTGGCCTTGATTTTTATCTGGTGGAATTTTTAGCTCTTTACGAATTTCATCAAGTGATATAACAGGCCAATTAGGTAAATTATTTTTGATCCAAGTATCTTTACCAGAGGCCGGGAGCCCGCAAAGTAGCACTACTTCAAAACAAGTATCATCAAAGGCTTGATAGTTAGGGTCGCCGCCCTCTTTCTTAAAATAAATAAACCTGCTGTGTGGAGAAGGGAACTCTCTAGCCTGAAAAAAGCATTCTTGCTCTTTAGCAAATTCACAGAATAATTCTATTTTTTCTAGTAAATCCTTTTGATCTTTACACTTTCGCGCTAAAACATCAGCTTGTGCAAGTATTGATAGAAATTCTAGCTTAACAACTTGACTAGCTTGAATTACTGAATATTGAGGATCTTGCTTTTCAAAGAGGTAGAAAGGTAATGATGAATACCTAACAAGATAAACAATCTGTTCTCTAACATAAAAAGGAACACTCATTTCCCAAAGTATTCTTCGAGCAAGCTTTGCACCAGCACGAGCATGACCAGCAGAAGAAATTCGTCCATCACTATCAACTGTTGTAAAAAAGGGTTTAGCTACATCATGTAAAAGTGCAGCCATAAAGATTATGGATTGTTTAGTTTTGTCTAACTTACGCCAAATATCTAGCTCAATTAGTGAATTACATACTAACTTTGTATGATTTAATACATCACCTTCTAAATAATAAATTGGATCTTGAGAACATCCCTCTAATTTTCTTAACCAATCGAATTTGTCCAGAAGCATAGACCAATCAATTGACCAATTAGGCGCAACTGGACAAAATTCAAATATCCAAGGTTTATTGTTTTCAGTTCCTAACATAATGGATTTCCACTAGAAAATAAATCAACCCCATCTTTTAATACATTGGGAATTATTGGTCTAGATTGCCAATGACTTTCAGACATTTCCACCGCCGTTAAAAAACTTGCCCTAACATACTTAAATCTAGCTTTTACAATTCCATCTTCTTCTACTTTTATATAAAGCCCTTCCATATCAGTATTATAGTCAGTTTCTTTTATTGCTCGCTCAGCACTTAATTTTTGCTCTAAACAGATTTCTCTTAATTGCTCTAAGTGATTATCTTGGATAAAATTTGATTTTCCTAACAATTGGTGTAGCTGTTTAGAAGATTTTAGCTTTCCACTAAATAAAATAGGAGCTGAAATTATAGGCAAATCCTTAAGCATTTCTTGTCTACGTTCACTACTGAGAAAACAATTTTCTTCCAAATCTAAAATATCAAATTCCATAAAATAATGAGGTAAAGCGTTATAAAACATTGTATGCTTAGCATATAGCCATTCACCGTACATAATATAACGTACACCTAATAAATTCCATAACAAGCTAGTATGGCAATTTGCCCATTGTTTAAGGAGGTTAAAATGTCGTTCGCTGTTGCCTCCTAGCAAATAGTGACCACGACTTTGTAGCATTAACAAGCCATTTTCATTAAAACTAATAGCAGAATTAGCTCCATCTACTTTTTCTTCAACCACAATATGACAATCCGCAATCTCAGCAAATGGCACACAATCTAAATCTTCATCACCAGGTTGAAATCGAGAGCCTTCTAAATGAGGAGTTCTAGGGTATTTACGAATTTGCATAACTAATTTCCTATTTTTGCTATGGCAATTAAGTGATTTAAGACATAGTCAAACCTAACATTTACTGCACCAGCTTCTAAGAACATATTTTTGATTATATCTTGATTAAATAAATGAATATGCTCAGGGTTATCATCTTCTTTTGTTGGTACAGATAACACTACAAACTGTTTAGCTACTCTTACAGCTTGATTTAAGGCTTTTTGTGGATTAAGTATATGTTCTAGTACTTCTAAAACTGTTACCACATCAAAAGTCTTATCGTCAAAAGAGAGTTCTGTTAAATCCATTTTTTCAGCAGAAAGATTGCTAATACCTCCATCTCTTACAGCATTAATATCCCGCACACGTATATCTTCTGTATCAATTGAGGTTACTAGCAGTTCTGGAAAAGCATCTAGTAGCGGCCAAAGAAATGTTCCTCGTCCACTACCACTGTCTAAAAGGTTTGTAGGCGCTAAAGCTTGTAAAATTCCTAACACACGATGTACTCTAGCAAGTCTAATTTTGCGTTTAAATTTGTACATTTTTAACTCAGCTGATAAACCAATTTTAATAAGTTCTTCTAGCTGTTCTGGCAACAATTCTTCAAGAGGAATTGATAATAAGTCTTTAGCTACAATGGTTTCTTCACTATTTGCTAATCTACCTCTAACAAATGCTGCTGCAAGGTTGGCAAAATACTGCTCTAAAATACTCATAATCTTTCCTATCCTAAAATTACTTATCTGACTAGTATGTTTTAATAGCGAAATCTGCTAAAGTGATTGTATAGTTATCTTTTTTTTCATTAACTATATAGGAAATAATTGTTTCACTAGCTACGGAAACTGCTAACATAACTAAGTTTCTGGCTAATGGATAATCACAAACATCATCTTGATTTGGGGAAGGGACACGGTAACGCTCATTCCAAATAACTTCCGCATAATCACCAGCTAAGCCTACATGTAGACATTCTAAATTGGCTTGTAGACAAAAATCTTTGACTATTTGTCTAGATGTACTATTATCAAACATATCTATAACTAATTTAGTGTTGCTTAGTAATTTAGAGCAATTGTTAGAAGTTAATTCTTCTGCTCGACCATCAATTTTTATAGATAATGCACGATAAAGATTATTAGCTAGAATTTTAGCTTTTTGTGAACCTATATCCGTCCGATAAAAGGGTTGAGTTGAAAGGTTACGTTCTTCAACTCTATCACGATCAATAATTCTTAGTTGGGAAAACCCTGTTCTAGAAAGAGTTTCACAAAGATTTGCTCCCAAAGCACCAGCCCCACAAATAGTTATAGGGAAATCCTTGATTTTTTGCATAGCTGCTTGGCTACGATAAAGCTGTTCATGAAAAAATTGTGCAGTGGACATAAAAATATTTTTCTCCTAAAAAAAGTAGAACTACTTATTGATAAGCCAATCAACCATTTATCAAATATTATCTTTATTTTTAATTATTTTCCATTATTTCAAACCTAGGGTTGCACTTTGCTAAAACCCCGGGCTAATATTGGGTGGGGAATATAGAAATATGCAAAAACAAAAAATAGACATTATATTTGATATGGAAACTAGTGATCCGGATGATTTTATAACTTTACTATTTTTGTTAGGTCATCCTTTAGTAAATCTTAAAGCTATTACTGTTGTTCCTGGTTCAGCTGAGCAAATAGGGTTAGTGAGAAAAGCACTAGAATGGTTTGAGGTTGATATACCTGTTGGAGCTTACAATATAAATACAGAAAAATCTTCTGTGTCAGATTGGCACTACAAAGCTTATGGACATATTGCTGCATCAAAACTTGCTCAATCAGCAACAGATGTTTTAATCAATAATTCTACAATAGATACTGTTGTAGTCACTGGGGCAATACTACGTAATTTAGAAAATACTATTATACAAGCAACAAAAGAGCAAAAAGCCTTTAATCCATCTCAAATTGTGATACAAGGAGGTTTTGCTGGAGAAGGTTTGGTTCCTGCTGAAAAACAACTAGAAAAATTTAGAGGTCAACGTACTGCCATTAGTCATAATTTAAGTAAACATCCTAGGTCTGTTTTTAGTGTTTTAAATTACCCTGAGTTTAAAATTAGAAGATTTGTATCTAAAAATGTTTGCCATAAAGTAGTCTATGATAAAGAGATGCATGACTATATAGGTAAATTAAAAGAAAAAAATTTATCTCTAAAGTTGATATGGCAAGGTATGGAAGTATTTTTACAAGATTACCCAATAGGGAAAATGCTTCATGATCCTTTGGCTGCTTGCTGTGCAATTGAGCCTTCTATTGGAGAGTGGGTAGCTGTGGATATTTATCAGGAAAAAGGGGCTTGGGGTGCATTAGCCTCTCCCTCTTCAAATAATTACATTATAGTTGATTATAACCATGAACTATTTTTAAGCACCTTTACAGCATAAAGAAGTAATAATTAGGTGATAGTATATTAGCAGTTGCTATTGGGGTCTTAGGAATATTAAGCTAAGTTAAATAAGTAAATAAAAATAGCAGAATCAGTAGTTTAATTTTTACTCAAAGCCATTTATTATTTAGATAAGAACCTTTATAAAGGAAGTGTTATGAGTGAACTTCTAATAAAAGCTGAATCCTTGGCTAGTCGTTGTGAAATATGTCATCAATCAGATTGTTTTGATGCTGTTAAAAGTTATTGCACTAGATGTTCTCATCCAACTTTACCAGAAAAGGATAAATTACCTGGTGATTTTAAAATGATTTTTGTTTTTGCTTTTATTTATTTAGGTATTATTGCTGCTTTTATTTATATAGTTCTTAGTTTTATAACACGTTAGGTAAAAATGGTTTTGTAGAAAAAAGCATAGCCAACCATCAATATTTAATGGTTGGCTATATTGTTAAATTATCTAATGTTTGTTTTTTGAGGTTTTTAATATAGGTAACTCAGAAGAGGTATTAGATGTAGAGGAACTATTGGCAGAAGCATTAGTTGATGTACTTGCTAAAGACTTGTTGTCATTAGAGTTAGCCTCTTTATCTGCTATATGGAAAAATTCACCAAAACTATCAGCAAAACTATCAGCAAAACTATCGTCTTTATTTTTGTGTTTATTTCTGTTAGAAAAGCCAAAGTCATTAAGCATTTTATCAAAAGAATCAGGGTTTTGTACCCAACTTGCTAATGTATCCATGTTGGCTTTTAGCTCTACAACTGTTGCATCATGTTGATCTAGAGTAACTACTAATAGTTTAGTGTCTTTATTTTCTTCTTTTACATAAACATAAGTCCACTCTTTATCTTTGCGAGAAAATACTCTTATAAGAGGTTGCCAATTTTGTGAAACAATTTTTTGAATTGTTAATTCAAAATTTGTTCCAGAATTTACTGAAGTAAAATTCTGATCTTCAAAAACAGCTACTTTAATATTTTTAACTCCAGCAGGGTGAGCAAACTTTAAGGCAAAATTTGCTATTCCTAACATTGGAATACCAGTTTTTTTAGCATGATAAGTTTTCTCAATAAACTTAACAATTTCATCAAATTCCTTATCCTTAGCGAGTGCAGGAACAAGTGAGGCTAATAAAATTAAACAGACTAATGTAATATTTAGTAGGCATTTATTAGTTTTTCTCATTACTACTTATTCCTTTCCTGATTTTTCTCTTTTTCAAACCCTAAACTAGGAATTCCAAAATTACCTTCAAGATCACTCAACTTATCAATATCAATTGGGCCAACAATGTTTACTATAGTTAGTTCTTTAGGTTCACTTGCAATAATGGCAAGCCCAAGTACATTATCTCCAGAAGTCATAATGTAAACTTCTGCTGTCTCACCATCTTTTTTGCTGTGCACTCCAACAAGGCGTTGCCAGCCAGGAGATTTTAGTTGTGTTCTTAGTGTTTCTACATCAGCAAGTGAATATTGACCATCTTTATCAAATTCATAAGATTTTACATAAATACCTTTTAATCCATTAATTAGATCTTTTACTTTTGCCTCATCGGCAGAGCGTTTCTTAGAAAGAAACTTTGATGCCATTTGTAGAGTTTTACCATCTAATGTAACATCAACAACTTCCGAGGCTTTGGATTCTAAATCGTTTAACTTACCAAGTTGCAATTTTGCATCTTGTCCATACACAACCAAAGAAGTAAAAGGTAAAGTAAGTAAATAAATCAATAATAATGACCTTAGCATATTAAAAGTTTTCCTTTTCATATTTCTCTCCAGCTTTCATTCTAGTTATAAGTCTGATTAATTTTTATTGATAGGAATTTTCCTGTACTCTTTTTTGAGCAATATTTAATTTGGTACTTGCGATTTGTAGTGCTAGGAGCAATTGTTTAGCTGCCTCTTTGCTTTCATCCTCACTATTTATAGCCACTTCAACTTGTTTTACTTTAATAGAGTTGTGGTGTATTTTTTGGTGATCCTTAATCTTGAGTGCTGGCATTTCAACATTGTTTATGCTGTTATCTACTATAGTTAAGTTTTTAGCCGTTTGATTGTTTTGATTACTTTGCACTTGATTATCATTATGCACAGACTTAACTTCTGAGGTAGCTTTTATATTAGGCTTATTAGCTATTTGGATTTTTGTATCTAACACAGCAATATTTGATTTATTTGCAAGTAGCCATAAGCCTGATAAAGTAATTAATATTGTAGCTGCAACTAAGGCAAACCGAGTATAAACAGACCAAACAACCCTTTTTTGAGACTCCTTGATTTGGAGTTCTTTTTTTTCATATTTAAATTGGCCTAATAGTTTTTCTAAGTGTTGAACCTCTTTGTCTGGTTTTCCTGAACCATCCCAGAGATAGTCTTCATTATTGTTGTTGTGTTTCATACTCTGCCTCACTTCCTAACTTTTCACGAAGCATTTTCATGCCACGAGATAAGTTAACTCTAACGGAATCTGGGGTCATACCAGTTTGCTCTGCAATTTCTGGCCCTGTCATCCCTTCAACTAGCCTCATGATAAGGGTTTCGCGATATGCTTCTGGAAGACTACGAATTGTATTTAGAATTGCTAGCGCTTCTGTTTCTGGCTGTTTATGTCCTAAAACTTCATCACTTAACTCAGTTTGAATTTGAACTGACCTTAAGAAATCAAGAGCGCGATTACGTGCAACCATACAAAGCCAAGCTCCAAAAGCTTTTGGTTCTCGCAAAGTGTGAATTCGATTAAGTGCAATTACAAAGACATCTTGAACTAGATCCTCTACTTCAATACGTGGCACGCGAGCGAGCATTATAGCGTGAACCATTGGAGCATATTGCTTATATAGCTTACCAAAAGCTACTCTGTCACCATTACGAGCAGCATCAATCATTGACAAATTTTCATCAATTTCTGGTGCTATCACTTTAGCAACTTGTTGTTTAATTTTGCCAATGAAGTTCAAAGCTATTTCCATTAGATTCCTAATAATAAATTTTTATAAATTTTGCTTTTAGTTCCTACTACGTTAAAAGCTCATTATAAAATTTTAGTTTTCCAGATTTCACTTATTAAGACGGCAAGCTAGTAAGAAGTGTTAACAAGACAGGAAAAATTTTTCTCCGAAAGTTATAAATAAATATGATTTTGGAAGAAATAAAAGAAATAAAAAATAGCTAGTTTATTAACTTATTGAATAACAATGGCTTCTTGTAAATTTTTAGTAGTAACCTATTTTGTTTCTTTTTATAACCAAAATATTAAAGGAGACCAAATTTGGTCTCCTTTGAAGTTTATTGCTAAAGTTTTCAAGATTAGAACTCAAGTTTGACTGCGAGTTGAACCTGACGACGGCCAAAGAATTTAGCCTGTACAGCAGGAACTTGTGCTAAGTCAGCAGTTGAGGTAACTACAAAAAGATTAGCGTGATTGAGTGCATTGTAGAGTTCAGCGCGTAATTGAACTTTCAAGCGTTCATTTATTGCAAAACGTTTGTAAACGTTTAGATCAAGGTTGTTACGACCTGGTTGACGGAAAATATTACGACCAGAAAGAGTTGAAGGATTGGTTTGTAAATAGTCTGATAAACCAGTGATTGGGTTGAAGATAGAACCTTGACCTGGTGCTAAATTGGTTAAATCAATGTAGTTAAATAGGTTGCTAGCACCTGGAGTTGGTGTTCTAGCATCACCAGCGCGATTTACTTGACCAACTAATGCAATACGAGGAGCTTTAGCAACTGCATTGGTAGAATCATAGATGGAGAAAGGTGCACCAGTGCTTGCTGTAAATAAGAAACTCATACCAAAACCATCAAGTAGACGTTTTTGTAAACCTGATTTGTTGCGGAAGAAGGTTGGCTCATAAATACCAGAAATTACGATACGATGACGAACGTCAAAATCAGAATCACCTTTATCTAAATCTGGATTGGTTGGATCAAAGAAGCCAAGACCAAAGTTACCAGCTTGACCATCACTAAATGTTGAGCTGAGGTTATCTAATGAATGAGCAAGTGTATAACTTACATTAAGAGATAGACCAGTCTTAAGTAGGTTATTGGTTTGTACTTTGAAGTTTACTGAATCATAATGTGAAAATCCACCATTACTACGTAAGTTAATATCATTGTATTGTGGATTAGCACGTAAAGCTGCATTTCCTGAACCAACTGCTTGATCGCTACCTAGTGGGTTAGCAAAGAAGATTGAATAAAGATCACGACCTAATGAACCAGCATATTCTACAGATACTAGAGTATCATTAAGCAATTGGTGTTGAATTGATACACTGTAGAATTGGTTATAAGCAGTTTTTAGTTTTGGATCAAGTGCACGTAATGTGACAGGTGGCAATTTAACTTGTCCTGCACCTGCAAATGGGCCAAAGTTGCTTGGAGAAATTGGTAGTAATTTACCGCTGAGATCTCTAGTAAGAGAAACTACTGCATAGTTAGGAGGATTTTGAATTACGTTAAAGGTTACGTTACCAAAATTGCGTTCATAACCAATACCATAACCACCACGAAGTGAAGTTTTGCCATTACCAAAAACGTCATATGCAAAACCTACACGTGGAGCAAAGTTGTTTTTATCTTTTTCAGTAAAGCTACCTTCTGGAGAATCTGGTACTCTAAATACTTGACCGTTGGCAACTTGTTGGTAAATATTTGAACCTTGACCAAGATAGAAGTTAGCATCTAGTCTAGGATCTTTGTTGTGTTGTTGACCAAAGTATTCATAACGTAAACCAAGGTTTAAGGTTAAACGGTTATTAACACGGAAATTGTCTTGAACATAAAATGCTGTTTCTCTAAAACGATTGCTACGAGCAAAAGCTGGAGAAGAAGCAGGTAATGTAACTAGTTGACCTGGCAATGCACCATTAGGATCAATTGCTACACGTATACGTGAAAGTACACCTTTAACAAGGTTATCAAGACCAGTAGCTGGAGTTGAACCAAGTTCTGCAACAGAGTTTTGGAATGCACCAAAGGTGCGGTTATCGCGCAAGTAGCTGAATAAACCACCAAAACGAATTTCATGACGACCTAAAACATAAGTAGCATCATTTTGAATTTCAGTTAAGTTTTGTGGGCCACCAAAAGGAATTGCATTACCAAAGTTGTTTGGTAAATAACCAGGCAATGCTACTGGTTGACCATTAAGTGAGAATGTACCAAAAGCAATGTAGAAGCTTGGAGAAACTGGAGCTGTGCTTAATGGTTGTCCTTGGTTAAAACGATTGTAAGTAAGTTTAGTTACAGAAGTAAACTTAGGTGAAAAAATATGTGTAAAAGAGATTAAAGCATTTTGGTTATATGCTTCAGTACCAGGATTAAAACCAGCATATGGAGAAGCTACACCACCAGCTAAAACGGTGTCATTGCTGGTTAGAGCATAACGCATATAGAGACTGTTATTATTGTTAATGTTCCAGTCAAAACGGTTATTATAAGAATAAGTATCTCCTGGAGAGCCAGCACCAGAATCTGCTGGAAGGTTGATAACTACACGGCCAAATGCTGGAAGACTACCAGGAAGTGAAGCAAATGCACCAGATTTAGAAGAACCAGCTTGTGCTGCTACTTGGCTTACAGTTAATACGCTATCAATTGGAGAAAGTAAAGTTTGGCTACCAAAAGTTGCTAATGTATTTGGGCTAGAAGCTGCAAGTAATTGAGGTGTTGGCACATAGAAAATGTTTGGGCTGGTGCCACGAATACGAGTATATTCACCAGCTACAAAGAAGAACATTTTATTCTTTTTAATTGGGCCACCTGCTGCAAAACCAAATTGGTTGCGTACAAAAGTGCCTTTAGCAATGCCTTGTGCATTGTTGTCAAAATCATTGGAAGCAAGTGCTGAAATACGGTTATATTCACTAAATGTACCATGAATATCATTGGTACCTGATTTGGTTGCAACGTTTACAATACCACCAGAAGCACGACCATATTCTGCTGAGTAGTTGCTAGTGAGTACGCTAAATTCTTGTACTGAATCTAGAGGTACAGATTGACCAACTACAGAAGCAAAGTTGTCATTATTGTCGCCGCCATCTAACAATACGTTAGTACCAGAAGAACGTGCACCATTGATGTTGAAACCAACACCACGTCCAGAAGCACCACCAGGATCACCATCTGATACGTTACCAGAAAGTGCCACAAGTGCATAAGGATCACGTGAAATTGTAGGTAATTCTTTTAGTTGTTTTTCACTTACAACTGTGGAAAGCTCTGAGTTGCTAGTGTTAATAGAAATGCCACCTTCTCCAGCAAGTACATCTACAACAGTATTGTCAGCTTGTACATTTAGATGGATGTTATCTAATGAAATACGACCGCCTACAGAAAGTTGTACACGGTTCACAGATGGCGCAAATCCGCTTGCTGTAATTGTTACATCATAAGTATCAGGCAGCAAACTAGTAACTACAAACTGCCCTTTCTCATTGGTTGTGGTTGTGCGTTGGGTCTGTTTTTCTACTGATTTGACAGTGACATCTGCGCCTGCAATAACTGCATTAGTAGAATCACTGACTGTTCCAACAATCTGGCCGGTTTCGGTCTGTGCTAAAGCTGGAGAAAACCCAACTAACAGCAACAATGCCGCAAGTGCAGCCAAGACACCTCGCGCAACCAAGCTTTGAGGTGAGTTTTTCATTTATAAATCTCCTTTTTCTCGAGTGTATTTAGGTTTGCTATTATTGGCTGATCTTGCTTTGTAATAAGCAAACCAGCTAATTTTATTCACTTATTCTGCAAACTCTCTGATGTTATAGCTTATGACTATAACTTTTATGAGCATTTATTATATTGTTAGAAATAAGCTTACCTACTTTTATGGAGTAATTTCTACATAAAAGTTGGCTTACTTTATCTTAACTTTTTTGTGTTAATGATTTATCTGCTGCTTTTGCATGACCTGTTTGAACTAACAGAAGCAAAACAGATAATGTCCAAAAATATTTTAATTCAGATCTAGCAATTTTACTCTTAATAAAAACCTCTAGTAACCACCATAGCCAGCAAGGCTTTTGTCTTATTTGCTTACCTTGTAGTTTTATGACAGAGTATTGAAGTTTTATAAGATTAAACAATCTATTCTAACTCATAGTCATTTTTGAGCCTAGCAATAAAAGGAAAATATTTCTCAAAAATACCAAGATTTTCTCTAACTTAGTATAGTTTTCCATCTAGAAAACACTTACTTGTAAAACCTACTTTACCAAAGTACTTTAACACTTAACAAAGGGTTAATTATCTAGGCACTATAACCACCATCAATAAGCAGGTCGGTTGCTGTAACAAAACGACTTTCATCTGAGGCTAAGTAAAGAATTGCCATAGCAATTTCTTCAGCTTCAGCGAATCTTTTTAGTGGTGTTGGCTTTGCCATATTATCCCAAAAAATTTTCTCATCTATTTTCTTTTCTTTAAGCTGTGTCCAAAAATCTGTGGATTTCCAAATGTTAGTAATAACACCTCCCGGAGAAACACTGTTTACTCTAATGTTATCGCCAGCACATTCTAAAGCGGTGCATTTAGAAAACATTTTTACAGCAGTTTTACTAGTACAATAAGCACTTCCACCTGCAATAGCTTTTGTTCCAGCAGCAGAAGCAATGTTGATAATGCTTCCACCTCCACTTTTTTTCATTGCACTTATTGCATATTTTGTCCCTAAAAATACTCCATCAAGATTAATAGACATTAGTTTGCGCCACTCTTCTAGAGACAAATCTTCACAGTTTTTGGTTATGGCAATTCCTGCATTATTAACTAAAATATTTAGTTTCTCCCATTTAGCTAAAATATCTTCTATAACAGATTTCCACCTATCCTCAGAACTTACATCTTGATGGAAACAAATTGCTTGGCCACCATTTGCAATAATTTCATCCCTAGTCTTTTCTACATCACTTTGATTAATATCACTAACTGCTACTTTTGCTCCTTCTTTAGCTAACATAAATGCGGTAGCTTTACCAATTCCAGATCCAGCTCCTGTAACTAAAGCTACTTTTCCTGCAACTCGTCCTTGAGTTTGAATAGTTTCCATAATTGTATATACTCCATAATATTTAATTAGATTAACATACTATAACATTTTTTAATCTTTACTTAATTGTAACTTGATAGTTTCTCCATTTCTTACTTGTGTTTCCTTAACTTCGACACTTGTAATAGAACTACTTGTTTTTAATATGTAATAAGAGGCGGAAATTGAATTGTTGGTGTTTTTGTCTGTTGAGTAGGGAACTACTAAATCAAAAAAACCTGTTTCATCAGTTTTAGCACTAACAGAATAAGAAATAGCTCTTTGACTAGGTGTTTTTAATTGCGTTGTTGCTGTAACTATAGTTCCAGCTTTGGTATATCCTGTTAAATGTGCTCCATTTACTATCTCAAATACCATACAAATTGGTACTTTCGCATTTTTTACAGTAGAAGATTCTGTGGTTTCATATACTAGACGAAATCTATTTAGTTGATAATTTGAAGCATCATTTAATCCAAACCCATAGGAAAGCAATAATTGTCCATATAAACTATTGTAAAGAAGTTTTTTAGGCAAATCTTCATTTTGCTTTAACAACTCTGTATCTTGTCCTGCTAGTTTTAGAATAGTCAGAAAATCATCTTGAGTTATTAAAAGGTATCTTAGTTTACGGCTTTCAAGTACTTTTAATGCTGTGGTTGGAGGTTGAACAAAAATTTTAGAACTATCAAATACTGCTTGTGCTAATTCAGGAGTATGAAGTAAAGGGGAAGAAACCGTAGGTCGCTCAGCAAAATAAACTATCCAATGCCCAAGATCCCATTGATTGGCTAATACTCCATATTCAGGGTTTTTAGCATTAATTCTAGGAGTATTAAGCTTTAACCAAGTAAATGTTTCATACAATGGAGCAAAAGACCTGTTATTAATTACTATTGTTGGATTTGAAAAGTTTATTCCCATTAAACAAGGTAATATTGCTAGTAAGCTTATACTAGCAACGAGAATTTCTCCTAATCTATTTTTAGGCAAATATTCTTTAGCAATAACTAAAGTTTCCTTAATTAAAATTGCACTTCCAATAACAAATGGGACTGTAAGCAAAACTCCAAAACGTTCATGTGCTAAAGTTAGTGGTTGCACAATCAATAACCCAACTAGAACTAGAAAATCAGCTTCCCCAGAACGACGGATTAAAAAATAGACTGTAAAAGGTACTAAAAGTAAAAAACCTGATTCCCAGTAAAGTAAAGCTTTTAATCCAGCAAAAATAATAGGATCATTTTCTTTGATCAAATTAGCCAAAATATTATTTCCTTGGCTTTGTTGAAATTCATTTAACAATTTGCTTATAAGAGAAAAATCAAAGAAAAATATACAAATAATTGTTAAGAGTAATGTCAAAATCAAAGAAAAATATGGAATAATTTTTCTCCAGCTAGCTAGTAAAACTAAGAAAAAGAAAAACAAAAAAGTTCCAAGCCAAGAACAAGCAACTAAAGGGCTTACTCCATTCGGTTCAAAATAACGGGTAAACACACAAGGCAGTAATAGAATTGTTGTGGTAGCAAAAATCTTAGTATTAATTAATATAAGTTCATTTCGTCTTTCGTTTTTGGCCTTAAACCAAATCAGAAAAAGAAATGAACAATGTATTGCAACAACAAAAGGAAATTCTGTTGTTGAAGTAAATCCAATCAATAAAACTATACCTGCTAACACTGCCCAAAGAGATTGATCAGGCTTTCTACTAGCACGAAGATAAGTTAGCCAAAATAATCCCTGACATAAAGCAGCAAAAAAATGATGATCTAAATTTCCTATTTGAGCATAATGTATTGTCATTGGAAGTAAGGCTGTTAACATACCCGCTACTACTGCTGTAAATTGATCTGTAATATCAGCAACAATCAAGTAAATAACTAGTGGTAATAAACCTCCAATAAAAACAGGAAGTAATGCTCCTATAGCTTCTATCCACCAAGTATCAGCTTTCCCAAAGGTTAAAGCTGAAATAATAGCTGCCATTATTATGTCAAAACCATAAGGCCAATGAGTTGTAGCCCCTGTAGAGAAGTTTAAGTAGATATCTTTATCTGGTACATGAGGAAAATTATTAAAAGTTAAAATTATTCGTCTTAAATGATAGTAAGGATCTGTTGCATATTGAAATACTTGTCCATTAACAAATACTCCAAACACATTACACATTCTTAGTATAACTGCCAAAGGCCACAAAAATAGCCAAATAGGAGAACGAAGTAACTGTTTATTAGTATTATCCAGATTATTTTCTGACATATAGAAACTTTCTAGTTTTATTATTTTATGGAATGAATAATTTTAATCTTCTTAAATTTAATAAAACCTAAGGAAATAAGCTAATCAGCTTGGTGTAGAAGACCCAATTTTGAATAAATAAAACAATATAAAATAACTACAAATACTATATTAATAAGGAGTTAAAGACAATCAAACTATCATCAATAAGATAGGAAACTTTCAATATCAAAGCTGGAAGTAAGTGTAAAAAACAGAAATAAATGAAAATTTAAGGCAATTTTTTATTTGTTAGTAACAAAAATAGAAAAACCCCATAAAATTTCTTACTTGAATCTTAATAATATTTTGTCTATATTTCGATTGCAATCTTTAATCTAAAAATCATAGGAAATTTTTATTGTGGATAATCCAAGTGAATTGTTACTGGCATTTATAAAAGAAATGAATGAAATAGAAGTTGAATCCCGTGTTTATTTTCAAGGGACAAAATCCAATCCCTTAGCTTATATAAATATATTTAATGAAAAAGCTAAAGTAATTTTTGAAAAGTATTGTAGTAAAAAAAATGAGATAAAAATTCCTAAGTCTATTAGCTCAAATCCTGATTATGAGCCTAATGAAACCATTATTGATGTAAAAACACGAGGTGAAAAAGTCTTTATAACAACAGAAAATCCAGTTCTTTATCAAAAGAAATCTAAATATAGAATAATTAAAGAAGATGGTAAATGGAAAATAGACCAGCGATGGGTATTTGCTTGGGGGAAATTCCAAGATTGGTATTTGTGAAATGGATAGGTCTAAATAGTATAAGCATATAGTATAAGCATATAGTATAAGCATATAGTATAAGCATACAAACACTATATATATTTTCTTATGTAACAATAAATTAAGTGTAATAAAATGTTATAAATTAAAAATAGTGCTATTTATAAACTAATTCCAAGTTCTAGAATGACTAACTTAAATATTTCAAAGGGTATAAGGACAACGCTTAGTGGATTAGCTGCCATTTAGCATTGTCTAGGCAAAAATAATAAAGAGGAACTTTTTGAAAGTTCCTCTTTTGCTTTAAGCTAATCTTAGGAGAATTTGTTTAGTCGTTACTATTGAGCCTTAAGAATTGTTACAGCACTTGTGCTAGTACTAGTGATTGCCATATCAACTTTATGGTCACCATTGAAATCACCTATTGCAGTTGAACGTACATCTGATAGAGTTGTAAGGAGTGTTGGGGTATTAAAAGTTCCATCACCTTTACCTGTAAGTACATAGACAGTTCCATCAGTTGAGTGTGTTACTACAAGGTCAGATTTTCCATCACCATTAATATCTATTATTTCTACAGAGTTTGGATTATTACCACCTGATTGATAAGTTGTGGTTGCACTAAATCCGCCATTGCCATTTCCTAGGTTAACAGAGACGGTATTTGCTCCAAAGTTTGAGGAAACTATGTCTAGGTTTCCATCATTATTGAAATCAGCAATTTTTACAGAGGTTGGGCCTGATGCAACATCTACTAAGCTTTTGGAGAAAGTATTTGGTCCAGTAGCAAGACAAACTGTTAAGTTTTTATTGTTGTAGTTTGCTATTACAAGATCTTGTTTACCATCTTTATTAAAATCAGCAACTGCTAGAGACTTTATCTTTGTCACTGCCAAGGTTATATCAATGCGATTACCTGTTGTAAATGTTCCATCACCTTTGCCATTAAAGATTATTACATAAGCATACAATTTAATAATACCTCCTAATGTTTGCCCATCAACTGATATTGCAATATCTTGATGTCCATCTTGATTAAAGTCTCCAACAGCAACTGCATTTACTGAATTACTAAATCCATAGTTTGATGCAGGAAGGAAAGCCGATGGTGCAGTGCCGTTACCAATAACTACAGATGGGTTGGAAAGAATTACTGATATGCTTCTATCACTAGAATTTGCTGTTACTATGTCAGTTTGCCCATCTTCATTGAAATCTCCAACTGCCACACCAACTGGATTAGCCGCTGTTTCTAATGTTTCATTAGCTGTGAAATGTCCTAATCCATCACCTACAAAGGTTGAAACGCTATTGCTAGCACTATTAGTAACTACAAGGTCAGTAATCCCCTCACCATAAAGGTCTGTTGCTATTACAGCAAATGGAGATGAACCCGCAGCAATTGTATCTGTTGTGTATGATGTACTAGCTAGAGGATTGCCTACTACTATAGTGTAGTTACGGCTTGTAGTACTTGAGCAACTACTTGAGGATACTGTAATTGTAAAATTGTAAGTACCAGGCTGATTTACTATACCTGAGATTAAGCCGCTAGCATAATCAGTAGAGATTTGAAGCCCTGGAGGGAGTGTACCTGCGGTTACAACATAGCTATATTTACCTCCGCCATCAATACTTATTGGCTGATTGTAGAAAGAACCTGCTGTAGTATTTTGAAGTGTTGTTGGTTGCATTACTAGTGTGCCGCAGCAATTATTTTTAATTAAAGATACATTGTCTGAACCATAGTTAGCCGTAGCAATATCAATGGAGCTATCTGGAGTAAACCTTCCTGTTATGACTGAAAATGGATTTGTGCCAATTGAGTAAGTTGTGGATGAGCCAAAGTTGCCAGCTCCATCACCTACTAAAACTTGTAAGCTACTGGAATCAAAGCCTACTATTGCAAGGTCAAGCTTACCATCATTATTGAAATCACCTAGATCAACTGAAATTGGATCATGAATAGTACTAATAGTGATTGGGGTTGTTGAAAGACCAGTTCCAGTTCCTAACAATATTGAAACTGTATCAGAAAGGTTATTAACTACTGCAACATCTAGCTTACCATCCTTGTTAAAGTCTCCAGCAGTTGCACCCCAAGGATTAGAGCCAACTTGTATGGAGGTAGGACTTCCAAAAGCTCCATTTCCATTTCCTGGATAAAGTCTTACATAACCAATATTTGTTCTAGAAACTAAAACATCAGTTTTTCCATCATTATTAAAATCCCCAGTCAAAAGATAAAGACTGTTTCCACCTGTACTTACATTGCTTGTTGTAAATGTTCCTGGATTAGTTGCACTGTTGAGCGCAACAGTAAAGGATTGAGTGTTAATTGTTGCAAAATCAGGGCGTGAATCGTTGTTAAAGTCCCCAATTGCTACCTGTTGTACTCCACTTCCTACAGTAATGATATTACCTGCAGTAAATTTGCCTTGTCCGTCACCATTAAAGATTTGAGCACTATTTAATCCACCTCTTGTTATTACAAGATCTGATTTCCCATCAAGATTAAAGTCAGCCACTGCTACAGATGTTGGATTAGTGCCACTTGGAAGGGCAGTTGTAACGGCTTGATAAAATGAACCGTTACCATTATTTATAAGTACAGAATACGAATTACCTGCAAGGTTTACTGTTACAAGATCTTTTAGGCCATCACCATTGAAATCACCAGAAGCTATATCATTAGACTCATTCGCAGTTGGAAGATTTTCCACTGGTGCAAAGCTTGGTGTACTTCCACAGGTTGTTAGTTGAGTTGAAATTATTGAATCCATTTCAGATTCAGTGTTTACAGATGCACTGCTTTTAAATGTGTTAACTGTTGAGAAAAATAATGTTATTAATATAATTGATGTAAAAATAGCTTTAGTAAAAAATCCTTTGTTTAGCATAATCATTCCTCTTTATAGTTTTATTTGCTTTTAATCAGTAATGTGTGAAAGCTTAAAAAATTGGTCAGAGGTTTTTCCGGGATTTTAAAATTTTTTCCTGTATAGTTCTAAGTAGGTTGCTAACTATATGCTAGAAATGCACTTAAGAGAAACTCATTTTGAGTCAGAGAATTTACACAATATGGTTTTATAATTTTAGTTTTCAGTATTAGTTTTTCAATAAGTTGCTATTTGTCTTGTAAAATCAAGTTTTTAGATATTAATAACAAGTTTTAGTTGATTAAATGAGCACTTTAAGCTATAGCTAGTTTTATGTTTGTAACTATTTTATCAAGTATTAAGTATTAGAGTGGATTTGGTTTATGACAGCAGAACAATGGAAACAAGTTAAACTATTATATCAACAAGTACTAGACTTAACACCTTCACAACGAGAAGTCTTTTTGAATGAAAATTGTAATGATAGCGAAGTACGTAAAGAAATAGACTCTTTACTTAGCAACTACCAAAAGGCAGAAGAATTTTTAACTCCACCAAACCCAGAAGCCCTAAAGGTTGTTATTCCATTACCAAAAGCAGAGACAAAGCTTGTTGAAGATATTAATAGTTTTTATGATAGTTTAATTGGGCGAAAGTTAAACAATACCTACTTAGTAGAAGAGAAACTAGGAGAAGGAGGTATGGGAGCAGTTTTTCGTTGTACTCATTTGCTCTTAAATGATCGTGTTGCTATTAAAGTAATGTCACCTAGTGTTACAAAAAATGATAACTATCGAAAACGTTTTCATCGTGAAGCCCGTGTAGGTAGATTACTTGATCATCCTAATATTATTAAGGTATTTGAATTTAGTCAGTCTCAAGATGGAATCTTGTTTATTGTAATGGAATTTGTTGAAGGAGAAACCTTAAAAAGTTATATAAAAAAGTCTGCTCCTATTAAACTAAGCAAAGCTATAGAGATTATTAAACCTGTATGTAATGCTTTAGATATTGCTCACAAAAGAAAAATTATTCACCGAGATCTTAAACCAGCAAATATCCTTATTGGTAAACAAGATGAAGAAGAAATAATAAAACTTTTTGATTTTGGTATTATTAAATTACTTGAACATAATGAAGAAATTGCTGGCAATGATGTAAGTTTAACTAAAAGTAGTGACATAATGGGTACTGTTAACTATATGTCACCAGAACAAATTACAAAAGCTTATGAACTTAGTCCCGCTTCAGATATCTATAGTTTAGGATTAATTCTTTATGAGATGCTAACAGGTGAGTTACCAATAGTAGGATTTACTCCAGAAGAGACACTTATTTTGAAAACTAAAGGAAAGAAAATCCTTGCTCCTTCGACTAAGTTTCCTTTTTTACCTACAGCAATAGATGTAGTGTTTCAAAAAACACTTTCAATGTTTCCAACAGATCGTTATCAAGCAGTTGAAGAGCTTCTTAATGATCTTGAAGCGTTATAATTAGTTAGTAATATAACTAGTTATGTTAATTCTCGATATAGCCAAGTTCTTGCCATGCTCCATTCAGCTTTAACTGTAGTTTGTGATATTCCAAGAATAGTTGCTGTTTCTTCAATGGTGAAACCACAAAAGTATCTTAATTCCACAATCTGTACTTGAGTATTATCTATTACTGCTAGTTTATTAAGTGCATCATTTAGGGCAATTAGGTCAATATCTTGAAACATAACTTCACCAGATGCTCCAGTTAAAGTTACTTGAAATCCTGCATCACGCTTTTGTGCTTTTTTTTTGCGAGCATGATCTACTAAAACTCTTCTCATAACATTAGCCATTATTGCAATAAAATGGGATCTATCCACAAAATTAGCCTGATCTTCAATTAAGCGAATTAGTGCTTCATTGATTATTGCAGTAGTTTGTAGAGTATGACCTTTGCTTTCTCTTTGGAAATAATGACTAGCTAATCTATATAACTCATCATAAACCATTGGAAGCAAATCATCTAAAGCTGTCTGATTCCCATTTTGCCATTGTTGCAACAAAATAGTGACTGTGTTATGTGAGCTTTTTTCCATTTGTTGTAGCCTAGAATGTAAATGCTTAGTAATTTAGCCAGATTATATACTAGGTTGTTTTTGACAGCTAATAGTTGTAGCTAATTATAGTAATATTGCTTATAACTAGACATTCAAGAAATTATCTAGCTTATTTTCAAAGTTAGTTTAACTGCTATTTATCCAGTAAAAAATCAACTGATAGTCTCACTATTAGCTTTTTCAGACTGATTACCTTTTTGTTGTTTCCCATAACTAGCTTTTACTAAAAGAACTTCAGGGTCTGTTTCTTGTAGCTTAGAAATTTCTTGACTAAACGCTTTTGCAAACTCTAATGCTGTTGGGCGATTCTCAGGTTTTTTTTCTAAAGCGTTCATAACAAGAGTCTCAATAGATTTTGTTATATAGGGAATATGCTTGCTAAGAGGTATAGGTGAATCTTTTATGTACTTCAGTAAAATTTCTATTGGGTTATTACTACTTAGTTGAAATGGTCTTTGTCCAGATAACATTTCATAAAGCATTATACCAAGACTATAAACATCAGCACGGCCATCATAAGATTGGCTTTTTAGCCGTTCAGGTGACATATAGACAGGAGTTCCAACAATACTCCCACTTTCAGTTAAATTATTTTGTTTATCTTCATTTTGTTCTTCAATTAATTTAGCAATACCAAAATCCACAACCTTAACAACTTCACCTTGTTTACCTTGATGTAAGAATATATTATCAGGCTTAATATCACGGTGAACTATTCCTGCTTTATGTGCTTCTCCTAGAGCTTGACATACAGGTATTATTACTTCAGCGCATCGCTTAAGTGATAGTGTTGTTTCTGCTAGCATTTCAGCTTTTAATGTATGTCCTATAAGTAATTCCATTACTATATAGGCAATTCCTTCAGAGGAAATACCTGAGTCAAGTACACTAATAGCATTAGGGTGATTAACTTTACAAGCTGAGACACCTTCTAATTTAAAGCGCTCAATAGCTTCAGGCGAGTCATTTCCTTCTGTTGGTCTAAATACTTTAACTGCAATTGCAGTATTTAGTTCTATGTGTATTGCCTTAAATACAGCACCGTAACCACCGCTACCAATTTTTTCTTCAAGACGGTATTTTCCATCAAGTACAGTACCAGGAAGAGCTTCGGCTAAGGCTGAAAATATACGGTCAGCTTGTTGTTGAGAAGCTATTAGTTGTTGATTTTTTTCATTAAGTTCTTTGATTTTTCTATCTAATTGTTGATTTTTATACTCTGTTTCTGTTTGAGCTTCTTGCAGTTGTGAAATGGTGTTAGCTAGTTTGTTATTAGTTCCTGCTAGTTCTTCATTAGTTTGTGCTAATTCTGCTGTTCGATTAGTTACTTTGGTTTCTAGTTCGTGATTAAGTGTATCCAATTCAGTATGAACACGTTGAAATCGTTTTAAAAGAGCCATAGCCATTGAAAATATCAATCCAGAAAATCCCCAATGTCCAACTAAAGGAATTTTTAATAAACCTGTTGAACGAATTACTTCTATAAATTCAAAACCAAAAAAGGTTATCAAACCAACTACTAAAACGTTTGCTTCAGGATGTCCAGAACGAGAACTTTTGATTGCAATTACAAGGAAAGAAGTAATTATTGCTAGAATAATTAAAAACATTATTGTGTTAAAAGGTGTGATTACACAATCAGGCCAAATAAGCATTATAAGAATGAACATGGCTTGAGTATACTCTACTATTTTTATTGGCTTTTTGATTGGGACATGTAGAAAAACTGCAAAGAAACGTAAACCTGGAATGGCTGATGATTGTCTTAGGAGAACTCTTATATAAAAAGCTGAAAACTCTGAAACTCCTTCTAATGCCCAAGTTGAGTTAAAAAAGATATTTATCCCAATTATCACTGAAAAAAGCCCAAACCAAAAATACTCATTAAACTGTTTTCTACCAAGATAAAGTTGAAAATGATATAGACCAACAAGGAGAAAAAAGATTGCCATGTAAAGTTTGACAACATCATCTTGTAGTTTAGTTTGACGAATAAGCTGAAGTTTATTTTTAAGGGAATCAAGAGTACCTATTGTAAATTTATCTTGAAAATCTTCATGTTTTGAAAAATAAAATTTAGCTCGCTTTAAATATTTTGGGTCTTTCCATATCCTTATAGCTAAAAGAATTCGTCCACTTTCAACAGCTTTTTGTGGTAAGTAAAAAACCATAGGGAATGCTAGTGGCATTGTGTTATTTGGTGGAAATGTTCCAAATGAAGCTATTTTTTCTCCATTTGCATAAACTTCATATGCTCCATATTCCATTTGTCCTATTTGAATTGCTAAGGAGTCTATAAGGTTATTTTTACCAATATCTTGAGAGAAAATTATTTCTTTACGATACCAAAAAAAGCCTCCTAAATTATTTTCTTTCCAAGATTTTGCAATATTGGTTTTTGTCCAGGTGCCATCATCAAACTCCGGCTTAGCCCATTCTTTATCATCTCCCGAGTGATATGTCCATTCGTCAGAAACTTCAGTTGATGACACTAAAGCTTTAATTTCAATAGGCTTTGCCTGAGTAGTTTTTGTTAATAATAAAATGATACAAGTTAAAAAAAAGACCCAAAAACTAAAAAATAATTGTTTATTAAAATATTTAATGCTAATCAAAATACATAATCACCTTTCTTGGGTTGATTTACTATATTAGCTAGCTGTTGAACAAAAATTGGAACTATATAAAGTATGATTTTGTTTAGTTAAAGAAAAACAAGAAAATTTCTCTTATATTAGCATATTTACTTGTATATTATTTTGAGATAATCAACTTTATTTTATATCGTAAAACCATATGAAGTTTAAAAAAATAAAACCCTTGTTAGGGTTTTTATTTAACAAGGGTGGGGCACAATTAGTAAAAAAATATACGAGGAAGAACGAAAAGGTAAAAAGCAATTAAATATTAATAGCGTCTATAAATTCTATCAGAGTCATGTTTTTGGAAATAAATTTCTCTGCTGGTGTTATTTAGTTCCCGGTGAAGTTGGACTTTTTCTCTTTCTGTTAAATAACCTTTGTGACTGTAAAAAGCTTCTTGTTGTCTGATAAGAGATTCTTTGTGTCTAAGTCTTGCCGCTTCATATGGTGTTAGTTCTCCAGAACGAATGCCTTGATTTATTCTTTGTTGTTGTTCATATCTTTGATAGTTTATATAATTTTTGGAAGGTACATTGCGATGACAAGATTGAGCCATTGTATCTGAGGAAAAAGCTACTGTTGTTATTAAGGCTAAAAATCCTAGTGATAATGTTGATAATATACTTTTTTTCATATGTTTATCTCCTTGTAATAAGTTTTTGTTATCTTGTCTTCCCCTTATTACAAAGAGTGTGCCAAATATGAAAAATTTTATTAATTTATATGTATTGTTAGAGTTATTAATAGATAAACTATTTTTAACTTAGCTGCTATGATTTACTTTTACCAAATAAAGTATACTCTTTACACCTTTTGGTTAGCCTTGTACAAATATTTAGCGTTCTAGCGTAAAATTACCGATAAATAACTACACTAATATTTTTATGATTACTGTTTAATAGAATAAATCATAAACTAATTATTACAATAAGCATAAAACTAGCTAACAAGTTTTATTTACATTCTACTAACCCAAATTTTACTTGTCCTCTATTAAACTGGAAAAATAATTAAACAAAGCTAGCCTTTAAGCACTTAAAAATAAATTACTATCATCATTTCTCGTAATTAATATGTTTGGTTGGCTTTCTACAATAGTTAAAGAGACTTTGTTTTCAGCAGTAGTTTCAGTTATATGACTAGATAACAAATTTTCTTGTAAGTTATCTCTAATTTCGTGAGTTAGCTCACTTAATGAGTACATTTTTTCTAAGAATATTTCTGGTGGTAACATGCCGATAATGCCATGGCTTTGAGGAATAGTCATAGCATTTATACAAAGAATGACACCTTCTGTTTCTGGTGTTACCTGTAAGTCTTGAGTAAAAAGATAGTCAATGTCTAGTGTTTTACAAGCTAAGTTAACATAGATCTGAGCCATAAGTTTAGTAAGTTTTAGCTTTTCTGTTACTTTGAAATCAACATATTCACATTGTATTGTTTGAGCTTTTACAGATTCAGCAGAAAAACTAGCATCTTTGCTTAATTTGATATGTTGGCTTGTAAAATTTGCTCCAGAAAAATGTAGTGAGTTAGCAACAATACTAGTAATTTGGGCAGAACCACGGTTAAAAATAGCTTCTTTTTCCACAGAAATAGTTTTAGATATGAGGGAGTTCGCATCAGCAAATAATCCTTTAGATTCTATTTCATCTATCTCGAAATCCTCTCCAATTATTGTAATTACTCCATTTGGAGCTTCTAACCGATTTAAGCATTGCTTTTCATTTTTTGGAGAAAAAATATTTATATCCCCTTTAAGCGAACGAACAGTAGCTCCAAACAGAGTACCTTGAATAATAATGTCGCTTTCACTAATTATTAAAATACCTTTTTCAGTAACAGAAATTTGGCTAGATTCTGGTAAGGTTAAACTACTGCGTTTTTCTATGAACATTTTGTTTTACCCCTGTTGGATTTATAAGTATAAAAGCTAGGTGAAAATTAGAATTTCTCTAACTTGTCTAGTAATCGGCAGCTTTTGTAGAAAACTAAAGTAATTGTATCTATTGTTAGAAAAGTTATTTTTAACTAAACATGTAATTTATTGAAACTAGATAGGTTATGTCTTGGTTTGTAGCTCTAGACAGAATTAAATTTTCAGAAAATTTTTTAATATGTTTGATAGCCTCATAGGCTTTTGAATAAAGGTTTTTAGCCCATAAAATATCCAAATTTTAGAGTTTCTTCTAAAAGATCGCGAGTGTGTTGTCCTGCATCATTAACAGTCAACACTTCTATAATTGGGTTAAAATACAATTTACTTTATTTTTGATGATACTTTGTTTATATATAGAAAAGCCTTTTCAATAAAAGAAAGAGGGAAATGAAAAATCCATACACAGATAAAATGGAAATGGGGCTAATGGAATTGCCAGAAGAAGTAGTTAAACTTCTAAAAGAAATGCAAAGCCCATTTAGGTTAGTTGCTCATCTTAGATTAGTACATGACGTAGCTGTAAAATTAGTCTACAAAGTAGAAAATAAATGGCCATTATTAGTATTAGATAAAGATGCTATTTTTTTTGGTGCTGCAACACATGATATAGGCAAAGTCTTCTATAAAGAAGAATTACATCAGGAGGGAAATAAGCATGAAGAAAAAGGATATGAGTTTTTGCTCAATTTAGGTTTTCCTCATAAAATGGCACGATTTACTCTTACTCATGCATATTGGAAAGAAAATCAAGTTACAGACTTAGAAGATTTAATTGTTTCTCTTGCTGATACTTGTTGGAAATCCAAACGTATTGATTTTATTGTTGATTCTCTTTGCCAGAATATTGCTAGTTCTCTTAACTGTTCTTCTTGGGAAGTTTTTCTTTTTTTGGATTGCGTTGTTGATTCTATTTCTGATATTTCTGATATTAGGTTAGCTTGGCAATGTTCTTATTGATTATTATTTTGCTGCTTTATTTAAAAGAATAAATAAGCTAAATTACTAAAATAAAATTTCTGATAAGAAGAAAAAAGAAAAAATGCAAACAATATTTCCTATTATAAGATATAGAGATGCAAGAAAAGCAATAGAATGGTTATGTAAAAACTTTGGTTTTATAGAGCTGTTTTCAGTTCCTCAATCAGGAGAAATTGTAAGACATGCTCAACTTAAATTAGGTACAAATATTATAATGCTTGGTTCAGTTAGACCTGATGAAGGTATACAAAGCCCTCAAAACATTGGAATAACAACACAAGCACTTTATATATATGTTGATAATTTAGATGCACATTATGAGAATGCCAAATTAGCAGGTACAGAGATTATGAGTTCAATAAAAGAGACAGATTTTGGAGCATATGAATACCATGCTAAAGATATTGAAGGACATTTATGGACATTTGGCTCTTTCCTTCCTTCGTAATTTTTTAACAATTATAATGTACAGATTTATATATCAGCTATTATTTACCTTTAGTTTCTCGATCTAATAATATTGTCTTTTTAGCCATTTATTTTTCGCAATATGCTAATTTGTATGCTTTATGAAATGTTGCTACACTTGTAGTTTTAATTTGAACACTAATGCATTTGCTCTTAAATATTATTTAAACTTGGTTTTTTGACAAACAATTGTTTTTTAGATGTTTAGAAAAAATAACTAATTTGGTCTTGGTGAACAATTACTAGGAGCAAGTGATAGCAAACAGTTATTCGTTTCCTTTTTGACTCGAGCAATATTGTGGTAACGTCTAGCAGTAGCAATATGTTCTTGAGCTTTTTCTTTTTGACCAAGTGCTAATAAAGCCATTGCCATAGCTTCATTTATTTGGCTGATTTCTAAATTATTATTTAAATGTAACTTTTCAATAATATTAAGCTTACTTTGATAAAGTTCTAGTGCTTTATTGTAATCTTTTTTAAGTAAGTTTGCCTTGGCTTGATATCCAATGATAATACCTAAAGTTTCTTGTCTAAAAATATCATCTGATATGTTTTGCTGTTGTTTTTCAGCAAGCAAAAAATAGTCATTAGCTTGGTCAAACTGGTTTTGTTCAGAAATAATTAAGGCTAAAAATGCATAAGAGCGTGCAGTAACAGCAGGAGCATTAAGTATTTCTGAATAGGTAATAGATTTCTTTAAATAGGAAACCGCTATATCATTATAGTGTAGGCTAAAGGCAGATAAACCAGCTACTTGTAAGAAGGAAATAGCTTGTGTATTGTTATAATCACTAAAATTTTCTAATGACTTTTTACATAAATTAAAGGCTTTCTCGTTTTCATCATTACGATAATAAATCATGGCCAAAGAACTTGCAGCACTATTTGAATTTTTATATAGGTTTAATTTATTGCTTATTTCAATAACTTCGAGAAAGATTTCTTCAGCAGTAATAAAATCCGATATTTGACTAAGACGCTTTGCTTTCCACAATAAGAAATTTACTTTTAGAAATAAATACTTATTGTCTATAGAAAACTTAAGTCCTTCTTCTGTAATTAATTCAGATTCTTTATGGTTATAAAGTTGTTCATATAGTTTGCCAGACAAAAATTTAGCTTTATAAGCTTCTATCATATTGCCTAAAGAAAGAAAATCCTTCTCTAGCTTCTGTGTAGTTTTTAAATGCTGTTGGTAATTATCAGTTAAAATTTGGTCAAAAATTTTGGATAAACTTTTATGAGCTATTAGTAATTGTTCTAGAGATGATAAAGGAACTGTTCTATAATAACTCACCAGATCTGTTCCGTAGTTGTCCTTATATTTATCTTGAATATCTTTAGCTATATTTTCAGCTTGTTTTAGGTAATCAAGATTTTTTGATTCTAGATATTGCTCAATAGAAGAATCTAATTGTTGATAAAGATTGTTATCAGCTTTTTTCTCTTGTTTAGTAGGGGTTGGAATAATAGTTTTTGGAAAATTAGAGCTAGTACTACTAGAGATTGATTTTTTTTGAGTAGATTTAGTTAGTGCTAGGTAAGTAAAAATAGACAAACTAAAAAATACTATTATTGACAAAATAAATATAAGGCTGGAATAACTAAAATTTACACTAGTGAAATTGCGTAGGTTTTTGGTGATAAAGTCAGAAAATCTAGTATTACTTTTGTTTTCATCCGTTAAGTTATATATAGTATTATTATCAGCTTTTCTAGTAGGATCTTTGGAATTTTCATCAGTAAACTGATTATTATCAGCTAATAAAAGTTTTATTTCAGATAGGATCTCTTTTTTTATACTCTTTTTTATTTTTTCTATATTATTTTTATATATTGGATCATGCAGGTATTTTAATAATAACGTTTGTTGATCAAGAGAAAGCGTTTCTTTACCTTTAATAATTTCATAAATATAAGCTAAAGCATTTCTACATTTATCACATTCTCCACAATGTGCATCTATTAAATGTTCTTGGTGTTTATTTAATTTTCCATTAGCATAAAAAATAAGTAATTTTACAGGTAGTTTGGTACAACTATTTTCTGGTAATTCCCGTTCGTTTGGTTTCATAGAAACTAGAAACTTTCTTATTTTTATGCTTTAGCCTGTTAACTACAAACTTTTAGCAATGATATTTTAATAAATTGTGAGAGCTAAAACTCTACCTACCATTACTATTATTACTAAAGTACATTCTGATAGCAAAACTTATCTAAGTTTTGTTTAGCGAAAGTTTTTATTATTTATTGTTTGTATTAAAGATAACTTTTTTATAAAAAAAAATATAGAATAAATTGCAAGAAAATAAGAAGATCTTAGTAAGCAGAAATCATCAAAGTGTGGGAACGGCCTAAAGTTATTTCATCACCTGGTTTAAGCACATATCTTTGAACCTTTTGTCCATTAACCCTAGTACCATTTTTAGAAGCAGTATCAAAAATTTCCATTCTCTCATCAGAATGAACCACTATACAACAATGCCTACGAGAAACCATATCATTATTTACAATAATATCATTATCATCAAAGCGGCCAATATAATTCTTTCCATACTTTAACTTATAAGTGTTTAAGCCTACCGATAACGAATAACCAGAATCTTCGCCCAATTTACTAAATTTACCATCCAAGGAACAGAGTTCTTTTGATGTATTTACTATAGCTAAATCTTCTAGCCCAAGAGTTTTTTCTCCTTTTGAATCTTCTATATCCAAGCAAATAAAATCAAATAAACTTTCTCTTGTTGGATCTATAGATAAATGATAGCTACTTAAACTTTTTTTCATAGTTTTTATAAAGCTAGAGAAAATACTAGCATAAGATTAAGGCCAGAAATTTTTTTCACATATCATTTATATTAAGACAACTTTTTTGCTCAAAAAATTACACTGATTGAAAAATTTTTCCAGAAAATTTCCGGTATTTTTTATATTAGTAAGTTTATAGTGACACTAGCATATTTTTGGAAGCCAACTTAAACAAAACTTTTATCTAGTGAAGCTTCTTTGTGTTGAAGTTTTGTGTCATGTGAACTTGTTTTGTTGATGTGCAACCAAGCTTGCTCTAAAGCTTTGCTATATTTTTTACAAATAAATAGATGATTTTCTTCATTATGTATGCCTGCTTTGACTAAAACTGTTGCTGGCTGTTTTGTTATTCCAGAAATAATAATAAAAATTCCTTTCTTTTTTAATAAATCCAAAACAGACTCCAAGCTAATTAATCCAGTAGCATCAATTAGTTGAACTCCACTAAGATGTAGTATAATTACTCTTGTGTTATGGTCTATTATATTAAAAATACTCATGGCTTTTTGTGCTGCTCCAAAAAAGAGAGGGCCTGAAATCTCATACAACATAGTGTTAGGAGGTAGAGGTTGTTTTAACTGAGAATGTTTTTCTGCAAAAATATTGACTTTTGAAGTTATAGCCATCCAATGCATAAATAGCAAAGAAGATAATACTAAACCAACACTAACACCTATAACCATATCAAAAACAACTGTTAAAGAAAAACATACTAGTAAAACTAACACATCGCTACGAGGAGCTATCTTAACAATATGAACAAAATGTTTAGCTTCACTCATGTTCCAAGCCACTAATAATAATAGTCCAGCTAAGGAAGCCATTGGTAGATAAGCAACTAATGGTGCTAACAACAAAATAGCTGATAAAACAAAAATTGAATGGGTAAAAGAAGCAATAGGAGATCGTCCACCAGAACGAATATTTGTTGCAGTTCTAGCTATTGCACCAGTTGCAGCAAATCCTCCAAAAAAAGGCCCTATAATATTGCCAATTCCTTGAGCAATTAATTCTGAATCTGGATTGTGCTTGGTTTTAGCCATACCATCAGCAACTACAGCAGATAAAAGAGATTCTATTGCTCCTAGTACTGCTATTGCAAAAGCAGATGGTAATAATGTTCGAATTAAGTCTAAAGAAAGACCTATTGGTTGTCCGTTATTTCCAGGTAAAGACCAAGGCAATAATGGTATAGGAAAAGCTCTTGGTATTCCTGCATGTTCTACACCATTAACTGTATAAGAGAAACGACTTCCAATAGTTGCAACTTCAAAGTGTGGAATATAGAGTTTTAAGATAAAA
The DNA here is from genome assembly GCA_039812885.1 of Blastocatellia bacterium. Taxonomy (GTDB): domain Bacteria; phylum Acidobacteriota; class Blastocatellia; order Chloracidobacteriales; family JADJPF01; genus JADJPF01. The sequence continues at coordinate 481,505 of JBDIBI010000003.1, forward strand.
GCAAGAATCCCAGCAAAAGTAAGCGCTATTAATGGAGATGGAATACTTTTATTGATTTTAGGCCAAAATAGCAAAATACCCAGAGTAAAACACCCTATTAATAGATCTGCTATTTTTATAGTTGGTAAAGCCATAAACAAAGCAACCACTCTTTCTGGGAAATGTTCTGGCATACGTTGAACAGTTAATCCAAGAAAATCTTTTAGTTGCAAGACACCTATTACCAAACCTATACCCGCTGTAAACCCAGTTGTTACAGTAGTTGGGATATACTCTATAAATTTTCCTAGTCTGGCTAACCCAAAAAACACTAAAATAAAACCTGCTAACAAACTAGCTAAAACAAGTCCACCTAATCCATATTTTGCTGCAATAGGAGCAAGAATAACGACAAAAGCAGCTGTTGGGCCAGAAACTTGAGTACGAGATCCACCTAACAAACAAATTAAGCCTCCAGCAATTACAGTAGTGTATATTCCTTGTTGAGGTGGAACGCCAGAAGCTATTGCTAATGCCATAGCTAAAGGCAAAGCCACTATACCAACAACAATACCTGCAAGAATATCTGCTTTTAGTTTTTGTATTCCATAGCCTTCTTGTAAAGCTTCTTTTAAAGCAAAAGCAAAATTTAATTTATTCTTTGCTTCATCTTTAGAGGTTGTATCAACTAAATTTGGACTATACTGTGCTTGACTATCTTCTTCAGAAATTATACTCATAAAGCCTCATAATAATATTAGTTATTTACTATAAATTGTTTGTTAGGTTGTACATCAGAATTGCTAGGATAAACTATAAAGATTGGTATATTGGAAAGCCGCAAAATCAAATCTTTATGAGAGTTAAAACTTATTTTATTGAAAATACCTATCATCTTATTACACTTATATATTATTCTAAGAATTGCTAAGCCATAACTTTATCAATATTCCAAACATTTTCATTTTTTTCGTTTGTTATAGATTCTATGGTATCGCCTTCAAATACAACGGAATAGTTTATAGGCAAAGATAACACTTGAGTTAATTCAGTACGGTAGTATAACAACTCATAAACAAAAATATGTCCTTGTGTTTGTATTAGTAAGGAATTAGAGTTATTGATAATCCAGCCTGAAGAGTCAGGAAATCTAGGTTTTTCGCGTTTTAAATAAAGTCGAGAGCTTTTTAAATAATGTTGAGAACTTACAATTTTTTGTTGAAAGCTAGTCGAAAGACCTTTTACACCAATAATAGAAAGTATTTTATTTTGCTTGGCTAGTATTGTTAAGCTACAACTAATATCTTCTCTTACATTATTAAAAGGATCACCCCAAAAGTCTGGTTCACAAACTAATAACTCACAACCTTGCTTATGTAAAACTAGTCCAAAACTTGCTATTTGCTTAGCTATTACTTCTGCAATATTTTCATTTTGTGTATTAGTTTTACTTAAGGTTTTTAAAAGGTGCTCTGCTTGTTTTTCTAAATGTGTTGCACATTGAACCACTATTGTATTGTTACCTATTTTGCTAGTATAGCGGCCAAGCTGTCGACTTGTCTTCATAATCACTTTTACCAAAAATACTACAGAGTAAAATAATCAAGTATAGACTTAGTTATTTTACTCTAATTAACTTATAAGAGGATTCTGCTAATAAAATAAGCTATCCAAATCTTAGTTATTTATAAATCTTTTGAAAAATTGTAGAAATCAGATAAAGACAAATGTTTTGATAAGATTTTAAGGAAGCTAGATTATGGAAAATTTTACCCTGTTTGCTTAAATACTCATCATTCAAGATAAAAGATTAGTTTTTATAGCATAACGAACAATCTCTACATTGTTTTTTAGTCCCATTTTTTCTAGCAATTTACTTCGATAAGTACTAACAGTTTTAATACTTAGATTTAGTTCTTGTGCAATTTCTTTAGTGGTTTTACCAGAAGCAATTAAGCAAAAAATCTGAAATTCTCGGTCAGATAAGTTTTTATGTAAAGGTGTATCAGTATCATTTTTTAAATCAAAAATCAGTTTTTCTGCAACAGTTTCACTAACATATTGACCACCATTAGCTACTTTTTGAACAGCTTGTATTAACTCATCTGGTGCACTCTCTTTATTTAGAAAACCTGATGCACCCGCTTTTATAACACGTAAAGCATAGGATTCTTCGGCTTGTGTACTTAAAACTAAAATAGGAAGGTTAGGGCATTCTAGTTTAATTTGTTTTATTAAGTCTAAACCATTTTTATCAGGTAAAGATATATCCATTATTGCTACATCCCAAACATTGGTACGTATTTTTTGAAGAAGTTCTTTAGAATTGCTTGCTTCTCCCGCTACTATTACGTCAGGAATTTCCGCTAAAATTTGTTTTAATCCTTCCCTAACAATTGTATGACTATCAGCTATTAAGATTTTAGAAACTGTTTTCCGTTTGCGTTTGTTATGTACTGGCAAATACTGGGATTCATCTTGTTTGTTTGTAATATTTGAGTTAAGAGTGTTTTTATTATCAAAACTAGTATCTTTTGGTAGAGGAATACTAATTGAGATAACTAATTTTTCAGATTCTTGTTTAATTTCAGCCTTGCCACCAAGCAATAATGCTCGTTCTTGAAGGCTAAACAAATCTAAAGAAGTTATTATTGCTTTTTGTTCGAATGTATTAGAATTATTATCTGTAAGCTCTAAAACCAACATTGATAAGTTAGCAGATTGATAAAGATTAATACTTATATGATTGGTATATTTAGCTAAAGAGTTAAGACCTTCTTGTAAAATTCTAAAAACAGAAATTGAACGAGCAGAATCTAACTCAATATCTTCTGATATATTAATATTACAAGTTATACCTGTACGTTTTTGAAACTCATTTATCTCCCATTCAATAGCTGTTATTAAACCAAAGTCATCTAATGCTTTTGGTCTTAACTCTTTAGATATTTTACTTATATTTAATATTGTTTGATCAAGAAGATCTTTCATCTTTTCAATCTTTTTTTGCAAAAATTCTCCATTTACAGGCAATCTTTTAGCTAACCAAGCAAGATCCATTTTTAGCACTGTCAATACTTGTCCAAATTCTTTCTGTAACTCACTAGTAATATGCTCTCTTTCTTCTTCTTGAATAGATTGAAGTCGTCTAGAAAGTGCACGAAGTTGTTCTCTAGAATATCTAAGCTCTTCTTCTGATTTTTTTTGTTCTGTAATATCACGAGCAATAGTAGATGCACCTATAATATTGTTATGAGCATCTTTTATTGGGGATATAGTCAAAGAAACCGTTATTTCTTTTCCATCCTTGCGAGTCCGTATAGTTTCGTAATGATTAACATGTTCACCTTGACAGATTTTCTGTAGAATTTCTGGTACTTCATTAGGCCGATTTTGCGGAATTAAAATAGAAACAGACCGCCCAACTATTTCCTTAGCAGTGTAACCATAAAGCCTTTCTGCTCCTGGATTCCAACTGGTAATAATACCATCTAGTGTTTTACCTATTATTGCATCTTCTGAAGACTCAACAATGGCAGCTAATTGGGCAGAAGTTTCTATTATTTTCTGTTGATCAGAAGAAATGCTCTTAATTGTTTCTAATAGATGCAAATCATCTAAAGATATAACTGCAACCATATCTTTATCATGTTTATGTAAAATAAGTCTTTCCAAGCCAAATGCGACTTTATAAAGGTTTTCTATTGGATCAAAACGAACTTTACTTATTGGTAAACGAATCATATAAAATGTATAAAATATGTAAAATATATATTTTATATATTCTAGCTTTATTTTATAGAACTGTCAAAAGTCATATAATTTCAATAAATTAACAAGTGCTTAACAGTAGAGAATAATCCTATAAGCAATTTAATGGATAAAATTATAATTTGTGTTTTACCATAAGTACTAATGCTAGTATAGTTACGTAGTAATCATCAAATTATTATATTTATATGCATTAGTAATGAATCTAGATAAAGCGTTGAAAACTAGAAGGTAACGGGCTATGAAATTCTTGCAATCGGCCTGTTGCTGGGTGGTGAATAGCTAAATAATGAGCATGTAGTGCTAGGCGTTTTAGTGGATTATGTCGGCTGCCAGAGGCTAAATCCCCTATAATTGGATGACCAATAGCTGCAAGTTGAGCACGAATTTGACCATGTCGGCCTGTCTCAAGTGTGATTTCTAACTCTGTATAACGTCCTAAACGACGGAGTACAAGGTAATGAAGAATAGCTTCTTTGCCTTCACTCGGTTTTTGAGTAACATAGATTTTATGTTGACTATTTTCTGCTAAGAAATGTCTAAGTGTGCCTTGTTCGTTTGTAAGTTCTCCTTCAACAATTGCAACATAACGTCGTACTGCAATTCGTTTTTGGAATTCTTCTTGAAGCCGTTCTTTCGCGACAGGATTCCGAGCAAATACTAATAACCCAGAAGTTTCACGATCTAGGCGATGAACTATAAAAATAGGTTTTTGCTTATTTTGTTGGTTAAGCATATCACTCAGCATACGATAGGCTGTTTGTTGACGTTCTTGTTCTGTTGCAATAGTGAGCAATTTTGTTGGTTTATCAATAACAACCAAGGTTTCATCCATATAAATGATAGGTAGTGGAGAAACAGAAAAGCGTGTTGAGCCAGCACTTTGCTTGTGGCGCTCTACTCGGTCGCCAATCTGCAACATCATACCTCCATTGCTTGTAGTGTTACCATTGACACTAACTTGGCCTAAGCGCAACCACTGTTTTATGTCTTTGTGCGAGCAATCTGGAAATTGCATACGCAACCATTGTGTAAGTGTTAAAGGTGTTTCTATAAGTTTCATAATTGGGCTTAATTATAATAGTTAGTAGAAGTTGAAACCAGCCAACTAGGATAAAGTACAACCCTGATTAAAATCACATTTAGTATTATCCTTAGACCATTTATTGATAGTGAAAATACTTATTTTTATAAAATTAAGATTTATGAATTTTTAATGTCGTGTTTATTAGTTGTTTACGCCTATAGTGTTATCCTTAAACCAATCTAGATTATATTTAGAATTATTAGAAGAAAGGTTTAAACAAAATGTTGAACAGTTATCATTTATCAGTTGATCCAACAAGAGAAGTACTTTTTAAACTAATTCGTTCAGACATAGAAGGATCAAGAGGAGAAAGTACTATTCAGCTAGAAGGTTTAGGTATTACAAGCCAATTAAAAGAACTTTGTTCTTTAGAAGGCAAATTAAAAAACCCTAATGAAACTTCTTCTTACTCATTAAAAATAGGCTTAAACTCCTATAAGTTAAAATATGGAAAGAACCTTATTGGACGCTATGAAGATAATGATATCATTATAGAAAGCAAAGCTATTTCCCGTAGGCATTGTTGCATAGTAGTTCATTCTGATAATAGGATGGAGCTTTTTGATACTGCCTCCAAAAATGGTACCAAAGTCAATGGAAAGAAAGTTCAAAAATGCCAACTTAACCCAGGTGATGAAATAACTCTAGGAAGCTTCCATAACTTCATACTATCTGCTTGATAAGATTTTTTAGTTTCACGCATTATCCTCTATATTTTTTTCCCTAAAAAAGTTATCTTTAGCTTAAACAACCAAGAGTAAAAATTAAATAATAAACAATAAAGCCTGCTCAAAAGTTTAATGCCCTACAATATTAAATTGTGATCTTGCTTACTGTAATAATAAAAACTAAAAGTATTAGGCTTATTGTTTTCAAGTAGTTATAAGTTCAACATAATTGATTTATTTGTATTAGTAGGGTAAAAACGCTGTTATGGTGGTTGTAAAGTGACATCAAACGATGAATCCATAAAAAAATGGATCGAAGATGATGCTAGTTACAAAGAGTTAATTTCTTGGTATTTAGAAAAAGAAAAGGAAACAATTGTTTCTTTACAAGAAGCTTTAACCAAACAAGATTACTCTAAACTAGTTTACATAGCAGACATGCTTTATGGGCATGGCGGAACATACGGTTTTTCCTTTATTAGTTTTATAGGTAAATCTATTGAACAAGCTGCTATTTCTAAAGATGATAAACTTATTTCTTCTTTAATTTCTGAACTAAACAATTATCTAGAACTTATCTCTAAAAAAAATTAAGATTTTTCACTCAAGCTATACTATTAGTATAATTTGCTTATTTGCTTGTGGTATGAGAGGGTGTTCAATTCATTGAAAAATCAAGGTTTAATAGGATAGCGAACTTCTCTAATAGGATTACCTTGCCTAGCTAGCCTTGAAGTCATAACCCTTAGCATAATAGCGTAGATAAGAGT
>JBDIBI010000004.1:0-398968 GCA_039812885.1 Blastocatellia bacterium
CTGGTACTAACTGCGATTTACTCAATGCTCCTCTAGGCGATTTTGATCAAACCTTTGTTTTCAAAAGCCCTGATGGCAAGACATCTGGCGTTTGTGTTGGCTCTGACTGCCAACCTTTAGGCGTTTTAGACGACAAAGGAGAACTTCATCCTTATGGTAGTCCTTTTTTTACTGCGGTGTGTGGGACAGATCCATTTTGTCATCACCAATCAGGGGTAGGATGCGGAACTCAAACAGGAAGCGATTTCCAATGCTCTTTACCAGGAGGAGGTACCTATGTAGGAGCATACTCACCATCTATATCAAGACCAGCCAGAGGATGCGCATCAGAAAGAACAGGACAGCCTGGAGCAACTGGTATAGATCCAGATGGTTATACTTTTAGCCTTAAAGTTAGGCTTGTTTCCATCGGTAGTACTTATAATTAAATTATTGGAGTAACTGTTTTATGCTAAAAATAGTTGTAAATATTATTTTATTTTCATTAATTATTAGTATATTTTCTCAGGTAAAAGCACAAGGCAATAGTCCTTTAATATATCAAACTTTTATTCGTGAAGATGTTGGTCTTGAAGGAGGACAAATACTTGTACTTGATGCTTTAACCTTAAACAAGATAGGAAAAATTGTTGTTAGCCCTTCAAATCCTCAGAATATTGAGTTAACAAAAGATAACGAATTAGCATTTATCAACAATAACCCCTTTGTAGATAAAAATAAAGGAATGGTAGTAGTAGATTTAGTACAAAAAAAAGTAATAACAAGAATGTTTGATGGTATTGGTGTTTATGGGTTAAAACTGGGTTCTGATGGAAACATTTGGGTATTGTTAGATGAAACTCAAGAAGTTGTAATATTAAATCCTAAATCACTAGAAATAATAGAAAGATTAAAATTTCCAGAAAGTCCAAGAGGAATAATCTTCAGCCCTGATGGTTCTAGGGTTTATATTTCTTTATTTACAAGTGATGTTTTCGTTATTAATGTCAGAAATAAATCTACTATTTCTGTCATTAAAAATCTTCCCCCTAGAAGTAAGTTTCAAATTAGACCTATGGAACTAGAAGTTTCCCCTAATAATAATATTCTTTATATTGCTACCAATAATACTGTATCTATTGTTAATACTTCTTCTTTTCGAGTTATAGATACTTTTTCAGTCCCTGCTAGTACTACAAATTTAATGATTAAACTAAATTCAACGGGTAACTTCCTTTATCTTGCTGAGTACCTTGGTGTTTGTGTGTTTACTTACAATACACAAACAAAAGAAATCAAAGCCAGCATAGTTCCTAATATGCAAGGAATAATAACAGGTTTAAATGTTCCTCAAAATAGTGATTTAGTTTATATTACAAGGTTCTCCAGCATCTCCCTTTGGGACACACAAACTCAACAATTTATAGCTAATCCTCTAACAACTACTGGTGTGGCTACTCCAGATCCATTTAGCCTAGGTGCTACAATTTCAGGTGATTTTTCAATAGGGCAAGCACCTGCGCTGCAAACTACTGCCCCAGTGGCAAACCAGCAAGTAACGGCAAATCAAACAATATCAATAAAATGGCAAACTACGGTGATGCCCCAAAGTTACTCAATTGCAAGCCATAAAATAGAGCTTTCTACTGATGGAGGAATGACTTTTAATGTAATTCCTGGAGCAGAACAACTTAAGCCTGAAGCTCAAGATTTTACTTGGCAAGTTCCTGATATTGAAACTAGCAAAGCTCAGATTAGAGTTTCTACTGTTGATCTTGGAGCTAGACGTGCTAGTTCTACTACTGGCAATTTTACTATCTCAAGAAATGGTGGTGGCGGTGGTGATACACAACCACCTATGGTTGATTTCCTTTCACCAAAAGGAGGCGAGACATTTAATAGTGGTGATACTCTCCAAATAAGCTGGTCATCAAGTGATAATGTTGGGGTAACTTCGCAAGACTTGTCTCTATCAACTGATGGTGGCGCTACTTTCCCTATAACGCTAGCAAGCGGATTGTCAGGCAGTACTCAGCAATTTACTTATCAAATCCCTATGTCTTTGCAGTCTAACCAAACTAGATTAAAGCTTGTAGTGCGTGATGCAGCAGGCAATATGGCTCAAGCTACAACTCCAAGTAACTTTAGCATTATGTTAGGTGCTGACAATATTCCTCCAACAGTTACCATTTCGCAACCAACTCAATCACAATCAATAATAGCAGGTCAAACTATTCAAGTTAAATGGCAAAGCACTGATAATAGAGCAGTTGCTAGCCAAGCTCTACTACTTTCATTTGATAATGGAAAGACCTTTAATCAAATAGCAAGCTTTGGAGCTACAGACTCTAGCTTTACCTTAAGCAATATAGATAAGCTCAGTCTCACTACACCACAAGCAATAGTCAAGATAACAGCCCTAGATTCAACAGGTAACAAAGGTGAAGCTAATGCTATTTTTACTATTTCCCCAGCAATAACCAATGCTGTTTATCAGACACAAAGCAAGTTATTGGCAATCACTGGTATAGGGTTTATGTCTAATGTTAACAATAATATAAGGTTGTTTGTAAATGACAAGGAAGTTAGTTTAACTCCAAAGAGTGTTTCAAATAGTAGTTTTACCATTAAAGGCAACAAGAAAAAGCTAAGCATAACCAAAGGCAGCAATACGGTTAGACTTGTTGTTGATGGGGTGATGAGCAATAGTTTTTCTTTTATGTTTTAATAGGATTCTGATTCAAGTTATCAATGTTATTAATGAAAAACCAAATCTTGTATTTGATATTACTCTTAACTTAATTAAAAAAGTGTTTTAATTAAGTTAAGAGTTTATGTATGTTTACTAAGATGATTTTAAATTGCTCACGCCTTTTGCAATATCTAAATATACATTACGTATTTTTGCCTCATACTCCATTGCAGTACTAATCACATCCATTGACCAACTATTAGGATCTTTTAGCTCGTTTAAATCCCACCAACCTACTTCATTGAGGTGATCTGCACGAATTGGAAACTCAAATTGATTAACTTTTTTCGTTTTTGTTGAATCATCTGGATGTACTAAAACACTCTCCCATTGTTGAGAAGTATATTCTACCAAACCATCATTCCTACCTGCTGCTTTGTAAATGATTTCCCAAGCCTTTTGCAAAGGGGCAAAAACTTCTGCTTGCTCTTCATAACTAGCATAAGTTTGATAAACAACTTGGTTTTCTACTTCTGCCCTTATTAATTCTTTATTACGCTTATTACATTCATTTATGGTTAAATCTTTAAAGCCTTCTAATGTTAAGCCTATTACATGAAAGAGTTCAATCAATGAATTTCCTCCATCATCTAATAAAGGTTGGGCAAGACTTGTACCTTTATGAGGAGTGCCAATAGTAGTTAAACTAGCAACTTTATCCGCCATTTCTAATTTGGCAATCATATAACGAGCATCTAAGCCTCCCATACTATGACTAATTATATGAACTTTAGGTGCATTTGTTTTTTGTAAAATGCTTTTTACTTGAGTTTTTAATTGTTCTGCTCTAATTTCAACTTGATCAGCAAATGCAACATCTGTAGCTATAGCTTCAAAACCTTTGTCCTTTAGAAAACCAACCATTTCTTTAAAATAATCCAAGCCTCCTTGGCTCAGGCTAATACTTTTTAGAAACTGTAATCTCTCTGAATTAACTCCTAACACTTCTAAGAATCTAAAAAATGCATTCTCTGCCCCTAACCAAACACCTAGATGTTTCTTAAGAGCATTTGTCAAAACATCAAATCTAGCAATACCATGAGCCAAGATTATAGGGTAATTATTAGCCATTATTCCTCCTTACATGCAGTTTTATCTTTTAACCTAATTGACCATTCCAAGTTTCATAACGGCGACCTTTACGTTCTCCATCTGTATAAAAGATTATGTAAGTCATCACATGAAAATTAGCAAATTCTGCTTTAGGATTTTTTATGCAAGGTGCATGCACTCGTCGCCAAGTTCCAGAATTAAAATAGATTTTTTCTGTATCAGCAGTTGAAGTTAAAAAAACTGTTTCTGGCTTATGGGTATGCCCATAAACAACATAGTCTGCTATTTTAGCTAAGGCTTTTTCATTCATAGCGTTACTAACATAATTATCTCCACCGAATAAAGAATCTAGTTGATTAGTTATAACTGACCATCTAGTAAAATCCGTTATAGATGCTGTTTTTGATAACTTTAATCCTACTTTGAAAGCATCTACAGGATCTAAAGGCGACCAAGTATCATGTTCTTTTACAAAAGGAATTTCCAAAAAATTATCTACCATACCATTCCAAACATCTTTTACTTGATTCTCTATTTTTGGAAAGCTACGAAGTCTGCTATCTAACCAAGATGGAATAGACATTAGTGGTCTTACATTATCTATTTCTCTTAGAGCTTTTATAACAGCATCATCAGAGCTAAGACCTAGTTGTAATTGAACTCTTTTAGGGAAACAATCTAATAACTCTATAACTAGACAATCCCCTAAAGAAGAGTCTGCTCTACCTCTTTCTTTCTCATAGTTAAATACATCATAAATATCACCATGTTGTCCATAAACCCTATGTTTATTGAATAATGAGGCTACAACTGCGGCTGAGTCATCAGAAAGCATATGAGGAAAAGATTTGTTAGGATCATTATCTAGTCCTAAAGCATCAATAACTTTTTTACGAAGATTACTATATGTGCTATTTGATACATAATAAAACCAGTCATGATTGCCAACAAGATAATGAACTTGGAAAGGAATTTTTATTGAAGCACCACCAGGATCAGAGAGTTCTAATACATTTCCTAAATTTTTAATATAAGCTAATCCTTCACTATTCTTTTTAATAATTCCATCTGTAATTTCTTCTACAATAGGAGCAATAGCATCTAAATTACCCCAAGGGCGAAGCTTATCATCTGTCTGATCCAACCATTTTTCTGAGCGAATAATATCAAAGATATCACCTAACAAAACTAGATCACAGCGATCTATAGGTTTAAACTGACCATCTGCTCGCCAACAGGCATCTAAAGCTCTATCCTTTAACGACTCTGTAAAAATACGAAAAGCATCTCCACTGATAGTTTCACCAGATGTACCATCTGTAAGGTGTAAATCACTAATAATGCACAACATATTAAATAATCTCCTTTAAGCCATAAATAAATCCAGAGAATTTATAAAGATTTTTAACATTTAATCAAGCAATAATACATACTCATTTATATACTATTGAAATACTATATAGGTTAGTACTTTATTATTAATAACATCTTTAATAATATATATTATTAACAATTAAATAAAACAACATAAGTACCTAAAAATATAAGACGGGATTCTTTAGAAAAAATGTACAGAAATCAGAAGGATTTTTATGGGAATAGTATTTAGAAATAAACTGTGTAACAAACCCAGTTTTTAAGAGAAAACACTAATTCAACAGTAATTATTTTTCAAGAATCTTATGTATTTTGTTTAGTTCTGTAGAAGGCATAAATAGGAAGGCCAAGAATAATAAGTATTAAACCTATACAACTTTCTTTTGGCATAGTTATAAGAGTATTTATAAGTAATGCAACAGCACATAGAACAAATAGCAAAGGTAAAACAGGATAACCCCAAACTTTGTAAATATCTTTTGCTAAAACACCTGAGCTTTTTTCTTTGTAGCGAATAATGATAAGCCCTCCAGTAGCAAGTGCATAAAAAATCCAAGATGCAAAAACTACTAAATCTGTTAACTGATCAAAAGTCCCTGATAGAGCAAGTACACAAGCCCATATGCCTTGAATTAAAACCGATTTAACAGGAGTGTGAGAACTTTGGCTTAAGGTTGCTAAAAAGCGAAAGAACAACCCATCTTGAGCCATTGCAAATGGAACACGTGCTCCAGTTAGAATTGATCCATTCATTGCTCCTAATGCAGAAACTACCATTCCTAAAGCAAGAAAAGATGCCCAACGATGTGATAAAAAGGTTTCTATCGCTTTGCTAGCAACTGTAGGAGCATCAGGAAATTTTGAGGAAGAGGAAGAAATAATTTCTGAAAATGGCAATGCATAAAAATATGCTATATTAATAATTACGTAAATAGTTACAATTAGTATTGTTCCGAAGATCAAAGCAATTGGAAGATTTCTTTTAGGATTATGCACCTCTCCAGAAGCCATTGGCATGTTGTTCCACCCATCATAAGCCCAAAGAGCAGCAATTAAAGCAGCTCCAAAGCCTTTAGGAGTAGCAATTTGGTTAGATACATTAGAAATTGCTGAAAGATTCCCAGTATTAGAAAAACCTAAAATACCTAACACAATACCTAACACTAATGCAACTTTAAGAGAGGTTAATCCTGTTTGAACCCAACCACCAGAACGAACAGAAAAACAATTAATCAGAGTGAAGATAATGATAAAAAATAATGCTACACTAGTGGTTTTTCCAGGTACATTCTCAAAAGAAGTAAAGCCATTTAGAAAAGTAGCCCCACCAACAGCATAAGCAGCGATTGAAGCAGGAGAAGAAATTAAAAATCTTTGCCATCCGTAAAGAAAAGCTATAAGGTTTCCATAGCCTTCTCTTAAGAAAATATATTCTCCACCAGCGGAAGGAAAGCGAGAAGAAAGTTCTGCATAACTTAAAGAACCGGCGAGAGATAATATTCCAGCAACTACCCAAGCTAGTAGAACCAATTTTACTGATCCTACTTGCTGAGCCATAGTAGTAGTTTTTAGAAAAATTCCTGTACCTAATATTGTACCTATTACTAAAGAAGTGGCAGAAACTACTCCAAGAGATCTAATGAGTTTTGTTGATTTTTGATCTGAGGCTACATCTTCCATAAAACAACCTCGTAGGTGGGCACAAACTAAAACAGCCACCTTGGGGGTGGCTGCTAACTTGCTGTTTTTTTAAGACTCCTCAGGTAGGACTCGAACCTACAACCCTTCGGTTAACAGCCGAATGCTCTGCCATTGAGCTACTGAGGAATATTTTGTTGTTTTTCCTTGCAAGCGTTCCTGCAAAGGAAGCGCAATAATAGCTATTCTTTGCCTAACTAGTCAATACTTTTTCCCGGAATTTTTATTTTTTCCCCAATTTATTCCATAATTGTTCTCGTTCTAGCTTTTTAACTAGTTCAATAGACTCCAACAATGTGTTTTTAACCACAGTCCAATCAGGATAAGTTTCTGTATCTAATGCCATTTCTACTTCTACTACAACAGTACGGAGTTTTTCATGTAAATTGCTTAAATCTTTATTTTGCTTTGACATATAAACTCTAACCTCCAAAATATAAAAAGCCATCTATTAAATTGATGGCTTTCTATAAATTATTTTATAAAATCCTAACTTATTCTTTCTCAGATGATGGATACCATCTTAAAACTGGATTACGTGCTGCGGCAACTTCATCAAATCGTCCAACTCTAGTTGAGTGAGGAGCATGTTTTAGAAGTTCTGGATTTTCTTGTGCTTCTTCATTAATGGATTTCATTGCATCAATAAATAAATCCATTTCTTGGCAGCCTTCGCTTTCAGTAGGCTCAACCATTAAAGATCCTGGTACAATTAAAGGAAATGACATTGTAGGAGGATGAAACCCGTAATCAATCAGCCTCTTAGCTATATCTCCATTAGTTACACCATATTTCTTTTGGTTTTTATCAGAGAAAATAACCTCATGCATGATCTTACCTTCATAAGGTATATCATAAATACCACGTAAGTGATGAGCTATATAATTGGCGTTTAGTACTGCTGTTTCTGTATTTTCACGAAGTCCATCAGCACCTAAAGCCAGCATATAGCAAACAGCTCTGAGAACAACTCCAAAATTTCCATGAAAAGCTCTTACTCTACCAATAGAATGTGGTCGATTGTAATCTAATACAAAGCGATCTTCTTGTTTAATTACAGTAGGAGAAGGCAAATAAGGGGCAAGTGCTTTATTTACAGCCACTGGGCCTGCACCTGGGCCGCCACCACCGTGAGGAGTAGACATGGTTTTGTGTAAATTCATATGCATAACATCTACACCCATATCTCCTGGACGAGCAATTCCACAAAGTGCATTCATATTTGCTCCATCCATATAAACTAAACCACCACGGTCATGAACTAAGTTGCAGATTTTATCTATTTCTTCTTCAAATAGACCAACAGTGTTAGGATTGGTAAGCATCAGGGCTGCAACACTGTCATCCATACGCTTTTCAAGCTCAACTAAATCAGTTAAGCCATTGTCTTTAGAGCGAATGCCTTCTACAGCATAACCACACATTGCAGCCGTTGCAGGATTTGTACCATGAGCAGAATCAGGAATTAGTACTTTTTTACGAGCATTACCACGATCATTCAATAAACCACGAATCATCATAATGCCAGTCATTTCACCATGTGCGCCTGCTGCTGGCTGTAAACTAACTGCTGCCATACCAGTAATTTCTGAAAGAAGTTGTTCTGCTAAATAAATAACTTCTAAACAACCTTGAGTTGTAGCTTCTGGAGAAAGAGGATGAGAATTAGCAAATGATTCTAAGCGAGCAACAAACTCATTTATCTTTGGGTTATATTTCATTGTACAAGACCCAAGTGGAAACATTCCTGTATCCGTACCATAATTCCAAGTAGATAAACGAGTAAAATGGCGTACTACATCAGGTTCAGCCATTTCTGGCATATATTGTAAGTTGTCTTTTCGTAAATAACGTTCACCAAGTAAATCGGTTAAATTAACAGCAGGAACATCTAAATCTGGAAGCTTATAACCAACAGCACCTGGACGTGAGCGTTCAAAAATTAATGACTCATTTTGGTTAATATGAGTACGAACTTTCTTTATACGGCTTTTGATTGTAGACATTTTCTTAACTCCCTAAGCTCTTTTACTTTAGTGCTGTAACTAGTTGATCTATATCTGCTTTGGTATTTTGTTCAGTTACACAAACCAAAAGCGCATGTGTCATATCAGGATAGTATTTTGACAAAGGTAGTCCAGCAATTATGTTTTTAGATAGAAGTTGTTCTGCTATTTCAGCAGCTGGTCTAGGAGTTTTCACTACAAACTCATTAAAGCTAGGAGCAGAAAACAGCAGGCTATAGCCATCTAAAGCAGAAATAGCTTGAGCAGCATAAGCACACTTTTGTATGTTCTGCATAGCAACTTCTTGCAACCCATTTTTACCCATTGTAGTAAGGTAAACTGTTGCCATTAACATAAAAAGACCTTGGTTAGTACAAATATTTGAGCTAGCTTTTTCACGTCTAATATGTTGTTCACGAGTAGCAAGTGTGATAACAAAACCTCTATTACCTTCACCATCAAAGGCTTGGCCGATTAATCGACCTGGCATCTGACGTTGGTGTTGAGTGCGACTAGCAAAAATACCTAAATATGGCCCACCAAAGCTAGGTGCAATACCGAAAGCTTGACCTTCAGCTACAACAATATCTGCACCACAATCTCCAGGACTACGCAGTAATGCCCAAGACATCGGTTCTGTAGTAACACTAATTAGTAAAGCACCAGCTTTATGAGCTTTTTCTGCTGCTAGTTCTAAATCTTCTACACAACCAAAAAAGTTAGGTGATTGAACAATCACTGCTGCAACATCACTACCAATAGTAAGGTCACTTAATGTAGTTTCCCCGCTACTACCAAAACCAATTGTTTCAATTGGCATATCGATATTTTTTAGGTAAGTTTCTAAAACTGCACGATATTCTGGATGAACAGTTTGTGAGACGAGGATTTTCTTACGTCTAGTAATGCGATGTGCCATTAAAGCAGCTTCTGCCATAGCAGTTGAGCCATCATACATTGAAGCATTAGCTACTTCCATGCCTGTTAACAAGCAAATCATGGTTTGAAATTCAAAAATTGCTTGCAAAGTTCCTTGAGCTATTTCAGGTTGATAAGGAGTATAAGTAGTATAAAACTCTGATCTAGAAATCAGGTTATCAACTACTATTGGGCGAAAATGGTTATAAGCACCAGCACCCAAGAATGAAATAGTTGTGTTAGGATCGGCATTTTTATTAGCTAATTTTTTGAAAAACTTTATTAATTCAGACTCAGCATAAGCTGGAGGAAGGTTAAGAGGATTAGACAAGCGTAGATGTTCTGGAATACTAGTAAAAAAGTCTTCTATCGACTCCACGCCCATTTCCGCGAGCATCTTAGCTCGTTCCTCGGCGGAGTTTGGGATGTAACGCATAGATGTCCCTTTCTTTAAATTTAACTGGTAGTTGACCTAAAAGCCAACTACCAAAACTTCAGCTTTAACTTCTACTTTCATTTAAGAAATCTTCATACTCAGCAGCAGACATTAAAGCATCTAGCTCTGAAGGTTTCTCTAGTTTTACTACTACCATCCAGCCTTCACCATAAGGATCGTTGTTAACATTTTCAGGAGAATCATTTAAGCCATCGTTAACTTTTTCTATTGTCCCTGAAACAGGCATAAAAATTTCACTTACAGCTTTAACAGACTCTACAGAGCCAAAAGAATCGTTTTGAGCTAACTTCTCTCCAGCTTTAGGCAATTCAACATACACGATATCACCTAATTCAGCTTGTGCAAAATGAGTAATACCTACAGTTCCAAGCTCGCCATCTACGCGAACCCACTCATGATCTTTAGTATAAAGTAGATTATCTGGATATTCGGCCATCTTCTTTTCTCCGCTATTTTATATTTTCTAAAGATATTACTCAAGGCATTTTACTTATAAGTAATATCTCAATATATTGTCTTACACAAAATCCTTTAGCTAGATGTAGCTTTATTTTTTTCGTTTGTAAAATGGGGTATCAATTACACGAGCAGCAATATCACGCCCACGAACTTGAATAGAAAATTCAACCCCTATTTGAGCTTTATCTATTGGTAAATAAGCTAAACCAATATTTTTCTTTAAGAAAGGTGAAGGACTACCAGAAGTCACTTGTCCTACTTGTTGTCCATCAACAAAAACTGGGTAGCCGTCACGCGCAGGAGTACGATCTAGTGTTTCAAATCCAACAATTTTACGGCTTACACCTGATTCTTTTTGTTTTGCCAAAACATCTCGTCCTAAAAAATCTCCTTTGGCAAGTTTAAGAATCCATCCAAGATCTGCTTCTAGTACAGTAGTTGTGTCATCAATATCATTACCATAAAGCATCATTTTGGCTTCTAGGCGTAAAGTGTTGCGTGCTGCAAGTCCTGCTGGAATAAGCCCATGAGGGCGACCTACATCTAAAAGCTTAGTCCAAACCCTAGTAGCTTCATCAGGTAATCCATAAAGCTCAAATCCATCTTCCCCAGTGTAACCAGTACGAGTTATTAAGACAGGAATATTTTCAAACTTACCTTCTTTAAACCAGTAATATTTAATACTGCTAAGATCAACATCTACTAAAGGTTGTAGTATATCTAGGCTACGAGGGCCTTGTAAGGCTATTTGAAAGTATTTATCACTAGTATTTTTTACTTCTACATCCATCCCTTTAGCTTGAGATTCTATCCAAGCAAAATCTTTGTCTACATTAGAAGCATTAACACAAAGAAAGAAATATTCTGAATTAAAGCGATGTACTAAGAGATCATCAACAAAAGTACCTTGAGGAGTCATCAGTCCAGAGTAGTGAATCTGGTTATCTGCAAGTTTGCTAGCATCATTGCAAGTAACTAATTGGACTAACTTTAGGGCATCAGCGCCACGAATCTCTATTTCTCCCATATGGCTAACATCAAATAGCCCGGCTGCTGTACGTACTGCCATATGTTCAGGGATTGTTCCTGAGTATTGAACAGGCATATCCCAACCAACAAATTCAACCATTTTAGCCCCTAAAGAGCGGTGGGCTTCATTGAGTGGAGTGCGTTTGATCTCGGTCAAAGGCGTACCTCCTAAGTACTTGGATATAAACGTTAACTAGCTTAAGTAACAATGAAAGCTGAAGCTAACACAATGGTTTTACTTGCGTCAAGGCAGGAAGGAAGACTTAAAGAAGACTCCTTTTGGTTCCTGCGTTTGGCTATATTTTTGTTGCTTTTTGGCTTTGATTATGACTTTGATTTTGATTAATAAAAAATAATTTTGGAAATTAAGTCTTTTTCCTAGTATCTACGGATATTAGGCTTGATTAAATAGTGGTTTATAAGGTATCACCTAAGAATAATCTATTGCAACCTAAGAGAAAAGTTGTGGCATCCAAAGACCGATTTAATTAAAACTAAAATCTTTCTTAAAATTTATTGGATTAATAATAACTTAACAATATTCTGGAGGAAAAAATGATAAATCATTTTGTAAAAAAGATTGCAGGATTTTTCTTGGTGCTAACCCTAATTGCTAGTTGTGTAACTCTAGCTTTTGCTTTAGATCCAAAAGGAAGACCTAAGGGAATGGGGCCAAATGCAGCTAGTGGTTATTATATTTGGCAAGATGATAAGGGGTGGCATCTACGAGCAATTTCTGGAAGTCAACAAAGAAAATTTGATGGAGAGATCACTTGTGATGGTGGCTCAATAAACGATGTAAAACAATATAGAGATGAATCTGCTAACTGGTTTAAAGTTGATGGAAATAAAATCAAAATTAATTTAAATACAGATAAAAACATTGATGGGTTTGATTTTCAGGTTAATGGTGGAAGCTTAACTTTTGATCTAAGAGTAGATGATCGAGCTGAATCATCAACAATAAGAGTTGGAGCTAATAGCGAAAATCCTTCAGGAGTTCCTTTTACTGTGCAAGTTAAGTAATTGTTAAATAAATTGTTACTTCAAACAAAGATGCGGGCGAGTAGCCCGCATTTTCTTTTTACGGCTAATAGCAATATAATAACTTATCTTATGTTTTATCTAATTTTAAAAACTTATCTCAAAATATTTATTAATTAAATTAAAGAGGTATTAGCCTTTAAGGAATCTATGACAAGATCTAGAATTATTTTAGCAATATTTTTTATCAGTGTTGGCATAATGCACTTTGTCAGAACTGGCTTTTTTATGTCCATAATGCCTCCCTATCTGCCTTATCACTTAGAATTAGTCTATATAAGTGGCGTTTTTGAAATCTTAGGAGGTATTGGTGTGTTAGTACCTCAAGTCCGCAAATGGGCTGGCTATGGGCTGATTTTGTTGCTTATTTCAGTGTTTCCAGCAAATATACAAATGCTAATTAATGCTATACATAATCATGAATCAACACCCACAATAATTCTACTTATAATCCGTTTACCTATACAACCTCTTTTGATCTATTGGGTTTATCGCTGTACAAAGGATATTCCTATAGCAAAATCGGAATAATAGATTTATGGAACCAAAAACAAAACAATTATCTTGTGGACAAATGTTTCATGGGTTATTAGTCCACAGCCTTTTAGGTCAAGGGGCAATGGGGTCAGCTTATTTGGCTAGCCATCCAATACTGCAAACTCCTTTAGTAATTAAAACTTTCAACGTAACAACTGACTTAAGTATTTTCAAGGAAGCACACTTAGCAGCACGGGTATTTTCTCCAAATGTAGTAAATGTTTTGGATGCAGGTATTGAAGATGCTATTCCTTTTGTAATTCAAAGATATATAGATGGAATTGACTTAGCAGAGTTAATTAGTTTTTTAAAACAGAGCAATTGGCGTTTGCCAATTAATATGATTTGTAGAATTGTTATAGATGTAGCCAGAGGTTTGCATGCTATTCATCAAGCTGGAGTTATCCACAGAGATGTTAAGCCAGCAAACTTATTTTTATGTGGCAATGGGGTTACTACTGTAGGAGATTTTGGAATTGCAGTAGATTTAGCAAGAGAAATAGATCCAAATACTTATGAAGACTATCTAGCTGGAACTCCAAGCTTTATGGCGCCTGAATTATGGCTACATCAATCCTTAGATAGGCAAACAGATGTTTATGCCCTAGGTGTAACAGCTCATGTGCTAGCGACAAACCAAGTTCCTTTTAAAGGCAGACATTGGAAAGATTTACAACTTGCCCATACTTCTTCACTTTATCAAGTCCCTCAAGCAGAAACTCCTGAAGAAGCTTATTTCTTTGCTGTTGTAGAAAAGGCATTACGCAAAAATCCAGCAGAACGTTTTTCTACAGCTGAACTAATGGCACAGGTTTTAGAAAGAATTGTTGAGCCATTGCCTAGCTTTGTCTTAATTACCCAAGATTTAGCACAAGTAGGCCCATTAACCATAGAACTAAAAATGGGAGATTTAACTAAAGAAGCAGCTGATGTAATTGTCAATGCGGCTAACACTCAGTTAACAATGCGTTTAGGAGTTGCTAATGCTCTACGTATTACAGGCGGTGATAGTATAGAAGAAGAAGCTCAACTACAAGCACCTGTTAAAATGGGAGATGTAGTTTGGACAAAACCTGGAACCCTACGTGCACGCATTATGGCGCATGCAGTTGCGGCACTAGATGGAGCTATATGTCTACAGCGTTCTACACTACGTACTTTAATGGGAGCTGAAGTCAGAAACCTTAGCTATGTTATTTTTCCTGCTCTAGGAACAGGTGTTGGCGATGTACCAATGGACTTAGCAGCTAAACTAATGTTAGAGGCAATGCAAACTTTTGCAGCACTACAACCTAGAAATGTACGAAAAATTAGAATAGTTTTGTTTGGGGAAATGGCAATGAGTCGTTGGCGTTATGTTCTAAACTCAATGTAGAAAAACTTGTTTAATTTTTTAGGACTTAGTTTTATAACTTTCCTAAATTAAGATTTTAAGATGTTTAGTTTTAGTAAGTGTAATTCAAATTATGAGTAATTCTTCATCTTCACTCACAAATTCAACTAGTAATTTTCATATTTATATTTTGGCTGGCTTATTAGGTGGCTTAATAGTTATGTTACTAGAAGCAACTGACCGGCTGATAGTACTTCCTTTTAATACAAACCTAGATAAACTACTTTTTGTTTCTGCTCTAGCTATAGCTCCTATAGGAAATACAGTTTTAGGGCTTTTTATTGCTATTTTAGCTAGCAAAGCTAAGTTTTTACTCTCTCTAATAGAACAACAACTAAAGTTATCCTATTTGTTGAAATATGTTTTAGTAGCACTATCATTATCTATACCTTTCCTACTATTAACTTTTTTCTTTCCTTCACTCTTTGCTAACAGTTTTCAAGATTTCTTAGTTGGACTTAGTAAACGTGGAATTCCTCTAGGCAAATGTATTAATTATTCTAAATTAGTTCTCTCACTAGTAATCTATGTAATTGCACTAAAAATAACTTTACTGGAAAGTGATTGGTTTGATAGGTTTACAACCACTCCTTTAGCTATACTACTATTTGTATTAGGCATCTTTATTATTAGTGTATTTTACTACTTAGATTCTCGTACTTTTGTTGGCAGATACCAAACTATTTATCATTTACCTTTAGGGTTAGGAGTAACTTTTCTTAGTATATTTGCTAGTATTTTAATAGTCAAACGACTTAATATAAGTGGTAAATATGTTATTTTAGCTGTAATTCCAGCATTTATTTTCACTTTTTCTCATCAAACTATTGCTAAACACCAAGCAATGAAAGCTCTATTTTGGCGACGCGGGGTTGTAGTAAAAAATTATTTAGCTTTCATTCAAAAAATTAGCGACCGAGATGGAGATGGCTTTTCCCATTTCTTTGATGGTGGGGATTATGATG
Organism: Blastocatellia bacterium; assembly: GCA_039812885.1. Lineage (GTDB taxonomy): Bacteria > Acidobacteriota > Blastocatellia > Chloracidobacteriales > JADJPF01 > JADJPF01. The sequence goes on from JBDIBI010000004.1 coordinate 15,668, forward strand.
ATAAAAACCCAAGTTATAATCCTATTGCTCAAGAAATTCCTAATAACAATATAGATGAAAACTCTTTTGGTGGAGACTTTAAACAGGCTCTTCCAAATTATGCAGAAGTTAACCAAAAAGCTATTACAAAACCATTAGCAAAAAATGTTTTATTTATTACTATCGATTGTCTTAGAGCTGATCATTTAGGGTGTTATGGATACTCTAAACAGCTAAGTAAAAATATTGACCAATTTGCAGCAAAATCATTAGTTTTTGAGAATGGCTATTCACTAGGCACTAACACAGGTCATAGTTTTTCTGGCATTGCTCGTGCTAGTTATGGAGAAGCTTTATTTGATGATCAAATCCCTACTTTAGCAGAAGTTTTTTCTAAAGAAGGCTACACTACTGCTGCAATTACCAGCCCAGAAACTACTAAATGGCTTTGGAAAGAAGGTTGGGAAAGCTATAAGAAGGTGATGTTAAAAGGGTTTCAAAACATTGTTCATGAAGAAGGTGGAAACTGGAATTCTAGAAAGTTAACTGAACACACCATTGATTATCTAAAATCTCAAACAGATAAGCCGTTTTTTGTTTGGGTTCACTACAACGACTTGCATGCAAAAGCAGAAAAATATTTTAAGCAAGATAAAGAAGACACTGCTAAAACTCCAATGGAAATATATGATAGTAATTTACGCTTTACTGATAAGCATTTGGGACATTTACTTTCTTATTTAGAAAGTTCTGGTTTAATGGATAATACAGTAATAGCAATTAGTGCAGATCATGGTGAAGAATTTAATGAGCATGGTCAAGAATTTCACAATGGTCGCCCTTATAGAGTACAAACTAATGTTCCTGTGATAATTTATTATCCTAGTATTAGTCCAAAAAGAGTAAATCAAGCTATTAGCACAATAGATTTTGCTCCAACTTTTTTACGTCTAACAGGCCACTTACCTCCAACAAGTTATAGTGGAGTAGATTTACTAGAAACAGCTCAAGGTAATGTAGTTAATAGACCTATTTTTATGGAAACACCTCGCAATGTGCCTGATGCTAATTTCTTTGCCTGGGCTGTTGTAGATGGAGACTGGCGCTTCATTTATGATCTAGTAGGTAATACCTTTGAACTTTATAACCAAAAAACTGATCCCAAAGAACAGCAAAATCTAATTGATAAAGAAGTAGAAAAAGGTGCAGAGTTAAAGGATAAGTTTGGCGTTTGGCTAGATTACCAATCACAAGATAAAAACTACCGTTACTGGCAGAGGTTTTAAGATGTATTGCTCTCAAACTATTGCAGTAGTCATTCCTACATATAATGAAGAAAACTTTGTTACTCAAACAATTCAATCTATTCCTAGCTTTGTTGATTTAATTATAGTTGTAGATGATGCAAGTAGTGATAGTTCTTTACAAGCCATCAATAATGTCAAAACAGATAAAATACATATAGTTAAACATAAAGATAATTTAGGAGTAGGAGCAGCAACCATTAGTGGATATCGTAAAGCGGTTCAACAAGGAGCTGACATTGTTGCAGTAATGGATGGCGATGGACAAATGGATCCAAAGGACTTACATAAACTTTTAGATACTTTAATTATGTTTAGTTATGATTATGTTAAAGGAAATCGCTTTTTGCATAGTAGTATTAGCAATATGCCTAGGTTACGTTATATAGGTAATACTATTTTTAGCAACCTAACAAGTTATGCTTTAAATCTACCTTTTACAATAGATACTCAATGTGGTTATACAGCAATTACTAGTCAAGCAATAAAAAAAATAGCACTTGATAAACTTTATCCAAGATATGGATTTCTCAACAACTTGCTTTTTGAACTTTCTGCACAAAACTTATCTATAGGAACAGTACCAGTTCATACAATTTACGGCAAAGAAATATCTGGAATTAACCCTTTAATTGTTGTCCCTACAATCTTTTATATTACTTTATCTGGTTACTTACAAAAACTCTTTTTCAAATATAATAGTAAACTCACTCAATATAAAACCAATAAGCTGATTACTTATAAAGAGCAAGCAGAATAGCTTTAGTTATGGCTAAAACTAAACTGTTAATTTTAACTAGTTCTTTTCCCCGCTATCCAAAAGACTTTGCAGGATGTTTTGTTTTAGAATTTGCTCAAGCACTTTCGGATAAATATGAAATTAAAGTTCTTGCCCCTGCTTGTGTTGATTATCCTAATAAAGAATCCTGGGAAAACATTGAAATAACTAGATTTAACTACTTATGGCCTAAATATTTTCAACTACTTGATTCTGCAAAAGACCTTCAGCCTTTGCTTGAAAAATCTCTGTTTGCCAAATTGCAAGTAATCCCTTTTTGTATAGCATTTTTCTGGCAAGCTTTTAAGCTTGCTAAAAAATCAGATATTATTTGCTCACATTGGCTAGTTCCCGCAGGATTTATTGGTAGCTTAATTGCGTGTTTGCAAAAAAAACCTCATTTAGTGGTAGAACACTCTGGAGCATTACATCTACTAAATAAATTACCTGCTGGTCAATACATACTTAGATTTATTAGTTATTATTCTAAAAACTTAGTAGTAGTAAGCAACCAACTGAAAGAGAAATTTTCTAGGCTTCATTATAAAGCTATTTCAAAAGTATCTGTTATTCCAATGGGGATAAACTGTTCGCTTTATATGCCAAACAATAGCTATACACCTAATAGACCTAAGCAAATACTTTTTCTAGGACGACTAGCAAAAATAAAAGGTATAGACATCTTGCTTAAAGCTCTTGTAAATCTTTCAGATGTTAACTTATTAATTGCTGGAGATGGAGTTGAGAAAAAAGAATTAGAAGCTCTGGCAAATAAACTAAAAGTTCCAGCTAAATTTCTAGGTATGGTTCTAGGAGAAGAAAAAATAAAGCTTTTACAATCTTGTGATATAGTAGTAATACCATCAATAGTTTTACAAGATGGTCGTACAGAAGGCACTCCAGTAGTTTGCTTAGAGGCTTTTGCTTGTGGTAAGCCAGTAGTTGCTTCTAATGTAGGAGGTATAGCAGATTTGGTTATTAATGGACAAACAGGATTTCTTTGTGAACCAGCCAACGAAAAACAATTAAGAGAGCAAATTGTTACCTTATTAAACCATAAAAACTATACTTTAATGGGAAACCAAGCTAGAGAATTAGCTAAAAACTATGATTGGTCTGTAATAGCAAGACAAATTCACTCTCTATTATCTTAATGTAATTAAACGTAAGCAATTAAGTCTATTTCTATACGTGCGTTGCGTGGTAAAGTAGCCACAGCCACAGTAGAACGCGCAGGCTGAGGGGCAGGAAAATAACGCCCATAAACCTCGTTAACTTTTGCAAAATCATTCATATCAGCTAGAAAAATAGTGGTTTTTACTACTTTATCAAAACTACTACCTGCGGCTGAAAGTACTTCTTGTAAATTTTGCATTACTCGTTCAGTTTGAGTAGCTATATCACCATCTACTAGCTGTCCTGTTGCAGGATCTATATGAACTTGTCCTGACAAAAATACCAAATCACCTAATTTTATAGCTTGAGAATATGGGCCTATTGCTTGTGGGGCTTTATCGGTTTTAACAGCTTCTTTTTGCATCTTCTGCTCCTTAAAAATTTATATCCAACTAACAGCCATTCCTTTACCTAATGATGGCTTGTACGTTCAACTTCTAGAACACCTTTTACGGATTTAACAGCTTTTATTACTCGTTCCAAATGCTTTACATCATAGACTTCAGCTGTAATATCAATTACACCATGTCCATCTGCTGATAAGGCAGCATGTGCATCCCTAATATCTGTTTTAATATTAGAAATGGCTGTAGTAACATCGGCTAAAAGACCTTGTCGATTCTCTGTTAAAACAGAAATAGTAACAGAGTAAGAAGATTGACTATCTTCTGACAACCATTCAACCTCTATGGCTCTTTCTCTATTTACCATTAAGTTTTTAGCATTTGAACAATTAATATTATGTACTGCTACTCCTTTACCACGAGTAATGTAGCCTATTATTTTTTCACCTCTAATTGGATTACAACATCGTGCTCGGTAAATCATCACATCATCAATACCAGGTACTTTTATCTTATCGCTACCTATACGAAAGACTTTCTTGATTACTTGCCCGATTTTAGTTTCTTTAGCTTGATCTAACCTAGCAAATTCTTCTGGAGTGATAAGCTTAGCAATAACTCCTTTTGCAGATACTTTACCATATCCAATAGCTGCAATTAGATCTTCTGCTCGTTGTACACCATATTCAGGAGCAATACGTTGTAACTCATTATCATTAATTACTTTCTTACTAAGGCGAAATCGCTCTGCTTCTTTTTCAAAAGCCTTTTTACCTATTTCTAAAGCTCTTTCACGCTCTGCTTCTGTGATGTATTTCTTAATCTTATTGCGTGCCCGACCTGTAACAACAAACTTAAGCCAGTCCCTAGAAGGATGAGCATTAGATTGTGTTATAACTTCAACTACATCACCATTTCTCAACTGATAACGTAAAGATACTATACGTCCATTTACCTTAGCCCCAGTACAGTGGTGTCCTACATCTGTATGAATGGCATAAGCAAAATCTACTGGTGTAGCCCCCCTAGGTAGTTCAACAACTTTACCTTTAGGAGTAAAGGCATAAACATCTTGTGGATAAAGATCTAGTTTAAGGCCATCCATAAATTCACGAGAATCTGGAACTTCTTGTTGCCATTCAACTAGGCGTTTTAACCAAATAAAAGTTTCATCATCACTATGCTTACCTAATTTTTTCTCCTTATACTTCCAGTGTGCAGCAATACCTTCCTCTGCAATATGATGCATTTCTTCAGTTCGTATTTGTACTTCAAAGGCTTGGCCAGATTCTGTTACAACAGAAGTATGTAAGGATTGGTACATATTATCTCTAGGAATAGCAATCCAATCCTTAAAGCGTCCAGGAATAGGCTTCCAAAGATTGTGGATAACACCTAAAGCTCCATAACAATCTCGAACATTTTTGGTAATCAATCTTATAGCCATCAAGTCATAAACTTGCTCAATAGTAATATGTTGGCGTTTAAGCTTAAGAAAAATGCTATAAAGTCTTTTTATTCTAGATTCAATTCTTACTAAAGACACTCCCGCTTCTATCATTTTTTGGTTGATAAGATTTTTTATTTCTTCTACATGCTTTTCGAGTTCTGGCCTTCTGCGCTCTACAATAAGATGCATATTATTATAATCACTTGTGTATAAGTGCTTAAATGCCAAATCTTCTAATTCGCTACGTATTTTTCCCATTCCCAAACGATGAGCTATAGGAGCATAGATATCAAGGGTTTCTTCAGCTTTTCTTCGGCGTTTTTCAGCAGGTAAGTAATCTAGGGTGCGCATGTTATGAAGGCGATCTGCTAATTTAACAATTACCACTCTAATATCATCAACCATTGCCAACAACATTTTGCGTACAGTTTCTGCTTGGCTTTCCTCTCGAGAAGCATAACCAATCTGAGAAATTTTTGTTAAACCATCAACTAAATGGGCAATTTCTTTGCCAAAACGCTGTTCTATTTCCTCCAAAGTAGCATCTGTATCTTCTACAACATCATGTAAAAACCCAGTAGCAACACAAATTACATCTAAGTGTAATTCTGCCAAAATATTAGCTACTTCCATTGGATGAGCTAAATAAGGTTCTCCGGATTTACGGACTTGACCTTTATGAACCATAGCAGAAAATAAGTAGGCAGCCCGTAGCAAACTAATATCTTCTGGTTTATAGTAATTTTCTACTTTATTTAATATATCCTCAAATCGAATCATAATTAATTATAGCCACAATTTAGAAACTTTTTAACAAATCTACTTTTACATAACTAAAGAAAAATTTAAAGCCTCAAAAAAGAAAGAAGCCGATTTTTCGGCTTCTTTACTAAAAACTAATAAATATATTTTACTAGCCTGCAGGTTGTGCTGCTGCTGCATCACGGTTAAGTTTTTGAAATTCTTCTATATCCTTAGCAGCCTTTTCTTGGTATTCTTTTATAGACTTAGGATCGGTTTCAATTTTTATTTGCTCACGAAAGAGCAAACCACGATAACTATAACAATTGGCATATTTAGGATTAATTTTAAGAGAATCTTCCATATAACCTAAGCCTTTAAGAACTAAGCTTTTTACTTGTTCTTCATCTCCGGCTTGCCATTCTTTAACAGGTTTGTATTGAGGTGGTTGGGTACGTGGAATTAAATATTTTTGAGTTATTTTATAAGAATCTTCCCAATATCCCACAGCTAAAGTGTAGTAGGATTGAGCCCGAACTTCGTCTGTTTGTTTAGGAAGATTTATTCTTTTTAAAACCCAGTTTCGATTTTCTTCTTTTTGATCTAAACCTTTATAAAGCTCGGCAATAAAAGCATGTGCAGCATCTACATCTTGAGGTCTAGTACTAATTCGAATAACTTCTTTGTAAGCCTTTATTGCATTTTCAGCCAATGTTTTATTTTCTATTGAGTCGCCTCCAGGTGCATATTGGGCACGCAGTGAAGCAGCATAATACAATCTTGCGATAGGAAAATCAGGATTAAACTCTATTGCCTCTTTAAAAAGTTGCGTCGCTAGCACATAATTACCTTTGTTATAAGCTCGAGTTCCTTCATTAAGCCTATCTTTAGCCCTAAGCTTGCTACAGCCAAAGCTACTAATTAAAGCTAAAGATATCATAACTGTTATTGCCAAACGCAAAAGCATTTTCTTCATAGAATCTTTGGCACAGAAAATTTGCTACTTATGTGCCTTCCTCCATTTTTGGAAAATCAGAAAAGCAAGCAGTTTAAAGACTTGCTAAGGTCTAGTTATGTAACGGACCAATTTATAATTTTAGGGCAACCTACTAGAAATATTACTTAAAACTAGTCCTAACATAGGTCTAGACCCCACAGTTAAGTAATTACGATGGTTGGTCATCAAGATAATCTATTTGCAAACCAACAGGTTGTGCACCAGCACCTTTAACTATGTCTATAATTTGTACAACATAACCATAGTTAAGCTCTTTTGGAGCTTTAATAAAAAGCGTCTTTTTATCAGTTGGACGCTTACTTAGTTCATCTTTTAGCCTATCACCTAACTGTACTTCATCCATGGGCTGAGAATTAAGCTCAATTTTGCGATCTTTACTAATAGTAACTACCAATAAGCTTGGATCTGGTTGAATATTAGGATCTAGATTTTCTGGCGGTTTTTCTGGCACTTTTGTCTCAAATTTATGAGGTTTTAATGGAGTTATAACCATAAAGATAATTAAAAGCACCAACAAAACGTCAATCAAAGGTGTAACGTTTATACTTGGGGATCCCTTACCAGCAGACATTCCCATATGTTTTACTCCTCTCAGCAGTAATAAAGCTATTTAGCAGGGGCACCTGCAGCAGGTTCTTTTTCTTTTTCTGTAACTAATCCTATACGATCAATACCAGATTCACGAATAGCAGAGATAGTTTCTACAATTGAACCATAATTAACAAGTGCGCCACCTTTTATATACACTACACGATCTTCTATCTTACGGTTTTCCATCATAGCTTTTATCTTTTCTGTTAACCGTTCAGCAGCAATTTTGTCTTTGCCTAAGTAATATTCCCCGTTATTAGGAATAGCAATTACCACAGCTGTTTCTTTATTAATATTTTGGTCTTCTTCGGAATTTTTACTTTTAGGCATTACTACCGTAACACCTGATTGTAACATTGGCGTTACCACCATAAAGATAATGAGAAGAACTAACATTACATCAACCATTGGGGTAACGTTTATTTCTGAAGCAAAACCGCCGCCACCACCTGATGACATTCCCATAACTATCTTGCTCCTCTTCTCTTTAAGAAGTAGTCAATTAATTCGCTAGATGAATTTTCCATTTCTACTTGGAAAGAATCTACCTTGCCTTGGAAATAGTTAAACATCCACACAGCAGGAATAGCCACAATTAGACCAAATGCTGTTTCTACAAGAGCCTCAGATATACCGCCAGCTACAGCAGCGATACCAGCAGATTCAGCAGCTTTCATACCAGTGAACGCATTAATAATACCTACTACAGTTCCGAATAATCCTACGAATGGAGCTGTGGAACCAATGGTAGCAAGACCTGATAAACCACGTTTAAATTCAGCAGATTTAACAGCAGTAGCACGTTGTAGTGCACGTTTTGAAGCATCAATAATATCGCCTGAAATTTCACTGCTCATTTGGTGAGCTTGAAACTCTTGTAATCCTGCGTTAACAACTATAGCCAAATGGCTCTTGCGATGACGATCAGAAATATTAATAGCTTCTTCAATACGATTATCTTTTAGAGCTTGAGCAACTCTAGGTGCAAATTCTCTTGATTGATCACGAGCGGCTTTGTAAGTAAGAAAACGCTCAATCATTACAGCAATAGAGTACATTGACATAAATGCAAGGATGATTGCTACAGCGCGAGCAGTCCAACCCATCTTTTGAATCATTCCCCACATAGTAAAATCTTCTGTTTGACCAGCTCCTTCAAAGAAAAAGGCCAATTGGTAACTCATTAAGGTAAGTTTAGTGAAAAACATCATTTGAGCTATAACCTCCAAGTTTAAGTTTAATATAGATAATTTTATGACAGTTTAAATCGGAAAGTAAGTACCCCAGACACTTTCACTGCCGTATTGTTAAGTAATGTTGGTTTAAACTTCCATCTTTTAGCAGCAGAAAGAGCCGCTTGTTGAAGCAATGGATGACCGTTAACCACTCTAGCAGAAGCTACACTTCCATCTTCGCCAATAGTTATTTCAACTACTACATCCCCTTCTACGTGAGCTGTTTTAGCTAACGGAGGATAATCTGGAGAAGGTTTATCTAGTGCATTTCCTCTGATTACACCTTCTGAACGTCTTACAATTGAAGGTGGTGGTGGATCTGCCTTTGGCGGATCTGGAGCTGGTTCTGGTGGTGGTGGTGGTGGTTCTGAGGCTGGGCCAGTACTGCCAACAACGCCACCAATAACGCCGCCAGCTACGCCGCCAGCTACGCCGCCTTCTACACCGCCTTCCACACCAACATCAAGGCTAGAAGTACCAGTTTCAACTTTGGCCAAGCTAGTTGGTTTAGGAATTTCTTTTGGTGTTTCCTTCACTGCCATGTTAATGGACAGAGTAGGAGTAGTTTTAGGCACCACTTTAGGAGCAGAAGAAGCTGGTGGTGGTGGTGGTGGTGGTGGTGGTGGTGGTGGTGCAAGCATTGTTAGTAGAGCCATTTGCTCATCTAACTTAGCATCATAAAGTAAAATACCACCAACAATAGCTCCAACTAGAGATAAAGTCCAAATAGTAGAAGTGGCTATAAAGAATACAGCAGTTCTACTATCACGCTTTCCTTGAGTTGATTCTACTAAGGTTGATTCAAACATATATTGGGCTAAACCTCCCTTCGCTACCGATGGGCCGAAGGTTCTTCCTAAGTTTTAAGATAAATAATTTCGATTTTTTAATGACGTGCATGAAAGAGCAAAAGGACAAGTAACTACCTAATTAAAAGCTACTCAATATTTTTCCTAGAGGAAAACTGATAATAGCTCAAGTTAACTCCTATTGTAAACAAGTTTTAGGAATTCACATTTTAGGTAATCCATATCATTTGTGTTGAATATTTGTAGGCCAGCAACGCCAAAATTCTACTACTTTGGAAAAGGATTCGTCAAGAGTTTTTCTTAAATTAAGAAATAAAATATTTATCTTTTTACACAAAGCGTTTAAGCCTAAAGAACTGTACAAACCAATCAATTTGTATGATTCTTTTTGCCTCCAGTCATCATTAACCCTAACTCTTGCTGTGAAACTTTTTCTGGATCAACAATTCCAACTATTTGCCCTTCATAAATTATTGCAACTCTGTCACTTAAAGATAAAACTTCATCTAATTCAGCAGAAATCAGTAAAACAGCAACTCCAGCAGCTTTTAACTCCAGTAATTTTTTGTATATAAATTCTATAGCTCCAATATCTACTCCACGCGTGGGTTGAGAAGCAATTAAAAACTTTGGAGAAATAGAAAATTCACGAGCAATAATTAGTTTTTGCTGATTCCCGCCAGAAAGCCCGCGTGCTGTAGCATTAGGGTTTGGAGGGCGAACATCAAAATCATTGATCAACTTTTTGGTGTGTGTGGTAATTTGTCCATAATCAAGTAAAGGCCAACCAACCAATTGAGCATTATTTTGCAAACCCAAAATAGCATTTTCTGTAAGAGGTGCATTTAGCAATAATCCTCTTCTATGGCGATCTTCTGGAATATGAGCAACATGTAACTCTTTTGCTTGTCGAGAACTACAACCTGTTATATCGCTACCTAAAAGCTTTATTTGGCCGGATGTTGGCTTTTGTAAACCAGTTAAGACTTCTACAAGTTCTGTTTGTCCATTTCCCTCTACCCCAGCAATACCTAAAATTTCACCTGCTTTAATATCAAAAGAAATATTATTTAGCAGAGTAATATTTTCAAAGCTTTTTAGACAAAGCTCTTTTACACTAACTATGTTTTCCGCCTTTTCATAACTAGGGTATTGTTTTTTATCTACCCTCAACAATACTTCACGTCCAACCATCATTTTGGCTAACTCTTCAGCTGAAGTATTTTTTGTTTCTACTTCTCCAACCACTTTACCTAAACGCATTACGGTTACTCTTTCTGATATAGCTAATACTTCTGCTAGCTTATGAGTAATAATAATTATCGTCTTTCCTTGGTTACGTAAAGCTTTTAAAATCTGAAAAAACTCTTCTGTTTCCTGTGGTGTAAGTACAGCAGTAGGTTCATCTAAGATTAAAATTCTTGCACCTCTATAAAGTGTTTTTAAAATTTCTACCCTTTGTTCCTCTCCTACTGAGAGATCTTTTATCTTTGCGTCAGGATTAACTCGTAAGCCATACTGCTCAGAAATTTCTTTTATCTTCTGTTTAGCACCTTTGTAATCAATAGTTAGTCCTGAAATTGGCTCTGCACCTAATATAATATTTTCTGTTACAGTTAAAGCTCCTGCCAACATAAAATGTTGATGTACCATTCCTAACCCTAGAGCAATTGCATCATGAGTTGAATTTATCTGTTTGGCTTGTGTATCTATTAAGATCTCTCCTTCATCAGCACGATAGAATCCATACAAAACATTCATAATAGTACTTTTGCCAGCACCATTTTCTCCAATAATTGCATGAATAGAACCTTTGGCTATCTTAAGGTTAACTTTATCATTAGCTACTAAAGAACCAAACCGTTTAGTAATGTTGCGCATCTCTACAGCATATTTTGGAGAAGAACTCATGTTTTTGCCTTTACCAACTTTTAAGAATAGATATTCATTTTACGTGTAAGCAATTCTACTGGGTCAACAATATTCATAGCTTCTTTCACAACAAAACCTTCTCCACATTCAACACTTATCAAACTTCCAAAGAAGCGTTGTCGAGCTTCAACTCGACCAATAAAACCCTCAGCACTAATGTTAGTTTCTGGTTCTTTACTATTTGGATCATAAAGTTGAGATTTATAACAATCTATTGCAACCATTTTTTCTTTAGCAAAAGCACTTATATCTACAACAAAAGTTGGACTAACATTACGAGGAAACATAAAATGTGCTACAGCTGAAGGACGAAAGCGAGTTTGTCCGCTTTCCACATCAAACTTTGCTAGTCCTGCCAAATAAGCAGCTTCACGAACAATTTGAGCTGTATGTGCATGATCAGGATGTGGATCATCCCAATAATGTGTAAACACTACTTTGGGGCGAAAGTGTCGTAAAGCTCTAACCATTTTTACACGAGATTCTTCATTACACCAAATATTGCTATCAGGTAAAGACAAATTTTCTCTAGCTGTTAGTTTTAATACTTTTGCTGCTGCTGCTGCTTCTTGAGCACGAATTTCAGCCGAACCTCGTGTTCCCATTTCACCTCGAGCCATGTCTAGAATGGCTGTTTTATATCCTAAGGAATGTAGCTTTAGTAAAGTACCTCCGACAACAAGTTCAACGTCATCTGGATGAGCCCCAATAGCCAAAACATCTACAGGTAAAGGATCTAAATTCATTGAATAACCCTCATTATTTTACTAGATATTTTACAATGTTAATTATAACTAATTATGTAATGCAGTTAGAGTACTTAAAGTTCGTATTATATTAAAGTTTTATCAAATTTAGAATTATCAAATTTGTTGCAAAGAGCCTCTACGACCAGATATACGCCATTTTACTCTTTCTATACCATTTAATGTTGTAATGCCTAAAAGAAATATCAGCCCAAAAATTAGTCCTGCTATAGGCCCAATCAATAAGGATAAAATTGCCAAAACTAGTAATATATCCAATTGTGCTGCACTTGCCCAAAGAAATCCCACCATTAGACCACAAATTCCTCCTATTAGCATACCTATTTTTATTAGACTTGTGACAATTTCAAAGGTAGTGTTAACACTAATATTAACAAACTTTTCTTTCTCTAAACTCTCTACATTTGCAGCAATTTCTTTACAACGAAAGCACCAATTTTGAACTGGATCAAAATAATCTATTTGGTGGCAAACTTCACATCGAAGAGGAAATGTTTCAGAGTGTATATAAAGGTTAGTTTCTTTGTTCATAAATCATTTAGAAAAATAATACAAATTGTAAAATTTTATATTTTATCAAATTATTCACTTTGACCTGCCCAAAGATTTGCTATGGGTTGAACTATTAGGTTAATAGAATAATCACTAGAAACTTCCAACAAAACTTCTTCTAAAATACCTTCTCGGCCATTGTATAAATAAAAAGCACATTGAGCCAATCCTGGGTTTCTATGTAAAGCTGGGGGAATGATTATTTCATCTAGCTGATTTTGCACTTCAATAGGCATATTAGCTGGAATATTTAAATCTCCAAGGCTTTCTACTATAAATCTTCCCCTAGATGGAAATGCTATTAGTAGAAATATTTGTGCAACTTCTCTAGCTGTTAATTGTTCAGACTCAACAAAATTAAAACGTTCTAAAAGACGGGTAAAATCTTCTTTATTTAGAGAACTATAATAGTCACTGCCTAACAACAAATAGTTCATAGGTAAGTAATCAAAAACACCATCAACTACTATAGAAAAATGTTTTAAATTTTCTGGTAAATCTACTGCAGGCAGTTCTACTAAACTCATACGATTAGCAAAGCGAGATTTTTTTTCTTCAGCATGAGCTAATATTAATTCTTCAATAGCCATTTGTAACTCCAAAGAGAAAAGCTGTGGTTTATACTTTTAACGCATAAACCACAGCTTGTTCAAGTTTAATTTATCAAATAAAACTTTTAGCCAAAAAGAAACCCAAAAAGTCCTGAGTTTTTAGGCTTTTCTTCAAGTTTATTATCCAGCTTAGTATCGTCCATAGCTTTTAGATATTTAGTATCTGTCAATGTAGAGTCTTTTGATTGCCATTTCAAAACACTAGAATCTAATTTGCCCAACAAGCGATCCCGCAATTCTTGAGGGCTAACCACACGATTATTACCAAGCAAGCTGTTTATATCATTGGTTACTTGATCAAATCTAGGTGAATTCTTGCGAGCGTTTGATAACTGATCGTAATAGGCAGCACCAGTATCTTTGGTAGAACGACCAACTAAAGTAAGCCAGAAATCCCTCATTTCATTAGCAGTAGGTTGGCGATTTTGAGCAGCCATAATACCTGTATATTGAGCACTATACTCGTCTAATAACATTGCTGCTAAATTGGCATCATCATATTTCGTACCTTCAAATTCTTTGCCTTTTCTATCAATCATATTATGATCTAAATGCCCAACTTCATGAGCTAATGTTCCAACCAAAGCTTTGAAAGCATCTTTATTTTCCGTGTAACCATTAACAGCATTAATAGCAGCATTATCTAAGTTAAGATTAATCTTTCCTTTTACATCAGCTTCACCAAAAAGATTTGGATCATCTTTGGAAAAGTTTAGATCTATTGTGCCATTAACAAAATTATCTAAAGTATTGCGTGCAATCTTATTATTTGGCTGTGAAGCAATTTGTGCCGAAACTGTAGCAATCACATTTAACGCCATACCTTTTTGATCAGCTGGTAAAGTAGAAAGATTTCCATTCTTAGCATAGCCAAGTATATCGCTAAGACTAGCATCAGGATGTAGCTGTAAAGCACGTTTAACCAAAGCTTGATCAGATGTACTTAAAGAATTAAAAATTGCTTTGTCTGAACCACTTAAACTTGCTATTTTGGAATTTGCTTTATCAATAGCTGACTGAGGAGGATTAGCAACTAACCCAAAGGATCCACTTTGCTTAGCAATGTTAACTCCTCCACCGATACCGTAGCCGCCGCCAATACCATAACCGCCACCAATTCCGTAGCCGCCACCAATTCCGTAACCACCGCCAATTCCATAGCCGCCACCGATACCGTAGCCACCACCAATTCCATAGCCGCCACCGATACCGTAGCCGCCACCAATTCCGTAGCCGCCGCCAATACCGTAACCACCTCTAACAGACTGACCTTGAGCACCTTTAGCTCGGCAGAATGGACATCCAGAACAATCTTGTCCAGCTTTATTTGTAGAAGAAGTAGAGTTACCAGCAGAGTTACTTACTTTAGAATCAGTACTTGATTGTAACTGACGAGCAAGCAAATTTGCTCCTAAGTCTAATTCTCCAGTTTTACCTAGTTTGCCACCTGTTGCAGGAGTAGAGCTGTTTTGTGTTGGGGCAGTGGTACTGCTAGATTGGGTATTTTTATTAGTTGTTTGAGATAGCGAATTTGTATATAAGTTACCAAAGGCTGAATTATTATTAATTTGATTAACCATTGCTAGCTCCAAATTTATTTAGTTTAAATGTTTATTTATATTTGTTTTATCTAGTTATTTGTTTTACCTAAATCAAGATACACGTAAAGCTGATCCTAGGCTTGTTCACATTATCGGTAAAGCGTTTTAAATAGTTGCGTAATAAAATTACAAGTTTTGTAAACTTTCTGATTTTAAGGAAAAGTTAATGTATAAAGAAAAGTTAATAAAACCAGATGGACGTTATTTGCTAACATATTGGCAAAAGCCAACAACTTTTAATTTAATAAATTGCACTGAAACACCATTTGCAGAACCTAATAACTTGTTACGGTGGAATCCCGTGTTAGAAGAATGGGTAGGTATAGCGCATCAACGCCAAGCTAGAACCTTTTTTCCTCCAGATGATTTTTGTCCATTATGTGCAACTAAACCAGGTAATTTCACCACAGAAATCCCCTTAGAACACTATGAAATAGCTGTTTTTCAAAACAAATTCCCTGCTTTTACTGCAAATAGTTTTAATCCTACATTAGATGAATTTTACGAAGTAGATTCAGCTAAAGGAGAATGTGAAGTAATAGTCTATTCCCAAAATCATGAAGCTACATTAACAAACCTATCAGAAAAAGAGATCCAGAATTTAATAGAAGTTTGGGCTGATCGTTTTGTAGAACTAGGTAAACGTAGTTATATTAAATATGTTTATATATTTGAAAATAAAGGGCGTGAAATAGGTGTAACTTTACCTCATCCTCATGGACAGATTTACACTTTCCCTTTTATTCCCCCAATTCCACAACGTGAACTAAAGTCATCAAAAAAATATTACAAAAAAAATCAAAAATGCTTGTTTTGTGACATTATAGGTAATGAATTAGCTCATAAAGAACGGATAATAGTTGAAAATGATGCCTTTGTAGCATTTATTCCTTTCTATGCTCGTTGGCCTTACGAAACTCATGTTTACCCTAAATATCATGCTAGTGCAATTACTGATTTTACAGAAAAAGAACATCAACAACTAGCAAAACTACTCAAGAATTTATTAGAACGATTCGATAATCTTTGGAAAAGATCATTTCCTTATATAATGTTAATGCACCAACGGCCAACAGACGGAAAAGACTATAGTTACTACCATTTTCATATAGAATTTTATCCTCCCTACCGCAGTGCAGATAAGTTAAAATATTTGGCTGGGGTTGAAGCAGGTTGTGGAGTTTTTCTTAATGACACAGTAGCAGAAGAAAAGGCAAAAGAACTAAGACAAATTCTAAAATAATATTTTTATGGATTAGGTAGATTTATGAGAGATAAACTTGAACAAACTTTTGATAATATTTTTGGACATGCAGCTGAAATAGTTGTGCGTGCTCCTGGACGAGTTAATCTTATTGGGGAACATACTGACTATAATCAAGGTTGGGTCTTGCCTATGGCAATAGATGCTGAACTGCTTATTGCAGCAAGTCCTCGCACAGATCACGAAGTTAATTTGGTAGCTTTAGATCGTGATAATGCTCACACTTCATTCTTTTTGGCAGACATGAAACCAAATCTAACTGAAAGCTGGAGTAATTATGTAATTGGAGTTGCAGCTCTCTTAAAGCAATCTAACTTTTCATTTCCTGGATTTAATGCTGTCATTAGCAGCAATATCCCAATGGGAGCAGGTCTTTCTTCTTCTGCTGCTTTATTAGTAGCAACTGGAATACTAATAGAACAACTAGGGCATTTTTCTTTAGATAAAGTAATATTAGCTAAACTTTGCCAGCAAGCAGAACATTCTTTTTGTGGTGTTCAAAGTGGAATTATGGATCACTTTGTAATCACACTAGCACAAACAGGAAAAGCCCTTTTAATTGACTGTAAAGATCTTTCTTGCCAACAAATACCTTTACCCAGCTCAAGCAAAATTCTAATTTGTAATACAATGAAATCACGGCAGTTAAGCTTTTCTGAATATAACAAACGTCGTTCAGAATGTGCTGATGCTCTAGCTTTATTGGAGAAAATTTATGACAAACGAATTCTTTCACTAAGAGATATTTCTTTAGCAGAACTAATAGCAGTAGAAAAAAAGCTACCCCGATATTTGTTTGAACGAGCTAAACATGTTGTTAGTGAAAATTCCCGTGTATTAAAAGCCGTTATGGCAGCTCAAACAGAGGATTTACCTATGCTAGGTCACTTAATGAATGAATCTCATGAAAGTCTGCAACATCTCTATCAAGTTAGTAGCCCAGAGCTTGATTTGATGGTAAAGATTGCTCGCAATCAACCAGGTGTTTTTGGTGCTCGTCTAACTGGAGCAGGCTTTGGAGGCTGTACAGTAAACCTAGTAGAAGAAACAGCTGTTGAATCAGTTAAAAAAGCAATATCTGAAGAATACTTAAGACAAACACATATAGCCCCTGAAATTTATGTTGCAACCCCTCAAGCTGGAGCATCCGTAATTTAGGATTTAACGATGGACGAAACTAGTTTTTCTAACTAAGTATTGGACGTTAACTACAACAATAGGTTTGACTTAGAATAAAACAGGAGTAAGATTTAACTTAACAACGGCCTAATTTCTCTTTGAAAAGTGATTGCGGGGGAACCAACCTAACATAAGTTAATGTTATGGGGCGAATCAGATTTGAGGAATCAATATTTGTAGGGCAGCTTCCGAGCCCGAGCCCGTCAGCTAACCTCGTCGGCCTAGACGGAAGGCATTGAAAAGCAACTCTTCACTATAAATAAAGTGACTTATTCTTGCCTTTCCGCCGTTTCTTTTACTGCATATTAAAGGAGCGCGGAAAATGTTATACCTAAATTTAAAATCTTTCCCTAGAAACCCTTCTTTTTATCAAAAAATTAACGCTTGCTTACCAACATAATTTTATTTTTAGTCAGCAAATAGATTAGGTAATATTCTTTTAGGTGTGTTAGGATTAAGTTTAGACTAATCTAGAATCTAAAGCCCATATTCAAAATACTATGAGCTATGTTTGTCAACTATTAACTTTCTCTTAAATTTTCTACTTTGTGAAAGGGGTTATTTATGTTTTTACTTCCATTATTTTTTGTTGTTGCAGTGATTATGCTTTCAGGATTAAGAATTGCTCAAGAATATGAGCGTGCTGTAGTCTTTCGCTTAGGTCGGTTTGTAGGGCTTCGTGGCCCTGGAATCTATTGGCTTATTCCTTTTTTAGAATGGCAATTCAAAGTTGATATTCGTACTAACACAATGGCTCTAGAACAACAAGAAACCATTACTAAGGATAGTGTGGCAATTCGTGTAGATGCAGCCCTTTGGTATAAAATTGTTGATCCAGCACGAGCAACAATAAATATTAAAAACTACCCTACAGCAATTCATCAAATTGCTCAGACTACATTACGTAATATAATTGGACAGCATTTGCTAGATGAAGTTTTAAGAGAAAGAGACAAAATTAATGATGCTTTGCGTAACATCATAGATGCAACTACAGTAGCTTGGGGCATCAAAGTAGAAATGGTAGAAATGAAAGAAGTAGAAATTCCCTCTGGAATGCAACGCGCTATGGCACGCGAAGCCGAAGCTGTACGTGAGAAACGTGCTCGTATAATCAAAGCTGAAGCCGAGTTAGAAGCTTCCGAAAAACTTACCTTAGCAGCTCAAGAAGTAGCTAAATTCCCAGCAGCTTTAGAATTAAGACGTATGCAAATGGTTTCAGAAGTTGGAGCTGAAAACAATAGCACTACAATTATCTTGATGCCTTCAGAGTTTACTAATGCAGCTCAAAGCTTTTCCAAAGCTGTTAGTGGCTTAGATAAAGTGCTAGAACCTATAACCAATAAATCTCTTGAGAGTCAAAACACTAAGACTTTTGATAATCCTAAGGAACAATTAGAAGTTCAAAATCGAGCTCTTTTGGCTAAGCAATAAACTTTGATCTAATTTAAAGTTAGTTCCATTTAATGGAATGTTTATTGGAGTCTCAACATTGAGTGGTTTTCCAGCTAATTTTAGCGATACTTCTGTAAGTTTAAGGTTTCCTTTTAACCGCTCAAATGTTGGGAATCCTTTGTTATCTAAAGTTGGCCCTGATAAAATTAACTCTCCACTTACTACACCTTTAACCAAATTAGCCCAATAAGGGAAATATTTTTTTAGAGTCGTTTCAATATCTAAACTATTTATACTTGATTGGATAACAATAGGTCGATTAGCTTTATAAATTCCAAGATTTGCATTCAAATATTGCCATTTATCAGTAACCTTTGCGGCTAAATTGATATTTATATTTCCTGGATTTTCCATCTTTAATGATATTTTTAATTTGTCTGTCGCAACTCCATTGATAATTAAACCTTGATTCTTAATTTGTACATTAACAGTAAAATTATCTATATTACTAATTTTTCCAAAAGCTTGATATTTCCAGTTAGTATTTCCATAAACACTCAATTGTGTATCGTTTGGGAATAATTTAGAAAAATTTATGTTACTAGTTATACCGCTAACTTGAAAGCCTGTGTTTTCAATCTTAAAGTTTCCATCTGTTTTTATTTTCAATGATTTCACTTTAGCAAGTAGTGTTTGAAACTCACCTTTTATACTATTATCAAGATTTTTCTTAGCTTCTACTCTATCTATAAAAATATTTTTAATAACCTGATTGCCAACATCAATATGTTCAAGTGCTACTTTGTTACATTTAACATTTATTGCTTCATTAGCTAATAAATTAATATCTTCTATAGCTAACTTATTTATCTTATAGTGAGTTATAGTTATATCATTAGCCAATAAAACACCTTTTAAATTAAAAGTCTTTTCTATCTTACTTATTTGCCCAACAAACTTTACTTCTCCACTTTGGGTTCTTGCAAAATAATCCCCAAAGTTTTGCTTAAGCTTTAATAAATCAACATTTGCTTCAATATTTAAATTACAGTGAGTAAAATTATAATCTGTAATATTTCCATTAAGTTTTATAACACCTATATTACTATTAATAATACTTGGCTCTAACATAATCTTATTGTTTGATATAGACATAACTACTTTACTATCTTGAAGATGTAGTTTATTAACTCCATAACTACAATCTATATTTTGAATATTTAAATCAGATTTAATGTTATTGCCAATTTCCTTAAAATTACTATTTATATTAATATTAAAAACCTTATATTGTGAGTTATTTACTATATTATTTAAAGTAATATCACCACTAGGAATAACCACTATTGTGTTGCTCAAATCTATAAAAAAATGACTACCTTCATTTTGCTTAAAAAATGTTTTTATTTGACTAATAATATTACTGTAGTTTTCATTTCCTTGATTTTCTAAATTGTTTAGTTGTACAGTAAGTTTATTTATAGTTATTTTATTAATTAATAGTCTATATGTAAACCAATTATTATTAGTTTTAGCTATTTCTGTGTTTAGTTCTAGTTTATCTATTTTAATTAAACACTTTTTATTTTTTTTATCACTTATTAATATATTATTACATTCAATTACTTTTACATTAGGTGAAATATTTATTTGCTCAATATTTAATTTTATTTCATAGTGATCAGCATAATTTTGAATAAGATAAACAAGAAAGTGGTTTAATTTTGCAGAATAAAGTAACAACACTACAGTTATCAATATTAAACCAGTAATAAGACTTATAATGGCACTTAATTTAATTAAAAAGTGAGAATATTTAATAGAATATAATTTTTGTTTTAGTTGAAAATAATGGTTCATCTAGCTTCCGCCTTGTTTAGCAATTTCAAAAGCAAGAACGGAACTAAAATTAGAACTTGCAACAGAAGTTATTATTTTCTAGACAATCTAAAGGAAATGTTTTTAGGAAGTTTAAAAACGATATCTGGCAATTTTATTTGTATTATTAGCAATTTTTGGAGAATAAGTATTAAGAATAGATTTTAGATTGGAGGCGGCGGACGGAGTCGAACCGACGAATAAAGGTTTTGCAGTTCTTTTTAAGTAACTGTTACAAAATATTACAGAGTGTCATACAGTTTTAGAATCAATGATTTACAAAGATTCTTAAAACTGTGTGATACTCTAGGTATGCAGAAAATAGCCACAAAAACAGCCACAGTACAATTTCCTAGGCTATAAAAACACTACACAATTCCACTATAGGTTTTAATACTCGTTCGTAACAATCCCAACTACTTCGCTACAATACTGTTAGTATTGTAATTTACTTCAAACAGAGTGAAAAAGATAACTCAACGCTTAGACTAAATACTTGGAGTATCTTAATCTTTCATTAGCAACATGAAATTGAAGATTTGGCTGAAATTGTGCCATGGTTGAAGCCTTGAAAGAACTTCAACTATAATGTTTTAAGTTTTTAGAAACTTGTACCTTCCAAATATCAAGAAAAATAAGAAAAGTTCCTTTTGGTTAAGTATCTTTATTAAGCCCAAAACTAACCTAAAATTGCATCATAGCAGCCAAGGTTTATTTCATCAATTCTATTATTTGAGCTAATAGTTTGTAACCATTCAATAAATTAATGACTCTAGGTATTATTAAGAAACATAAATTTAAAATATTACTATTTCACTGCGGTAAAAATACGAATTTTTCTTGCTACTTTATAAAGAAAGTATTACTATTAATTATTTTGGGTTAAAGAGGTTATTAATTTAATGGCAAAGAAAAGTTCTACAGGAAAAGCAATTTCAGTTAAGACAAAGAGTCCTAGTACTTCAGGAGCGATTGGGGGACCGTCAACAGACCGTGGTTTAAGTTATCAAATAAACTTTGCAATTCGTCATGCCTTAGACTTAATTAGTAAAGTTCTGTCCTCTCCTTACGAAAGTAATATAAAAATTCAGCTTGAACCAAGAACTATTGGACATAACAAATCTGTAACTAAATGGGATATAGGTATTTTGTCTTCAAATGCTTTAGTTGAGGCTAAGCTTAAACCAAAGAGAGAAGATATCGTTGAATGGCTTGAGCGAATTGAGCAAAGTAACTTGCTCAATAATGAACAGTTCTGGTTTGTATATGGAGAAGGGGGTGGTGTCTTATTGGATGCTGTAAATGACCTTTGTCGTGTTTGCCGAGAGTCAAGTGGTAATAAAGCACAATTTGATTTCTTAATTGCGCATGAAAAGATTAAAGATTCTGCCGAAGTTCTCAAAATACTAGGCAATAATTACTATGATTTTTTAAATCGAATAGACTTAAAAAATATACCTGAAAACACAATGTTAGACTTCGTAAAATTTCAAGCAAAGTTAATGTCTGGAAAAGATGAAGGAGAAGGGTTAAGACGTTTTCTTAGTGATAAATTCCATACAGCTATTAGTGGGCGATTAACATATTTTGTTTCAGACCTAATAAAAGAGGGGAACTCTATTGGCATACATATTGATATTCCACAACAAGTAGATAGAACAAATATTTCTGAGTGTTTATACGAAACCATTGTTTTACTACAAGAAAGTGTATATCCATTGCCCTTAGGTGTAGTAGCTCAGTGTTTTGAGCTAGATACAGATTTATTTGTACAAGAGTTACAAAATTCAGAGAAAAAACATATTTTTATAATTCAAGATAATTTATTGTCAGTCAAGCAGTTAGCACGTAACTTCCCTATTGAGAATAGCTTAAACACCCTAGAAAAAGGTATTGAATTTTTGCTCAATTATGTAAGTAGTTTAAGTAGTGTTGGAGCAAAGCAGCAAATTCATAATATAGGTGCTTTCTCTAAAAAATGCCTTCAAAGTAATCCACAACTTGTTTCTAAAGTGTTTTCTAAATTAGATAAATTTGTAAAAAATTTAGGTAATAAACAGCTAGTTTTACAAATTGCAGGACTGTCGAAAGAGGCTGCCAACTTAACAAAACCTAGAGATGAAAGAATTGTTGAAGACGAAATTCGCGCACGTATATGTGGCACTTGCTGGGCTTATCAAAGATTATATAGGCTTGATGAAGCTTTATTAGAAGCCAATATAGCCCTAGAAATGGCTAAATCAATTCGGTCAGATATAAATATAGCCTTTAGTAGCAAATGTTTAGGTCGTTTAAAAAGACTTATAGCTGAAAGCTCAAATGATAGCGAAGAAAAAAATAAAAACCTTAAAGAAAGCATTGAGAATTTAAATGAAGCTATAGCAGCCTTTACAAAAACATCTATCCATGGCCCAAATAGTCCTGAAGTGGGTGATTGTTATAGTTTGCTTGGCAGAACTTATTTGGTAAGTAAGCAATTTCAGGATGCAAAAACCTCAATAAACGAAGCCTATAATCGAATTCCAGAAGGAACTAATAAAGACTATTTAGACTTAGTTCTCTTAGATGGAGATTGGCAAGTAGCCCACTCAAATTGGACTGCGGCGAATAATTGCTATGAAAAAGTTTTGCTATCATCCAATAGCAATGACTTAGAAATTTCTGATATGCGTGCTAGAGCTTTTTTAAAGAGAGGACAAAGCTATGCAAATGAGGCTAAAAGAGATTTAGCACTTAAAAAAAATACCTCTAGCTTAAATAATAAAAAACTAGCTATAAAAAATATGGAGCAAGCTATAGAAATTTGGCAATCACTAGAGGAGCATTCTTCTGCTGCGATGGCTCAATGGGAAAAGATTTTAGTTGAGGATATTTTATCAGATGAATTCTTGAAACTCTTAAACAAAGAACTTTCCTACATGGTCCGTGTTAAAGCTGTTGAGGTTTATAATGCAAGAACTAGTGGGTATAGTTTTCAGGGCAGTCCGCAGAGAGCAAAAGTACCCCACCAAATTATGTTACAATGTATTGATGAAGCAAAATTAAGAGTTACTATTGAAGTTGGAGAAGTGTGAAAAATCACATAAGCAAAAACACTCACTGGAAAAGTGCTGCTGCACGTCGTTTGTTAGACATGGCAGGACATCCACTAAATATTGAAGAAGCAATACAAATTGTTGTCAATAAGTTTTTACAAAATATATCTTGTCCCCCGACTGATTTAGAAGCATTAAAACCCCTTTTGAATATTTCAGAATTTTGCTCTGAGGAAATGCCTATATCAGGAGAATTGCGGAGAGTAAAAGATGCATTTGTAATTGTTTATTCTTCATATTTATCATCCCCTAGACGACGTTTTACAATTGCTCATGAAATGGGTCATGCAATATTCGAGAAAAGTGGCCCTAAATGCCCTCGTTTTGGAGATGAGCTTGAGCGCCTTTGTGATATGTTAGCAACAGAAATACTTATGCCTAAGGATATTTTTTCAAAATTAGCTGATGGTACACCCTCTATAACCAAACTGTTTGAATTAGCATACACTTTTAAGACATCTTTATCAGCAACTGCAATTCGATATGCTCAAATAAAGGAAGCTAGCGTTTTTGAAGTAGAAAATGAGAGTATCAATTGGGGGTTTGGAGTTATTAAAAAAGGTAATATCAAATCACTTGATAGCCATCTTAAACAATCTATTATCCAAGCTTTATCAGAAACAAAAGGTAGTATTACTATTCCTATTAATAACAAATTTTGGAATGGCACTTGGCTATTAGAATGGTCATTAATAGCACAAGGTAAGCGTGCTTTATTTCTATTATGGCCGATTAGACCCCCTCGCAACCCTTTGCTCACTTTTTCCCATAACACAGACATCCAAAATCCAAACCCAAGGGTTTTTATCAAAAGGTAAATCTGTATTAAATATTTGCCAATCTTCTTTAATTGAATCAATAAATAGATTCCAAGTGTGTGAATCTATCCCACTTTTTTTCTCTCGTATTTCTACGAGCCAATCTTTTATTCGGTTTTGCTTTGCTTTATTAACTTCTATCAACAAACGTGATGCAGAAAAAGGGCACTTAGATGCGGGTAGTAAACCTTTTTTATTGGGTAACTCAAATCTTACCTTTTCATTTGGCACTAATGCTTTATCAGCCCTATAGCAAAAAAGTTCACTTTTCTTGCTATTTGATTTTGCAGCTAAACATATTGTCTCTGCTATCCACCACTGACTACCAGCCTTATAAGGACACAAAAATAAAAGTTGTGCCCCATCCCTATTTTCTGTTGAAGGCTGTGGCTCAATAGGTCTAATTATAAAAGCTTTATGAGAATATAGTAATCTTTGAACTTCTCCATCTGAGCAAATCAGCTTGTTTTCTTTTTCTTCCATCAATGTTTACCTTAGAGCTATTAAATAACAATTTAAAGCAGTTTGGTTGGTAAAGCTTAATTTTAGCAATTAGTTTACCACCTATTCTGTTTC
Organism: Blastocatellia bacterium; assembly: GCA_039812885.1. GTDB lineage: Bacteria > Acidobacteriota > Blastocatellia > Chloracidobacteriales > JADJPF01 > JADJPF01. The sequence continues at coordinate 40,761 of JBDIBI010000004.1, forward strand.
TTTAGTGTCCTTCAAAATAATAACCACCAAAATTAAAGCTTAGGTGGCTTATTATATCATTAACTTTTCGGTGCTAGCTTTTAGATTTCCTAATCAAAAAAATATTAAAGAAAAAATAGATAGCCATCCTTTGACTATCTAAATAAAAAACTAAACTTTGCAATTCTTCTAACTTATCCAAACTCAATAAGATGAGAATAATTTAATTTATTATACTTGAGTAACTCTGTTAAACAGTAGTATCTAGCAACTAACTTTGAGAAGAGTTTACAATTTGCTCCATATTAAACCAAGAAAAATCAAACAGGAAATTACCTAATACCAGCAGGTTGATTAAATTGGCCAACACTTAAACCAGGAGGACCCACTACAGTAGCATTGCCACCATTAGCAGGCTTTGATTGAATACGATTGTTGCCTGTATCTGCAATAAATACGCTTCCTGATAGATTTACAACCACTCCTTCGGGTCTATTTACTGTGCCTACGGCTGTACCAGTATTCATAAACACTGACCAAACCCCATTTGTATTAACTTGGATACGATTATTAGCATTTTCTGCTACCCAAACTCTTCCACTATTGTCTACATATACTCCTTTAGGTGTATTTACTTGACCAAGTGCTGTACCAGGATTTGCTAGTACTATCCAACCTGTACTTAAGCCATTATTGTTCATTTGAATACGGTTGTTAAGTGTATCAGCAACATAGACTTTTCCATTTATATCAACTGCAACTGATTGTGGTTGATTAACTTTTCCTACTGTAGTTCCTACCATTGCTCCTGCAAATACCGCAAATGAAGGGGTTGTAGTTGAAGCATTACTTACAACTAATATTCTGCTATTTGTAGTATCGGCAATGTAGAGTTTGTTATTTACTTCGTCATAAGCTACTCCACTAGGTTGGTTTACTTGGTTGACTGTTGTGCCAGGTGTAGCAATAACAGACCAAGTTATTCCACCATCAGTAGAACGCTGAATGCGATTGTTTCCTGTATCTGCCACAAAGATAAGGCTACTAGCAAAGTTTGTTGCCACGCCTTTAGGAGCATTAAACTGCCCTAAACCAACACCAGCACCATTACCTACTGTTTGCCAGCTTTGACCATTATTAGTAGAGCGTTGAATACGGTTATTAAGTGTATCTGCTACATAAATAGCGTTGTGGTCAAGTGCAGACGAAAGCAAATTAACAATGTTTGATGTGCTTGAATTAAAGTTATTATCTCCTGAATAAATAGCAGTAATAGTACGAACTCCTACACTGTTAATTGGAACTGTCAAAATAGCTTGCCCGTTACTCAAGCTTGGAGAACCTAAAGAATTATTTCCATCCTTAAAAGTAATAACTCCACTAGGAGTAACCCCAGTAGGACTAAGAGGGAACACTATTGCGGTAAATGTAACCATTTGACCAAATACTATTTGGGTTGGATTCACTATTAAGTCTGTCAAAGTGTTTGCTTTATTTACTGTCTGAGAGAATGTATTAGAAGTACTAGTATTGAAATTACTATCACCATTATAAACAGCAGTAATAAAATGAGTTCCAACAGAAAAGCTATTAGTAGAAAGTTGAGCTTGTCCTCCACTTAGATTTACCGGAGTTCCCAAATTATTAGAACCATCTTTGAATTGAACTACTCCGCTAGGTGTACCTGTACTAGGATTAAGAGCAGACACTATTGCCGTAAACGTAACCATTTGACCAAATACTGCTGGACTAATCGAAGAATTGACTGTAGTTGAAGTAGTTGCTTTATTAACCGTTTGAGAAAAGATGGTGGAACTACTAGCCGCGAAAATACTATCCCCACTATAAGTGGCATTAATGTGATGGGAACCAACACTCAAAGAAGAACTAGAGAAACTAGCTTGACCATTGAACAGATTAATAGGGGATTGAGTTGTTCCATCGATATTAAAAATGATACTACCTGTAGGAACGCTTGCTGCAGGGAGCACAGGTGAAACTGTTGCAGTAATTGTAATAGATTGTCCAAAAACCGATGGATTGGCTGAAGAACTTGCCATTGTTGTAGTGGTCGGTTGGCTTGTGCATAGGCTTCTTAATACTAATGCTGTGTTGTCGTTGGTATTAGCAATAGCCAAATCCGGCAAACCATCACCATCCATATCTCCCATCGCTACTGAGAAAGGAAGATTGCCTGTAAAAAAATTTTCTTGAGTCGCAAATGAAATAGAACTGCTATTACTTGTGTTTTTTAATATTGATACTGTGTTGTCATTAGTATTAGTAATAGCTAAATCAGGCAAGCCATCTGCGTTTAAGTCTCCCATTGCTACTGAAAAAGAACCAGAGCCAGTAGAGAAAGATTGCTGAGCCGCAAAAGAGACATTGCCACTAGTGCTTGTGTTTTTTAGTACTGATACTGTACTAGAGCCACCATTAGCGGTTGCTAAATCCAGCTTTCCATCACCATCTATATCTCCTATTGCTACTGATTGAGGAGTAGTATCAGTAGAGAAAGTTTGCCGAGTGGCAAATGATACAACACCAACAGTGCTTATGTTTCTTAGTACGGCCACTGTATTAGAAAGGTCATTAGCAATCGCTAAATCCAGCTTTCCATCACCATCTATGTCACCTATTACTACGGAGTGAGGCTCACTACCACTAAGGAAAGACTGTTCGGTAGCAAAGGAAACATTGCCCCTAGTACTTGTGTTTCTTAATACTGATACAGTGTTAGCAGAAAAATTGGCAACAGCCAAATCAGGCAAGCCATCACCATCTATGTCTCCTATTGCTACTGAAAAGGGATTTCTGCCAGTAGAGAAAGTAACTTGAGTAGCAAAAGAAACATTACCACTAGTACTTGTGTTTCTTAGTACTGATACTGTACTGTCATTGAGATTAGCAATCGCTAAATCAGGCAAGCCATCACCATCTATATCCCCTATTGCTATCGAGACAGGGGTAATACCAGTAGAGAAAGATTGTTGAGTTGCAAAGGAGACATTGCCGCTAGTACTTGTATTTCTAAGTACTGATACTGTGTAAGAATTAGAATTAGCAACAACTAAATCAGGCAAACCATCACCATCCATGTCTCCTATTGCTACTGAGAAAGGGAAATTACCAGTAGGGAAAATAGTGCTAGAAAAATTAATGTAAGGATAAGGAGTAACAGATAAAGAGGAATTGGAATTATTTGGAGCAAATGGAGATAACTGCAAAAAATTAAAAGCATTAGTACGTATGTAAGATGGGATAAGAACCAGCAATGAAATCATTAAATATATAAAACTCTTTTTAAGAAAAATCTTTTTTCTTTTAGGGGCTGTATTATTCATTATATCTCCTGTCTATACACTTCATTGGTAAGCTATCCCTAACTGATTGAAAAAGAAAAGCTAATGCTTGATGATTAAGTAAAGACACTTCTAATATTCTTATTGAAATAGTAGGTAATATACTATATAAAATACTATATCAAACCAAAACCAAACCAAAACCTCTCTTTGATTGCTTTGGCATAATATTTCTTCCTCTTTCATACTAATAGGATAGTTTAGCTAGATATTCATTATAACTAAAATACACTTTGTAGACTATAGTCCGTAGACTATTAGTCACATTTTCTTACCATATAACCATCTAACTCATACCTAATGTAATTAAACCTTACGTGAAAATGCCGACTATATCAGAAAAATTTGGTTTAGCTATAAAAGAAACGCGGGGAAAAATAGGCATGTCTCAAGAAAAACTTGCAGAGATGGCTGATATAGACCGAACATACGTTAGCATGATAGAAAGAGGAAAACGGCAATTGACTCTTGAAGTAGCAAATCGAATTGCCATCGCTCTAAATTCTAAGCTGAGTGAAATATTAAAAAGAGTAGAAACCGATTTTTAAATGATTATTCTCTATAAGTTTTTAACTGAAAATCTAACTCTTCCCAATTAGGCAAATAAGCATACATAAAACACTTAAATACTTTTCCGTGGTTTGGGGCAAGCAAATGCACTAACTCATGAACAATAACATATTCTCCTAGCGTTTTGGGCATAGCCAAAAGTTCAGTATTAAGCGTAATGCGACCAGCAGTCGAAATAGATGCCCATTTAGTATTCATTTGGCGCAGATGTATTTGTCTTAGTTTTACCCCAATCTTTGTTGCCCAATGTCGAGTTGCCCATTTCATTTCTTCTCCATTTGCCCAACAAGTAAGGTGCTTTTTCTCCTGTAACTTACTCAATGCTAGTTTAGCCTTCATATTCTTTGTAGTTTTAGCAGTTTGTTAGCTGTTTCTATCATCTTTGTTCTGTCAACGATAGATAGTAGTGTTTTGTATAAGTTTGTCCGTAAGTTGCTTTCTTGCTGTTGATTCCACCTAAAATCTGAGTGTTTAAGAAATATCTCGTTTATCTCCACAGCTTGTGTTGTAGCAATATCAGGAACAATAGCCTTCAATGCTATATAGATGCCAAAAGTGTTAGCATCCACGCCAAGTTTCTGCCTTTCTGTTTCAGCTTCTATATATTCCTCTGCTAGTTCTTCAAATGCCAATAAAACTTGTTTAGTAGTCGTTTGTCTTTCTTCATAAGCTTCTGCTAAAGATGAAGCTCTCTCGCCTATGGATACAACAAAAGGCTTACTACTAGCTTCTTTGGTAACTATATCTGCTAATATCTTGCGTAAATTTAAGACTTTAACCGTATCACTAGTTTCACTGTCTCTTAACATTGCTAGCTGTGTAGACCCTAATTCATAAATTGTCCCTGGTAACTCTAGCTTACGGTTTGCTGTATATAATTGTAACAGCTCTTTAGTTTTATTTGTTAGCTCCTTATCAACATACTTGCTTTCTGTATTACGTATTAGCCCATAAAGTTGTGCTATAGCTTGGTAATCTGCTAAATAAGGACGTAAAAAAGCATCTGGTGAAATGATTTCATATAAATTTTGTAACTGTTTGAAAAACTCAAAAAACTTATCCTTGAGTTTTTTGTCTAAAAAATGTTCTATAGCTTTTTCCTTTGCTTTATCATCCCATCCTTTTGTAAAAGGCAAATACTCTGGCAACTTCTCTTCCATAAAAGTAGAAAAGAGCTTCTTAAGGACATCTATGTTTTGAATAACAGATGTAACTACTTCTGAGTCAAAAGCTAAAGCTTTTTCCAGTTTTTCAAAAATACCTACAAAATCTAAAACAAATCCTGCAGGCTTTACCAATCCCTCTTCATCTTCATAAGGCCGATTGACACGGGCTATGGCTTGTAACAAGACGTGATCGCGCATAGGTTTATCTAAATACATGCAATAGAGAATAGGTGCATCAAAACCTGTTAGTAATTTTTCTGTAACAATTAAAATTTTTGGGAAAGAATCTTTTTTTATAAAATCTTTCCTGGTTTTCTTCTCTTCATCTGGGCTTAAATAGTATTTTTTCAGAATTTCTCTATCATTATGCGCTGGAGAATAAACAACTTTACTATATTCTGAAGGCAAGTATTTATCTAAAGCTTCCTTGTAAAGTGCGCAAGCTTCTCTGTCTACAGCTACCAAAAAGGCCTTGAATCCCATTGGGTTAATACGTTCTTGGAAATCTTTGGCTACATATGCGGCTATTTGCTCTATTCTGCTAGGAGCTTTCATCATCTCTTTAAGCTCAACAGCACGGTCTAAAATTGCATTAAGCTCTTCCTGATCGCTCAATCCTTCAGCCTCTGCTAAATTCAGAAACTCTTTTTCTAGCGTTTCTTTATCAACCAACAAATCTGAAGGTGCTAGTGCATAGTTTAGCCTAACAGTAGTTCCATCTTCGATAGATTCGGCAATTGAATATTTATCTAAATAGCCCTGTTGGTCATCTATTCCAAACACCTTAAAAGTGCCTTTTCCTTCTGACAATTTATCAATAGGTGTGCCTGTAAAGCCTATGTAATTCGCATTTGGCAATGCTCCCATTAGATAGTTTCCTAAGTCACCTCCAGTTGTTCTATGAGCTTCATCTACCAATAAGATTATATTTTTACGTAAATTGATATTAGCTGGAATACCTTCAAACTTATGAATCATCGAAACTACTAAGCCTCTATAATCTGTAGCTAGTATTTCTTGAAGTTCCCGTTTACTACCTGCAACCTTGGCACTAGCAATGCCATAACCGCTAATATTTTTAAATAGCTGGCTCTCTAGCTCATTTCTATCCACAAGCATCAACACTGTAGGCTTTTCTGTTCCCCTAACTTCACGCAAAAGCTTTGATGCAATAGTAATCATTGTTAAGGTTTTACCACTACCTTGAGTATGCCAAATTAACCCATGTCGCTTGTTAGTGTCATAAACTCGTTCAACAACCTTTTCTACTGCACGGGTTTGATGTTGGCGTAAGATAACTTTGGTCAGCTCATCATCTTTTGAAAGAAAAACAATATAATCACGCAGCACTTTTAAGAAGCGTTGCTGGTCAAAAAAAGTTTTTATTTTGCGTTCATAGTTACCAGAAACTTCATCTTTCCAATTAAATAGGTTTTTGCGGCTAGTGTTCCAGGTTACACCATAGAAGAAATCTAGAAGTTGTGTCACTTCAAAAACCTGGCTAGAAATAAACATTTCTGGCGTTTCTCTATGATAGCGTCTGATTTGGTCAACACCTTCTGCTAAAGCATTGGGCTTAGTTGCTGATTTTGTCTCAACTACTGCAATAGGAATGCCATTAATTAGAAAAACTACATCTGCACGGTTGCAATAAACAGTGCTTCGCTGCACCCATTCATCAGTTACTTGGAAAATATTGTTATTAACATTCTCAAAATCTATTAATTTGACATTTCGTTCTCTTCTTTCGCTAGGAACGTAGATAGATTGCTCTCCCTTCAGCCAAGAAAACGCAATCTGGTTACTTTCAATGTTAGGCTTAAGTAACTTTAGTTTTCTAATAATTTCTGCCGCACGTTCTAAGTCAACTACTTGAGAATTAAGTTTTACAAGCTGGCTTTCCAATACAGAGGTAAAATATAACTCTGTATCACCATTACGTAATCTTAACGCTTGGTCGGCTGAAATTTTCTCCCAACCAATTTCTTCAGCATATTTAATCATGGGTTCTTGAACAGAAGTGCGTTCACTCATAGGATTTGCTCCATAAACTATAGTTTGAGGTCACAATTTGTGACCTTAAAGACTATCTATTTTCTTCATCATCTTTAGCCATAAATCCAATTTGTCGGGCAGGTTCAGTAGTTTTAGGGATAGTAGCTTTAATAAGCTTCTTTATTGCTTCAAATATAGCTCTGATTTGGTCATCATGTTTTTTAAGTCTAGTGTTAGTGTTTTTTTCTAATTCGTCAATTCTACGAGCTAGTTCTTCATTAGTTACAAGCAATTTACGCATTTGGACAAAAGTACGCATTATAGCAATGTTAACCTGAATTGCTTTTTCACTGTTAAGAACGCTAGAAAGCATCGCAATTCCTTGCTCAGTAAACACATAAGGTAAATAGCGTCTTCCGCCTTTGCTCTTGTTTGAGGTCACAAATTGTGACCTCAAAGAATCAAATTCTGCCTTATCTAATTGAAACATAAAATCTTCTGGAAAACGCGCAAGGTTACGTTTAACAGCTTGATTTAATACTTTTGTTTCTACTTCATAAAGTTCCGCTAAGTCTTGGTCAATCATCACTTTATGACCTCGGATTAAATAAATTCGTTGTTCTATAAGCTGAACAGATAGAGCTAGTTGTTGAGTTGGCTCTTTTTTTCTAGGCATTTTGTGACATTTCCCTGTTAAGTAGTTACGCTATTTTACCACCTATTCCTCAATTAATGGTATTGCCGATAATCGCCCTGTCATCAATTCTTCAAGCATTGCTTGGAAGAGTTCGCCCAAAAGGACTATTTCTTGTTCTAAAGAGGAAATTTTAATAGCACAAGCATTTAATACACTCACTATTTCTTTTTGTTCTCGTAAAAAAGGTAAAGAAATGAGGATTTGTTCAATTCTTGATAAAGCGAGTTTGGGTTGGCTAGTTCTTGTGGTAAGGCTTTTTATTTGGAACTGCGCAACTTTAGTATCTAAATACTTAGCGAGGAAGTGGTTATCTAAAAGATTACTGCTATTAATTATTAACTTAGCAGCATTCTCCGTAAGATTTGCGCCATCTAATAAATCTGGTATTATTCCTACATCACCTATATAAGCTCCTACTATAGTTATATAGACATCCCCTGAAGCAACTGTATAGTTTTTAACAACTTTTTTTAGATGGTCAGGAACATACAATAACTCATTTATAGTTACGGTTCCATTTTTCAGGTTACCAGCCCTAATATAAGGTTGGCCAGTGTTATAACTTACTAGAGGCTCACCCTTTGGTAGGCGTTTTCCTCCTTTTACAGATGCTAATTGTCCTAGTTTTACTACTTCCCAACTTTCTGGCATTTCCCCAATTTCTGTCTGCTTCAGAGATTCGCCACGTGTGCCGTGCGTAAATAAATACTCCATCAAAGCTGCTTTGCGCTCGCGTTCTAGTTCCAACTCACGTTGTCGTGTTTATTTGGCTCGTTGTACAGCTTGCAAGGCACGAGCAATAGCACGTTGTTCGGGGAGGGAAGGGAGAAATATTTCTAAATTATGGAGAACTCCTTGAGTTATTAGTGGTTGACCTGCTTTTCTATGAAAACTATTTAAATTGAGATGCGACAAGTGTGCAGCAAGAAAGTCGAAATCAACTGTGTCGTCAAACCATTTTTCTGAATATAAAGCATTATCTGTTATCCAATTAGGAGGATTAGCAATATGTACACAACCACAATATTCTCCAACCCTACCTATTACAAGAAGCCTTTGTTCCGAAAAAACCTCTTTTGTATATCCTAAAATGCCATTGCCTCCATACACAGGAACGGAGTTTACTAAATCAGGTGTAGATAGAATATTTTTAGGACGCAAAACTCCACTCTTTAGCTTTAGAATTTCTCCCAATAAAACTTTTTTCCATTTCTCGTCAGATTGATACATATTTTGTTTATTAATTAAATCCTAGTTTTAGAATAATTGCTGATAACTCTTCGTCTGCTTTCTCTCTTTCATCCTTTGCAATTGCTAAATCTGCAAGTATTTCACTAATTGGTCGATGTGTTGCTTTATCTGCTACCTCAACAAATTGTGACGGGCTTAAATTATAATCAGCATTACGTATTTCTTCTAGAGAAACAACTTTGCTAAGTTTTTCGCGAGTCTCCCAACTGTTATAGACTTCAACAATAGCCCTAACACCTTCATTAGTTAAAACATTCTTAGGCTTTTCTTTTCTAAAATAATTAGAAGCATTAATAACTAATATTTGTTCTTTTCGCTCACTAGATTTGTTGCAATTAAAAAATAAGATAATTCCTGGGGCACTAGTATTATAAAAAAGGTTGTCCGGCAATAAAATGACACTCTCAACAAAATCTTTCTCAATTATCATTTTGCGGATTTCTTTCTCTTTGTTGTTAGTCCTGCTGCCTGAACCTCGTGATGCTGCACCTGTATCAAGCACTACGGCTGCATGACCTTTTTCTTTTAATGAGGCTAGTATATGCTGACACCACCCCCAATCAGCAGAAGATGTAGGTGGAGAATTATCAGCTAAAAAGCGATTCCATTTGTCATTTTCATAAAATTCTTCGTTGTAGTTACTCTGATTCCACATTGGATTAGCGACTACATAGTCAAACTCCTTTAATCGAGAGCTTTCAGTAAATTTAGGGTCTTTAAAAGTGTCTCCAATGGCAAAAAGTGAATCGGTATAGTCATGTAAAAACATATTCATTTTAGCTATTGCAAAGGTAACAGGGTTTAGCTCTTGCCCATATAATTTAGGTGCTCTGCTTTTCTGGTCAGGGTTACTTTTTTCAAAAAATAATCGAGCTTTGATTAACAATCCTCCAGAGCCACAAGTAGGGTCATAAATAGTGGTATAAGGCTTAGGATTGATAAGTTCTGCCATTAACCAACCAACTTCCTTTGGAGTGTAAAATTCTCCTGCACTTTGTCCTTGTCCTTCAGCAAATTTACGCAAGAGATATTCATAAGCACGGCCTAAAATATCAGGTTCAGTGTTTCGTAGCCCTAGTCGATGGCGATTAACCACTTCAATTAACTCATGTAAGAGGTCATCATCTAATAATCGTTGACCACTTTGGCGTTCATTGAAATCTTTAACATCCAACACTCCTTCCAACTCAGGATTGAGTTTAGCAACCTCTCTCATTGCACCAGTAACAAATTCACCTAAAGAGCCATCTGCTGAGTGATTACGTATTTTCTCCCAAGTGTAATCAGAAGGGATATAAAATCGGACTGTGGGTTTTCGCCCTTTTTCAAGTGCATCCTTATGGTCAGCTTCTATTACTTGATGAGCTAATGTTTCATCGCCAAAAATCTCCACTTGCTTTTCAAACTCATCATCAAAAACGTCTGAAAGCCGCTTGAAGAAGATTAATGGTAAAATAAAATCCTTATACTTAGGTGCGTCTGCCGCTCCCCGGATAACACAAGCAGCATCCCATAACCAAGTTTCTAGTGCAGAAATATCTAAATGTTCATCTTTAGCAGGTGCAAGAGGCAAACTATCTTGACCATTAGAGTTAGAGGATTGATTACTTCTTTTTTTGGAAGCCAAAATTGTTCTCCTAAGTAGAATACAGGCTGTTATTTAGTGGAAAGCAAGTTTACTATAACTAAAGGAAAGAATCAAAAGGTGCTTCTGCTAAGTTGGGAGTGGCTAAAAAACTATTTAAAAACTAAGAAAGTCTTTGTTTCATTGTTTCAAATTGGCTTCTACTATTCCAACCTAATATTTCGGCAATCTCTTTATCTTTTTTGCCTTCTTGGTCAAGCTTCCAAATAAACTCTGCTATATCAACAAATGTAGTAGGAACAACTGTTTCTGAAGCTTCATTTGAACGAATAGCTAGCTTAAAAGCCTCTAATCCTGATAACCCTTCAACTAGTTGTGCAGGAATAGTTTCAATACCACAGCGAAGAGCAGTAGCTAAAAGATGGTTGCCATCTATCAATTTATAATTACCATTAATATTGGTAGCTATAATAGGAAAGTTAGGTAAAAAGCCTAACTTAGAAATCTTTGTCTCAAGTTGTTTAACTCCAAATTCTTTAATGCTTCTGACTTGTATTGCGGAAGTAAGTTTATTGACTGGTAGATTAATTATATTTATAGTAGAAAAAATCTTGAGCAGTAGTTTCCATTTTTGCTATCTCCATTTAGTTCTTTTTAATAGTCAGCTTGAAACCGAACTTTATTTCTACAAATTATCGCAAACCCTTGTACGATTTTTCTTGTACTTTAGGAAATCTTCATTTCCAAGCTCTGTAGATAGACACTCAGAAACTTTACTGTATTTACCATCCATTTCAGGGTCAGAAAACACTATACCTTCAGATTGTAATTCATCCAAAGCCTCTAATAATGCTGTGTCTAATCCTCTTACTACCCTTCGTTTGCAGAAGATATATAAACTTACAGCAGCCGAAAAAAAGTTGCATTGAGGTATCTTTCTCATAAAAAAATCTAAATACCACTTAACATCTTCTACGAAACGATGTTTTTCTGAAGGAACTATCGAAACAAAATCATGCATAGGGCAAAATTCAGCACACACATGAGGGATTTTATTATTGTGCTTTCTGAGAGCAAATAAAGTTCTATGGTCATCTCTAAATTTTTCTTTCCCTTTGCCATCGCTACTGTATCCAAGTATTTCTAATAGCTGACTTGTTTCTGCTTTCTTTATATTTATAGTATTCGCATCTTGGTTATTTACCTTGAAAAATCTTTTTACAAGAGATTCAAGTTCCATCCGAAATATCTTTTTCTCGGATAACTTGATGAGATTTACATTAGTAAATCCCGTGCCTACAAAGTTTTTTTGTTTGCTTAGTTCGTTTTCTATTTTGTCTATTTTTTGTTTTAAACTCATTTACTAGCCTTTCTTGTTATTCTTGAGATAGTAAAGCTTCTAGTCTTTCTACTCTCTCTTTTAAGTCCATTATTTCTAGTCCCCTAACTCCATGTTCAAGAATTATTTGGGCTGCACGATTTGTAACTTGAGGGCTATCACAAACTAAGTTATTTGCAAGAGTCTTTACAGCTAAACCCATTACACCTTGTAAGTTAGCAATGGCTTGTTCAACTATTCGACGACGTGCTAAACGATAGGTTTTCTGAAACTCTTCATCTTGCAAATATCTCCATAGAGTAACTTCTGATAAACCACAATCCTTAGCTGCTTCTTTAACAGAAGTATGCATAAGTAAAGAAACTATTGCTCTTTCATATTTTTTCTTGGTGTCTTTCATAAGCTTTCAATCTCTTTCAAAAGTTTTAATAAATCAATATTGTTTAATTATTTGCATTCTCCCCAATGGTCACCAACTTTTGAATCAACTACCATAGGTACAGTAAAACCTGCTGGAACAGTCTGCATTATTTCAACCATCAAAGATTGCACTTCTCCTACCTGACTTTCATCACATTCAACGATTAGTTCATCATGAACTTGCCCTATTATGTGCGCATTCTGAGGTAATGCCTTATGTAAACTAATCATTGCATCTTTAGCTAAATCTGCTGCTGTTGCTTGAATAATAAAGTTCTGAGCTTGCCTTATCTCACGAGATGTTTTTCCATTTAGCCTTCGTCTGCGACCATAAAAATTTCTCACGTAACCTCTTTTACGAACTACTTTTGCGACTTCACTTAAAAACCTATTTACTCCTGAGTAAGTTTGAAAATATTCCTCAATAAACCTTTTACACTCATTTTGGCTAACATTTATACCTGCAGGAACTAACCTATTAAATAACCCTATAGGAGTAATCCCATAAGCTATCCCAAAATTTATCATTTTGGCAATTGAACGTTCTTCTTTTGAAACACTTGGAATAGTCTTCTTAAACATCTTGCTAGCTGTCAGAGTATGTAAATCTACTTCATTAGCCGACTTGTAAGCCTCTAACAATAGAAAATCTTTTGAATAATGAGCCAAAACTCTTAGTTCCATTTGGCTATAATCAGCTACTACTAATTTGCGACCTTCACCTGCAATAAAAGCAGAGCGAAGTTTTTTCCCCAACTCAGAACGTGCAGGAATTTGCTGTACATTAGGATTTGTACAGGAAAACCGGCCTGTTTTAGCTCCTAAAGGGTGAAAATGAGGATGGATGCGACCAGATTTATCAGCAAAAGTAGGTAAAACATTAATAAAAGTGTTAGCAAGTTTATCAAATTCACGATACCGCAATATTGTATCGACTATAGGATGATGGCCTCTGATTTCTTCTAGTGCTTCTTTACTTACTGAACGATGACCTTCATTTGTAGCTTTTTTGGCAGGTAAATTTAATTTATCATACAATATAATTGCTGTTTTTTGAGGGGAGTTAATATCAAATGTGCCTTCAGCATAGGCATAAATTTCCTGTTTCGTTTTTTCAATCTCTTGATTTACTTCTTCTGCAAGAACTGAAAGTTTTTTTACGTCCAGTAAAATACCTTTATCTTCCATAGCTATTACAACAGGCACTAACGCCTTTTCTAGCTGATAAACTCGACGTAAATCTTGGTTATCAATTTCTGGCTCAAGCTTTTTCCATAATTGAAATGTATATTTAGCATCATTGCAGGCATATTCTGAAAAGACTTCTGGAGCAATCAATTGCATTCTTTCAGCTTCTTCAAAAAGCATTGGGGTTTCTATTCCCAAGATATTTGTAGCTAAAGCTTTTAAGCCATGTTCGCTATTTTCATCAAGTAAATGTGCTGCAATAAAAGTGTCTTCCCAGTTTTCTAGTTTTTGAAGATTAGCCTTACTAAGCATTCTAAGGTCAAACTTAGCATTATGAAAAATAACTGTTTGCTCCGGCTCTGGCATTAGGAAAGGCCAAGAATTAGAATCTGTTTCATAGTGTGCCTGTATTCCATCGTAACTCAAGCTTAACCCTATCATTCGTGTTGTTCTCTCATCAATACCGAGCTTAGGATTAAACCTTTCTGTTTCAGTATCAAGCGCAACTAATTTACTCACTCCCATATTACTAATTTCAACTTCAAAATCATTTGTTTCATTTTCTTCTGCTATTTTTTCTTGTTCGCAATGTTCGCAGTCTTGTAACTTGTTTTCTTTACAAGCATTTAGACTGCGAACATCAGATTCCTCCAAAGGATTGTCTAAGTTCTGATGTTCGCAAGTTAACTCATTGATTTGATTGTTGCTTATATCAATGCGAACATTGCGAGCATCAAAATTTACTGGAATAGCGAGTGAAAACAGTTTGAAAAGTCGGCAAAGGGGAGCATTACTATAAATCAAAACCCGTTTTTTGTAATGTTTTGAAGAACGACGTTGTACTATACCTGTTTGTAAGCCTATTTTACGGAGTTGTTTACCTACCCATTTTTCATCATATTTCTTTTTTTCAGGAAGGTCTTTATTAATGCCCTCAACGATACTAGATAAAGGCACTAACTCACAAAGTTCTCCTTCTTTTGGTGAAGAAACTCCTTCAACAGAGCGAATTTCAATATTTTGTTTATCATCTGTCAGAAACAAAAGCTCATGAATGGCTGCCATAAGCTCTCCATCTAAAGAATCTCTTCTTTCTAGAGCATCAGCATTATCACGACCTTGAAGCATTTCAGCAAATTCACCCTTTAATTGACTGCTTGTAATCAAAGCATAAAGAGGAGTGGCGATTTGTACATATCTTGGTTCGATGTTGCTTCTTTTAAGTTCTTCCTCCGCTGCATCTAATAACTTCTCAAAATCTCGTTTCCAATTGCGTAGCCGCCAGAGTGTAAGCTTTCCTCTTAGAATAGTCTGCTCATGAAGAATTTGCATATTAAGCCGAAATTTAATGTCTTGGCGACTAGTAACAGACATGGGAATTTGAATACAACGACTTTCAAATGCTTGAGAATCCGATAGTTTAAGAGAAGCTATTATTTTACAACCAAAAGGGTCAAAGAGCCTTGGTTGCATTTCGCCCGATTCTTTTTCAATTCTCGGTATTTTGCCAACTTTTTGATAGCCTGCATTGAGGATTTGCATCAGAGCAACAGTATCATCTGAACCATTTTGAAAATTAGCTTCATCGACTATTAATGTTGGGTGATAAGAATCAACTATCCTGAACAGAGAAGCCGCGGAAGGAGAAATAACTGTTACTGGACGATAGCAAATACCTCCTACTACTGTAGCAAATCGGCTTTTGCCATTTCCCCGATGACCAATGGGGCGTAAATAAGGAAGTTCTAAAACCTTGTCATAAATATAGCTAAATCGAACATAATGTGCGGCTAGTTTTAAATCTCTAGGCTGTAAATCCAGATTACGATGAATATAATCTTCTATTTCAGCATCTAACCTGTCCTCATCATAATATTCAATAAGTTCTTTTGCTAAGTTCAAGCCACCTTCTCTTATAAATGCTGAACTGATAGGCTGATAAACAACACCATCTAATTCTACTTGTTGTGCATAACTAACACTTTTTGTGGAAGGGTCATAGATGGCAAAACCGCCATCTATTTGCTCTATAATTCGCCCATCATCAAGTTCTTTGAAAGAAACTATTTCTGCTTTATTGCTTGCCTTCTTATTTTCATAAACTGATTGTACTTTATCAAAACGGTCAGCTAAGTTTATTAGCTTAGAGATGACTTCGCTAGCTTTATCATCCGCTAAGTTTAATGCTTTTGTGAATTTCGCTCGATGTTCAGCTCGGTTTATATCAATTATGTCTTTATGTAAAACAGAGTTGCAGTTACGTGCTACTATCTTTACTTTTCTACATCCATAAGGACTGCATTCAAGAGTTAGCTTTCCATCAAATAACTTTTCAGAAATACTTTTAGTTTGCTGATTATTATTACGTAATCCAAGTATTTCATAAATGGGATGACAATGCTCACTATTGGCTTCTGTTCCTGCGCTTGCATACCGTGAACAAGATAATGCACCATTTGTATAAAGCTTAAGGCGTTTGCCAATATGTCCCTCACTAGCACAAATAAAACATTCAAAAGTTATGCTTCCATCTGTTTCTTGTCTAGCTGAAGGGAATTTAGATTGTATTTCTAATAATGTCATAGATAACATTTTTATTTCCTATCCCATGTAATACTTATCTTAGGGGCTTGTTTTCTACCATCTATGCAGTCAGAACAAATAAAGCCACTATTCTCTGTTTCTTCCCATTTAAAAGAGTCCATAAGATACTTAGAACATATTTCACAGATTGGCTTGCTATCTTCTTCCAATTGCTCAGAATCATTTGCTTCCATCTTTTTTTCCACCCTGTTCTAAATAGCATTTGAAGTCTTCATCTAACACCAACACTACACTTCCCGCTTTTTTTGAAATCAATTTCCCTGCTCTAATTTCTTTTCTTAAAAAACCAATACTTAAACCATATGCAGCAGAGAGTTCATATAAACGCCAAGCACGTTTTTCAATCGTGATGTTTTGTATAAACATATTATACTCCTTAAACATAAATATTATGGAGCTATAATATATTGATTTTGAAGATGTTGTATAGTATCTTATAACAACCAATATCCAAAGGATTGATATTCAAAAATGACCACAAAACATCATGAAATACATAGCCCAGCACTTGTTTCAGTACCAGAAAAATTAATACCTGCATTAAAACTTGCAAACTTATTGCCTTTAGAGTTTCGTAACCCTTATTGGGCAAGAAAGGAAGGTAGTTCAAAATCTAGATATTTAATGAGTAAGCAAGATATCCTTTTTCGATACCTAGACAATAAAATACCTATAGAAGATTTATGGAGTTGGTTAAAAGAAGTTCTAATAGTATTCCCTATAGAACTTCAAGCATTTATATTGAATGATGTGTATGGGAAGGAAGATAAAGGAGCATTTCTTGCAATCTCTTTAAATGCGCAAATATATAAAAATCTTGTAGTTATAGGAAAAGATAAAACAGAATTAGAAGAAATAGTAAAAAAAGAACTCAAAAAAATTGCCACTTTTCTTGATATAGAAGAGAAACTACATAATGGTATTTATATTCCTAGCTCAGTAAAAATAGAAGAAGATATATTTAGCTATGTTTCCCCTGAAGTGCTTGTGCAACGGGTATGCCAACGACTAATTTTTATTTTATCTTTGCAAGAGATATTTAGTTGCTTAATAGATAAAGACCCTACCAGAAAAAACCAGCCTTTGCATTTTAGATGTAAGTTTTACAGTATGTTAGAAACAAACTCTGTAAATCTTTATGTAGATGAAAACGGTTATATTGCATTTACCTCTCCTATTTTGCCTGTTTTTCTCAAAGAAGTAGAAGCAAATAGGATACGTGAATGTCAAATTTGCAATCAATTTTTTTGGGCAGGGCGCAAAGACATGCAATGTTGTTCAAAAAAGTGTGCTCATGTCCTTAGAAACCGCAACTACAGAAAGAATTACCCGCAAAAATATAAGCTCCAGCGTATCAAAAAAGCTGAAGTTCAAGACCAACAAAATACTAACAAAAAGGAGAAAACCTAATGGTTGTCCATAAACGTGGCGATGTTTATTGGTTTACCATTCATTGGCATGGTCAACGAATACGTAAATCAGCCAAAACCTCAAACAAACGAGCGGCAGAATCAATTGAGGCTGCTTACCGTGTTAAGTTAGCACAAGGCGAAGTAGATATTTTTGAGAAAAAGCCTGTGCCTACTTTAGCTGTTGCTATGAAAGAGTTTCTTGCATGGTCAAAGCAACAGCATTCAGCACACCCAAACACGCATAAACGCTACTTAACTAGTAGCAAACCCCTAATACGCTTTTTTGGTGATAGCAAGCTTGACGCTATTACTCCAGAAATGATTGAGAAATATAAAACCATGCGCTTACAGACAAAACGCGCTCCTACTAAGAAACAACTAAAAAGTACTTCTACTAGGCAACAACTAAAACCCGCAACCATTAATCGTGAACTAGCTTGTCTTAAAATTGTATTCAACCATTTCATTAAGCAGGATATTATAGTTAAAAATCCTGTTAGCCGTACTAAGTTCTTAGCCGAAAATAATGAGCAAATGCGCGTCTTAAGCACAGAAGAAGAACAACTCTATCTTTCTGTTGCGTCTCAACCACTTTATGACGTTGCCGTGCTAATGCTACAAACGGGTTGCCGACCAGAAGAAATTTACCGCCTCTGTGTGGAAAATGTGAATTTTGAATATGAGTACTTACAAATTTCTTTCGGAAAGACTAAAGCAGCTAGACGCAAAATACCACTTTCTAAAGTAGCATTCGAGATTTTAGAGCGTAGGGTTGCCAAAGCTAAGGGTACGTGCTTATTTCCACATCAACATGACCCAAATAAACCTATGCTTAAGGTAAATAATGCTCATTTTGGTGCACTTAATCGATGTAAGCTTAAATTCAGGCTTTACGACTTACGCCATACTTTCGCTACTCGTGCAGCTATGAGCGGTACAGATATTGTTACTTTAGCAGCACTACTTGGACATAGCCGCGTTCAAATGGTTTTGCGATACGCTCACCCCGTTGAGGAACACAAAGTAACAGCTATTCGACGTTTGGAAAGTTTTAATAAAGGAAAAGAAGTAAAGACTTTATAAGTTGGTTTTTTACTCAGAAAATCGCCACAGTGTAAAAAACAGCCACAAAAACAGCCACAGTGAGAATTTTAGAGATTTTGACGAAAGGCTCAAGTGCTGATGTAGATTGGAGGCGGCGGACGGAGTCGAACCGACGAATAAAGGTTTTGCAGACCTCTGCCTTACCACTTGGCCACGCCGCCATTTTGTCAAACCATCAAACTTAAATGGCGAAAACAGCGTTAATACTGTCTTCGCCATTTTGTTGATTTTCTTGTGAAAGCGGGAGACGAGATTTGAACTCGCGACTTCAACCTTGGCAAGGTTGCACTCTACCGCTGAGTTACTCCCGCTTGAGACAGGCGTAATCTACAATAAGATAGAACTTAATGTCAACTATTGTTTGGAAAATTTTTCCAGATTTTGCCAAGAGACGGCTTTTTAAAGATACTTAAATGACTTATCATGTTTGTTTTAGCTCTGTATAATTAATCAGCATAGTTGCCCTTTTATTAGGATCAACTAACTATCAAAATCTCTTTCAATTAAAAATTTGCATCTTATTTTTTATAATACAAAAGTATCTGTTTGTAGCTAAATGTTTAAGTCCATTATTATAAACAAAATATGTTTCTCCATTATTGCTCTAGCAACTTACTTTGTATTTTTTCTTGCTCCAATTTATGCCCAAAACAGGCTTACTCACTTTGAGCACATCACACAAGATCAAGGTCTTTCTAGCAATTCTATTTGCTCTATTCTACAAGATCAAAAAGGGTTTTTGTGGATCGGCACAGAATTTGGTTTAAACAGGTATGATGGGCTTAGTTTTAAAACCTACCAATCCCCTGTCATCTCTTCAAACACTGTGTCTTCACTCTATGAAGATAATAATGGCAATCTCTGGATAGGAACAGCAAACGGAGGTTTGCTTAAATACATCGCAGAAAAAGATACATTTCTTAAAATAAATGTTGAAAATCTAAAAAAATTAGATGGAAACCTTCTTTATATACTAAATATAACTCAAGATAAAGATAACTACTTATGGTTAGCTACACCTGAATTATTAATAAAGTTTGATCCAGAAACAGGTAAATCTTTTTCTTATTTTCAAAACAATTATATTCCTCAAATCTGTAAGGATACACAAAATAAGTTTTGGATTATAGCCTCCCAAAAAGAAAAATTTTCTGTAATTAATTTTGATCCTGTTTCAGGAAAAACTATAGCTGAAATACCCATTGCTGGCTTACTAACAGCAGAACATAACTCCATAGCATATCACCCTCCTAGTGCAAACATATTTGTTGGAACAGCTAATGGGCTTTATGTTATTAACACTTTTACTAATAACATAATTTCACATTACTTAAGTAATAACAATGACTCCAATATATTTCCCAACAGCATTATTTCCTGTTTGTATTTTTCAGATCCAAATACCCTTTGGTTAGGCACAGATAACGAGGGTTTTTCACAGCTAAATTTATCAACTCAAAAATTTACTACCTACAAATATGATCCTAAAGATCCTGAAAGCTTGTTAGGCAATCATATTTCTACCATCTATCAAGATCGCTCAGGCGTTTTTTGGATAGGTGATAGAGCTTATGGACTAAATAAATTGTCCCCTTATAAAAACCTTTTTAGACTTTATCGGTATAATCCATTTAATGAAAATTCATTAAGTAATAACTATATTCGTGGTATTTTTGAAGATAGAAATGGGTTTTTATGGGTTGCAACACAGTTTGGTGGTTTAAACAAAATAAACCGCAGCACAGAACAAATAACTCGCTATAAACATAACTTACAAGATCCTAACTCTTTACCAACAAATACAGTTTGGGCAGTTTATCAAGATAAAAAAGGTGTTTTATGGGTTGGAACAAGTCCAGATGGGCTTTACACTTATGACTATAATAAAAATAGCTTCACAAAAACAAGTATTTTACCTAATCCAGTAAAAGAAAATTATATTAATGTTATTTATGAAGATAGTCTTGGAAACCTATTAGTAGGTACTAGAGACGGGCTTTATCAAATAAATCCAAATCGAGATTCTGCAATTATTTTATACAATCGATATGATACAAATACTAAAGATTGGCTATTAGGATATGATGTTCAGTCTATTTTTGAAGATAGCCACAAAAATATTTGGGTTGGTACAGATGATGGAATACTAAAATATAATGTTCAAAACTTCCAAGATCGGATTATTTATCGCAAAGAACTTTCTTCTGAAAAAACCAATAATACCTATATAAATAGCTTTTTAGAAGATTCTGATGGTGTAATTTGGATAGCTACTAAAGGTTTAGGAATAATTAAATTTAATCCTAAAATTGGTATTTTTACTTCCATTAACCAAACAAAAGAAATATCTCATGTTAATACTTACGGAATACTAGCTGATAATCAAGGTATTTTTTGGATTAGTACTGATAATGGTATTACTCGTTACAACTCAAAAACAAATAACTTTGAAACTTTTGGAGTAACAGATGGGTTACAAGGTAGAGAATTTAATCGTAGAGCTTTTTTCAAAAGTCCATCAGGAGAGCTTTTCTTTGGTGGAGTCAATGGCTTAAACTCTTTTTACCCTGATCGTATTATCAAAAATCCAAACCCTCCATCTGTTTTTATTACTAATGTTATTGTTTCAGGCAAATCTTTATTAACTCCAATAAACACTAATAGCCAGTTAGAGTTAAAATATACAGATAAATCTTTAACCATCACATTTGCTGCCTTAGATTTTAATGCTCCAGAAAATAATCTTTATGCTTATAAACTAACTGGCTTTGATAAAGATTGGATTCAGACTTTAGGTAAAAACGAAGTAAATTATAATAATTTAGCTCCAGGTAATTATAAATTTCAGATAAAAGGAACTAATAACCATCAAGTTTGGAGCCCTAAAGTCATAGAGTTAAACATAACTGTTTTTCCACCTCCTTGGCGTACAACTTGGGCATATTTATCTTACCTAGTATTTCTAATAGGTATGATTGCTTTTAGTATTAGGTATTATGCTAATAAAATAAATCTTCAAGCTAATATTCAAGCTGAGCGTTTAAGAGCGGAAACAGCTGAAGTACAAGCTAGAGCCTTAGAACGAGAAAACCAACAGCGTATTGAAAATGAAGCTCAAATAAAGCTCAAAAACATAGAGTTAGAAGAAGCTAACTTAAAATTAAAACAATTAGATGAACTCAAAGCAAAGTTCACAGCAATGTTGGTTCATGACTTAAAATCTCCTTTGACTGTAATTAATGCTACTTTAGACATACTATCTAATAACAATGTAAGTAATTATGAAAACAATCTTTTACAAACTTCTCAAAAAAGTGTACAGAGGATTGTAAAGCTAGTTAACGAGGTTTTAGATTTTTATCAAGCTAGTTCTGAAGAAATGAAGTTTGATTTTGAGGTAACTAGCATATCAGAGCTTTTGATTTATTGTGTTGAAGGAGCAAAAATCTCAGCCAAAGCTAAGAATATTAATGTAATACTCAATATAAAAAATGAACTTCCATTAATTTCTGCTGACATAAGTAAGCTAGATCGTGTTTTTGACAACTTGCTCTCTAACTCTCTTAAATTTACTCCTACAAACGGTCAAATAACTGTAGAAGCTTGGGTAGGAGAAGAAAAAGATCCTGAAACAAATCTACCATTGCTATATGTTTCTGTAGCTGATACAGGTGAAGGTATAGCACAAGAAGAGCTACCTTATATTTTTGAACCTTATCATCAAGCCAAGTCCAGCAATAAAAAAGTTGGTGTAGGGTTAGGGCTTGCAACAGTAAAACGCATAATCATTATTCACAATGGCAATATTTCAGTAACTAGTCAAATTGGCAAAGGAACTTGTTTTACTATTTCTTTGCCAACATTACCTAATATTGCTAAACAGCTACCAGATAATAACTTAGCTATAAAACAACTTAACACAGAATCTAAAGCTCTAAGCTCTACAAATACAGAAAGAGAAAACATGACACCTACTACAACACCTGAATTATTGAAGGAACACAATACTAAGAAAATCCTAGTTGTAGATGATGAAATAATTAATCAAAGAATAGTATCTTCAAAGCTAAAAGCTATGGGGTATCAAGTAGATATAGCATGTAATGGTGTAGAAGCAATTGAGCATTTTTCTTCAAATTCTTATGACCTAATCTTGCTGGATCATTACATGCCGGAAATGGATGGACTAGAAGCAGCAAAAGAAATTCGCCGCCAAGAAACTGGAAAACGTGTACCCATTGTTTTCTTTACTGCTGATTCAAACTTGGTTTCAACGTCAAAAGATATAGTTGATGGTATTATCGAAAAACCTTTTAATGCCAAGAATTTAGAAGAAAACATAAAATCCTTACTTTCAAAACCTTAGTTATCTAATTACAGATTGTGTATTTAACCTCTTTACTATCCACTATTTACTAGGTTTCTGCACTTTTTTCAAAAATTTTATTTCAAAGTCCGATTATGGCAAGTAAGCTATTAATATATCCTCTATAATGTGCCCATTAATGACTAACAGGAAAGAAATTATGGAAACAAATTTTGATAGCTACTACCAAGCTGTTCTTACTCACGATGTGCGCTTTGATGGAGCATTTTTTGTTGGAGTATCGACTACAGGAGTTTATTGTCGTACTGTTTGTACAGCAAAAACGCCACGCCAGCAAAATTGTACTTTTTTTCCTAGTGCTGCCGCTGCTGAGAAAGCAGGCTACCGTCCTTGCTTGCGATGTCGTCCAGAATTAGCCCCAGGAAATGCCCGTATTGATGCTGTAAATCGTTTAGCAGCATCTATTGCAAATCGTATTGAAGATGGTGAGTTAGTAGAAAAACGTGTTGATGAATTAGCAACAGAATTTGGCATTAGTGAACGACATTTGCGTCGTGTAATAAAGAGCGAATTTGGAGTTTCTCCAATAGAATTAGCTCAAACACAACGATTGCTACTTGCTAAAAGATTGTTAACTGATACCAACTTATCTGTTACAGAAATTGCTTTTGCTAGTGGATTTAGTAGCTTGCGGCGTTTCAATGCTTTATTTAAAGAACGCTATAACCTCAACCCTACAGGTCTTCGTAAAACAACAGCCAAAGAAGTTCCAAATGAAATTCTAGTTTGTGAATTGTCTTATAGACCTCCTTTTGATTGGGCTGCACTACTAAAATTTTTGGGCAACCGAGCATTAGATGGAATTGAATGGATAGACAATCAATCTTACTTACGAACTATCTCTATTGGGAAATATGCAGGATGGATTAAGGTTGAACCATCCAAAAATAAACCTGTACTTTTAGTTGAACTTCCAGCTTCACTTGCTCCTGTGCTTTTGCAAATACTTGCTCGTGTAAAAAGACTTTTTGACTTAGCTACTGAACCTCAACAAATTGTATCTCATCTTGGAAAAGTTGCATCTGAAAATCCAGGGCTACGCGTTCCTGGAGCATTTGAAGGCTTTGAAACAGCTTTAAGAGCCATTTTAGGCCAACAAGTCAGTGTAAAGGCTGCTAGCACTTTAGCAAGCCGGTTTACTACAACTTTTGGTGAAAAAATAGAAACCCCTTTTGAAAAGCTTACTCAGCTATCACCTACAGCCAATCGTGTGGCGAGTCTTAAGCTAGAAGAAATTACTCAACTAGGAATTATTGCTGCTAGAGCAAATTCAATTTTGTCTCTTGCTCAAGCAGTAGCAAACAAAGATATCATTCTTGAACCTGGGGTTAATGTGCCTGAAACATTAACAAAGTTAAAGCAATTGCCAGGAATCGGCGAATGGACAGCACAATATATTGCTATGAGAATACTTGCTTGGCCTGATGCCTTTCCTCATACCGATCTTGGTATTTATAAGGCTCTTGGTGAGCATAACCCTAAAAAAGTCTTAGAATTAGCTGAAAATTGGAAACCTTGGCGTGCTTATGCAGCAATTCATCTTTGGAACTCATTAGAAAGGAAAATATGATTTATTATAGATATTTTAATAGCCCAATTGGAAAACTCTTACTTACTTCTGACGGAAAATCACTAACAGGATTGTACACACAATCCTACAACCCTGATCCAGCAACAACTCAAAGCTGGATAGCAGATGACACAGCAGAACCTTTTCCATTAACTGTAGAACAACTTACAGCATATTTTTCTGGTAAGTTAAAAGATTTTGATTTGCCACTATCAATGCAAGGAACTGATTTTCAACGCCGAGTTTGGTCAGAGTTAACCAAAATTCCTTATGGTGTCACAATATCTTATAAAGAACTTGCTATCCGTATAGGTAATGTCAAAGCAGTTCGTGCCGTAGGCTTAGCCAATGGACGAAACCCTATTTCTATAATAGTTCCTTGTCATCGAGTCATAGGGGCAGATGGAAAACTTGTTGGTTATGGTGGAGGATTACCTTGTAAAGAAGCTCTTCTTAATTTAGAAGGCTCAACACCAAAAACTCTCTTTTCGCTTGGGTAAAAATCTTTGGGTTGTGCGTGAGCTAATTAGAATTTAAGCTAATTCAAAAAACAAACGCAATTTGGGTTAATAAAAAACAAGCACAACCCTCAGGTTAATAATTTAATTTTTCTGGACTAATCTTGGGCTACTATAATTCGTTTTTTCCATAACCATTCCATTATTGCCCAACATTGTTCAACCGGTAGAAAATGTGACCATTGAAGAATAATTTGCATAACAGTCTGCATAGGCAGAATATGTTTTAATAAAGGTACTATAGCTATATTGCCTAAATAGGCTACAGGTCTATCCAACAAAGGATGATTGATTGCTGGTGTAGCAATAATAAAGTTACCTTCTATTGTTGGAAGATTAACTATTTTTACTTCATGTGCCAAACAGATTTTATAACTGGAATCTATAATATCATTGTTATCACTGATATTTAAAAAGATTTGCTTATCATTTTTTATTTGGCTTCGTTTTTTCCAAAATAAAGATTCTTGATAACGGGATTCTTGATAAAAACTTGCTGCTGTCTTTTGGCTACGAGTTATAGTTTCTTGTTGACGAGCTACATAAAAATCCACTGCTAGTTGTGAATCTTGAGGGTGTTTCTTTAGCGTATTTACAACTATACTTGCTTGTAGTGCAGAGGTTATAGCTAAAGCTATTCCTTGAGAAGAAAGGGGTTCTAAAGAAAGGCTAGCTTCACCAACTTTAATATAGTTTGTGTCTACAATGTTTGAATCAAAATAAGCTGTAGCATCTCGGAAACTAGGCTCTGAGACTAATTCCCCTTTCAAAAACTCAGGAAAAAGCTCTGATTTAGCAAGTAAGCTTTTATACAAGTCTATCCAAGAACACCTTTTTTCCCTTAAAAACTGTTCTTTGTCAATAAATACTGTAATATTGTAAGAATGATTAGGTAAAGCTCCTGCCCAATACCATTCTGTTTGACCAGCTTCTATTCGAGAAGCAAGTGGTAAACTGCTTTTCCAACAAGCAGATAGCGCTAAAGTTACAGCAGAATAAGCTTGTTTTTTAGCTGATAGAATTGAATGCCTGCCGCTAGCATCAACAAGAAACTCTGCCTTAAGTAAAAATTCATTCTTTTTATCAATGATAGGAATTTCCCAGATTTTGCTAGAAGTATTGAACTTAGGTTTACGTACATTTACAGATCTTAAAATCTTAGCTCCAACTTTTTCTGCTTGGCTTAAAAGGATTTGATCAAAATATCCTCTATCAACTTGAAAGCTAGGTTTAACAGTTTGTTGAAGGTCACTATCATTGCTACGCCAACGCATTATAGGGGGAAGTTCATTAAGAAAAGAGCTTTTTTCTACTTGATCACGAACAGATAAAACATCTAGAAGGGGTAAAATGCTTATGGGCAAGGACTCAGCAACTCCTTTTTTAGCAAAAGCTCTTCTTTCAACCAACAAAACCTGATAGCCAAGTAAAGAAAGCTGATGAGCCACACTTGCTCCTGCTGGCCCGCCTCCAACAATGCAAATTTCTGTTTCTAAAAAGTTTTGGTCTTTCAAATAAAGAACTCTGGTCTTTGTCTAGAAATATTTACATAAGCTTTTAAGCAATAATGCAGCCAACCTCTTATATAATCACAAGATGGACGACCTCGTTTTATAACTTCATGGTGACAACCTCCACCACAAAGATAACGTGCCCAACAGCTTTGACAAGGCTCTTGTTTATGAACATGACGTTCGGCTAACCAATGATTTTGACGGACTTGGTTAACACCATTGTAAACATCACCTAACAAACCTAAATCATCATCTACAAACCTATGACAAGCAAAAAGTTCTCCTGTTGCACCTACACCTAGATAACTAGCTCCTGCACCACAAGGATAAGGCCGATGTACTCCCTTATGGATTTGTTGCATTGCCACATCCATATTAGAAAAAGGATATCGCTGTCCTGCTATTACCTTATGCTCAAACTCTTTTCCACATTCAATCATTTGTTCTAACATTTGAGTCAAATGTGCTTTTTCCATTTGTTCTTGACCATTAGGTGAACTAAGCATTGGAGAAAAGCCTACACTATGAAACCCCATATCAATAAAATGATTAAGTGTTTCTGCTAGTCTTAAGTTTTTAGGGGTAACTGTTACCCTAACAGATACTTGCATCCTTCCTTGTTTTTGTAAGAGAGGTTTAACATTAGCTATTATAGTTTCATAACTTCCACGGCCATCTTTATAAACTCTAAGCCGATTATGTGTTTCTCCTACTCCATCTAAACTAATAGTTACAGCAAAACCATATTTAGCAAAAAACTCCACATCATCCAAATTTAGCAATGTGCCGTTAGTAGTGATGGAGAAAGAAGGTAAAACACTTTTATCTTTAGCAAGTTCAATAGCCTTTTCTGTAGCTCTATAAATCAGTTGGCGATTAGCTAAAGGCTCTCCTCCAAGAAAAGATAAATTTACTTTTTCTCCTGCTTTAACATTTTCAAAAAGCCTAAATATCGATTGTTCTGCAACTTCCCAAGACATATTTTTAGGAAAGCTTCCAAAACTACCCTGTTCTGCATAACAATAAGTACACCCTAAATTGCATTTTTGAGCAACAGCTAAAGACAAGGCATGAATTGGAGGAGATTCTAGGGGTTTATCATTAATGAACTGTTTTTCAGCAAAACCATTTTCAGTTAAAAACTCATTTGCAAAAGTTTTATTATTGTTTTTTATAGCCTCAGAAAAGTCTTCTATTAGTGAATCCTCAAGTTCAAAAAGCTGTGAGCCATCAACTACCAGCAAATAAGCTCCATAAGGCGTGTCAAAAACATGCAAGTTTGGAAAATGCGGATTTGAATCCATTGTCATAAATGTTTATCCAAATTTATATATATGCATTCTAACCGGGTTGCGCTCTAACCCGGGGTTGCGCTCATTTTTTTGATCCCCAGGTTGCACTCATTTTTTTGATCCCCAGGTTGCGCTCGTTTTTTTTGATTCCCAGGTTGCGCTCGTTTTTTTTGATCCCCAGGTTGCGCTCGTTTCACTCGCTAAAACCTGGGGCTAATATATGTCTCCATTTGCAAACAAGATCCATTTTTATAGCACTCTGTTTGAAACAGATTTATTTATTAAAATAGCGCAAATTTTACTATGCCCAACCCATATTAGCCCCAGGTTTTAGCAAGCCTATGGCTTGCGCAACCTGGGGATCAAAGAATGAGTGCTCCCTAGGGATCAAAAATAAATGCAATTTGGGAATCAAAAAACGAGCATACCCTGGGGATCAAAAAACAAATGCAATTTGGGAATCAAAAAACGAGCATACCAGGCTCAAATACAAATTCAATTTTTTACCAGCCAGGCCATTTAATACCAATACCTTTTCTGGCTAGGGTTTCAGCCAATTCGCTTAGTTCTACCATTTCTCCACGAGCCTTAGCAATATGACGTGTAGCCATTGCTAAATCCTTACGATAGTCAGCTGAATAAGCTTTATAGAGATTGCCTATAACTTGACCATAATGTTCTAGAGCTTGATCATAGATTTTCTGATCTTCTGGATCTTCAGGTCTACCAGGTGTAATATTTCTTAGGTAATCTTTTTCTTCATAAGGTTTAAGCGATAATTTAATTTCCCTAAAATGATTATAGTGTTGAATACCATCAGTCACTATTCTGCTTGCAAGTTCTGATATATGTTTAGGATAGATTGGTAAACTTAGCGTAGCAACTACTCTTGAATAAGTTGTATCAATAAAGCCTTCTGGGTGTTCTACCTTAATATAATCATCTAGAATTTGTTTAGTTAATGGAGAAAGGCTTCTATTCGGCCAAGTATTTGGATCTTTAGTAATAGGAATTTTTTGTGCAGGAACTAAAACAGGTGAATAAGAGCCTTTGAGCAAACCTGCCTCATAGAGTTCCCAAAGTATTTGATTTCCCCAACGCATATGTAGCATTTCACTAGAGGCAATTACCATAATATTATGGCGAGTTAGATTAACACTTTCATCTAGAAGCGGATCATTAACTTCATCTGGAGTTTTTACAGAAAAGCGAGAATAGAGATACTCAAGCGCTAACATCATTTCTAGCGGAATAAGCTGTTTTGAAAGCACTTCAGCTAGTTCTTCTGGGCTTGAGTAAGGATTTGCTTTGTTAGAACTTCTAGGAATATAGAGTGAGTCTATTTCCCTATTTTCCAGCACTATATTTAAGTCCTGCCATCGATGGTTAGCTTCAAAGTGATCCATTTGAAATGGTCTATTTTCTGGAATTGTGCCATATGCAGCAGCCGTAGAACTACGATCAGAACGTAGCCAATCAACTAGGGTATTAGCCAAAATAGGATTAGCTGATTCTCCATCTGGCAAAGGAGTTGAGGTTAAACTAATTTGTGGATAAACTACATCTGGATGGTTAGAAGCCCAGTAATGACAACCACAATCACGAAAATCATGTTGCCAAGGTGAACAAAGGCTTTGGGTCATTTCTCCAGGCTGATAAGCGACACTTAAAACACCTTTTTCATCTAAAAATGTTCGCCTCCAACCTGTTAATGTTACGCTATCAAGTATTTTATCATCTTTGCGTTGTACTAGTAATAACTTAACTAGTTTTGGCTTAGGTGCTAAATTACGTATAATTCTCCAAATAACTAATCCATCTAGAGGAATTTTCTGATTATTTTTATCTGTTTGATAAAGTGAAATACTATGATTATCTTGGTAAACCGTATCAATATACCAATCTCCATCTGATAGCTTGCTGCCTTTATCGCCCATATAATCAGCAAGTAAATGACTTGCTACAGTATCTTCAACTTGTGGATCGTCTTTGTAATAGCCTAGTTCTGGGTCTTGTTGATAGTCTAAATAAAGGAGTTTAGCACCATAGAGCCAAGGTTGTGTGTCTGGAGCAAGAATATCATCTTTGGCAGCAAATTCAAAAACTAGCCCTGGGAAGAAACGACGATCTAAGTTACGAACATCTAACTCTAGGCCTGGGTAACAATTACCTGGGGAGTCTTCTAATCTGGAAATTGCTGGATTACCAACAACTTTATAATTATTTCGTGCAGTAAGATTGTATGGTTTAAGTTTACTCATTTCTTCCTCCTATTTTTCCTCTTGCTCAGATTTTTCAGCTTTTTTCTTTAGCTTTTTAGCTCGGCGTTGTATTGGCAACGGGTATTTCTTCTCTGTAGATCCTTCTACTGGAGCACTATCAGAGGCTGTTTCTTGCTCTAAATCAAAAGGAGATTTAATAAACTCTATAAGCTGAGTATATTGGCGACGGTTCAATGAAAGTGGCATTTCATCTGAATCACGCATATAGGGGGGCATTCTCATATCTTGTAAAGAATCACGATGAGCACGAGGATCACGGAATTTATCATTTTTATAATTTTCATCCTCTAAGCGATCAGTATTGTCTGCTAGTTCAGCAAATGAGCCAAATGCAGGACGAATTAGTTTAATGATATGCTGCTTGCTACGTCCGCCACCATCACCGTGCAAGAAATATAGCAAGTTATCTATGTCTATAAGCTCTTCGTGAGCACGTTTGGCTAGATCCAGGTAGTTAACTTCTACTTGCTTTTTCTCTGGCTTAGGAACTTCTGCTGTTAATTCATCACCTATCAAATCCTGAAAGTAAGGAGCATCTACTTGTGTCATACTATTTGGGCCAGTAGTTGGAGGTAAATCAGGATTAGGAGCAGGAGCATTAATGCGATTTTCTAAAAGGGCACGTCTTCTTGTAGCTGGTAAGTTTGCCAAGCTTGAAGTTTCCCAAACACGTCGGAAAAGATCAGCTATATCTGCTTCAGTTTCTTCTAAAGTTTTTTCTTTTAGACCTTCTAGTTGCTGATCTCTATCAGCCAAATCATCTGTTACAGCATAGAATGGACGACGATCTGGAGCATAATCAGGTGGGCCAGAAAAGACTCTAGCTTGAGCCATAAAGCGTTTACCATTAATTATTAAGCTAGCTTCAATAACACCATCACAAGAATCATCAACTACACCCCAAGATTGGCTATTACCAACATTTGCACCATCATAACTATCACAAGGTTGAGGATCTAATGGGCTGACTTCCATAATGTAAGTAGACCAACTAGTATTTGGATTTAAGATACGATTTTTTTCTGGAACAATTTCATGAATTCGCCCTCGTTCAGTTACAGCAGGTAAAGCATCTCCTGGAGGAAGCGGAGAAGCAGGCCCAGTAATGGTTTTAGGTGTTCCATAAACTTCACCCTTAGCAGGAGTAAATCTAACTCTTAATACACTTAAATCCACTCCCATTTCTGTAACTTTAATTGGGCGAATAACCTGAAAATCTCCTAGTGGAATAGGTTTATCAGCAAGAACTAAAGGCTGTTGTCCAGAAGTATGAGGGCTAATAGCTAAAAGTTTTTGTTTTTTATGATCATTGCCTCGCACATCAGCACGGGCAATAAAAGAACATGCAGCTTCACCAGTGCGGCGAGAAGCTTTTAGATTAGCTACAGTAACTCGGTAGTGAATATCTGAAAGTTTCCCCCCTGCTTTTTCCAATAAATCCAAAGTTATAGGCATTTCTCTGTAATCATCAACATCAACTTGAACAATAGCCCAAAGTTCGTAAAATGGCGCTGTTGGACGTAATTTATCACCATCACGAAAACGTATTACACTAGGTAAATAAGGTCTTACTGAACCATCTTGACCAACTTCTAAAGTAATTGCTGGCTCAATTACAGTTTTACTAGCTCCATGAATGCTAGGATCTTCTGCCCACTCAAAGCTTTCTAGTGGAATATCACTACCACCAACACGAGCAATCGCCATTGGAGGTAGAAAAAATACATCTTTTATTAGCATATTTTCTCCTGTAGGTTGTTAGATTAACTTGCTTTTTGTAAAGATGAATAAGGCTTGGCTTTTAATACTACAAACGTCATATCGTCATTTTGGGCAGTACCTTGCGCCCAATTTTCACTTGCTTTGATAAAACACTCTATAATCTCATTTGGTGGTTTAGTGGCTATATCCTTAAATAAAAGACTTACAGTTTGATAACCTAGTATTTCACCCTGAGGATTAAACTGTTCTGGAAAACCATCACTCATTAAAACTAAAATATCTCCAGGAAGTAACTCTACATCTTTGACTTTATAAGTATACTTGTTCATACTACCTAAAGGAACTCCTGGTATTTTTACTTCTTCAACTTCTTGTGTCTTACTACGATAAATCAAAAGCGGGGGCATTCCTGCAATACAAACACTTAGCTGATGTTCCTTAACCTTCATCATAGTAGCAGCCATATAAAGAGAGCGTATTTTCATTTGCTTAATAACTTGATTACTACGTTGAAAGATATAAGTTATATCTGGTTCTTGTGCCAAAGTGGAAAATAAACTTTTTACAGCTGTAACTAACCAACCTGCCTTTAATCCATGACCTGTAGCATCCCCTACCATAACAGTCAAAGTCATATCATCTGAAACATAAAAGTCATAGTAATCTCCTCCTACCTCTGCGGCAGGTTTCATATAAGCGCTAATTTCAATGGTTGGAAGCACAGGCATTTGCTTAGGTAGAATTGAAAGTTGAAGTAAACGAGCATCTTCTAATTCTTTAGTCTTACGCTCATTATCAGCCTCAATAATAGCTTTTTGTTCTTCTACTTTTTGTTTTTCAAGTAAGAGATCTTTAGTACGTTCTGCAACTAGGCGGCTTAATTCATTTTGGCGTTTTTCCAATTGGTTTACGCGGAGTTTATAAATAGCCACACCACTACCAATAGCAATTAAACCACAGAGAAAGTAAAACCAAATTGTTTGGTAAAAGTAAGGTTCTAAGTAAAAGTCTAATTTGACAGGAGTTTCTGTCCACAAACCATCTTCATTTTTAGCCTGTAGTTTGAAGCTATAGTGACCTGGGCTTAAATTAGCTAGTGAAACTACTCTACTTGTTCCAACATCAACCCATTCATTGTTAAAACCTTCTAATTGATAGCGAAACTGTAGTTTTTCAGGAGCAGTAAAGCTAAGGCCAGTATAATGAAACTCCCAGCGTTTTTTTCCAGGTGTAAACTCTAGAGACTCCTTAGCCTCAAAGGTTTTATCATCTACAACCAAATTTTCTATAACTATTGGAACAGGACGAGTGTTGTATTTAATATTTTTTGGGTCGGCAATTACTACTCCAACTACTGTTGAAAAAAGAATGCGACCGTCAGGAGTTTGCCAAGCACCAGGATGCAAAAAACCGCCATTACATTCAATATGCCTCATTCCATCTGATAGGCCATAAGTAGCTACATTTATTTTCTTTATCTGCCCATCCAAAAGCTGATTTACTTCTTGCTTGCTAAATTTGATTATTCCTTTATTAGTAGTACCCCAAAATTGTCCGTCTTTGTCCTCTAACAAATGATAAATAGTATTGACAGGCAAACCTTCTTTAGTAGTAAAGCTACTAATTTTTCCATTATGTAATCTAGCTATACCACCAGCTAAAGTGCAAATCCACAAGTCTCCTACTTTATCTTCATAAAAAGATAGAATTATTTCACTAGCTAAACCATCTTTAGAACCAAAACTAGTAAATTTACCATCTTTGTAACGATTTATGCCTTTGCCTTGGGTACCAATCCATAAATTACCTTGTTTATCCTGCAAAATACCTTGAATAATTTCCCCTGAAAGACCATCTTTAGTGGTAAATACTGTAAATTTTCCATTTTTATAACTATTTAAACCTCCTCCAGAAGTACCAATCCATAAATTACCAGAAAGATCTTCATAGAGATCTGCAATAGTATTATTTGATAAACCGTCTTTAGTGGTAAATGATGTGAATTTTCCATCTTGATAATGGTTTAAGCCTTTAGAAGTACCAATCCACATACTTCCATCTTTTGATTGACAAAGAGATAATATAGTATTATCAACTAGGCCATCTTTAGTAGTAAATATAGTAAGTTTTCCATTTTTATAAAGATTAAGCCCTGTGGCTTGTGTACCTATCCACATATTGCCAAAGCTATCTTCATAAACAGGAAAAACTATATCTTCTGAAAGACCTTCTTTAGTAGAAAAAACCTTGAATTTACCATCTTTTAGTTTATATAAACCTGCGGCTTGTGTACCAATCCAAAGGTTTTGTTCTGCATCTTCATAAAAACTTATTATAACACTACTACCTAAGATATCTTTACTATCAAATTTGTCTATTTTGTCACCTTGAAGACGATTAACACCTGCGCCTTGAGTACCTATCCAAAGGTTTCCATCTTTATCCTGAAAAATAGAGGAAATTCTGTCTTGTGAAAGACCATTTTTGCTGGTAATTACACTAAATTTGCCATTGCTAAATTTGTTAAGCCCTGCTGTTGTACCGATCCAAAGGTTTTTTTCACGATCTTTATAAATACTTAAAATATTATTATTACTTAAGCCATTGGCAGTAGTAAAATCAACAAATTTTCCATCTTGATAGTGATTAAGTCCTTCTGTTGTACCTATCCAAAGGCTTCCATCATCTAGATCTTGAAATATGGATTGAATAATATTGTTAGCTAAACCATCCTTAACTGTAAGTGTAGTAAATTTTCCGTCTTTATAGTGATTAAGGCCACCTCCTTTAGTACCAATCCATAAACTGTTATCACTCACAACAGATAAAGCAGTAATATTGGTATTTGATAAACCATCTGAAATATCAAAAGTTGAAAACTTGCCATTATCATAGAGAGTAAGTCCACCGCCATGTGTACCTAACCAAAGCCTACCGCTTTTGTCTAAGCACATTGTATAAATATAGTTATTTTTTATTGCAGGAGTATTATCTTGATTAAAAACAGTAAATTTTATGCCATCAAAACGTACTAAACCTTCTTCTGTACCAAACCAAACATAACCATTTTTATCTTGGATAATACAGTTAGCAGAATTTTGAGGTAAGCCATCTTTAGTTTGCCAGCTATCAATTATATACTGGGTAATCAAGCGGTTAGGATCAAGTCCATAAACTTGTATGGGAAGAATTAAAAATACCAGTAAAAACCCCAAGTAAAACAACTGTTTTTTTATGTACATAAATAACTATTAGTACTACAAATTAGAACTTCTAAGCTTCTGAATCTAGTTTTGTTACTTTTATAGAAACTGTTTCTGTTTTACTATCTACAAAATCCTGAAGTTGCACTTGTATAGAACTAGGAACAAGAAGCATTTTTTCTGAATTTTCTATTTCTTCATCTGCCAAAGAGTTAAAAGCCCTTACAAAATTTTCAGAAAATTCCTTCATTGTTGGGCGTTTATCAGGATTTTTTCGCAGGGTTTGCATTACTACTGCTTCAATAGCTTCTGGAACAAAAGGATTTAGTTGTCTTAAAGTCTTAGGTTTTTCTTGAATATGTACCATAGCCATTTTATAAGGAGTTCTTTCACTAAAAATAAAAG
Source organism: Blastocatellia bacterium (assembly GCA_039812885.1). Lineage (GTDB taxonomy): Bacteria > Acidobacteriota > Blastocatellia > Chloracidobacteriales > JADJPF01 > JADJPF01. Next base: position 76,326 of record JBDIBI010000004.1, read on the forward strand.
GAAGTTCTCCTGCTAGCATTTCATAAATAACTAGCCCTAAGCTATATACATCTGCTTTTCCATCGTAATTCATACTACCAAAGCGTTCTGGTGCCATATATGCAGGAGTACCTAAGACATCTCCTGCGCCTGTTAAATTAGGAGAATTATTATTTTCATCATTAGCAAAGATTTTAGTTAGTCCAAAATCTACAACTTTAATTATTTCACCTTGAGGAGTTTGGTGTAAGAAAATATTATCTGGTTTAATATCACGATGAACCATCCCTAAAGAATGAATTTGTTCTAACACATCGCAAACAGGTACTAAGATTTCTAAACAACGCTTTAGAGGAACTCTTCTTTTTTCTTTTAATTCACCGGCCAAGGTATGTCCATTAAGTAATTCCATTACTAAATAAGCAATTCCAGTAGGAGAAATGACAAAATCAATAACAGATACAGCATTAGGGTGATTTATTCGACAAGCAGAAATGCCCTCTTGCCTAAAGCGTTCTAGGCGTTCTTTAGCATTATTGCCAATAATTGGTCTTAAAATTTTTATTGCTACTAAGCGATTTAGATCAATATGAGTAGCACAATAAACAACCCCAAAACCTCCGCTTCCAATCTTAACTTCTAAACGATATTTACCATCTAACACTACACCTGTTAACACATCAGTAAAGGCAGAAAACACAAAGTTAGCTCGTTGTTCTGCTTGAAACTGAGCTTCAGCCCTTTGTCTTTCTACAGCCTCTTTAAAATACCAAGCATTTTGAAATGCTATGGCAGCTTGAGCTACTACTCCAACTCCAAAATCTAAATCTGAATCTTCATAAGATAAAGCACCTGTTCTTGAACCTAAAGCTACTACTCCAGCAACATTACTAATTTCTCTAGCACTGCTTAAATTATTAATAGTTGTGTTATTAGTAATATTTGTAGCAGATGCTATTAAAATAGGAAAGAGAACTTCTATTTGTTGTGTAAGCAAAATATCTTTTATAGGGCTATCTGTAAGTTCCACAACTTTAATAGCTTCTGGCATATCAACTAAAAAAAGTGATAATTCATTGATAGGAGGCAGTTCAATACCCTTTTGGCGTAGTAGTGGGTCTTGGCCATCTTTCCAAATAGCAATAGCATGCTTTTTTACAGCCCAACGTCCAACTAGTGTAAAGACTAGGAGTTGAGCGATTTCTGAAGGTTCTAATGTAGTAGAAAGTCCCTTTACAAAATCTAGGATAGTTCTTAATTCATGTACTTTTTGTTCTAACTCTTGATTAAGGCGTTTGGTTTGGCTATGAGCGCGAGCATTATCAATAACACTTGCTGCAATGCCTAACAAAGCTCTTACAAACTCTTGTTCTTCTCTTAGGAGTTCTTCGCTAGGTGGTTGGCCAATAGCTAAATACCCAATAGGGTTTTCTTCCTCTCCAATAGGAAAAACTAAATTAATTCCAGCATCTCTAATCCGTTCTAAAGAAAACACTTCTCCAACAGCAATTCCAGTAGCTCCTTTTACAATAGCAATTTTTACATTACCATCTCCAGCCACAGCAATTAAACCACGGCTTACTAATAATCTTCCCATTACAGATCTTAGTAAATGTCTTAATAAATCGCTTAAATCTAAAGAAGAATGCAGGAGTTGAGTTGATTCTAATAATGATTCTAGTCTAGATGGGTCAAGAATTTTAGTCATAAAGTTTTTAACAGTAAAGTATAACCTTTAGACATGAGATACTTAATAGATATTAACATGTCAACAAACTTGAGAGAAATTTTACTAATTGCGTTTAAGGATTTTTTTAACCATTTTTAGTTCATTTTTCTTACCTGGAGAAATTTCATAGTGAACTTCATCCATCAATAACTTCATTAATTGCATACCTAGGCCACCAGCTTTACGTTCTGCAATTAGTTGTCTTACATGTTCAGCTTTGATCAATTCAGGATCAAAACCACGACCATTATCTACTACTTCTATTCTTAACTCTTCTTCATCAAAGATAGCCTTAATGCTAACCTCTCTAGAAGTATCATGTCCATAAGCATGTCTTATAACATTGGTACATGCTTCATCCACAGCGAGTTCTAACTTTATTAATTCTGAGTCATCAAAACCTGCTTGAGCACCAACTTGGCTAACAAATTCTCTAATTAAAGCCAAGTTTCTTGTAGAAGAAGGAACACTAAGACTAAAGGTACTTTCTATTGCTGTAGGCATTAGTTAATCCTTTCTAATAGGAACTTCTGCAAAGCGATGTATTGCGGCTGGAATATCGCTTAAAATGTCATAAATAGTATCAAAATGAAGTATATCAAAGATCTGCTTAACCTTTGTGTTCAGACCTGAAATTTTAATATCTCCACCTTGTTCTCGAATTTCTTCAATAAAGCCCATAAAAACACCTAAACCAGCAGAAGATATATAAGTTAGTTTTTCACAATCAACAATAATACGGACTTTTCCTTGATCAACTTCTGCTTGAATAGTTTCTTCAAATTGTGGTGCAGTATGTGCGTCAAGATAACCTTCTATATTAAGAATAACTATGTCGTCTTGATGTGATTTATGTATAGCAAATGGATTTGGCACTGTTGTACCTCATTTATATTAAATGTTAGTAAATATATTTTTTGATACTAATATAAACTTTCTAACATCAAAATGGAAAATTCCATCTAACGTGGTTTTAATTTTTTTGGAAAATACTTTAGAAAAATTAAGATAAGGCATCTTTTAGCATATCCAAATTACTTAAAAAGTCAACTCTAAGCTTGCCAGCAAGAGTCAAAATCTGTTTTAATATCCTCACACCTGCCAATAAATAGCAAGATAATCAGGAGGCAATATAATAGTGTATATCAAAAGAGTACTTATACTCGTTTCAGTGATCCTATTTCTTTCTATAAATGCTAGCGCTCAAAACAAATCTTTAACACTTGATGATATTTATGATCCACAAAAACAAATAAACTTTTCTGGTAGTTTACCTAGAATTGTTCGATGGCTAGAAGATGGAACTCATTATCTGCAATTTAACAATAATCCATCTCTAGGGCCTGTTGGGCTATTAAAAGTTAATGCTCAAACTGGAAAATCTGAGAGTTTTATTGATAAAGAAAAAATGGAAAAAGCTTTGGCTGCAACTCCAGGTTTTTCTCATGATGCAGCAGCAAAATATATTAACTTTTCTAGTTATGTTTTTAGCCCTAATAGTGATGCAGTTCTCGTAGATTATGAAAAAGATCTTTATTATTATAAGTTCGGCGAAGATAAGGCTCAAAGACTTACTAATACACCAGATGAAGAAGAAAATCCAAGCTTTAGCCCTAATGGAAAATTAATTGCTTTTACTAGAAAAAATAACATCTATTTTGTTGATTTAGCTTCTGGTAAAGAACAAGCCTTAACAACCGATGGAAACAAAACTATTTTTAATGGTCGCTTAGACTGGGTTTATGAAGAAGAAATCTATGGTCGAGGAACTACTCAATCATATTGGTGGAGTCCCAATTCTCAAGATATAGCTTATCTTTCTCTAGATGAATCAAAAGTCCCTGAATTTACTGTTGTTGACCATTTACCTCTTTACCAAACTTTGGAAAATACTAACTATCCAAAAGCTGGAGAACCTAACCCTACAGTAAAATTAAATGTTGTAAGTGTTAAAGGCGGTTCACCTCGTCCAATAGAGTTAAATACTTATCAGCCAATAGAATTTTTAATTACTCGTGTAGGTTGGACTCCTGATAGCAAAAATGTTGTTTATCAAGTACAAAACCGTGAGCAAACTTGGTTAGACTTAAATTTAGCAGATAGCCAAACAGGTAAAACTCGTAATCTACTTAAGGAAACTAGCCAGGCTTGGGTTGAAGTAGTAGATTTACCAGAATGGTTAAGTGATGGCTCTTTTCTATGGCAAAGTGATCGTAGTGGTTGGAAACACCTTTATCACTACTCTGCTGAAGGTAAATTACTTGAAGCTGTAACCAAAGGCGATTGGGACATTAGAGACTTTTATGGTGTAGCTGATGGCTGGATTTACTTTTCTGCTACAGAACATGGTCGCATTAGTAATGACATCTACAAAGTTAAACTTAATGGTAGTGAATTAACTCGCTTGAGCAAAGATTGGGAAGCTAATCACACTGCTCGTTTTAATCCACAGTTTACAGCTTTTATAGATACAGCTAGTAACATTACTACACCGCCACAAATTCGTTTATATAAAAATGATGGTTCATTGACAAGAGTAATAGAAGAGAATAAAGTTGCGGCTCTATCAGAATTTAAGCTTGGTAAGGTTGAATTTGTACGTGTTCCTACACGTGATAACAGCTTTACAATGGATGCACTAATGATCAAGCCTGCTGACTTTGATCCTAATAAAAAGTATCCAGTAATGTCTTATACTTATTCTGGCCCAGCAACTCCTTCTGTAAGAAATACATGGCTAGGTGCACAATATATGTGGCATCAGTTACTAGCACAAAAAGGTTATATTATTTGGATTTGTGATAATCGTTCTGCTAGTCATCAAGGTATGCGGTCAACTTATCCAATTTTCCGTAATTTAGCAGAGCTTGAGTTAAAAGATTTAGAAGATGGTCTTAGTTGGTTAAAACAACAATCCTTTATAGATGGCAATAGAATAGGTATATGGGGTTGGAGCTATGGTGGATATATGACTGCCTATGCACTTACTCATAGTAAGAGCTTTAAGATTGGTATTTCTGGTGCTCCTGTAACAGATTGGCGAAATTATGATTCTGTTTATACAGAACGCTACATGGGTTTACCTAAGAACAACCCAGAAGGTTATCGTAAAAGTTCAGTTATAGAAGCAGCAGCAAACCTTCAAGGCAAGCTTTTACTTATTCATGGAACAATGGATGATAATGTTCACCTACAAAATTCCATTCAATTTATAGATGCCTTAGAAAAGGCTGGCAAGCAGTTTCAGTTTATGATTTATCCTAAATCTAGACATGGTGTTGTACAGCCACAACGGGTAAAACACTTACGTGAGATGATGACAAATTTTATATTGGAGAATTTATGAGTACAGCTGCAACTACAGATGATCGTCCCAAAATAGACTATACAAAGACTGATGCATCAGGTTTATTTGGGCATCCTAAAGGGCTAATGACCTTATTTTTCACAGAGATGTGGGAACGCTTTAGTTATTATGGTATGAGAGCAATTCTACTGCTTTATATGGTTACCCCAGCAGTAAATGGAGGTATGGGACTCCCAAAACCAACAGCCGCTTTGATATATGGGCTTTACACCTCTTCTGTTTACTTAATGTCTATTCCTGGCGGCTTTATGGCTGATAATGTCTTAGGTTCACGGTTAGCTGTTTTAATTGGAGGTATAATAATAGCCTGTGGACATTACTCTATGGTTGTTCCTAGTGATATAACGTTTTTTGCTGGACTAGTTTTAATTGTTTTTGGGACAGGACTACTTAAACCTAACATTAGTGGTATAGTTGGAAGTCTTTATGCCGAAGGTGATCCACGTCGAGATGGTGGATTTTCCATTTTTTATATGGGTATCAATTTAGGTGCTTTTATAGCTCCTTTGGTATGCGGATATTTAGCTCAAAGTGATCAATTTAAAAACTTCCTTAAAGCTAGCGGATTTAATCCTTTAGGAAGTTGGCATTGGGGATTTGGGGCAGCTGGTATTGGAATGACATTTGGTCTACTTCAATATTTACTTTTTCAGAAAAATCTTCGCCGAGTTGGAAATCGACCTGAAATTTCAACAGGTGAAATGGTAACTCGCACTTCAAAAGTTGGTGCTGCAATAGTAGCGGCTGGTGTTATAGGTGTAGCTGTTGGGTTTGTAATTAAACAACTATGGCCAATGATTACTGGTGGTAAACATATTGAAACCACTGATTTAGTAGGTGTAACAGTTGGGTTTATTACCCTAGTAGGTATTATCATTGGCGGAGCGGCTTTTTTACGTGCCTTGAAAGGTGAAGAAAGAAATCGCTTTGTTGTCATCATAATATTATTTGCTGCTGCTGCTCTATTTTGGGCTGCTTTTGAGCAAGCAGGATCAAGTCTTACTTTATTTGCTGACAAATTAACTAGAAACAGCATTTTTGGTTGGACTTTCCCTTCAGCCTGGTTTCAATCAGTTAACTCAATATTTATTATTTTGTTAGCTCCTCTATTTTCAGTTCTTTGGGTAGGTTTGGGAACTCGCCAACCTTCAAGCCCTGCAAAATTCTCTTTAGGACTTCTAGCGGCTGGTTTAGGTTTTATTGTAGTGGCTTTTGCCTCAACACTAGTTACTGGTAATGCTTCAAATTTAACTGCGGCTGACAAAGTTAGCCCTGTTTGGCTAGTCTCTGTTTACTTCATTCATACAGTTGGAGAGCTTTGTTTAAGCCCTGTTGGACTTAGTACATTTACTAAATTAGCTCCTGCTCGTTTAGTAGGTTTAATGTTAGGTATTTGGTTCTTAGCTGCTTCTGTAGGTAACTTTGTAGCTGGTCTTGTAGCAGGTAACTTTGATGAAACTGCTGAAGGTGCTGTATTTAAGCTTTTTGCTGGTGTAGCAGTTGTAACTATAATTGGCTCAGGGATTTTACTTGCACTTACTCCTTATGCTCGTAAGCTTATAGGTAAAGCTGAGTAGTCTATATTAGCTCTTTTGCAAAAACCTTTGGAAAGAAAAAGGCAGGCAAAGTTTGTCTGCCTTAATTATTTTACAATTATTTAAGGATTAGAAATTTTTATGTCAAGAAATAATGTAGTCTATTTTGCTCATGGAAAAGAAAGTGGCCCTTGGGGGCTTAAAATCAAGGCTCTAGCCAAAGTAGCTGAAAAATATGGGTTTGATGTGGAAAGTCCTGACTATCAAGCTACAACTGATCCTGAGAAAAGAGTAGAAATGCTATTAGAGTTAAAACCTCAAGCAGAAAAAAATTTAGTCCTAGTAGGTTCTAGCATGGGAGCTTATGTTTCAGCAGTGGCATCAAGCATAGTACAACCTCAAGGACTTTTTTTAATGGCACCTGCTGTTTATATTCCTTTTTTCAAATACTTAGACCCTCGCCCTACTGCCTCAGAAGTTTTTATAATACATGCTTGGAATGATGAAATAATTCCTGTTGAAAATGCGGTTAAATATGCTCAACAATACCAAGTGCCTTTATATTTAGTTAAAAGTAATCATGCTTTAAGTGACCAAGTACCTTTGCTAGAGTCTTTGTTTGGAATGTTTTTAGAGAAAATATTGCACAAAAACTGAAATCTACAAATCTACTACAATTTCCTAGTTTATTTTTTTACGTAAGGACAATTACAATCTTCTTTTGTTACAACTGTATCAAAGAGTTTTTGTTGTTCTAGAGAAAGGACTTGACGCATTTTAGCACGGCTTTGTTCACGTAACCCTTCATATTTTGGCCGTACTTCAGCACAAAGAGCTTTGTATTGGGAACGTGTTTCTTGAAGTATGGATTGCATAGTAGTTACTTGTTCAGGAGATAAATTAAGATCTTGTTTTAGAGTATCTAAATAATCAGTTGCCTCCATTCTAGGATGTGGAGCAGCAGAACTTGTGGGTTTAGCTTGGAGTTGGTAAAGGCCACTTAATGCTCCACCAGTAACAATACCCAAGATAAACACTACAACTAAAATTGCACAAGCTTTTAACCAAACTCTATTTTGCTGACTCATTTTTTATCTCCAATGTTTGTTCTTGAAAAACTATTGAAAGAACATCATTATTAGACACTACGCACTCTGACTTAGATGAAATACTACAGGCTGTTATTGGGGCTGAAACCATAGCAGGTAATAATAAATTAGCATTGGATTTGCTAACTTGTTCAGTATGTTGATGTAATAACCAGAAACTACTAATAGTAATTAAGGCGATAACTAACATAACAGGAATAGCATATCTAGCCAAAGAAACTATAGCAAACCAATTATCACTTGCTTCAGAGTGCTTTATTGACTCTTGCATAATATTTGCGCGCAAGCGAGCATAAGAAAATGGAGCATTAGCTATTTGATCAACTTCTTGATCGTTTAGTGTTGCAGCTTTAAGCAATTCTTTTCCAATGCTATCTAATTTTTCATCTGATACTTTGTGCTTTTTCCAAAACATAGTTTCCCACTTCACCCATATTATTGAAATAAAACATATTATAAAAACCGACTTAATAAACCACGAAGTGCAATACGTGCTCTATATATTCTTACCTTTACTTTAGACTCTGACCAACCTGTAAGTTTAGCTATTTCACTTATAGATAATTGCTCTACGTCTAATAGCGTAAGTACTAATCTATCTTCTGCACTTAGTTCAGCCAATAACTTAGTTGCCAAATCTCTTATAATAACCTGTGTTTCAGCCGTTGTTTGACCTTCATCACTTAATTTTGATTTAAGCCAATTAGCTTCATTTTCAGTGATTTCACTTATTGAAGCTTCTGGTTTTCGCTTAAGTCGCCTCAGTTCATCATAACAAGAGTTAATAGCAATGCTAGAGAGCCAATTAGCAAAGGTTTTTCCTGGTTGAGGAGAAAAATAACTTAGTGTGAAGTAAAGCTTAGTAAAAATTTCTTGAACCACTTCTTCTACTCTCTCAGGGCGACGAAAAAAGCGACCCACAATACGTGTTACCCACCAGTGATGGCGATTAAATATTTGTTCAAAAGCTTCTTCATTACCAGCACTAGCAATGGCAATTAATTCTTCATCGCTACTTTGATTTGAAGCCTTTTCATCGCTAATAGTAACACCTATTTTGCTAGTCTGTTTCATCAAACCTAGCCATCCTGCCCTCTTATGTTTGTTTAGTTGAACGTTTATTTAATCAGATTGGTTACAAATTAACATCAAAACTTGCAGCTAAGTTTTTACCAGAAAATAAATAAAAAAAGCCAAAAACAAAAATGGTCAAAAGCCTTGTAAGACTTTTGACCATCTAGTTTTATATTTTGTTATTAAATTTTATGCTTTTAATTGAGCATTTGTAGCATTTGCTAGAAGAGTTTTAGGATCAATACTTGAAACTAACTTTTGTAGAAGCCCAAACACATCTCCTAATATTTTCTTAATATCATCTTCTATACCTTTATCAGCATCATTACCTGTTGCTGGTGTTTCTGTTGGATTAGTTTTACCAGTATCTTTAGGTTTAGCTGCTCCACCATCTTTAGAGTTTCCTTTTAACTCTTCAATTAACTCTTGAAGTGAACTAAGAATTTCTTTCAATTGCCCTAAAATGCCTTCAAGAGGGCTACTTTGCTTAGGTGCAGGTGTAGGTGTTGTTCCAGTTGCTGGTTTGCTACCATCAGTTGGAGCAGTTCCTTTTAGTTTTTCTAATAATTTATCTACTTTTCCAAGTACTTTTTCAATCTTATTAAGAAGTTTATTTTCTTTATTAACAAACTTTGTAAGTTTATCTACAGCAGTAGTTAGCTTATCTGCTGCTTCTTTCAACTTATTTTCTATTTGTTTTTGACCATCTTCTGGCTTAGACCAGCATTTTTCTAATTTTGAAGGAGTATCACAATTATTTGCTTTTGGTGTTTGGCATTGTTGTTGTAATTTCATTTTCATCATTTGCCCATAATCACAACTACTAGGGGATTTATCCCAAGCGTGACTAGGTGATTTATCCCAATTATTGCTAGGAGCTTGATGAGCTGGGTTATCATAATTACCTGTACAAACATTGTCTGGAATACGGCTATGTCCAAGTTTATCTAGATCATAGTGTGGAGCACAATTTGAAGTTTGTGGTTTTGGTTCACAGTCGTTATTTGGTGATAAATGTTTAGCATCTAGTGATTGTTGTTTAGTATTATTGTTAGATGAATTAGCAAAATAATCAGCAGAATAATTGTTAGTATTAAAGTTAATTGATGGCATTTTCTTATCTCCTTAATTTAATGTTATTTAACTTAGTGTTTGCTTGTGACTTTGAATAAAGGCAAGAAGAATGCCAACAATTAATAAACTTTTTAGAAGCTCTCAAATATTTTTATTTATTGCATAAGCTAGACTTATAGCTAATATATATTTTAGAGAATTGAAAGTATCTGTCACTTTTGGCAGTTGTAGAAATGTCATTCTTGGCAACACTGCCATTTCTGGCAATATGAGATTGCAACTTGCTCATAAACAAAAAATATATTAGCCTCAACTTCAACAAGCATAGACTTGTAATATTAAAAATTTAGGTGCAGTGTTGGCTAAAATTTCTTTACCTTACGCAAAACAATCTATTGATTTTAAATATGACCCAAAACAATTTTCTCCCCTAGTTACTTCTACTTCAGATTATCAGCCTCTTTCACAAACTGATATTTTGGTAGCTATGGCTAATCCAATTGATGGACAACCTTTAGAAGAAATAATTGATATTGGTGAAAATGTAGCTATTACAGTTTCAGATACAACTAGAGCTACAGGAAGCCAACAAGTTATCCCTCTTTTAGTTGCACGTTTACTTCAATGTGGATTAAAGCTAGATAACATTAGTATTCTTTTTTCTACAGGTATTCATAGGCAGTTGACAGAAAAAGAAAAACGCTTTCTCATTACTGATGAAATATTTGACTCTGTTAAACATTATGACCACAATCCAGAAGATAACACTAATCTAATTTACTTAGAAGACACTAGTTATGGCACACCTGTAGAACTTAATCGCCATTTGCTAGATGTTGATCATATCATTTTAACTGGTTCAATAGGCTTTCACTATTTTGCTGGCTTTAGTGGAGGACGTAAGTCTATTTTGCCAGGACTTGCATCTAGTAGAGCAATTAAGCATAACCATTTATTAGCCCTAGACTTTGTTAATGGAGTGGCTCAACGGCGTGCCGGTGTTGGAACTGGACGTTTAGATAAAAATGCTGTGCATGAGGATATGCAAGAAGCAGCTAGCATTCTAGCCCCATCTTTTCTAATTAACACCATCCTAAATAAAAACAATGAAATAATTCAAATATTTTGCGGAGATTGGAGAACTGCCCATCGTCGCGGTTGTGCAGAGTATGCTAACCAACATACTGCACAAATTACTGAAAAAAAGGATTTGGTTATTGCTAGTTGCGGAGGTGCACCTAAGGATATTAACCTGATTCAAGCTCATAAGGCTTTGGATATGGCAGTTGGAGCATTAAAAGAAAATGGCTATATAATCCTTTTAGCAGAGTGTGGTCAAGGATATGGACGTAATGATTTCTTGGATTGGTTTAAACTTGGAAACTCAGAAAAAATAGGGAAATACCTGCAAGATAATTACCAGGTAAATGGTCAAACAGCTTGGTCATTGACAAGTAAAGCCGAAAGATTCAAAGTTATTTTAGTCTCAGAGTTACCCAAAGACGAAGTAAAATCACTAGGTATACAACCTGCAAGTAACCTAGCTGAGGCTTTGAAATTAATTCCAACAAATTTAAGTGGTTATATTATTCCTAGCGCTTGTGAAACAATTCCTGTAGTTAGGTTGAAAGATAAAAATTTTAATGACTAAACATGATCCTTTTTCAGCACTACGATTAAGAGACTTTAAGTTATATTCTATAGGTGGCTTGTTAGCTGTCATTGGTCAACAAATGCAAAGCGTTGCTATTGGGTGGGAGCTTTATGAACGCAGCAACTCACCAATGACTTTAGGTTGGGTAGGGCTGATTCAAGCTTTGCCTGTTGTTTTATTAGCTTTACCTGCGGGACAATTAGCAGATCGTTTTGACCGTCGTCGAATTTTTCTATTTACACAACTGCTTACTACTGTTTGTTCTGTAGCATTAATCATAGCTTCTTATTTTCATGCTCAAGTGAGTTTTTTCTACTTTATCTTGTTGTTAGGTGCAGTGGCGAGAGCTTTTATGTGGCCTGCACGCGCAGCAATGATTTCCCAACTTGTTCCAGCTAAAGATTTTAGCAATGCTGCTACTTGGAGTAGTACTGTTTTTCAAGCAGGAGCAATTAGTGGCCCAGCTTTAGGTGGGTTACTTATTGCACATTATAAATCTGCTCTGCCAGTTTATCTTATAGATGCAGTCTTTGGTTTGGCAAGGTTTATTTTTGTAGCAATGATTTCCAGTAAACAAACTACTCACTCTAAAGAACCTATGACATTAAAATCTTTAGTTGCTGGATTTGGCTTTGTTTGGGAAACAAAACTAATTCTTGCAACTATTTCATTGGATTTATTTGCTGTGCTTTTAGGCGGAGCTACAACATTACTTCCCATTTACGCCAAAGATATTTTGAAAGTTGGCCCAAGTGGTCTGGGTTGGCTGCGTGCTGCACCTTCAATTGGAGCAGTGCTTATAGCCTTTTTTATTGCCTACATGCCGCCTATGAAACAAGCAGGCAAACTTCTTTTGTGGGCAGTAATAATTTTTGGAGTAGTTACAATTGTTTTTGGCCTTTCTCGCTCTTTTCCACTCTCTTTTATAATGCTCTTTTTATCTGGCGCAGTAGATAATATTAGCGTAGTAATACGCCAAACCTTAGTACAGGTTTTAACCCCTGATAATATGAGAGGTCGTGTTTCAGCTGTTAACAGTATTTTCATTACTTCCTCAAATGAAATTGGAGGTTTTGAATCAGGCTTAACAGCACAACTCTTTGGCCCTGTTGCATCTGTAGTGGGTGGTGGTATTGGTACAATTTTAGTTGTTATCGCTACTGCACTAATTTGGCCAGAAATAAAGGATTTTGATTCTCTTAACGATCCTATTAAATAAAACCTATTGAACCCTCCCAGGGGGGTGCGCTATAAACCCGGGGTTACGCTTCGCTAAAACCCCGGGCTAATATGGGTTGGGCTATTACAAATAATTGCAACCTATTTAAAAGCACTAAATTGCTATGGGTTTAATTATTGAAATAACTCCAATTTTTATTCGCTCAACCCATATTAGCCCCAGGTTTTAGCGAGCGCTAGCGAGCGTAACCTGGGGATCATAAAAAAATGAGCATAATTGGGGGATCATAAAAAAATGAGCATAATTGGGGGATCATAAAAAATGAGTATATCTTGGGGATCACAAAAAACGAACTCTAGCGCTACCTGGGGAAAATGAGTGCAAATTGGAAATTATGAATACAAGTTAATATGTTTATTTATTTAGCTCTAGTTCGTTTTTTAACCACATTTTGAACCTTGTATCCTTCGCTTTCTGTTCCAGTTAATAAAGCTAGTCTTTTTGGTTCAACACCTTTTGGAATACGTAATGAATATCCAGCTGGTGGTATTTCGTACGAAACTAACTGAGGATTAAGTTTTAATAAGCTATCAGATGATATATTAAGTGTATTAGCAATTGTGCTAAGTGAATTTCCTCCAGCAACAGCAATACGGTCAAATTGCCAATAGCCTTCGCTTTTAACATCTATACCATAAGCTTCTGGTTGTTTAGCTATTGCGATTACAGCCAAAATAGCAGGCACATAATTGCGAGTTTCTTGAGGTATGTAACCTTGCTCACGTAGTTCCCAATAATCAGCATATCCACAACGGTTAATAGCTTTATCTAAGCCATTTTCACCCATATTATAAGCTGCTAGAGCTAGGAGCCAATCGCCTGCATAGCGGTCTGCAAGAAAATGTAAATAGCGAGCTGCGGCTTCAGTAGATTTTTCTGGATCAAGGCGTTCATCTAACCAAGCATTTTGATTTAGGCCAAAACGGCTCCCAGTTGAGGGTATAAATTGCCAAAGTCCTCTTGCAGAAGCAGGAGAAGTTACAACAGGTTGCCAACAAGATTCTACTTGAGCAAGCCAAATTAAATCTGTTGGAACACCTTCACGCTCAAAAACTTTTTCTGCATATTGTCGATAGCGTCCAGAGCGTGCAAGCCCTATTTCTAAGGTTTTTCGACCTTTGCCTACTGTAAAATAGCTAATAAATTGATTTACACTAGCAGGAAAATTTGCCTTAAAGTTAAAATCTGTAGTTTTTACTTGTGGTTGTTGGGGTGATGTTACAGCTAAAGCTTGCAGTTCTTGTTCAGTAATGCGGCCAATATCATTAGTTGGTGTACCTTCATAGCGTTGATCGCTAAGAGCTGAGCTATTCATTGCTCTAACGGCTAGTTGTTGTTGAACAATCCTATCAACTAAATCTTTATAATATTTTTGTAGTCTCAAATCAGAATGCAGGTCTATTCCTGCTATTAATAAGTCATCTACTGCTGAGTCAAATTCTGATCTCATGCGAGTAAAGTTATTCTCAGATAATGCTATAACCCCTTGTTGATAATGGAGTTCTGCCTTTTGTATTAGTGCATTAATTTCTTGCTCTTTAATAGAGTTTTTAACTTGTGCTTCAGCATTTATACTAGTAAATGAAAAAGCTAAAACTAAACCTAACAATAGTAAAAAACTATGATAACGCAAAACTTTAACCTCAATTATTTTTGATTATCATTAACAATTGCTATTATAACGCTCGATGGAGTAGAAAGTTACAAATTTTTACCTTAAATAAAGCTATTTTTGCTATGACTGAAAAATTAACAGAAGATATTTATATTGTTACAGAAGAAGAACACAAACTAAAACTTGAAGAATTTGTCCATAGAAAAGAAATCTTGATGCCAATAGCAGCAATAAGATTAGCTATTATAGCTGGAGATGTGCTAGTTAATGGGATTCATAGATCTTCAGGTTGGCGAATTAAAGTTAATGACCAAATTTCTATAAAGATGGATAACCATCTACATTGCAAATTAGAAGCTGAAGATATTAGTTTGGACATTCTTTATGAAGATGAATATATAGTAGTAGTAAATAAACCGCCTGGAATGCTTTCTCATCCTAGTCGCTATGAGCGTGGAGGAACTTTGCTTAATGGCCTTATTTACCACTCACTTAAACGAGGAGAAAAACACCCTAGGCTTGCTCTTATACATAGATTAGATCGTGAAACTTCTGGAGTTCTACTTATAGCCAAAGAAGCTACTGCTATGAAAAATTTAGCACATCAATTTGATTCAAGATTTGTAAAGAAAACCTATCAAGCTATTGTCTTTGGTGTTCCAGATAAATTAGAAGGAGAAATTCTTGCTCCTATAGGTTGGCGAGAAAGTCTACCTCATTGGCATGTCACAGAGGAAAATAGCAAACATGCTTATACTACTTATAGAGTAAAAACGCATAATACACAATTCTCGCTAGTAGAATTACAGCCTCATACTGGTCGTACTCATCAACTACGCATTCATATGGAACATATTGGCAACCCAATTCTTGGAGACAAAGCTTATGGACTAGATAAAAACCAAGAACTAGAAAAACAACTAACATTTAAGCCTGTAAGGCATCTTCTTCATGCTTCATCGTTAAAATTTAATCATCCTATTCATAAACAAGAACTTAACATGGTTGCTCCACTTCCAGAAGATATGAAAAAATTTTTAGAACTTATAAGCTAAATACTGTAAACTAGTCGCTGCAACACTTTATTAAGCAGTTGGAGGCTAGGAGAATTCATGGGTATAAAAATTTCTGATCTTTGGCACCCTGATGGAAAAATAGATCGGGGTTCATACCTAATCTGGGGAGCAATTCTTTTTGCAGTTAAATATAACTTAGATCGTTTAGTTGCGTTATATTATTTTCATCGAAGTTGGTCACTTTTTAGCTATTTAGCACTACCATCTGAAGCAAGAGTCATTAGTTTAACAGGTAATGACAAAACTTTTTATGGTACTTTGTTAGCAATGGCAATCCCTTTTATATGTGTTGGAGTTTTTTTAACCCTAAGGCGTTTAAGAGCAGTACAAATACCAACCTGGTTAGTGGTATTTTTCTTTGTTCCTCTTGTAAACATCTTATTTTTCCTTATTTTAGCAACATTACCTTCTCGTGAAGAAACAGGTAAAGAAGTTTATGAACCAAGCAAAGTAAAACGTATTTTAGACAGAATAATTCCAGAACACCCTGTTGGAAGTGCAGCAATGGGTTTATTAATAACTATTCCTATATTTCTTGGAACAACCATTTTTGCTGTATCTATATTAGGAAATTATGGTTGGAGTCTTTTTGTAGGCTTACCATTTACACTTGGTTTAGTTTCTGTTTTAGCACATGGCTATCATAAGCCAAAAGGAATAGGTAGTTGTTTGCTTGTATCTGCTATTTCAATAGTTTTACTAGGTTTAGGACTATTTTCCATTGCAATAGAAGGAGCTATTTGTTTATTAATGGCTGCACCAATAGGCTTAGTAATAGGATTACTTGGTGGTATTGTAGGTTATATAATTCAAACAAGACCATGGTTACAAGGCCAAACTCACAGAGCAGCAATGCTATTGCTATTAGCAACTCCTACATTAATTGGAGTGGAATCAGAAAGTCCTGCTGAAGCACCTTTAATTCCTGTAACTACTTCCATTGAAGTAAATGCACCAGCTTCAGTAGTTTGGAATAATGTAGTTACATTTTCAGAACTTCCTGCACCGGATACTTGGTTATTTAAGGTTGGAATTGCTTATCCAATAAAAGCTGAAATTAAAGGGCATGGTGTTGGAGCTATTCGCTATTGCAATTTCTCAACAGGGCCATTTGTTGAACCAATTGAAGTTTGGGATGAGCCAAGATTATTAAAATTCTCCGTAACTTCTCAACCTCCTGCAATGAAAGAATTAACACCTTATTCAGACATACATCCACCACACTTAAACAATTATTTGGTTTCTGAAGGTGGACAATTTTTACTTACTGAATTGCCTGGAGGACGCACTAGAAT
The DNA here is from genome assembly GCA_039812885.1 of Blastocatellia bacterium. Lineage (GTDB taxonomy): Bacteria > Acidobacteriota > Blastocatellia > Chloracidobacteriales > JADJPF01 > JADJPF01. Next base: position 93,073 of record JBDIBI010000004.1, read on the forward strand.
AGAAGGTACAACTTGGTATCGTCATAAGATTTGGCCTTATAACTACTGGCAAATCTGGTCAGATGGTATTATCCACCGCATACATTTACGAGTATTAAAACATATTAAGAATTTATCTGAGAACGCTACCACAACTACTAGTATTACCCCTAGTAAATAACTCTCAATAAATCTTTCTAGTACTGAAAGGATTTTAGTTATGGGATTAGCACAACTTTTTAACCCACCAAGAGAAGATGTTTGGCAAGAATTTGCGCAAGAATTTGGAGGAGTTTTTCATTCAGGAGCAGTTTTTGGTTCAAATTCACATTTAACAGTTAAAGTAGGGCCTTGGTCTATGACAGTAGATACATTTCGACCTAATAGAAGTCCAAATTATACAAGAGCCCGTCTTGCTTTTTTTACTCCAGATAACTTTGAATTTGAAACCTTTCACAAAGATATCTTCTCTGGAATTAGTAAACTCTTAGGAATGCAAGATATTGAAGTTGGATATCCAGCATTTGATGAAGAATTTATAATTAGAGGTAATAGTGAAGATCAAGTACGTAGGTTATTCTCTAATCCAAATCTTATTCAACTTATTCCTCAACATCCAAGTATACATTTTTCTGTTTGTCGAAATGATATGATGGATCTGTTTGAAAGTCTTTCTCTACCTAGGGAAATAAATGTTCTTAGGTTCAAAGTTCCAGAAGTTATCAATGATATAAACTGGTTGCGTGGTGTTCATATGTTAATGGGTGAAACAATGAATACACTCTATAGCATAGGCTCAGCAACTACAAATGACCCTCAAATTCCATTTTATTCACTATAAACTAAAATACCACCTAAGTTTGCCTTAGGTGGTATGACTTTTATAATTAATATTTAGAAATTCTAAATTTATTTAAGGATGGCGCTGACTATAGTGAAAAGAAAATAGCACAGAAGCAAACCAAACAAAGCTGCTAGAAAAGACTATTGACCAAGCAAAAGTACCTATATCTGCTGAAAATTGTCCACTAAGCAAAGCTAAGAGCCAAAAAGTTATAAGTAAAAGACTTGCCCAATCTCTAGCCCATTGAAAGTTTTTTAGTTTGTTAATTCTATTAATTTCAGCTTCAAAGTAATCTTCATCACTACAAAGTCTTTCATAATAATTAGCCTCACGTGTAGCAAGTTCCTTTTGAGCTTTATCATTAGAAACACTAGCGGCTGCCATATAAAAATGTGCAACATGAGCAAGCTTACCATCTCTTAAAGCAATTTCTGCTAGACCAATATTTGAGCGATAAAGCATTGGCTCAACAGCTAAAGCACGAGAAAAACAACGAGCAGCAAGCTTATATTCTAAGCGCTCAAAATAGGTTTCCCCTATACGTTCTAGTAAGTGAGGTTCATTTTTAGCTAAAAATGCAGCTAATCTTAAACAAGCACGAGAACGGCTTACTAACTGAGGGCTATCTATCATAGACAAAGAACGAAAGAATCTAGCCATCTCATAAAGTAGTTGTGGATTGCGAGGATCTTTTTTATAAGCTAATGAAAAACATTTCAAAGCTTCTTGCATTTTTCCTTCTAGCTTTAAACTATTAGCTGCTTTACGTAGTAGATTTGTAGGAGTAGCTTGAAATGTTGGTTCTTGATTATTAATCTCTGCTATCACTTTATCAGGGTTATTTAGATGTTGTTTAAGTTCACTAGAACGAGGATCTATTTTGCTTTCAGGTAATAAGTTAAAAAGCTCTTTAACTAAAGCATGACGCTTATCATTAGCTTGATTGCTATTTACCATCAAAATAAGCTGTATATTTTTTCCAGAGATAGCAATTTTATAAAGATACTTTATGTGGCGTAACCCTCTACGAGAGCGAATTGCCTCTGTAGCAACCATCTCAATTTGATCTAAAGCCAAAGAAGTTTTTTTGCCAGAAATAACAGATTCTAAAAAAGCAAGTAAACCACTTCTAACTATGTCTTTGCCATCAAAACTTACTTTCTCTAATCTTCCAACCAAAATAAAAGTAATGGCTAATATTAATAAACCAACTATCCAATCAGAGTAAGTATCAATACTCAAGGAAGCAGCAGCTGTTAAAACTATTAAACCCATTATCCAGTAAATATGAGATAAAACTCTTACTTCTATCTTCTGTTTCATACCCTTGCCAAAAACTACAATTGAAATACCACTAGCTTACGCTAATTTTACTCCAAGTTAGAGTTACTATGCTCACTTCCCTAGTATTTATACGAACTTCTTTTATAACTTACTTCTGGCAAACAATCAAAGTTTATTTTGCATTAAATATCATCATCAGTTTTTGGTTGTTCTGAAGGAATTTTTTGTGCAGCAGCAGAATCAAGGATATTTAATCTTTCATAAGCTTTACGGCCTTCAGCAGAAGAGCGATTATCTTTAGCTGCTTCTGTATAAGCATCAATAGCTTCTTTACTATTGCCTTGACGTTCATAGAGCCGACCTAAATTATAAAAAATTACTGATTTAGGTAATGCACCAGAAGTATCTTTTAATTGTTGATAAGCTGTAACAGCTTTTTCTGTTTGTCCTGTTGAAGCATACAACTCAGCTAAACCTATTTTAGCCCATAAACTTACACTGGAATTATTCTTACTTAAATTTTCTAAATCTGCTTGTGCTTTAGATAAATCAAAGTGAGTACGGCTCATTGCTGCATAATAACTAGCAATATCATGATAAGAAGAATAATCTGCTGCGACTTTATCAAATTCCGTTGCAGCATCTTTATACTTTTGCTGCTCATCAGTGTAAGTTTTTCTAGCAGGGTTTTTATTTTTATCCTCTTCTGAGCCAGGTTTTATAACATCAGCTTTATAGATTTCTAAAGCTCCTGCTAAAGCTTCTTGAGCTTTAGCAGTTCTTGAAGACAAAACTCCATAAGCTAGTGAGCCAATTAATATTAACCCTATAAAAAGGCTTACTCCAGAAACAATTTGTTTTCTTTTTGGCCCTATTTTTAAGTAAATACTGTCATAAAGATTCCAAAGTGGATCATCATAAACAGGTCTAGCGGTTTTAAATTTTGCGGGTTTATCGGATTTTTGTGAATCCACGGACGTAACTCCTAAATAGAAAAATCTAACTTTTGTTGATAAGGTGAAGATAAGAAAATATCCTTGATACTACTTGTTTGTCAAGCAATTAGGCGAAGTCTTTGGTAAACTATATTATAAATTATATTTACTGCTGGTATAATTTTCTATCCTATCTTATTTTTGGTCTCTTCGTTATGAAAAATAAAATTAAAATAATTGGCTCTCCTATGGATCTTGGTGCTGGTCGTCGTGGTGTTGACATGGGGCCTTCTGTGGTAAGAATTGCTGGTCTTAGTCAAAAAATTAAAGCCCTTGGCTACGAAGTAGAAGACTTTGGTAATATTCCTGTTAAACTTGCTGAAACTATAGTAAATGAACATTGTAATGCTAAATACTTAAAAGAAATTTCTGAAGCCAATGAGGTTTTAGCTAATAAAGTAGTAGAAATTTTAGAAAGTGATAGCTTACCTGTAATCCTTGGTGGGGATCATTCTATTGCTATAGGTAGCGTTTCTGGGGTAGCTAAATTCTATAAAGAACGATCTAGCCGTATAGGCATAGTTTGGATTGATGCACACTTAGACTGTAATACTCCAGAAACAACTATTTCTGGAAATATTCATGGTATGCCTTTAGCCGTTTTATTAGGCTACGGAGCTCCAGAATTAGTTAATATTGGAGGATTTCATCCCAAAGTCCGTCCTGAAGATTGTGTTGTAATAGGAGTTCGGGATTTAGATCCTGGAGAAATAGAACTAGCTCGTCATATTGGTCTAAAAGTATTTACTATGAGAGATATTGATGAACTAGGAATGAGTCGTGTTATGGATGAGGCTATAGATATTGCCTCTCGTCACACTGTAGGCTTTCATGCCACTTTTGATATAGATTTTGTAGATCCAACTTATGCCCCCGGAGTTGGAACGCCTGTTCCTGGAGGTGGAACTTATAGGGAAAGCCATTTAGCTATGGAAAAAATTTATGATAGCGGAAAAGCTGTTTCTATTGAGCTTACTGAAATTAATGCTGTTTTAGATATAGAAAACCGAACTGGGAAACTTGGTGCAGATCTTGTTTTATCTGCTTTGGGCAAGAAAATAATGTAATTAACTTATTTAATAGCATTTTATCTCGTCATATAACTTTTGACAGCTTTTTATGCTACTAATATAATGTGTGACAGACGTTTTGTCTATTATAAAATATTTTTGGACAATAAAATTTAGATGGAAAAATCCCTAACCGTTCCTCTTGCAAGCTCAGAATCAACTACAACTGAGTCTAAAAATAAAGTTTACTTGGCGCTGCTTTCTGTACAAATATTTTTTGGAATACATTACTTTGCTGCTAAAGAAGTTCTAAAAGAGATTCCTGCACCAGCTTGGGCAGCCCTTAGAGTAACACTAGGAGCAATTGTAATGCTGCTCTTAGTTTTGCCTAGAGCAAAGAAAAACTTTCCTAAAAGTATTCGTGATTTTGGGCTAATTTTTATTTACTCGCTTTTTGGTGTTGCAATCAATCAGATATGTTTTACTGAAGGTCTAGCTCGAACTATTCCAACACATTCATCAATTATCAATACTATTATTCCAATCACTACACTTTTATTTGCAATTTTGTTAGGCAAAGAAAAATTTTCATCATCTAAAGCTATAAGTATAATTGTCTCACTAGCTGGAGTTCTTTATTTACTTGGAATAGACCGACTTCAACTTGATAACTCTTATATTACAGGAGATCTACTTACATTAACAAATGCATTATCTTTTTCTTTTTTTCTAGTAATTAGTAAAGAAATAGTAATGCGTTATGATCCTTTTGTTATTACTGCAATTTTATTAGCTTTTGGCTCTACTGTTATTACTGGATATGGTTCTACAGCCTTATTAAAATTTAACCCTTGGGCTATTTCCGGTTATGTTTGGGGATGGGTAGTATTTATAGTAATTTTCCCAACTGTTTTAGCATATTTCTTTAATTATTGGGCACTTAAAAGAGTTGAGTCTTCACTAGTAGCATTTTTTATATATATTCAACCTCCAATTGCTGCTACTTTATCAATTGCTTTTAGAGGAGAACATTTAACATTTAGAATGATAATCAGTGCAATTTTAATTTTTATTGGTTCTGTTTTGTCTGTGCGTGCTCGTAGAGTAGGTTAACTGTTTAATTATCATTACTGGGCTTTATATATGTTTGATCAACTACAAACTTTTATTAACAAACTTGCAACATTAAAACCAATAGATTTAGCCCATTATAAACAAGCATTAAACTCTGAATTTATAGAACTACAACAAATGTCAGAATGTCCTCAGGACAATATTTGGCATGCTGAAGGAGATGTTTTAACTCATACTCAAATGGTGATGGATGAAGCACTAAAAGAAATTTTTACAAATCCATCCCTATCATATAAAGACAAAGTTTCTATTTATTTAGCAGCACTTTTACATGATATAGGCAAACCTGCAACAACTTATACTACTATTGATAACCGAATTATCTCTCCTAGCCATTCTGCTGTTGGCTTACCTTTAGCCAGAAAAATCCTACTACTTCTAAAAGTCCCTTTTGATATTCAACATCAAGTACTTAGGCTGATTTTACGTCATATGGTTGCTTACCGTATGATTAAAAGCTTAACTCCAGATTACACAATTAATGGAATTAATATTGAGTTCAAACAATATCTGCGTCTAGCTAGTGAATTAAGCTTGCCAGCTTTATATCACTTAACTCGTGCTGATTGGTTAGGACGTGTAGGTAGTGATATAGAAAGGACTTTAGCACAAGTTGATGTTTTTCGCTCACGTTGCCAATACCATAACCTATGGAATTACACTTATGATCAATTCACTGAGTATCTTATTTCTCAAGAAACTCTATATAAGCTTGGTGTTTTAGAGCTTAAAGAGCAAAAGCGTATTCAGTACTTAATATTTAATTTAAGCTTGCAAGGACGAATACAAAGCCCAGAGCAAGCACTTGCCTATATCTCTGAGCATAACAATATACTTTTACCTAAAACGGCTCACTTATATGTTATGGTAGGCGCTCCAGGGAGTGGCAAAAGTACTTGGGCGGAAAAAACTCTTCCCAACATAGAAGTTATTTCTTCTGATAAAAAAAGAGAAGAGCTTTTTAATGATGTAAACTGGCAAAATGATAATTCACAAGTATTTCAAAAGTGTCATGTAGATATTGACAATGAACTAAAAGCAAACAAACCTGTGATTTTTGATGCTACAAACACTCAATTTAGCCACCGTCACACTGCACTTCAACTTGCATTTAATCATTATGCACACACTACAATTGTATATTTTGATTTACCTTTAGATGAAATTTTATCTCGAAATAGACAACGAAATAGACAGGTACCTGAAGGTATTATTTCTCGCTATTTTAATGATTTAGAAGTACCTCTTCAAACTGAAGCACAAGAATTAAGAATCATCTCTTTAGCTACTGATCCTATTTGGAACAGTCCTCAAATTCTATGAAAAATTGGTTACAAAATACTTATTCACAAGCTCTCTTAATTGGTTTGTTTTTTCTTCTACTATTTATTGTCTTTATCTCTCGTGATTATATGGCAGTAGACGGAACTACACGATGCATAGAAGTAAGTTATCGTAATGAAATATTCTTTCATGATAATAATCACATGCTGTTTCCTACAAATGTGTTCTTTTGGCATAAGCTCTTAATTTTTCTAGGAATAACAGCTAGTGATAGAATCCAATACATTCACTTAACTACGGCAATGAATAGCTTAGCAGCGTCAATAGTATTGGCACTTTATTTTTTACTTATAAAGTTACTTACTAATAGCACTAAATATGCTTTAGTTATAACAGCTTGTTATGGGTTTTCCCGCGCATTTCTACTGCATGCTACAAATGCTTCAGAGCCTATGGTAGGCTTGCTTTGGAGTGTTTTAGCTATAACGCTCCTAGCAATAGGCTTAAAAAAAGGTTATCCCAAAGTTGCTTTTTTGGCAGGGTGTCTTTTTGCTTTGGCTATGGGAACTTATCAATCAATGGTCTTAATAGGTTCTCTTGGCTTAGTTCTTTGTTTAGGATTATCTGACAATGAGCAGCCTTTAACACTAAAAGACAGACTTTTAAGACTTTTCTACTTGTTTAGCGGAAGTGCATTTGGAGTAGCAGCTGTTTATGGCTCAGCCTACTACTATAGCGGAACAAGAAGTCTTCCTTTAATGATCCAACGTTTAGTTTCAGTCAAAGGAAATAATGTTTATGGAAGCTTAAGCCTTTGGAAATTCCTTACCTTACCTGTTCAATTTTTGCGCAACGTTTTTCCAATAATGCCTGGGGATTTTTCTGGCATTGTAGGTTGGGCAGTAGAAAACTTAAATGATCACTGGCAATATTGGGCATTCTTAATATATGGATTAGTGTTATTTTTAATCTTAGTCATAGTTTTAAATTGGCGAAAAATCAAAGAAGCCCCAATAGATGAAAAAATCGCTGTTCAAGCAGCTTTAGCTGGTGCATTTACCACATTGCTAGCCGCAGGTTATTGGTTTCCTGGTTATGATAAATTATGGTTACAACCTAACTTTTGCTTGATTTTTGCATTTGGAATCTTAATTAAAAACTGTTTTGATTCTAAATACAGTGTCCTCAATAAATTAACTATACCTATTATTTCTATAATTTTACTTCTAGAAATTTCTTCTAACTTCTTTTGGCTAACACCTAGCCGATTCCAAGAAAACAAAGCTCTAATAGCTGCTCAAGAAGTCTCACAAATTGTTAAGTCTCCTCCTGATCTAGTTATTGATGATTGGGATTTTGTATCTCTGTTATATGGAGCTTTATGGAGTCACCATATATATAGCTTTCCTAGTGGCGCAGAACAAAAAGGAATAGCTGTTCTAGATGATGTAAAAAAACTAATAGAAGAAACTAAAGAACGAGGCGGTAAAGTCTATTTCATAGGCGTTTTAGATGAAACAGAAGGAACTTGGTCTTGGTTCTTAGGCCCGCGAGGAGTACCTTTCCATTCACTTGATGAATATAGAAAAAAAGCTAAGATGGTGAAACATTTCAAATTCAGTGCCTTTTCAAGTAGTCTATGGCTCTTAGATTTTGATAGTGAAAATAAAGAAACTGCTAGTTCTGCTGTTAAAGAAAAAGAAATCAAGTAGCCTGCATCTAAATCTTTGCTTATCTGTTGTATAATTAAAATATAATAGAAATCTAGACTTAGTAGTTAATTTATGGAATACACAGATCAAGATCAAACAGGTAAACGTGGAAGTGATCTTAACTTCAACGCTCAAATTAGTTTAGAACAAGCTGCACAAGGTACAACATTACCTATCAAAATCCCTAGTCTTGAAACTTGTTCTATCTGTTATGGGAAAGGTATCCTAGAAGAAAACACTAAATGTCGAACTTGTAAAGGGCAAGGCAAATTCACTACAGAAAAATCTTTTAATATAAATATTCCTCCTGGTATTAAAGATGGTGAGCGTTTATGTATGTTAGGTCAGGGGGAATCAGGAACTGGAGGGGCTAGTGCAGGAGATCTTTATGTCACTGTCACTATAAGACAACACTATCTTTTTCAAAGAGATGGAAATAATCTCTATTACACAACCTATATCACTAGTAACCAGCTTGGAACAAGTATAGATATTCCTACTTTATATGGAGAAACCACTAAGATTGAGCTTCCTGCTACAATTTCAGGAGAAACCGTTATAACTATCCATGGTAAGGGAATGCCGTTGTTAGGCCAATCTACCAATGGGGATCTATTTGTACGTATTAATATAAATGATCCAGCAATTAATAAGCAAAGTAAAACAAATAACCTAACAAATCCTTCACCTTATAGCTCTACCTATTATCCTACTGGAAATCAATATATTCAACCTTATCCTTTAGACAATAATTCTAATGATCCACACCAAGTACAAATACCCAATCAAAGTGTAAATTATCAAGATGCACCTTTAAGACCTACTTATACAGATCAATATTCTGATTTTAGTTCAAACCCTAACAGTCATACTTATGGTTATTCACCATATAACAATTTAGGAAATATGCAGTTACAAAAGGGGGCACCTTATCCAACCCCTTATCCACAACCGCTAATAGCTGATGATAATTTTTGGGATAGGACAAACAATCAAATAAAAAGTTATGCAATGTTGTCTTTTGCCTTTTCTGTATTGGGGTTATTTTGTTTTGGGATAATCATTGGCCCTGTGTCATTTCTTTTATCCTCAAAAGCATTAAAGCTTATTGATGATCACAATATTGGACATATTTACAAGCCTTGGGCATTAGCAGGAAAGTACTTAGGTATATTATCTTTTATTATTAACAGTATATTGCTACTTTTTATTTTGTTTAACGGGTAAAGAGACTCATTTAAGTTTCAATGAATCGTATTTATATGTTAGGCATAAGAGTAAAGCTGCAAAATAGTAGTTGGATATAACAAGCAATCTGTATATAATTGGCAAATAGGTGGAATAGATTTATTTCTACTGTTTACAACTTTAATAAAACCAATTCCAAAAAAATTTTAAACAGATAGCGAGGAAAAAATGTTCTGTATGGTTGATCGTTTTTCCCAAATTTCCAAAGCCGTAATATTGTCCTTTTCACTATTAGCTGTATTTTCTGGCCTTTGCTATGGTCAACAAAACAATGGGCAAACTACCAGACTTATTAGCGGGCCTGTAAAGTTTAATTCAACCAATACTACTTTTACCGGGGGAGATCTATCTTCTGTAAGTGGAGATGGTACAAAAGTCGCTTACTCAGCTAACAATTTTAAGCGACCAGCAATTTTTAGAAACCCAAATGTTATAAATGATCAACCAACATTCATTAGTCCTTCTCTTGGTGGCCCACCTGAAGAAGGTTTAAAAACCTCTCAAAACTTTAAGGGTGATATGATAGCTTTCACCTCTTCAACTATAAGTGGTGATGGCAGAAATAATGTTTATCTCTTTAATGGTCAAGGAACTGTTACATTAATCAGTACAGCATTAAATAGCCAAACTCCTGCTAATTCAGATAGTGATTCTCCTTCTATTAGTCGTGATGGAAAATTTATTGTTTTTGTATCAAGAGCTTCTAATATTACAGTTGATGCTCCTATAGATGGTACATCTAACGTATATTTATTTAATGGAAACACAAATTCTGTTTCTTTAGTAAGCAAGCAAGCTTCCGGTCAGCCATTTGTAAATGATTGTACTTCACCTGCTGTTAGCGAAAATGGAACTACAATTGTTTTTGCTTCTAATGGAAGGCTTTTCCTAAAGAGTATGTTAGACAGCAATCCACCAACAGAAATACCTGCAACAGCTGGAGCAGCACTACCTACCATTAGTGCTGATGGCAAAACTATAGCTTATGTTTCAAACCAACCTGAAGCTGGAACAGTTGTTGTGTTAACTTCAACTGGTACTGGAACTTTTTCTGCAAGAACTTTTCCTCTTCGTACAAGTAACAAGCCTGCATTGAGTGGAAACGGGCAATTTATAGCAGCGGATTCTGGCAAAGATCTAACTGTTGACGATACAAATGGATTTCGTGATGTTTATGTATTTAGCACTCAAAGCTTTACCCCTACTTTAGTAAGTGTCACAGATGCAGGTCAAAATGCTTCTGGTAATAGCTTTGCACCTAGTATTAATGATGATGGAAGTGTAATAGCATTTTCTTCTAATACTACATTAACTCCTGAAAGCACAACTAGTATTCCTAATGTTTATGCTAGATTAAGTTCAAATGGTGGTCTTGCTGGTGGTGGAGTTGGTAGTTTAAACACTGGCCCTGTTTGTATTGGTCGTGGCCGTGCACTTGCTCCTGATACTATAGAAATCTCTTGGGGCTTTGGCGCACATAACGATCAACTTAAAGGTTATACAGTTGAAGTTATGAAGTTACAAGGTAAAGATTACAAATCTGTAGCTAAAGTTCCTGCTGATGGTAAGGCGCTATATGTAGACACTGGTCTTACTCCAAGTACTGTTTACACTTACCGTCTGGTTGTATCAGATCCTAAGGGATTTGCTTACACTGTAGATTTTTCTACAAAAACCAAAAAAGTTAAGAAGCACTAAAAAATATTGTAAATAAAGCTAAATGCCGGGAAACTTTCTCGGCATTTTTGTCTTATTAAATGCAATTAAGTTTCAAACCTGAAGTTAAATTTATTGCTACGCCCGAAAGCTTAGCTTCTTTGTTAGAAGCTTTGGCAGAGACTTCTATTCTAGCATTAGACATTGAAACAGCTTATTGGTGGGACAAATCAGCAGAAAAGATCTCTATAATTCAAATCGCAATACCTAAGAATGACAATATTAGCGTTTGGGTAATAGATTGTTTCTCTCCATTAGATTTAACCTCATTACAAGAAGTAATGATTAATACTAATATTCTTAAAATTATTCATAATGCTAGTTTTGATGTAAATAAATTAAGAAAACTAGCTAATATTATTGTAGAAAATGTGTTTGACACTATGTTAGCAGCGCGACGTTCTGGAGAGAAAGGTTGTTCTTTAGCAACTTTAGCAATGAGACATTTAGGTATAGAAATGGATAAATCTCATCAGCGTTCAAATTGGGCAACTCGTCCACTTTCACAAGCTCAATTAGAGTATGCTGCTAAAGACGCAATTGTAACTTTATTGCTTTATGAAAAAGTTAGTAAACAAGGAAGTTCTGGACACTACCAACGCCAAAGCCGATTCTCCTACAATGAAGAGCGTCCCTTAGTAACAACCTTTGAACAACCTGTTCGCCATTTATCTACACCTGTAGCTGCTAATAGCAAAGCAGTACAAGCATTAATTAAGATTGTGATGCAATTTCCCGGACGTTATACAGTTCAATCCCTTGCTCATTGCCTTGGCAGAGAACGAGGTGGATTACCTGGATTTATTGTAGATAATGCGATCAGTAAAGACTCATTTGTTGACTATAAAGAAGCTTTAGCTATAGTAACAGAATTACTTAATGCAGGACAATTAGTGGATCGAGGCCGTAGACTTTGTGTTAGTCAGACAGCTTTAGCTGCACTTTAGTTGATAAATAGCCTAATATAGGCAAATAGCAACAAAAAGTACTTGTCTATTAAGTGATGCTTCGTGCATTATAGAAGAAAATTTAAAAACTTTTAATAAACAAGCTATACATTAAATATTTATTAGCCAGGAACCTGGAGGTTGACCCTATTTTTATGAGCCCTAGAAGACAGTCATCTAATTCCAACAATTCAAACGCCGAAAAAAAGACTAAAAAGTTATCCAATGAAGTTAGACTGTCAGCTTATGGTTGTACAGATGTTGGAGTTGTACGCACCAACAACGAGGATAATTTTTTGCTTTCAGATCTAGCTACTGGCGCTCAAATAGCAGGCGAAGAAATCAACAACCAAAAGGTTAGTAAACGAGGTACGTTATTAATTATTTCTGACGGAATGGGAGGAGCCCAAGCAGGTGAAGTGGCTTCTGCAATGGCCGTTGCCGCTGTTCGTAATGAATTAATGAAATCTGTTGCTTCTCGTCCAGCAGAAGAACAACTAATTAAAACCGTCCAACGCGCTAACTACTTGATTTGGAAAGAAAGCCAAGATAATTCTGCTAAATCTGGTATGGGTGCAACCCTTACCGCAGCATTAGTCAGAGAAGGAAAAGCTTTTATTGCTCAAGTTGGTGATTCCCGTGCCTATTTAATTCGCGGCGAATCCATTATGCAAGTCACAATAGATCAATCACTTGTGGAACTATTAATCCTAGCAGGTGAACTATCTAGAGAAGAAGCTGAACATGCTCCTATAAAAAACGTAATCCTTCAAGCAATGGGTACTCAACAAGAAGTAAAAGTTGCTCTTACTGGAATAGATTTGCGTAGAGGAGATTTCTTACTACTTTGTTCTGATGGCTTATCTAATAAAGTAACTGAGGCAGAAATGCTTAAATTTACTTTGAGAGCAAGTAGCATAGAAATGGCTTGTAAGCAGCTAATTGAGCTAGCTAAAAGACGAGGTGGAGAAGATAACATTACAGTAATAATATGTGGTTTTGATGGAGAGGGTTTAGCTCCACAACTTCCAGAAGCTGATTTTGATGATTCTGTTCACTCTATTGTTTCCTTCTACCCTACACCTGAAGAAGATACTATTTCTCCTGAATCTAAAACACAACCACTATCTGACCCAACATTCTAGTCAAAATTTTCAGCTAGAAAATCTGTTATCTAAAACGAAAATAGCCACATAAGTGGCTGTTTTTGTTTTCTAGAATTAAGATATTTTTAGCAATAATTTCTATTTAGAGTTAGTTAAAATTTTAGCTTTTAAAACACAAACGCTCCGGCTGAGAAAGTTGTGATATGCATAGGTTAGGATTAAATCAGTTCACAACCTTCTCAACGGGAGCGTTTTCTTGAATAATTTATCGACTAAAAAATTTTTTTGTTGCCTAAAAATTGGTAACTTGCTGCGGTTATTTTATAGCAATTTGATTAAGAGCAATACTACGCATAGTTTTATCATCAAAATTCTGCCAACCTTTAGGTAAAGATTTGACAGCAATAGGAGTCCAAATACCTTTGGGAACAGTCCTTACAGACATACATGTAGGTAAAATATTTTTTTGAGCTATCCATTTTATTTCACCAGAACTATTTTGATAAAACTCTACCTCATTCTTAAGCTTTGAAACAGAACAAGGAGGTGGAGGCGGAGGTGGTATTAAATTATACCCACACAAGCATAGAGTTTCTTCAAGTTCTGCATTGTAAAAGACAATCTCTCCTACTATATTTCCTAAGCAAGTCAAACTCCATACAACAATTGTAGCTAATAAGCATATATAGGTAGTTGGTTTTATTGGTAGAGAAGCACCTTCAATTAAATGCTTGTTTATCATATCTCATACCCCAAAGTAAAAATTTTATTTAGTATGAGTAGTTGGACACCAAAAACAAAAATATGTTCCTTGAAAACAAGCATTAAAAATGTGTTTTAAGCTATTTTTTTTCTTTTTTAACCATTTTGCGAATATGAGTTACAAGTTGTTGCATTTCTTCTTTTTCAAGTATGGTATCATAAGCAGGCATTCTATTACCTTTACCATCTTTTATGCTTTTGAACATTTGTTCATCAGTAATACTATTTTGAAATTTTGGATCTGTAAAATCTGGGGAATTAGGGTTAGAGGGTTCACCATCTGCCCCATGGCAACCCGCACAGCGTTTAACAAAAATAGCATCTATTTCTGCATCATCTATTGTTTTACTAGTATTAGGACGTGTAGCAGCACAACCAAAAATAACTAAGAATATAGGAATTAATTTCCAATATTTAAGCATAAGAATCTCCATGAGCTAGGTCTGTTTTGTGTTTGAAAATTTTTAGGAAAAATTTAAAAAATTTTAAGACTAAATTGCACCCTTGAAAAGTCTAATAGACAGAAAAACGCTGATATACATTTAATAAGACTAGCAAAGCTAGCAAACTCTTATATTTAACGGTGGGAAAATTCTATGAACAAGTGTCTTTATACTAGATTATCTCAAGTAATCTTTACTATTATACTAGCAATAACGCTTATTGGTAATCCCTTACCTAGTTTAGCTATAGAGAAAGAAAAAAAACCTAACCACTCATATAATAGCGGCCTAACCGCAGACGAAAAGATCCTTCATGTGCTTAACCGCTTAGGTTATGGGCCACGACCAGGAGACATTGAAAAAGTTCGGCACATTGGAATAGAAAAATATATTGACCAACAACTAAATCCAGAAAAAATTGATGATAAAGTTGTAGAAGAACGCCTTAAAGGTTTAAATACTTTATCGATGGATCCACAAGAGTTAGCAAGAAATTATCCTCAAAAGAAATTGCTTAAGGATGACTTTGATAAAAAAGCTGGAGCTAGTCAAGATGTTACAAATGATGCTGCAACCAATGAAAAACTCCGTCGCTTAGAAAAAAGGCGTGAAAAACTTGGTGTAAATCCAGATGATGTAATGGGAACACCTAAAGAAATATTAATGCAGCTAGCTCAACAACAAATCATACGCTCTGTTTATAGCGATCGCCAGCTTTATGAAGTAATGGTAGATTTTTGGACTAATCACTTTAATATTTTTTGGGCTAAAGGGCCTGACAAATACTTGCTTACTGAATATATTCAAGAAACTATTCGCCCTAATGCTATGGGTAGTTTTGAGAAACTACTCTCTGCTACTGCACATAGTCCAGCAATGTTAGTTTACTTAGATAATTGGCTAAGTGTTGATCCTAATGCAGCACAAAGACTACAAGCTGACCGCCAACAACGACGCCAACAACAGGAAATACGTCGGGAAGAAAGAGAAATACGCCGAGAAGAACGTTTAAGTAGATTTCCTGGCTTAGGTGGTGGCCGACGGATTCCACAAATTAATCCAAATCCTTCTCCAATACCAAGACAAACTCCACAAAATCAACAAGCTGGTAAAGGAAAAAAACAAACTCGTGGTTTAAATGAAAACTATGCTCGTGAATTAATGGAGCTTCACACTTTAGGAGTAGATGGTGGATATACTCAAAAGGACGTTACTGAAGTAGCTCGTTGCCTTACTGGATGGACAATTAAGCGTAATGGAGAACAAGCAGAGTTCTTTTTTAATGAACGTATGCATGATAATGGTGATAAAGTAGTTTTAGGAACAAAGATTTCTGGTGGCGGTAAGAAAGATGGCGAAAAAGTTCTAGAACTCTTAATGAAGCATCCTTCTACAGCTAAGTTTATTGCAACAAAGTTAGTTCGTCATTTTGTTTCTGATCAACCTCCACAAAGCTTAGTTGACCGAGTTGCCGCTACTTTTACTAAAACTAACGGCGATATCAAATCAATGTTAAAAACTATTTTTACCTCTCAAGAGTTTTTTGATAAGGATAATTACCAAAGTAAAGTTAAAAGTCCTCTAGCACTTGTAGTAAGTGCTCTACGCACGACTGATGCAGATACAAACGTTAGCGTGCCTATCCTGATGGCACTTAACCGAATGGGGCAACCTCTTTTCCTCTGTCAGCCTCCAACAGGATATGGTGACACAGCAGAAAAATGGGTTAATACAGCATCTCTAGTAGAACGTCTTAATTTTGGTATTGCACTTTCAGAAGGTCGCATTCCTGGAACAACAGCTAATGTGCTTCGCAATAACAATTCTGAGTCTCTAGAACAGTTAATTCAATTAGTAATCCATGGACAAATAGCAGACCCTACCCGCAAAGCTTTAGAACAAGAGCTAAACGGAAAAAGTTTTAGTAGCGATAAAAGTTCTAAATTGATGGGCTTACTACTTGGTTCACCAGAATTTCAAAAAATGTAAGGTCAATAGCAGCCATTAAAAATATTTCTAAGGAGTTTACTTACTTATGATTACACGAAGATTTTTTCTTAAATCAAGTGCTTTAGCAGTAGCTAGTCTAACTACAGGTCTTTCAATTCCATCTTTTTTGGAGCGAACTGCTTTAGCTGCTGGAGATCAGACTAGAAATAAGATTTTTATAGTGATTTTTCAACGTGGTGCTGCTGATGGTCTTAATACTGTTGTTCCTTATGGTGATGCAGCTTATTATCGTGCTCGGCCTACTCTAGGCATTCCTAGACCAAAATCAGGTGATGATCAAACAGCTATTGATTTAGATGGTTTTTTTGGGCTTCACCCTGCACTAAGTCCATTTAAGTCACTTTATGATAGTAAGCAACTTGCTATAGTTCATGCTGCTGGTTCTCCAGACTCTACACGCTCACATTTTGATGCTCAAGATTATATGGAGATTGGAACACCTGGAATAAAAACTACTCCTGATGGTTGGCTCAATCGTTATCTACAAGCTAATTCCACCACTAATAAAAATGGGCAAAACTTAGCTCTACGCGGTATTGCCATGGGAAATAAACAACCTAGAGCCTTAGCTGGTACAAGCCCAAGCTTAACAATTGCAAACTTAAACACTTTTGATATTCGTGGCGGAGCTAAAACTAGTAGTGCATTTGAGACAATGTATGGAAAAAGTGATGATGATATTATTGCTCCAGCAGGAACAGAAGCCTTAGAAGCAATGCGTACTATTAGAAAAATCCGTTCTACTGGGTATAATCCTGCTAGTGGAGTTACTTATCCTAATGGCCCATTTGGAAATAGCCTAAAACAAATTGCTCAACTTATTAAATCCAATATTGGTTTAGAAATAGCCTTTGCTGACATAGGTGGTTGGGATACTCATACAGCTCAAAAACCTCGTCTTAATCAACTACTAAAGGAATTTAGTGGAAGTATAACTGCTTTAGCTCAAGACTTAGGTGATCGTATGGAAGATGTTGTAATTGTTACAATGTCAGAATTTGGTCGTACAGTAAAAGAAAATGGTACAGCAGGAACAGATCATGGACATGCAAACTGTATGTTTATCCTTGGTGGAGGAGTCAAAGGGGGTAAAGTTTATGGAAAATGGCCTGGTCTTTCACAAGAACAACTTTATGAAGGTAGAGATTTAGCTTTAACAACAGATTATCGGACTGTTTGTTCAGAAGTTATTTCCAAACATTGTGGGGCAAAAGACTTAAATCGTATTTTCCCAAATTTCCAATTAAAGCCTAATCAAATGCTATCCTTTCTTGGCTAAAGAAAAAAGGGCAGGAACAAATCCTGCCCTTCTATATTAAAATACTAGAACAAGTAGGATAAAGCTGCTTTTTGCAATAACCTGCCTTTTACAAGTTTTAGCGTCTTGCCTCTGACTAACATACTTTCTTATAATTAACGATTTCTTTATCAATAAAATAGTAAACAAGGTAAATAAGGTAAAAACGTGGAAGAATTACTCTCTAAAGCTAAGGCAAAATTGCCTACAATGATTGAAGAACTTAAAACTTTGGTAGAAATTGAATCCCCATCAGATTCCCCCAGTGCCGTTAATAACTTGGCAGATTACTTAAGCAATAGAATAACCAAACTTGGAGCAAAAGGTGGTCGTGTTGCTGTAGAAGGTGGTGGAGATGTAGTAGTTGCTCGATATGGAGGTGAAGGCAACGCTGTAATGGTGCTTGGACATATGGATACAGTATGGCCTTTAGGCACATTAGCTGAACGTCCTGTACGTATTGAAGGGGACAAGCTTTATGGCCCAGGTAGTTATGATATGAAGGCTGGTTTAGTTGTTGCGCTACATACTCTAGAGCTTTTGCAAGCATTAGATCGTAACCCTAAACATCCTCTAATATTTTTCTTTAGCTCACTTGAAGAAACCGATTGTGAACCATATCAAAGTGTTTTAGAAGCTGAAGCACTTAAGTGTGATTATGTGTTGGATTTAGAGCCTGCTTGGCCTGGTGGAGCAGTAAAAACAGAAAGAAAAGGTTGTGCCAATTATGTGTTAAATATTCGTGGTCGTGCTGCTCATGCTGGAGCAGACCCAAGAAAAGGTATTAGTGCAATCACAGAACTTGCCCATCAAATTCAAACACTAAACAGTTTTACAGACTATGACCAAGGCACTACAGTAAATGTAGGTGTAATAACTGGAGGCATTCGCCCTAATGTAGTTCCTGATAGTGCTAAGGCTGAAATAGATGTGCGTTTTTGTCGTCTAGCAGATGGGAAAGCAATTGATGCTAAAATCAAAGCGCTAGAACCCTATTTACCTGGTGCAGAGCTACAAATTACTGGAAAAATTGGTATGCCTCCGTTAGAACGCACAGAGAAAGTAGTAGCACTTTATCAAAAAGCCCGTGAAGTTGCGGCTAAATTAGGCTTTGAGCTAGGAGAAGTTTCTACAGGTGGAGTAAGTGAAGCTTGTATTACTTCAGCTTTAGGTATTCCAACACTAGATGGTTTAGGTGCTGATGGAGACGGCGCTCATGCTGAATATGAGCATGTAATACTATCTTCAATGGCTGATCGCGTTGCACTTTTAGCAGGATTGTTGCTAGAGCTGTGAAGTCAGGAAAAGTTAGAAATTACACAGAATATTTACTAGTAAAAAGCATCTTAAGCGGATTAGCATTTTTGCCTCGTCCAATCCGCTTAAGAGTTGCTTATTTTTTTGGTTATTTAGGTTATTTGTTAGCAAGTAGATTAAGGCGTACAGCTAAACGTAACTTAGAGATGGCTTTACCTGAACTTTCCCACCAAGAACATGAAAAGATCATTCGTGGAGTATTTCGCAATTTTGGCAGATTGTTAGCTGAGTTTAGTTATTTCCCCAAACTTACACGTGAAAAAGTTGAGAAAATAGTTGTTTATGATGGGTTAGAACATTTTCTTAATGCAATGAAAAAAGGACGTGGAGTACTTTTTCTTACAGGACATGTAGGAGCTTGGGAGTTATCATCTTTTGCTCATGCGCTATATGGACATCCACATAATATTTTAGTGAGGCAAATTGACAATCCTTATATTGATAGCTTAGTTGACTATTATCGAGGTTGTCGTGGAAATAAAGCAATTGACAAAAACAATTCTGTAAGAGCAATTCTAGCAGCACTTAAACGAGGTGAAGCTGTAGGAATTTTGATAGATCTCAATACAGTACGTAATCAAGGAGTATTTTGTGATTTTTTTGGGATTCCGGCTTGTTCCACTACAGGTTTAGCTACTTTGGCACTACGAACTAAGGCAGCCGTAGTGCCAGGCTTTTTAATTTGGGATGAAAAATTAGGAAAACACAAACTCCATTTTGAACCTGAAGTAGAAATAACTTCTACAGGAGATCAAAAGGAAGATATTTATCAAAATACTGTGAAATTTAATAAAGTAATAGAAAATATAGTTCGGCTATATCCAGATCAATGGATGTGGGTACATCGGCGCTGGAAAACTAGACCAGAAGGCGAAAAAGATATTTACTAAACTATATACTTAGCTACGATCATAATCATCAGCTAATCTTACTATATCATCTTCCCCTACGTAAGATCCATATTGTACTTCAATAACAACAACTGGATCAGCACTAATGTTTTCTATTCTATGAACAGCTTTAACAGGTATAAAAACAGTTTGCCCAGATTCAACTTCAAAAATTTCTTCATTTCTAGTAACTAAAGCTTTACCGGAAACAATAGTCCAATGTTCTGAGCGTTTGTGATGGTATTGCAAACTAAGTCGACAACCTGGTAGAACAGAGAAGCGTTTAACTTTGTAATTTTCACCTTCTTCTAGTACTGTAAAGCTACCCCATGGACGAAGTTCTGTGATGCAGTTTAGTGTTGTTGTATAACTTAATGTGGCGGTTGACAAATTATTCCTCTGACTGACAATAAATTTTGGATTTAGATCTACCATAATAATAAAATATCCCTTTCAGCTTCAAGTATTTTTCAACAATTTGTTAACAAGAGAATGAAAATTTTTCTTAAACTTGCAGCATAAAAGTTTTTTTATTAATAAAACCTTAGAGAATCCTTTTATTTGCTAGGAGTTTTACGAGCAATACATACAATAGAAACTCCAAAGGGCAAATTTATAAAGCGAATAAGCCATTGTTCAAAAGCCAAAACCAAAATTAAAAGCTGATTTATTGGTTTAGACAATTTAATATGAGAAGTTTTGGGATGAGTTGAATTTTTAAATATTCCTTGTAATATGCGAATAAAAAGAATAGGAAAGAAAAATAAAGTAATAAAATAAGTACACTTTTCAATATCAAAGCCAGCTAAAGTTAATTTATTGCGCAACTCATAAGCAGCATAACGCCGACGATGATGAAGGGCTTCATCATGCTCACTCCACAAAAAACCATAAGCTGGAACTGTAACTAAAAGCATTCCTCCTGTTTTACAAACTCGGTAAAGTTCCTTCATAGCAGCTAGATCATCGTCTATATGTTCCAACACATCAAGTGCAGTTACTATATCAAAGCTATCTGACAAATAAGCCAAAGACTCTACTTTTGAAAGAACTAAGTTTGTTAGACCACGAGTGCGACAAAATTTTATTGCCGCACTAGACATATCAACTCCAAAGCTTTTTCCATATTGACTAAAGGCTAATAAATTAGCTCCTGTACCACATCCAACATCAAAAATATTAGGCTCTTTGCATTTTTCTGCCTCTTGCCTAACTATTTCCTCCACTAAAGAGCGACGGGCAACAAACCACCAATAATCGCTTTCTAGTTCAAACATTGTGCTATATTCTTGCTGTTCCATCAGTTATTTTATTGTTTACCTACTTGTTTTAAATAACTCTTCCATCATGAGCAGTAAACTTAAAAAATAACATATAAATATTTACTATCAACCCTAACAGAGCATAAGCATACCAATTAGCTGTTGCATCTTGCCCCATTATCCAATAAATAAAGCCACAATAAAGAGCAATTAAAGCTATTTGACAATACCAGAAGACAGTTTGATGATAAATAGCATATAAAAAAGCAAATGCAGCCAATGCCCAATGTAATCCAAAATGAGAAGGTCTATAAAGCTCTAATACAAAACTTACGTAATAACTTATCACTACACCTCGTAAAAATCTTTGGGTATCATAGTAATTTGTCCAATAGTATGGAAGACAAATACCTATAATAAAAACCATCAAGCTTAAGAAAGCACTAATTTTTATACTTAAGCCTAAAGTAATTACTGGATACCACATTAGCATTAGTGCAGGAGTTAGCAAATCTCTAATAATTTTGCTTTTCCTACCTTGCTTTAAATACATAATGTCGCAAACTATATAGCCATAATAAGCAAGCATTGGCAAAGTCAGGTAAAGTATAGAAGTTTGGTGAAATAACCACCAAGCAACTAACATTATTAAATAAACTCCTAGAGGCGCTAACTCAAAAATACGTAAGTGTGATGCAGGTCTGGAAAAATGCTTATTAAGAGCTTCTTGAGCTTTTAGTCCAGGTATTAATCTTTGATCAACTATTTCACGCCATTTTTGAGTAACTTCATCATAAAAAGCATGCTCATCATGACGGCGCTCGCACTCCTCTGGATCAAGAACCATTGGTTCATGAAATTTTACCGTTATTTTACGTAAGCGAGGAAACAATCTAGTAACAGGCCAAGCTTCATAAGCACCAGTGATAGTAATAGGAACAATTGGGCACTTATTAAAAATAGCCATTCTGGCGGCACCAGATTTTAGATTTTCCATATAACCACGTTGAGAACGTTGACCTTCAGGAAATAAGGCTATTAAATCCCCATTAGACAAAACTTTCATGGCTTGTTCAAAAGCATTAGAATCTTTTTTACTTAAATTTACTGGAATAGCTCCAAAACTTCTAGCAATAAAACCTAAGAGTGGTATAGTAAAGATTTTATCCCATGCTAAAAACCTTACAGGTCTTTGTGCAACAATATATATTAACACTGGATCTAAATAACTAGGATGGTTGCCTGCCAAAACAGCAGCACCAGTTTTAGGAATATTTTCTTGCCCATAATATTCCACAGTAAAAAATAGCCTAAAAAACATTTTAAATAAAACTTTAAGTATTGTGATCATAGTATAACCACTTTCTTGTTAGTATTTTATTTGTTTTATTTCTAATTAGTTATTGCATTTGTGGATCAACCCATACAGCGCCATCTTCAAAGTATTCGCGTTTCCAAATAGGGACAATTTGTTTAAGACGATCAATAAGAAAATGGCAAGCTTCAAAAGCAGCTTTACGGTGTGCTGAAGTAACTACAATAGCAACACTAGTAAAACTAATGTCTACACGTCCCAACCCATGAACCATTGCAATTCTATCAATTGACCAGCGAGAATGGGCTTCTTGAGCAATTTCATACATCATTTTAAGAGCCATTGACTCATAGGCTTCATACTCTAAAAATAAGACTTTACGACCTTTATTGTTGTCTCTAGTTATACCATCAAAAGTAACTACAGCCCCATCTGTTGAATTAATTATTTCTAAAGCAAGTTCTCGCGAATTAATTTCTTGGCGTGTTAGTCTACAAATATCTTGATATTCTCCACCAGAAACAGGAGGAAATATAGCAAGTATATCCCCTTGAGTAAGGATATGAGTTTGATTTGCATAAGTTTCATTTACAGCAAAAAGTAGTCTTTCTCCAAATTTTGCAAGTTCAGGGTATGAAATTTTTAATTCTTTAAGAGCATCTGCAATGGTGCTACCTAGCAAAAGTTTAGTTGTTATTTCATTACTACTGGTAGCTTCTTTACAAGCACCAAAAAATAAGATCTTTATTTCTATAAGATTCTCTTCCATATAAAGTCCTGTCTTGAAAATAAATAACTACGAATAAAAGTTTGATTCTAAATGAGATAATGGTTTATATTTCAAAAGTACTATTACATAAAACCAAGTTATTTTCTAATAATTTTTAAGTTTAGGAAAAATCTTAAAGTTTTTTCTTTGATAGTTTATCTTTCTACACAAACCAGGTAGAATACAAGCTTGCCTCACTGTAAACTCTAGAAGGATCTAGCCTATGCCTATGAATTTTTACATTCTAGATGTATTTGCTCCAAAAATTTTTGCAGGCAATCAACTAGCAGTATTTCCAAATGCCTCAGACATTCCTCGTAATCGATTTTCCCAGTTAGCACGAGAAATGAATTATTCTGAAACTACCTTTGTATTACCAGCCAAATCTCCTGAAGCTTCTGCGGCTGTACGTATTTTTACTCCTAATACAGAGCTTCCCTTTGCAGGACATCCAACTCTAGGAACAGCATTTTTGCTTGCTTCCACAGGAGCTGTTAAGTTAGCTAGTGATCAAAGTATGGTACTAGAATTAAAAGCTGGTCTAGTACGTGTTTTTGTAGATCTAAAAGATTGCAACCGAGGACGTGTAGCAATGCAACAACCCACACCTCAATCAAGAGGTACAGTTTCAGATTTAGCAACTGTAGCGGCAAGTCTTTGTTTAAGTACTGATGATATAGCTGCTTATAGTCCAGAAATTTGGGCAAATGCTGTAGCATTTTTCATAGTCCCTATTAAATCTTTGCGTGCATTAGAACGCATTCGTCCTAATGGTGCAATACTTGAAAATCTTCTTAAAAAATTAAATGTTGAAGGGCTAATTTGCTTTTCTACAGAAACAGTTGAAGCAGGATCACAAGTTCATATAAGAGCATTTTTTACTGGTTTAGGAGTCAGTGAAGATCCTGCAACAGGTTCAGCACAAGGCCCATTAGCTGCGTATCTTGTTAAAAACAATCTTGTTAAACGTGCTAGCAAATACCGAATTACTTCAGAACAAGGTTATCAAGTAGGCCGCCCTAGTAAACTTACTACTACTTTTGAGCTTAATGATAATTTAATTAATTCCATTAAAGTTGCTGGAGATGTGATTTTAATGGCTAAAGGGGAGTTTTTAATTTGATAACTTTTAATGTGCATAACTGTTCTATCAATACCTTTATCAATTCTAAATATCTTATACATTTATTTTGGCTATTGTGAAAATCTAACTACAGACTGTTTTCCAACTGTCACAAAGTCTATTTTTAAAGCAAAAAACTTTTTTGCAAATTTTTTTAAATTTCCCAAACTTTTTTAAAGCCTCATTCCCTCTAATCAATAGAAGACAAACTTAATAAATTCAAGTAGAAAGCAACTCTACATAGATAAGGATGGTGTTTTTATGAGGACAATTTCTGGTATTAATAAAACTTTAGCAATGTTACTAATTTTATTAGCAAGTACATTAACTTTTGCTCAATCTAGTGGAGCAACGACTTCAGAAGGCGACGAAATTTTTAATAGTACTGAATCTAATATGATGGGAGACTTTCATCATAGACATCATGGTGGAAGAATGAGAGCTTATTTAGCTGAGCAACTTGGTTTAACAGATGCTCAAAAATCTCAAATCAAGCAAATTCATCAAAACCACAAAGAAACTATTAAACCACTAGTACAAGAACTTAGAGCCAAACGACAAGATTTACATAAATCTTTTAATGCTGACAATTATGATGAAGCACTTGCAACACAAAAATTTTCTGAAATGGCAAGCTTAAAGGCTAAATTAATGGGAGAAAAACTTAAGGTGCGCAAAGAAATGCTATCTGTTTTGACTCCAGAACAAAAGGCTAAATTTGAGCAACTCAAAGAACAATTTAAAAATAGACGTGCTGAAAGAATGAGATTTCGCAACTCATAATCTCAGTTTAGCAAAATAAATCGCTTATCTCTTGTGTTAAACAATAATAAAAATTCGGTGAATAAAAAGGGTAAGTAGGCTTACCCTTTTTTAGTTAAAAAGAAAAGCTTCTGTTATTTTGGCTAAATAACAGAAGCTGTACTTAACTAGGGATGAAATAAGATAACTAAGGAGTTGATAATTATTGCAAGCTATATTCTGGTTTAACTAAACCAATCATAATGGCATAACGAACTAAATGGGCAATAGAACTAACATGTAATTTCTTTTTAATATTCTCGCGATGAGCATCTGCTGTTTTATAGCTAATTCCAAGAGTTTGCCCAATTTCTTTAGAAGTAGCACCTTCTGCAATTAATTTTAATACTTCACTCTCACGGCTAGTAAGTAAATTACTATCAAATTTTACAGGGCTCATTTGTGGCATCATTTTCTAAAATCTCCTTGACTAAAATATGTTTTGTTTAAGATGTGCTTAGAATATCACTGTAGGCGTTAATAACTAATAAACAAGACATTAAAGTTTCATAAACATTTTTTCATATCTTGATTAGGGCTTTTCACTAGATAAAATAAGGGAACAGTCAGACTAAGCCTAAGATTATTAAGTAGATAAAGGGCTAGGAAAACACACTAACAATCATTCCCATTAGGATCACAAAGACGATAACCAACCCAAGGTTCAGTAATAATATAACGAGGTTGTGATGGATCTATCTCTATTTTGCGGCGAAGGTGATTTACAGCAACACGAAGGTTTTCATTGTCTGCTTTATAATCTGCACCCCAAACACGGGCAAGCAAAGTTTCATGTCGGACAACTTGGCCAACATTAGCAGCTAAAATTTTTAGCAAGTTATATTCTGTAGGAGAGAGTTTTAATCTTTTGCCATCTAAAGAAACAATATGTCGATCAAAATCCAATTCTAGTTTTCCAACAGAAACTTGACTTACTTCAGAATTAGAATCATTAACACGGCGCATAATTGCTCGAATGCGAGCTAGTAATTCATTAATTCCAAAAGGTTTATTAACAAAATCATCTGCACCGCTATCTAAAGCCTTTACCTTATCACGCTCAGCTTCCCTAGCAGAAAGAACAAGAATTGGAACTTTAGAAAAACTACGGATTCGGCGACAAACTTCAAATCCATCAATACCAGGCATTGATAAATCAAGGATAATTAGATCTGGCATTTCCTCATTTACTGCATCTAATCCAGCTTGTCCACCTAAGGCAATATCTACTTTATGCCCATAAGCTGTTAGAGAAGTGCGTAAAGTGCGTAATATTTGCATTTCATCATCTATAATTAGAATATTCATAAAGTTATCAACTTATTGCCCTTGATTTAAGTCTAGTAATTGGTAACTCAATAGAAACAGTTGTACCTTGTCTCACTTGACTTTGTAAAGAAATTTTACCTTTATGTAACTCTATCAATCCACGACAAATAGCTAAACTCATTCCTACACTAGGAATTTGGTTAGGTTCTTGAGATGGTTTATACATTTTATCAAAAATCTCTTTTTGTTTTTCTAAAGGTATTCCACAACCTTTATCTACAATAAAAATTACTATTTTATCTTCTTTTTCTTTTGCAGAAATCTTTATCTCACTTCCGGCAGAAGAATATTTTGAGGCATTTTCCAACAAGTAAAATAATGCTTTTTCAATAAACTCGCGATCTATTTCTATCAATGGTAATGTTTTAGAAATGTCTATTTTTAACAAATGGTTATTCAAAATAGCTGACATTCTTTTTACTAAAGAATCTATTAATTTTCCTAGATTTTCCTGCTTATAATTAAGCTCTATTTTTTTAGATTCAATACGAATTATCCAAAGTAGTTTTTCAATAGTTTTATCTAATCTTGCTGCTTCTTGACTAATTATAGAAATTAGCTCTTTTTTAGAATCTTCATCTATTTCTACTTCTGTTTGTTCTAAAACACTTGCAGCACCTTTAATAGAAGTTAAAGGTGAACGCAAAGAGTGAGCAAATCTATCCAACATTAATTCAAAGTCACTTATTTGATCTGTTGGCAAACACCTAATCTCCCTCCAAATTATCTCTTTGCCATTTCTGAAATAAAGAATATTCTAGTACGCAATTTTAATAAGAATACTAATTTTTCCTAACTCAAGCAACAAATTGTTGCACACTAAATTAATCGACCAATAGAGGATTAAAATTAAATAATATTTAGAGAAAAACTTTTCCATAATACTACCAAAGTATATTATCGTTAAACATTAACAAAGTACTAATACTACATAAAAATTTCATTAAAGTTTAAATATTACAAAAAATTTTTGATAAAATGCTCAACCAGTAGATTTATTAAGAACGTTTTAGTAAAAGTTATCGTATTTGCGGCTACTGATTAATTGATAACGCTATAATTACCAGTGCCAAATCCTTAACATTGAAGTTTTATAGGATAGGTTTTAATGGTTGAACAAAGTTTTGCAAATAGAAGAAAAGAAGTACGTCACCCACAACAATTGCCCTTGCGAATTCAAGGTCAAGATAGCAAGGGTCAAATTTTTGTAGAAGTAGTTTTAACACAAAATATTAGCTTATCCGGAGCTTGCCTTTTACTTAACAAAGAAATAAAAATTGGGCAAGAATTACAAATTTTTAGTTGTAATGGTCTAATTCCACATCAAGCTACCGCCAAAGTTTGTTGGGTAAAACGTGAGAATGATTTTTGGATGGTAGGTTTGCACTTTGAGCGTTCTACTAAAATTTGGAAAAATATGGGTGTAATTTTTAACCAACTCCTGTTGAACCAAAACCTCCTTCTCCCCGTGTAGTTTCGTTAAGATTTTGGATTTCTGTTATAAGACATTCTCCTAGATTTAATATAACTAATTGGGCAACGCGCTCACCTTGTTTTACCAAAAAAGGTTGAGCGCTAAAATTTTTTAACTCTATTAAAATTTCTCCTCTGTAATCACTATCAATCCATCCAGCTCCAACTTCTATATTATATTTTACTGAAAGCCCAGAACGACTAGCTATTCTACCAACCATTCCTCTAGGAATTTCTACTGCAAGGCCGCTAGATACTAATTCCCTACCAATATCAACAAAACCTTTTTCATTAACTTTAGCAGCTGGGATGATAGTTTCTTTGGCAGCATAAAGATCTAACCCTGCACTTCCAACAGTCATTTTTGTGGGAACTTTAGCACTTTCAACTAATCTTTTTACTTTTAAGTCTTGCATATAATTTTCCTTATCTCATATTAAAACCTAAAATTATGATAACTCTTATTAATTGTTTCCTAGAATATCATAAATTTTGTCTAAACTACCTAGAAGCCACATTCTATTTTCAAGTAAAGCTTTAGTGTGCAAATAAATAAGATATCCTCAAGTGCTAGGTTTTATTTTAATAGTTTTGCTATAATAGTTTTTCATCAAATTAAATTAGTAATATTGCTGAGGAATTACCATGCGTTTAGCTGCCCTTTTTAAACTTGCTATTTGTTTAACATTAATTTTCCACTTACCTACTTTTGCCACACAAGATAGTCCTGTAAAAGAGAAATCTGCTCAAGAACAGGAAAAGGCTGCTAAAGAACAAGAAAAAGAGAAACAACAACAAGAACAAACAGAAAAAGCTACTCAAGAAAAACCCAAAGAACAAGAAAATACTAGCAACCAAGAACAAGAAAATACAACCAAAGAGCAACAAGACGCTAAAGAACAACAGGAAAAATTAGAAAAACAACAAGAACAAGAACGCCTTGAAAGAGAAGCTAAAGAAGCTAAAGAAGCTAAAGAAAAGCTAGAAGCCAAAGAACAACAGGAAAAATTAGAAAAACAACAAGAACAAGAACGCCTTGAAAGAGAAGCTAAGGAAGCTAAAGAAGCTAAGGAAGCTAAAGAAAAACTAGAAAAGGCTGCTAAAAAAGAACAAGAACGTCTTGAGAAAGAAGCTAAAGAACAACAGAAAAAGCAAGAACAGCAAGAGAAAGCTGCTAAAAAAGAACAAGAAAAACTAGAAAAGGCTGCTAAAAAAGAGCAAGAACGTCTTGAGAAAGAAACTAAAGAACAACAGAAAAAGCAAGAACAGCAAGAGAAAGCTGCTAAAGAACAACAAGAAAGATTAGAAAAAACTGTTAAAGAACAATTAGAAAAACAACAAAAAACTGCTAAAGAACAATTAGAAAAGCAAGAAAAAGCGGCTAAAGAACAACAAGAAAGATTAGAAAAAACTGCTAAGGAACAACAAGAAAAACAAGAGAAAGCTGCTAAAGAGCAACAGAAAAAAGAAACAAAACAAAACAAAAACCCTAAAGAAAAAGCTTCAAAGGAAACACCTGATAAAGCGTCCCCTAATAACCCAGAACGTCCAACTAATCCTTTGATAAGCCAAGCTCAATTGGCAATTACCCAAAATCAGTTTATTGAGCCTCCTGGTCAAAATGCTTGGGATCTTTATCAAGTATTAATTAAAAATTCTCCTAATGACCCAGAAGTAAAACAATTAGGGGAATCATTAGATTTAGCAATGAGTAATATTGCAAAGAATCCACTAGAACTTTATATTCAAGGGGCAAATGTTTCTTTTAGTCGTGCTGATTGGGCAGTAGCTCAAGAATATTCCAAACGATTAAAAGAACTCCAACCTAAAAATAAAAATTATGTTCTGTTAGATTTATTTTACAGTGGAATGGTCGCACTATCTGATAAACAACTAGATAAAGCTCAAGAAATATTTCGTCAAGGAATAAAGAAGGATGATAAAGCAGCTTATTTCTATAATGCTTTGGGCAGAACATTATCTGAACAACGCAAAGATGAAGAGTCCCTAAAAGCTTATCTAAAAGCAACTGAACTTGCACCTCAATGGACATTTCCGCAAGTAAATGTAGCTCTTAAATATTTGCGTAAAGGAGATTTAGAACAAGCTCAACGTTATGCCCTTGCAGCACTTAACATTAATGCCACTGATGTAGAAGCGCACTCTGTTTTAGGCTCTATTTATAGCACTGCTGGCAATTATGATGATGCAATAAAAGAGTATGAAATTGCATTAAGTCAAAGACCTAATTCAATTAACGATCTGTTTGCTTATGGTCGCTTAATGCTAGACCAAGGTAATTTAATTGTAGCTCAAAGAGCGTTTGCTACCATTTTACAACTCAGCCCAACAGATCAAAAAGCACGGCTCTATCATAGTATTGCCATTGAACGCTATGCAGAACTTGTACTAAGTGATTCAACTCAAGAACTGCAAAACATAGCTTTAACAAACAATAATAGCCAAATACTTATTGCTCTTGCTGATGCAGCAGTACATAAAAATGATATTTCAAAAGCAATAGAAGGATACCAAAATATACTTAAGCTTGAACCCTGGCAAGTTAATGTTAGAGTTAAGCTTGCTAACCTTTTAGCTGACTCTGGAAAAACAGCTGAAGCTATAGAACAATATAGGCTTGCAACTATAACAAATCCTTCACTTAAAGAAGTTTACAACACTATAGGCAACTTGCTAAAGAAAAATGGAGATACTAAAGCAGCTATTGTAGAGTACCGCAAAGCTATATCTTTAGACTCAAACTATATTTCTGCACACTCCAATCTAGCTCTAGCACTACAAGAAACTGGGGATTTATCAGCAGCAGCAGCAGAATATAGAACAATACTATCAATTAACAGTAATAACCCTCTTGCAGCCGAAGCATTAAAAACAATTGAAGCTAAGCTACAAGAACAACAAACAACTGAACAACCTGTTAATAAAACGCCACAACAAAACCAATAAAATCTAGGAAAAGCCTTACGTACTATGTAGAAATATTTATTGGGTAATATTAGTGCATTCAACAAAATACAGGTATATAAAGTCAAGCATATTTGCTTAATTAACATTAAAATTAGTTATATTAAAAGATTATGTTACTTGCTTCTAAGAGATAAGTTCGCTAGAATCGTCGCCAAATGCCCTGTTCAATAGGATGGACTTTTTCGATATGCCAAATTCTAAAAAAAAGCTGGCCCTTAAATTTGATAAATTCCCTAAGTTTGATAAGTTTCCTAAACTAGATGATTTTTCTAAAGATCAATTACTCTTTGTAAAATCTCTTGTAGAAAGCCCTGTAGAAATTGGACAGGTAACACCTAGCTCTAGGTTTTTGGCTGAAGGCATGGTGGCCAAACTAGATTTAGCCAATGCAAAATCAGTGGTTGAATTTGGGCCTGGAACAGGGGCTGTTACTAAAGCTATTGTAAAAAAATGTGGGGCTGAAACTACTTTTTTTGCATTAGAAACCAATGCCAATATGATAAAGATTTGGCAAAGGCGTTTTCCAGATTATGAAATCATTCATGATAGTGCAGAAAATATCAGCCAACACCTTAATAAGCATAATCTTACACATGCTGATTACATTGTCTCTAGCCTCCCATTTGCTCTTTTACCTCCAGATATTGGAGAACGTATTCTAGCTAATGCTTATGAAGCGTTGCGTCCAGGTGGTGTTTTTGTGACCTATCAATATATGCATGCTAGGGTAATTAATAGTGTAATGAGACTATTGAGAAAACCTTTTCCTGAAGTTGATACTTCTGTTATTTTCCGTAACTTACCTCCAGCATTTATTTTCAATTGCCATAAGCCTCAGTAAATATTGATACAAAAAAGGGCAGCCTAAGCTGCCCTTAATGTATTAGCATTCTTTATAATTAAAGACTTTTTGACATTAAATTCACCACTAATTGGTTAAAGCGTGATGGATTGGGTAGTTCTGAACCCTCTGCTAATAGTGCATAGCCTAAAAGCAATTCAGCATAATCACTTAATAAAGAATCCTCCTTATCTTTTGTGTATCTGTCTTGCATCTTAGCAAAAATTTCATGTTTAGGATTTAATTCCATAATGCGTTTTTGCTTAGGCATGTTTTTAGCTTGGCGCAATAGTTTTTCTAGTTGTGGACTATAGTCTTGTTCAGCACCAACTAAGCAAACAGGAGATGAAGTCAAACGATTAGAAAGGCGTACCTCTTTAATATGTTCTTCTAGTTTTTTCTGTATAAGTTCTAGTAAGTTAGCACTTTCTTTTTGTTTCTCTTCTATCTCTTTCTTAGCTTTTTGTTTTTCTTCTTCAGTACCTAATTCTACATTTCCCTTACCTATAGATTTTAAAGATTTACCTTCAAATTCATGTAGAGAATCTACCACTAATTCATCTACTGGATCTGTCAAGTAAAGTACTTCATAACCTTTTTCTCTAAAAGCTTCTAAGTGAGGGGAATTTTCTACTACAAGACGAGATTCTCCTGTTAAATAGAAGATTTCTTTTTGTTCCTCTTTCATTCTTGCTACATAATCTTTTAGAGATGTAAGTTTTTCTTTGTCATTTGAAGATTCAAAAAGCAGTAAAGAAACAACTTTATCTTTATTCTCAAAATCGCTGCTTACACCTTCTTTAATAGAAGGGCCAAATTCTTTCCAGATTTCTAAGTATTTTTCATTATCTTTATCTTGAATTTCCTTTAGAGTATCCAGAACTTTTTTAGATAGCCATTTGCGGATTTGTGTAATATGACGATCTTGTTGAAGCATTTGCCGCGAAACATTAAGAGGTAAATCAGCAGAATCTACAATACCTTTGATAAAGCGCAAGTATCTTGGGATAAGATCTTCGCATTTTTCTATAATTAAAACTCGTTTAGCATAAAGTCTTAATCCCCATTCTGAGCCATGATAATAGAGATCATAAGGTGCTTTTGAAGGAACAAACAGGAGTGCTTGATATTCAATTCTGCCTTCTGCTTTAAGTGAAATAGTTTTTACAGGTTCTTTCCAGTCATGAGAAATATGTTTATAAAACTCAGCATACTCATTTTCACTAACTTCTGATTGTGGGCGAGTCCAAATAGGTTTCATTGAGTTAAGAGTTTTATCCTCAATGACTGTAATAGACTTACCATCTTTCTTAGGCTTACCATCTTCATCTTTTTCAATTTCTTCACGCTCTTGTTTAGAAACAATTGGGTAAGCAACAAAATCTGAATAGCGCTTTACTATATTGGAAAGTGTCCATTGGTCTGTATAATCTTCAATACCATTGTCACTATCTACTGGTTTAAGATGTAAGGTAATACTAGTTCCTCTAGAATTTCGTTCTGTAGCAACAATTGTATATTGTCCATCCCCAGAAGATTCCCAACGACTAGCTTCTGTTTCTCCAGCGCGTCTTGAGACTAAGGTAACTTTATCTGCAACCATAAAAGCTGAATAAAACCCTACACCAAATTGACCTATTAGCTCGGCTAATCCTTGTTCTGAAGAAGCAGATTTTAACTTTTCTCGAAACTCTTTTGTTCCAGATCTAGCAATTGTGCCAATATTGCTAATTATTTCTTCCCGATTCATACCTATACCATTATCAGAAATGGTCAAAGTTCGTGCTTGTTTATCTACTTCTAGGCGAATTTCTAATTGACTGCCATCTTCTAATAATTCTGGTCTAGTTAAGGCTTCAAAACGCAGCTTATCTATGGCATCTGAAGCGTTAGAGATCAACTCACGCAGAAAGATCTCCTTGTTTGTATAAAGTGAGTTAATCACCAAATCAAGAAGTTGTTTAGTCTCCGCTTGAAATTGAAAAGTCTCTGCGCTAACAACCATAAATTTCCTCCTAAGATTTTTGTGTTAAATTTTGTGAAAGTAAAACTTCAGGAAAGATTTTAGGAAAGAAAATATTTTCAAGCAAGTTAGCCAAACCATCAAAACAGTTTTATAGCGGTAAATTCAATAAATAATTACTGCTATTTATCCTGAACTTCTTCTTTTACAATAGTTTCTGTAATTATTCCTTTTTCCATAGCAGTTAGTATTATTGTATTTTCATTAGCAGAATAAAGTGTTTTAGTTTGTGTTAAATTCTCAACCTTATTATCGCTGATAGCTAATAAGTCTCCTGAGTCCAAATAAGCTAACTGTTTAATTAGTTGTTTACCTAGGGCATACTCTTTTATTTGCTGAAAGGTTGTAATGTCTAACTCTGTGATTTTATTTGGTTCAAGCTTAAGAGCAATCTTTTTACCATCTTTAGCTATTGCAAAACCACCTGAACCTGTAACCATCCACTGTTGTTTAATTGACTTATCTGATAAATCCCAAAGCTCTATTTGTCGGGTAGGTTCTTTTTCACTTAGCTCCCATTGTACTAAAAATAATGTTTTATCTGTTGTTACTACAGTATTTATAGATTCTATTTTCCCTTTTTTGTGAACTAGATCTAATAGTTTAGCCCCACCTACTTGCCAGAAAGATAAAATACTGTTTGTTTCACTTAAAGAATATTTCTCCCCTGATAAAGTAATCCTAGATACTGGTTGCCTAACAGAAGCAACTAGTATCTTGTCAAAAGTTGGGCTAGCAAAATCAGCTAAAGTATTTTCTTCTAATGTAGTAGTACTAATCTTTTTTTGATTCTTTAAATCTTGAGAATAAACATAGTTAACAGAACTAAACAATAAATTTTCTCCATTTTGAGAAAACTCTAAATTTTTTAGTTCTCTAGGAAGTTCTTTTAATGCAAGGCTCCAAACTTGTTTATTTTCAAGTAGATTCCAAACAACCAACTTAGATTTTTTTTCTTGCTTAGGAGCATACGCAATAAACTGACCATCTCTAGAAACTTGAACTAAAAACTTATTTTGAGAATTTTCAGAGTTTTGACTAAGACTATCTACTAGCTCTTCATCATTATTTTCACTAGTCGGTAAAATAACTTTTGCATTTTCAAGCTTTATAGGGTTAGTAGTTGCAATTATTTTTTCTTTATTTGTTTCAAGTGAGATAAATTTTAATTGAGAATAAATCTTATAATCGCTGTTTTTCTTTACTATACCTGCATTTGCACTTGCACTATAAAAGATACTACTAACATAACCCCAATTAGTAATAATTCCTGTAATAGACAAAATAACAGCAGCAGCTAAACCTATACGCAATATTTTTTTAATGTTATTTTTTTTACGTTCTTGTTCTAACAAATTAGCAGCTAAAGCTTTGGAAAAAGTTAGAGAGCTAGGACGTTCTTCTGCTGTTTTGCTAAGTGCTTTTAAGACGGCATCTTCTGTAGATTTGGCAATTCCTGGAATTAGTTTTGAAAGTGGTTCAGGAGAATCTTTAACATGTTGAATTACTACCTCATAGCTTTTTCCTCTAAATGGTCTTTGTCCTGACAGCATCTCATAGGCAATAATTCCTAAAGAATAAATATCACTAGCAGAACTACAAGGTCTAGATAAACACTGTTCTGGAGACATATAAGGCAAAGTGCCTAACATTGCAC
Organism: Blastocatellia bacterium; assembly: GCA_039812885.1. GTDB lineage: Bacteria > Acidobacteriota > Blastocatellia > Chloracidobacteriales > JADJPF01 > JADJPF01. The sequence continues at coordinate 128,632 of JBDIBI010000004.1, forward strand.
CTGTTTGAGTAAGTTCTTCGACAGAGTCTTGAAATTCTTTTGTTCCTAATAGATCTAAGTTTCCTGTTCCTTGATCTATTATTATAGTTTCTGCTCCACCAATATTAGTGTTTCTATCTCCAGAAAAAGTTATTCCTGTAACTTCTGTTTGTTCTTCAGAATTTTTGTTTGAAAATTTTGAAGGTTTTAGAAAGAATTTTGCTAACGTATTACTTTCTAGTTCTGATTCTTCTTTGTCTTTGTTATCTACTATTTTTGCAATACCGAAGTCTAAAACCTTAACGTTATAACTTCCATCTTGTTTATTTTCAAGCCAGATGTTATCAGGTTTAAGATCTCGGTGAATAACACCTGCTTTATGAGCAGCATCTACAGCTTCACAAACTTGGGAAATTATTTCTACAGTCTCTTTTTCAGAAAGTCGGCCTTTTTTTCTAATTAATTCTTTTAAAGTAAGACCTTCTAAAAACTCCATTGCTAAGTAAGCAACTTGTTGATGGCCTACTTGAGCAAACCCAAAATCCATTACATCAACAACATGTGGATGTTTAAGCCGTCCAAATACTTGTGCTTCTCGTCGAAAGCGATCTGCAAAACCACTACTAGATTGATTTTGAGGAAGCAGTGTTTTTAATGCCACATATCGTCTTATACCTAAGTGCATTGCCTGATATACACTACCCATTCCACCTTTACCAAGACGACTTTCAACACGAAATTTTCCAGCTAGAATGGTAGGTCCTGGAACACCCTCATTAAGCTCAGTATTGTCAATAGGGCATTCTGCTAAAATATCTTCATAGCAACTTTTGCACTTTGGGCATTCTTTCATAAAACCTCTTACTGTAGATATATACTGTATACTAACCTACAGGAGTACACTGGTTATATTGTAGTGTAATGCTACCATTGCCATTAACTTTTATGCAGTATTTACTTTGACTACAAGGATTCATTCGAGGAGTAGCAATAGATCCATTAACTATCATTGGTAAATTAGATAAGCTGTCTATATAAAAGATTTTTGTTCCTGTTTTTATTGGCCCAGCAAGTAAATCTGTTGTAGGGAGAGCGCAAAAATAATATTCATCAATAGTAGAAACCATATTAACAAATTTCATTTTTGTAGGAACTATACCAAAAGCATATCCCCCTTTAAGTATAATTTCTGATGCACCTCCACAACCAAGAGTAGTAATAGTTCCAAAGTTTTCTATATACTTACCATTTTTTAAATCACTAATTAATCCAAAACCATCATTAGCTTGAAAATACTGGTAATTAGCTTGATGTAAAGTTTTAAGATCTGCTAGTGCACTAGTTTCATTAGCAGCACGTTGAGCTGCAACTAAGTTTGGGACAGCTATTGCAGCAAGCGTCCCTATTATTACTATAACTAGTAATAATTCCACCAAGGAAAATCCTGCAGTATTTTTCATTCACTTCTCCTTTACTATTTGATAAATAGAACTTTAGTTCTCTCAAAACTGTTTAGCTAGTGGATTTTCTGCATTGCAAATCTTTTTCTCTAAATCTACCGTCCAAACACCTTTTTGACTTTTTCCATCTTTGGTAAATGCTAATACAACAATAAAGCGTTTTGTTTTGTTTTCTGGTGAAGAGATCCAAGTATGATCTTTGATTTTCTGCTCTTGTAAGTATTTATTTATTCTATCTTCAATGGTTCCTCCTTTATCAGAAGGAAAGTCTTTAACAATTTTGATTGCAATATTTCTAGGATATAGTTCTTCCTCTTTTGGAGGTTTTCGAAAATATATTGTTAAATAGTTATAAGTATATATGCCTAAAAAAATTACTATTATAAACCCTAAAATCCCACTAATTACTTTTACCAGCAATTTAGGAGTAACTGTTTTTTTAAGAAAAGATTTTTGGCTAACATCATCTACAGATGAAGCTAACTCAACTTTAGCAAATGACCCAGTTTTAGGTCTATTAGAGCTTTCTCCTAAAGAGCTAAAAGTAAGACTTAATTCTTTAACATTAGCTAAAGCCCGTTTAGCACGAGCATCTGCTGAGTCTAAGCTAATAGCTTCTTCTAAAAATTTTTGTGCTTTTTCTATCTTTCCACATTCTTTATAAAAAAGTCCTAGTTCTGTTTTGTAAAGTGCTATATTAGGAGCTAACTCTACAGCTTTTAACAAGGCTACTTCAGCCTCATCAGTAATACTTATGTTGGCAAGAGATAATCCTAATTGGCAATGATAATCTGCATTTTGGCTATCTAACTTGACGGCTTCTTTTAGCAAACTTGCAGCTTGTTGATAGCTGCCTTTTCTAACTAAAGCCTCTCCTTGTTCAAAAAGCTCTTTTGCTTTATTTATACCAGGCATTTTTTCTGGTACATCGATTCTGTCACTTATTTCTTTATTTGTTTCTTCAGTAACAAGATTAACTGAAGGGTTTGTCTTTTGGTTAATTTCTTCTGTATTTTCTGTTTTGCTAATAGCATTAACTGTAGCTAAGTCTACAGGTGGAAATGAGCCAGAACGATTAATTTTCTCTCGTTTTTGCTGTAATTCTATCAATCGTTCTAAAGTAGCAGATAAAGTTCCTAAAATAGAGCGTGTTGTAGCTTCATACAAAGATTTATTAATAAAAGCGCTTCCACTAAGCAAGCTCTCTTTTCCACTCTCACGCAAACGTAATAAACAATGTATGCTAGGAGGAGTATTTGTTTTGGCTTCTACTTGCTTGATATAATTAATTTGACAATCTAATGGCCTAGAAATCAACAGGTTAACTATATCTAATGTAGCTAGACCTATTGCTGTTAAAATAGCTTCTTCATTATTTGAACTAGTTTTCTCTATTGTCTCACTACGATTATTTAAAGAAAGTGTTACTTCAATGCGAGATTGAAGCTCATCTATAGAATGGACTTCAATTTTTTCTAACTCTATTTTGTTAATTACAGCTTTCTCCACTTTTAGTAAGCCTCTACAAACCAACTGTTTTGCAAACTTAGATGAAGATTAGTTTTACTACTTAATCAATGTAACTAAGTTGAATGAGTGTTCATTGTATACTATAACTAGCAGTTTTTGCAACTAGTTATTAATATATAACATTTTATTTCTAAACTTTTCACCCTTATATTATCGGAGTAAAAAATTAATAAGTTAGGAAATTTATAGAATTTTATCTATAAAATCTTTATATACTCAAACTTCACTTTACTTATTTTTTTATTCTCGCCAAAATAGCTTATAATTTTATTTCAAGAATAATCGCGTAAAAAACTAAAATTTTAGCTATTAATATAAGCAAATAATATAATTATAAGAAAGTTATTGGGGTAAATTTTAATGTTTCAAGTTACAAAAGAAATACATTTTTCTTATGGTCATCGACTAAGAGACTATGAAAAAAAATGTAAACACTTGCATGGTCATAATGGGCGAGTAGAAATCACCTTAGCTGCTGAGAAATTAGACTACCGTGGTATGGTAATAGATTTTGTTGATGTTAAAGAAATTGTTCAAAATTGGATTATGTCTGAGCTTGACCATAAATTACTTTTAAGAGCAGATGATCCTTTAGTTGCAGTTTTACGTGATGCTAATGAGGTTTTTTATACTATGACAGAAAACCCTACAGCAGAAAATATTGCAAAATTAATTTTTGATTATGCACGTTCTCAAAACCTGCCTGTAATATCAGTCAAACTTTGGGAAACAGAATCTTCTGTTGCTATTTACTCACAATTCTAACTGTTATAAAGCTAATAACTAAATTTTCCTGCTTCAGCAAATTTTTCCAGAAATTCTAACATTGTTTGTGGGCGATTTTCCCTTTTTTTCTCTAACGCCCATAAAACAGCATCATTTACAGCACTAGAAATTGTTGGATTAAAACTTGTTAATGGTTCAGGAATTGTCTTTAAATGCTCAAAAAGCCAACCTTCTACAGTGTCGGATTCATAAGGGAGCATGCCTGTTAATAATTCATACACAATCATACCTAATGCATAAATATCTGTACGATGGTCTAGTAATTTTCCTAGACATTGTTCTGGAGACAAATATTGTACAGTTCCAATAATTACACCTGTTTTAGTAAGTTTAGTTATAGCATTATCCTTAGGGTTAATAATTATTTTAGCAATACCCAAGTCAAGAATTATTCCTATTTCTTGCCCATCAACATTTTTAACCATTATGTTTGCAGGTTTTAGATCTCGATGAATAACATGTGCTTGGTGAATTGCATTTAAGGCAGGACAAATATGTTTTAGCAGATTAAAAGTTCGTTCTAGAGACCAAACTCGTTCTTCTTCCATCAAAACATTTAAGGGGCTACCTTCTACATAATCCATTACAAAATAAGGCTTAGCTGTTTGAGTTAACCCAGAATCTAAAATACTAACAACATTAGAGTGATTTACTCTACGTAAAATCTTCATTTCTCTTTCAAAAAGTTGTTGAGAATAATTTGTATCTGTAGCATTTTCTAAGAGCATTTTTATAGCTACAGTGTTATTAGTTTCCTGATCTAATGCTTTATAAACTATTCCTAACCCACCTTTACCAAGTACAGAAGTTATTTTGTAGCGATTAGCAAGAAGTTCACCAATTATAAGGGTATTTTGTCCAGTAAGAATTTCAGCACGAATATTTTTAATTATTTGATCTTGGTTTAAGCTACTCTCACGGAGTTTTTGTAATAGAATCTGTTTTTCATCATAATCAACACTAATATTTTCAATAAGGACAATTCTTCTCTTTTCCACAAAAAGAGCTAAAGCTTCTAGATGATATTCTTTGCCTGCTAAATCCACCTCTGTCCAAGGCCCTGACTTTAGTTGTCCATCTTTAGATTCTTGCCAAAAAGTCTCTGCATCATAAAGAAAAACTTCAATAAATGGAAATGTTGCTATAAGGTTAAAGTTGTTACTATCCCAAAAAAAACTTTCCCCACAAAAATCAAAATACCATTGGGGGCTATTACCTATTAGCTGAAATGTGCCATCTTCTAAGCACTCTATTGTAAGAAAACCTAAGGCAGCTAAAAGAGCAGCAGTTATTGTTTCAGACATTAGATTAATCTATATTCCTTAAGCTTCAAAGATTAAATACTTCTTTAGTGAGCTCCACTAGCACCGGCGGCAGCAGCAGATGCGGCAGCAGCAGCATTAATTATAGCTTGAACATCTAATAAGGCTTTTACTTCTGCTACAGTTGTAAACTTCTTATTTAAGCGGATTAATTCAAGGAAAGTTATACTAACAGCTAAATTAAAAGTTATTGTTGGATCAGGAGTAGGTTTTAAGTTTTTCATTTCCTCTCTATAGCTAAGTACTTTTTCAACAATAACTTCTGGAGTATTTTCTAAAAAAGAAAGTATAGCTAGTTCATCATAATCAGTTTGCCACATTCTTACACCATTGCGGCGAAAAGTATCAGCTAAAATATTATATCGTTCAGCTATATCTTTTGGCTCTGAGTGGGCTAAATAAAGGATATTTGCAGCAGTTTGTAAGTGATCCCCTGTAGTAAAACCTTTCTGTTTAAGTTGCTGATAAATATTTTCAATAACAAAACCAATATGTTGAGGAGTTTCTTTTTGAGTTACCAAAATAGCACAAGCAGGAAAGTCATCAGGCCCAGTTAACCACCAATGATACTTTTTCATTTCTTCATAAATAGCCTTAAAACGTTCAATAGCCTCCATTTGAATAGGAGCTTTGAAAAAGCAAATTCTCATAATAAGAATTGCCATAGTTTCATATGCTCCACCATGTCTTAGCTTAGCAGTTCGAAACATCTCATGCACTCTTTTAGCTTCTTGTAAAAAATCATCTACATTATCATCATTCATCACTAGCATTGCGCTCACAATATAGCGCAAAGATGTCTTCAACCCATCAAACCAACCTACTTTAGACTTTAGTTCACTAGCAGTTTTACTAATTTTATCTGCTATATCCTTGGCTTCTCCAGGACAAGCAACTGCTGCCATTGCAGCAAAGCGTAAAGAATTTCTTTCCTGCCATCCCTTCTCACTACCAAAGGCTTCATAAATAGCACGAAACTTAGGCAATGGTTCTGGTAAATAACTTGGCATCATAAACTAGTTTCTCCTTAGTGAATTATTCTTACATTGCTAATATTAAGCTAAAACTCTTCGTTCTTTTCATTATAATCTTCAGGCCATTGTAAGATATCATCTTCTGTACTAAAGTCTGCATCTAAATCATGTACCAAACAATCTTCCCATTTATTTTCATCCACAGATTTATCACTTTCAGTTGCAGATTTTTGAACTTGAAGTAACTCTAGTTCTGCGGTTTTTAATCGGTCATCAAATTGACCTGTATGTCGTTTGGAAGAAAACACTCCCGCCAATACTTCATCAAATTTTTCTGGAGACAAGCTATCTTCTCTAAGTAAAAAGCTACTATCTAGCCGAGGTTTATTATCTTTCCCCTTTAAGGAAACGCCTTTTGAAGAAGATTTTTTACTAGCCATATTTTCACACCTAATTGCTTCTATTTACTATTGGATAGTAGATAAGTATTTGTTATTTGTCTAGAGTTAGATGCCAAATGTTATTTAATTACAATTTTATTTGTTGAACACTTTTTCAACCAAGTGTAAAGTAACAGTAACTCTAAAATTATTTAAGTAACGTTAACAGGTAAACCTTAGTTTAGGAGAAAATCTGTAAGTCAGGAGAAATTTTCATGGATGAACAAGAGCAAAAACTACTAAAAGAACTCTTACAAAAAAAATTACATGGGACACTAACTTCTGATGAGGAAATGGTGCTAAACGATCTAGCAGCTAAAAAAAGTGGTCGCAAAGTTTCTTCTTCCCCTTCATCTGCGTTGGCTTCAGGTCTATCCGCTTTGGACAACTTAATGAGCTCAACAGATTCTTTGAATAATACTCTTGATGAAATGTCAGGAAAAATAGGGATGCGCTCCCATCAAGCAGAAGCTAAACAAGCTTTAGCAGAAGCAGATAAAGAACAAAAAGAAAAAAAGAAGGGCTGGTTTAATTGGTAAGTACTATATTAAACCTAAGGTATTTTTATAGAGTAAAAGCCTAGAAGAACATGTTCTCCTAGGCTATAAGGACTAACTTAAAAATCTTATTTCTTGCCGCCTTTTTTCTCCACTTTAGCCCAAGTATCTCTTAAGGCAACTGTGCGATTAAAAATAAGGCTATCTCGTTTAGAATCTACATCTAAACAAAAATATCCTTGTCTAAGAAACTGATAAGAGTCCCCTAGTTTGCCTTCTGCTAAACTAGGCTCAACTTTACAGTGCTTCAAAACCTCTAAAGATTTTGGATTTAAGTATTCCTTATAATCAACTCCTTCTTTTTCTTCATTAGGATTTGCCTTCATAAAAAGATGATCATAAAGCCTAACTTCAGCATCCAAAGCATGTTCAGCCGATACCCAATGCAATGTTCCTTTTACTACACGACCATCTTTAGACCATCCACCTCTAGTTTCAGGATCATAAGTACAGTGTAATTCAGTAACTTCCCCATTTTCATCTTTAACTACATTAACACAAGTAACATAGTAAGCATGCTTAAGTCGTACTTCTGCACCAGGAGCAAGCCGGAAAAACCCTTTTGGAGGATTTTCTGCAAAATCATCTCGTTCTATGTAAATTACTCGTGAAAAAGGTACTTTGCGAGTAGTAGTGTTAGGATCTTCTGGGTTATTAACTGCATCTAGTTCTTCTGTTTGACCTTCTGGATAATTATCAATAACTACTTTTAATGGATTTAACACTGCCATTACACGAGTAGCATTTTTATTTAAATCCTCTCTAATACTATGTTCAAGCAAAGCTATATCAACCGTGCTATCACGTTTTGCTACTCCAATACGCTCACAGAAGTTGCGAATTGCTGCTGGGGTATAACCTCTTCTGCGTAGACCTGATATAGTAGGCATACGTGGATCGTCCCATCCACTAACATAGTTTTGCTTTACTAACTCTAAGAGTTTTCGTTTACTAAGAACCGTGTGGCTAATGTTAAGCCGAGCAAATTCTATTTGTTGAGGATGACACTCAACTTTTAATTCATCTAATACCCAATCATATAATGGACGATGATCTTCAAATTCAAGTGTACAAATTGAATGAGTAATTCTCTCAATAGAATCAGATAAACAGTGCGCGTAATCATACATAGGGTAAATACACCATTTATCACCTGTTCTATGATGATGAGCTCGCAAGATACGGTAGATTACAGGATCTCTCATATTTAGATTTGGAGAAGCCATATCAATTTTTGCTCTTAAAGAAAGTTGACCTTCAGCAAATTCTCCTGCTCTCATTCTTTGAAAAAGGTCTAAATTTTCTTCTACTGAACGGTCACGATAAGGACTATTTTTTCCTGGTTCAGTTAATGTACCACGGTATTCTCTTACTTGTTGCTGGTTTAAACTACATACATAGGCTTTACCTTCTTTAATCAACTGCACAGCATATTCATACATCTGCTCAAAGTAATCTGAAGCATAGTAAAGATGTTCATTCCAATTAAATCCTAACCATTTAACATCTGTTTGAATAGATTCTACATACTCAACTTCTTCTTTACTTGGATTAGTATCATCAAATCTTAAATGGCACACTCCATTATTTTCTTTAGCAATACCAAAGTTTAGACAAATAGATTTAGCATGACCTATATGTAAATAACCATTTGGCTCTGGAGGAAAGCGTGTAGCAATTCTTCCTTTATGTTTATCTGAAGCTAAATCTTGTGCAACAATTTCACGAATAAAATCACTAGGACTTTCTGGGGTTACTTCTTTTACAGTTTCAGGGTTTTCTGTTTTTGGTGTTTCCATTTCTTACCTCTATATCTATGTATGTGTTGTCTTTTAGTAGAATATTTTCCTTTGACGATATTAGGGACTTACAAAAATTTTTCAAAGTAAAAATACCGGACACACAATTTAATTTATTTAGCCCACCTTCCACAATGAATTGCAGAGATTATCACATTTGGCTATTCTCAGCAGAAGTAAACTATATTATTGATTTTAAGTATGCTTAAGCATAACTTTTTAGGAATAATTCATGGATAATAATAATTCTCTTGAAACCTTACCAAATAGTTCAACTGATAGCCAACAAACCATCTTTTCATCAAATGAACTTCGAGCTTTGGCTGAACTGGTTTTTCCACATTGGCAGGAACTCCCTTCATTAAAAGAACTTGATGAACGTTACCCAAAAAGAAATCTTCCTCAAGGAGCAATGGTTAATCGTGTTGGCCCAAGCCCAACAGGCATGATGCACATTGGAGGACTTTATGTAGCACTAGTTAATAGAAGACTTGCTAAACAAACTAGTGGGGTCTTTTTCTTACGTATAGAAGATACAGATACAAAACGTACTGTAGAAGGAGCATATGAGACTATAGTAAATGCACTAGCAGACTATGGCTTAACCCCTGATGAAGGTGCGATAAGAACCCCAGAAGGAACGTTTAAAGAAGTAGGCAATTATGGGCCTTATTCTCAGTCTGCAAGAAAACATATCTATCATGCTTGTGCATTTGATCTAATTTGTAGGGGTTTGATGTACCCTTGTTTTATGAAAGAAGAAGAACTTCAGCATTTAAGAGAAGAACAACAAGGTTTAGAAATTCGAACAGGTGTTTATGGCAAATGGGCTAAAGGCCGTTATTTATCATACTCTGAGATAGAAAATAGAATAAAAGCAGGAGAACACTTTGTGCTTCGCCTTCGCGCTACAGGCATTTATAGCGAGACCATTAGCTGGGAAGATCAAATCCGTGGCACCTTAACTCTTCCACAAAATGATATTGATGTAGTACTAATTAAGTCAGATGGTATGCCAACTTATCATTTTGCTCATTTGGTTGATGATCATTTTATGGGCACAACTCATATTATTCGGGCAGATGAATGGATTTCTTCTGTTCCATTACATTTACAACTTTTTGCATCAATGAATTGGCAACCTCCTCAATATACACATGTTTCTGCTATTCAAAAACTTAGTGAAACAGGTGGAAAAAGGAAAATGTCCAAACGACATGACCCTGAAGCCAATGTTGAATATTATTGGAAAAATGGGTTTCCTAGACAAGCTGTTATTGAATATCTGCTAAATTTAGCAAATTCTGACTTTGAAGACTGGCGTAGAGCTAATCCCAAAGCTCCTTACACTGAATTTAATGTGGCTTTAGATAAAATGGGACAAGCTGGTCCTTTAGCAGATTTGGTAAAACTAGAAAGTATTAGCCGAGATATTTTATCAAGTATTGATATTAATGAACTTTACCAGATATGCTATGAATGGGCAGCTGTTCATGAAAAAGACTTAGCACAAGAAATGGCTAAAGATCCTGATTATGCTTGTCGAGCGCTGGATATAGAAAGGAATTCAGAAAAAGGAGCTAAACGGTTAGGTACTTTCAATGATCTTCGCCCACAACTAGCTCCTTTTTATGATCAATTTCTACCTTCAGCTAATGAATTGCCTTTCCCTGAAAATGTAACAGTTGAAGATCGAAATAAAATATTATCACTAATTAAAGAACGCTATAGCGACCAAGATCCACCTGAACAGTTTTTTGAACGTCTAAAGAGTATTTCTAGTGATTTAGGATTTTCTCCTGCTGTTAAAGACTACAAGAAAAATCCTAGTTTATACAAAGGGCATGTTGGCGATGTAGCAGCGGTTGTTAGAGTTGCAATGTTTGGAAGCACTCGCTCTCCAGATCTAGGCTTAGTAACTTCTGTATTAGGCAAACAAACCGTTGCAAATCGCTGCAATCGTGTTATAGCCAATCAATCTGCTTAAAAAGAAAAAGGCAAGCTTTCTAGCTTGCCTTTTTTATTTTGCTTTTATCAACGGAGGAGGAGGGATTCGAACCCTCGGTACAGTTTAACCCGTACAACGGTTTAGCAAACCGTCGCCTTAAGCCTCTCGGCCACCCCTCCAAAAAACAAAACCAAAAATTTTCGGGAAGCAAGAGTATGCTTCAAAATTTAGTAACCTGTCAAGTATTTTGAGCCTCTCCTAGCCGAAATTTCCCTAAATTTTTAATTTATCTCTCTTATAATTAATTTAGTCTTAAAAACCATAAGCAAAAATCCTTGGTTAAAATAACTTCTTTCTAACAAAACATTAATAATTTTCTTAATATTACTATAACAAGTTTTAATTGTTGTATTCTGCAATTACTACTTTATCCGTTTTATTTAGCCTTTACCTAAACTCACTTTATGGATATAATTGCAGAATCTAAGCAAATAAAAAGTTAAGTCCCCGAAAGGCATTTTCATGAAGAAGTGTTCAAAGTGTCCAGAAGTCTATTCCGACATGATGCACTTCTGTCCAAATGATGGTAACGCCTTAATCCCGATCACTTCACAAGATCCTTTTATCAACACTGTTTTAGATGGTAAATATCTTATTGAAGAAGCTATTGGAAAAGGTGGCATGGGTCTAGTTTATAGAGCCCGCCATGTTAATTTTAATCGTCAATTTGCTATTAAAATACTTAAAAACGAGTTAGTTTCTGACCCACAGGCAATCAAGCGGTTTCGTAATGAAGCTAATGCAGCAGGTATGATTCGTCACCCCAATGCAATTACCATTTCAGACTTTAATATAACAACTGATGGTGCTGCTTATCTAGTGATGGATTATGTTGAAGGCCGCTCACTAAGAGACATTCTAAAAAAAGAAGGCCGTCAATCTTACCAACGCACAATCAGCCTTATTTCTCAGGTTTGCGATGCTGCTGCTGCGGCTCACCGCAAAGGCATTATTCATCGTGACTTAAAACCTGATAACATAATGGTTGAAAAGCTAGAAGATGATTCTGAAATGGTAAGAGTTCTTGATTTTGGTATTGCTAAACTTAGTCAAAATCCTGCTTATAGTGAAAATATTACTGTCGGCGGTGCAATCTTAGGCTCTCCTTACTATATGTCTCCTGAACAATGTGATGGCCGCCATTTAGATAATAGATCTGATATATATTCTTTAGGTATAATATTGTACGAACTATTAGTAGGTAAAGTACCTTTTAGAGCTCAAACCCCTTGGGGACTAGTTAAAATGCATTGTTCAGCAGCCCCACAACCAATTCGTAATTATAGAGCAGATATCCCTCCAGCTTTAGAAAATGCAATCTTAAAAGCCTTAGCTAAAGATCCTAAAGATCGTCAACAATCAGCCTTAGAATTAAGGAAAGAACTAGAAGCATCTCTAAGCGCAGCAACTTCTCCTCAGGTAATACCATCAGAACAATCTGGCCCACCTGCCACAATTGAGATGGATATCAAAAACCTACCAGAGCTTTCTAAACAATATAAAAACCAGCAGCCAGATCCTTTAGGGACACAACCTTTATCAGATCCAACTAAAGCACAAACTTCTTTAGAACAGCAAAAACTTGAGGCACTAGCCAAAGAACTTGAAGCAGAAATTAATCAAATACGAGCTAAAAAAGACAGTAGTGGGCTTAAGAGTGCTCCCTTAAGAAACACTACTAGTTCAGCATTTGACGACTTAGCTAATGAGCTATCTAACGAACTAAACCAGTTTGAACCTAAAGCTACACCTAATTTTGCTTCTTCTAGCCAATTTAATAGTGCTGAGCTTTCTAGTAGCGCTTTGAACACTAAAGTTTCTGCTCCTTATATGACAGATCATGATTATAAGGCTTCTCTTAGCAACTATTCCGCACCTACTACAGCAGCTCATCAAGCAGTCAATGCGGCTTTTTCACCTAATAGATCTCAAACTCTTTCGACAACATTAGAACCTGTAGATATAGCTGAAGAGTTTTCTTTAGCATTACCTGAAATGGTAGAAGATGTGTTGATGAGTGTATCTGAATCGATTTTGACAAAATCTGAAGTTTTATCACAACGTGCAGCACAAGAAGCAGCATTAGCAGCACAAGCAGTAGTAGCAGAAGCCCAAAACCGTAACCAAGTAAGTAACCCTGCCTTAAATAGCTATACTCCCGGTGCAAACGCTTTTTCAACCACTCAACGGTCAAATCTTGCAAATCAATCTGGTAAATCTGAGACTCCTGATAGAGTTACCCGTCAAACTCCTGGATTAGTTGATGAACAAACTAAAAGTTCTAGTGAGTTTCAAAAACAATTGCTTGTTATTATTGGCGTTTCTTTATTGGCTATTGTGGTAATTTGGCTTATTATCCATCTAATTAAAGGCTAAGATTATTAAATTGAATTATTTAAGATTATTTACTTATTAGCATTCATTAACCCTATTCCACAAAATTTTGAAATTTAGTTGGAGATTAAAATGTTCACGATCCAAGCAACAGTAGAAAAAATTTATAAACTACATAGTTCAAAACAGCATCTGTTTGAGTTTTTTGCCAACCCATTAAATTTTGCTCGATATATGCCAGATATTATTAATTCTGTGGATGTTAAAACTCCAGAAAACTCTATTTGGAATTTAAAAATTGAGTTAACACCTGGCTCATATATAAATATACAACTGGAAATGATTAAAAAATTAGTTGGACAAGGGTTAATTAAACATTTCCCTGTTAATGAAACACATGATAATTTGGGAATTTCAATAAAACTTGCAGAACAAAGTATTAATACTGAGATAGATTTTAACTTAGATTTAAAATTGCAGCGTAAAAGTAGCTTTGACATTCACCCATTAGCAGGTTTTTTAGGCGAACGAGCCATCAATAAAATAGTTGCAGGCCGAGCCGAAGAATATGTTGATAATTTCGTCAACAAAGCCACAGAACAAAAACACAAAAAGTGATACTCTAAAAGTACCTTTCTATAGATTTTTGTGTTTTTGTTTAACTTTTTCTTTATCTTTTCTTAAGTTATTTATTAGCTATTTCTTGGCTGGAAACAGGTAACAAATTGCTATTTTCAGCAGCAGCTAATTCAGAAGACTTACCAGATAATAATTTAACAGCTCCAACAGCAGCAAAAGGCAACATAGCAAAAGAAGGTAATGCTGTTGGAATAGCAAGCAACAAACCTAAAAGTATTCCTTTTCCAATAGCTAGACCTGTTTCATCCTTAAAACTGTATTTTTGAACTAATATAGCACCAATACCTAAGATAATACCTATTGGGGCAGTTATAACCCAATCAGTTCCTATTGTTGCTATTTCTGTGCTAAACATCATCCAATCTGCTGCAAATAAAGCAAATACCACTAAAGGGTGGATTCCAAACATTTGTGAGAAGTTTTTAATTTTTTCCATAAATATCCTTTGCTATTTTCTAGCTCTTTTAATAACTAAATTTTATAAAGTTTCTAAACTTAACTGTTTCTAACTGCATTCTCATCTACGCAAAATGAGACAATATTTATGGACGATTCTTGGGCAAAGTGCCTTTTTCACTTTTAACTAATACTCAAGTAGCCGCTAGATAGATGATTTAGCTAATTAATAGGTTTACTGCCATAACAAATTAAAGAGTGTATTATCTGAATATTAAAAATTTATTAATTTTTAGGCCACCCGTTGTTTTCTTATGTGCATCATAGAGAAAGGAGGAAAACATTATGGAAATTGTATTAAATAATTATAAAAATCTAGAAAAAGATCTTTATAATTTTGAAAAAGAACTGAATAGCTTTGGAATACAACTTATTCATAATAAAGCTATTAATAGAGTAAGTATTTTTGAAAAAGTAGAAATAACTATAGAAATAGTATCTAGAAAACAAGCAAAACTAGTACATCAGCTTGCTTGTAAATACTTTGGTAAAGCCTATGTATTTTTGTCTCTTGCTGCCTAAAAACCTTCACCTACTTTACTTGATAACTGCTTGTAAAATAATCTCTTGTAATTGTCTAACCCCATCAGTTAAAGAAGCCGGGCCTGGTTGTAAAATATATGTGGATTTGATCTCATAGATTTGATTATTCTTTACAGCATTTATTTCAGACCAATTAGGACGACTACAAATAGCCTTTTTATCAACTTTTCTACCACACCAAGAAGCAATTATTATATCTGGATTTCGTTTTATTACTTCATCTGCTGACACTACTCTTTCACTTCCAGATTGACAGCTACGTAACTCTGGGAAAATATCTTCACCACCTGCAATCTCTATCAATTCGCTCACCCAGCGAATACCAGAAATTAAAGGATCTTTCCATTCTTCAAAAAAAACCTTCGGCCTTCTAGATAAAGTTTTTCCTATATCAGCAATTCTATTTAATTCACTTTGAAAATCTTCTACTAACTTTTGAGCTCTTTCCTGACAACCAACTAAAGAACCCACCATCAAGATCATGCTTAAAATTTCATTAACGCTGCGTTGATTAAAAGTAACTACATTTAAGCCTTGTTTTACAAGCTCTTTAACAATATCTGCTTGTAAATCAGAGAATGCAAAAATTAAATCTGGCTTAAGTTCATAAATTTTATCAAACTTTGCAGTAATATAAGCACAAACCTTTGGCTTCTTACGTGCTTCAGTAGGTCGTACAGTGTAACCAGAAATCCCTACTACTTTATCTCCCTGCCCAAGTAAATAAAGTGTTTCTGTAGTTTCTTCCGTCAAACATATTATTCTTTTCGGGAAAGATACCTTATTAAAAAGCTCCATTATTTATATTCCCTAACTATTTGTATTTACCCAATGCTGATAAATTTCCTTTAACCCCTCTTGCCAATCTCTCATTGGCTTTAAACCTATTTCCTCAGAAAGCAAACATCTTAAAGCACTATAGCGAGGCCGCAACGCTGGCAAACCTAAATCAGGATAATCCACCACAGTAAGTAAATCTTTTTCTAAACCCATCATTTCAATAGCTAAACATGCAAATTCATACCAGGAAATTATCAAACCTTCATTAGTTACTTGATAAATACCATATTTACCTTTATCAATAATTTCACCTAAGCGAATCACTAGATCAGGTAAATAAGTAGCTTGGCTAATTGGATAATCACAAACTTTTACTTTATTGCCACTCTTTTTAGCATTTTGTAAATAATCAAAAATCTTACTACCAAAATTGTTTCCACCCACTCCAAAAAGCCTTGCCACTCTAACCACAAAATAGTTTTTTGTAGTGGTTATTATAGCTTCTTCACCACCTAATTTTGATCTTCCATAAGCAGAAATTGGATTAGGCTGATCTTTTATCGTATAAGAACTAGTTTTATTACCATCAAAAACATAATCTGTGCTGATATGCATAAGACTAGCACCTATACTTTCAGCTTGCATTGCTAAAAACCTTGGGCCGTCAATATTAGCAGCTTGAGCAGCATTCCATTCTGTCTCACAAGCATCTACTCTTGCCATTGCAGCACAATTAATTATTACATTTGGAGAAAAGTCCTTCACTCTTTTCTCTACTGCATTTAAATCAGAAATATCTAGTTCTTGTCTTGTAAAAGCAGCTACCTCTGAGTTTTGCTTGAAATAATTTGTTGCAGCTTTACCTAATAATCCATTTGCTCCTGTTATTAAAACTCTCACATTCACTCCTATCCTGGGGTTGCGCTCGCCTGTGGCTCGCTAAAACCCCAGGCTAATATATTAATGCTTGCTAAAACGTAGGCTAATACGCTATCGCTTACTAAAATCTAGGTTAGTATATTAACACTAGCTAAAATCCAAGCTAATATAAAATGAAAAGGATCTAATTTAATACGTTTAACCCATATTAGCCCCAGGTTTTAGCAAGCCGCAGGCTTGTGCTACCTGGGGATCTTAATACACTCAACCCATATTAGCCTAGGTTTTAGCAAGCCACAGGCTTGTGCTACCTGGGGATCTTAATACCAAGTTGCAGGCTTGTATACTTGGGAGAACGCAAGCGCTAAACTAATATAGATTTTATGGTTGGAGATTATATTGTTTTTTTAGTTCAACATACTGGTAATAGTCTTTAGGGTCATTAATTACCATTACCCAATCTTTTCTCGATTGTTCAGAAAAAATTTCTGTGATTTCTCGATCAGAACGCCTACTAGCAAGTTTCTCTTTTTTACGTAATTCTAGAGTTTGAGGTAAAAGTTTTAGTGCTGCCCAAACTACTTGCCAATAAATAAAATCAACTTTTATAACAGATTGTATTAGCTTAAGAAATATCCAACACCAATGACTAATAAACCAAATGTTGTCATGTAAATTTATCCAATGCATCAACAACCGGTTGCGCTCAGCAACAATCTGTACTTGGCGAGGAGGAAACCGTTTTCCAATAGTAGCGCTACTTCTATGATAAACAATGCTATTAGGTTCATAATGTATATTCCAACCTCGTTTCCAAGCCCTATAACAAAGCTCTGCATCTTCCCAGTAAAACGGGCTAAGAAGTTCACAAAAACCACCTAATTCTAATAACTTAGCTCTATCAAAAGCGCTATACCCCCCACTAGCAATAAATGAATAAAATGTTTCATTTTTGTCAGGTAGTTTTGTAGGGAAAATATCGTAGTTTACAAAAATATGCCAATGTCCTTTATGAAAACTTCCAATCTTTCCTGCTCCATCAAAAAGATCACTATTTAAGCGATAAGCTTTACAACAAACAGCAAATGCTTCTTTTGAAAAATGTTTAACTAATGGAGCAATTGCATCTTCTTGAACTTTTATATCATTATTTAGCAAAAAAATTACTGGGTATTGAGCAGCAAAAAAACCTCTGTTAACTGTTATAGCAAAGCCTGAATGGCTAGTACCTTTAACTATTTTTACTTGTGTTGGATAAGTTTCTTGTAGCCAATTAATGCTATTATCTTGGCTAAAGTCGTCTGTAACAATTACTTCAACTTGAGTTTTGTAAGTTTCTTGGTAAAAATTTGCAGCTTGTAAAACTGAAGGAAGATATTCTGCTAAAAGCTCTTGTCCATTCCAATTAGGAATAACAATGCTAACATCTTGAAAATCAGTCATTTTACTGTCTCCAAAATAGCCTGAATTTCTCTGCCTCTCATCATAAAAGCTAGATATTCTTCCCAGAATTTTCGAAAAATTCTCCAGCGAGGATTTTGGTTAACAGCATTAATTAAGTACTCAATCCCCAGAATTTTCCAGAGATTTAGCATAGTTACTTTTACTGAAATAATCTTAAATTTTGCACCACTAGCATAGTAATCTGCTGCATGACCTACGGTAAAGTACTCAAAACTATATGCACTAAAATGCCAACGATGAGTAGGATCACGCCAAGAATTAGAATAGGAATAATGAGGAGTGTTGATATAGACTTTTGCACCAGGTTTAGAAATTCTGTGCAACTCGTCCATAAAACGGCTAACAGACTCAACATGCTCTATTACATGTAGAGCATAAATTTCATCAAAGGTATTATTTTCAAAAGGATAGGGAAACACTTCTAAATCATGTATAACATCAACACCTTCAACAGGAAATCTATCTAACCCTATTGCCCCTGTAACTTTCTTACGTCCACAACCTACATCTAATATTTTTTTTTCCATTTAGCTAAATTTGCCTTAAAAATTTTGGTGGGACGCTATCAACTAACCAAACACCGTTTTCTGAGCAATAAAAAACAAAACCTGCTTCTTGCATTGCTTTAGTATCAATGGCCAAAACAATTGGCTTACCATGACGAGATCCAACATTTGTAGCAGTAGCAATATCCTTTGACAAATGTACATGATGGCGTGAACGCTTTTCTAAACCTGTAGCCATAATGGATTCTAGATTTTTTTGTGCTGAACCATGATAGAGGATTGTTGGAGGTGTTTGTGGTTCAAGTTGTAAATCTACCTCTGTGCTATGGCCTTGATTAGCACGAATTTTTTGTCCTGTTTCGTCAAAAGAAAATCTCTTTTTGTTATTTTTTTCTACAACTTCATCTAGTTGAGCTTTTGTAATAGGGAAATTATGCCTAGCACAAGCCTGAAGTAAATCATCTACCATCACCCAACCACCAGAAGCAAGAGTTAACCCTAGTGTAGCTGGTTCGTGACGAAGATATTTGCTTAAAAATTTACTGATACGTGTTAATTGTTTTTCTTCCATAAATTTACCTAAAGCAACCTAAAATATGATTTTCGTTGCTCTTTAGAACCTCGAGCTTATATATTATTTAACATCTACCCGGCGGTCTTTTCCTGTTCGTCGCTCTTCAAAATTTGCTATTCTATCTTTAAGATTATAGGCTTCATGATAAAGCTCAACAATGTTGTAATTTTCGTTTGTGTTGCGACTACCTTCGCGTAAAGTCATAATCATAGGATGCATAAACTTATTAACCAAAGAAGTTAGCAGGTGTTGTTTAATAGCTTCCTCTTGTTCTAGGCTCAATTGCCCAAGTTTAGGTCTTGTACGCTCAAACTCAGCAAAAGCAATTTCTGTTAAGTGCTCTTTTAATGCTGCGATTGTTGGCCCAATTTCTGTTACATCCAAACGCTCAAAGAAGGCTTCAACTTCTTTTTCAACAATAGTTTCAGCTTTATCAGCTTCTTTTTGTCGCTGACGCAAGTTTTCGCTAACAACACTTTCTAGATCATCAATATCAAATAGGAAAATACTATCCAACTTGCCTACAGCAGGATCAATATTTCGTGGAACGGAAATATCAATAAAGAAAATAGGTCTATATCGACGGATCTCTAAAGCTCTCTTACAATCTGTTGCATTAATTATATAGTCAGATGCACCAGTAGAACATACTACTATATCTGCCCTAGGTAATTGAAATTTTAATTGAGAGAACTCTATAACTTCGCCACCAAATTTTTCACAAAGCTCCATAGCTCGTTCAGGAGTACGATTACAAATTAAAAATTCTTTAACCCCTTCATTTATAAGGTAGCGAGCAGCTAATTCTGTCATTTCTCCTGCACCAACAAGTAGAACTTTTTTGTTATCCAAGCGGTCGAAAATCTTTTTAGTTAGTTCAATAGCTACAGAACTAACAGAAGTAGCAGCACTTCCAATTTCAGTTTCAGTTCTAATTCTTTTTGCTACATTAAAAGCGCGATTAAGTAGTTGGTTTAGTATTCGCCCAACAGTACCCACTTCTTGAGCTTTAGAATAAGCAGTTTTAACCTGCCCTAAAACTTGAGATTCGCCTAAAACCATTGAATCTAAACTTGAAGCAACCCTAAAAAGATGGCGAACAGCTAAACGGTCAGCATGTGTATAAAGATGATCGTTATAAATAAAAGTAGGTAAGTGATGAAACTCATGCAAAAAGCGGCAAACCTGTTGTAGAGTGACACTTGGCTCACTTTGTGAAGCAGCTACAATTTCAACTCTATTACAAGTAGAAACAATCATAGCTTCAGAAACATTTCCAGATTGTACCAACCCACGCAAAGCTGGAGCTAGCATTGTTTCATTAAAAGCTAGTCGTTCTCTTACCTCTACAGGAGCAGTTTTATGATTTAATCCAACTAGAATAATACTCATATTCAAAAACTACCCAACAAACACATGTACCCGGCCTAAATATTTTAGCCCTGCTAAACTAAATAAAATAAATGCAAAACCAACAATAGCAACTATTGCAGCACGTCGCCCACGCCAACCAGCTGTAACCCTATAGTGGATCATAAACATATAGTTGACCCAAATTAGCATTGTGATTATTTCTATTGGATCTCCATGCCAATAAACACCATAACGCTGACCTGACCAAATGATTCCTGTTACAATCCCTATTGTCAATAAGATAAAGCCTATACTTGTTGATTTATAGCTAATACTATCACAGGTATCTAAAGCAGGAAATCTTCCTAAAATAGATTTAAAACGCTTTAATTTTAACTGTCTTTCTTGAAAAATGTAAATCAGTGCTGTAATAAAAGTAATAAAGAAGGCAGCATAAGCAAACATTACCATGCTTACATGTATTGGAAATAAAAATGACCCTCCAACCCTAAGCCCTAAAGGAGCTATAGACGGCAACGGTAATAATACTCCAATAATAGTACATAAGAAAGCAAAAGGGAAAACGTAGTTTGTAAAGATTTGATTGCGGTTCCAAATAGAAGCTATTATGTAATAAAGGACTAAAGTCCAACCTAAAAACAGTAATAATTCTGGTTGTAACGCAATTGGACAGCGGTCTACTTGCTTGCCACGAATAATTAATGCAACTGTATGCAAAGCAAATCCTGCAAGTGAAGAAGTTATTGTGGCATAGAAGGGAAAGCGAGGCTTTTGTAAAAATACAAGCCCCGCTTGAATTAATCCTACTAAATAAAACGCTAGTGAGAGAACTAGTAATTCTTTCATAAAGTTCTCACTTACAGTTAATCACTTACTTAACTTTCATAGGCTGCTGCAATATAACAACCTCTGGCTGTTGCAGTTAATGGTTCGCTAGCTAAACGAACTTCTGAAATCTTAATTGGGAAGTCAGTTTGTCTAAACACCTTATCAAATTTCTCTACAAATCCTTTAGGCTTAGCTGTACCACCAGAAAGCACTATTGGAATAGCACGATCTAATCTAGGTAAATTACGACTCTCAGAAATTTCTGTACGTAAAGTTTCTACCAAAGTTAAGATCATTTCCTCATAATAGATGTGCATAGCATTTTCGTATTTGTCTTTTGGAGTACGAGAAAGATCTAAACTATCTTCTTTAATAACCCGAACACGAGTAGGAACTTCACTAGTTACAGCAGCTACAGAGTTATCAATATAATCACCTGCTTTAGAAATACTAAAAGAAAACACTGGTACAGACATAAAGGCAAAGCAAACATTACACATTCCACCACCGCAGCTAATGCCAATACCTGTAAAGTTATCTTTTTCCATTTCAGCAAATACTACAGATAAACCTTCATTAACACTTTTAGCACGATAACCTAGGGATTCTAGAAAATTCTTTAACATTCCTTCGTGGTAAACCAAATTTGCTTCAGATCCACGAGGTGCTCCAGGAACAGAGAAACACAGTAGGTCAGATTTTTTAGTTCTTTTAACTAGAAGCTCAATAATAGATTGAATAATTTGCCAACCATTTGCTTCATTAGGGTTAAGTAACCCGTTACACATTGGGCGGCGAGCTTCAACATTAAAAGAGTTAGCAAATTTTTCTGACTCATTACCAAAAATTAAAATCTCTTTACCATTCATTTGGTAAGTAATTTTATTTTGACGCAAAATATTTTCGGTAAATTTTGAGTAAGGGACTGTAACAAAAGCATTTAATTGAGTATGTGTCTTAACATTATTAAAACTACCATCAGCTAGTACAATTCGGCTAGTACCAACGTCTAACCCGAAAAATTGCGCTTCATCTTGCCCTGAATGGCTTTCGTTAGTGGGCTTATCGCTCATGTCTCCTCCGGTATTGATTTTATTTGACTCCGTCACCACTTCATTAGCAGCAGCTATTATCCTAGTTAGTTTACTACTAGGACGAAACTTTACTAAAGAGCGAGGCAGTGTTTCTTTTGAATCAGATGACAAATTTTTTGCCAAAATAAAATTGCCAAAATCTTGTAATTTGATTGACTCACCAGCTACTAGAGTTTTTTTATAGGCATCTAGCATGGCAGTTAAAGCCCGACCGACTGTTGCTTGGCTGAGCCCAGTTTTTGTAGCTACTTTTTGGATTAGTTCTTTTTTTGTCATCTCTAGAAACCATAGCTTATCATAATTTGATATTATTTCTCAATTGTAGGAAAGAATCTATTGTACTGCTTTAAAATTTATTGATTAAATATGGATTTTGCAGATTAATCTAATCTACTCTAACCAATTTACCACCTACTTCTAAGCGGAATTGGTCACCTCGCCAGTAAACTGTATTACCTACAAAACTTGCTAGCCAAATACCAAAACTGATTAGATCTCTGACAGGTAATAAATAAAAGTAACGCTTTAGTCTCTGATCTCCTATCCAAATACCACCTATTAACCATCCAGCAATAAAACGGACGGCTAAAGCAAATAGTGCTACTATCCAAGCCAATAAAGTAAATGGAAAACATGCTATTAGTAAAAGAGCTAAAGCTGTAGTGAAAGTAAATAACATTCCAACATAACCTGCTGGTCTAGATGCACGTGTTCCACGTGCCCAACGCAGTTGATGTTTGATAAAATCACTAAATTTATAATCTGGAACAACTGTTTCTACAATACATTCAGATATATAGACTTCATAACCTATGTTTGCAGCTAAATTCCCTATTAAGAAATCATCTGATAAATAGTCTGCTATTGCAGCAAATCCACCTATTTCACTTAAAACCTTTTTTCTAGTTGCAACAGTAGAACCAAGAGCAAATTTCACCCCCTCAAGTTGACGTGCAACAAGCACCCCAAGCATAAATTCCCCTGTAATCCCTATCGTTTCAAGTAAAGCAGCAAAGTTAGTTCCTCCAACAGCTCTATAAAGACAAGTTACAACTCCAATTTTCTCATTGGCAAATGGAGCAACAACTGATCTTAAGTAATTTGTAGGTACATAAATATCACTATCACTTATTACTAATATTTCATGACTAGCACTAGGTAAAGTGTTATGTAAATTACTTACCTTAGCGCTTACGCCTATAGTATTAGAGCTTATAACTAGTTTTATTTGTCTTTCTGGATAGTCTTTTTGCAATTGCTTAATTAAAGGAATTGCTGGATCATCTTCATCTCTAAGCCCAAAAACAATTTCATAATTAGGGTAATCTTGCTTACAGCAACTTACCCAACATTCATAGGCACGATCATCTACACCTCTGACAGGCTTAAGAATAGTCACAGGAGGAGTAAAAGAATTATTTAAGGTTTTGTTTTGAGGGCGAAAAAAGGCAGCTGCACTATAAATACAAATTGCATGATAAACAGCAGAACCAAAGACTACTAAAACTAATGCCCAAAGAAAAATTAAGCTGATCCAATACATAAGCTATATTACTAGGAAAGCTACTCCTAAGCAAACTAACAGAGTTCCTATTAAACGACCTCGATCTATTTCTTCTTTTAGATAATATTTTGCACCTACAGTATTAACTACATAACTTAAGGCTGTTGCAGGACTAACTAAGCTAACAGGCGCCCAAGAAAGTACTGCCAGCAAGGAAAAAAAGGCTATTGCCATACAAGCAATTCCACTGATAACAAAAAGGTTAGTTAATACCCGACGAGCAACACCTAACAACACCCTAATGTTTAGTGTATCAACTTCTCCAACTTGCTTCATGCCTAGACTAAGTAAGATGTCTCCACAAGAACCACCTAAAATAATAATTGCAATTAGCAATGCTGTTTCGAAAGGTTTTGTTACATCACCCATTAACTACTTCCTTCAACAATATCTTTTTTATCTGTGCGAGATTCTCCACGAGCAACAAGCAAAACTCCAAAACAAATTAGCACTATTCCAAACCAACGCCTCATAGAAATTTCTTCTTTTAGCACTACCATCGCTAATATTGCTGTAAGAATATAGCTAAAGGAAGTTACTGGAAGAACGTAGCTAAGATCTGCACGAGAAAGCAAGGTTAAAAAAAGCAAAAAGAAAGTAATTTGTAAAGATAAACCCAGAAGAAAACTTAGGTTTGTTACCACATTAACAGGCCAAGCACCATAAATAGCCCAATCTGGCTTTATGCTAGCAACAATATTCATTAAAAAGGCTGTAATACCTGTAGCCTGGCTAGGATCAAAAGTTGACATTATCTCTGCAACTTGTTTCATTCCTCGAGTCAGCATAGCATCGCCTAGTGACACTGTAAAAACTGCTATCACAATCAGCGGCAATAATTTCATTAGGGTTTTCTTACTTACGTAGGAGAAATTGTCCCACGATTTCCTTTCTCTTTATCAAGATCAAAATAATTAATTAGTTTGAAATTTTGTTCTTGTAATTTTGCTCGAATATTCTGACTAAGTAAAGCAACCAGTTCTTCTTCTCCTTGTAAATTAGGGGAATTAGGTGCTAATGCTGATATTTCTGGATGACAATAAATCTCATTTATTTCTGTAGTTATCTGAGGTAATATACCTAACCAAAAGTCCTCAGTCATTGCTCCACTTTCCAAAAGTCCATAAACTTTTTGTGTAGTAGAAAAATTACGTCCCTTTAATTGTTTATCAGCATA
Source organism: Blastocatellia bacterium (assembly GCA_039812885.1). Lineage (GTDB taxonomy): Bacteria > Acidobacteriota > Blastocatellia > Chloracidobacteriales > JADJPF01 > JADJPF01. Next base: position 153,699 of record JBDIBI010000004.1, read on the forward strand.
ACGACAGAGTAAACTGAAAACAGTCCACCAAATTAATTTCATTGGTAAGTTACGTTTGCGCAAACGCAAAGTATGCATAAGAACTTCCCTAGGTAATCTTACTCTTTTAACTCCATATTTTTCCGCAGCTTCAGCCAAAATAGTAAAAACAGTTGGGTGCATATGCATATGAAGATGCCCATCAATATGGGAGAAAGGAAGTCCTGTGCTGGCAAATTTCTCTACTTGCGCATAAATTTCCCTACGTAATTCATCTTTAGCAGCTGAAGAAAAGTAGTATTTTACCCCTGTAGGAAAAGGGTCATTTGAAAAATTTCCAGCTTTATCAACTAAATGAGGGATTTCTGAAGGAGGTAAGACAGAACGCCCACAGATTAAGACTAAATGTAGGCCTACACCTAAATTTGGACGTGATCGCGCTAATTCAACAGCTTCTTGAAATCCAGGTTCTGCCACCATCAAACTACAGCTAGTAAGAATTCCTTGCTCAAAAGCTTTGATAATAGCCTGATTAACTGCTGTAGAATAGCCAAAATCGTCGGCATTGACGATCAATTTCTTTTGCATTTTTTTAATCTCCCAGGAGAATAAAACTTCTCCTGGGGGCTAATACCTAGCTATACTCCCTTATGACTAGTACCAACTTGTGGTTGTTGTTGAGCTTTAACAAATTCTTTACGCTTAGAACGTAGTTGTAAGAATTGTTTAGCTTCTTTATATAGTCGGCTACGTTCATTGCTATCAAAAATTGCTTTGCTAACAATACGAGCAACTACACGAGGGCGGAAGTAATAATCATCATAGAATTTCTCTACCTGACGCATAATTTCGCCACGAGAAATTCCTGGAAGTTCTGCGTGTGGTAGTTGATGGCCTTCATCATCAGTCATCTCATTTTCAATGAGTATGCCTTTTGCTTTCCATTCATCATACATTTCTGTACCAGGATAAGCATGTGCAATAGAAACTTGAATTGTTTCACAATCTATTTCTTTAGCAAACTTCATAGTTCTTTGGATAGTTTCTTTAGTTTCACCAGGAAGACCAAGGATAAAGTCTCCATGAACTAAGATGCCCAGTTTCTTACAATTTTTCATAAAGTTACGAGCCATTTCAACAGTCGTACCTTTTTTGATATTTTTCAGAATTTGGTCATCACCTGACTCAAAGCCAACAATTAGAAGTCTGCAACCTGCTTCTTTCATTGCTTTAAGTGTTTCATAATCTGTATGAACACGAGAAGTACAAGACCAAGTAAATTTCAAAGGTTTAAGTTTTTCACATAATTCTATAACTCGTGATTTACGCCATGCAAAAGTGTCATCATCAAAGAAAATTTCTTTCATATGAGGAAAGAGTTCTAAGGCACGCTTAACTTCAGCTACTACATTATCTGTGCTACGAGTACGCCAAGGATGACCGCTCATAGTTTGAGGCCATAGACAAAAAGTACAAAGTGCTGGACAACCTCGTTCAGTGTAAAAAGCAATATAAGGATGAAGTAAGAATGGTACATTATACTTAGTGATATCCATATCACGAGCATAAATTTCTGAAGCAAATGGTAGTTGATCTAAGTCATGTAAGGGTGGGCGTTCTGGAGTATGAACAATTTTATCATCTTCAATATAGCTAACACCTTGGATTTCGTTTAGTGGTTTTCCGGCAGCAAATTCTGTAACACTAAAGTCAAACTCTTTACGACAAACAAAATCTATGGCTTTAGTAGCTCTTAAGGTTTCTTCTGGCCTAACAGTTACATGAGGGCCAACAAAAGCAATCTTTTGGTTAGGCTTATTGGCTTTCATCATCTCCGCCATGCGAATATCGTTATGAATACCTGGTGTACTAGTAAATACAACTACAAAATCATAATCTTTAGCGATTTCCAAGGTTTCTTTCATACTTACGCCATGAGGTGGAGCATCTAAGAGTCTAGAATTAGGTATCATTCCAGCTGGATATGCTAGCCATACTGGATACCAGAAAGAAGCTATTTCGCGGGTAGCAGGCCAACGAGAACTTGCTCCTCCATCAAAATTTTCAAACGAAGGCGGATTAAGCAATAAAGTTTTCATAAATCTCCTTACTTTTAGATTACACCTAGCTTACGTTCCAAAAGTTTTTTTCATCTAAAGCCTAGTTGGGTATAATAGTTATATGCTAGCACAAATGGCAATATTTAAGATTAAGAGGCTATCAACAAATGTCATTTTGGAAACAACTTATTATTTTTATTTTAAGTTTGACCGTTATTTTAGGCTTGAGTTTAGGAAAAGGACAAGCCAGTTCTGCATCTTCACCACAGGAAATAATTAAATTACTTAATCAACGCTTTTCTAACCTAAAAGATTATCAATGCCAAGTAATAAATACTTCTTATAAAAAAGGCCAACCTAAACAAGATGGTCATAAATATTTCTTTAAAAAACCACAACTAATACGCCTAGAAGTTAATATTGGTAAGGATAAAGGCTCTGTGGCCGTCTATAACAAAGCAGGTAAAGTTCGTGCTCATGCTGGTGGTTTACTTAGCATTATCACTCTTACTATGGAACCTACTGATAAACGGCTGCAAGATGATGATGGAAGCACATTTGTAGAAAGCCATCTTGGAACAACTATAAAAGATATAGAAAAAGCTATATCAAGTGGAACAACAACTGTTACTGAAGTTAGCCGTGAACACTTACTTTACCAAATACAAATTGATCGCACTGATAAAAAAGATATTATTATTATTGATAGTCAAATAATGTTACCGATAAGTTGGGATAGCTATCGTGATGGTAAACTAGAATCAAAAACAGAATGGAAAAATCTGCAAGTAGATACAAACCTAGCAGATTCATTATTTTCACTCTAAATAAACACTAGAAATTTTTAAGGAAAAGTATTTTAATACAATTTTTATATCCTTAAAATAAAGCAAAGAAAGTTACTAGGTTGAATAGTTCTGAAAAAATCAGCAGTATAGAAATTTCAGAATCCCAATTAGATGACGCGCTTAATGGATTGGTAAGAGGGTTTCTTTCTCCTGCCACATTAATATTGAGCTTCCTTTATATTGTTTTTACTGTAGCTCATTTACTTATTTTACCCTCTCCAACCAATATAGTTATGTCTGTAATAGCTGCTATGACAGCAGCTATTCTAATCTTTATCTCTATATCTCTAAAAAGAACACTCTTACCATTAAATTTAGCCAACCCTCTTTGTACCTTTATTGCTTTACTAATAACACTAAATTGTTCTTTTCATATGTATTTAGTAGAAGAACCACGCCAAACCACCAATTTTATGCTACTGCTAATTGGGTTAGGAGGTATTTTTCTTTCTTTTCGTTGGTTTTTACTTAATTCCTTATTAACTTTATCTTCTTGGGTATTAGTAGTATATCTATCTAAGCCATCTTCTGATTGGGGACATTTTAGTTTTGCTCTTTTTACTTCTTTTATAGTAGCTTCTATTATCTACAGAGCTAGAGTAATAAACTTTAGACACTTAGAAATGCTTAGACTTCAAGACTACCAGCAACAATTAGCTATACAAGCTTCCAAAAATGATTTAGAACAAGCCTTAAATTCTCTAACTACTAGTGAAATACGTACTAGATCTATCATTGATCACATGTTAGTAGGGTTAATTACTCTTTCTGACTCAGGAATTATTCTTTCAATCAATCCAGCAGCAGAAAAAATGTTTGGCTATAAAGTAGAAGAACTAATAGGACAACATATTCAAAGGCTTTTTTCTAAAAGCTCAAGAAAAACAACTGCCAATTTTTCAAAATTCTTAGAAGATCGTGTAGGCCGTATTTCAGAATTAGAAGCTCTTAGACGAGATGGAACTATTTTTCCTATAGAGTTTTCACTGAATGAATTTTATATTAGTGATACTCAGTATTTTGCCGGTCACTTAAGAGATATTTCTGAGCAAAGAGAAGTGGAAAGAATAAAAACAGAATTTGTTGCATCTGTTAGCCATGAATTACGTACTCCATTAGCCTCAATCTCTGGCTCTTTAAGTTTATTATCATCTGGCATTTTCGGCCCATTAGAAGCAGAATCCCAAGAAGTTGTAGAAATAGCTGAACGTAATAGTAAACGTTTATTAAATTTGATTAATGATATTTTGGATTATGAACGGTTGGAAAAAGGTAACCTAGAAATGCGTTTTGACTATTTGTCTTTGCAATCTGTGGTTTCCCGTGCAGTAGAAACAATTCAACATGTAGCATCACAACAAAGCATTCATATAGAAATTAACAACTGTGACATTACTATTTTTGCTGATGATGATCGCTTAACACAAGTTCTAGTTAACTTCCTTTCTAATGCTATAAAATTTTCTTCCCCAAAAAGTAGAATTATTATCTTTTCTGAAGAAACCCATAGTAAATTAATTATTAAAGTACAAGATACAGGTAAAGGTATTGCTGAAAAATATCATAAGCAAATTTTTGAGCGCTTTAAGCAGGTAGAAGCATCTGACTCACGTCAAAAAGGAGGAACAGGTTTGGGGCTTGCTATTTGTAAAGCCATTATTGAACGTCATAATGGGGAAATAGGAGTGGAAAGCCAAGAAGGTAAAGGAAGCACCTTCTGGATTTCCTTGCCTAAAAAATAAATTCCACTAAAACAAGATTCCTTATAGACAAATGTACAGCTTAATCTTCCTTATGTTCTTCACCATCATAATGTAAAACTGTTGATTCATTATCAGTCATAGTTTCTAAGTGAACAGTTCGTCCCCAAAGTTGTTGAACATATTCTAGAACCTTGCGAGCATATTTAAGTTCTAATTCTGTTCCTTCATACCGGTGTTTGAGGTAAAGTTCACGGTTTCCATTATAATCATCATCTGTTACTTCAATATAAGGACAACCAAAATTAGTCATGTTGCCAACCATAGTATCTCTAACTTTTTCCCAATTTTTTTCAGTAACAGTCCATTCATCATCTTGTAACTCAAAAACAAATAGATCTAATTCTTCACAAAGGTCACGAGTTAAATAGTTGCGTAAGAAAGAAATATCATTATCTAACTCTCTAACTTCAAAAATTTTTGCCCTACCTTCTCCCCCAGAACGACCAAATTTTTTACGTTCTTCTTCAGAAGGATTATCCCAACGTTTTTCAATATCCTCAAAAATCTTATAGCCTAAATAATATGGATTAAGTTGGTTTTTGTGTGGACAGACTACAGAAGAATGCAAATTGGCAAACTCTATATGTTCTTCTGTGCTTAAATCTAATTCCCTCATTATTCGAGAATGCCAAAAAGAATTATGATTAATAAAACCATTGGCAACATAAGAATGTTTTTCTGCTACTGTTATATCAAAAACATCTGCACATCCTTCTTCAATGGAAACTATTGTATCTATTGGTTCTTCTGGCAAAAAGTCCATATTGCTTTCTATATATGCTTCCAAAGCTTGCTCTTTGCTAGGTAACTTAGAACCTATTTCCCTAACAAAGGTTTTAGCAGATAATCCATTTATTTCTAAAATAGTTAAACCATCTTCTTGAGTTTTTTGCTGAGAATAAATTCCATAATTAAGTAGAATAATTTGAATTGTCTTAACTAGGCTATCTGACTTACTAACTAATTCTATACCTGAAGCATCAACTCGACCATTAGCATCAAAATAGCCTTGTAAAAATCCTGTCATTATTTCTTTAGGTGAACGAAGTATTGCTTTAGGAAATTGTATGTTTTCATTGAGATAACCTGCAAGCCAAGCAATTTCTTTATCTAAAAACTTAGGAACAAGTTTCTTAGCCTTAACCAAAATATCTCTATTTGCTAATTGCCTGGAAAAATTACTAGGTGTTGCATTGATAGTATTGTAATTCATCATACCTAAGCTATTTACTGTATGCATTTCGCTTATTTTTGGACTTATTTCAGAAGCAATAAAAGCTATTGGCTTGCTTTCTTTAGGCCAAATATTTGCACCAATATCTAGAGCTATTTTATCACCTAATTTTATATCTTTTAGAAAGACCCAATTCCCATCAGCTAGTTGCACTCTATGTTTTAGTGCACCTTCAATACTTAACCCTCGGCTAGTACGAACTTTTATTGTAGTAACCTGTTTTTCCTGGTGAAACTCCGTTATAGGAAATACGCTATTAGAATTTCCAGTAGCTACATTGATTTTCTTACTTTTAGCATATAATTCATCAAAATAAACAAAACCATTTTCAGTCAGTAAAAGGCTATCACCTGTTGCACAAGCCCAGCCTTCATTCATTATTTTAGTTTGCATTTGAGGAACAAAATATTCCATCTCCTGATGAATCATAGCCATAACATCTCGTTGCCAAGGTTCAAGGGTAGGAGAGTTTTTCATTATAAAGTAAACTAAGTCTTTTTCTGGGAGTAATGGATTTTTTTCTCTAAATTTTTCTTTTTTACCTTTACCTTTTTCCTTACCTTTTTCCTCTAATTTAGTCTCTGTTTTTCCTTTAACTTTTTTATCTAAGTTAAATAAATCATCATATCGACCTTCTTTACCTGACTTTTTACCTTTTTGACGAGTTTCTTCTTTTTTAATGAAAAAATTAGGATCAATATGTTCTTCTATCGAAAGTACAGCATCTAAAAATTCCTCTATAGTTTTACGTCCATACTGAAACTCATATTCAGAAATTCTTTGAGCATGTGCTGAAACTTCGTCTACCATTCGGCGATTGGTTTTAGAGAAATAAACATTGTTTTTAAAGAAATCCACATGTCCTAACACATGAGCAATCACTAGTTTGTTTTGTAGTAAAGAATTGGTTTCTAACAAAAATCCATAGGAAGGATTAGTATTAATAACTACCTCATAAATTTTAGACAAGCCAAAATCATACATTGTTTTCATTCGGTGATAAGCTTTTCCAAAAGTCCAATGTGAATAACGGCCTGGCAAAGCATATGACCCGATTTCATACATAACAGTTGCAGGTACAATCTCAAACTTTGTAGGAAAAGGATCTAGACCATTTCTAATAGCTATATCCCAAATCTTTGCTAATGCCTCTTCTAAAGCTTTGACTTCTCTATCAATCATGTTAGTTCCTTTCTAAATCTTTTCGCCACGTTTGCCAAAAAACTCTTTCAATGCTGGATAAACATCTTCTTTATCATCTATACGTACTCCAATAAAGCGGTCTTTATTTTTTAGATGATCTTTATATAAAGAAAGTAATGCACCACTAGAACGACGATAACTAGAAGCGCCTTCTTCACCTATCTCCCCATAACCAAAGAGGTTACAAGTTTTGATTAATTCATCAGCCAATCTCACAGCTTCATCATTATCAGAATAGTAATTATCCCCATCAGAAAAATGGAATGGATAAATATTCCAATCTTTAGCAGGAAAGCGCTCTTTAATAATTTCTAGAGCAAGCTTATAAGCAGAACTAACTACAGTACCACCAGATTCACCTTGTGTAAAAAATTGTTCTTCTGTAACTTCTTTTGCTTCAGTATGATGGCTAATAAATACAATTTTCACATTATCATATTTTGTCCTAAGAAACCTCACCATCCAAAAATAAAAACTGCGTGCAATATATTTTTTAAATTCGCCCATACTTCCAGAAACGTCCATAATGCTTATTACTACAGCGTTTGACTCATGTTTAATATCTTCTTCCCAAGTCTTAAATCGTAGGTCTTCTTTCTTAAAATTACCTATTTTAGCAGCACCTCCTTCACGAGCATTACGACGGATATTTTCTATCATAGAACGGCGTTTATCTAAGTTAGACATCACTCCGGAACGGCGGATTTCAGTAAATTTAGTTACTTTTGAAGGAACCTCTTGTTTAGCCTTTTCTTGCATATAGGGTAAATGAAGATCCTCAAAAATCAGTGCAGCAATTTCATCAATATCTACTTCTGCTTCATAAAAATCCTGTCCACCACTATTTCCACCTTGACCTTGACCTTTGCCTTGGCCTTGTTGGTTACCTTCACGAGCAACCACATCCCCAACCTTGCTATTGCCATCACCCTGACCAACTTGTTTCTTTTTACGGTGATCATAGCGGAATTTATATTCATCTAGTGAACGCATTGGCACTTTGACAGTCTTTTTTCCATCAGAAAGAATTATTGACTCATTAGAAACAATTGATCCTAAATTTTTCTTAATTGCATCTCGAACGCGTTCTTTGTGGCGTTCTTGATCCATAATTCCTTTTCTCTGTAAACTCCAATCATTTCGTTGCACTGTCATAAAACACCTCTCATAGGTTTAAGCCTATGCTAAATATATTACCTTATTATAAAATACTATCAATAACCTACCTTGGCTATTTTATTAGTCTATAAGCAAAAATCCAGAATTAACTTACAAGTATCTTCTGGTAACTCTTCTTGTGGTAAATGTCCACATTCTGGAATAACAATAAATTCAGATTTAGTTATTGAAAAATGAATATCTGCTCCCCATTCTACAGGTAGTGCCCAATCTTCTTCACCCCAAATAATCAAAGTTGGAACTGAGATTTTCTTCATTTCTGCTTCTATCCATTCTAACTGCCATTGTCGAATTGTGGTGAGTGCTGCCATTTGACCATTAGCTGTTTTTAATGGGCGAAGATAAGCATCATAGCGTTCTTCTGTAAGCAATGATTTGTTATAAAACATTTTACTCATATAAAAGCGAAGTACATTTGGCGAACCTAAAAATAAAGGAGCAACTAAATCTGCACCAGTGCTTTTTACAAACCATTGACTAGATTTTAGCAACCGTCTATTTATGGCGTCATTATTATGAGCAGGAGCAAGCAAAACTAAATTTTTAACTCTTTCAGGATGTCTTAAAGCACAAGCCATTGAAATTGCGCCACCATAAGAGTTACCTACAAAACTAGCTTTCTTAATCCCTAAACTATCCATTAAGCGAACTATCATATTTACTTGATGGATAATACTGTATTGTTTATCTATTGGTTTTTCACTAAAGCCAAATCCTTTTAAGTCAGGAGCTATTACCCTATAACCAGCTTCTACCAAAGAGTTAAAACAGTCTTTCCAAGTATAGGTGGATGAGCAAAAACCATGTAGTAAAATAATCACTTCACTATCACGATCAATAAATTGTTCTTGGTAATGAATTCTTATTCCATCAACTACACGAAAATTGCTAGTAGTAGGATGAGGTAACATATGAACATGATCTAACCATCTTAAATCTCTAGGGCGTCGTACATGTTGAGCAGTAACCCCCACAGCAGCAACTCCAACTGCAGCAGCAACTAATCCAGAATATGTTCTCCAATCTTTAATACTTTCTGTAAGGCTTTCTGTGATGTTCTCTGGAAGAACTCTTCTATTAAGTATTTTCATAGTTCCTTCCTCCTGATTGGCAGTCTTAAGTGGCAATCGTTTGGGATATGCTAGATGTGTTGAAATTAATTATTTTTTGTTAATTACCTCTTTATAAATAATTAATATATTTTGCTTAGGTATGTTTTGAACAAAATTTTAGGCCCGCAATTGCAAAAAGCAAAAACGGACCTGAAAAATTTACCATCTAAACCCATTAAATTAACGCGATAACAACGTGCCAACATATGTGAGCAATTCATTAGCACAAGTACTGCAATAACCATGATCTTTTTCTAAACGTGCTATCACTTCATTAATTCGTCGGAGTTGGTCGGCATCTGGAGTCTTCACAGATGTAGTAATTTTCACTACATCTTTTAAGTCCGCAAATATTTTCTTTTCTATAGCTTCTTTGAGTCTTTCATGAGTGTTATATTCAAAGGCTTTTCCTTTGCGAGCATAAGAAGAAATACGAATTAATATTTCTTGTCTAAAAGTGTTTTTAGCATTTTCAGAAATACCTATTTGCTCTTCTATTGAACGCATAAGTTTTTCATCTGGATCAAGTTCTTCTTCTGTAATTGGGTCTTTGATTTTTTCTTTGTTACAGTAAGCTTCAACATTATCCAAATAATTATTACACAAAGATTTAGCCATTTCTTCAAAAGAATAGACAAATGCTCTTTGTACTTCTATTTTTGCTAGTTCATCATACTCTTTGCGCGCTACAGAAATAAGATTCATATAGCGTTCTCGTTCTTCATTAGTAATACCCGTATGTTGCTCAAACCCGTCTTTTATAGCACGTAGAGCATCTATTGGGTTAATACACCTAATTCCATCTTTTACTAAAGCACCTGAAAGACGATTTATAATATAGCGAGGACTAATGCCATCCATACCTTCACGTTGGGCTTCGTCTTTTAGTTCTCTTACATCTTTTGTCTTAAATCCATCAATATCTTCCCCATCATAAAGCTTCATCTTCTTGACAATATCAATGTTAGAGCGTTTAGGAGTTTCTAACCTTGTCATTACAGCAAACATTGCAGCCACTTTTAATGTGTTAGGAGCAATATGAATATTTTTTAGCACACTAGATTGCTCAAGCAATTTCTTATAAATACGCTCTTCTTCTGTAATTTTAAGGTTGTAAGGAACTTTGATCATGATGATACGATCTTGTAGTGCTTCACTCTTTTTATTACCAACAAAAGTCTTGTACTCATTTTCGTTAGTGTGTGAAACAATTACTTCATCAGCATAAATCATAGCAAAACGGCCAGTTTTAATGGACTGTTCTTGTGAAAGGGTAAGTAAAGAGTATAAGAATTTTTCATCTACCTTTAACATTTCCACAAATTCCATTAGACCACGGTTAGCTATATTTAGCTCACCATCAAAACGATAAGCACGAGGATCAGACTCAACACCTATTTCACCTATAGTTGAAAGATCTATAGAACCTGTCAGTTCTGTGATGTCTTGAGATTTTGGATCTGAAGGCGCAAAAGTACCTATTCCTATACGATCTTTTTCTGAAAAAACAATTCTTTTTACTAACACATCTTCATGATGTCCATGATAAACATGCTCTAAGTTATAACGACACTGTGGACACAAATCACCTTCAATATAAATACCATAACGTTTTTCTATTTCTGGTCGTAAAGCTTCTGGAATCAAATGCAAAGGCTCTTCTTGCATTGGACAATCTTTAATTGCATAAACTGCACCTTTATCAGTCGCTGACCAAGCCTCTAAACCACGCTTAAGCAAAGTAACAACAGTACTTTTACCACCACCAACAGGCCCCATCAAAAGTAAAATACGCTTACGTACTTCTAAGCGTTGAGCAGCAGATTTAAAGTACTCAACTAGCTTAGTAATAGGTTCTTCAATCCCGTACAACTCTTTGCTAAAAAAGTTATATCTAGCAACTTCTTCACGAGATCCTTCATTAGTGCGTTCAACCCCATGACTAAGAATCATCTCACAAACTCTTGCATGAGAGAGTTGAGCAAGTGCTGGATTGGCTGAAACTAACTCAAAATAATCTCGAAATGTGCCTTCCCAGTGTAAGTATTCGCGATCTCGGCGATGCGCTTGTAAGAGTTTGGCAATGTCGAATTTGTCCTGTTCCCTTTGCGTCATAGTTTACTACCCTCTTTTTATCGCTAAATTAGATCTAGCAATGTCGAAACATAAAACCATTAGTTAGATACCGATACCTGATTACTGTAAGAGTTTAGCTAAAATCCTTTTATCAACAGGCTTAGTATAGCATAATACTATTGGCCGCACGGAAATAAAATTTTAATTTTATACTATTACCACTCATACACTACGGCAATTACTGTAAGTCATTTTCCTCTAAAACTAAAATTTTGGGTTGTAATTTTCTATTTAAATTCTGCTCAACAACTTGAGCCATAGATACTAAATTTCTATCAGCATCTAAAAGTTTTACCCAACTTCCTAATTCTAAAGTTTTTACCAAAGGATCATATTGTGTTTGTCCATTACGTACTTGTATAACTTGCTCATCAGCTAAATTCACAACTGGCAAATCTCCAACTAACTCATTTGGCGTTATGATAGGTAAAAAAACCTTATCATTTTGGTAAATTTCGTTTATTTGCTCTAAAGTTTTAGCATTTATAATAGATAGGTTACCTATAGCAGTCCTTCTTAAGGCAACTAAGTGGGCACCATAACCTAACTTTGCTCCCAAATCATGCGCTAGAGTTCTTATGTAAGTTCCTGCAGAGCATTTTACTTTTATCCCTACATCACAACTTCCATCAGCATTAAAGCGCAACAACTGATCATCTAACTTTAATTGTTCTAAGTGATGAATATAAATTTTTACAGCTTGACGTTCTACTTCCTGTCCTTTGCGAGCAAGTGTATAGAGTGTTTCTCCAGCAATTTTTTTTGCTGAAAACATTGGTGGAATTTGCCATTGCTCCCCTAAAAAGCCTGAAAGTACAAGCGTCCAATCAACTTCCTTCAATCCATAAGATGTAATAAACGGGCTAATAGGTTTTCCAGTATAATCTTGTGTATCTGTAGAAAAACCAAAGCGAACAATAGCCTCATATTCCTTTGTTTCTGCACTTAAAAACTGAGCAAGCCTAGTAGAACGCCCCAAACATATAACTAATAAACCTGTAGCAAAAGGATCTAAAGTACCAGTATGGCCTATGCGTTTTTGCTTAAGAATATATCTTAGTTTAGCAACTACATCATGAGAAGAAATCCCTGAAGGTTTATCTATCAATAATGCCCCATTAAACTCAATTTTCTTTTCTTTCATAAATATTCTTTCACAATATTTTTGAAACTATAGTTTCATTCTTTTTACTTAACCCAACCTAGTAATTGTTATAACCAAAACTAAATATACAATAAAGGTTGTATTTTCAAACACAACCAAATTTATTTATTCGTTCTCGGCTTTCTATTTTCAACTCTTGTCTCCAATTATCATTGATAGCAATACGATAAAGAGGAACTTTTGGGTCAATAAAACTAGCAACTGTAAGCAAATCTCTATGGCATCGCAGTCTAGGCATTACTAAATAAAGCAATGGAGAAGTATTTTTTATTTTTATTTCTGGAAAATAAAACTTCTGAAAATCTCCTCGAAGTCTATACCATTCTACTCTTAACCAATAATCTAAAGCTTGAAAAGCTACATCTAAATCTTCAACTGTTTTTAACTCTATAATAACCAGTTGCCCATCTCTACGAATCGCTAATAAATCGATAAACTTATGATTTTGTTTGATAATTGGAACTTGTCTATAAAAATAATGGTTTATTATATTTGGATCAAGGGCTGAAATGTTTTTGCTTATTATTTGCTCTAACCAGTTCTCTGTTTTAGCTTTATAGTAATAATGTTGTTTGTCAGGGCTATCATAATGACGATAATAGCTAATATATTTTACTAGGGTTATAATTTCCTCTTTATTTTCTGCCAATAAAAGTTTTTTTTCTCTACAGCCAAATTCTATAACTCCTGTTTTTAAATAAATAGCAGCAAATTCTAAACCATTTATTTCAAATCCTATTTTGCTTCTATCAAAGTTTTCTTTAGTCTCTATCAAACTTGGAGCTAGCAACTTAAGCCACTCTATTTTTTTAACAATTTCAGAAGACATTTTTACTTTTAAGAGCTTTTTGTGTTTTGCTAAAGATAATCCTAAGTCTCCTTGATCAAATGGGTTAACAAATGTAATTGTGTTGCTTATTTCATCAAATTCAAAAAGTTCTATTTTATGTTCTGACAAAGAAATCAAACTAAGGCGTTCTGCTAGTATCTCTATAACTTTATTAGGAGCAAAAATCATTAATTTTTCAATTTTTATAGGGGCAAAACTGTTTTGTAAAAAACTTAACCACTTCAAAGCTTGTCCTAATAAACCTTTTAATCTATCTAAAGACTCAAATCTATTCATTCCTATAGCAGCAATTAATATAGTATTTGACCTTATTACTAATCTTGCTGTTGCTGTGCAATAACCTAAATTAGGTTTATAAGAAATACTAGCTTTTTTGATTGAATAGTTTACAAAATGTCTTTCTATTACATCACATAACTGTGCTAAATAGTTTTTACTTATACTCTCAACAAAATCTAGTTCTTTATCCAAGTTTTTCACTTCTAAAAAATAACTTACTACTTGGTTCTTAAAAGGAATAAATAAATCAAAATAAAGCCTATCTTGTGTAACTTTGTAGCTTACTACCTGCCAGCTTTCAGCTTTTTTTTCTGTCCAATATGAAAAAATTAGTTTATTAAACTCAACACTAAAACTAAAGTTATCTTTATCTAGATATAATACTAACTGATTATTCTGAACAAGACTAAATTGTTCATTTTCTATCAACCACAATTCAATATTGTATTTTGCTATAACTCTTTGTTCTGGAAGGTTTAAATTTATATTTCGTATTCTCATAAACACACCTATAGCTATGTAAATTTTTATATTTTAAATTTTATAGATGTATTTAGAAGGAAAAAGCAGGCAAAATAGATGATTAAAAGCCATTGAACTCAGGGTTGAACTTTAAGCTCAACCCTGGGAAGACAATTTAGAATTTAGGGATTTTAAGCATTTGACCTATTTGAATTTTATCTGGATTATCTAAAATATCTCGATTTGCTTCAAAAATTTTATGGTAGCTTAGCTTTCCATGAGTAATTTTTTTGGCAATACCTGAAAGGGTATCTCCTCTTTTCACTTCATACTCTCCATAATACTCATCTTGGTCGTATTTAAGATTTATCCATACATCACTTACACCTTGGTCTGGATCGATTTCTTTAACTTTATCCCAAAGCTGATCTGAAATATAAAGACTAGGGCAAGTACCTGTAAGAACTAATCTTCCGTCTATTTCCTCAAAATTTAAATCACCACAACCTAATGTAGCGGCTAAAGCAAAAACTTCTGAGTATTTATCTGATAATGACATTATTCCTCCTCCTTTAAGTTTGGTTTAGTTTGGCAAAGTAAACGGTATTGCTGATGGATTAGAAGCGCGCGAACCAATATAAACTAACTCCGATTTAGTTTGACCATCAATGGTAAGAATAAATTTTAGGTTAGTTGCTGAACTACGAAAATCAAAACCATCTATTCCGCCTTCAGTAGTTAACTCAAAGAATATTCTCTTAGGATCTTTTAGAGAGACCCAATCCCTTCTTTCTGTACTTACAGTATTTAACTCTGTAATAGAACCTTTGTCAGCAATTATTTCACCACTAAAAGTATGTTTATTTTTTGCAGTTGTTGTACGTAAATGCCAAACATTGTTAGTACGCCAAATCAAAAATCTTTTAGTAGAACCTTCTCCCATTCCTTCTGGATGACCAAAAGCATCTATTAAAGCAGTTGTGCTGGTGCCAGTGTTGGTGCTAGTTCTTGCATTTAGCTCAAAAGATGCGCTTTTTGGATTTTCACCATTTAAGCCAAGATATATTACATCTGCTCTTCTTTCACCATCTAGCTTCATGTCAAAACGTAATGTTTCTGCATCTGTTTGAAAATCAAAACCATCTATTCCTTTATCTGTAGCAAACCTGAAGGAAAGTTGTGTTCTGTTGGAATTTACTCTCACAATATCTTTATTTTCTAACAAAAAAGTTCCATAGTTTTGTATTTTTCCACCTAATGAAGTGATAACTCCTTCAAAAAAATGTTTTGTTCTACCAGTAGTAGTACGCACGTGCCAACCCTGATCATCGCGCCACACATAATAGCGATGGGACTCTCCTTCTCTTAAATCTCTTGGTTTACCCTCGGCACTAGGTTGAACAAGATTGACATTACCTCGTTGAGTAGTTGCACTAATTAGATTTGCAGTCAAAATTATAGCTACTAAAGCTGCCAAAACTAGACGCTTCATATATACCTCCGCTGTTAATATTACCTAGTTATAACTCTGTATTAGAATATTATTTTAATAACTTGTTATATTAGTTGCTTAAATGTCTCTTATCTTTGCTAGCTTAGTCTAATTGAAATTGACAGTTCAATCAAAGTTGGCTATGCTGTGATTCTCTTTTTCTGACCCGCTGGATAAGTTATTTGTTGAAAGTAAAATAGTTGGTAATTTAATTGTTGATTATTAACAATTTATTATCTTGTCTCTCATCATTTTTCTGCTGAAGTTTGAGAATTTATGAATTTTAACATACCAGAAGAATATTTAGATTTTGCTAGCTCAGTTTATAAATTTGCCAAAGATAAAATGGCACCTCGTGCTGAAGAAAATGACGCTAAAGGTGAGTTTTCTTGGGAAAATTGGCGTGATTTAGCCGGTATGGGATTATTAGGATTACCATTCCCAGAAAAATATGGTGGAAGCAATGCTTCTCCATTAGCAACTACCATTGCTATGGAAAAAGTTGCACAAGCTGGAGTTGATGGAGGAACCACTTTAGCTTGGGGAGCGCATTTGATTTTGGCAGGTGTACCAATTTGGTTGATAGGAACAGAAAGCCAAAAAGAAAAATACCTTCCTAAAATTGCGTCAGGTGAATGGATTGGGGGATTTGGCTTAACTGAACCTGGCTCTGGTTCTGATGCTGCATCAATGCGTACAACTGCCGAACGTAAAGGTGATCGCTATATCCTCAATGGTTCAAAAATGTTTATTACCAATGGCCCTATTGGTCAAGTTTTTACCGTCTTTGCTGTTACAGATAAAAAGAAAGGTAATCGTGGAATTTCTATGTTTATCGTAGAAAAAAATTTTCCAGGCTTTTCTGTAGGTAATAACTTGAAAAAGATGGGGAACCGTACTTCTACGACAAGTGAACTGTTTTTTGATAATTGTGAAGTTCCAGCAGAAAACCTTCTAGGTGAAGAAAATATGGGATTTATACAAATTGGCAAAGAAACCATGGAATGGGAGCGCTCTTGTATGATTGCTCCTTTAGTTGGTGGTATGCAATTTGTACTAGAACAATGTATTAAGTATGCTAAAGAAAGAAAACAGTTTGGACAACCAATTGCTAATTTCCAAGCAATCCAGCATAAACTTGCTGATATGAAAACTATGATAGATGCTTCTCGGCTATTGATTTACCGAGTTGCTTGTATGAAAGAAACTGCCAAAAAGGCAATGTTAGAATCTTCTGTAGCCAAGCTCTTTGTCACTGAATCAGCACTTAAAGTTGCAAATGAAGCAGTACAAATCTTTGGTGGTTATGGCTATATACATGAATATCCTGTAGAAAGATTCTATAGGGATGTGCGTTTATCTACCATTGGAGCAGGCTCCTCAGAAGTACAAAAAATGATTATTGGCTCTGAAATGCTAAAGAAAATGAAACTCTAAAATTTATTAAATTTGAAAGGATTTTATGGGATTTATTAATAGAAACGATGTTTTTGACCGTGCAGAGTTTACTTTTTATGTTCCTACACAAATAAAATATGGTGTTGGCAAAGTAGCAGCATTAGGGCTAGAAATGCAAGTTGAAGATGATTTGTGTGGATGTAACAATGTAATGATTGTTACTGATAAAGGGGTTTTAGCTACAGGCTTAATTGAAAAAGTAAAAGCTGGTTTAGCTGATTCTGTTTTTGAAGTTAAATATATTTTTGATGAAGTTCCACCAGATTCTGATATAGGAATAGTTGATAAGTGTGTTGGAGAAATCAAAAAATATGAAATAAATCTAATCATTGCTGTTGGTGGTGGTAGTGTTTTAGATACAGCTAAATTTGTTTCTTTGATAGGTACTCATGGAGGCCATATAAGAGATTATGAAGGTGGCTTTATGGTACCTGGTAAATGTATTCCTATTATAGCTATTCCTACTACAGTTGGAACAGGTAGTGAAGTTTCTGTAGGTGCAGTTATTAAAGACCATGAGACTAAAACCAAAATAACTATTGCTAGTCCACACATTTACCCTAGAATAGCATTACTTGATCCAGAAATGGTGGCTACTCTGCCTGCTAAATTAGTAGCTTATACAGGTATGGACGCTCTTACACATGCTATAGAGGCTTTTGTTTCTTCTGAAACTCAGCCTATTTCTGAAGCTTTAGCCTTTAAGGCAGCAGAAATGATTTATGATAACTTAGAAACAGCAGTAAAAGATCCTAGTAATTTAGATGCTCGTGCAAAAATGCAAATTGCTGCAATGATTGCAGGAATGGCTTTTTCCAATGCTCCAGTAGGTGCAACTCATGCAATTTCCCACACAATTGGAGGACTTTTTGGCCTACATCACGGATTATCTAACGCAGTAGCACTACCATATGTAATGGAGTTTAATCTGGAAAATTGCCCTTCTCGTTATGCTGCTTTAGCACGCGCATTTGATGTAAAAGACACAGGGCTTTCTGATCTAGAATTAGGTAAATTAGCTATTGAGCAAATTCGTAAATTAAAAGTAGCTCTAGATATTCCTGAAAAATATCGAGATTTAGACATACCTTCAGATCAAGATACGATTAACAAAGTCACAGAACTTGCTTTGATGGATATTTGCATGGCATTTAATCCACGCAAAGCAGAGTTTGATGAGTTTCAACCACTTGTACAGCAAGTAATCTAGCAATTTATATAAAGTTGGAGTTTAAAACTTATGATTAAATACTATACAAAAGCTTGGCAAGAAGAATGCGTTAAACGCCTTAATGAAGATCCTGTGTTTGAGCAAGAAGCAAAAAAACTCACAGGTACTTTTGTTTTTCGTATTTATGACGGGCCAGATGGCAAAGATAGAACAATGGTTTGGGTGTTTAAGCAAGGAAAATTAACTAGTTATAGTTATGAAGCACAACCTGCGCCTTGGCAAGAACTACGTAATGCAGCATTTAATAGTGCTTGGATGATGCGAGGCTCTTGTCCATTTACTATGATGGCAGCATTAAATAAGGGTGAAATGACTCCTATGAGAGCACTCTCTTCCCCACACTATAAACTAGAAGGCAATAAAATGACCTTGATGCAGCTAATGCGTCCAATGAGTTTGTGGAATGACATTTGTGCTAAAGTTGCTGTTACTTATGACTATACTTCTGAAGATGAAGCAGATGCTCCTGTAGCTGAAACTGCGGCTGCGGCTGAAGTTCCTGCAACTGAAGCCCCTGCGGCTGAAACTCCTTCTGGAGAAAGTGGAGCAGCTCAAGCATAAAGCATGTTCAGTGAAAAATTTTTATCTGGACAAACTGCAATTATCACCGGCGGAGGAACAGGAATTGGCTTAGCAATAGCTTTGAAATTTGGCGAACTTGGAGCTAATGTTGTGATTGCAAGCCGCAATCAAAAACATCTAGATGAAGCCTTAAAAGAATTAGATGCTAAAAAAATTCCTGCTCTAGCTGTAGTTACTGATGTCCGAGATCCTGAACAAGTTGAAGCCTTAATGGTTAAAACTGAAGGGAAATTTGGTAGCATTGATATTTTAGTTAATAATGCTGCTGGTAATTTTACTTGTTTAGCCGAAAATCTTTCTGTTAATGGCTGGAATACAGTAATTAACATTGTATTAAATGGTACTTTTTATTGTTCTCGTGCTGCTGGGCAAAGAATGATTAAGCAAAAACGTGGCAAAATTTTAAATATAGTAGCCACTTATGCTTGGACAGGCGGCCCTGGGACAATTCATAGTGCCTGTGCTAAAGCTGGTGTGATCACTATGACTCAAACTTTAGCAGTTGAGTGGGCAACTCACAACATTCGTGTAAATGCCATAGCCCCTGGAGCAACTGAAACCTCTGGCGCAGGAAAACAACTTTGGGCATCTCCTGAAACACGAACCAAAATAGAAGGTTCTATCCCTTTAGGTCGTTTTGCTAGTCCAGAAGAAATAGCTAATGTTGCAGCTTTTTTAGTTTCTGATATAGCAGATTATATTACTGGAGAAACCTTAGTAGTTGATGGTGGCTCTTGGCTAAATAAAGGTAAATTTTAGTTAGAAGATGTAGACAAACAAAATTTTGTCTGCTTGTTTCTACTTTGTAGAGATATAAATGTAACTTGTCTTAATTTAATTTTAACTTATGAATTTTGAATTAACTGACGTCCAACAACAATACCTAAAATCTCTTAGAGAACTTTGTCGCGCTGAAATATTACCTCACACTCGTGCAATTGAAACAGATGTTGAAGTGCTTAAGCGCAACTTAAAAAAGCTAGCAAGCTTCGGTTTGTCTTCACTAATTTATCCTGAAGAATATGGTGGAAGTAATGCAGATGTAATTACTAATACACTTGCTTGGTTAGAAGTAGCTCAAACTTGTCCATCTACCTTTCTTTCAATGGGTGCTAGTAGTGGTTTATGTGGTTACACTATTTTTAAGTTAGGAACTCAAGAACAAAAAGAACGCTACTTAAAACCTGTAGCCCAAGGAGAATTAATAGGGGCGATGGCTCTTACTGAACCAAGCGTTGGCTCAGATTTAGGAAATGCCAAAACTAAAGCTGTGCTTGATGGAGATCACTACATTCTCAATGGTTCAAAAATGTTTATTACTAATGGCCCAATAGCTGATTGTGTAGTGGTTTTAGCTGTCACAGGACAAAAAGGTGGCGCTCATCAAATGAGTTTATTTATTGTTGATAAAGATTGTCCTGGTTGGAGCGCTGGCCCACCACTTGATAAAATGGGCGTTAAAGGCTCACCAACTAGTGCTTTATACTTTGATGAATGTCGAGTACCAGCTAAAAACCTACTGGGAAAAGTAGGTGAAGGTTTTTACCACACAATGGAATGTTTAACTTTCTTTAGAATTGGAATGGCTTGCTTTTGTTTAGGCATTGCTAAAGCTAGTTTGGAAGAAGGTTTAAAATATGCCCTTCAAAGAGAAGCTTTTGGAACAGCTATCTATAATTTTCAAGATGTTAGCTTCCGCCTTGCTGAACTAAAAACAGATATTGATGCAGCTGAAATGCTGATAATGCAAGCAGCTTGGCAATTTCAATCAGATAAAGATGCTACTTGTGAAGCTTCTATGGCTAAGCTTTTTGCTTCTGAGTTAGGCAAACGTGCAGCTGATATTGCAGTACAAATTCATGGTGGTTATGGCTATATCTCTGAATATAGAGTAGAACAACTTTATAGAGATGCCCGTCTAGGTGAAATAGGCGAAGGTGTTTCAGAAGTTCAACGTATGCTAATTGCCAGAAGTCTATTGATGTAAAAGTTTTAACTAGCTTAGATATTAAATATTAACACGTTACATCTAAGCTAGTTATTATATCATCCATAAAATACTTTAGTCTTCTTTCCATTCCTTCCAATCATCTTCAGTTGCTTTACTCATATCCTTAACTGCTTCATGCAACCAGCCTTGATTTCGATTACGTTTTTCAAGATCTTCACTAATAGCTTCTTTTGCCCCTACTGTACCAAGATGAATATTTGCTGTTTCCCAACCCATTGCAGAAAGTAGCTTAACTTCATCTCGTTCTTTTGGCAAAGAAGCAAGTTCAATACGGCTACAATGAGGAGCAAGACGTCGTACAATCCAATTTCCTTGAAGTTTTACAAATGGGTCTGGACAACGTATAGCTTGATCTAAAAGCCGTTGATACATAATTTCTTTACAATCAATATCATTTGCCCAACAATAAGCTGAAGGTAGAAGAGGTTTTGTTTCACGAGCAATTTTTCCACCTCGCCAATCAGCAATAGCAACATAACGATGGCGTCCTAAACTCCCAAGTCCAGCAACCCTTTTGACAAGTCTATATTTGATCCCAGGTTCAGGCATTTGTTTTTCTAAAGCCTCTAATGCTTCAGAAGCAATAGAATCTGTTAGTATCGGTAATGCTTGCATTTTCTCCCAATATTTTGCAGGAACACGTAATTCATTCATAGCTAAGTTACGCAACCATTTACGATTTTCTTCTAAAACAAATTGTCCACCACCAATCTTTATTGCTTCTTGATAACCAGTTAAAATGGCTTTGCAAGCATCTTTTATTTGTATAGCTAAGTGTCCTGCTTTGATTGCTAAATCTGCACTTGTAGCTAATCGAACTAGATCTATAGTGTATGCCATTGTGTAGGCTTCATCAAAATCATTAATTCCCCAAATTAAGCGGCCTTCAATATCACGCCAAGTTCCAAAATTCTCCACATGTAGATCTCCAACCGCCAAAACTTGCGGAGATTTACTTAATGCCTTACATATTTTAGGCCAAAGCTGTGCCCAACGATAAAAAGTAGCTCTAAGAAAAGGAAATATTTCTTTTTTCATCTCCTTGTGCTTTAACTCTAGATCTTCTTCAATAACTGGTATTTGACTTGCCAACCAGCTTTCATATTTTTTAGTAGCAGCCTTAAATTTCATTATTACCACCTTGAATACATTATAGTGCTTATATAATATTACTGTTTCAAATTTTGTAAGCTAAGATATAATTTAGCAAAACTCAGTAGGCTAGATTATTCGGTAACATAATGTACTAATAACCATAACATAATTTAATGTCAAAAATTACAGGAGATTCTAATGTCAATTAAAGAAATCCTACAATTAGGAAATCCAATTCTTTGGGAAAAATCTAGCCCTATTACTGAAATTAATAGCAAAACTAAAGAATTAATTTTAGATCTTAGAGATACTCTAGCCAATTTTCGTAATAGTGCTGGATTTGGTCGCGCAATAGCAGCCCCTCAAATTGGCATATTGCAACAAATGATATTTGTAAACACCCCTGCTTTTTGTGGCCCTCTTATTAATCCAGTAATTAAATACACATCTCCAGAACAAATGGAGCTTTGGGATGATTGTTTTAGTTTCCCTGAGCTAATGGTTCGTGTTTCACGCTCAATAAAAATAAATATAGATTATCAAAATGAAAAAGGAGTTAAGCTAAATCTAACAGCAGAGAATGATTTCTCAGAATTACTTCAACATGAAATAGATCACTTGCATGGCATCCTAGCGGTTGAAAGAGCTATTTCACCAAAAGCATTTGCCACTAAACATTATTATTCTCAAGCACTTCAATCTAATAAATAACTTTTTCAAAAATATCAGTTTTATAATACTTTTTCTTATTACAAGTAAAAAGTCATTATCCCAGAAATATCTGTGCATTTGTTTTTATTAATATTGTAGTTTCAATTTTAGTAAGTTTCATTCTTTCTTAAATTAGCAAGTTACAAATTTTGTTAACTTAGATCTGACATGTTTTGTCAGTTAAGAAAAATAAAGAATAGTTGTCTAAAATTAACTTGTCTAAAATCAACGAGTTAAAAAAAGTTTTTGATCTTTTATGCAATGGCACAAGCATTGCTTATATTATCGGCACAAGCAGAAACAGCCTCAGGTCAACTGTCAAGGAGAAAACATGAAAAATAATAAAGGTTTTTCGCTTATTGAACTATTAATCGTGGTAGTAATCATCGGAATCATCGCAGCAATCGCAGTACCAAACCTATTAGCTTCCCGTCGTTCAGCTAACGGCGCTTCTGCAGTAGAAGCTATGAGATTATTCCACTCCACAGAAGCTACCTATCAATCAGGTGTTGGTAATGGTAACTTTGGTACAGCTACTGATTTACAAAATCAACAATTAATCGACACCGTATTAGGTGGTGCTTCTACTGGTGGCGCTCCTAAATCTGGTTATGTTTTCACAGTTACAACAACAGCTGCAGCTTCTGGTACATTAGCTGACTTCAACGTTACAGGAACAGTTGCTGGTAGCACCGGCTTAAACAGAACTGGTGATCGCAACTTCTACGTTGATGCTACTGGTGTTATCCGTGCAACCACTACCCCAGGAACACCTGCTACTTCTACTGACAGTCCTATTGGTAACTAAAGTTGCTTGTTTTTATACTATTTTGCTATAGTGAATAGTCAAAATTTAATCGAGTTTTTTGCAGGCATAATTTGCCTTAATTATTATCAAACTTTAAGGAGAGATAGATACATGAAAAATAACAAGGGTTTCTCACTCATCGAATTATTAATCGTAGTAGTAATCATCGGAATCATCGCAGCAATCGCAGTACCAAACCTATTAGCTTCCCGTCGTTCAGCTAACGGCGCTTCTGCAGTAGAAGCTATGAGATTATTCCACTCCACAGAAGCTACCTATCAATCAGGTGTTGGTAATGGTAACTTTGGTACAGCTACTGATTTACAAAATCAACAATTAATCGACACCGTATTAGGTGGTGCTTCTACTGGTGGCGCTCCTAAATCTGGTTACAATTTCACAGTTACAACAACAGCTGCAGCTTCTGGTACATTAGCTGACTTCAACGTTAGAGGAACAGTTGCTGGTAGCACTGGCTTGAACAGAACTGGCGATCGTAACTTCTACGTTGATGCTACTGGTGTTATCCGTGCAACCACTACCCCAGGCGCTGCTGCTACTTCTACTGATAGTCCTATCGGTAACTAGTTTTTGGCAAGTTGTTCGTTACAAAGTAAAAATACCGGATGATTTCCGGTATTTTTGCTTTTAAACCAAATTTTCGCCAACTTCTGCTAAATTTTGTTACTTTAATTCAAACCAATTTTTCCCTACTTGTATTTCAACTAACAAAGGAACATCTAACGGATAAACTTGTTCCATTTCTTGTTTTACTATCTTTTTAACTTTTTCTAACTCATTAGGTAAAACCTCTAATAACAATTCATCATGCACTTGAAGTAGCATTCGTGTTTTGAGTTTTTCTTGCTTTAACTTTCGATAAATCCTAATCATAGCCAATTTTACTAAATCAGCAGCAGTACCTTGAATTGGTGCATTTATAGCTTCTCGCTCTGCTCTTGCCTGTAAATTATGATTGCTATTGCTTAAGTCTGTTAATCTACGTATACGCCCAAATAGAGTTCGAACAATTCCTTTTTGATTTCTACCTTCTTTTGGAGTCTCTTCCATATAACGGCGTACACCAGTATATAAAGCATAGTAGTTCTCTATAGCTTCTTTTGCTTCACTTCGGCTAATGCCAACTCTTTGAGCAAGTCCAAATGCACCAACTCCATAAGCAATACCAAAATTAGTAGCTTTTGCTAATCTTCTCTTAGATTTTAGCTCTTCTTCTGTTTTGGCACCAAAAACTTCCCTAGCTGTTTTTGTATGAATATCTTCATTGTTTTGAAAAGCTTCTGTCATTTTTTCATCTTTGGCAATATGAGCTAATAGCCTTAATTCTATTTGAGAGTAATCAGCAGATAAGAGCATATAACCTTCTTCTGCAATAAAAGCTTTTCTAATTGATCGCCCTAACTCTGATCGAATAGGAATATTTTGTAAGTTTGGATTAGATGAAGATAATCTTCCTGTAGCAGCGATTGTCTGATTTATTGTAGTATGAACTCGACCTGTTTTAGGGTTAATTAGTTTTGGTAAAGCATCTATATAGGTATTTTTTAGTTTAGCTAATTCTCTGTAATCAATGACTTTTCTTGGCAGTTCATAACTAGTAGCTAGTTCTTCTAATACATCAGCACTAGTAGATACTTTTCCTGTTTTAGTTTTGCGAGAAACAGTGATATTAAGTTTTTCAAAAATACTAGCAAGTTGTGTTGGAGAGTTAATATTAAATTCCTGCCCAGCTAATTTATAGATTTCTGAAGAAAGTGTTTTTAGCTCTTCTTCAAAGTGATGTGAAAGTTCAAGCAAACTATTTGGATCAACTTTTACTCCAATTTGCTCCATATCATAAAGAATATCAACTAAAGGTACTTCAATATTTTGATAAAGATCCATTAATCCCATATCTTCTAAATGATTGTTAAGTACCATAGTTAATCTCCATACAAGATCAGCCTTATCAAACTTTGAAAAATTATCTGTTGTTATACCTAGGTATTCTTGTGCTAAATCTTGTAAGCTATATTTACTTTCTTCTGGATTAAGCAAATATGCAGCTAAAAAGACATCTGCTATTAGATTTTCAAAATGAAAATTGACGAATTCTTGAGATTGTTTCTGTGCTAGATCTTGATAAGCTACATTAAGAAGGCTTAATGCTTGTTTACTATCATGAACTTTTTTAGCTAGTAGACCATTCGTCCAAATATCTTTTAACTCAATTAAAACTTCTTCATAACTTAATCCAAACATCCCCAACCCTATTTGATAAGCAGTTGCTGGAGCAAAAGAAAAAGATATAGCTTTGATTTGATTATCAGATGTATGTTCTATAGAAAAAGCAAATTCATCACTTGCCCAAAGTTTTTCTAAGAAGTCTTTTAGTTGTTTAATATCTGTTATTTGTTGATAGTGAAGGTTTTCTTCGGATATGCTAACTTTTTTCTTATCTTCTATTGAACTAGCTGTAGCAAATTCTTGAGTTAAGCTTCTAAACTCTAAATCAGAGAAGACTTCGTAGGCTGTTTTACTATCAGGATTTTTAACCTTTAAAGATTCTAAATTTAGGTCTATAGGAACATTAGTATCTATTGTAACGAGTTGACGAGCCAGCTTTGCTTTTTCTGCATGTAAAAGTAATGCTTCCCTATAAGATTTGCGACCTACTTTATCAGCATTAGCTAATAAATTATCTAAACTACCAAACTCTTCTAAAAGTTTTGCTGCTCCTTTATCTCCAATACCTGGAACACCTGGAACATTATCAGAGCTATCTCCAACTAGACTAAGCATATCTACTATTTGGTTTGGCAATACTCCTAACCAATTTTTGACTTCTTGGCTCTTATGCAAAACATAATTACCTTTTTCCATTCTCATAATAGAAATATCTTCATTAACCAGCTGTCCCATATCCTTATCACCTGAAAGTATAACAACCTCAAGTCCAGCTTTTGCTGCTTTTACAGCTAGTGTTCCAATTATGTCATCTGCTTCATAGCCTGGTTTTTTAACTAGAGGAACATTTAACGCCTGACAAAGTTTTTCTGTGTAAAAAACTTGTGGGGAAAGTTCATCCGGCATTGCAGCACGCTGAGCTTTATATTCTGGATAAAGTTCATGTCTAAAAGTTGGCTCTGGAGTGTCCCAACATACTGCCCAATAATCAGGTTTATCATCTTTCATTATCTTACGTAGCATCATTGTAAAACCAAATAATGCATTGGTAGGAAATCCTTTGCTATTAACTAATTGCCTTACAGCAAAGAAAGAGCGATAGAGATATGCCATCCCATCAATTAAAAAAAGTCTTGGCTTAGTCATTGTTCCCCCTAAAAAATAAACCTTTAGACTCTACTTATATTCATTTTTTTCAGCAAGCTTTATTGGAGATTTAATTTTAAAGAGAGATAGATTTTTGAAAGAAGGCTTTATTTAGGCTTATAGTTGAGCTGCTTTTTGGAAGTTTTTTACAGCCTGATCTATATTTTTTGTTGAATTTTCTCCATGCTCTGTCTCATATTTTGCTTTTCTTAAAAAACAATTACCTAGTAGATAATATGCATCTTTATATTGAGTATTTATAGTTAATGCTTTATTAGATATTTCTATTGACTGATCAAAAGCTTTTCTTGGATCTTTTCTATGCTTTAACTCATATTCACCTAACCAATAATAAACTTGAGCTTTTTTACTACAAGCATTAATACTAGCAGAATCTACTTCTAATACTTTGTTTGAAGCATTTATTGCTTGGGAAAAAGCTTCTTGAAAAAAACAATCCTGATAAAAAGCCAATTTAACTAATTGTAAACAGCGCTCACTTTCTTTTTCATAGACTGACCAATCACTACGAGCTAATGTCATTATTAGAGAATATTCTTGCCCTGCTTTTTCAAAATCTTTTCTGCTATTAGCAAAATCTTTTTTTTCTAATTTTTCTTTACCCATAGCAACATAATTATCTGCCACCAAAATTTTTGCCTGATAAAAAAGAGGAGATTGATTAAAAGCTGTTTGTGCCTTTGATAAAGATTCCTCATAACTACCTTCATAAAAAGCAATCATAGCATCTATATAAATGGCTTCTTCATTTTTATTTTTTTTAGCAGATTTTAGATGATTAATAGCAGAATATTTATATTGTTTTTCTAACTGTTTTTTGAATTCTTCTCTATCATTTATATCTATAATGAGTTCTGCACTTTCCAAATGTCTTAAATAAGTTTGTCCTAATACTAAGCCTAAATAATAGTCTACTTCAGAATCTTGATAACCTTTTTGCCAAGCGATCTCTAAGTTTTCTTGTGCTTTTTGATACTCTCCCATTGCTAAATAACTACGAGCAATTGAATAGTATTGCTCTCCATTAATACGACTTTTTCTACTAATTTCTTCTTCTAAACCTTTTAATTTTTCAGTAAAAGTGCTTTTTTCCCTTTGTATATCATGCATTGGCGCTAAATAAGCCATTTGCATAGTGTTGATAATTTTTTCAGTCTCTTGGTTAAACTCCTTGCTAAGCTGTTGTTTCTTATATACTTGTTTTATTGCTGCTACAGAAACCATACTTACTATAAATAACAATACAGTTGATAACAAAAAGTTTTTTTTACTAATCTTATGACTAGGTTTTATATTAGTTCCAAAGTTTTCTGTTAAAAATTTTGGTTTAATAAGTTCTTTTTGTGTTGGTATAAATTGTTTTTGTTCTGAAAATGTTCTACTAGAACTACTACTAGATATATTACATAAAAATTCCTCTAGAGCTTCTGCCAAAATTTTTGCTGATTTATATCGATTTTCTGGTGTTTTATCTAAACACTTCATTACCAAAGCAGCTAATCCATCTGGTAAGGTTGAGTTTAGCTGTTCTAGTTCTGTTGGCTCTTCTTCCATAATCCTAATTAATAAATCTTTGGTAGATTCACTAACAAATGGAGGTTGTTCAGCCAAAAGTTCATAGAGAGTTGCACCAAGTCCATAAACATCTGTTTGTTGACTAAGTGGACGTTTTTCACCAAATGCCCAAGCAATTTGTTCTGGAGCCATATAAAGTGGAGTACCAACTAGCACTCCAGTTTGGGTCATTACAGCACCTTGCATTTCACGTGCTAATCCAAAATCCATTATATAAGGGTGAATTTTTCCTTCATCATTTCGTTCTATTAATATATTACTAGGCTTAATATCACGATGAATTAAACCTATTTTGTGAGCAGCATGAATGGCTTCTGCAATATTTTTTATTATAAGTAGTTTTTCTGAAAGAGTTAAATACTGTTTTAATTGTTTAAGAGATTGACCTTCTATTAATTGCATAGCAATATAAGGTATTCCCTCTACTTCACCAACTTCATAAACTTTACAAATATGAGGATGATCAACACTTGCTTGGGCTTGGGCTTCTCTAGTAAAACGCTGTAAAAGCTTACTACTACGTCCACGAATAAATTTTAGTGCAACAAAACGATTGAGTCTTAAATCTTTAGCTCGATAAACTTGTCCCATTCCGCCTTTACCAAGCAAAGAAATAATTTCGTATTTATCCCAGTTTTTTATAAGTAACTCATCTGAACTGGTTTCATCTTTATGAAAATCATTATTTAGAATTTCTGTTGCAGCTGAAGCATAAGGAGATAGCCCTGTAATGCCACCAAGAGAAGTATAAGAGGCTGTTTTAGTTCCTGTTATATCAAAATCTTTAAACAATACTGTATTTTGTGTATACCCTTGTGTAGTTTCAAAATTTATTCTAGAAATTTCTGGTGATAGAATTTCTATTGTTTCGGGTTCTTCCTTGGTATACTTTTTCATAAAACACTTCTTACCTGATGATAAAAATCAGGTAACTCCAACAACTTTTAACTAGGTTGCTAAAAATAAATTTTGTGTGAAAATGTTAGGTTAAGTGCTAGAAGCAGTTCACTCCTAGCACTTATAGAGAAGCAAGAAAGCGGTTTATCTGAAAGCTACTTTTGCATTAGCAGCATTGATCATACCATTGCTAAAGAGGGCTGTTAGACGTCTTCCATCAGCTAATCTAGTTTGAATAGCTTGTAATTGATCTGCTGAGTTTGATTGGAAAGCAATGTTATTAACATTCACATTGTTAATACCTATGGATGATAAGAAATCAGAAACTTGCTTACCAAATACTTTAGCAGGGCTAGCTTGAGCATCAGAAAGAGGTTGATTGCGTCTAGTGTCAAATTGACCTTGAGAAGCAGCTAGTTTAGCAGCAGCAGTTGCATTTGCAGCAGCAGCAGGAGCTGCTGGTGGTGTTGGGTTATTGCCTACTGGTAAACGATTTAAATCATAGTTTGATGCACTTATACTTAAAATTCTAAGCCCATTGCTAACTTTGCTCTTAGGAGCATTTGGATCATTTTTCAAGGCGCGATAAGCTTCTGCAACATTCTTATAAAGTGCTCTTGGATCTGGAGCTGTAGCTGTTGGATTTGCCAATGTGTTATATGCACTCTTTAAGCTGCTTAATGCATCATTAACTTCTCTAACTGAATCTGGAGAAAGATTAGAGCTACTATTTAGTATGTCAGTAAGATTTTTAGCTAGGTTAGTAACATTAGTTTGATAATTAGCTCTTGAACTTAAATCTGTAGCATAAACATTTTGTACAAAACTTTTTTGAGCATCTGTTAAGCTGTTTGCATTTTGATAGAAAGATAAGATTCCTTGGCCGTCAAATACGGTCTTTGGCAAGGTAGCAGTGCTAGAAGGAGGGAAACTTCCATTATTGTTAAATAGAGTTAATGATCCCTTATTGTTAGCAAAAGTAACGGTGGAGCTAGCAGTTTGTCCCGCAGCAGTATTTGTAGTTCTTGTAGAAGTTTGTGCAAACGCATCACTAGGAAAATTGAAATTGTTGCGCAATAGGCTATCTATTTGACCGTTATTGCCTTTAATGGTTCTGCTAGTAGCAATTTGTTGTTTTAATGCTCTGGCAGCATTAACGTTATTATTAGTATTATTGGTTACATTAGTATTATTGTTAGTAGTATTAGTAGTATTGGTAGTAGCACTAGTACCATTAGTAGGTGTGCTTGGTCTTGTGGAAGAAGTACTACCTAAAGTTGTAGATGTGCCATCTATATTTACTTTTGCATTAGCAGCATTAATATTTCCACCACTAAATAGTGCTGTTAATTGTTTTCCATTTGGAAGTTTAGTTTGAATAGCTTGTAATTGATCTGCTGAGTTTACTTGGAAGGATATTTTGCTTGGATCAATATTGCCAGCACCAATAGACTTTAAGAAATCAGAAACTTGTTTGCCAAATACTTGACCTGGTTTAGCTTGAGCATCAGAAAGAGGTTGATTGCGTCTAGTGTCAAATTGACCTTGAGAAGCAGCTAGTTTAGCAGCAGCAGTTGCATTTGCAGCAGCAGCAGGAGCTGCTGGTGGTGTTGGGTTATTGCCTACTGGTAAACGATTTAAATCATAGTTTGATGCACTTATACTTAAAATATTTAACCCATTGCTAACTTTGCTCTTAGGAGCATTTGGATCATTTGATAAAGCGCGATAAGCTTCTGCAACATTCTTATAAAGTGCTCTTGGATCTGGAGCTGTAGCTGTTGGATTTGCCAATGTGTTATATGCGCTCTTTAAGCTACTTAATGCATCATTAACTTCTCTTTTTGATTCAGCAGAAAGATTGTTATTTTTAGAAATATCAGTAAGATTTTTAGCTAGGTTAGTAACGTTAGCTTGATAATTAGCTCTTGAACTTAAATCTGTAGCATAAACATTTTGTACAAAACTTCTTTGAGCATCTGTTAAGCTGTTTGCATTTTGATAGAAAGATAAGATTCCAGCTTTATCAAATACAGGTCTAGGCAAGGTAGCAGTGCTAGAAGGAGGGAAACTTCCATTATTATCAAATAAAGTTACAGATCCTTTGCCTAAAGCAACTTTAGAGCTAGTGGTTTGTCCGGCAGCATTGCGTGCAGTAGCAGTAGCAGTTCTTGTAAAAGCATCACTAGGAAGATTAAAGTTGTTAACTAAAACATTATCAACTTGATTATTGTTGCCTCTAAGAGTTCTGCTACCATTAATTTGTTGTCTTAAAGCATTTGCTGCTGGATCAGCAGAATTAGCAGCTCTGGCTGAAAGGGCATTTGCTGCTTGTGCTTGGTTAGCTTGAGCTATAGATAATGGTCTAGTACCGTTTGCTTGTTCTTTTTTTACTGTCAACCCAGCTAATGAACCTTGATTACAAGCTGGTTTATTGTTAGTTGCAGTGTTATTAGTATCTACTCTGTTAATATTAGTATTATTATTAACGTTGTTGATTGCCATATTATGCTCCCTTGATTTTCTTAAATGTAATGTAAAATATGTATTTAGACGATTTATAAATAATTAAAAATTTTGTATAAGTAACTTTATGCTGGTTTAGTCCTAGGAATAAAATATTATGTGAATTTAGATTATTATTAACTAACTTGGGTTTTTGTTAAAAAAACTAATCTTAAATAGACTTATGCTCAAAATTATTATCAAATAAATATTTCTTAACACTGAACAGTTAAAGTTACTAGGTTTTATGTAATATGTATTCCAAAAAATAAAATTTCTTCATAAAAATTTTTGCAATAATTTTGAAAAATTGCTAAAAAAGTTAAATTTCTTTGGTGTAAAGAAAAGTTTACAAGAATTTTATATAATCTTGCCTTAATTTTTCACAACATTTCTTTTATGATTGCCGATAATTGAATGAACACCCATTCATAGAAAATATTTGTGGAGCAACTCAGATAGTTCCAGTAAATAAAACCAGATAAATAACCATATAGGGAAAGGGAAGCTTAAATGTCGATAAGAAGTTTACAAAATGATAATGCTGCTCAAGTTAATGATTTAATGAAACAACTAGAAACCTTTCAAAATAAAGGTGAATCTAAAACCGTTAAATCAGATTCCAGTTCAGATTCAAATGTTGCATTAACTACTGATCCAGGCCAAGCACAACGTTTAGCAGGACAGTTTGCTCGTTCACGTAATAGTTTAGGAAGTTCTGTTCGTCAAAAAGAGCTAGCAAGCTTATTAAAAACCAACACAAAAACTTCTCCTGAACAACTAAACAAATCTATTGCTCAAATTTCCAATGC
This sequence comes from Blastocatellia bacterium, assembly GCA_039812885.1. Lineage (GTDB taxonomy): Bacteria > Acidobacteriota > Blastocatellia > Chloracidobacteriales > JADJPF01 > JADJPF01. The sequence goes on from JBDIBI010000004.1 coordinate 186,500, forward strand.
TGCTAAACAAACGGATTCCGTTCGTCAAGCCCGCACAGAAAAATCATTATCTACAGCTAAAGATATTGTTAATAATGGAAATTCTGAAGAACGTAGTATGGTTAGTAGACCTCTTACTCAAACTAGCGAAGCAGTTTCCAATAACCCTACATTAGAAACATTAAACAAAATTTTAGATACTTTCTCTCAAATCATTGATTTAATGAAAACAATGATTGACGCTTTAAAACAAAATCCTCAACAACCAAGCCAACCAGCTCCTGCGCCAACACCAGCTCCTGCTCCTGCACCAGCAAAACCAACTGGTTCTACAAATGACGTAGCTGCTGCTCGTGATCGCTTAACCAATATAGGCTTTGCAGGTAGCACAATGCGCCAAATTACTGATAGCGCTGCTGTTAAAATGTCCAAGCTTAATGATGGCTTATTAACAGAAATTGCTAATGGCGCAGCAGATAAAGAACGCGCTTTTGCACGCAAAATCGATGGTCTCCCACAAGATACTTTTGATAAACTTGTTGCATTACCAAAAACAGATCAAAGTCGTGTTGCTAAACTTAGCAGTCAACAAATTATTGATGAACTTAAGAAAAATACACCAGCTCCAACACCAGCTCCTACACCAGCTCCTACTCCAGCTCCTACTCCAACACCAGCTCCTACTCCAACACCAGCTCCAACTCCAACACCAGCTCCTGCTGGAGACCCAGCCGCTGCTCGTGATCGTTTGACTCAATTAGGTTTTGCAGGTAGCACAATACGTCAAATTACTGATAGCGCTGCTGTTAAAGTAGCAAAACTTAATGATAATTTATTAAAAGAAATTGGCGTTGGTGCAGCAGATAAAGAACGCGCTTTTGCACGCAAGATTGATGGTCTCCCACAAGATACTTTTGATAAGCTTGTTGCATTACCTTCAGCAGATCAAAGCCGTATTGCTAAACTTAGCAGTCAACAAATTATTGATGCTCTCAAAGCGCCAGTACCAACACCAACACCAACACCGACTCCAACTCCAACTCCAACACCGACACCAACACCGACTCCAACTCCAACACCGACTCCAACACCGACACCAACTCCGACACCAACTCCGACACCAGTACCAACACCAGTACCAACACCAGTACCAACACCAACTCCTACTCCTGTACCTTCAGACTTAGGAGCAAAATTCTTTAATGCAGTTGATGTAGTGTTAGGACGTAAACCTGCTACAGATGCAGAAAAAGCAGCAGCAATCGAAATCTTGAAGCAAAACTTAGATACTCAAGAATTAAATAACAACCGTAGCCACCGCACTGATCCAATTTTATTAAATGACAAATATCCAAAAGGAAAAGAACTTTTTGTAGGCGCTAATGGCAATCAAAAAGTATTTTGGACTGGCTATGACAATACTCACTTCTTAGCACGTCACACAGCAGAACATTTTGATACTGCCGATATTAAAGCTAAGAATGGTTTCTGGCCTGCTGGAACTACAATTCAAGATATAAATAGATATATTGAATCAATAGTCACAACCTATGGTAGTCAAATTCAACTACCAAACCCAGGTTCTACTGGCCCAGGATTTAAGTATGTTGAATTTCAACTCCCAGAAAACCCAGCTATCAAAGTTTCTCTAGGAGTTCAAAGCGATGGTCGTATAACTAGTTTCTTTGCTGTATCTGGGCCTGGTGTAACTGATTTCTCAGATGTTGAAGCAAGAAAACTATTAAGTGCTATTGGTAAGTAAGATATTAATTTGCATTAGTTAGTCAGAAAATTAACTAACTTAAGCAAAACCTTTCCTAGCCTTAGCAGGTGTGTAAGTGTTAAACTTGCACACCTGTTTTTACTTGTTTAATATTAGCGGCTGTAAATTATTTTCTGGAAATATTACTTATGCACAAAATACTCATAAACTTATTTTTGATACTAAGTCTAGTAATACTAAGTAGTTGCGACTCTGCAACTACACCAACAAAACCTACTCCTTCAGCAGTTGCAGAAAAACAAGTAACCGAAACCAACAAAGAAGCTAGTGGAAATACACCTAAACCTGTTGAAAATACAGCTAATACAAACCTGGAATCTAATAAAACATCTATCCCAACTCCAACGCTTACTAATACTTCTAATTCAGAAACTTCACTTCCACAATCTAACACAACTAAAGCTTCTGAACCTGTACCAAGTAAAACACCTGAAGTAGTTACAAATAAGACTAATAACAACAAAAATAATAAAGACAACAAAGATAATAAAGATAACAAAAAACAGGCTGAACCGACTAAAACACCTGCGCCTCAACCTGTACCAAGCAAAACGCCTGAAATAGTCACAAACAAAAATAACAAAGATAATAAAAAACAACCTGAGCCTGTAGATACCAAAAAACAGCCTGAGCCTAGCAATAATGCGGATCAAGCAACTAGTGTATTTCGTGCAATAGATGTAGTTTTAGGTCGTAAGCCATCTGGAAATGATGAAAAGGCCAATGCAACAAAAATAGTAAAAAATACACTTGCAGTAAAAGAATTCAAAAATGCTAGAAGTAAGCGAAATGATCCTAATTTACTGAAAGACCGTTATCCTAAAAACACTCAGTTAAAAGTTGGGCAAACCAACCAAGTTGTTTTCTGGACAGCTTATGATCGTATACATTTTGCTGCACGCCATTTAATGGATTATTTTGATACTCAAGATGTTAAAGGAAAAAATAGTTGGTGGCCTGTTGGAACTACAATGGAGCAAGTTGATCAATATTTACAAACAACTGTTGAAACATATAGCAAACAAATTTATTTACCTGATCCTGGAAAAACAGGCTCAGACTTTAAATATTTTGACTTTGATTTACAGTTACCAAATAAAAACAGACTTCGTGTTTCTGTTGGAATCACTAGTGAAGGACGTGTTACAAGCTTTTTCCCTAAAACAGGAAACAATGTGATCAGTTTATCTGAAACAGATCTACAAAAATTACTTAAAGCTGTTGGAAGATAATGATTAAATTATTGTATTTTATACTACCTATATGTTTCATTATAATAGGCTGTAGCTCAAAAGAGGTACAACCTAGTGTTAATTCTACACCTTCACCTACACCAACTGTTATAAGCACACCTAGTGAAGCTACTAACAGTTCAAATTTTTCCCAATCAGAAACAAATGATACACCCAACTATCAAATTCTTAAGCAAGCTGAACTAATACGCACTCGTTTACGTTATTTTGGTGAAGAATTAAAAACTACCTATACAGTTGAAAAACAAAAAGCTTTGATGGAAAATGTAAGAGAGTCTATTAAACCAGCTTATGAAGAAATAGAAGCTATTAGCAAGGCAAATAACCTAGAGAATAATACGTCAATAAAAAATATTTTACAAATATGTAGCAGGTTAGATGAAGCATTAGCCACACATGATCCAAAGGTTTTGCCTGCAGTTCTAAAAGATTTTAATCCTGCATTTGAGAATTTGCAGAATAATTTAATGGCTAACAACAAATCAACAAAAGCAAAATAGAACAGCTAATAAATGTACTTATTGTTAAAAGTGGCTTATAATAAACTTTATTTTCAATCTCAAACAAAATCTGTTTATTTAAAAACTTGCTAAAGATAAAAGCTAAATATCTTAGCTGTTTCCTACTTAAGACTTGTGCTAAAATGGACAACTCAAAAAGTAAGTAAGCAGGCACAATTTTTAAACTACTTTCCTTGGAGGCCACAGGCATGAAAGAGTGTGCCTATTGTAATAGGTGCTTTGAAGATGATGTAAATGTTTGCCCCAAAGATAACCAACCTTTAATGGATTCTTTCCCTGGTAGTTGTATACTTGATACCAAATACTTGTTAGAAACTTGCGTTGGTCGTGGTGGGATGGGAGCGGTTTATCGTGCTAAACATGTTCATCTTAATCGTCCCTTTGCAATTAAAACTGTTTTACCTGAATTTGCTAGTCGCGATCCTCAAGCCAAAGAGCGTTTTTTACAAGAGGCTCAAACAGCTGCTGCAATTTTACACCCTAATGTAGTGGCAATTACTGATTTTGGTGTCACAACTGATAAGCTCTTTTATTACGTAATGGAATATATCGAAGGCAAAAGCCTAAGTGAAATTTTACGTAAGGATGGAGCATTACCACCAGAACGAGTCTATAAGATTTTTAGACAAGTATTAGCAGGTGTTGGAGCTGCACATAGACTGCATATGGTGCATCGCGATTTAAAGCCTTCTAACATAATGCTTACTTCTGTAACTAATCCTCAAGATGACTTTAAAATCCTCATCCCACTAAATGATGAACCAGAAGAAACTAAAAAGACAGACAATGAAATAGCAAAAGTTGTAGACTTTGGGTTAGCCCGCTTTGTCAATAACCCTATGCGTAACTCTGAGTTACAAGAAGGAGGCTTAGTTGGTTCACCATTATATATGTCTCCAGAACAGTGTGAAGAATCAACTAATGTGGATGAGCGTTCTGATATATACAGTTTAGGAATAATTCTTTTCCATATGCTTACAGGAGAAGCTCCTTTTAAAGGAACCTCTCTTTCTTCTATTATTAGCGCACATTTATTAAAAAATCCTCCTCCTCCTCGTAGTATTAAGCCTGAAATCCCAGAAAAGTTAGAAAAAGTAGTACTTAAGTCTTTAGCTAAGAAGCCAAATTTGCGCTATCAAAGTATTGCAGAATTTGCAGATGAATTTGAAGCAGCAATGAACATTTATGTGATGCCAGAATCACAAAAGGTAAATGTGATTGTTCAAACTGTTCCTCCTGCCTGTGAAGTTTATATTGATGATGAATATCGTGGCCGTACTGGCCCAGAAGGTCGTTTAGTTGTTAAGGGTTTACCTGTAGGAACACATCAAGCACGAATTACTCTAAAAGGCTATCTCGAATGGGCACAACCATTTACTGCAGCTTCTGGAGATTTTAATTTGACAGCTAATTTACAGAGAAAAGAAGATTTGGAACTTGCAGCCAAAGCTTCTAAATCTGCTGCAAAAGCAACTCAAACTCGTCGCCCTCAATCTGCTTCATCTCGTGAGGAAGTAACAGATAGTGTTTATTACCGTGCAGTTCCTAATCAACAACCAGAAATATCTTATTTAGATACTTCAATAGCTATTCTAGTAATAATTACTACACTTTCTTTAGCTGCTGCGTTTAATCCAATAGACCCTATTTCTGGTATTTTGAGTCAGCGAGTCGATTTACCAATAAATTACATTATGACTTTGTTGATGACAGCCACTGTAATTGGGTTTGTCGTTTCTATGACTATTCCTAGTCAATTACCTGCTTTTCGTAATAGTATTTTTCTAGGCAAAGTATTTAGCCTAACTGGTTTATTATTTGTTTTAGTAGTAATTTTTCCTTTGATTATTGGAGTATTATTTAAATTCACTAATCCAGAAAATGCACCTCCTATAGCTTGGTTTGCAATGCGTATTATTATTACTGGCGGTGCACTTCTCTTACAACAACGTGTTAAATCTAAAGGGAAAGTGGGATTTCTATCATAAGTATTTATACATATACGTGTTTGTCTTGCTATTACACTATACATTAGCAATAATGAAAGGCGAAAAGTTTTTAATGTATTGCTAAACTAAGCCCACAATAAGCAAGTTAGCCATAGTATTTTGGTCTTACAATTTAGTTCTACTCAAAACTATACTTGCCTTTCGCTGAACTGGGACACTTAAGTGTTTTGTAAGGAGGAATAACAGTGTTAGCGGAAACAACAGTGATATCAACAATATCAACTGAGCGAAAACTTCAGATGTATGAAGCCCGCGCACGTATCCTAGAACGCATTAACCCTGAAATTAATAAAGCCATAGATCTAGAAAAATACCTACAAGCTACTGTTACAGAATTAGGTAAAATGATGGAAGTAGATCGTTGCGATATGATGGTTTTACGTAAGGGTGCAGCTCTTAAAATAGACTTTGAGTATCGTGCTAACTCCAGTATCCCTCCATCATTAGGTCTAACTATACCTTTAGAATTGCAACGAATTGGTCGTTCTATCAACTTAACCGCTCCTATTGTTATTAACAACACTCAAACTTCCAAAGATCCTTTATTTAGACAACTTGCTGAAAGTGTTCAAACTCTCTCATTACTTGTTGTTCCTATAACTTTAAATAATGAATTGCTAGGGTTTCTAGGTTTTCATCAATGTGAATTTACTCGGACTTGGGAAAAAGATGAAATAGAGTTTGTTCAGTCAATCGCTCGGTTAATTGCTGTAGGCTATCAGTATACTTACATTTACCAGGAAAAAGAAAAAGAAGCTGAAATTAATAAAGTTCTTTTGGAAATAGCAAATGATATAAATGTCCAAAGAGATTTAGCAGCTATTACAGCTCATACAGTGAAAAGATCCCTAGCCTTACTTAAGGCTGATTTTGGATGTTTAGGATTACTAAATTCTGTTAAACAAATTTATTTTGATGCAGTTAGCCAAACTGCCCCTAGTGGGCAAGCCTCTTTTATTAAAAATACTCTTAGTGCATTATCATTAAGTGAATATCCTTTACTACGTCGTCCTTTTTCTGATAAGCGCACTCTTGTAATTCAAAATTTAGATGAATCTAGTGACATTTCCCGTTTTTATTTACAGAAACTTTTTATTGGACAAGCAGCCCTAATAGTACCTGTTTTGATTAATGATCGTGTGTTAGGGATCTTAGTTTTAGTGTGGGCTGAAGCACGCCGACCTTTTACAGATTTTGAAGTTAAACTAGCTGAAGGTATAGCAAGCCAAATTGCTATTGCTATGGAACGAGAACAACTTTCAGCAGAAGTTCTACAACTTAGACGTGAATTAAAAGGCAAAAAAGCCAATGATGTAATGATTGGTTCTAGTGATAAAATCCGCCAAATTATTGAAATGGCTCTAAATGTTGCTGATACTAATAGCACTGTTCTTCTAGAAGGTGAAACTGGAACAGGAAAAGAAGTATTAGCTACTCTTATTCAGCAAAATTCCTCTCGTAAAGATGGTCCTTTTGTTAAAGTAAATTGCGGGGCAATAGCTGAAAGTCTTATGGAATCAGAACTTTTTGGCCATGAGAAAGGTGCTTTTACTGATGCCCGAAACCGCCGAATTGGACTTTTTGAAGAAGCTAACTTTGGTACACTTTTTTTAGATGAAGTAGCAGAAATGAGTCCAGCAGCACAAGTAAAACTTCTTAGAGTACTAGAAGATAATTCTTTTACTCGTGTAGGAAGTAATGAAACAATCAAAGTAGATGTTCGTATTATCACTGCTACCAATGTAGATTTAAAAGAAGCCATTGAGCGAGGACGTTTTCGCGCAGATCTCTATTATCGGCTCAATGTCTATCCTATTCGTTTACCAGCACTTAGAGAAAGAAAAGAAGATATCCCCCTATTAGCAATGCATTTTTTAGAACTACATAGCAAAAATACTGGAAAATCTTTTTCAGGAATTTCTGATAGTGCATTGCAACTACTTAAAGCTTATGATTGGCCCGGAAATGTAAGAGAGTTGGATCGTGTTATTCAACGAGCTGCTATTCCAGCTAAAAGTCGTATTCTCACAATGGAAGATTTTCTTTCAATAGAAGCTTTTAAATCTTTAGCTACTCAAGTTACTGCTCCAGAAAAATTAAAACTTGAAGTTGAACTAGGTACCCCTCTAGAAGTAGTTGAACGCAAACTTATAGAAGAAACCTTAGCTTACACTCAAGGTGATAAATCACGCGCTGCAACACTGCTAGGTATTGGCAGAAAAACTCTTTACAGAAAGTTAGAACAATATCAACAAGAAAAATAACTTTCTTCTTAAAAAATTTTAACATTTTTCTTAATTGTTTCTACTTGGTAGATAGATGATTTTTAAGTTAGACTCCAAACCTAACTACTTATGCAATCTCTAACAGCCATCTATAAATATTTACCTGTAATTGAACATCCTCGTGCATTAAAACGCACATATATAAGGAATTTTTTTGCTAGTTCCTTTGATATTCCTTTGGTAATTCTAGAAGCTGAGCAAGGTTATGGAAAAACTAATATCCTATCTTCTGTAGCTAACCGAGATGTTTTATCTTCTAGATGGCTTACATTAGATAGTTCTGATAGTAATTTAAACACATTTGTCAAAAATTTATTTCAAGCTATTTATAAACGCATTATTCCTGGAGAAATAATCCAACTTAATTCTAAAAAAGCTATCCATCTTCTCATAGGTGCACTTCACGAACTTTCCATTAATACAATTATATTAGATAGTTTTGATAATGTAGTTGATTCTAAACCCATTAATTCATTTATTGATCAACTAATGGATGAGCTGCCACCTTTTACTCGTTTAATTATTGCAACAAGAAGACTTCCAAACCTACACTGGGGAAGTCATAAACGCAACCGTATAGCAATTTTAACTCAAGTAGATTTAAGATTTGATGTAGAAGATGTGTCTCAATATTTTCTTAAAGTATACAACTATAAGCTTTTACCTGAAGAAGCTAGTTTTATTATTGATCGTACTCAAGGTTGTCCATTACTGATTAATTTACTTGCACAATTAACTTATAACTTGCCTAGCTACTTAAAAATAGACTGGAAACAGCTACCTATAAGCACAGAAAACAAAAACATAAAACTTCTACTTAGAGAAGTAATTGCTAAACTACCCCGCTCTTTATCAAGAACTGCTCAAGATATAGCTAGTGTCTCTTTTACTAATAGTAACGGATTATTACCTATATGTGATTTATTAGACACTTTAGCGGAAAGACATTGTTTAGTTCAACAATATTGGCATAGTGATACTAACAGCCGTATTAATGTTCCTCATGAAATTTTAGTAGAACTTTCCTCACAACTCTAATTACAAAATGAATTTAAAGCTATATTCAAATAATTTCTTACCAACTATAAATTTTATGTTTTAAAACCAATAGCTGAACGCCTCTTGTGAAACGTTCAGCTATTTTTCTATAAACTAATAACTCAACTGATCAAATTAAGCATATTGATCAAGAGTAGATTTTAGCTTACTATAAGATAAGTTGATTAAGTAATCTTGAGATTGAGTATCAAACTTAAGTAATGTCGCAAATTCTGTATTATTTAACTTAGCAACACGATTACCTATAGTAACTTGATAAGAAGAACTATCCAAAGCCACATCATCTGTAATTACTTGTGAATCCAATTGATCTAATCTTACTACAGCTTTATCACTCAAACTTCTAAGAGCTGAGGAAGACATTCCCTTAGCAGCCAAGTCTTGGCGAGCTTGTGCAGGGGTTGGAACTCCTGGAGTTGGGGTCGGGGTTGGAGTTGGAGTTGGAGTTGGAGTTGGAGTTGGAGTTGGGGTTGGGGTTGGAGTTGGGGTTGGAGTTGGAGTTGGAGTTGGGGTTGGAGTTGGAGTTGGAGTTGGAGTTGGGGTGGTAGCAACAGAACTCAACTCTTTATTTTGGCTGTTAGACCATTCATTTTGATAAGCAAAACCATTAGCATTCTTTGTCCAAACATCAGCTAGATTAGGATCTTTGGAGATATTGATAGCAATGTCACCAATTTCACCATAAGTATTGTCATACCAAGTTAACAAGTTTCCATTACCAGTTCTGTTAACTTCAGCAACATCAGGATCAGTAGCAGCTTCTGACCATTCATGAGAAGCTGTGATAGAAATGTTGTCTTGAGGATTACCATCAAAATCAATACCATTATTTCCTTGACCATAAGCTAACACAGCATAGTAAACAGGTTTGCCAGTTGCAGGATCATTATAGCTACCATGGAAACCACCTAATCCTTGTAAAGAAGTCGCACTACCATCTTTAAGAACTGTTCCTGGAGGTAGAACTACTGTATGAATTGTTTGGTCGCCAGCTTGAATTTTACCTGCTGCTAATTCTTGTTTAACTAAATTTTCTACATCTGTAGCAGTAAATTGTGATGGAGAAGCAACATTAACAACATCAGAACCTTTGAAAGAACCTTTGCCAACACCATATTCTTGAAGAATAGCTTCATTACCACTTGTTACCCAATCTTGAGCTGCTGCATTTTGGTGGTTAACATCTGATTGTCCTTGTGTAGTGTTAAAGTAGCTACCTAAGAAAATGTTATCAACGGCTGGAGCATTTAATACTTTACCAGGATTCTTTACTAAGTGTGGGCCAGAACTTGCGCCATTAGCTGGGCCTGCACCATGAATTTTGCTGTCATCTGGATCAGATACGCTTCTAGCTCTTTCTAAAAGAGAACCTGCTGGAGCTTTAGGGAATTTGTCTTCATCGCCATCATTATCAATTTTTCCAGCTTTGCTAGCATTTTGAAGTTTACTAGGTGATGCCATATTCTCAAGTAGTTTGCTCAACATGCTTTCAAGTTGGCTCAGACCACTCATTAATTGTTTAGCAATCATACTAACACCAATTCCAGATTCTGCGTTTCTCATGGAAACACGGCTATCACTACCTGTACTAGGCTTAACCATTATGTTTTGGATTTGTGGTGTGTCTTGTTGTACTGGTTGTTGTTTGGCTGGTTGATTATGGTCATTGTTCCATACCATTATATTTTGGGCATCACTGTTGATTTTCATTAGAATACTCCTGAGGTTTTAATTTAATAAATTTGATTTTAATAACATCTTGAATGAATAGTCACTCATTTTATCGTATTCTATAAAAAAATGTTGCGTGTTTTAAAGGAAAATTTTTAGCAATAATATGAAAAAATAATAAAAATAAGTTAATTATATGGTTAATGTCTTTTGAATATGCGAGATCAGTTAATTCTTAATTTTCCGGAAGTTACCATATTTTCTATATCAAATTATATAAACTAGAAAAAATTAATCTAGGATCTAGACATGTTAGGTAATCTATCAATTTCTTTATACTGAGAATTTCACAAAAAAGATTAACTATATGTTAGGGTTAATCGATCTTTTCCTAACATATAGTTATCAAAAGAATATTAATTATGGTAAGGGAAACTATGAAATGCCTAATTCTTTATCTACTTCACTAAGTACTTTTGCTATTTTCTGGCTGAGTATATCTGAAGTAGAGTTTTCATAGGCAATCGAAAGAGATTCTCTTGCATCTAGTAACTGGCCTTTCTTTAATAAAACAAGGCCAAGATTATAAAGAGGAATCGCTTCCGTAGGGTTAAGTTTACAAGCATGTTCTAAATGTTTGTAAGCTTTATCAATTTGATCTTGTTTAACAAAATACATTGCTAGGCTATTATGTGGTTCATAAGAATTAGTATTTAGTTTAATAGCCCGTTTATATTCTTGTTCTGCCAAATCATTTTTATCTAAACTAGAATAAAGTTCTGCTAGTTTGACATGAGGTTGCCACATTTCTGGAGCAAGTGATCCTGCCCATTTATAGGAACTTTGAGCTATTTCATATTCTTTTGCCTCACAAGCAATATCACCTAATGTAAGAAAGTCTTCTGCTGTACCTCGTTCATTACAAATTTCATTCATTACATTTATGGCTGCACTAATATCACCTTTTTCCCAATAAATATCCTTCAGTAAAAGTGCAACATCAAAAGCCTTAGGGTTACTTTTGAGAAATTGGTTACAAATTTTAATGGCATCATCAAAACGACTTTTTCGACGATATAATTCTGCAAGCTCAATAAAACCAATACTTGAAGTTGCTTTAACTCTATTTAATTGCATTAACAATCGCATTGCTTCATCGTCTTTATTATTAAGCATAAGAACTAAAGCTAACTCTAATTTTGCTTCACTTGAGCGAGAATGCGATATAGCAGTCTTACGTAATAGATTTTCTGCTTCATCATATTTTGCAATAGACTTAAGAAGTTTAGCTAGTTCAAGTTGATAAGAAATTTCTTTAGGTTCAAACTCTATCATTTGATTTAAGACAGTTATTGCAGCTGTAGGTTGGTTTCGAGCAATTAAACTTTGCCATTTAATATTAAGAGCATCCGAATTGTTAGGATGTTTATTTAAAACTCCTTCAATAATCCTATCAATATATCTAAGCCTATTTGTATCTAACAGAAGTTTTGCTAAAGTAATTTGTGCCTCAATATTATCATTATCGAGATCAACTGCTTCTTGAAGAGTAGCTTCTGCTTCTTTGAGTTTATTTGCTTTTAAATATTTTTGAGCTTGTTTAAGGCACTCAGCAGAAGTAACCATAGCTGTAAACTCCTAACAAATAATTTATTTTTATGATTGAAGAATAAGTATAATATAACTTTTTTATAGATGCTATAGTGATTTGTTATAAAAATCTTTTTACCAAAAAGCCTACGGCTTATAAACAGTAATGATAAGGGTTTGTTGTGCTAAATTAATTTTACAAAAACCAGATCCTTAGTATAATAGTTATGATAAGCAAACTTTAATAGCTGTTATACATCTTTATAATCAATCTTCAAAATATTGAATTTTCCTTATTGCCTTTTTGTTAACTCACTGGTAATTTTATATTTATGATTCTTTTTTATCTAGGTAAGAGGAGGTAAAAGACTTGCCCAAATTAGTAAAGTTTGCTTTTTGTATCATATTAGTCACTTTGCTTTTTCCTACCTTGACAAAAAATGCTTATGCACAAAAGTCATTGGATGGCGAAGCAAATAAAAGCAGTTCAGAAAAAAAACCTGATAAAAAGCCTTCTGGCAAAGGTTTAGATGATTCTGGTTCTGGTTCTGGTTCTAGTAAGCCTTCTGGCAAAAATCTTGATGATGTAGGAAAGTCTTCTTCAACCAAAACTGATAGTCGTGTAGAAGTTAAAAAGACAGATGCATTTATTCACATTGGCCCAAATACTACAGAAAAAGTTACACCCGCTCCAACTCCTCATAAAAATCAACGTGTAGAAAAATCTCTTGAAGCCAAACCTATTCAGCAAGAGGATAAAGACCTTGGTTCAGAATATCCTGAAATGATAACTGTTGCTGGTGGTAACTTTATGATGGGATCTCAAGATGGACAAGAAAATGAAAGCCCAGTGCATGAAGTTTTATTGTCTAGTTTTGAAATCAGTAAATATGAAGTAACTAATAATCAGTTTCGTATATTTGTTAAAGCCACTGGATATAAAACTTCTGCAGAAGAAGAAGGAATTGCCCAAAATTGGAAAAGTTATGCAGTTGCTGGACGTGCAAGATATCCAGTAGTTTATGTTACTTATAAAGACGCAGTAGCTTATTGTAATTGGCTTTCTAGCATAACTAAACAAACTTATAGACTGCCTACTGAAGCAGAATGGGAATATGCTGCTAGGGCAGGAACTAAAGATCAACCTTATCCTTGGGGAAAAGATATTGAAGCAACAAAAGCCAATTATGCATTTGATGATAGCCGTAAAGCTTATGCAGAACCAGTCCTAGACTTTTTAAAACCTGTTGGAAGCTATGAACCTAACACTCTTGGTATTTATGATGTAGTTGGTAATGTAGCAGAATGGTGTCTTGATGCCTATAAAGCAGATTACTATAAAGATAGTCCTAAAAAAGATCCTGTTTGTTCAGAACAAATAAGCTCTAAAGTGGTTCGTGGTGGTGGTTGGATGAATAGTGGTATATCTTGCAGTATCACCTTTAGAAAAAGCCAACCTGGTATTTATAAATCATCTTCCTTAGGCTTTAGAGTAGTTAGAATTCCTCAACAAACTGATCCTGTTGCTAGCCCTTCTGCTAGTAATCCTTCTTCAAGCAATCAACCTAGTGGTAAATAGCTTAAACAATTTTATTAGTGTAATAAAAAAGCCAATCTAGTTAGATTGGCTTTTTTAATTTGCTGAAGGAAATTAAGTAAAGGTTTGGCTATTAGCGTAATCTATGGCTGCGTAAACCTATGTGAACATGTGGGCCAGTAGAATGTCCTCTAACTGCTGAACGAAAAGCAATAAAAGGAATACTATGAGATTTTAAGTAAGTAACTAACCATTGACCTTCTTGAGTACCAGGATGAAGAGCCACATCAGCAGCATTAGTATGATCCCAACCCAAACGATTATGTGTTTCACTTTGACCAAAAGCACTAACAGGAAGGTCTCTTTGAAAACGGCCTCTATAAGCAACTTTAAGTTCTTTTAACATACCTAAATTCCAAAAACCATTTCCAATAAATCTTAAAATAGGTAAAGTCTTTATCCCTGAAGTAGCATATTGATAGGTAATTGCTAGAGCATTTCTATCATGTGCATAAACTTTTTGGAGCCTATCATTTAGATCACTTGCCTCAACTTCAAGTTCTGGTAAAGACTGTTCATTAGCTTTTTTACGGCTTTCTACTGTAGAAACTACTTGTTCTAAAGCTTTTAGCTTATTTCGTGCAGATGTTAGCTTTTGGCGAATACCTTGATAACGCTGTTCCATCTCATCATTAAAAGAACCATTTGACAACCTAGGTAAATCTAAAGCAGCACTAGCACGTTGGTAATCTTTCTCTAGTTGAACAATTTCTTGCTTTATAGGTTCAATTAATGGAGCATTTTCCGAAAGATATCTTTCATCTTGTTCAATAGAGGATTTTATTTGAGTAACTCTTTTTTTAAGTTCTTGAACTTGAGGATAAAGCCAGTCATTGCTAATACGAAACATTTCTTGTTCTGAAATCTCGCGTTTTGTGACAATTACAGTGTTATCATCTCCAAATGCATCTGCTTCAATTGCTTGATCTGTTGATTCAATAACAACTTTTTCTTTTTCTTTCTTAGATGGCTCCTCTTTTGTTGCAACTATAGTTTTGGTAATTTGTTTAGTTTCCACAACTTGAATAGGTTGTTGTCTAAGTTTATATTGTAGGAAAAAAACAAAAACAATCATTACTACTAGGAATGTAGCACTAGCAGAAAGTGCCACACGCATGGCAGGAGTAAACCTAAACCAACCCTGCACTATAGCATTAATTAAAAAAGGCAGAGATTCTTTTATTCTAACAAAAAATCTTGGCATGCAGTAATACTACTAAACACAGTAAGACTTAAAATTTTGGCAAAACTATTTTACCAGACCATTTCATTATTTGGCTAGAAAATATCCACCATTTATCTTTAACTCTATTGTGTAGAATAAGAATCTTTTACCAAAATATTGGATCAACTACCTATGCTTTTCTAATGCTTTTTAAGATCCAAAATGTTTTAGCAATTATTTATACTCCCATCATCATAATGGAAATATTTCTGCTTAATGCTCCATCTAACTCAACAAAAAAGATTCTTTGCCAAGTACCTAATTGAAGTTTGTTATTAGCTATATTTAATGTCTCTGAGGCTTTTAGAAAAATGGCTTTACAATGTGAATGCCCGTTTTCCCGTTCATTTGGGGTAAGATTTACTGTGCGAATTGCAAAATTGTTGTGTTGGTAAGCTATATTCTGTGGAGCAAGTCGCTCTAACATTTGTTTTATATCATCTAAAAGTAATGGCTCATGCTCATTAATTAAAATTCCTGTAGTAGTATGCCTAGTTTGAATATTTATTATTCCATTCTCAATAGAAGATTTTTTTACTAATTCTAGAATTTTATCTGTTATATCAATAAATTGCATACAATATTCAGTTTGAATACCTAGTGCTTGATGATAGGTTTTCATTACTGAGGTATTATTTTCTGTTTCTAACAAAGTAGCGTTCATAGAATCTCCTTTTGCACACAAAGTTTTACTTTAAAGAGATGCAGAAGATTTAGTTTAGGTTTAACCTGCTTTACTCATACTCAAAGCGCCAAAGCGTCTATCACGAGATAAAAAATCATTTACTGCAATAGCTAAATCATTAGCATCAAAATCCGGCCACATTCGCTTAGTAAACAGTAATTCAGCGTAAGCACTTTCCCATAATAGAAAGTCACTTAGGCGTTGTTCCCCACTAGTACGAATAACTAAATCTACATCTGGAGCACTAGTTCTAGGACAATCAGCTAGAAGTTGTGAAAATGTGGATTTATCAATAGGTTGATTAAGCTCAATATTTTTAAGTCTTTCAGCAGCACGTAAAATAGCTTCTCTTGAAGAATAATCTATAGCAATTCTTAAATGTAAAGTTTGCCCATTAATAGTGGCTTGTTCTGCGGTTTCAATGGCACTTAACACTGACTGAGATAGCCTATCTCTACGACCAATTACACTTATTCTCACTCCATTTTTAATACAATTTGCTACTTCCCTTCGCATAAAAATCTTTAATAGCCTCATTAAAGCATTTACTTCAGTTATTGGTCTTTGCCAATTATCAGACGAAAAAGCATAAAGTGTTAATGTACCAATTCCTAAACTAGGGCAAGCTTCCACAGTTCGACGAACAGCATTAGCACCTGCTCTATGACCAGCAATTCTTGGTAACCCTCTTGCCACAGCCCAACGTCCATTTCCATCCATAATAATTGCTACATGTATTTTGTTTGGTAAATTATTTTTATTAGCTAACAAAGAACTTTGTATCATAAAGTTAAACCTCAAAAAAATTTATTATTTAACCACTATTGTTAGAATCTTAAAAGTTAACGGGAAAGCGATTTAGCGTTCACGCATAGCTTGGATCAGAGCTTCCATATGGTCTAGATAACGTTCCAAAGCCTGTTTACCTGCTGGAGTTAGTCGGTACTCCGTTTTAGGAACACGTCCTTCAAAATATTTTTCACAAGTTATATATTGAGCTTCTTCTAACTTGCGAGCATGAACACTTAGATTACCATCTGAAGTTTTTAGTAAAGTCTTTAAGTCGTTAAAAGATAAAGATTCATTTACAGCTAAAGCACTAACAATGCCTAAGCGCAAGCGCTCATGAATTAAGCGATCTAGTTCTAAGCCCTTTTCATCACTATCTACAAGTCCAGGCACACTACGCAATTGATGACCTAGATTAGCTTTTCCTTTAGCTTCTAGCTCAGAAGTTTCAATTGATTTCTCTGACAAGGCTTTATTTCTAGCCACCATACCTCCAGGCAATAATAAGGCCAAAAATTATGTGAAATAAACCAAAGCCAATTGCCATAAATATATTCCCCCAACTTGTAGGAGAAAATACTGCAATTGTACCTAACACCATAAAACAAACACCCATTACAGGAACAACTTTAACAGAAAATGCCCCTCCAGTTATTATTCCTGTTCCATAGAGCAATAACCACATTCCTGGTAAAACACCTAAATTGCTACTTCTGCATAAAACTACTGTAAGCAAAGCGGCAGCAATCATTGGCGGAGAACAGCTAAGAGCAAACTTTTGACCTGGTCTAGAAAACAAAGGAATTTTTGATACCTTAGCTTTCCAACTCATAGAAAAAATTGCTATTACAAGTGCTATTGAAGCTGAAATAACCCAACTAACAACCCACTTAATTGAAACACCTTGATTAATAGTTAAATAAGTTGTTAGCAGCGCTACTCCCCCAACAACAACTTGACCCCAACCTGGTACAGCCGTAAAAGAGGCCGCAGACTCCATTGTATCGCGGATAAATTTTAAGTTATCCATTGCGTGTAAATGCAGTGCTGGTGGCTCACTTTTTTTTGTTGTTTCTGAACGTACAGAACGTAGCGATGACATAACCCTATAGTACTAAAGAAAGTAAAAACTTGTCAAGTACTTTATTATACAAAGTACTTGACAAAAAATCTCAATTTAATATTAACAAAAGCAGTAAGAGTTAGTTTTGTCGTAAGATCACCATAGGATCTGTTTTAACTGCATAAATAGCGGGAATCAAACAAGCTATAAGCGCTACAAAACCTAGTAGTAAGGAAATAACTATAAAAGTAATGGGATCTGTTGCACTAACACCATAAAGCAACCCTGACAAAAACTTAGTAAACATTAGTGCTGTAATAATACCAATTAAAACTCCTACTCCTACAGTTTTCATTCCTTGCCCAACAATAAGTTTTAGTATATCTGTTGTGCTTGCACCTAGTGCCATTCTAACAGCAATTTCTCTAATTCGTTGTGATACAGCATAAGTCATAACTCCATAAATACCTATTATCGCTAAAGTTAAGGCTAGCAATGCAAAGCTACCTAAAACAATAGCTGCAACTTTTGCTGGAAATAGAGAAAGATTTAGATGCTGTTTAAGTGTTTTAGCTGCATAAATTAAAACTTTTGGATCTAATTGCTGAACTTCTTTTTGCACTTGGGTTAAAGTAGCTTCTGAATTAGATTTTGTACGCACTACTATAGAAACAGGAGAATCATAACTTCTTAGCAATGGGCGATAAATAGCAAATTGTTTTTCTTCATTCAAGCTATTGTATTTCCCATTTTCACAAACTCCAATAATTGTCCAATATGGCTCTTGAGGCCCTGAGAAATTAATCCTTTTGCCTATGGCATCTTCATTAGGGAAAAAATGATGTGCAAGTGCTTCATTAACAATCAATACACGATCTGATTGTTCTTTATCATTTTCAGTAAAATCACGACCATGTAAAGCAATCTTCATGGTCTCAAAATATTTTGGATAAACAAGAGCAGGTACAGCTTTTGGTAATTGATTGGAATATGGAGCTTCTTGACCTTCTACATAAATTGTAGTATATGAATAGTTTAGTGATAAAGGTAAGTTATTTATTAATGTAACAGATTCTACCCCAGGCAAACTTTTAGCTTTTTCAAGTGCTTGTTTGTAAAAGGCTTGTCCTCTTTTTTCATCATATCCTTGTTGTGATAAATCAAAAGATACTGAAACAGTGTTTTCTGCACTAAAGCCTGGGCGCATCATTTGAGCTTGTTGAAGGCTACGAATAATTAAACCTCCACAAACCAGCAAAATTAGAGAAAGTGCAACTTGACCAGCTACTAGAATGTTACGAAGCCAAAACCGCTTAAACCCTCCAAAACTTACTTCATCTTTTAATGCTGATAAGATATCAGGCTTTGAAGCTTGAATTGCTGGAAGTAACCCAAAAATCACTCCTGTTAAAACTGAAAGTACACTTACATAAATAAATACTCTCCAGTCAAACCGCAAATCAAATACTATAGCTATATCTGTTGGTAGTTTTACCTTAGAAACAAAGTCGTTTATCCAAAATGAAAAAATTAATCCTAAAACTCCTCCAATAACTGATAGCATTATGCTTTCTGTAAGTAATTGTCTAATTAATTGAAACCTTGTAGCACCTAAAGCTAATCTCACAGCAATTTCTTTGCGTCTTGTAATTGCTTTTGCTAACAATAAGTTAGCCAGGTTTACACAAGCTAGCAGAATAACTAATGAGACTATTCCCATTAATATCCAGGAAAAAGCAATAACTGATTCTCGAATTTCTGGTATAAATAGCCCCATAGGGGAAAGTTTGATATAAGTACCTTCATTATCTTTTGGAAAATCTTCCATTAATTTTTGATTTAGAATTTGTAAAGAAGCTTCTGCTTGTTGTTTAGTGAAACCTGTTTTAAGCCTACCAAAAGTAAAAATATTATAAGAATCTCGTTCGTCTAACCAGTTACTTCCTATTTCAACTTGCTTTGCCATCATCATTGGAAAAAATACTTCAGCATTATAAGAGACTTCTGTCCCTATAAAGTCCTTTGGAGCAACTCCAATAACCGTGTATTTGTAATTACTTAACAATATTTCTTTTCCGATAATATTAGGATCTGAATTAAAGCGACGTTGCCAGAGGTTATAAGTTATTACAACAACAGGGCTTGCTCCAACATTTATATCATCTTGTGGTTGTATCCAGCGACCTAGTTGAGGTTTAATCCCTAGCACATCAAAATAATTACCTGTTACTAAATAACCCCATATTTTTTCATTGTTATCTTCATAATTAAGTGTTGTAGAAACAAAACGATAGCTAGCAAGCCCGGAAAAAACTTGATTATTATCACGGAAAATTTTGTAGTTAGGATATGAAAAGATTGTATATCCGGTTTGCTGTAATGTTCCATAAAGCATTGTTATTTCTTCTGGTTTATAAACAGGAAGAGGGCGTAAGAGTACGGTATTAAAAAGACTAAAAATAGAAGTGTTAGCACCAATACCTAGGGCTAGAGAAAGAATTGCAATTAAAGTAAACCCTGGGCTTTTTTTTATTTGGCGAAAAGCAAATGTAAGGTCTTTAAGTAGTCTTTCCATAATGCTCAAAATCCTTTTTAAGACTTCATCAGTGTAAAGTTCTTGTCTTAAACTCAAATTTTGTGCCAAGTTTAACTACTAAGCTAAATATAACTAAATACCATTAACTTCTTAAGTATAAGAAATTTTACAGCAAAACTTTTGTTCTTTTTCGGGATATTATAATCCCAAAATTGGGATGGGTTTTATTTTCCTGCTTCAACAGCTTTTTCTTCTTTTTCTTTATCTTCCTCTTCTTCAGGCTTAAATATGATAGAAACAATAACTGAAATTGCAAGAATACTAGCTACAACGGTTAGAGCTATTGAAGTAGGTATATGATAAAACTTTGATATCACCATTTTAATGCCTATAAAGCCAAGTATTGCTGAGAGCCCATAGGAAAGATAATGAAACATTCCCATAATACCAGCTAAAGCAAAATACAAAGCACGTAAGCCTAAAATAGCCATTATATTTGAGGTATAAGCAATAAATGTATTTGGAGGGTTAATAATGCCTAACACAGCAGGTACAGAGTCCACAGCAAATAAAACATCTGTGGTTTCAATAATTACTAAAACTACAAGTAGCTGTGTAGCATACCAAACACCGCCTTCTTTAACTAAAAACTTTCCAACACCATATTCAGCTTTTATAGGAAAAACCTTACGAAATAGCTTTAATACAGGGCTTTGTGATGGGTCAAATTCATCATCTTCTTCATCTTTTATTAACTTAATTGCAGTAAATATTAAAAATCCACCAAAAATATACATTACCCAAGAAAAATAGTTTAAGATCTGAACTCCAAGAACAATAAAAGTTGCACGCATTATTAAAGCGCCTAAAATACCCCAAAATAAGACTTTACGTTGATAAAGTGCTGGAACCTTAAAGTAAGAGAAAATTAATACAAAGACAAATAAGTTATCTACGCTAAGAGATTTTTCCATCAGAAACCCAGCTAAAAAGTTCATTGCTGGCTCTGTACCACGCCAAAAATAAATAAAGACATTAAAAAGCAGTCCTACCATTATCCAAGTAGCACTCCAACCTAATGCTTCTTTAAGGTTCATTTCCCTAGATTTGCGACCAGCTATATTTAAATCTATAGCTAAAAGAACAAAGATA
This sequence comes from Blastocatellia bacterium, assembly GCA_039812885.1. Taxonomy (GTDB): domain Bacteria; phylum Acidobacteriota; class Blastocatellia; order Chloracidobacteriales; family JADJPF01; genus JADJPF01. The sequence goes on from JBDIBI010000004.1 coordinate 207,697, forward strand.
AAAAGATGAAACCCAACCCAGCCCAACACTTGCTCTGACATAAAATCCCCTTTTAGAGTCTATATAAAAGTTCTATCTTACAAAAAAGTAGCTAATAAATAAAAAGACCTTTTGCAGCAATTGCCACAAAAGGTCTTAATTTTTGAGTCGTAAAACCCACTGGTAAACCAGATTGCTTGGCAACAGCAATACTAACGGTATACCAACCTAAAGGCGATCTACTTCCCTTTACACCGAACTTTTCTTTATTATTTAGTGAGATGGATCGGATTATAACTTGCCATTAGAAATCCTTCAACCTGTGTTTTAAGCTTTAATAATAAAATAGAATTAAATATTTCTAAATCTAATGGAACAGTTAAAAAAGTGTACTACTTGTTGTGTTCATAATTAAACCTAATTTGATATAAGTTCAATCAACCAATGGTTATGGAATTGATTCTAAACCATCCTTTAGGACTAAGTAAATTGAAGGGGTAAAATACAATGAAAAAATTATTAACACTAACAATACTTTTAAGCATTTCTGCTGTAATCACTCTGCTATCCTTCTCTAAAGCAATACTTTATATTCTTGTTAGTTTTGCAGGTTACCATAGTCATAATGAGAGCATTTTTAATTTTCCTGAAGTCACAATATTTCTTATATCTGCTCCAATAACTATAGTTTTATTTGTAATAGTTTTCTTTAATGCAATATATAGCTTTTTTAAAAAAGATTAATGCTTATATAAGTGTAAGCTATTTCTAAAATAAGGTTTACCAACAATCATTTCTTATATTCACTCAAATAACTTCTAAAAACAATTTATTTACACGCAATTAAGATAAATTGCGTGTAAATAACACAGAACTAGTTGCAAGATAATGACCTACAAACAATCACTTAATCCTTTTAACAGATAATACTAAGATAATTGCCTCATCAGAACTTCCAACATTAGCAGCACCTACCACAACTTTTTCACCCTCTCGTAAACTTAACCCTGTAAATATACTACTATCTCTGTAATCTATTACATCTCCAGAATCTTTTTTCTCTACTATCACAGGTAATCTTAATCCAAAGCTTAGTTTTCCTATTTGTACCATTTCATTACCTGCTGTATCTGTCCCTAGTCTTATATCTCCAAAACGGTAGCTATAACCTGTTTTTCCTTTTGGACTATTAAATATTGGATCCATAGTACCCTGACCTTCTAAATCTTTTCCATCTTGTACTCTGTTAAATAGAGTTGTTACATAACGGTAATTACTATATTGGAGAGTGCTTTGGAGTTCTTTAACAACCTCTTCTAGGTTATTAGGTATTTGACTTTTTTCTTTTCCACTGCGAGAAGCAGCTAAAACATGCAGTTGAAATTCTAAGTTAGTAGGAAGTTTTTCAGGAACATCAAGTCTAGCTAATGCTCTTTCTATCACAGCAATATTTTCAGGGTAATCACGTACAGTTATGGTTTTGAAATCTTTATCTGGGATAAGTTGTGTCCCTCTATCATCACTACTAAGCCCTCTAAGTACTTTAACAAGCGAAAGTGGATCACGGTTTTTTACTTCAAATATTTGTGTTTTTAAGTCTCTATTTACATTTACAACCCTTTCTGGCTCAGGTGTAGGAGCTGATGTTGTAGAAGCTGGCCTAGGTGCAGCTTGTCCAAATGTAATTGTAAATAAACAAAGCATTAGTAAGAACGCTAAATATACTCGCATTTTTTGCCTCCAAAATTATCTTTGCATTTGTGGGACTTTAAGGAATTTGATTAGGTTAATATATGTGTTTACTAAAATTCTTAACTATTGGTTTGGGTTTTTTCAGTTTTTTCATCTTTATTAGTAAACCAAATTATTCTGATATTTGGGTTTTTGGTTTGGATTTCCATTTTGATTGGCTCTTGTTTAAGATGTATTACATTACTGTTATCAGTTTTGCTAGCAATAATGTTCGGATTTTCTACTATATTATCTGAAGCATTATTTTCAGTTTTGACAGTATGTTTCTTATATTTTATATAATTAATATGTTTTACAACAGGTTTAGCAATATTGCTAGTTTGACTTAACTCTATTGGTTCTTCAGACTTTCTATCATTAACAGATTTGTCAACAGTTGGTGTTTCTTGAGTTGGTGTTTTTACAATTTTTTTTTCTACTAAATTTGAATTATTTATAGCAATATTATTTTCTACTTTATTACTAACTAACAACAAATAGCTTGATATTATAAACAATCCGATTATCAGACTAAGAGCTGTAGCATATTGCCAAAACTTAAATTGAAAGCCAAACAAGTTTTTCCACCAGCTAGGTTTTTCTTTTTGCAAAGAAATTTGTTCTAAAACAGAAGCTCGTAAGTTAGAAAATACTTGTTCATCAATATCAGGGCTCCCAAACTTAGTAAATGCAAGCTGACTGTCTTGCATTTCAAGCATAAATTGTTTACAGCTTTGACAGTCAGCTAAGTGTTTTTCTACTAGTAAAAGTTCAGTTGCTTCTAAGTCATTTCCAACATAAAGCGCTATTTGTAATTCAAATTCTTGGCAGTTCATTATCTTGCTCCATAACCTGCATTTCTTTCAGAATTAGAGTTTGTGTTTAATCCTAATTTTTGGCGGTAATCTTCAAGAATATCTAGAACATAAACAATATCTTTATCTGTCATTGAAGGATATCTTTCATAAGCTCTACTAACAGCCTCTCTTGCTATTGAAGAAGCTTGATTGTAATTTCCTCTTTCATAACAAGCTATTGTGTCTTTGATAGCTTGAGATACACAAGCTATTGTAAAATTTTTCTTTACTTCTTCATCTACTATTGCAGTATTTACGGTTCTTTCACTTATTCTAATAGTTGCTTCTTCTGTCTTAGTCACAAACTTTTTATGTTCTACATCTTCATAAGACAGAGTTACTTTTACAGGTAGATATTGCTTAAAGGCATTTCTATTCTGCAAGTTAAAGCGCATCATAATAACCTGAGTTAATCCATGATTCATGTTATCTAAAGTAAAGCTAACACCTCTTTCTCTAAATTTTGGTTCATAGCCATAAACTTGCGTTAGTTGTAGAGGCGAGTCAAAATCAATATCTACTCTAACCTTTTGAGCCACAAGTGAAACTAAACTTTGAGCTTCTTTGATAAAAGTTTTTTCTATATCATCTGAATCAGCTACAAAATGATATAGTCCATGTCCACTTTTAGCTAAATTTCTTAATAAGTCTTCATTTATATCCCGACCTACACCAATAGTAGAAAGGTCTATTCCTTTGTTATTAAAGCTTCTAGACTCTCCTATAATTCTTGCTGGATCTACAACTCCTACATTAGCAATTCCATCTGTTAACAAAATAACCCGATTAGTTGCACCATCTTGAAAGTTTCTTAACACTTCTTGATAGCCAAGCATTAAACCTTGATGCAAGTTTGTACTAGTCCCAGGATAAATTCTGGAAATAACATTACATAAACTTTCACGTCTACTAGCCAAAACTTGTGTAGGCCATATAACGCTAGCACTATCATCATAAACAATTAAAGAGATTCTATCATTGTCTCTTAACTCATTTACCAAAGCCTTTAATGCTGCTTTTACTTTCTCTAACTTATTATCATCTGCCATAGAACCACTACGATCTATTACTATAGAAAGATTTACAGGTGGAAGATGTTGTTTATCATTTACAGAAGAAGTTGTAAAACCAACCTGCAAAACAGCCTCAGAACTTAGAGGTGAAATAAACTCATTTCCCCAACGAACATCTAAAGCAACAGCCTCACCTGCTTTTGGTAAAGGCAAATCATGCTTGCGGTAATTTATAAACTCTTCTACAGCTATTTCATTTGAGTTAATAGCTACAGGTGCATAACCTGAATTTACATACTGATGTTGTGATTGATATTGATTATGTGTTGATTGATAAGGATACTGGTTATTATACGAACCATTGTTATAACTATTGTTTGTTTGAGAGTTATCTCTAGTTCGTGATACAGAAGCAGAACGAGTTCCTTGTTGTGCAAAAATACTATTTGTGCAAATTAAAAATACTAAGCTGAACAAAAATATTCTGCTTATCTTATAAATATGTGGCTTCATCTCTTCCCTCCTTATTCTTAAAAGAAATTTTTTAAGAACTTATCTCTATATTTCTTAATTTTTATTCTTGCCATACTAATTTGGCTTCTAACAGTGGCCTCAGCAGTTCCTAAAATTCGCGCCACATCTTTGGTTTCCAACCCTTGAACATCTCGCAAAATAATTACTGCTTTTTCTTTTTCTGATAGTGTTGTGAGAGCTTGAGAGATAATTTTTCTTTCTTGCAGGGTATTTATTGAGGACTCAATATTTTGTTCATAAGCTATATTATTTAAGTTTCCATTTTCTTGTTCTTGTTCTAAAGACACTGTATTTGTTCTAGTTCGTTTTCGTGCAATATCTCGACAAACATTTACAGTTATTTGGTAGAGCCAAGGTAGAAATTCTTTTTCTTCATTAAAGTTATGCAAGTGTTTATGTAGCTTTAGAAAAACTTCTTGTGCAGCATCTCGTCCATCATCTACATTACCAAGTAACCTTACGGCAGTACCTAAAACCTGTCTTTGATAGCGTATAAGTATTTGTTCAAAGGCTTGGACATCTCCAAGTTTTGCCTGAGCAATTAGTGATTGTACTTGAAGCGATGATATAGCTACTTCATCTCTTTCTTGTTGGATCATCATTGCAAAGTTGATTGTTAGTTGGCTTTGCATTAAGTGAAATACTCCTAAATCTTCTTCAACAAGTGAATTATTACGTCTTTCATTAAGTTATACTAAGAAAAGAGTAAAAGCGTTTAAAACTTTTTCCAGTAAGAATAACTCTAATTAGGTCAGTCTATTCCTAGCTGGATTGCCGAAAAATTAAAAAACCTGTTATGATTATCGGTTTTATAGTACTGCTTAATTCAATACAGAGGATAAGCCAAACAAATTAAGGAAAAATATGGAAAAAGAAATATTTGATGCTTTAACTTTTGATGACATTTTGCTTAGACCTGCTTATAGCGAAGTTCTACCAGCAGAAACAGATGCAACCACAAAATTTTCTCGTAATATAGAATTACATATTCCTATTGTTAGTGCTGCAATGGACACAGTAACAGAAGCTACCCTAGCAATTGCTCTTGCCCAACAAGGTGGAATTGGCGTAATTCACCGTAATTTGTCTATTTCTGCACAACGAGATGAAGTTGATAAAGTAAAACGCTCTGAAAGCGGAATGATTGTTGATCCAGTTACAATGTATCCTCATCAACTTATTTCTGAAGCCTTGGAAATTATGGCCCGTTACCATATTTCTGGTGTACCTATAGTTAATGAAGACAAAAAATTATTAGGCATTTTAACTAATCGTGACTTACGTTTTGAAGGCCGCAGAGATTTACCTATTTCTGAAGTAATGACCAAAGAACACTTAATTACTGTACCTGTAGGAACTACATTACAGCAAGCACGAGGAATATTACAAAAACATCGTGTAGAAAAGCTTTTAGTTGTAGATGATGAATATCACTTAAAAGGCTTAATCACAGTCAAAGACATACAAAAAGCTATTAAATATCCTCTTGCTACTAAAGATAGTTTGGGTAGATTACGTGTTGCAGCCGCAGTTGGAGCCACAGGAGATTATTTTGAACGCGCCCAGGAACTAATTGCTGCTCGTGTGGATGCTATTGTAGTAGACACAGCTCATGGTCATTCTAAACGTGTGCTAGAAGCTGTACGTAAAATTAAACAACATTATCCCAATATGGATGTTGTAGCTGGAAATATTGCTACTTCAGAAGCCACTGTAGACTTAATTGCAGCCGGTGTAGATGGGCTAAAAATAGGAATTGGCCCTGGTAGCATTTGTACTACTCGCATAGTTACTGGCTGTGGAGTACCTCAGGTAAGTGCAATAATGGAATGTTCTAAATCTGCACGTGGAACAGGTGTTCCTGTAATAGCTGATGGTGGAATTAAGTTCTCTGGAGATATTACTAAAGCTATTGCTGCTGGTGCTGATTGTACAATGATTGGTTCACTTTTTGCCGGAACAGATGAAAGTCCAGGGGAAATTATTCTTTTACAAGGTCGTAGCTTTAAATCATATCGTGGAATGGGTTCTTTAGGTGCAATGAGAGAAGGTAGTAGAGATCGCTATGCTCAAGAAAATGAAGTTGAATCTAAACTTGTTCCAGAAGGTATTGAAGGCTTAGTTCCTTATAAAGGCTCAATATCAGCAATGGTTACACAATTAGTAGGTGGACTTAAGGCAGGAATGGGTTATTGTGGATGTAGAACTATTAAGGAAATGCAAGAAAAATCTAAATTTATAAGAATTACTAGTGCAGGTCTAAAAGAAAGCCACGTCCATGATGTAACTATTACTAAAGAAGCTCCTAACTATAGGTTAGAATAGCTTTTAACAAAACTTATAACAACAAAAAATGCTAGCCTGTGAGCTAGCATTTTTTATTACCTTATTGACCAAAATTAGATTTATTTTTATTGTCCACCTGGATAAAGTTGGTTCATCATATCTGTACAAGCAAGTATAGGCTTAGGGATAAAGTTTGCAGTTGGTAAGTACTCATCTAAAATTTTTCTCTCATAAACTGCTTCGTTAAGTACTTTATCTTGCTTAACTACTGAGTTTTCTATAGATGCACCAATAATTAATTGTTTACTGTATATGTAACCAAACAATCCTACACTAATAGCAGCAGCATCCTCTGTTTGTTTTCTGTACTGAAAAATCCCAGAAGAAACTAGTAATCCAGCTAAGTTACCAACACCTAATTCTTCTTTGCAGAAAAGGTTTCTTGCACTATCGTTCATTCCAAAAAACAAGATAGTAGTATCTTTATTAGAAAATTGTGCATTAATACCTCTTTGCTCAAGAATATCCCTAATATAGCCATCTTTTATAGTAATAAAGATTGGAGCTTCCCAAAGTTTAGTTTTAGGGTTTCTAGCTATAACAATTCCTCCACCAGCCTCATCTCCAGAGCGTTCTCCACAACGAGGATGAGAAGACATTACAGCTATAACCTTAGCTTTTTTAAACATATACTTTGGAATTGGATACATTCCAGAATTAATCTCTTTTAGCAATGATACTACACCATTAACTCTTTCTGTTGCTGTATTAATAGCTTGTTGAGTTTTATTTCGGTTTTGTAAATTAACAGAGTTACTAGAATTATTGCTTAAAGTTGTGTCTGTTCGCTTATTTTCTGCTAATGAGTTAATAGAAAACAAACTTGTAAGCAATAATAAACAAATAGCTACAACATAAAATTTTTTCATAACTGCCTCAAAATAATATATTTATTTATGGCTAATTTCTGCCAAATATTTCTTCTAAAACTTGATAACGAAAATCAAATATTTCTTCTAATTTCTGTCTAACAACTAGTTTATGAACAAGTTGCCCTACCATTGCCAGTGGTAAAGCATAATATACAATATCCCGCATTTCTACACCATCTGGAGTTTGTTTAAAAATATGTTGATGTCTCCAAAATTGATAAGGGCCTACTTTTTGCTCATCAACAAAAAAATATGGTTCTTTGACTAAAGATATTTCTGTCACCCAACTCGTATGAATACCTAATATAGGAGTCACTTGGTAACTTATTAATAATCCTGAATAAATTTTTTCTGGCACTTGAGAAGTAATCTTAAACCCTAACCAAGCAGGTGTAATTAATTCAAGATTTTCAGGATTAGAGAAAAATTGCCAGGCTTCTTTTAGTTCAATAGGTAAAAGTTGTGATCTTTGTAAAAAATAAAGTTTCATACTTTTTAAAGATAACGGATCTATTTAATGTTGGCAAGTAGGCTAAAACTTGCATTTAATAGGGATTCCCCTGTATTTAGCTAGACATAAAGATGATCATGTTTTACAATCCTGCCTGTTCATTTAATATTCTATATCCCATATATTTTCTAAGATACTATTGATTGTAATCAAGGAGGTTAGCGCTTTTTCTCTTTGCTTTTAGTACAGAGTCTCCGCGCTTGTTTTTAATGAAAACCTGTCCGATCTGTCAAACAAAATTTCAAGAAGAAATACTCTTTTGCCCAAAAGACGGAGAGCGCTTGGTTCAATTTGTAGTTCCTCAAGGCGAGAAGTTAGACCCTTTAATTGGTTATGTTATTGATAATAAATATCATATAGAAAGAAAAATTGCTGAAGGTGGAATGAGTAGTGTATATTTAGCTAGTCACCTTCAACTAGAAATTCCTGTAGCTGTAAAAGTAATGCATGCTAGGCTTGTTTCTGATGATAAAGCCATTCGCCGCTTTCGCAGAGAAGCACAATCTGCTATGCGCATACGCCATACCAATGCAATTACAGTGTTAGATTTTGGTGTAACAGATCAGGTAGTATACCTAATAATGGAATACCTACAGGGATGCACCTTAAAAGAAAAACTTAAGGAAACCCCTTTACTACCACTAGAAGAAATTTACAGTATTTTCTTACAAGTATGTTCAGCAGTCAAAGTAGCTCATCGTCGAGGCATTATTCATAGAGATCTTAAGCCAGAAAATATTTTTATACAAAATGATGCAGGAACAGAAGTAGTCAAAGTTCTTGATTTTGGTATTGCAAAATTGCAATTTAGTGAAGGCGGAGCAATGGAAGAAAGCCTTACACAAGCCGGTAGCACTTTAGGCTCACCTCACTATATGGCACCAGAGCAGTTAGCTGATAATGAAATAATTGACTTGCGGGCAGATATATATTCCTTAGGTGTAATTCTCTTTGAGCTACTAGCAGGTGAAACCTTATTTAAAGGGCCTTCTGCTACCTCAATAGCCTATAAACACTTGACTGAAAAACCAAGATCTATACTCTCTTTACGTCCCGAGTTACCGTCACAATTAGATGATGTGGTTCAACGAGCTTTAGAAAAAGAAGCAAGCGCTCGTTATGAAGATGTAAACGTCTTTCTAGAAGATCTCTCTGATGCTTTTGCTTGTGCAGGCGTTTATGAACAAAGATTATTTGATACAGCAGCTAGACATAGATTATCTGACAGTGGAACACGCAAAATAAAAACTGCTCCATTAGAAGAAATAACATCAACACAAGAAACAGCAGTACCAACACAAGAAACAGTAGTACCAACACAAGAAACAGTTGCATCAGTAGTAGTAGATGATGAAGATAGTTCATCTCTACTACGTTTACATACCAAGCCTGAATGGCCACAAATAAAAATTCCTTTGTCCTTAAAAGATCTACCTGTTTATTATGAGCTAGAAGGACTGTTCCTTCCTGAGTTTTTTGGAGCTTTAGCTGTAGATAAAGTAACAGGCATAACTTGGTTTTCTTATGGAGCTAATATAAAGGGGCTTGTCTGGCAAAATGGGGAAATTGTTTTTGCTGTATCTAACGATCAAACAGAGCGTTTAGGAGAAAGGCTAGTTCGCCAAGGTCGTATTTCTCGTCAACAATACAACAAAGCACTTCAACAACAAAGCGATCAAGAAAGTTCTAATATTTTAGATACCCTTATCAATCTGCAATTTTTACCAGAACAATCTGCCGCTTCACTTTTAACAGCTCATGTTTATAGTATTTCTCACTCAATAATTGATTGGGAAGAAGGTGGTTATGCCTTTGATGCTTCTGCTCTAAACCAAACCTTTAAAACTTCTTTATCTGTAGGAGAATTAATTTTAGAGTCAGTTCGCAGTTTAATAGATATTGAGCGAATTAGAGCTTTTCTAGGCCCTGAAGATGAAACTTGGTTAGCTGTAACCGATCCACATCAGCAAACTAATATTATGCTGCGTAGTGATGAGTTATTAATATTAAGGCAGTTAGAAACAGGTAGGAAGATTTCTCAAGTACTTCAATCTATTGATTTACCTGAAGAACAAGTTCTGCGCACTTTAGCAGCATTGCTATCCTTAAAAACAATATCTAGGGTAGATGGTTCTAAATTAGTACAACCAGTAACACAAGAAAAAGAACCTGAACCTGCTTCAGTTCAAGCTAAGCCTGCTGTTAGTGTAGAAAATATTTCATTATTTTTCTATGAATTAGAAAACATGTTTGCTCAAATTAGTCGTGCTGGTAATGACTATTATGCTCGCTTAGGTATTGGCCCTCAAGCAAGTTTACAAGAAATAACTACTACATTCCAGCAACTTAAAGAGCGATTTGATCCAAGTGGTCATAAGTTATTGATAGAACAAATGCCATCTTTAAAAGTTCAGATAGAAACAATTTATCAAAGCATTCAAGAAGCTTATGACAAGCTATCTTCTTCTCCTGAACGAATTAAGCCACCTTTAGAACAGCCTAAGCGTTTTATAGCTCAACCATTACAAAAAGGGATAGCCCCTCCTCCAATGGCTCAAAAGCTGCCCAATCCTGTTATATCTAAGGCACAAACGCCTATTACTCCTTCTAAACCTGTATCTCCAACTCTTAGAACCACTCCTCCTCCAACTCAACCTATTAAGGTTACAACACCAATAAGTAATGTTCCTAATGCTAATGTTGTAGCTAATCCAATTTCTAAATCTAGCCCAATACCTAGCAACTTATCATCTATAAAACCTAGTTCTAGTAACCTTTCATCTCAAGAAAAAGTTACGCCTAAACCTATGGAAGATGCTGATAGCCCAAGCTTACCTCCTTCACTTCAAAACTTTAATAACCCATCTAATTTACGTAAGCCTGATGATTGGTATCTTTATGGATTAGATTTAATGGACAAAGGGGATAATGAACGTGCAGCAAGAGCTTTTCGCCAAGCTATATCGTTACGCCCCAAAGATGCAGAATTTCATGCAGCCTTAGCTCGTACTCTAGATAAACTTCATAATTTTAATGAACCTAGTGTCAAGGAATTTGAAGAAGCTGTTAGTCTACAACCTAAAAACCCTGATTATAAAGTAGAAATTGGAACTTTCTACCTTAAACATAATCGTATAGAACTTGCTAGAAAATATATTGAAGAAGCTCTAGCAATTAAACCAGAGCATAAAGGTGCACTTAAAGCTAAGAAAAAACTTGATGAGTTAGGTTAACACCTGTCTAGGCATTTCCCTAACTCAATGATATTTAATGTAGTTTATTTCATTAACTATTTTGAACTGCTATGAGATGAACTACTAAAGAAACCTTTCCTAGGAGTATTTTCCCAAAAAACAACAATACTAATGCGCCGATTGGTAGGATCATAAGGATCTGAGGCTACTAAAGGTTTAGTATCTGCATATCCTATTATTTCTTTAATTCTTTTTCCGTCTACACAATCTGCTTCTAGTTCTCGTCTAGCAGAATTAGCTCTATCAGCTGATAATTCCCAATTAGTACGTTGTGAAGAAGAGAATGGATAAGCATCTGTATGCCCTCCAATTCTTATTGGGTTGGGTAATTGGCATATAGTTTTAGCAATTTCTTTTAATATTTCTTTAGCAGAAGGTGTCAAAACAGAACTCCCTGATTCAAAAGAAACAGCTTCTGCTTTATCAATAATCTGAATTAGTAATCCTTCCTCAGTCATTTCAACGTGAACTTGATCATTATAAGGAGTAAATTCAGATAGCTTTGAAAACTTTTCCTTCAACTGTGCTGCTGCTGTTTGTAGAGAATCCGGATCTCCTTTAGTATTTTTGGAATTTACGTTTTTATTTGGTTTTTGAGCTCCTCCTAAAATACCGCCTTGTACCGTAGTAAAGACACCAGGAGAGCGAAAATAATTTGCAATTTGTTCTTTAAGCTTCTGATCCCCTTGAGATACTAGCCAAAGAACCAAAAACAGTGCCATCATAGCTGTAACAAAATCAGCATAAGCAACCTTCCAAGCACCACCATGATGACCTCCATGGCCTCCTTTTTTTACTTTTACCCGGCGACGCGGTTTCTGCGGTTCTTCAACATTCATAGTCCACTCCTAAGTTTAAAGCTTTTACCAAAACCTATAGATATTATGTAATAAATTTTATCTAGGTTTGATTTCTCTTAGTTGTTTATCTAGTTCTGCGCTAGAAGGGCGGTCAAAGCTAAAAATGGTACGTCTAGCAAATTCAACAGCAGTTGCTGGAGCAGCACCAGCAGCAAAAGCAATTAATCCAGCTTTTATACAAGCATAGTATTTAGCTTCGTCTTGAGATATTTTCTCTAAGTTAGATGAAATAGGAGATAACATTCCATAAGAAAGTAACAATCCAAGGAATGTTCCAACTAGAGCAGCAGCTACGTGGTGACCTATTTCTTCTGGTGGGCCATCAATATGTTGCATTGTTACTACAATTCCTAGCACCGCAGCTACTATACCTAGACCTGGTAGGGAATCTGAAGCTTTAGTAATAATGCCAGGGACAATAGCTTCTTCTTCATGGTGAGTTTCTAATTCTGAATCCATAGCCATTTCAATTTCTTCAACTTGTGCTGCACCATTGACTAGCATCATAGCTGCATCACAAAAGAAATCTCTTGCATGGTGATTAGATAAAAATTTAGGATATTTTGAGAATATGCTAGAAGTTTCAGGAGATGAAACATCAGGTTCTACTGCTAACCAACTACCTTTTTTTACATTAACATAAAGCTCATACTGCAATTTAAGCAATTCTGAGTAAGCTTCTTTATTATAAGGTGAGCCTTTTAGCAATAAAGGTATCTTTTTGGCAGCTAAGGACAGCATTTTTAGAGGTGCACCCATTAAGGTTGAACCAATACAAGCACCACCTATTACTATCATTTCGGAAGGTTGTATTAATACTCCTAAAGGACCATTAACTAGTAAATAGCCACCTATTACGCTGCCTAACACTATAATTAGGCCGATAATTATAAACATACTGTTCCACCTCTCTACTTAGCAAATTTTACTTTTTGCAGAATACAAATGATGGAACAAATCTCTCTTACTAAAAAACTTTATTTAACCAATGACAAAGTTTCACTAAACACTAAAACATTCAATTAATTGGAGTAATTCATCACAACAAAGAGGTTTTGCCAAAACTTTGTCTACTAATCCATTAGATGGATGATTTACCATATTTGAGTAGCCTGTCATTAGTACTACTTTAATCTCAGGTTGATATTGGCGGGCTTCTTGTGCAAGTACCCAGCCAGTAGTTTGTGGTAAAGAGAGATCTGTTAGCATCGCAAAAAATTTTTCTGATTTTAGTTCAGCAATTGCTTCAGCTTTATTATTTGCTTGTTTGACTTTATAACCAGCATCCGTTAGTAGTAGATCCAATAAATCTAAAGTAGGTTGATTATCATCAACAATCAAAATAGCTTTTTCTTCGTTATAAATAGGCAAATAACTAACACCGGTTTTCATATATGTGGAACTTTCTTGTATACTCACTGCTTTTTCCTCCACAAAATAGTTTTTTCCCTCTAAGACCTGGCTGAGTTCTTTGCCTATTCTTATCGACACAACCTAAAAAAACTTTAGTCTAAAAATAAAAATTTTTAACAAACCTTTATTTTTTTTAACCTACTAAATAATTTGTAACAAATCTTGTAAGGTTTGGTTAAAAGTAGTGATAACTCTAGAGTTAGCCTGAAAACTACGCTGAGCTACTATTAGATTGGTAAATTCTGTAGCAATATCTACATTACTTTGCTCAAGTGCATTCCCAACTATAGCCCCTCGTCCCGCTGTCCCAGATAAACCAATTGATGGTGGCCCAGAACTTATGGTTTCAGTATAAAGATTGTTGTTAACACTCTTTAATCCATCTTGTGAATTAAACGTGGCTAGTGCAATTTGACCTAAAGGTTTAGTTTGACCATTACTAAACGTAGCAATTAGAAGACCTTTACTATCTGTAGCAAGACCATTTATTGTACCAGCTGCAAAACCATCTTGATTGCTACTAGAAACTCCTGAAACAGCAGCAAAATTAGTAATGTTAGGAGTACCATCTGGTGCATATAGATTTACATTTATACTAGGTAAAGTTGCCCCATTAAGTTTAGTTTGGTCTGGAGTTATCATTAATCCAGCAGGAGCGGCTGGCATAGTTAATTTACCATTTGAATCAAAGGTAACTGTTCCTGAAGCTAGCATTGCAGCATTACCATCTAAATCTGCTGTAACTGTATAAGAAAGATTTGCTGTTTTTGTATAAGTTAAATTAAGTGTATGAGCTACTCCTAATGAATCATAAACCTGTACAGAAGTATTAAATTGTGTTCCTACAGGATCATTAGCATTAAGATTAGCATTCAACGTAACATTTGCAGTAGTTTGAGGAGCTAAAGTAGTACCTATAGGTATTTGTAAATCAGTTAATGCTGCACTTGGTGAAATTACACCATTCACAGCAGAATAGCCTTGAACTCTTTCCCCACTAGGAGTTACTAAAAATCCATTTTTATCAAGTGTAAAGTTTCCAGCTCTTGTATAACTTTGCTGTCCAGCTGCATCTTTTACTACAAAATAACCATTACCTTCTATTGCTAAATGTGTTGCCGAAGTAGAACTACTTACACTGCCTTGTGAAAAATCTTTTGATATTTGTGATGTAGAAACACCATTACCTATTTGCAAAGGTAAGTTTGCTCCATTATTGCTTAATACACCAAAGAATAAGGCAGCAAATGAAATGGATTGGCTTTTATAACCAACGGTATTTGAATTAGCAATATTATTGCCTGTCACACCCAAGGCATCAGAACTGGCCTTTAATCCAGAAAGTGCTGTAGAAAAAGAAAGAGACATAAATCCTCCTAAACTTTATATCGGTATAAGTAATTTTATATCGGTAAAATAATTTGTTTATTTTTTCAAGACTTGCCCTAACTGTTGATTAATACTTATTAATTGATCCAATGCGCTAAACTGCGCTAGTTGAGCCACAAATTGAGTACTATCTTGAGGTGAAAGAGGGTCTTGATTCTTAAGTTGTGTTACAAGCAATTTAAGAAATGTTTGTTGATCTGGAGTACTACCATTAACCCCATTACTGCTAGATTGATTTTGCTTAGTTGTAGTATTTGGTAGTTTACTAATTCCATTATTAATAGAACCTATTAGATTAGGATTCATAATATCTCCTTTTTGTGTTTTATAATCAATTAAAACCTTGGCATTATGCTTGCGACAAATAATTGTGTTTTGTTTTCATCATTGTCTTGAGTAGTTTTATGTTGAGTAACAGACAATGGATTAATTGCTTTTCCTTGTTCTAAAACTTCAAAATGTAAATGTGGGCCTGTTGAATGGCCAGTTGAGCCAACAGTAGCAATTTTTTGTCCTGCTAATACATCATCACCTTTTGCAACTAGTAAATTTTCAGCATGAGCATAACGAGTTTGTTTACCATCTTCATGTTGAACCACTACAGTTCTGCCATAACCCTTTTGCCAACCAGCAAAAAGTACTTTTCCATTTGCCGCAGCTTTAACTTCTGTTCCCTTTTTAGCTGCAATATCTATGCCTTTGTGGTTATGTGTTTTGCGGGCAGCCCCAAAATTTGAACTGATACGACCATTTATAGGAAGCTGTAAAGCTTTGTTTTCTGCTTGATTTGTGCCTAATGTTTTATTGCTTACTTGAGCTATATTATTAGCACTTGAAACTTTTGATTTATCTATCTGATTTTTGGCAATTAAATTAGCCTGTTCATTTACATTAGGTAAGTGTTCTTTAGGTTCTAGTGCAGAAAACTTAGCATAATTATCTTTAACTGTAGCTACAAACTTAGTAGTTTCAGAAAAAGGAGGTATACCACCATATTTATTTACATTACCAGGCCCAGCGTTATAAGCAGCTAGGATCTTATCTATATTTCCACTATATTTATCACTCAAGAAACGTAGGTAAGCAGTACCAGCAAAAATGTTTTCTTTAGCATCAAAAATACTTTTTCCTGCTCCTCCAAATTGCCTGAAAGTACTAGGAAGAAGTTGCATATAACCAGAAGCACCTCTAGAAGATACAGCAAATTGTTTTGCATTAGATTCTTGTTGAATTACTGCTTTTATAAGATGCGGATCTACACTGTATTTCTTACTAGCATCAGCAATTATAGAGTCAAGCTTAGATATTTTATTAGTAAATGAAGTGTTATGATTTATTTTGTGTGAATCTATTTTTTGAAAATTTTCTACCTTATTTGTTTCTAAACTAACTTGACGAGGTCTAGTTGTAAGAGGCTCTTTTTCCACTACTTTTGCTGATGAAACAAGCTTAGAAATTTGTCTAGGTCTAGTAATATTTGCAGCATCTAGTTCAATACTATTTTTATTACTAGTAGGTTTTTCAGTTGTCTGTTTATAGCGGTTTAGTTGTTCCATTACCGCATTAGCTAAACCTATACCACCATTTTTAGCTATTACATCTGCAATTTGTTCTGCTATTAATTGTTGAGGTAAATCTAAAGAATTTGAAGAACCTGTTTCATCCTCACCATCTTCATTGACTTGAGAACGCAAGCCGGATGTTAGTTGGTTAAGCAATATAGATTCAAATTGTTTAGCTACTTCAGCCACATTAGGTTCATTTGGCTTAGTTGCTGCTATAGTTTTATCAAGCAAAGGTTCAGAAAGACCAACTTTTAGCATAAATTATCTCAGCCAGAAAGCTGCCTCCTTTATTGGATTTCTATATCTGCGTTAAGCGCCCCTGCTGACTTAATCGCCTGTAAAATACTAATTATATTGCTTGTTGTAACTCCAACAGCTCTGAGACCTTTAACTACTTCATCCACTGTTGCTCCATCTGGTAAAATCAAGGCTTTAGCTTTCTTTTCATCCACTTTTACAGTTGTTTTAGGAACAACTGTTGTGTCACCATTTGCAAAAGGATTAGGTTGAGAAACTTCTAATTCATTGCTAACGCGAATAGTTACTCCGCCTTGAGAAATCGCTACAGCAGATAATCTTACATTATGTCCCATCACTATTGTTCCTGTGCGTTCATTTATTACAACTTTTGCTACTGCATCCACAGGCAAGCGAAGCGACTCCAATTTAGCAACAAAACTCACAAACTCTGTTTTCCATTCGTTGGGAACTTGTACAGTTACATTACGACCATCTAAAGCATGTGCACAGTTGCCAAAATTCTTGTTTATTACCTCTTGCAACTTTGCTGCCGTAGTAAAGTCTTCTTCGCGAAGAGCTAAAGTTATTACTCCAGCAGGAGCAAAATCTGTGCTGACACTGCGTTCAACCATTGCTCCATTAGGAACTCTTCCTACTGTAGGGTGATTTATATCTACAGAATTGCCTTGTGAACCAGCAGAAATACCACCAATTGAAAGTGGCCCTTGGGCAAGAGCATAAATTTGACCATCTATTGCTTTAAGTGGAGAAAGAATCAAAGTTCCACCCGCCAAAGATTTGGCATCACCTATTGCCGAAACCGTGACATCTATCTTTGCTCCCTGTCGAACAAATGGCGGAAGTGTAGCAGTAATAAGCACGGTAGCTATATTTTCTGGTTTAAGAGAAGAAGCTGTTACAGAAAGACCCATCCTTTCTAGCAAATTTTGTAAAGTTTGACGAGTATATAAATTCTGCTGAACCTTATCTCCAGTGCCTTTGAGACCTACAACTAAGCCATAGCCTATCAAATAGTTCTCTCTGACTCCTTCGATTCTAGCTATATCTTTGACACGTATTGTCAACAAATCGTCACTTACAAGCTGATCTTTGACAGTAATGGTTGAAACATTAGAAACACTATTAGCTACTTGTGTAGTTCCTTGTGTAGTTCTAGGTCTTTCTTGTCCTAAAACTATCATTTGACATAACATAATAGCGATGTTCAACAACATAAACTGCCAAAGTTTAGCTTTCATCAGGATACTCCTTAGGTATAACTTAGAAGGGTGAAATTTTTTCTATTATTCTAATTAACCAGCCTGGGCCATTGTCAGTAGATGCAATTCCTTTGCCATTAAGGCTAACTTGCAAATCTGCAACAGAAGTGCTTGCAACAGAATTATCTGCCGAAGAAATATCGCGAGGTCTAACAACACCTGATAAAATCAGCTTTTCCGTTTCCCTATTAATTTTAGTTTTCTTTTCTGCTTCAACTCTTAAATCCCCATTTGGAAAGACTTCTACAACACGAGCAGCAATCCTAGCACGTAGTTGACTGGATCTTTCTGTAGAGCCTTTTCCATCATACTTACGTGAGCTAAGAGCACCCACTAACCCACCCGCAATACCTACAAACTCTGGTGGAATTGGAGCAGCACCAATAACAGCACCTCCAATTGATCCTGATTCTCTAGAATGTTTAGCAGCAGATGAAACACTTGCAGTATTGCTTTCAACAATATCTATAAAGACAATATCCCCAATTTGACGGGGTTTTAAGTCTGTCAAAATATCAACATTACGAGCAGCATCAGTAAAAAGTGAACCATTAGCAGGAGCTGGAGGAGGTGGAGGTACATACTTTTTCTTTTTATTGTCTGCAAGTGCATTTATGGATAGACACAATACTACCAGTAGAATTGAAAATAGTTTTTTTCTCATTTTTTACCGCCTTATTTTAGTTAGAAGTTAACTTTTACTTGCCCTTCGTCTTCAACGATGGCATCTAGGAAGGTTTCTGAAAGTGTGCTTTTTATTTTCACTCGATCACCTATTCGGCCAGCAGTGCGAGCTTCACCTTGAACTTCAATGGAAAGTTTTTTATTTGTAGCAATTACCTTTACCAAGTCTCCTGGTTTGACAACAAAAGCGGGAACTAACTGGTCTTTTAATAAAGCTTCTCCTTGACTAACAGAACGTGTTAGAGCAGCTCCTTTTAATAACCTTATATCTTGTAGATAGTTATTGATGGGTTTAGTAAGTTTTTTAGCTTCAATAGTTACATCTGTTTCTTTTAATTTAGCACCTGCTGGTAAGCTTTTGTTTATTATAACTAAAGGAGCAAAAGCTTCTATTTGTGTCATAGCACTTAAGCGTTTAACCAGTAGCAAATCAACATAAATTTCAATTTGCACAGCAAATGGACTAAATAAATCTTTTACAGGTGCTTTATTTACTTTAACTAACACATCTCCTGTAGGCAAAATGAAACTAGTTGGTATTTCTAATTTTACTAACCTTGCTGTTGCTCCAGCAGCTATTAAATCAGATAAAGTTGTTTTTTCTACTTCCTGATAAATAATTTCTGAAGTTAAAACTTGGTTAGCACGGCGAACTAATACAGTGTGAGGTATTTCAAGCTGCAAGTCATTGCTAGCAAAGCCTGCGGCTGAAATAGATAGAACAATTTGTTCTTTTGTTAGTTCGCGTGCTAGTCCAAGTTGTGGGGCATAGCCAAAAGAAATTGCAGATAATCGCTCTATAACTTCTGGATCTTCGCTAAAGATCTCTGCTATATCTGCTAAAGTGACTTTGTCATGCTTAGCATTTACTTCTTTCTCAATAACTATTTTGGCTTTTACTTCTTTTTCAACAACTACTCTAGCTAAGGCCAATGAACAAGGGCTTAGAAAACAAAAACAATAGCTAAAGAGAAAAAGAAATACAGTAAAAGTTCCTCGCAACATCATGACACCGCCTGATTAATTGTGCCTAACATTCTATCAGCAGCGCTTATTACTTTTGAATTTGTTTCATAAGCACGTTGAGCAGCTATCATTCCAACTAATTCTTCAACAACACTAACATTTGAACCTTCTATAAAACCTTGATTAATTCGGCCTAAACCATTTGAATCAGCTGCTCCAACTGTGGCTGGGCCAGAAGCAGAAGTTTCCTTAAAAAGATTGCGCCCCATTGCTTCTAATCCAGCAGGGTTAGCAAAAGAGGCTAATTGGATTTGCCCAACATTTTGAGCATTTGCTTGACCTGCTTGAGTTACACTTACTGATCCATCAGTTCCGATGGAGATAGCTGTTGTGTTATTTGGAATTGTAATAGCAGGTTCTAAAGGCTCCCCACTAGCAGTAACTACTTGACCCTGTGCATTTAAGTGGAAAGATCCTGCACGAGTATAAGCTAATTCTCCACTAGATAGACGGACTTGAAAAAAACCATTTCCTTCTATAACCATATCTAAAGGGTTTTCTGTTTGCTTAAAATCCCCTTGCAAAAATATTCTCTCAGAAGAGATAGCTCTTGCACCTAAACCTATTTGCAAGCCTACAGGCAAAGGAGTTGATGAAGTAGAAGCTCCTCCTGGTATACGTAGATTTTGATAAAGCATGTCTTGAAATTCCAAGCGAGAGCGCTTAAATCCAACGGTAGAAGCATTGGCAATGTTGTTAGCAATATTATCTAGATTACGTTGTTGTGCTTGCATTCCTGTTGCGGCAGTATAAAGTGCTTGACTCATTGATTTTCTCCTTGATTAAAGTTTGCCAATTTCATTAGCAACTTTGCGGCCAAGATCGCTCATAATTAAGGTAACAGACTTTTGTAGTGATTCAAATTCACGAGTATTTTGCATCATAGCAGCCATTTCTGAGACTGCATTTACATTTGAAAGCTCTAAATTATTTTGTAAGACTCTTGTTTTAGTATCTGCTTGAGGCGTTTGATTTGACGCAAAAAGCAGAGAACCTTCTTTGTAAAGTGTTGTAGTAGGGTTATCAAAACGAACTATTTTTAGCTGATCTATAACTTGTCCTTTGGCAGAAATTGTTCCATTTTCACTAATAGAAACTTCACTTGTTGGTAAAGTTATAGGGCCTTTTTTTCCAATAACTAAATCCCCTGAACCAGTAACTAACTGACCAGCACTATCTAATTTTAATGAACCAGCACGTGTATAACGTTCGCCCTTGCTTGTTTGAACGGCAAGAAAACCTTCTCCATCTAAAGCAATATCTAAAGACCTACCACTTTGTTGAATCGTTCCCAGTGAATAATCAGATGAAGAGTTTCCTACTACTCCAACAAAACGGCCATGATTACTAGCTAAACTAGGATCAACTGCGTTTGTATCACTAACTGAAGCAGTTTGATTATTTCCATTGCTTAACTGGTTAGGTGGTAAAATAGAAACTTTAGCTTCTATTTCTGCTGCTTCTACAGATTCATATCTCATTCTTTCAGCTTTAAAGCCATTAGTTGAGGCATTAGCAATGTTATTTGCCATTACATCTAAAGCTTGTTGTCTTGATTTCATTCCTAAATAAGCTGCATATAATCCATGTTCCATAACTTACCTCAAGCTATTTTGCTTAATCCAAGACCGATAATTAGTTCTACTTCTCCTTGTGGAATGCTTAACATTTCAGATATGGTAGTAACATCAATACCTCTTTTAGCTAAAGAGATTATTTTGTGTCGGCGTTCCACTAGAGAAAGTTTTGGACTTACAGTAGCAGCACTAGCAACAGCAAGGTTTTCTTCAAAAGAGCTTTCCGAAGTTAAGCTAGAAGATATATTTGGATTTGAAGCCCCAAAACGGATTCTTGATTCTAACCAAGCTATTTTTCCTGCTTGTTCAATATCTTTTCTTGAAAGAGACTCTATTTCTTGTCTAAGTTTAGTTAATTTAATTTCAAAATCTGCATTTTGAGAAGAAGAAGTTTTAGAGTATTTGCGTATTTTTGAGAAAAGGTAAACAGAAAGACACAAACATAAAAATGCAACTGCTGAGCTAGCTACAGTAAATACAAGCATTAAATCTGAATTATTTATTACCATACTTTTTCTCCTTAGAAAAGCGAGCTTAATTTTTTATTTGAGAGAACTTCTGTAATTCGTACACCATAATAACCATTGATCAAAACTACTTGACCACGTGCTAAAGGAAAGTTATTAACTAAAAGCTCAACAGGTTCATCAACGTTTCTTTCTAATTCGATTACTGAACCTGTACCAATTTTTACAATTTCAGAAAGAGGCATTTTAGTTGTACCAAAACGCACAACTAAATCCATTTCTACTGACAATAATCTGTCAATATTATGTTTACCATCTATTGATAAAACATCTGCATTTTTTGATATTTCAATTGCTTCTGGCATAATTGTCACCTACTCTCTGAATTATTGTTTAATTACTAAACTTTGATTGTGTTTTGCAGAATAAAGATTTTTATGAGATAGCTGATTTAATGCAAACAGCGGTCCTTTTATTGCGTTCAACCAATTCAGCGAAAAATTTTCCTACACCATTAACTGTTAATGTAGCTAATTGGTCTGAAGAATTGTCTAAACGTATTACATCTCCAACATTTAAATTTAAGATTTCTTCTAAACTAGCTTTTGTTCCATGCAATTCAGCAGAAACAGGAAGAAGTATTGTTGAAAGATTATCCAATAAAGCTCTTGTTTCTTCTGCTGGAGCTTCATTAGATTGAGAACCAAAAGCTTCTTCAATTATTGGTTCTAAAGAAATGACAGGTAAGCAAATGCTTATTGTACCTTGTGTTTCCCCAATTTGAATTTGATAAAGGCCAACTAAAACAGCTTCATTGGCTGGCACAATCTGTACTAGTTGAGGAGAAGTTTCACAACTAGTGACTTGAAAATTCATTTCTACAACTTGTTGCCAAACACTAGAGAGCAAATCAATAATAAGTTTAACAAAGCCTTCTAAAACTCTTTTTTCAATTTCTGTAATAGAGCGATTATTTGCTAGAGCTTGGCCTTGGCCGCCAAGTTGTCTATCAATAACAGAAAAAGCTATTTTAGGACTTAGTTCTAACAACATCGTACCAGCAAGAGGTGATGTAGCAAGTGTAAATATAGTAGTTGGGTCAGATAGACTTGCTAGATATTCTATATATGGTTTTTGCTCTAAAGAAATTAGATTTACATTAGAAAATACTCTTAAAAAGATTGGTAAACTAGATGCCAAATTACGAGCAAATGCGTCATGAAGTAGGTAAAGAGAGCGCATTTGTTCTTTTGATATTCTTTCTGGACAGCGAAAATTATAAGGAACAATATGGTTTTTCTTCTCACTTGATAAATCTTGAGGTTTTTTTTCCAACAATGTTGATAACTCTTCTTCTGTTAAGAGAGGTTGTTTGGATTCTGAAGCTTTAGAAGTTTCTAACATTGCTTTTACCTACCCTTAAAATTTTACAAATTTAAGCTGTTAATTTTTCAGCATAACTTGGTGATAAACTGCCACGAAGTCTTATAATTGCTTGGGTATGAAGTTGTGAAACACGTGATTCTGTGATACTTAGAACCGTAGCAATTTCTTTCATAGTTAGTTCTTCTAAATAGTATAGAGCTATTACTTGTCGTTCTCTTTCAGGCAATCTATCAATGGCACTTGCAAGAAGTTCACGAGTTTCTTTTTGTTCATAATTTAATGATGGTGTAAGAGTACGATTATCAGGCAATTGATAGGTGATTTCCTCTTTTGAGTTATCTGATTTACTTCTATCTTTTACAGATAACCAACGCAATTGACCAAGAAGCTCTTGAAGTTCAGAAATAGAAATTCCTAATACTTCTGCAACTTCTTCTTCTACTGGAGGTCGTCTAAATTTTTGTTCTAGTTGGCTATAAACTTGCTCAACTTCTTTAGCACGACGTCTTAGTGAACGAGGCACCCAATCCAATTCGCGTAAACTATCTAAAATCGCACCGCGAATTCTTAGCTCTGCATAAGTTTTAAATTTAACATTTCGGCTAGAATCATATTTATCAATGGCATCTATCAAGCCAAAGATTCCAGCACTGACAAGATCATTTATTTCTATAGTAAAAGGTAATCTAACAGCTACTCTTTCAGCAATAAACTTAACTAGTGGTAAATGCTCTTCTATTAAGGTATTGCGCTCATCTATAGATATTGTTTTTTTACAGGTCGCGTGATAGTAATTGCTTGGTTTCATCATATGTTTTCTACTTGTCTATAAAATGTTTGCTAATGTATGCCAAAAAGAATTTCCATTTCCCACAGAGCCACCCATTAGGGTATTAAAATTATTAGCGATAAAGCGAAAAGAGCGACTAATAGGAAGTGTTGGCGCATATTTAACTATTGGAGTTCTTTTATTAATGGCTTCACTTATTTCTGGATCATTTGGAATTGAACCAAGATAATCTAATGCATGATTAAGGAATTTTAGTGATGCCATATTTATTTGCTCAAAAACTGATTTTGCTTGTTCAACACTGTTAGCTTTATTTACTACTACCCAAGTCCTTTTGTTAGGTGATTGTCTGTAAAGAACTTTGATAGTTGCATAAGCATCTATTATTGAAGTGGGTTCAGGCATTGCAACAACTATTACATCATCTACAACTCTAAGAAAATTCAATACATTGCTAGCAATTCCTGCGGGTGTATCAATAATTAAAAAATCTACATCATTTTCTATTTGTTCTAGTTGAGCAAGAACATGCTTATGTTCTTGGTAAGAAAGATGAGCTAACTGGTCTAAGCCACTGCTAGCTGGAATTAGGTTTACTCCTGGTGCAATCTCAACCATAATTTCTTCTAATCTACGTTCACCAGAAAATAAATGTCCAATATGATAAACAGGATTAATACCAAGTAATAAATCAGTATTTCCAAGTGCAAAATCTGCATCTAGAACTGTAACAGAAAAACCTAGTTTGCCTAACTCTAGGGCTACATTTACAACAAAATTAGTTTTTCCAACTCCACCTTTACCACTAGTAACGGCTATTGTGCGTGCTTGTTTTTTGCCCTTTGATTTGTTAGCTTTATCTTGATTAATTGGTGGTATTTGAGAAGTTAAATTTTCTCTCCACATATTTTCATTTAAATAGTCTTTCATTTTGTATATAACACCTTTCATAAATTTAGTTTACAGACAAGCTAGCACGTAAGATATGGTTAGTAAACGTTTTACAGTCAGCCAAATTTATGTCATTTGGTATTTTTTGACCAGCACATAAATAAGTTAAAGGAAGTTTTGAATTCATTGCTATAGAAACTGAAGCACCAGGGCGAGCAGTTTCATCTAGCTTAGTTAAAACTAATTGGTCTGGCCCATAGAGAGAGAATTTTTTTACTGCAAGATCTGCATCAATTGGGTGAGTAGTTGCTTGTAAAACCAGGCATTTTAGTAAAGAACAATCTTCTTTCAAATAGTTAGCTAGCTCCAATTGATCAGCTAAATCATTAGGGCTACGACCTGCTGTATCAATTAGCATCAAACCTTTGCCAGCTAAGCGTGTGGTTAAAGCATTAAGTTCTACTACACTGTGAGCAACATGAAAGCCTGCTCCTATAATTTCAGCATATGTTTTTAATTGCTCAATAGCAGCTATTCTATAAGTATCTAAAGTAATTAGTTCTACTCTTTGACGTACACGTAAAGAAACATGAGCAGCTATTTTTGCAAGAGTAGTTGTTTTTCCAACGCCTGTTGGGCCAATAAAAACTATTCCATTTGGACTAGTTAAAGTATCTGAGCTTACAGTTGGATCTTCGGAAAAATGTAATAGTTGTTGTAAAGTATAAGATAAACCTATATTTGCAACTTTTAATCTATCTGCTTCAATAAAGCCTTGTGCATGAAAAAGGTTAATACAATATTCAATGGCTTGGCGTGCTATTTTAGGATCTAATCCTGTATTTGTTAGTGTAATATAAGCTTCATAATAAGGACTATCATAAAGTTCTGGTAAATCATTATGTAATGACTCAATACCCTTTGTTGGGCTAGGAATATTAGGCAAAAAGGAAGCTAAAGAAAATTTTAATTCTTTTACTTCTGCCTGAAGTCTGTGCATTTCTTTAATTACAATATTGTCATTTCCAAAATTTGTTTCATTTTGACTTGGCTTACTTTCTGTTGCCGGTGCATTATTGGCAGGAGTTGCTTTTTTAACTGGAGTATGAACTATTTTTGGTGTTTCTTCAGTAAGCTCAAAATGATTAGTTGGAATTGAACTTTCATTGTTATGTCCATAAGCAATGGCATAAGCACGAGCTGCTAACCTAGAGCTACTAGTACTTCCTGGAGAAGTATAAATATCTATATTGCTTTTTGATTGTTCAGGATTGTTAAGCATTGTTGAAACATTACCGCGGTCTTCTTTATCTACCGTCTTATTGGCAGCAACACTAACTTCAACCACATCTCTACCACCAACCCCGAATAGACTTCCTAGTTTTACTTTTCTATGTCCAATAACTAGGGCTTCTTCTCCAAGATCTTGTTTTATATATTCTAATGCTTCTCGCAAAGTTGGGGCTTGGTATTTTTTAATATTTGCCATAACGTTCCTTAGAATAAAATGCTAAACAAGTTATAATTGATTTGTGTATGTAGCTTATTGATATAAACTACATACACAAACTAACAATGGGTTTCTCAATTAACCATTAATTTTGCTTATATTCTAGGCAACTATTGTGCCATATGATCTTATTAATCTAATATAGGAGTTAAAAGTTAGATATTTTGAAGATAGAATTTGCCGATAATACTTTGATAATCAATTAGTTACTGCTTTCATTAGAAAATATATTCTTCTTTGCCTCACTACTTACAACTTATATCATTTGTCAACTTAATAAGTGTTTATAAACTAATCTTATTTATTAATAAGGAAAATAAATGATTTTAGAAAAAATCTGTAGAAATTAGCAAAAATAACTAAACTTGTGGCTCTATTGAGACGATATGTTTACTGTAAACTATATAAAACTACTTATCATTTATAGTTAACATCTTATTTATCTATAAGTTAAAAGCGTTTATAAGTATTAAATGTTATATATAAAATGACATAGATTAAAGCTGTCTTATTTTAGTCCAAACTTTTACTCAGGTATTCACTATTTTGATGATGTCAAAATAATGTATGTCAAAATAATGTTACTTGTTAGTGCACTGCCAAAATACTGACGCTGGTGTCAAAAGTTTCTATATTTTCTTAGAAACTAAAGAGTTATTGCTCAGAAACCTTTTTTATCTGTTATTAATATTCATAGAACTGCCTTTAGAAACGTCTTTATCTAAGTTTTTACCCTATAAAACACCAATCAAATACATAAAAAACCATCTTTTGTTACTGTTATTTTTGCGGCACAAGATTTGCCATTATAACTTGTGAGGACAAAAACATGGTTGAACAAAACGACTTAATCACCAAAACTTTACTTACTTTTCTAGATGTACAAAGTAAACGAACTCAGCTTATTGCAAGCAACATAGCTAATGCTGATACGCCTGGTTTTAGTGCAAAGGAGCTTAATTTCCAAGATGTTTTAAAAGAAGCTGCTAATGAGATAGTTGAAGGTAAAAATTCAAGCAATCCTTTACCAACACAATTAAAAGTTGTTGAACAGCAAAATGGTGTATTAGGAATTGATGGAAATAATGTTGACACTATGCATGAGATGTCAGTAATGGCAGAAACAGGTATGCAATATAACTTAGGGGTTCAATTGTTACAATCACGTTGGCGTACATTACGTTTAGCAATAAAAGAGGGTAGATAGTATGTCGATTTCAAATATTTTTCAAATTTCTTCCCAAGGAATGACAGCTCAAAGAGAACGTTTAGAAACTACTGTAACCAATTTAGCTAACGCTAACACAACCAAAACCGCTTCAGGTGGGCCTTATAAAAGAAGAGATGTAATATTTGAAACTATACCATTAACAGAGAAAAAAGATTCTGAGGATTTAAATACTTCTAAATCTAGCTCATCTGCTTCAGAAGAGGACAGCGTAGGTGTTCGCGCCTATGTTCAAGTTTCTCCATTAGAAGGCAGAAAAGTGTTTCAACCTAATCATCCAGATGCAGACAGTAATGGTTATGTCTCAATGCCTGATGTTGATCCATTAGAAGAAACAGTAAATATGTTATCTGCTTCACGTGCTTTTGAAGCAAACGCTACAGCCTTTAATACAGCAAAAGAATTAGTTAAAGCTAGCTTAAAATTAGCAGAAGGATAATTAAAAATGTCAAATATTAACAGTATTGACTCATTAAGTAACATATCTTCTTTAGTAACAAATTCAGCAAACTCATTAACAAAAGCTAGAGCAAATTCTAATGTAGATTTTTCTACAACTATTTCTAATGCAATTGAAAATCTTAATTCTCAACAAAGAACTGTAGAAAAAGAAGTAGCTCAAGCAGTAGTAGGTGAGTCACCTGATTTACACAGAACAATTGCAATAATGCAAACAACTGAAATGAATTTTCAGTTTGCCTTACAAGTTCGCAATAAGCTACTCAATGCTTATGAAGAAATTTCCAGAATGCAAGTTTAATCTTATTTATTGATTGTAGGTGAGCAATGTCCAACTTTTTCTCTCAATTAAGCAGTTTGTCGCAAAAACTCTCTTTGAGTCAAAAGATTAGCATCGTTGTAGCTGCTGTTGCTACGCTAGCAATCGTTGTTGGATTGGCATTTTATGGCTCACAAGCAGAATACTCTGTGCTTTTTGGAAATATGAAAGTTTCAGATGCTCAAAAAGTAGTAGATAAGTTAAAAGCTCTGCATGTTCCTTACAAGCTCTCTGATGGCGGCACAACTATTAGCATCCCAACAGAACAAGTTGCAGAAATGCGATTACAAGTAGCTGGTTCACATATTTTCTCTGGAGAACATGCAAGTTTTAGCTTATTTGATACACCTAGTTTTGGTATTACAGACTTTGCTCAACAAGTTAACTATCAACGAGCATTAGAAGGTGAATTAGCACGTACTTTAGAAGGCATGTCAGAAGTACAAAGTGCTAGAGTTCATATTACTAGATCTCATGAATCCATTTTCTTAGAAAAAGCTGAACCTTCTAAAGCATCTGTTGTATTAGCTTTGTCAGGACAAAAATTATCTTCAGAAAGAACAGAATCTATCATAAGTCTTATGGCTAGTTCTGTAGAAGGACTTGAGCCAGAAAATATTGCTGTAATGGACACAGAAGGTAGATTGCTAGCTGAAGGCAGAGGTAAGAAAAACAAAAATAACAATAATTATGATGCATTAGACAAAGCTTTAGAGTTTAGAAAATCTTTTGAAAGCAATATGTCTGAAAGACTTGTAGCAATGCTTGAACCTATTGCTGGTGCTGGACATGTTAAAGCTATTGTTTCAGCAGATGTAGACTTTAATCAGATAGAACAATTAGAAGAGACTTTTGACCCTAAATCTGCTGTAGCACGGACTCAAGAAGCAATTCAAGAAGTTAAAAGCATTGCACCTAATCCATCAGGTATTCCTGGAACACGTACTAATGATCCTACAGCAACTCCAACTCCAACCCCAACCCCAACTCCAACTCCACTTTCTAACGGTCGTTCATCAAATAATACTACTTATGATATTAGTAAGTTAACTAAGAAAACTGTTGGTAATGGTGGTCAAATTAGTCGACTCTCTGTATCTGTACTAATTGACGAACAAGCACCTAATGGAAAACGTTCTCCTGAAGATCTGAAAAAATTACAAGATTTAGTTGCTGGTGCAGCAGGAATTAGTCAAACACGTGGGGATCAAGTAGTAGTGCAAATGATACCTTTTAACCCTATTCCTAATGCAAACCCAGCACCTGCTAATTGGTTTGAACGTAATCGTGAGCTAGTAAAAGTTGGACTTAAATATGGGTTACTAGCCTTGGTTGGTTTAGCACTAATTTTAATGGTAGTACGTCCAACATTAAAACTCATCAGAACAGGAGCACCAATTCCTGCACAAGTAGAACCATTATTAATAGCAGCAAATGCTACAACTACCAATGAACCTGTAGTAGCAAAAGAGCTATTAGATAAAGAGCTTAAAGAATCTAAAGAACTCAAAGAACTTAAAGATAAAGATAAAAATCTGTTAACTGAAGGTTCTGTAAGTAAAGAAGATGTTGCTAAAAAAGATATGACAGAAAAAATGGAAGAAAAGAAAGATATAGGTGAGTTAATTAATGCTAAACCTCTTACAGTTGCTGAAATAGAGGCAGAGATGGAAAAAGCTGAACAAACTGGTTTAGCAAAACAAGATAAACCTGAACTAGAAATGCTTGATTTACCAGAAACAGAAGTAATGGCATTAAAGAAACAACTAGTTTGGTATAGCAAAACTGAACCAGCTAAAGTTGCAATGACTATAAGAAACTGGTTACAAGAAAAATAAAGGTAATAAAAAAGGTGGTAAAAAATGGCAAACGAAGCAATTCAAAGCAGCGAAAGTAATTCCAATTTAGTCCCATTAATAACTAGTTCTAATTCAGGTGCAATGATGAGTAGTTCTAAAGCACTACTACAAATGTCTGGCCCACGTAAAGCAGCTATACTTTGCATTGCTTTAGGGGAAGAGGTTGCAAGTGAAATATTTAAACACCTAACAGGTGCAGAAGTAGAACAAATTGCTCGTGAAGTTGCTACTATAAACTTCTTGCCTAATGAACTTTCTGACCAAGTTGTAAAAGAATTTCACGAAATCTTTTTATCTAGAGCTTATATTAGTACTGCTGGCGTAAGTTATGCAAAGAAAATACTTGTTAAAGTATTAGGAACAGAAGCCGCTAATAACATGCTTAGTAAGATTACTCGTTCAATGGAAAGCAGTAACGCCTTTGAAAATATGCGTAAAATAAGTCCACAGCAATTTTCTAAATTGCTACAAAATGAACATCCACAAACTATAGCTTTAGTTTTGGCTCATTTAGATAACGCTACAGCAGCTGAAGTACTAGGAGCATTACCAGATACTCAAAGAGCCGATTTACTTATGAGAATGGCTAATTTACAAGCAATTCCTCAAGATGTA
This sequence comes from Blastocatellia bacterium, assembly GCA_039812885.1. Lineage (GTDB taxonomy): Bacteria > Acidobacteriota > Blastocatellia > Chloracidobacteriales > JADJPF01 > JADJPF01. The sequence goes on from JBDIBI010000004.1 coordinate 238,352, forward strand.
ATTAAACGTATCTCTGTTGTACTAGAACAAAAGCTTAAGAGTATGGGAGATATTAATCAAAAGCCTATAGGAGGAGTAAAAGCTGCGGCTGAAATATGTAACCGGTTAGACAAAGAAAATTCTCGTAAGATTTTAGAAACTATTGAACAAACAGACTCTAATTTAGCTCTTTCTATTCGTAATTTGATGGTTACATTCGAAGATGTTTTACTCTTGGATGATTTTGGAATTCGAGAAATCATTAAGCTTATAGACAAAAAAGTTCTTACTGTTGCTCTAAAAGGAGCAATGCCAGAAATACAGGCAAGATTCTTTTCCAATATGTCTTCACGTGCAGTTGAAATGCTTAAAGAAGACATGGGTTATTTAGGCCAAATAAAAGCAAAAGATCTTTCTGCTGCACAAAGAGAAATAATCAATATAATGAGGGACTTAGATGAAAAAGGAGTTATTAGCTTAGGAAGTGGAGAATAACTTTTTATTCTTATAGGAGGCGTAATGTTACTAATAAGGAATAAAGATTTAGTAAAAACTTTTTTACCTTTGGTTTTACCAAATGTATTACAACCGAATAACTTCTCACAAGAGTTTTCAGATAGAAATAAAGAAACTCTAGAACAAGACAAGAGCTTATCAGAAAATAGTCAAGCTGAAAATTCTAGTCATATTGATCCTAATGAATTTCTAGAAGAAAAAAATAACATTATCAAGGCTGCCTATCAAGAAGCAGAACATATTATTGCTGAAGCACAAAAACGAGCTGTCAATATAGAAAAATCAGCTTATGAACAAGGTTTAGGTCAAGCAAAAATAGATGCAGCTAATGAACTAGTAATTGCTCTAGAAGAAAATAGAAACCAATTATCACAAGCTTTGGAAGAACTAGCTATTTTACGTGAACAGATTTCTAGTTATATGGAACAAGAGCTAGTTAATTTATCAATAGAAATTGCTAAAAAAGTTGTGCATCAAGAAGTAACAACTCAAAGAGATGTAGTTGTTTCATTGATACAAGCATCATTAGCAAAATTACAAAATCGTGTTATAGCACAAATAAGAGTTCATCCAGATGATTATGAATATTTAGTAGAAAACACAGAAAAAATAGCAACGGGTAAAACTTTTGATTTGATTTCTGATAAATCTATTAATCGTGGTGGATGTTTAGTTGAAACAGAATTTGGTGTTATTGACGGACGCATTGAACAACAATTTGCTGAAATTGAGCGAGGTTTTTCAGACTTATGATACCAGAACACTTAACACAGTTTTCCACAACATTTGCAAATTACAAAAATAAATTAGCCAATATTGATCCAATAAAAATTGCTGGTAACGTCAATAGGGCTATAGGTTTAGTGATTGAATCAAAAGGGCCTGCGGTTTCTGTAGGAGAATTATGCTATTTAGAAGGTCGTGAAGGTGAACCTGACACAATGTTAGAGGTAATAGGTTTTCATGAGTCTACTATTTTATCTATGCCTCTTGGTAGAATGCCTAATGTTCGTATAGGAGATAGAATTATAGCAACAGGTCTTTCTGCACAAGTAGCTGTGAGTCAAGATCTTTTAGGGCGTGTAATTGACGCTCTAGGAAGACCTTTAGACAATCAAGGGGTTATAAAACAAGAAAAATTTTATCCACTACATCGCGAGTCAGCTAACCCATTATCAAGAGCTAAAATTTCAACTCCGCTTAGCACAGGTGTTAGGGTAATAGATGGGTTGTTAACCATTGGAGCAGGCCAAAGAATAGGTATTTTTGGTGGTTCTGGAGTAGGAAAATCAACCCTTTTAGCTATGATGGCAAAACACACTAGTGCTGATGTAAATGTTATAGCTCTAATTGGAGAACGAGGTCGCGAAGTAAGAGGTTTTATTGAAGAAGAATTAGGTAGTGAAGGGATGGCAAAATCTGTTGTTGTAGTCTCAACCTCTGATGATTCTCCATTACTACGAATTAGAGCAAGCTTAACAGCAACTGCAATTGCAGAATATTTTAAGGATTGTGGTGCTAATGTATTGCTTATTATGGATTCAGTAACAAGATTTGCTATGGCACAACGAGAAATAGGTTTAGCAGCTGGTGAACCTCCTTCTTCAAAAGGATATACTCCTTCAGTTTTTGCACTACTTCCAAGACTTTTAGAACGTGCAGGAAACTTTGCTTCTGGTGGTTCAATAACTGCTTTTTATACAGTTTTAGTTGATGGAGATGATATGAATGATCCTATTGCTGATTCTGTTCGCTCAATATTAGATGGACATATTGTTCTTTCAAGAAGTCTAGCAGCTCGTAATCATTATCCTTGTATAGATATTTTGCATAGTGCATCTAGATTATTTTCTGAAGTTACAACTAAAGAACACCGTATTGCAGCTGGAAATGTCAGAGAGTTACTTGCCACTTATAACCGAGCAGAAGACTTAATTAGTATTGGAGCTTATCAACCTGGAAGCAATGCCCGTATAGATAAAGCTATAGCTAATTATGATCAAATTAATAATTATTTACGTCAAGATAGAGATAGTAGTGCTAGTTATGAAACAAGTGTGGAACGGCTCTTAAGTTTAGCTAGAGGAGCATAAAAATGAAAAATTTTCAATTTCGATTACAATCAGTCTATGACTTACGTTTAGCAGAAAAACAAGAGGTAGAAAAATCTCTTCAAAAATCTTTAGAAAACTTACAAACTGCTCAAAATAATTTACAAAATATAACTAAAGAAAAAATAAAAGAAATAGAAAACTACACAAAGCTTATTCTTACTAATAACTTTTCAGTAGAAGAAATCTCTTGGCACACTAGTTATATTGAAAGTCTCTCAAAAAAGGAAAAATTAGCAACTGAACATGTTTCTCAAATGCAGAGGGAATATCAACAAAAACAACAAGAATTAGCTGCTGCAACAGCTAAGGCAAAAACTCTAGATAAATTGCGAGAACGTGATCTAAAAGATCATATCAACGAAACTTCTAAAATAGAACAACTAACCATAGATGAATTAACCATTTTATCTTTTGCAAGACGCAGTAAATAAAGAAGGAGGCAGGCAATGGCAAACTTTATATCCTTAAATTCTACCAATCAGTGTGGCATGGGTGAAAATAACTTTGCTTTCTCTGACAAAGATAAAACTAATTCTAAAGCAGATGACTTTGCTTTGCTTATAAATGCATTTTTCTTACCTGTCCCTTCTCCAACTCCTTTACCTACAACAGTTTTACCAGATGCAACATCTTCTAATGAGTCTTTTCTATCTTCTTTATCAACTGATGTAACGTCTTTACAAAAAAACATAACAACCACAGAAAACCCTTTAGACACAACAAAAACTCTATCTACTTTAAGCCAGATACTATCATCAGTTGATAAGAAAGTTAATGCCTCAAACATATCTATCACGTCTACAACTACATTAGAAAACAACATTCCAGAACCTTTAGCAAATACAGCTTCTTTGGATAGTAAAACTGTTTCCTCCAACAGTAATTTAACTTTACTCGATGTACTTGAAAAAAATAATACAGAAATTAACAAAGCAACAACTATAAATAAGCCTGAGAATACGTATGCTTTAGATGTTATACCAGGTCAAAAAATTGAACCTACAACTAATTTAATTGTAGACAATACTATTTCGTTAACAGATAAAGCGAACAATAAAATAGAGCTAACAACTAATTATAACCAGCATCTACCAAATCTTAATAATGAGTTAACTAATTTAACTGTAAATAATAGTAAACAAACAAATGAAGCTAAAGAAGCTAAAACAGAATCAAAAAGCATTTTTAATATAATCTCAAAAATAATTGAGCCTCAAAAAAATAAATCAGAAAAAGTTATTAACTCACTTCAAGAAACATTAAATAACGGTGATCAAGAAGCGTTAAATAATTTAGACTCTAAAAACTCATCAACAACTGTTGCCAAAGAGCAAAAGCCATCTACTGAAACATCATTCAAAGATGAATTATCTAATTCAGATTCCGACAATATCCAGATAGACAATACAAATCTAGCAAATGCTAATAATAAAAATGCAGATATAGCTAGTGAACCAATTGCAACTGTTAAACATGTAAATCAACAAGTATTTAATCCTATAGTTGAACATTTTTATGCATTGGCAAACCAAGAAATGCGATCATTAAAAATAAACTTATCTCCTCAAAACCTTGGCAAAGTAGCTATAGAACTAGTTAAAGATAAAGGTGGTCGTTTAAATGCTCATATTCTTGCAAAATCAGACACAGCCTATGAAATTTTAACAGAAGGGATAGATGCTTTACGAAATTCTTTGGAAACAGCAGGTTTAGTTGTTGATAAATTGGATGTTAGAGCAGAAGTAAGTACTGATACAAGACAAAGTAATAGTAATAGTTATCAAAATAATGAAACAACTTATTTAAATAAATCTGATTCCTCTTTAGAAAAACCCATAGATGCCGAAAAGGTTAATGTAGAAACTGAGACATCAAGAAAGTTTCTAAATTTAAGAATTTAGTGAGCTAATTCTATGGGTAGTATATTAATAGTCGATGATGATAGTAATTGCTTAGCTACAATGGAAATGGTTTTAACCGAAGAAGGTTTTAATGTTGTAACGGCATCTGATGGTGAAGAAGCTCTGAAGTATTTTCAATTGGGTGGTATCGACCTAGTTATTTCAGACATACAAATGCCAAACCTAAATGGTGAAAAACTTTTGCAAGCAATAAAGCGCTTTGATCGTAAAGCTGTTGTAATTTTGGTTACTGCTCATAGTTCATTAGATGCTGCTGCACAAGCAGTTATCAATGGAGCATATGATTATCTAAGTAAACCAATTGATATAAATGAACTTATTAATACAATAAATAAAGCTCTAAATCATAGAAAAATGCTGGTTAGCTTTAAGAAAGATAGTAATCATATGAAAGAGTTCCCAAATCAATTAATAGGTCGCAGTCGAACAATGCTAGATCTTTTTAAGACTATTGGAAAAGTGGCTCCTAGTGATTCAACAGTTTTAATTTTAGGTGAATCTGGGACAGGGAAAGAATTAGTAGCACGTCAAATTCATCGTTTAAGTAATAGATCAGATAAAAAATTCATAGCTGTTAACTGCGGAGCATTAACAGAAACTCTTTTAGAATCAGAGCTTTTTGGACATGTTAGAGGAGCTTTTACTGGCGCTGTAAGTGATCGTAATGGTTTATTTAGAGAAGCTGATGGTGGAACTATTTTTTTAGATGAAATAACTGAAACCAGTCCTGCTTTCCAGATGAAATTATTAAGAGTTCTACAAGAAGGCGAAATTCTTTCTGTTGGAACATCTTTTCCCAAGAAAATAAATGTACGTATTATCGCAGCTACTAATCAAGATATTGATTACTTAGTACAAACAAAAAAATTCCGTGCTGATGTTTTATATCGTTTACGTGTTATTACGCTTTTAATTCCACCTCTAAGAGAACGTAGAGAAGATATTCCTCTATTGGCCGACTTTTTTAACAAAAAATATACTCCTGTGGGTGAAGATTTACGTCAATTTAGTCCAGGGCTTAAAGATATATTACAAAGTTATGATTGGCCAGGTAATGTACGAGAGTTAGAAAATGCCATAGAGAGTGCTGTTATTTTAAGTAGAGGTTCATTTATAACTTTAGATGAAATGCCAGAAAAAATAAGACTTAGTAAACAAGTCACTCTATCGTTAAAGGAATCTACAAAAGAATCTATCTTTAATTATGATGAACTTCCAGAATTGGTTTCTCTTTCTGAATTAGAATACAAACACACTCAGAGAGTTTTAGAAGTTGTTTCAGGAAATAAATCTCGAGCAGCAAGAATTTTAGGAATTGATCGCAAAACGTTAGAACGTATTGTAAGCCGTTCTAATAATCTAGCTAATCGTTTAATTAGCTTTAGCTAGTTAAAACACAACTTATTTTAATTTTTCTCTACATCTAAAAAACCTACTTTTATACTCTGCTTCAAATAATATAGGCAAGTCTAGAGATATTCATTATTTTTGTCTTATTTTTAATTATTTTTAATTATTTTTTAACTTTCTTTTAGTTATTTTTTAATGTTCTTTTAACTTTCCTTTGGTCTTATTTTAGTTTTTTACTAAAAATAGGTAAAAAGGGAAAAATGCCTCAATTTGCCCCTTTTGCTACATCAAAAGAGAACAATTTAATCCTCACAATTAACCCGTTGAAACAACATTTATGTTGTAATTGATTGAAAATAGGATGCATAGAAAATAACTAAAAAAATGGTACATCAACTGCATAATGGAGTTTCAACAAAAGAGACAAAACCTGAAGGGAATAAAAACTATGTCAATAAGAATATTAGTTATCGACGACATGCCAGAAGCTCGTATATTAATGGAAGAGTTTCTAAAAGATGAAGGATATGAAGTAATCACAGCTCAAGATGGCGAAGAAGCTTTAATGTTAATGGAGATAAGTCCTGTTTCTTTGGTCATCTCTGACATAATGATGCCTAAAATGGGTGGATTTGAGTTTATCGAAAAATGTCGAAAGTTAGATCCATTTAATCATATACCAATAATTGTAGTTTCTGCTAAAAGTGCAGCTTCTACAGAACGCTTAACATTAGAGTTAGGTGGAAATGGTTTTCTAGAAAAACCTATAAACTTAGATGTTCTGTCAAAAATAATTGAATCAACTCTAGCTAGTGCATTAAATAGAATGAAGAGAATTGACCAAGATAAAAAAGCACAAGATCGCCGTCAATATCGTAGAGTTCCTTTCTTTTGTGAAGCACACTTTTACAGTGAAGCATTTTCTGGCTTAACTGCAATAACCAGCCTTAGCCAAGGAGGTTGCAATCTAGAAATACATGCCAGTGTTCCTGTAGGTTCACTAATGTATATTAAGCTTAAAGTACAACCTGGCTATACTATCGAAGTTCTTGGAGAAGTATGCTACTCAATAGCCAAATCTAGTGTTGGAGTGCGCTTCCTAAACTTAGATAGAGATGATGCAAAGCTTATAGAAGCTATTGTTTGCAATATTGCTGATGCTGACAGAATTTTTGAATTGGAATACTGTAGCCAACCTCACAAGCTTTTAAACAGTGTGGATAGCGCAGTCAACTTTAGTAACACTCAACAGCTACCTACAAGTGAAGCTATTTCTCACTTAGGTTAAAGTGTTTGCAAACCACTTTATTTAGCCGGTTTTGCACAAGTAAATTGCTAGTTTATAAATAAGTATTTTGTTTATATTTACTGTAGTTAAGCAGATTTAGAAGTAAAGAAGTCTTCACTTTCTATTAGATCGTCAGAAACTCCTAAACGCTTTAGCTTTTCTACAAAAGTCGTGCGCTTCATGTTAAGCAGTTTAGCTGCTTGCATCTTGTTACCACGAGTTTTACGTAAAGATTGGCAAAGCAATTCACGTTCTATTTCTGTTACTACAGAATCAAAATTCAATCCTTCTTCAGGTAATAGTAATTCGCTTTTGTTAATGGGCTTGGAGAGTTGTGGTTTATTGTTTGTGTAACTATTTAATACAGGTTGAGGAGATACTTTTGCTGCAAACTCAAAACTATCTTTTACTTCTTTTGGTAAATCCTTAAACCTAATTACAGTATTTTCACAGGTCAAAATAGCCACTCTTTCCATAGCGTTTTGCAATTGCCTTACATTACCAGGCCAGTTGTAGCAAACTAGCGCTTCTTGTGCATCTGCTGCTAGTGTCTTTGTTGGTAAAGCATTGTTACCACAAAAACGTACTAAGAAATATTCTGCTAAGTTTAGTATGTCTTCTTTTCGCTCTCTAACAGGGGGTAAGTGTATGTTAATTATGTTAAGCCGATAGTAAAGATCTGGGCGAAAAGCACCTTGCTGAATCCGTTCTTCTAAATTGGCACTAGTAGCAGCAACGATCCGTACATCTACATCTATTGTTTTAGCTGAGCCTAATTTTTCAAATTTGCGTTCTTGTAAGACTCTAAGTAGCTTTGCTTGCAGAGCTAAATTCATATCTGCAATTTCATCTAAAAATAATGTTCCACCATTTGCTTGTTCAAAACGACCTTCACGAGCATTTTGTGCTCCAGTAAAAGCTCCTTTGATATGACCAAATAACTCATCTTCTAATAGTTGCTCTGGTATTGCTGCACAATTAATCGCAACAAATGGTTGTTTAGCACGAGTACTTTGTAAATGAAGTGTTTGAGCAACTAACTCTTTTCCTGTACCTGTTTCTCCTGTTATTAAAATTGTACTATTAAATGGAGCCACAGTTCTTATCTGTTGCAGTATTTCTTGCATAGGTGGAGATTGACCCATAATTTGACAGGAAACAACTTCTTTTTCTTTACTTTTAGTAGCCTTTTTATTTTGAGAGTAAATAGCCGCTAAAGTAAGCACATTTAGGAATTTATCTAAATCAAATGGCTTAAGTAAAAAATCTTTTGCTCCTCGTTTCATTGCCTCTACTGCTAAATCAACTCGATTAGTAGCAGATACAGAAATTATTACAAGACTAGGAGAAATATTTAGTAAATGGGGTATTAAATCTAACCCTGACATTTTGGGTAACCCAACATCTACAACAGCAATGTCAAATTGTGTATTTGATTTTGACAGTAAAGCCAAAGCTTCTTCTGCGCTAGAAACAACCTCTGCCTCATACAAATCCATAACAGAAACTAGAAGTAATTCTTGTAAGTGGGGTTCATCTTCTACAAATAAGATTCGTGCCATGGTAATACCTCTTATCGCAAGCATTTTCACTTGATGTTTTTCTAAGCAATTTCTGTACCTAACAAGCTTATTTTAAGATCTCTTTTTAAAAGATTTTGGAAGGTTTTGATCTAACTCTAAGATCTACTTAGAGTTACTTAGAGCCATACAAAATCGACAAATTGCTAGTATTTCATCAGAAGAAAATTGCTCTATAATCTCCATAAATAAAACCTATTATTTTAATAGAAAAATTGAAAACAACTTTTCAGTTTTAACAATTGTTATTACTATATCTATAGCTAAAACATCGGTTTATGGTAATGGTTTTCTTCCCGCGATTTTGTTATGGTTATTATTATTTAGTTCAGCGGTTTAGTGCGTAATGCTACTTATTATTGTATCAGGAGTATAGAATCCGAATAAATAATATGCAAGGAGTTTTTTAGAAAAAATTAAAGTTTATTTTACTATTTGCCGATATAAAAAATAGTACTAGAAAGAAAGGGCGAGAAATTATGGCAATCAATCAAATAAATCAATCAAATAACAGAATATTAACAGACCAAACAGAATCTAGTAATCGAGTAGGTAATAATCGTATAAAGAAAGATGACGTAGTCCAAAACCCTTCCGGAACTCAATCTATAGGGTCGGATCAAGTAAAGCTGTCCCCTCAAGCAGAAATTATAACTAGACTAACTAGTCAGTTAGCGGATCTTTCAACTATTAGAGCAGATAAAGTTGAAGCTTTAAAAGCACAAATAGAAGCTGGTACTTATAAACCTTCTGCTAATGATATTGCAGACGCAATAATTCGTGATGAAAAAATTTAGTGAGTTAGGGTAGGTATTCTATGGAAAAATTAATCATTTATGCTACAGAACTAATGCAAGAGCAAATTGTTGCTTACCAAAGGCTTATTGGCATACATGAGAAACTTACTTTAGCTCTTGTTCATGCCGAGATTGAAGAAATAGAAATAGCTACTCGCAATGGAGAAAAAGAGCTTTTAGGCATTCGCTTACGCTTATCGCAAATTACTAATACACTTTCTTCTTTTACTCTAGCTTGTTCTAACAAAGGAGAGAAAAATCATTTAGAATCTCACGTACGCAGTGCTTTTGAAAAAGCTTATAAAGAATTAATTAAAATTGCACAAATTTTTCAAAATATTGGTAGTCAAATAGCTCCTTTAGCAATTAATGGTATTGCTTTTGCTAATGCTTGTAGTCAAGTATGTGGAATACAGTCAAATACTTATCAAGCACCTTACATGCGTCGAACTAGTAAATATCCAAAATAATAGATAGGTTTCTCTATGAGCATAAACACTTCTTTAGAAATAGGACAAAGAGCATTAAGAGCTAGCCAATTAGGTCTTACCGTTACAGGCCAAAATATTGCTAATGTAAATACTCCAGGTTATTCTCGCCAAGATGTAGAGTTGGCAAGCAGCGTAGTTTTGGGAAAACCACAACCTGCCGGTAATGGTGTAGATGTTGTTAGTATAAAAGCTTTTCGGGATCAATTTATTGAAGGACGCCTTCAAGCTGAAACAGCTAATACTGGTCGGTTAACAGCTCAACAACAAACATTAGCCCCTCTAGAAGAGATACTTAATGAATCAAACTCAGGTGGAATTAATCAAGCCTTGAATGATTTTTTTGGTTCTTTTCGTAATCTAGACGCTAATCCAACATCTATTTCCTTACGCACTGCAACAATTGAAAATGCCTCAGATCTAGCAAATGTATTAAGTTCAACAAGAAGCAGATTAGTAGATGCTCGTAATAGCACAGATGGCTTATTACAAAATGATGTTAAACAAGTAAATACACTAGCTGCAAGAGTTGCAGAACTAAATAAAAGTATCAAATCTGCCGAAACCGTAGGCAATCCTACACTAGAACTACGAGATCAACGTAATGAATTAGTTAAATCTCTTTCAGAATTTGCTGGGGTAAGAGCTATAGAAAATCAAGATTCTTCTGTCTCTGTAACCTTAGCTGATGGTCAAGCACTTGTACTAAATGATCAAGCATTTTCTCTAGAAGCAACTGCTACACCTCCTTCAGGATTAAGTACAATTACGTTAAACGGAAAACCTGCTGTAATAGACAATGGTAGATTAAAGGGAGAAACTGATAGCATCAATTATATCAACAGTAAAATCAATGACTTGGATAATTTTGCAAGTGCTCTTGCTAATCGTGTCAATACCATACACCATACAGGTGAAGATCTAAATGGAGTTGGTGGAGGAGATTTTTTTGTTGCTAATAATGGTGGGCCTATTACAGCAGCTAATATTTCTGTTGCTCCCAACATTAAAAATAACCCTAGCCAGATTGCTGCTGCTGCTGTAGGAGTAGGAAAAGGAGATGGTTCAGTAGCAAGGCAATTAGCTAATTTACTTACAGATACCTCATCACAAGTTGGAACAGTTACAGGTTCTTTTTCATCTATTTATGCTGGATTTGTTGCTGATGCAGGAGCTGCCATAAAAACGGCTCAAGACAATTTGACAACTCAACAAGCAATTTTAACTCAAACAACTGAACAACGTAATGCTGTATCAGGAGTTTCTATAGATGAAGAAGCAGTTAATCTACTTCGTTATCAACGTGCTTTTGAAGCGGCTGCTCGTTTTCTTAAAGTTAGCGATGAAATCACTAAAACTATTATTGCATTAGGTGAATAACAACCTATCAACCAAGCTATAACATAAAATTTAAGGGGTGAGCTATGAGTTTTCGTGTCACTGATAATACACTTAGTACCAGATTAACTTCGCAAGTAAATGTGGCTAGACAACGTTTAGCACTTGCTCAAGAACAAGTTGCTAGCAGTAAACGAATTAACCGACCTTCTGATGATCCTTATGGAACTGCTGCAGTTCTTCAATTGCGTACTTCTCAATCAGAAATAGATCAGTTTAGCCAAACAGCTAAAACAGCCAATACTAAATTAGATACAGTAGATAATACCCTAAATAGTTATCAGACCCTCTTAGATCGAGTACAAACTATTCTTACACAAGGAGTTTCTGATACTAGCACATCTCCAACACGTCAAGCATTAGCAACTGAATTAGATAGTATAAGTAAGGAAATACTTAGTTTAGTTAACTTAAAAGTTGGAACCAATTATATTTTTGGTGGAACACAACAAAACCAACCACCATTTGATCCTGTAACATTAGCAGCTAATGCTAACCCTGGAGTTTCACAACAAGTACAAATTGAGCCAAACAGTACACCAATCGATACTGATGTTACAGCCAATAATATTTTTATAGTAAATAATAATTCTATTTTTAATACTCTAACAACCGCAGCAACAGCACTTCGTGGAACAGGAAATGCAACAGCAGATCACAACACCTTACTAAACTCCATTAATGAGTTAGGAGGATTTGTTCTACAATCTGGTATTGCTCGCACTCAGGTTGGTAAAAGTATGAATCAAATAGAAAATGCTTTAGACCGATTAGGACAGACTACAGTAGCTGTTCAGAGTAATATCCAAGATGTTGAATCTGTAGATTTTGCTAAAGCTGCAACTGATTTAGTTGACTCTCAAAAAACATTAGAGTCTGTTTTATCAACAGCTAGCAAGATCAACAGCCGTTCCTTATTAGATTTCTTAAGTTAGTTATTCTCTAAGCGATTTATTTGATTAGCCCTTTATTTTGGGGTAGCTAGTTTTAGCTACCCTATTATTTTTTATAGATTAAACTACTTATACGCTTTAGTCAAAAAAATTAAAAACTTGCTAAATTTTCTAAAGTTTTTCCCTTCTAGACTCGATAAGTCAAACAAAGAAACAACACGGTTAAGCAACAAATAAAGGCAAATAAAGCATTGCCTATCTTGCAGATAGCCGTTACTGCAAATGTTCAAATGGAGGAAAAACATATGGCATTCTCATTAATTAACAATATCAGTTCTCTTAACGCCCAAGGCAGACTTTCTAGCACCAGTAACAACTTAAATGAAACATTACAAAGATTATCTTCTGGTCTAAGAATCAACAAGTCTGGCGATGATGCTGCTGGTTTATCAATAGCTAATGGATTTCGCAACGATATTGCACAGCTATCTCAAGGAGTACGCAATGCTAATGATGGCGCTTCTTTACTACAAATTGTAGATGGCGGTTTAAATACCATTTCTAATCTATTAGATCGTGCTACAACACTAGCATCTCAATCAGCATCCGACACCTTTACTGGTAATCGTGATACCTTACAACAAGAACTTGGCAAAGTATTTAATGAAATTGATCGTCAAGCTCAATCAATTGGTTTAGGTGGTGTATCAACTACAGCTGAAGGCCGTTTTAATAAGCAAATTAATGTATTTATTGGTGGTGGTAGTTCTATTACAGCTTCTAATAACCAAGTTACTGTTGATTTAAGTAACTCAAGAGTAGACCGAGTAGGTCTTAACCTCAACAACTTAAACATTGGTACAGGAACAGGTAATGTTACAGGTGGTGGAGATATTTCTGCTGGTCTTACTGCTAATGAAAACTTAACATTCCAAACAGTTGGTTCTAGCGGATCATTATCTACTTTCACTGTATCTCTTTCTGCTGGTGCAACTTCTTCTAACGTAATTGATACAATTAACAATGATGCTAATATTAAAAATGCTGGTATTTCTGCTTCATTAGATAGTAGTGGTCATTTGGTACTTTCTTCTGCTAGTTTCTTTACTGCATCTTCTGATCAAGCAGGTACAGCAACCGGTCAAACTAGTATTGCTGGTGCTGCTGCTGCTGCTAATGATGTGGCTATAACTAGTGCAGCTAATAGTGTTACAAAGAACGTTTCTGCTGCTACTGCTGCTGGAACTCAAACATTAAGCTTTACTGGTACAGAAATTGGATTTCCAAATAGCTCTAAAGATGTTTCCTTTGCTACTTCTACTACTGCTGCTACAGGTGCTAGTAATGCTGCTTCTGCTGTAAATAATGACACTACACTACGTAGCGCTGGTGTCTTTGCTGTTGTAAATAAAGCAGATGGTTCACAAGTATCTTTTGTATCCCTTAAGAATTTTAATTTAGCTGTTACCGATGATGCTACTGGTTCAGCTAATGATAATCTCTCTGCTCAAACTCCTACAGCAGCAGGTGGTGCAGTATTAACAGGTGGTGCAGCAGGCGCTAAAGCCGCATTACAAGCAATTAAAACTGCTGTTGCTACTCTTGGAACTGTACAAGGTAAAGTGGGTGCTGGTGAAAATAACCTCTCTCAAGCTATTGACCTTGCTAATTCACAATTATCAAGCTTCCAAGCTGCTGAATCTTCTATTCGTGATGCCAACGTAGCAACAGAAGCTTCTAACTTGGCTCGCTTAACCACCTTACAACAAGCTGGTGTAGCAGCATTGGCACAAGCTAACCAATCATCTCAAGCTCTTCTTTCCCTATTAAGATAGCTTGATTTTCTCAAGCCTTTTCTAGGGTTGCATTTTATCTGTAACCCTAGACCAACAAAAATAAACTTTTTCTTGTTATACTCCTAGAGTATATACATTTACTGAGAAAATATTATGGCATCAGGAATTAGTAATATAGGTAGTGGGATAGATTTTGGTGCAATAGTAGACGCAACTATAGCTGTACGAAGTGCACCAATTTCACAGCTAGCAAATAAGCAATCAACTCTTAAAAGCCGAGCTGATGCTTTGAGACAACTTAACGCACAACTGATTACTTTTTCAAATAGTGTCAATTCTTTGACAGATAGAACGTTGGGAAACGGACGCAGTGTCAATTCTACGTCACCTGATGTAGTTTTAGCTACAGTTAGTGACACAGCTAATGTTGGAACAGTAAATGTAGAAGTATTAAATCTTGCAAGTAATTTGTCTCAAGCCTCACGTAGTTTTTCTTCTGTTCAGTCTCCTATTTTAGCTAACGGAGCTAGTAGTGCGACATTTGAGCTTCGCAAAGGTGGAGCAACTACAGGTAAATCCATAACTATTGATAGTACAAATAATACTCTAACTGGATTACGTGATGCGATAAATGCTGCTGGTACAGGTGTTACAGCAACTATTGTTGATGTTAGTGGTAATGGCACAGATAACCAACTAGTATTAACATCTAGTGAATCTGGTTCAGGTGGAAGAATAGAGCTAGCAGAAACCACTAATACAGAAACTTTAACATCTCTTAATATTCGTAATCTTAATACCCCTAATGGATCTTTTTCTGATCTAGATGCAAAAATTAAAATAGGTGGTTTAACAATTTCTCGTTCTAGTAATACTATTTCTGATGCTGTTAATGGTGTTACGTTAAACTTAAAAAATGTTGGAACAACTAAAATCACAGTTACAAATGAAACGGCATCATTAAAATCTAAAATAGCTGCTTTTGTGGATGCTTTTAATGGTGTTCAAGATTTTATTAACAACCAATACAAAACTGATGCGAATGGAAAACCAACTGGAACAATAGCTTCTGATACCACTTTAAGAAGTGTACAACAAGAACTGCGCAATGCTGTTAACCAAATTTCAAAAAATAATGGTGGTGCATTAAATAATCTAACACAAATTGGGATTGGTCGTGATTCAAATGGAAAATTAACTCTAGATCAAACTGTACTTAATGATAAATTATCCAACAATTTATCTGACGTAAAAGCATTGTTTGCTGGAGTAACAGACAATAACAAAGGTTTTGCTAAGATTTTAGGAGATGCAGGCAAAACTTTAAGCGATAGTGTACAAACAGCTATTACCGGATTTGATAATTCTGTTAAGAACCTTAGCAAAAGTATTGCAGATCAACAAGATAGATTAATAGCACTACGAGCCTCATTAACCAAACATTTCTCTGTTGTGGATGCTGCAATAGGCCAGATAAATGGGCAAAATACTGCATTAAGCAATGTTTTAGCTTCTCTGAGTCCATCATCATCAAAATAATAAATAACAATAACTAGGGAGGGTTTATGTATAGTCGTCCTAAAGTAGGTTTGGCTGCTTATAATCGTGTTGCTAGTTTGGAAACAGACAGACTAAAACAAATAGTATTGCTTTATGAAGGAGCAATTAAGTTTTTACAATTAGCAGCGGTTGATATTGAAAACAAAAATTTAAATGCTAAAGCTGAACACTCTAATCGAGCATTGGATATTATTAATTATCTACAATCGATTCTGGATTTTGAGCGTGGTGGTGAAGTAGCTTCTACATTAGATACATTCTACCGCAGCATTTCAAAGTTAGTTTTACAAGCAAGCTCAACTCTAGATGCACAAACAATGCGCCGTGCAGCTGATTTAATGGTACCTGTTAGCCAAGCTTGGTTAACAAATGCTAACAACCAAAAAGAAATAGTCACTGCTGATCTTGCAATAAACAATAGGAGATAAAAATGAATTCTCAACAAAAAACTATTGAAGATAACAGCGACTCTATAATTGGGATACTAGCGGCACAATGTAAAGATCTAGAAGTTTTGCTATCCTTAGCACGACGTGAAGCAGCAGCACTAAAAGACAACAACTTTGATGATTTGCTTACAGTTACCAAAGAGCGTGCTAGCTTAACAGATCGTTTGGAAATTTATCATAAACAACTAGCAGATTTGCGGAGTCGTTTTGAAGTAGATTTTCATTACGTAAATAAAACTACCATAGCTTTACAAACCCAAGAACTAGTAACAAAGATTCAGTCTCAGTGTAGCGAAAATTTACAAATGCTTTTGGTTTCTCGTAACAATCTGCTAAGAGATAGGCGGCAACTTGATCAATCACGACGCAGTCTTAGCGCTTACTCACAAAACATGCCATCTATTTCTATTGCCTACGATGAACACATCTAAACTGACAATAAGCAGATAGTAACTGTCAAAATTTTGACAGTTACTGTCAAAAATAGGAGAGTGCTATGTCAAGCAATACAGAAACTGCTGCTCCTGCTGTTGCTGCTGCTGGTGAACAAGCTAAAGCAGCAACCCCAGCTAAAAGTAAATTACCATTAATAATAATTTTGGTAGTAGTTTTAGCCTTGGGAGGTGGAGTATTTTTCTATTTAAAGAAAGCAAATGCTTCCACTGATGGTAAAGATGGCAAAGCAGCTAAAGAAAGTAAAGAAAAGGCCAGCAAAGAAGAAACTTCAGAAAAAGCTGAAAGTCATGAAGATTCAGAAGAAGAAGAAGAAGGTTCTTCAGAAGGAGAAGGTAAAAAAGCTCCATCTCTGGCACTATTATTGCCTAAAGATAAAAGTGTTAAGCAAGTAATCGAGTTACAGCCATTTATTCTCAATTTAGCAGATGAAACAGAAAATCGTTATTTACGTTTGGCAGTAAGTCTTGGTGTAGATACAGCAGAAAAAGCAGAAAAACCTGATCCACTTTTTACTGCACGTTTAAGAAATGCTTTATTAGCTGTCTTAATGACCAAAACTTCTGAAGATCTCCTAACGGTTGAGGGTAAAGTTAATTTGCGAAAAGAGTTGCTCAAAGCAGCTAAAAAAGCAGTTTCTGAACCTGAGATCAAAGCTATTTACATTACTGAGCTGATAGTACAGAAATAATATGAGTAAACTAGAAAAAGTCACAGAAGAAAAGAGGCGTATTCTCCAAGCAACCAATAAAATGGAGCTAGAGACTTGGAGAAATTTTTTAGATATACCTCTTACTTTAACTGTAGAGCTTGGACGTGTTAAAATGACTGTTGAAAAGATACTAGACCTTCAACTGGATAGCGTTATTGCTCTAAAACGCTCTTCTGCAGAAGGAGTAGATGTAATGGTAAATAATCAATGTTTAGCACATGGTGAAATTCTTACTATAGAGGATCGTACAGGTGTACGTATAAATGAAATTGTGATACCAAAAATAAAATAAACAATGGTGTTAAATTGTCTAGATCGCTAATAAAACTTATAGCGATTTTTTCAATCTGCCTATTCTGCTTAGCACCAACAACTCTAGCTAGTGAGTTGACTACAAAGCCAGACCAGGTGAGCCAAGCGGTTTCTACTAGTCAAACTAATCAAACTAATCAAATTAGTTTAGCTAACAGTAACACAAAAGAAACCAAGCTTAGCAACCAAGATGTAAAAGATGAAGATTCTTTGCCTTTTATGAAAAAAGAAAAAGAACCTGAAGAATTAAACGGCTTTGGTCTGTTGCTACGCACAGTTGGAGCGCTACTATTAATATTAGGATTATTAGTGGTAGGTGTTTGGGCAATGCGGCGGATGGGGAATCCGCGTCTTGGATTGCCTGATAGCAAAACACCTTTTACAGTTCTTTCTACTACTTCAATTGGAGATAAGCAGTCTGTTTCAGCAGTTCGTTTTGGTAATCGTATTTTACTTCTAGGAGCAACTGGTAATTCCATACGTGTTTTAGCTTCTGAAGATTGTCCTAAAGAAGAAAAAAATGAAAAAGCCTATGTTGTTGAAGAACAACATGCTCCATCAGTAGGCGAATTATTAAAAAGTACACGTGAAGATGATGACAGCGATCTTATTGCCCAATTAAAACACCTTGAAAATCAAATGGCAAATTCTCCTGATTACTTAACACAGCTTAAAAACAATAATAATAGCCAGGAGAATCATAACAATGAGCAATACCGTCCTAATGTTAATCGCCGCCAGCGAACCGAACGTATCGATTGATCTTGGCTCAACAGCTGCAAATAATACCCTCCCAATACAACTAGTAATCATTCTTACATTACTAAGTTTAATACCTGCAATAATGGTCTCTATGACCTGTTTTACCAGATTAATAATTGTTTTTCACTTCCTGCGTCAAGCTCTTGGAACACAAGAAGCTCCTAATAATCAAGTATTAATTGGACTAGCTTTATTTCTTAGCTTATTTGTTATGTCTCCAACAATTAAAAGAATTAATAATGAAGCTTTCCAACCAATGGTAAAAAAGGAGATTTCTCAAGTTGATGCTTTACAAAAAGGTCTTGTCCCTTTAAGAGATTTTATGTTTCGTTTTACTAGAGAACGAGACTTAGCTTTGTTTGTAAAGCTTTCCGGCGATCCACGCCCTAAAACTCAAGATGATGTTAGCACTATTACTTTAGTCTCAGCTTATTTAATTTCTGAACTAAAAACTGCTTTTCAAATAGGTTTTGTTCTTTTTATCCCCTTCTTAGTCATCGATATGGCAGTTTCTTCTGTACTACTTTCTATGGGAATGATGCAACTGCCACCTGTAGTTGTTTCTACGCCTCTAAAACTATTGCTATTTGTAATGGTTGATGGTTGGCATTTAATAGTTAGCTCTTTAGTAAAAAACTTAATGTAAATTTCACTATAAAAGAGGCCAATTTATGTATGATGCTATAGTTCTTACTGTAATACGCCAAGCACTAGAAACACTTATGTGGATAGTTGGGCCAATGTTATTGGCAGCAATTGTTGTAGGTGTGCTTATTAGCATAATCCAAAACCTTACTTCTATCCAAGACCAAACTTTTTCCTTTGTCCCAAGAGTAGTAGCTATCTTTGTTGTTTTTTTAATTATTTTTCCTTGGGCAATGAGAATACTAACCACTTTTACCAAAGCCCTTTTTAGTGATTTCTCTCAATTTATAAGATGACGAATCATTTCTGATAGTTTTGGCAAGCTAAATGCTTGCTAAAACTCCAGCCTATATAGGATTACTTTAAGTTTATTTTTAGCTAAGTATAAACTGTACTGTAAAATACTATGGAAACTATCACTATACCTGTAAGACCAATCTTAATCTTTATAGTTGTGCTAGCTAGGGTAGCAGGTTTAGTCACATTTGCTCCTTTTTGGAGTATCTCTGCTTTTTCAAAAAATATTCGAGTTTTTGTTGCATTAGGTCTTTCTATAGTTATTTCTCTTATTGTAGGTTCAAAGCTAGAAACCCCTCCAACAGAGCTACTGAGCCTAGCAGCAGTTATTATTGGAGAAGTAGTTATTGGCTGTTTAATTGGTTTTATTGGGCAATTAGTTTTTAGTAGTGTGGATGTAGCAGCACAAGTTTTAGCTGGGCAAATGGGTTTTTCATTAGGAAGTATTATTAATCCAACTAATAGAACTCAAACCACAGCTATAGGGACATTAGCGCAAATGTTTGCCATTACATTATTACTTGGAATGGATGGACATCATTGGCTAGTTACAGCAACAGTTAGGAGTTTTTATAGTTTAACTCCTGGTAATTTCTCTCTTTCTGCAGATTTCTTAAACTTGCTAATAAAGCTTTCTGCTAGTGCACTTACAATGGGTGTGGCCTTAGCTGCACCAGCTATTATTTTGCTATTTACTGTAGAAATAGTTATAGCCTTAGCTGGGCGAATAGCGCCACAAATACAAGTTTTACTCCTTGGTTTCCCAATAAAAATTATGTTTGGTTTATTAATAATTGGTTCTTGTTTATATGTTTTACCTGAAAGAATTCGACTTATTTTAGTTGTTATAAAGAAGACTTTAACTATTTTTTAATTTTACTAATTTTCTATTATGTCAGACAATCGCACAGAAAAACCAACACATAAAAGGCGTGAAGACGCCCGTAAACGTGGCCAAATTCCTCGTAGCAACAAACTACCAGGGGCAATTGGTTTTTTAGCTGGATTAATGGTACTTAAAGCCACTGGAAATGATTGGCTTAAACAAGCTCTCAATATGTTTAGCCAAACACTAAGTCATGCAGGAGATAATATAAATCTTACTCAACAAACAGCAGAAAAAATTTTTGTTGAAGCTGTTTGGTCACTTGCTATTTTGATTGCTCCTGTAACAATAACCATTTTAGTAAGCAGTTTAGCAGCAAACTTTCTACAGACTAGATTTGCTGTTACATTAGAAAATCTATTTCCTAAATTTGAAAGACTAAATCCTGTAGCCAATGTTAAAAGAATTTTTAGCAGTCAATCTTTAATTGATATGCTTAAAGATTTTGCAGAATTAACCTGTTTATTTTCAAATTGTTATAGCATTTTTCTAATTGCACTTACAGATATTCCTAAACTAGTTGGTTTACCTGTTAGAAGTATAATCTTTGTTGCTGGTGAGCTTTTTTTTAAGATAGGAATTCGTGCAGGTGCAGTGTTAATTCTTTTTGCATTAATAGATTATGGTTATCAGTGGTATAAACATGAAAAATCTCTAAAAATGACTAAGCAAGAATTAAAAGATGAATTTCGTAACCAAGAAGGAGATCCTTTAATTAAAGGCCAACGGCGGCGTGCGGCTAGAGCCTTAGTTCAACGTCGTTCACTGCTTGATGTCCACAAAGCTCAGGTAATTATTACTAACCCAACACACTTTGCTGTAGCTTTAGCTTATGACAAAGATAAATCACCTGCTCCAATAGTTTTAGCCAAAGGAGCAGATCTTTTAGCATTGCGAATTAGAGAAATTGCTACAGAAAATGATATATGTATTGTAGAAAACCCTCCTTTAGCTAGAGCACTTTACCGTGAAGTTGAATTAGGACAAGTTATTCCTTCAGAATTTTTCAGAGCAGTTGCAGAAGTATTAGCCTATGTTTATCAAAGACAGGCAACTGCTAGTTTTAGATAATTTAACCTATTTTCTATTTCTCTAAATCAACCAAGCTAATAAAAATGACTGTTTAACCTAAACTACGGAACTCTGCTTGCATAATCTACCACCATCCTTGTTAACTCTAAAAGATTAGGACAATTTATGATAAATAAAACTACATCTTTTATTCAAAAAGCTACTACTTATGCTCACTTAGCAGTACCTTTAGCAGCTGTAGTTATTTTGTTAGTCTTACTTGTTCCTTTGCCAACAGTTTTACTAGATGTGCTGATTAGCTTTAACTTAATGTTATCTGTTATTTTGTTGCTAGTATCAATGTATGTCATTGAACCAGTTGAGTTTAACGCTTTTCCAACATTATTATTATTAACAACTCTTTATCGTTTATCCCTTAACGTAGCAACCGCAAGACTTATTTTGCTAAATGGAGATGCAGGAGAAAATGCTGCAGGAACAGTAATTAAAGCATTTGGGGAATTTGTAATTGGAGGTAATTATTTTGTTGGATTAGTTATATTTATCATTTTGTTAGTTATTCAATTTATTGTAGTTAACCATGGTGCAGTTCGTTCATCAGAAGTAATGGCTCGTTTTACATTAGATGCAATGCCTGGTAAGCAAATGGCAGTAGATGCTGATTTAGCAGCAGGTATTATTGATGAGCATGAGGCAAAACGTCGACGTAGTGAAATTACTCGTGCATCAGAGTTTCATGGTGCTATGGATGGAGCAATTCGTTTTACACAACGTGATGCAGTAGCTTCTATTTTGATTACAGTAATAAACATTATTGGTGGTTTTGCTGTTGGTGTTTTACAACATAATTTATCATTAACTGATGCAGCTAAAATATATACAGTTCTTACTGTAGGTGATGGAGTTGCTGCGGCAATTCCATCTTTATTTGTTTCTATCGCAGCAGCAATTGTTACAACTCGTGCAGCAACAGAATCAAATATGGGTGAGACTGTATCTTCACAATTACTTGTTAATCCTTTACCTCTTTATATAGCTGCTGGTGTATTAGGATTTCTTGGAATACTTCCTGGAATGCCACATATTGCCTTTCTACTTTTAGCAGCAGGCTCAGGAACAACTGCTTATTTATCAGAAAAATACCAAGAACATTTAGCTTCAGAAAAGCAAGCAGCACAAGAACAACAAACTGTTGAAACAAATCCACAACCTGAAGCAACAGAAGCTTTGCTTAAATTAGATCCATTAGCTTTAGAAGTTGGGTATGGACTTATTTCTTTAGTTAGCTCAGATAATGCCTTTGTCTCTAGAATGCGAGAAATTCGCCGTCAAATTGCTTTAGATCTAGGCATAATAGTTCCCTCTGTGCATGTTACAGATAACCTTCAACTATCCCCACGAGAATACGCTATTTTGATGAAAGGTAATCGTATTGCTAGAGGTGAATTAAGGGTTGATTCATTTATGGCTATTGACCCTGGAATTGTTCGTGAACAAATAGAAGGTATTCCAACAACAGAACCAGCCTTTGGTATGCCAGCTCTATGGGTTCGCAGTGAACAAAAAGACAGAGCTATAACTGCTGGATACACAGTAGTTGACCCTATTACAGTAATATGTACTCATCTCTCAGAAATTATAAAAGAACATGCTCCAGAACTTTTAGGTCGACAAGAAACCCGTGCCTTACTTGATGAACTGGCTAAAACACATCCTAAAGTTGTTGAAGAAATCACACCTAAAGTTTTAAGTCTAGGTGAAATTCAAAGAGTATTACAAAACTTGCTAAAAGAGCGAGTACCTATTAGGGATTTAACTACTGTCTTAGAAGCGATTGCTGATACAGGAACTTTGACACATGACGTCAACGTTTTGACAGAATCAGCACGTGTGGCGCTTTCACGTACCATTTGTAACCGCCTATCTAATGATGTTGGGGAATTAGTGGTACTAACTTTAGATCCAACTTATGAAAACCAAATAGCAGATAAGCTTGGTTTAACACCTAATACTAGTAAATCTGCTATGGAACCAGATTTTGCACGTACATTATTGGAAAAAATTGAGTTAACAGCAGAGTCAGCAGTGCTTGCACAACCAGTTTTACTCTGTTCTGCGCTAATTCGTCCCCATTTAAGAAAGCTTACGGCACGGTTCTTGCCAAATCTTTCTGTAATAGCTCACAGCGAGATTGCACCAACAATTAAACTTGTTTCTGTTGGTGTAGTTAGATAAAACTTAAATTAATTAAGAAAGGAAAGTTTATGAAATTTTTAAAAGTTGTGCTAAAGCTTTGTTTCTTGATGGCTACTTTAGCAGCAATCTCCCCTGCTCAAACGTCTTCACCGCCTTTGATCCCTACAATTCAAACTGTTACAGTGCTTAACAATGATGCTTATCCTCTCATTGAAATAAGAGGAGCAGGATTTGGTCATGACCAAAGTGTTGTTCAGATATTTATTAATGATACTCCACAAATTGCTACTATAGCACAGGTGAAAAACAAAAAAATCGTAGCTCAGTTAGCAGGTAATCAGCTTTGTAGTGGTGTAGTATCGGTGCGTGTATTTGTCAATAAACTTGCCTCTAATCTAGGCAATTTCCTTTATGATAAAGGTGTCCCCACTATTACAAGTATTAGCCCTGAACATGCTGAAGCAAATAGTGTTGTTGAAATAAAAGGAGAAAATCTTAGTTGTCAACCAGCTAATAACCTAGTGACATTTAATGATACTCCTGTAGCAGTTTTAGGTATGGCAAATTCTACTTTATCAGTACGTGTACCAGATAACATAGTAACTGGGCCTGCAAACATTCGTGTTATTGTATCTGGTCATAGTAGTGATAGCAAAGCCTTTGTTATTGATACCAAACCAGTTAATAATAACAACAATGCTACCCCTACAGACACTATGCTAAAATTTAAAAATGCTACTGGTTTAGTTGGTGGTGCTGGTTTTACTCCAATGTTCAATATTAGAGATATGGTAAAAACTAATAATGGGGAGTTTCCTCTATGGGATATGAATTTCTATGGAACACACCAAGCAATAGTAAAAGCTCCTTGGGTAACAACAAATGGAACTCAACAATTGGCTTTGGTCACCCTGGATTGTCGTTACAATAGTAATCTGCCTATTAATATCTCTAAAACAAAAGAGAAATATGTTTATGTTTTGATAAGTTATCCAAGAGATCCTGAAAAACCTTATGATGAAGTAGAAAACCCATTTTGGTGGGGAACATTTGCTCTATGTAGTGAAAGTGCTCCTAAAGGCTTTATTTCTAACTCAAGAGCTACTTCTACTGGTGGCATAGAATCATTTGAAATTTCTAAAGATCCTACAGTAAGGTCAAAAATTACAATGTCTGCAAAAGTCATTGCTCCAGATTTAGGTGTCTACTATGAATATGGCATTAATTACTCCAAAGCAGGTGCAGGTAAAGTGTCTATGCCTAAAGTTGCAACCATTACTATGACATTTAATGACGCTGAACCTGGTATTCCAATGGGGGATTATCACCTAGGCGATGTAACTATCACAGATGA
This sequence comes from Blastocatellia bacterium, assembly GCA_039812885.1. Lineage (GTDB taxonomy): Bacteria > Acidobacteriota > Blastocatellia > Chloracidobacteriales > JADJPF01 > JADJPF01. The sequence continues at coordinate 263,131 of JBDIBI010000004.1, forward strand.
AAGCGGTACTAATGGTTCTATTACAACCAATAGCACTTTATTTAAATCAAAACTTGTTGCAGAAGATATTACCTTTTTCTGGTAGGTTTTCTAATAAAGCTAAAAACTTAGCAAACTTTGTAAAGTTGGATAACTTTCTACTAAAATCCAGTATCAAGCCTGAAAACCCCAGGCTTTTAAATCTTAACCTAAGAAGGTTGGGATTTAAAAGCCTGGGGTTTATAGCTTTAATCTAATCAAATTATTTTATATTTTCTCTTATAGCCTTTAATAAAGTGCCTGCTGAATAAGGCTTAGCAAGAATTTTCTTGACACCTAAATTTATAAGTTCATTTTCCCTACTAGATGTGGCTAGACCTGTAATTGAAATTATTTTTACGTCTGGATTGATTCTTTGTAAAGCTTTTATTGTTGAAATTCCATCCATAACAGGCATCATTACATCCATTACCACTAACTTAATAGCTTCTTTATTTTGAATATAAAGGGTAAGTCCTTCTATCCCATCAGTAGCAGTAATTGGATTATAATTATAAGCCGTTAAAGTACTTTTAGTAATTTCTCTAATAGCAGCTTCATCATCTATAACTAAAATTGTTTCTCCATCACCCAAAGGAGAATCTAGCTCAATTTCATTAATATCCATTTTCTTAGTGGACTTGTCTGCTACAGGAAAGTGAATTTTAAATCTAGTTCCTTTATTTAATTCACTGTGCACATTGATAAAACCTCCATGGGTTTTTACAATTGACATCACAGTAGAAAGCCCTAAACCTGTTCCTTTTTCTATATCTTTAGTAGTAAAAAAAGGCTCAAAAATTTTATTTAAATTGTCAGGAGAAATTCCATTTCCAGTATCTTCTACAGCTATAACAATATAGCGCCCTGGATTACAACCTGCCTGCATTTGTGCATAATGACTATCTATAGTAGTATTACTAGCACGTATATTTATCATTCCGCCCTTAGGCATTGCATCTCTAGCATTAAGACATAAATTTAGCAGGACTTGGTGTATTTGTGTTGGATCTCCAAAGATAGGCCATAAATCTTTATCTACATTTATTGTCAACTCTATAGACTTAGGGAAAATTTCTTTAACTAGTTTCTCTATTTCAGAAATTACCTGTTTTACATCTGTTGAAAAAGTTCTACCTTCTAAACCGCGAGAAAAGGATAAAACTTGTTTTACTAAATCTGCACCACGTTGAGCAGTAGACTCAAGAGTTAACAACATTTTTTGAATTATAGGATCTGAGGATTTTCTTTTTAATATTTGTACTGACAATAGTATTGGAGAAAGCATGTTATTAAGGTCATGCGCAATACCACTAGCTAAAGCACCTATACTTTCTATTCTTTGGGCTCGTAGAAAATCTAATTCTAATTTTCTTTTTTCTGTAATATCAGTATTAACAATCAATATAGACTTACTATTATTGTTAGACATTAATACCCATCGAGTTTCAACTAAAAGTTGTTGTCCTGTTCTATTAAAGTGCTTTTGTTGACTAGTCCATTCTCCTTGTTCAATAACTTTGTTATATCCATCTATCCATTGTTGTTCATCAATCATAGAATTTTGGCTTAATAGTTTGGATAGGTTCATTCCTAAAACTTTTTCAGATTCCCATCCATACATTTTAGAAGCTGTTTTATTCCAGAAAATTATTCTTCCAGATAAATCACAAACTATAATTGCATCTTGAACAATATCTAAGAGTTTAGCTTGTTGCTTAATTTTTTCTTCATTGGTTTTTCTATCTGTAATATCTTGGTAATACCCTATCAATCTAACAGGATTATTCTTTATATCAAAAACAATGCTACATTTTTCATACACCCATTTAATATCACTTGTAGGTTGAATAATTCTGTATTCTATTTTATGAGAACCTCTTTCTTTGATGGTTTCTTGCCAAGCTTGCTTAACAAGCTCTAAATCTGCTGGGTGTATTCTGGAATAAAAGGTTTTTATTCCTCCATCAAATTCAGCTTCTGAAACTCCAAAAATCTTACAAGTTTCTTCAGACCAAAATAGCTCGTCTTCTATCAAGTGATAAGCCCATCTACCAAGATTAGTAAACATGGTTGGGATAAGTTCATCAAGTTCAGAATTATCAATTGAAATATTGATTTTCTCAGGTTTGTTTCTTGAAAAATCATTTCTTAATGATAAAGAGGATTTTATTGGATCGTCTAATATATATAGAGTTAAGTTATCATTAATTTTATTTTTAATTGTGTAAGGGGTTTCTATTGGATCTTTTGTTTTGTCTACAAGAAATATATGTAAGTTACCACTTGGATCTGGAATGCTCTTATTTTCTGCATAAGATATGTAAAGCTCTTTTATTAAAGCACTTAGCAGTTCTTCTTTTTTTAAGCCTAACAAACTGCTAGCAATTGCATTAATATCGATACACTTACCAAATTTATCTACAATGATCATTGGTTCTAAAGTTGTCTCTAAAACTACTTTGCCAATTTGCTTTAAATCTGAATTGGAGCTTTCTAGTTCTTGTATTTTTTGTTGTGCCTTTGCTAGTTCATAAGCTAAACCCTTTTCTAAATTCTGCCCGTTCATAACCAATCTCCTATAAAGCCCAAATCAAAAATAAAAATTATTTATTTTTGTTTTCCTATACCCAACTTTTACATCAACTTATTTTAGCTTATTAGTTTCGTCACAACTGTTCTAGGTTTTTTGTCCTAGGTATTAAATTATTATTGCCTGATTACGCGAATTGAAAAGCATTTCAGGCTTTTTTTAATAAAAGACAGATTAGTAATAATCCACTAGTTTTATAGCCATTGTCAATGGAAAATTATTTTAACTATTATATTTTTTAATTTGACAATAACTCATTCTACATTTGTTCTAAGAACTAGGAAAAAATCAAATATTTTTTTTCTGCTAAAATGTTAAAATAGAAAGCTTATATTCAAATTAGAGTAAATTCTGATAGGTAAAAAATTAATGAACCAGCTAGCGCTACTTATTCCGGAAAATTCTGCAATAAAAAAATATTCTAAACCTATTCGTGTTTTAGGTATTGACCTAGGAACAACTAATTCAGCTATAGCTGAAATTATTTGGGATAGCAATGAGCATAGTTCTATTAATGTCCATTGTTTAGAAATAACTCAACCTACAGCTGATGGAGAATATGCACATGTTTTAGTGCCCTCAATAGTAGCTTTACATGAAGGGCAAGTTGTTGTTGGTGAAGGAGCAAAGCGTTTACGCGCCCGTGCGTCAGATTTAAATCTAAAACAAAATCAAAATCTCTTTTATGAATGTAAAAATGATATTGGAATTATGCGTACATACCATATGGCACCAGATGGTTTTCGCTCTGCGGCAGAAATTGGTGGGCAAGTCTTACAATTTATGCATGAATCAGCTTTAGAACAAAATGATATGCCTGTAAGCCGCATAGTTGTAACAGTTCCAGCTTCATTTCAAGCTGCACAACGACATGACACCTTACGAGCAGCCGAACTAGCAGAATTACATCTAACAGGTGGAGATTTACTTGATGAGCCTATTGCAGCATTTCTAGATTATTTAATTACCTATCGAGAAACTTTTATAAAAGAATCTACTGAACCAAAAAGTCTAGTGGTTTTTGACTTTGGAGGTGGAACTTGTGATGTGGCGGTTTTTCGTCTTCAAATGCCTAACCGAAGCCGCAGGTTAAAAACTTCTCCTTTAGCTGTTTCTCGTTATCATAGGCTTGGAGGTGGAGATATTGATGCTGCAATTGTTTATGATGTGTTAATTCCTCAGTTAATTAAAGAAAATGAACTATCTCAATTTGATTTAAGTTTTGAAGATAAGAAAAAATTTCTTGAACCAGGTTTACTTGGAATAGCAGAAACTCTAAAAATTGGTCTGTGTAGTGAAATACTTCAACTACAACAATTTAACAAATATGACTCAGCAAATAAATCCCAAATCTTCAAACAACAACCTGGACAATTTTCTTTCAAAGTAAAAAACCGCAATTTAACACTACAATCGCCTAAACTTACCGCAGCACAGTTTGAAGAAGTTCTTAAACCTTTCTTGGATTCAGACTTAGTTTACTCTCGTGAAACTGAGTATAGAATGACTTGTTCAATCTTTGCTCCACTTCAAGATGCTCTTGATCGTAGCGGATTAACTGCTAAGCAAGTAGATTACTGTTTATTAGTTGGGGGAAGTAGCTTAATCCCTCAAGTAGTGCAATCTGTAGGTAAGTTTTTCTCTAAAGCTAAATTAATGACATATTCTGATCGCAGTTTAGTTCAATTGGCAATCGCAAGAGGTGCAGCCTATCATGCTTTAGTACTTGCACTTTATGGTAAAGGAATTGTTCAAACAATCTGCCATGATTCAATATCTATACGTACTGAATCTGGCTTACTAGAATTAATACCTAAAGGCACTGACTTACCATATCCTCCAGATGATACTTATGCTAGATGTTATTCATTAGCTGTACCTGAAACAACTATGTCCTCTGTAGATCTAAGAGTTGAGATAGTTGGAGGAGATGATGAGAGAAAACTATTTAGTCAGATCTGGCAAATCCTTGGCCCTGTTCATAAAGGGGATGAACTTTGCTTAGAATATCGTTATGATGAAAATCAAGTCCTAGACCTACGTATGAAGTTGGCTTATGCTGATGATTTAGAAGAACCTTTTAGAGCTAGAATAGAAAATCCTCTTACCAATATTGTTAACCCTCAAAGTAGAAGGCTCAAAATTGATGAAATAGAAGAAGACTTGCGTAATAAAAAATACCCAGCCTCACGTGTACCAGATAAGCTTGTAGAGTTAGCAGAAAACTATGTTGAACTAGGGCAAAGAGAGAAAGCTATTGATTATTTGAAAAAAGCTCTTCAAGGTAAAAATGGTGTAGATGCTAGTATTTTAAATAAAATGGGAATTTACTTTGGTGAAATGGGAGATTATGATCGAGAAGAGAAGTTTTACAGAGAAGCAACAGCAGCATCTCCTTTTTGGAGTACACCTTGGTTTAACTTGGCATTAGCACAAAAAAAGAGAAAACGCTACAATGAAGCGTTAGAATCTTTGGAAAAAGCTTTCTCAATACGTCGTGAAGGGCCGTATCTAGTACTAGCAGCTCAAGTTGCTGATTGTTGCCATAAAGTTTCTGAAAGAGATAGATATTTAAAAGAGGCTTTTGATACTTTTGGATCTATTTCTTCTTTAGATGATTGGGAATTAGGTTGGATTTTGGCTGGAGCAAGATTAGCTGGCAGAAATGATCTAATAGAACAAATCCAATTAGAGCAAAAACGTCGTAAAGAACGTAGAGAATTAGTAGTAGAGCGAGGAGTATTGCCTATGATCACTCCTGGATTACAAAAGGCTTCAGAATGATAACACCACTAGTAGCTAAATCTGAACTTACTCCAGCACAACAACGTGTGATTGAAATGGGTGCAAATGAGCATCGTGTGGTTTTTGGGGTAACTGGTACAGGTAAAACACAACTGCTAATTCATCGCGCTCGTTATCTCTCTGATAGCCTAAAAATTCCTTCAAATCGTTTCCATATTTTTGTCCAACATAATGTAATGAAGGGCTATTTGCGCTCAGCTCTTTCTTTATTAAATATTCCTGAAGCTAGTCTTTCTACCTTTAATTCTTGGTGCTTAAGCTTTTACCGCTACCATATAAATACTCTAATTCCTGAATCTAACGACCGAAGCCCTAATTTTGATCTTATTCGCAAAGCAATTCTAAGTAAACTTAGATATAGCTCCAATTCTTCTTTTATCGATAATATCTTTCAGTCAGTCCTAAATATAGTCCGCACTAAAGATATAGTTACTCCAATATATGACTTTATTTTGGTGGATGATGGACAAGAGCTAGATAGTATTTCACTAGATATAATATCTACTATTTCTAGACATGTTACAGTTGTAGCAGATGATAAACATAAAATTAATGAATTTGGTTTAAGTAGTGGAGAACTATTAGCTAAAATGCGCCAACGTCATTCATTACACTTAAATGGTGCTTTTCGATGTTCTCCTTACATTATAAATCTTGCATCTCAGTTTATAAATGATCTAGAAATACGCAATGCTTACTTACATGAAGCTAGAATCCCTGAAAGTGAAAAAGAAACTCCTGTACTTTATTACGCTGCTAATGCTCAAGATGAAAGAAACAAAATAATAGAAGTGCTGAGAAACCGCCTTATAAAAGGTGAAAATGTGGGTATCTTGCTTTTTAATGAAGAACAAGTCCATCACTTCGCTGAACTTCTAAAAGATCCTAGGTTAGAAATTAGAAAAATCTTATCAGATGTTCGTAATGATGGAAGTCAAAATAAACTAGATTTTGGGAATGATTGTCCTAAGTTATTAACGTTTCAAAATGCACAAGGAATTACATTTGACACTATAGTTATTCCACAAATAATTACTAGTTCTTTCCCTAAAAATATATCTGAATTACAACTACAAAAAATATTCTTCTCTGCTATAACAAGAGCTACTAAGTGGGTCTTTCTTAGTACACATAATGTAGATTCTTTGCCATTACTTAATAAAATCAAACCTTTACAAGAGCAAGGATTATTAAATATCCAAACCTTTACCCCTAGACGAATAACAAAGAAAATCACTCCTCCAACTAGAATTGCAGCAGAAACAGATGATTTAATTGATTTGCTCTAATATTTAGTTATGCGTTTAATAGTAGAAAAGTACAATTTTGATAGCCTAATCAAATTCTTAAAAAGATATAGTAAAAGTATGTTAATATGTACAACCTAAGTTAATTCAATAGCGTAAAAAGAAATGGACAATAAACTCAAAATTAAAAAAAACTTATTTGCAGAACGCTGTGAAATTTGCCATAAGGCAGATTTGTTCGATCCTAAAACAACTTATTGTGAAAGGTGTACTCCAAATAATTTGGAATTATTGGCTTTGAATGAGAAAGATAAAATAAATAATATTGTAATTGATAATTCAGCTATTAATAAAAAAGCAAAGCTGATGTTTTATAGGATAGTAGGATTGTTTATAGGAAGCTTGCTCTCATCTGGAGTACTGACATATTTATATCCAAACAGTTTTCTAGGTATGATAGTAGGTTTCTTACTATTTGCTTGTATGACTTTGTCATTATTTTTTTATAAACCTTATGTTGAACCTATTCATAAAAAATGTCCGTTTTGTGCTGAGTATATAAAGAAAGAAGCTATAAAATGTCGTTACTGTAATTCTATGATAACTTCTAATACCAAAAGTTCTTAATGAGTTGATGATTTTTTATTATTGCTTCTAGTAGTAGTTACTAAAAACGCATAACAAATATTTCATACAGACTCGGCGAGCGATTCGTTATTGTTCCCTGTTCGTCTCGCCGGTGAACTTAATCTTAAATGGTTTAATCCCTTGATTTATCTATAGCTAACCTAATTTTAGCTAATGGAGCATTATTATTAAAAATCACTTTGTTATCTTTTAACTCCACACCTAGCTGCTTCCACAACTCATTAACATCTATATTAATTGGAGTAACCATCATTTTATTGTAGGTGTTAGTAAAAATCCTTTTATTAACTGTTTTGTCACACTCATTTAGAAGTTCTTTTAAATCCCAATCACTAGTAATTGTACCGCCTCGTGAAATAACATGTTGAAGCACCTCTTCAAGACCACGACGATTATTTGTTTGTTTACGAACTTCAACATCTGCCACTAACCAAAACAGCGCTCCTCCCCAATAAATTTCACTAAAATTGGAAGCTTCTTCCATACCATTTTTACCATAGTTAGGAAGATCTCTAGGCAAATGACGTAGTAAATCATGCCAAAACTCTTCTTTTGTGCTTGTGCCAATGCGAGCGCGAGCTAAAGGCTCAATATATGTTGCTAAACCTTCTTCAATCCAAGAATATGAGCCATTAATAGAAGGAAACCCAAGATGAGTCATTTCATGAGTCATTACCCAATCATCATCTAATGTATCTTTAGTAATTCTACGACCAATATTAACTTGTATATAAGGAATTTCTGCTGGATGAGTGCTTCCATAACCAACACGACTGCCTTCTCTATCACGAAGATAAACAGAAAGACGAGGAACTGGAAAACGTCCATAATAAGAGGCTACGGCTTTAGCTGAAAGAGAAATCCAATTTACCAAAGCTTCTTCTGGCAAATCAAATTGATCAGGTGAAAAATAAACATCAATGACTCCACCATTAACTTTAATACGTCTGGTGGCATCTCCACTCTTAGGTTTACTAGCATAGACTGGAGCATAAGGAATAGACACAGGAGCAACTATCAGAATTAATGCCATTATTAATAAACATCTTTGCAAAATACTCCTTGAAAAACTTTTGTAACTACTTTCTGTAGCACGTATGATATGTGGAGGATTCTTACGCATCTACTTTACTCCTAAGTAATATTCTTAGTATCAAATAACTAAAAAGCTAATCTTACAGCAAATTGTATAGTACGAGGATTAGCTGTAGCAAGTACTTGGCCAAAAGTATCACTATTAATATTTATATCAGGACTATTAAATTCAGTGTGATTTAGCACATTAAAAAAGTCTGCTCGAATTTCTGCTCTTAATTTCTGTTCTATAATGGGAATACTTTTAACCAAAGATACATCTATATTCATTCTGCCAGGACCTCGAAAAGCGTTTCTTGGCAAAGTTCCATAAGTTCTAAAAGTTGGATCAAAACTATCTGCAAAAAGCCCAGCAGTTGAAAATAGGTTTGGATTAAAATAATAGTTGCCTAACACACCGTTAACACTAGTGACATTATGTGGATTAATTTTAGTAATAGCACTTGCCATAAGATTAGCACGTACAACAGCTGCATCTCCTGCGCCAGAAGGGCCAGGAGCATCATCTTCTTGAGAGAGCCCTGCAAAAATATCCAGAGGAAAGCCTGTTCTATAGCTAACAATTGGGTAAATAGTCCAGCCCTTAAGTAAACGTTTTGGCCCATTAGCCCATAAATTCATTAAAGGTAATTCCCAAGCTCCGCTAAGAGTAAGTCTTTGGCGAATTTCACCATCTGAAGAAGCTCGAAAAAGTCCTGAATCATATGCTGGTACAACGCTGTTACGTCTTTGAAATCCTGAAGCATTATCTATTGAGTGTCCTAAAGTGTAACTTAAATTAAAGAAAGTATTTCCTATCTTTTTATTCTCTGAAAATTGCTTTTGTAAGCTAATTTCCAAACTATGGTAATTTGCATCAGAAATATTTCTAAACTCATATAAATAGCTATAGTTAGTAGCACCTATTCCAGCCTGAGTATTAAATACTCTAGTATCTGTGCCAAGAATATATGGATTTACATCTACTAAAGAAGTAAGTTTATGTGAAGAACTACCAACATAATCAACCTCTACACTGATATCTTTAGTTAATTGATGCTCAATTCCAAGATTAAACTGATATATATAAGGTGTGCGCAAGTGTGGATCAACAAAATAAACGCCACTGCCTCCAACGGTCTGGAAACCTGCCTTAGCAAAATCTACATTTCTATCAATAGGTTTTGAAGGAAATGGGTTAGGTACTCCTGCGGCAACAAAAGGGTTAGATAAATAATTTACTTCTCTAGTAGGATTACTAGCTAATGGGTTAAAACTTAAAGAAGCAGTACTATAAAAAGGTATTTGACCATTAAACTCAATATTATCTTCACCTTTTAAGATATCATAAAAAACACCTACTCCACCTCGAATACTTGTTGTCCCTTTTCCAAAAGGATCCCAAGCAAAACCAACTCTAGGAGCAAAATCATTTTTATCAGAAAAATTAGCTCCATCTGGAGCATTTTTATCTCCAGGAAAGAGCAAACCTGTTGGAGCATTAGGAAAAACCGTGGACTTTTGACCTAAACTTAAGGAAAAAGAGCGCCCTTGAGTATCAAATTTAGGTTGGTTGTACTCATAACGCAACCCATAAGTTAAAGTGAAGTTTTTTGTTATGTGCCATTCATCTTGAGCAAAAAAATAACCTGCTTTGCTTCTTATATTGCTAGAAGCTTGTGGAGCTTGAAAATAAAAGTCAGGAAGCCCTAGTAGAAAATCAGCAAAATCATTTCCAGTACCAATTCCACCATTGCGAATTTTGCCGCTAAAAAGAAACATTCCATCAACGAAAAAGTCATATAGAGTGTTATTTTGATATGCTGAATATCCAACTCCAAATTTTGCTACATGTTTTTGTTTAACTATAGAAATTGTATCTGTAAGTGCAAATGTGTTATTTGCTATTTTTGTTGGCCCAAGAGAAGAAAATCCTGTTGTTAAACCTTTAGCAAATGAAAGCATAGGTGGGCCAGTTGGATCATCTGGTGTAATATTAATTCCTAAGACTTTTGCCGTAGGTTGTGTTTGTGCAGGCACAGCACTAGCTAATTTCACTCTCTGTGTAGTAAATCTCAGTTCATTTAATACAGAAGGGGAAATAGTGTTGGTATAAGCAAGATTAAAGAAATAATGATCTGTATTTGTAGTGTTTTTATATCCAACAACATTGGCTTCAGAAAAAGGATCTAAAATATTAGTGCTAGACATTCCTAGAGTTAAAGTAATTTTATCTTTTGGAGTAACTGAAAAATCTAGTTTAAGAGTTTCCTCATCAGCATCACTTCTTGCACCTGCCTGTGAATCTAACAAACCGTTAGATGAAGAAGGTATAAGACCATTGTTTATATAGCTTTGTGCTACACTGTTAATACGACTAGTATCAATAATAGCTCTTGAAGCTAGGGCTGGATTAGGTTGGAAAAAAGGATATTTTTTAAGAAAAGCAGCTACTCCACTATCAACCCCACCAGAAAATCCAGAGTGTGAAAAATCTCCTCTTAACTCTTGTGGGGTAAAAACTGTGATATTTCCTGTAGTTGCATCTTGAGTCTGTCTTTGACCTTGATAGCCAAAAAAGAAAAAGTAACGATCCTTACCGTTAATTACACTAGGAATTGTAATAGGCCCGCCTAAAGTAAAACCAAATTGATTGCGTTTAAGAACATCCTTAGGCAGCCCATCTCTGTTATTAAAAAAGGAATTAGCATTAAAAGCATCATTGCGGTTAAAGTCAAAACCACTTCCATGAATGTTATTAGTACCTGACTTAGTTACTATACTGATTACTCCTCCGCCATTGCGCCCATATTCAGCAGTATAGTTGCTTGTTAAAATTCTAAATTCAGCTATAATATCAGGATTTGGATTAAGTACAACCCCATTATCTAATAAATCATTATTGATACCCCCATCCAGCAAATAAGTCACTGAATCAGGTCGTGAGCCTGCAATGCTAAAATTGCCCGAACTAAAATCTTCTTGATCTCCTGAACTTTCTTTTTCAGTAACTCCTGGTTGAAGTAGTGCTAAATCTAGCACATCACGACCATTAAGAGGCATATTAGTTATTGTTGGGCCAGTAACAGATTGACCTAAAGTTGGGTTGACAGTTTCAATCATTGTATTTTGTGCTTTGACTTCTACTACTTCTTCATTAACACCAATTTCAAGCTTTAAGTCTATGTGTAGAGTTTGATTGATTTTTAAGGATTCTTCGCTACTGATTGATTTTTTAAAACCGTCTACTTCAGCACTAACCTGATATTTTCCTAACGGCAAAAGGATAACTTTATAATTGCCCTCCTTATCTGTAACTGTTTCTTGGCTAACGTGAGTTGCAATATTAGTTATTACTACTCTTGCCCCAGCAACCGCAGCACCTTGTTCATCAGTAATTGATCCAAAAATTGTTCCTGCTGCATTTTGGGCTAAGGAAATTAGGGTTGAAGATAAAATAAACCCTATAATCAACAACAACCGATAGTAGTATTTGCTCATAAAGTCTGAAATCCTGATTAATAGCTGAAGCTTGAAAATAAAATATTTTGATGCAACTTCTCAAATAATAGTTCTCTACTTTTTCTTTTAGCAATTAGTTTCACCCAAAAAAGTAAAATTTGATAAACTAATTAGAACTTAACATTTTCAAAATAAAGAAATAGATATACCTTAACTTAAACTATTTAACACAAAAGCTAGTTGTTATTAATGCCTCAAATTACTGCTCAAACTGATAATTTTCCTTTTAAACTACGCCTACTAGCAATACTTCCGCTAGGATTTTTTATTATGCATTTTATCCATCATTATAAACAAGGATATCCAAGTAATATGTTGTGGATGTGTAATGTCTCAACTCTTACATTATTTATAGGCTTAGTCTTGGGTATAATTCCTATTATTAGAATTTCTGTTTTATGGTTAGTGGTTGGCTTTCCCTTATGGATAATAGATTTGATCCAATTTGGTGAAACTCCAATAACAACATTTCTAGTACATATTGGTGGAGGGCTTACAGGGCTTTATGTTTTGAAACATATAAGGTTTGAGCGAAATATTTGGATTTACGCCTTTCTTTGGTATTTAGCTATACAACAATTTTGTCGTATGTTTACTATAGTTTCATTAAATATTAACCTTTCTCACAGTTCTAGAGAATTAGCAGGTATCAATATTAAAAACTATTTTCTTTATTGGGTAATCACTTGTTTGTTGGCTGTTATTTTGCTATTTGTCTGTAACTTTATATTATTAAAACTATTCCAGATAAAAACAAATAAATAACTTTGATTTATTCTATAAAATTTTACTTACTTCTAGGTGATCGTCTAAGTAATAGTCCTCCAATTACATAAAAAACTAGTATAGATAAAATAGATAAGCGTTGATTTCCTCCACTATAAACAGAAACTGCTCCAAATAAAATTGGTCCCATAATTGAAGCTGACTTTCCACATAAAGCATAAAGCCCAAAAAGTTCTGCCTCTTTGCCAGTTGGAATAAGTAAAGACATCATTGCTCTAGAAGCTGATTGAATGGCTCCTAAACCTGTACCTGCTAGCACTGCAACCACAAAAAATTGTGTTTTTGTTTGAACAAAATATGTAGTAATAACAACTATTGCCCATTGAATAAGTAGAATTGATATTATCTTTTTAGGCCCAAAACGATCTGTAGGCTTTGCCCAAGCTAGTGAACCTAACAAAGCGCTTATTTGAACCACTGCAAATAAAAGTATCAATTCTGTAGCATTAAAACCTAGAGTTTTTGAAGCAAAAATAGCTGACATATTGATTATAGTATTAGTACCATCCTCAAAAAATAAATAGGCAAACAAATAATTACGCATTTGAGGTGTATGCCAAGCTAGTTGCAAAGCTTCCCAAGTTAGCTTTAATCCAGATTTAGCAGCTTCCATAACACTAACACCAGCATGAGCATCTTTAGGAAGCCAAATTAATGAAGGAATTGTAAAAAGTAAAAAACCTATTCCAGTAATAAGAAATGCTAAGCTATATTGATTTTGCCTAACAAATGGTAGAATTATTAGTAGTCCAAATAATGAACCAGCATAACCAAGAGCAAAACCCCAACCAGAAACTCGCCCTTGATAATCTGAGGGAGCAATCTCTGGTAAATACGAATTATAGAAGACTAATGCACCTTCTAGCCCAACAAAAGAAATCACCGAAAGTAAAAACCCTAGCAAAATCATTCCAGGAGCTATTAGTCCAAGTAAACAAGTAGCTATAATAGAAAAAACTGTATAAATAGCAAGCAACCGCTTTTTTATTTGAGCTTGATCAGCAATAGCACCCATTATAGGAGAAATTATTGCTACAACTAGCATTGTGGTAGAAACCGCTCTACCCCACCATAAGTCACCTAATCCATTACTATTTCCCACTATATAATTAGCATAGTAAGATGACCATATAGTAGAAGGAATTACAGCATAATATATAGAGTTAGCAAAATCATAGCTACACCAAGCAGCAATGATTTTTTTGTCCATTATGCTTGTTTTCATTACTCTAACCTATGGCTAACGAACAACTTCTACTGAACAATGTGCCCGTGAAACTACAGCCGTTGACACACTACCAAGCCATAATCTCTTAAATCTTGTTAAGCCTCTAGAGCCTAGAAAAATTGTATCTGCGTTCCAGTCTTCAGCTTCTTTAATTAGAATTTGTTTAGGATCACCTTCTTTGATTATAGAAAAAACTTTTAATCCTAAAGGAGTTAACTTAGCAGTAGCTTGTTTATGAAGTTCCTCAGCCTTATGAAAAAGATCTTGAAAGGCTTCTGCTAATTTTTTATCCTTTTTTGCACCAAAACCTGAAGTATTAGCAAGACCTATAGCGCTAATTAACTTTACTTCTGTTTCAGGTTTCCAATTACGGCTAGCTAGTGCTTCTAAAGCAGCATTTGAACTTGCCGAACCATCTAGACCAATAACCAATCTAGTATGTTCACTTACTTCTTCTTGACTACGTGTAACTCTAACAGAACAATGTGCTTCTGTAACAACTTTTTGAGATACACTTCCAAAAAGAAACCTATTAACCTCAGAACGACTTCGAGAACCAATTAAAATTAAGTCTGGCTTCCATTCTTCAGCAATGCTAAGAATTTGTTGAGCAGGTGAACCAATTTCTACTTTGTAGTTAACTTTCCATTCAGGAAAATCCTTTTGTAATTTTTCTTTGGCTTCATTAGCTCCTTTTTCCATTTGTGACATACTAAGTTGACAAATTTCTACATATTCTGCATCAACTGAGTTAGAAAATAACCATAACTCTACTACAGCAATAAGTAGTACTTCTGTTGGTGAAGTTATTCCCATATCCTTTAGTTGAGACAAAATAGCATTGGATTCTGTTAACCCATCATAAGCAATTAGTATTTTCATAGTTTTTTAACCTCGATTGTTACAACTAGATATTTAACAGCGAGTTTCTAATAGACTTATTTTCTAGTAGTAACAACTTATTTCTACGCAATGTTTGTGCCATTAATCTATTGTATTGGATAACGAAAAAATACTAGTCATTAAGATAACTTCGTGGATTTTTTTATTTATGTTTGTGGATTTTTTCTCAAAAATTTTTTGTCTGCGGGGTTTCTCTCAAAAATTTTGCCAAAAATAAAATAAGCCTAGCAAGTTAACTAGGCTTATTTGCACTACTGTATATTACTAATCTAAGCTACTTTAGAATAATTTCTACACGTCTATTAGCAGCTTTTTCTTTATCATCTCGGTTTTGATTTCCAGGTAAAGGCTTAGTTGAACCATAACCATCTATTGTTTGCAAACGTTGATCATTGATATTTACACCACTAGGATCTGATTTCTTTAGCCAATCCCAAACTGCTTGAGCACGGGCTTTTGATAATGGGATATTAGTAGTGTCACTACCAGCATTATCTGTATGTCCATAGAGAATAACTTTTGTATCATTAGCACGAATCAAGAGGCTACGAAGTTCTTCTAAAGTCTTAGTTTCTGAAGACATTATAGAAGAAGAACCACTAGCAAAGTTAATCTGGTAGTTTGCTCTAACTACAGTACCAGTATTTTGACCTGCTTCAAACTTAGCTTGATAAACTTTTGTTTCGCTCTTTTCATCAGAAATTTCTTTAATAAAGCTTAAATCCACTACATCTTTAACTGGAGTAAAGCTTTCCAATCTGGTAGGAAGTATTTTTTGCAAACGTTTTGCATGATCGGTGTAAGTAATGCCAAAGATACTTTGTTCTATAGCTTGATTATTATCTAAGCCAAATAGGTGTTTTACTTCAGCTAAATTATTAACACGAGATCCACCTAAAGAAACACCATCTTCTACTTTACCTTTGAAATAATCATACCAAAATGTAGGGCCAGCACCTTCTACATTAAAGGTTAAGGCATTAAGTGGAGCAATACGAGTCTTTAGATAATTGTCATCTGTTTTAATTTTTTCATTAGAACGAGCCATACAACGAAGTAAAGTTTTTACATAATCACGATGTTGATTTAGCCAATCTTCATTACCAAAAAGGATATGAGGCATCATATAGCTATATTCTTTGGTAGAAACAATCTTTTGAAGTTTTTCTTGTTTGCCTCTATAAGTAACATTTGGACGCTCTTTAGCAGCAGTAACATCACCAGGAGTCCAAGTAGCAACAGCATCTATTTGATGATCTTCTTTTTTGCCAGTAGTTGTATTTACTAGGCTAACTTTGGCGTTTTTAACAAACTTTTGAGAAGCTTCAATATGGTCAGTAGCATTAACAAAGTTAATAGCCCCTGGATCATATTTTTCTTCATCACCATTAACAGGAATTTGGTTATCACTAGCCCAATTTACAGTTACATTCCAATCACAATAAGGAATAGCAGTTACAACTACAGCCCCACGAGCTAGTTGTGGATCTTTTCTCCAAGATTCTGGCCCCATTAAACAATCTTCCCCAAATGAATATCCACCGCTCCAAATAACTTTTGCTTTGTTACCTTTTAATAATTTATTTGCACCTGCAATGTCTACCGCAGCTTGGTCACCTGTAGTAGTAACTAATTGCATTTGGTTAGCAGATAAAGCTTTAATTTGTTCAGAAGTATCATTTTGAACGACCAATTTAGTATTAGTAATTCCAGCTTGGCATAAACAACTATCAGGATGATCCCCTGATTTTCCTTCTGCTCCACCTACAGCATCAATAAGACCACTAACGGTTTGCCAAGTCCATATGCCTATAGTTACTTCAGGATTATCTGTGGTCTTTTCTGGAGCTTTTACTTCTGAGCCAGGAATATCTTTATAGTCTCCAAGGTTAGCCCGTTTGTCAGGAATTTTAGATGTTCCAATTTTTTCTCCTGGAGGATTAACTGTATTCTTAAGTTTTTCTACTACACCAATTTTATCTAATCCAACATAAATTAATCCAGCCATTACTAAAAAAATTAGGATAACCGCTCCTGGGCCAAGTTCAACTCGACCGATTCTCATAACTGCCTCCAAATTTTGAATTGTGAAAATTTATTGCTTGGGTTGCGTTTCCTGAAATTATGTTATGTTTATTTCAGGCTAATTATATATTAAAGTTATGTTTATTTACCCAAGTTAACGCTACTACTCTAGCACCAAGTGATTTGCCGTTATGGTCGAACTCTTAATTAAATAGTCTAAAATATTATGATCTCTCCGGAGTATTTCCAACAGAAACAGGGTTTGGTTTGCCCTCTAAAAATGGGCTAATTGCATCAGCTAAGCGTTGTTCTTCAACTTGACGACGTATGGAAAATTCTACTGCTTGACGACCTGCTTCTGCTGCTTCTGAACGGAGTTTTTCCATTTCTTGCTGCTTTTTCTTTAAGTATTCTTCTACTTCTTTTTGAATTCGTTCAATATCAGCTTTTGTTTTTTCTTCAATTTTATTTGTGCGTTCATTTAACATTAGCTGATAAGCATCTAAGGCTTGATCTTTACGTACAGCAT
Organism: Blastocatellia bacterium; assembly: GCA_039812885.1. Lineage (GTDB taxonomy): Bacteria > Acidobacteriota > Blastocatellia > Chloracidobacteriales > JADJPF01 > JADJPF01. The sequence continues at coordinate 280,509 of JBDIBI010000004.1, forward strand.
CTGCAATATAATCATCTACTTTAGCACCTTTAGCTGTAAGAGCTAAATTTACGGCAATTACTTTTACAGAAAGAGGTTGATTGGCTACAGTAGGGCTTTGCATTAACTCTAATAGCTCATCAACACTTGCTTTACTCTTAAGTATTCCTGCTTCATGGTATATATCATCAAAATTTTTAGCTGAGAGATCTTCTTGTTGAGCAGCAAATGCTGGAGGATTAAATTTTAATGGAGGCTCATTGGCAACTAAATCAGCAACTTTTCTTTGATTTGCAACCATTTCTGGACGCAATTGAGATGTTGTAGGTACTGATTGGGATGGCATTGATGGCATTGATGATAGTGGTGCTGATGGCATTGAAGGTGTTGGTGTAGCAGGTCTTGATGTTGGAGCTTTAGGAGCATCTTCATCTTCATCATGAATTTTCACAAAAAAGCCTAAAAGGGATTTTAGGGCGCCACCTCCACTACTTGCTGTTTCACTTCGAGGAGCAGCTGGCTTTTCTCCTATGCCTTTAGACATCATTTCCATATCTTTTAACATTTTTTCTAACTCTGCTGGTGATTTAGGTCTATCTGCCATAGTTCTCCTTACTTATTGTTTTTAGTATAAACTATATGATAACTAATTAAGTATTAACAAGGAAATGTATCTATTTATGATCTAGTTTTTTGTCTTTGTTTAGGTGATTGATAAGATTGTGTTCTAGCGTCAAATTCTGGCTCTAGAACTAGTTCATTGTTATCTATTCCAGCTAAACTCTTATCACTTAAAACGTCATCATAATAAGATCTAAATTCTTCACTTAGTTGTAAATTTGTTAGCAATCCATCAACCATTTCTGATATACCACGTACAGTAGTAAGACTATAAACTTCATCTTGGATCAATTGCAAGGAATTGCGGACAACTTGTAATCTAGCTTCTAATAATCGAACTAAATCTCCAAGCTGAACTAGTTTATTAGAACGTTGTTGAAGTATTTTTAGGTTTTGCTCTAAAGTAGCTCGTACTTGTATAGAATGCTCATTAGTAATAGTGTTTTCTAGCTTTCTAATTTCATCATCTACTCTACTTTTCATTGTCTTAAAGTTACGAGTAGAAAGCAAAAAATGAGCTCTTAACATCTTTACATATTCAGAGCGAAATGAATTAAGTTTTTCAGACAATCCATCTATAAGTAAAAGCGAAGATTTATCTGTGTCTGTCTCTGCGGCACGTCTTTCAATTTCACCACAAAGTTGTTTCATCCTATAAAAATCATTCTTGTAATTATCTCCAAGTCCAGCAACTATTTGTTCTTCCATCAACTGTTGCTCTTTTTGTAAAAGTAACTCCTGTTTTTTACGTAAATAAGACTGCACAAAACCAACTTGAGATAACATTACCAAGCCCAATTCTCCAGCAACTAAGAGAAAAAGAAAACCTGAGCTAAAAACCAAAGTAGAGAAAACCATTATTCCAATAAATATCAAGTTGGTATTGCTTTGGAAAAGCATTTTAAGATAATTAGCTTCGCGCTTTGACATCTTTTGCAGACCTTTCTAAACAAGTTGGAGAAACTTGCAGGTTAATTATACTCGGTTTCTTATTATTTATGAAAATAAAGAAGTTTGTTATTATAACATTTGGTTACTAGCAAAACATGAGTAACTATAACCAACTTTTTATGCCAGTATTTCATCAATTCTCTGGCTTTGCTTTATTAAAACATTAAAACATTTTAATCACTCAAGTTAAATGCCCCATTTAGCTTGAAAAATTTTTGGAGGAAAATACAAAATGAAACAACTCACATCAACCTTAGTGTTAATTTTATTGCTATTTTCAGCAGCATTTGCTCAAAAAGCTGAAAAAGCTCCTGCTAAAGAAAAAGCTCCTGCAGCTGAAAAAGCTGAAAAAGCTAAAAAAGCTCCAGCAGAAGCAGCTCCAGTAGATGATGCTTCTCTTACCACTGCTGTAAAAGAAAAAATTGGTAAAACCCCTTCCCTTAAAGACTCAGAAGTTAATGTTGCTGTTAAAGATGGTGTAGTCACTCTAACAGGTAAAGTTAAAACTGCTGGTGCAAAAGGTGTTGCTACCAATGTTGCAAAAAGCGTAAAAGGTGTTAAGAAAGTAGATAACCAACTTGCTGCTGAAGCAGGAATTAAAAAAGCCCCAGCTAAAGAAAAAGCAGCTGAAAAACCTAAAAAAATAGAATAACTCTTAAGTAGTCCCTCAAGTTAGGCTGTCGGACTTTTGCCAAGGCAGCCTTTGTTATTTCTCGCCTTTACTTAAAGTAAAAATCACCGTTAATACCTTGTTAAAATCCTAGTAATGTTTCAAAATAAATTTATTATCAACACACAACTTAGAGCTGTTAAAAAATATTAATTCATCAAAGTATTTTATTTTAAGAGGTATTGTTTTGGATCAAGAAAAAAATCAGCTATTAATTTCTCGTCGCGATATAATTAAATCTGTAGGTGCAATTGCTGCCACTACTTTAATTAGCCCTTATTCCTTAATCACTGCAACTCCAGTTAAAAGTACTTTCCGTGCCGCAATTATTGGAGATTGGGGATTTGGCAGTCAAGAACAATTTAGAGTAGCTAAACAAATGCTACTTGCTCATCAAAATAAACCTCTAGATTGTGTCCTAACTGTAGGTGATAATATTTACGGTACAGGTAATAAACAATCTTATCACCCTTTCTTTGAAGTCCCTTATGCAGGCTTGCTTAAGGATAAAGTTAACTTCTTTGCTACTTTAGGCAATCATGATGTAATTGAAGGACGACAAGATGAAATCCATTATCCACTTTTTAATATGGATGGACGAGAATTTTACACCTTGCGCCGAGCTCAAGGATTAGTAGAATTTTTTATGCTAGATGTAACAAACTTTACTAATCAACAACTTTCTTGGTTAGATGGAGTTCTTAAAGCTAGCCAAGCCCGTTGGAAAATTGTTCTTTTTCACTATCCTCTTTATTCTTCTGGTACTCACCATGGATCAGCTGTAGGCTTAAGAAAAATCCTTGAACCTCTACTAGTTAAGTATAAAGTAAATGCTGTATTTGCAGGTCATGACCATATTTATGAAAGAACCTACTTGCAAAATGGAATTCAACACTTTGTAACTGGTGGCGGAGGCGCACCACTCTATGACATAAATCTAAATAGCCCTATTCGCGCTTTTAGTTATGTAGGTTGGCATTTTATGTTAATAGATATTGATGATAAGGGAATTTCTTTCCAAGCAATTAGTGATTCCGGCAAAGTGGTTGATAGTGGTGTAGTCAAATAAAATAATCTTCTGGGACAAACATAAAAAATGTAACCATACCAAGTTGCTTGGTATGGTTAGTTAATATCTCCCTTTGAGGAGTTTATTGTTGTGGAGCTAAATGTGTCTTAATTTCCTGAGTACGATTTACTAAAGAAATAAACTCTTTTCTTTCTGTTAACTTAGCGGAATTTGACTCCTTAGCTATATTAGCAATAGTGCTTAATGACCAGTTACGAGCCTCTTTGCTTCCTCTTAAAGTTTCAGCAAAAGCAGCTACAGCAACACTAAAACGATAATCTTCTGAGGTTTGGCTAAAATTTTGTTTTACTCGGTCAGTAGTAAATACGGTTGCAACTTCTTTTGCTTTTTCTCCATTAGGAGCTTTATAACGTAATCTTACAGTTGCTAAAGTACTGTTAACTTGAGGGTTTAGCTCTAATTCATAAAGTGCTGTAACTGTATGTCCTGGGCCTATTTCACCAGCATCAACTTTGTCATTACGAAAATCTTCATCAGCAATATCACGATTTTCATAGCCAACTAATCGATAACTAGCAACTGTCGAAGGATCAAATTCTACTTGAATCTTTACATCTTTAGCTATTACTTGTAAGTTACTGGTAAGTCTATCCTTAAAAACTCGTCTTGATTCTTGTAAGCTATCAATATAAAAGTAATTACCATTACCTTTATCTGCAAATTGTTCCATCATAACATCTTTATAGTTACCCATTCCAAAGCCTATTGTGCTAACAGTTACACCTTGTTTTACATAACCTTCAATTTGCTTAAGGAGTTCTGTAGGGCTAGTTTTCCCAATATTTGCATCTCCATCTGAACAAATAATAATTCGGTTGATATCTGCCTTTTTAGCTTGTTGTAATTGTGCAAAGGCTTGTTGGTAAGCTAGCTGAATTCCTGATTCCATAGCTGTTCCACCACCAGCATCTAGCTGATGAAGACACCCTATAATTAAATCTTTATTCTCTGCACTAGTAGGAGGAAGTACTAGTTTAACTCCACCAGCATAAGTACTAATTGCCACTGTATCTATAGGGCGTAAGTTTTCTACTAGTGTTTTCAAACTCTCTTTAACATAGCCAAGTTTGTCTTCTTGCTGCATTGAACCGCTAGTATCAATTAGGAAAGTTAAGTGTGTAGCAGGACGTTGTTCAGCTTCAACAGCTTTTCCTTTAATTCCAATACGCAAGAGTTGACGATTTTGATTAAATGGTGAAGTAGAAGCCTCCATAGTTACAGAAAAAGGGTGTTCTGTAACAGGATTTGGGTAATTGTATTGAAAATAATTAACAAACTCTTCTACTCTTACAGATTGTGGTGGAGGTAATATTCCTTCAGTTAACTTTCGTCGAGCAATTGCATAGGAAGCCGTGTCAACATCTATTGAGAAGGTAGAAAATCTATCTTCTTTTGTTGAAGTCATTTTGTTAATAGCATATTTTGTATATTCTTCTGTGCTTGGAACCTCTTTATATATATCATCTGCTTGTCTTTGTTGCTTATTCTTTGCTATGACAGAACTTGCAGATCGTGAAGCAGCAGGAGCTGACATAGTGCCACCAACAACACCTCCTAAAACACCACCTACTGTTCCACCTTCTATTCCACCATCTACACTTACATTCACATTTGGCTGAGAAATGCTTTTTGCTGTTTTACCAGCTATTTTGCTTGAATCCTTGTCATTCTCAGCATCTAGCTTAGGTTTTGGATTTGCTATTTGAGCATCAGTGCTTTTAGAATCAACGGTTTGAGTAGGTAGCGGGGAACTATTTGTTGGCTTCTCACTTCTAGCAACTGAAGGGTTTTGAGAACTTTGTTGACTACAGGCTAGTTGTAAAAAAACTAAACTAAGAACTAAAGAGATTAGTAAAAACACACGTCTTCCTTTGAACATATTCAAGTCCTCCAACAAGTTACAACTATTATTTATTCTTTGTTGAGCTTAGACGTGAGTATTTGAAATTGGTTCCCGAAAAATGAAAATTTTCTGGAGCTTGTAAAAATTCTTTAAATTTAACTTTAGATTTTTATGCTCAAAACTATTGAAAGATAGCTTTTCACCTACAAATGTAAGCTTAAGCTATCTTTCAGATTAAATGCACAACTAGTAAACTTATAAGCTACACTATATTACCTAACTGTTAATGTAAAAGTATTTGATTTATTTACAGTTGCACCTGAGGCCGTTCCCATAATATAAAAACTATAGGTCTTAGCCGCAGTAGTACTACTAGTAAATACTGTCATTGTCACAGAATTTGTAGTTGTTGGATTAGCACTAAGACTATAGGTAACTCCTTGAGGTACATTTCCAGTATAGTAAGCTTGTAAACTTACAGCTCCAGGAAATGCAGTTCTAGCAAGCGCTATAGTATAAGTTGTTGATGTTCCATGATTTATTGAGCGTGAAGTTGGGCTAACAGATAAGTTAACCGAAGGATTCACTACATTTAAAGTAAACATGTTTGAATTGTTTACAGCTGTATTTGTTGCAGTTCCAACAATATAGAAAGTATATGCTCCTATGGAAGTGCTTGAGCTAGTTGAAACTGTTAAAGTTACAGTATTAGCACTTGTTGGATTAGTAGCAAAACTATAAGTAATTCCTTGTGGAATTTTTGAAGAACAATAAGCTTGTAAACTTACAGGCCCAGTGAAATTTGTCCTACTTAAAGATACTGTATAAGAAGTAGCTTGTCCTGGAGCAATTGTTTGTGTAGATGGACTAGCAGATAAATTCACTTTTGGAGAAGAAGTTGTTTTTGTAGTTATACTAAAGGTGTTTGAATTGGCTATTGTTAGGCCAGTTGCAGCACCAGTAAGATAAAAATTATAGGTTCCAGCAGGTGTATTGCTAGTTGTTGTAATTTTAACAGTTACAACATTTGCAGTAGTTGCGCTGCTGCTTAAAGTTGCAGTTAAACCTGTAGGCAATGCAGTAGTGCATTTTACCTGTAAAGAAACCGAACCTGAAAAATTAGTTCTATTTAAGGTTGTAACATAAGTAGTTGAAGTTCCTACAGTTACAGTTTGTGAGCTTGGACTAACTGATAAACTAACGGAAGGAGGTTGAGCAGGAGTAGTATTTCCCCAATTGTTTACCAAAGCATTTGCATCTGGAACTCCAAGCCCTGTAGCAGCATCATAACCTGCACCAGCGCTATATCCTGTGACACCAGAAAATGTATTATTTCCACTAGTAACATCCCGAAAGATAGCTGTGCCTGAATTATTATACTGAGCACTTCCCAAGTTATAAAAGGTTGGATTTGGATTTCCTTGTACACCATTTTTCTGAATAACTAGAGACATTATTCCAGCCATAGCAGGAGCTGAAGCGCTTGTTCCACCTATACCAAATACTCCTCCAGCATCTGCTTGATATAAGTAATACCCTATATTGCCTGGAGAACCCATCAAGGAAATATCTGGTAAATCTCGTTTTCCATCAGCAGGAACACCTGGAGCAACTTGCCAACTAGGTTTTGCATATATAGAACTTACACCACCTCCTGTAGCTCCACCATTCGTTCCATCATTCCAAACAACTTCACTACCTACACTAACTAAAGCTCCTGTTGAGTCAAAAACAGGATTTTGTAAGCTTGTACCACCTACAGCAACGTTGTAAGGAGTTGAAGATAAACCATTTACCCCAGCAGGCCCAATTGGTCTTCCTTGAGAATCAAAACAAGAGGCTGCACCACTATCACCAGTAGAAACAAAAATTGATTGCCCTTGAGCAGCTCCTTGAGCAAAAAGATTGTTATAAAACTGATTTCCACTACTACCTAAACTAGCTTCACAAAGCCCAAAACTCATACTAACAACAGGTGCTACATTATTATTAACAATATATTGAATTGAAGCATCAACTCCATCTGCTGTTTGAGTACTTTTGCCAATCACTACTTTGATAGTAGCATTTTTAGCTACTGCACCTGACCACTCGGTATCAAGCAAAACTTCTGTTTCTTCATTTCCAGAAAGAATCCCAGGGTTTTGAGAAACATAGATTTTGGTCGGAGCTTTAGAAGGTAAATTAAAGGTATTTCTAAAGGTCGTTATATCTGATAAATTAAAATCACTCCTTGCTACTATAGCAATAGTTTGACCTGTTCCATCAAAACCACTGTTATAAAGCGGGTTCAAATTGTAAGCAACTGCAAAATCACCTGGCCCTAAAAGATTGCTGTAAGGCCCTCTAAATTCAGGGTTTATACCTTCAACCTTTTTAACTGGAGTGTGGTGAATATTTTTTTTGTGAAACCCATCTAACCCTAAAACCCCTTTAACAGTATCCCCAAGATAGGCAGGAATTTTTGGATCTGTCTCATTGGCTATAACTATTTGATCTTGAAAGGAATAAGTGTTTAATCTTGTGTGAAAAGTTTTTTCAAGTTGTTCCACTGTTCCAGAAAAAGAAACTATAGTTCTTCCTCTTTCAACACTGTTAATGATTAAACCATTACTGCTTAACCATTGTGTTATATTTGAAATTTGTTCGTCTGTTGCCCCAAATCTAGCAGCAAACTTCTCAGGTGTTAACCATTTATGATAAAGTGAGGAATTTATATCTTGTTGCTCTATAAGAAGTTGCTCAAGTTGCTCTCGATTTCTTATACTTAAAACAAGTTTTACTTCCTCAAGTCTCTCACTAGCTTTAGCTTTGCCTCTAAAATGTTCCGCTATAGCTGATTTATCAACATTACCAACAAGCGTGATAAGTTCCTCTTGCCTTTGCTTCATTAACTTGCTTTGAGCAGTAATTTTTTCAACATAAGAATTTTGTATCAAAATTACTAAAATCGTTATTGCTACAAAGGGTAAGAACCTAATTAAAACTTTGCTAGTAGAATATCTCATAAGCACCCCCCACTTTTAAACTTATACAGCCTCATGGCGTTATCGACATTAGCTATAAAAAGCTTTATAGTGAAGTGTCAAAAAAATGACATAAATAATGCCTTATGACAAAATACTTATATCGCAGTGCTTATAATTTTAGTTTTGGAAAAGTTTTGAAAAAACTCCTTCAAGCATTATTTGTAAGCTAGCCTTAAAATCTAACTTCCACTGATAAAGATCTAATTTTTTTAGCGCATCAGCAACTATACCAGTAGGAAAAGATTTAAAATAAAGCCCTACAACAGCAGCATGAACAAATAAAAAACTAAGAGCAATTTTTTCAGTTTGAACATTATCCATTTTTTGGCTTATTTGTCTGCTTACCTTTGTTAGCTTTTCTGTAACCATCTTTTTGTGCTCAATTATTCGTTCAAGAGAAATGTTTTTCTCAAAAATTGATTCAGCATATGGTAGTAGTAATAACAAACTAGATTTTCCATTAAATGATTCCACAATGTAACTAGCAAAACTAGTAGCAGTAATATGTTGCTCAGAACTAACCCAAGTTTCTATATCCTCAAACCATCTTAAGTATACTCTCTCAAGTAGGGAAAGAAATAATTCTTCTTTTGTCTTAAAATAAATGTATAAAGTGCCTTTTGCTAGTTTTATAGTTTTAGCCACATCCATCATTGAAATATTCTCAATGGATTGCTTAGCAAGTAAAAATTCTGCTGCGTCTAATATAGACTCTCGCCGCAAGTCTTTTAAGTCATCTCTTACAGCACGTTTTTTTTCTAATTTAGGAATTTTGAATTGTTTCATTTGACAAATGACCAAGAGTCAGTTATAAGTAATGACCAAGGGTCAGTTATAACTATTGTATTTTTATTTAGATATAGTAGTAATTTAGAAAGAATATAACAATAAAACTGCCTAATTATCAACATAGTTTGCTTAATTTTTAGCTAATTTATTTGAAAAGGAAAATTTATGAGTTCATCAAAAACAGTTTTTATTACAGGGAGTTCAACAGGCATCGGTAAAGACACAGCTTTATATTTTCTTAAAAAAGGTTGGAATGTCGTAGCAACAATGCGTACCCCAGAAAAAAGTACTTTAGGTTCAGATCCTAAGCTTTTGGTATCAAAGCTTGATGTTACAGATGAAAAGTCTATTGAATCAGCTTGGAATGAAGCTGTTAGAAAATTTGGGACAATTGATGTAGTTGTTAATAATGCTGGATTTGGTTTAACAGGGCCTTTTGAAGGAGCAACACAAGAACAAATTAAGCGACAATTTGAAACCAATGTTTTTGGGCTTATGTCTGTGTGTAAAACGGCTCTTTCATTTTGGCGTGGTAAAAAACATCCAGGTATTTTAATTAATATAGCTTCTGTAGGTGGACGAGTTACATTTCCTTACTATAGCCTCTATCATTCAACTAAATGGGCAGTAGAAGGTTTTAGTGAAAGTTTACAATATGAAGTTGCTCAGTTTGGGATTCGAATAAAAATTGTTGAACCTGGAGCAATTAAAACAGATTTTAATGATCGTTCAGCAGATGTTACAGATGCTAATGCTCCAACAGATTATCAAAGTGTATTAAGGCAAGTTAGAGCTAATCTTAAAAAGGCTGTAACACATGCAATTGAACCAGTTGAAGTAGCTAAAGTTATTTTTGAAGCAGCTACATCTAATTCACCACAAATTAGATACAAAGCTGGTAATGATGCTAAGTTACTTCTTGCTATTAGAAGAATAATCCCTGAGCGATTATTTTACTCTATTGTTAGATCTCAATTATTTAGAGGAGTTACTGCCTAGAGTTGAGTATTTATTGAGGTAAGGGCAAGGACAAGCCTTGCCCTATGTTGGATGAATGTTCTATAAAATAATCTTATAGGAAGCAGACTTAACGCCTCCAACAACAACATTTACAAAATTATCTCCACTACGAAGGCCAAATTTTTTAATGCCCCCTTTGAAAAATATAGTTTGTCTATCCACAGCTTTAGCAGGTTTGTTTATGGTAATTCCATTTACTATAAGTTGAGCAGAAGTATTTAACCCAGTGCCAAAAACTAAAAACCCTTTGTCTTTTGTCGAATAAAAAGCACTGTCTATTCTTAGCGCTGTGTTAAGGTTCACATTATTACTACTAGAATCCACAACATCTACATTATCTGTAGTGTGAACTACTATGCGAAATCTTGCTGTAGTTGAAACAATTTGAGAAGCATCAAAAGTAAAGCTACGGGTTTGTTTATTTAAATTAGTAGCAACAGGTTTAAAGCTATTGCCTGCATCATCAGAAAATAAAATATCTTGGCTAGTAATTTTGGCTGATAATTTATCACTAACAAGCCAATTAACTTTTATTGTCTTATCTATATCAGAAAACTCTCCTCCATTTGGGCTAATCAAGGTTAGGCCGCTTTCATCAGAAGGTAAAGCAACAAAACTACGTACAAAATCATTAACACTTGGTGAGCCCCATCCTGTAGCTAGATCATAACCAACCTTTGCACCATATCCTTGAACGTTATGATTTGAATTAAATCCAGTAGTTATATCATTAAATACTTTTTTACCACCTTTTTGTTGAAGGCTACCAAGCTGATAAATACGAGAGTTTACTGCTCCTAAACCGCTATCTTTAGAAAGTTGATTTGCAAGGGCAAAAATTCCAACCCAAGCAGGTGTTGAAGCACTTGTTCCACCAACTATGCTTAATCTTCCGCCTGCAAAATAAGCCCAGCCAGGAGTATTTGGATCAGCCATTAATGCTACATCTGGAACGGTACGACCTGAGCCACTAGGAATATCACTAGTAAGTTGATATGTTGGTTTAGAAAATAATGAGCTAAAGCCCCCTCCACTACCATCCCAAACTTCTTCACCTTTATAAGTTGTTGCATTGCCGTTAGTATCAAATCCTGGATCAAGTGAAGTTCCTCCTACAGCAGTAACAAAAGGACTAGAGGCTAAAGCATTAACTTGTCTACCTGTTCCATCTCCACAATCATTTGCTCCATCATCACCTGAAGAAACAAAAACACTTTGACCTTGTGCAGAGGCTTGTTTAAATAAAGCATCCAAAACTTCCTCATCTGAAATTCCATCATCTCTTTCACAAAGCCCAAAACTTATGTTTATAACTTTTGTTTGTGGAGAATTATTAACAAAGTAACGAATTGCATCATTAAAATCTGTTACATTTTGATCTACAATTGCTACTTGAACTTTTGCCATTGGAGCAACGGCACTAGCTATTTCTATATCAAGTAAAGCTTCATCACGTGCTCCACTTACTCTAATTGGCCCTAACGCGATTTTTTCAACATCTAGTTGAGGTAATTTAAAAGTAGACCTAAAGTTATTAACATCTTTAACATCAAAATCACTATCAGCAACAATACCAATAGTTTGGCCTGCACCATTAATTCCATCATTAAACAAAGCACTTGCATTGTAAACTTTATAAAAATCCTGTGGGCCTAAAGATAAATTAGCAGTTCCATTATTGAAATTGGGAGCAATCCTTGATTGGTTAGGGTATCTAATCGTTGAATGATATTTAGGAAAATTGTGAAGACGCACTTGAGCAATTTCAGAAATAAAATCTGTTGGAATTTGTGGTGAACGATCATTACTATAGTAATTTACCCCACTCATTTCATATTTATTCATTTCTACACTAAAAATTTTTTCAACTTGACTAGCAGGAGCTTGAAATTCAATTGATAGTTGATTTACCCATTCATTTGTAACTTTAATTCCATTGTTCTCTAGCCAAGAAAGTACTGCTTTATATTTTTCATTCTCTAGTCCAAAACGATATCCAAATTCTTGTGGAGTTAACCACTTATGATAATTTTTGCTTTGGCTATCTTGTTGTTGGGCAATCAAATTTTCTAACTCCAACCCATTACGAAGATGAAAATGTATTGAACCTTGAATTGGAAGATCGCTAGAAGCTCTGCTAACAAAATGTGCTTTTACAGGTATTGGGCTATCTTGATTCATCACCTGAGCAATGCTATGACTACTACTAATACTTATAAACGCTAATATCACTATTACTAACATCATTATTACTAAAAGAGATCTTTTTTTGATCATAAATGCTCCCTAAAATTACATATAAGCAAAAATACTCTGATTAAGTATATTACCTTATTAAAGCAAATAACTAATTAATTTAGATTGAATTATAACCAATAGCTAAATTTATGCTACCTGTTATACAAAAATTTTTCTTACAAATTTTTATAACAATTTGAGAAAGCTTCTATTTTATACAATAACCTTTATTTTACACATTTAGAAGATGATTAATTTGTCTTACTGTATATAAAAAAATTTTATTAAATCTGCTTATTAGGGGCAACATAGTGATAAAAACCCCGATAATAGTAAAAAGCATTTAGTCTATTTAACGTTAATTTCTCATTCTAAAAAATATCCTATTTAGCGAGAGTAATTTATGATTAAAGCAAATTGGTCACAACCTATTAATACTCCACTTAATGATTCTACTAGCAGTGCTAATAATATATCGAGTAAATCACAATCCTCATCCAAAGATTCTTCAACTACTCAAGCTTCAGATTCGCAAATATCTGCTGGAAATGGATTAAGTAGAACAGGTGAATTAAGTATTGGTGCTAATCTGCTTGCTCGTCAGTTACAAGCACAGACTGGTTCTCACCAAGCTGTAAACTCAGATTCACCTGGTGCTGGTGAAGATGTCCGTGGTGGTTATGGCATTGGCGGTGGTTATGGTATTGGCGGTGGTTATGGCATCGGCGGTGGCTATGGTATTGGTGGTGGTTATGGTATTGGTGGTGGTTATGGCATCGGCGGGGGCTACGGCATCGGCGGTGGTTATGGTATTGGTGGAGATTATGCTGGACAAAGTAATGGGCTAGTTTCACTTAGTGCCACAGCACCTCAATCGGCTATAAATGAAGCAACTAGTCAAATATCAAAACTCTCTGGTTCTGCTGCTGCAACATTTAAAGGTCTTAGCTCAAATGTTCAAAATTTAGTTAAGAATGCTCTTAGCTTACATCCTGGAGCTAACATCAACGACTTACTTGGCTATATCCAAAAAGGCAATTTCTCTAAACTTCCTACTGATCAACAAGCAATTGCATTAAATGTTATTGCAGTTACTTCAGCACATTCTGCTGCTCAACCTAACAATATTATAGCTAAAAACACTTTAGCTGCTTACACCCAAGGTAAAGCTGATCTTACCTTTGAACATGATGGAGATCCTCAACTCTTTGGAGAAGCTGACAATGTTAAAGGTAATGTTCACCTGAACTTAGACAATCCTGCAATAGTTGCAGCTAATAGCTATAGTAGTAATCCTGAAAGAGATTTTTACTCAGTTCTAACCACAATAGGACATGAAACAGCCCACTTAAACCATAATCTAGTTAGTCACAATGGTCAAAAGTTTGATGGACTAAAATACAGCGATAAGAATTTAGCAGCAGAACTCTTGGATGAGTATAGCGCTCAATACACAGGAATAATGATGGCTACTGGCAAAGAACCAAGTAAAGCTGATATGAATAATTTCTGGACTGTTTTAGTTGGAAGATCAAAAAATGATCCAGGTGCACAATTCTACAAAGAATTAGATCAAGCTCGTGAAAAATCTCCAATGTTTGATCAAGTATCCAATGATATCCGCAGTATACTAATGGATCCTAACCAAGGCGTGGTCAATCCTCTAGAGTTAAGAGATCGTTTACTTGATAAATTGACTAGATATAGTAATGAAAAATCCCTCGATAGTACTTCTTACTTAGAAGGATTTGATGAATCAAAACTAGACAATAGTCTAGCAGTTGTAGGTAGAGCTAATGCCTAACGGCTTAGCAATAAAAGCTTAATTAATATTTCCATAAAGAGCATGAAGAAAAATTTTCCTCATGCTCTTTTATGTTCTTATAGCTTATTATTAGAGTTATGACAAACATCACAGAAAAAATTTTAGAAGATGCAAAAGCACAACGTCCTAAATATGCAGAGCGCCTGATAGTCATTGGGCCTCAAACAGATGGGATGCCTCTTGGACTTGTCCACTATGGAGTTAATATTTCTAAACTTCATGACTACACACCTATGAATTATGTAGTTATAGGGGAAGAAATCTTTAGTTCTCTAAAAAAAGGAGATTTTGCAAACTTACTAAAAAAATTGCGTTTCTTGGAGGAAAATAATCTTTCAGCTTATGATCTTGTAAATCTTTTCTTTATGTTAGAGTTTCCTACTAGATACTATTTTTTAGTAGATAAAGCTGAAGATGTTTTAGTACCTGAAAATGCACCTCAAGAAATGCAAATGATGTTAAATCAACTTATTGCTCCACCTAAATTACAGATAAATAAGGGATTTTTAGAGTGCATTTTCCTAGCTTTTAATATTCAAAGTAAAGCCCTAGAAAGATTCTTCTTGGGTATGTCCCCTGAATATGTTTTTGAAGGATCAAGTAAAGAAGTTCTTCATTTTAGAGAACCAGAAGAATAAATTATAGACTTAGGCTTAAAGCTATATAAACCTTATCTACAAAGCACTCTAGCCAATTCCCTATTTGAGCCAAACCCCCAACAAGCTCAAAATTTGTTAAAGCACTAGCACTGTCAGCTGGCATTCCTTCATTGTCTGTTAAAAAAATTTGGGGTAACCCTTTATCAGATTTAGTTAAACGATGACCTAATAAAATTGGGCGATGAGAAATCCTACTAGCAAGTTCGCTTAGTTGTATATACTCTTTTGCTTTTGACTTGTTATCTTTGGTTTCTTGCTCTAAAACTTCACAAATTTTACTACCATCTAACTTATCAGACGTAAGCAGCTTTTCTCTTACCATATAAAAAGAGAGTTTTTTTTCCTGTACATAAGGATGATAGAGATGTTTTCGTCCTGCAATTTTCCAACTTACCAAATTAATCTCATGAGCTAAGCTATCAAAAACATTCCAAGCACTACGAATAGCTGATGCCAGGTTATTTTCTACATCTAGGAGAAAACTAGTTTCATTACCTATAGTGCTAGTTTGATCAAGTTGTTCAAGAGCTGTTTTATAAGACTTTTTATAAGCATACAAATGCAGATTTGTAGCACTATGATAAACAGCCAAAGTGCGTCTTTCACGAGGCGTTAGCAAGTTAGTTGAGTAAATTTTTTTAACAAAGACTTGTTCATCAGGGTTGCTACGCCAACATTGCAAAGTAAAAAAAGTTTGATCAGGTTTTATATCTTCCATAAATTAACAAGTTGATTCAGCTCAACTACCTTTATACTTAAGCTTTTACAAGGTTAGCAAATTTTTCCAGTATTTTCTTCTGTCCAAAGCTAGGAAAACTTATTAACAATTTTGCTTGGTCTCCATCACCTTCTCGACGCAAAACTAACCCTTCACCGTACTTTGGATGTTTAACTCTCATTCCTGGCTTAAAGGTTGTTACCCCTGAAATAGGCTTAGCAACAGGCACAGGAGCAAGTTTTTGTGTTGCATAAGGATCTACATTAGGTAATTGGCTTGATTCTCTTTTACCTACCGAAGGATTACTAACAATTGGGCTAGTGTTTTTATTGACATTAGGAACAGTATCTTTAACTTCTCGTTGTTTGAAAAATTCTTTAACACTATCTACACTATTATAAGTTTTGCCTGTGTAATTAGTTGACTTTTTAGTAGAAAGGCTACTAGGTGTAGTACTTAATGCTTTTGGTTTACTACTAGAAAAACTATTTGAGGCAACTCGTGAGCGAGCTGGCATACCGGATTTAATACCTCTTAACCAGCTATTAGCACGAGAAAGATCTTCTAATGATTCTAAAGGAAGTTCTGTTAAAAATAATGAAGGATCTAAAGAATTTTCCTCACCATAAACTCGGCGAGTGAGTGAGTGAGTAACATAAAGATGCTTTTCTGCTCTAGTAATAGCCACATAACATAACCTTCGCTCTTCCTCTAACTCTTTGCTATCACCCATTGAACGACTATGAGGAAATAGTCCTTGTTCCAAACCTACTAGAAAGACTACAGGAAATTCTAAACCTTTTGCACTATGAATAGTCATTAAGGTTACAGGTATATCGCTATCATAATCATCTGTATCAGAAACCAATGTAGCATGATCAACAAAATCTCTTAAAGTTTCTTCTCGTTCCTCAGCTTCAGCAGCAGCATTAACTAATTCTTCTAAGTTTAGTAAACGGCCTTCAGCCTCTGGAGTATTTTCAGCCGTTAACATTTGGCTGTAGCCAGTTTTGTCTATTACAAGCTTAACTATTGATGAAAGAGAACAATCTTCTGTTAAAGTTTGGAGTTTTTCCATTAGTTGTTTGAAATTCAGCAACACCGCCAAACTACGTCCAGCAGCACCTTTTTCACTAGTTAAAAGCTCTAGTGCTTCCCAATAAGAAATCTTTTCTTGGCTTGCAGTAGTTTCAACCAATTCCCAAGTGGTTTTTCCTATCCCACGTGTAGGTGTGTTAATAATTCTGGATAGTGAAATATTATCATTTGGATTAAGTAGTAATTTTAGATATGCAATTACATCTTTAATTTCAGCGCGTTCATAAAATGAAAAACCACCTATAATTTTGTAGCGAAGTCCTACACGACGGCAAGATTCTTCAAACAAACGGGATTGAGCATTAGTACGATATAACACAGCACAACGAGTGCTGGGATTTTCTCTCAAATGACGTTGAATACGGTTAACTACAAAATCTGCTTCATTTTCCGCATCATAAGCTTGGTAATAATGAATATTTGCCCCAAGTTCATTAGAAGTTCGCAGCTCTTTATCTCGTCTTTGTTGGTTATTACGAATTAGATTATTAGCAGCATCTAGAATAAGTTTTGTTGAGCGATAATTTTCTGTAAGCTTGATTAGTTTAGCTTTTGGAAAATGTTTTTCAAAATCCAAAATATTTTGAATATCTGCTGCTCGAAACCCATAAATTGATTGATCTGGATCACCTACCACACATAAATTTTGATGTTGTTCAGTAAGTAATTTGATTAGTGCAAATTGTGGTGGGTTAGTGTCTTGATATTCATCAATAAGAATATACTTAAATTTTTGGTTATAAAAATCACGAGTTTCTTTAGAGTGGTTTAGTAGTTGTACAGTTTTAAGTAAAAGATCATCAAAATCTAGAGCATTACTACTAGCTAGTCTTTGTTGATAAAGTTTATAAATACGAGAAATTGCTTCTCTTTTTAGATCCTCACCAAACTGCCGAAGCGAATTAGTAGCAAAACTTTCCCAGCTTTGTCCACGATTTTTTGCATTGCTAATAGTAGCTTGAACCATGCGAACAGCTAGCATTTTTTCATCTATTTCTAGATCCTTCATACAGCCTCGGATCATTCTAGTTTGGTCATCAGTATCATAAATAGTAAAGTTACCAGTATAGCCTGTACCTTGCTCATTAGCTGGAAGTTTAGTGATATGTTGTCTTAAAACTCTTACACAAAAAGAGTGAAAAGTGGAAATCCAAGGGGAACCAGCAAGCTTTTTACCTGTTATAGATAAAAGTAGCTTTTCTACTCTACTCGTCATTTCTTCAGCAGCTTTGTTGGTAAAAGTAACAGCTAAAATTTGTTCTGGACGAGCTTGGGCTTTTTCAATTAAATGGGCAATTCTATAGGCAATAACACGTGTTTTACCAGAACCTGCACCAGCTAGAACTAGCAATGGGCCTTCTGTAGTAGCAACAGCTTCATGTTGTTCGGTATTTAATGTATCAAGTAAACTCATAACTTCTTATAATCTTCAACCTTATAACAAAACTATTTATCTTATTATCTTAGCTGAGCAGTTGTTTGCTCGTAAGCTAGGCGAAATTTAGGAGTATAGAAGTATGGCAGAAGTAGCAATTACACGCAAGGGACAACAGCGATTGGAAGAGGGTCACCTTTGGATTTATCGTAGTGATCTAATTATCAAAGGAAAAGAACCTGCACCTGGCTCAATAGTCAAAGTTGTATCTGCAAAAAATCAGTTTTTAGGGCAAGCCTTCTATAGCTCTAAATCTCAAATAGGCTTACGTATATTAACTAGAGAGGATCATAAAATTGATCGTAATTTTTGGGCTTCGCGTTTTGAACTAGCAGCACAACTACGCAAGCAGGTTGTTGATCAAGTTGATGCCTATCGTCTACTACATGGAGAAGCTGATTTAATCCCTTCACTAGTAGTTGATCGTTATCAAAATTGTTTTGTAATTCAAACTTTAAGCCAAGCAACTGATGCTTTACGCGAAACTTGGATTAGTTTACTTAAAGATTTATTTAAAGCAGAAACCATTGTTGAACGTAATGATGTAAAAGTTAGGCAATTAGAAGGATTAGCAGAAAAAAGTGGTGTAATAACAGGCAATCTACCTGAAGAATTAATAATTACACAAAATGGAATTAAATTTAGTGCTGACTTATTAAAAGGACAAAAGACAGGTCTTTTCTTAGATCAACGAGAAAATTATGCTACAGCTATGCGTTATGCTAAAGGAAAGGCACTAGATTGTTTTACCTTTAATGGTGGGTTTGCACTAAATATGGCTAAATCTGCTGAAAGTGTTTTAGGAGTTGACATTTCTGATACAGCAATTACTCAAGCCAAACGTAATGCTGACTTAAACCAGCTTAAAAACGTTGATTTTCAAGTAGCAAATATTTTTGATCTACTAAAGACTTTAGATGAGCAAAAACAACAGTTTGATACTATAGTGTTGGATCCACCAGCTTTTGCTAAAAATCGTGGTGCAGTAGAAGCAGCTACTAGGGGTTACAAAGAAATTAATTTGCGAGCTATGAAGCTTCTTAAGCCTGGTGGAATCCTTATTAGTTGTACTTGTTCTTATAACATTAGTGAGGAGCTTTTTTTAGGTATTTTACATTCTGCTGCTGTGGATACAGGAAGAAATCTACAACTTTTAGAAAAGCGGACGCAGTCACGAGATCACCCTATTCTGTTGGCAGTTCCAGAAACTTATTATTTGAAATGTATGGTTTTAAGGGTGATATAAAGGTTTGGAAATTATATTCCTGCCAAATAATTATTTTTGGTTTCTTCCATAAAACGTTCAAGATTTGGAAAGATAGAGAAATTAAGCATTATCCCAACAGCAGCAAAGGGAAGGAGCATTACAAACTTCCCTGATAAAAATGCAAGTACAAATCCAAATAAAGTTACTGCTTCATTTAAAGCAAGTCGCAAAACTAGAACAGTAAAATAAATCATAGATAGTTTTAGCAATTTTCTTTCACTAGAACTTAGTTTTTCATATTTAGATAATATGTTTGTGTCAAGTTGTCCTGTTTCAGAATCAGTAGCTAAAGTTTTTATATTAACTTCTGTTGATAAAGCATCTTTTATTTTTGTTTCAGACAAAAATAAATTTGGAATAACAAAAAAAGAGATAAGCCCGTCAACTAATGCAACAGCAGCCAAAGCATAAACTATTGTAGGTTCAATATGCTTTGGTTCTGCTATTTGGCTTGTCAGGAAATAAGCCATAAAAATTAACAACAAGTGGGTAAAGGTCAATGCAACCCAAATCATTTTGGAAATATTTGATTTTGGTTTTAATACGGCTTCAAAATCACCTAAACCCATAAGTTTTTAAACTGTCATTATTTCATCTTCTTTGTGTTTTGCAACAGTATTGATTTTCTCAATGTGGGAATCTGTTAGTTTTTGAACTTCTTCTAAACCATTTTTTTCTTCATCTTCTGTTATCTTTTTATCTTTTTGCAATTTTTTTAGATGTTCATTAACATCACGGCGAACATTACGAATAGCAGTTCGATGTTCTTCAGCAATGTCACGAACCATTTTAGCTAATTGCTTACGGCGTTCTTGGTTTAGTGGTGGGATAGGAATGCGTATTACTCTTCCATCATTACTAGGATTAATGCCCAAGTCAGAAGATCTAAGAGTTTTTTCAATTAAGTTCAATATGGATGGATCCCAAGGTTGAACAGTAAGTAACTGTGGCTCTGGAGCGCTAACATTAGCAACTTGATTAAGTGGAGTTTGGGTTCCATAATATTCTACTGAAATATTATCAAGTAAATTTACTGAAGCACGTCCAGTTCTAACCGAAGATAATCTACGTCGAGCATCATCAACAACAGCATTCATGCGAGTATTAGCATCTTTTGTAATATCTTTGAGCATAATAATATCCCTTTCGTTAGAAAAACTTTTCCGCTCATTGTAAATTGAGTTTTTAATATTTGCTAGGTTTTTACCCTAAATTAAACACTAAATTTTTCTTCAACATCAGCACTAATTAAAGTCCCAACTTTTTCCCCATGCACAACCTTTACAATATTGCCTTGGGTTCGCAAGTTAAAGACAATTATAGGTAAGTTATTATCTTTACATAGTGCAATTGCAGAAGTATCCATTACTTTTAGATTTTGCTCTAAAACTTGTTGAAAAGATACTGTACTTAATAATTTGGCTGAGGGATCTTTTACTGGATCTCCTGTGTAAACTCCATTTACTTTAGTTGCCTTAAGTATTACATCTGCTTTAATTTCCAAAGCTCTTAAAGCAGCAGCACTATCAGTAGTAAAATATGGATTCCCAGTACCACCAGCAAAAATAACAATACGACCCTTTTCTAAGTGTCGCATAGCACGCCGTCTAATAAAGGGTTCAGCTACTTCCTGCATTTCAATAGCAGATAAAACACGAGTAGGAATGCCTATCTTTTCAAAAGCATCTTGTAAAGCTAAAGCATTAATTACTGTAGCTAACATTCCCATATAATCAGCAGAAGAACGATCCATACCTACAGCAGAAGCTGCAACTCCACGAAAGATATTTCCTCCACCCACTACTAATGCTGTTTCAACCCCTAAAGCGTGTACTTCTCTTATTTCTTGCGCAATACTAAAAACTACCTGAGGATCAATACCATAACCATGCTCTCCCATAAGAGCTTCCCCACTTAGTTTTAGCAGAATACATTTGTAAGCGGCGACTGTTGCCGACATATATATTTAACCTTAAAAATTAGAATTTAAAATAAAAAAGCCCCTAAAAAGGGGCTCTTTAGAAACTATTGAAGTGCGGCAGCGACCTCACTGGCAAAATCATCTTTCTTCTTCTCGATACCTTCGCCCATCTTAAAGCGAACAAATCTGCGAATACGAATATTTTCACCAATTTTTGCAACCATTTGTTGGAGCAATCCATTAACAGTAACTTCATTATCTTTAATGAATTGTTGTTCTAACAAACAAACTTCAGCATAGAATTTAGAAATACGACCTTCAACAATTTTATCAATAACAGCGGCAGGTTTATTCTTATTCTTTTCATCAGTCAAAGCTTGTTCACGAACAATTGTACGTTCTTTTTCTAAAATTTCAGCTGGAACTTCTTCTTTAGAAACATAACGAGGTTCAGCAGCACAGATATGCATTGCAATATCTTTAACAAATTGTTGGAAAACATCTCCACGAGCAACAAAGTCTGTTTCGCAATTTACTTCTACTAAAACTCCAACTTTGCCACCCATATGAATATAAGAACCAACTATTCCTTCAGCGGCAACACGCCCAGCTTTTTTTGAAGCAGAGGTTAAACCACGTTTACGTAGAACTTCTATAGCTTTTTCTTCATCACCTTGAGCTTCTGTTAAAGCTGCTTTACATTCCATCATTCCAGCACCAGTTTTTTCTCTTAGTGCTTTTACTGCTGATGCAGTTATCTCGGCCATTTGATCCTCCAGAAAGATAAACTCTTGATTGCTTTTATTATCAAGGTTTAACCATAAATTACATTTATACTAGACAGCTAACCAAGATGGTAGGTGTTATTCTTCATCTTGATCGTCTAAATCGCCTGCTTGTTCTTCTTTAGCATAGTTACGAGCTTCTAAGTCTTGAACTGAAACAGATGCTCCTTTACCTGCTCCTGCTACAGCTACAGCTACAGTTTCAGTTTGCTCTTCTTTGCCTACACCCATTTGCTGACCTTCTATAACAGCATCAGCAATCTTTGAAGTAAAGAGTCGAACTGCTCTTAAAGCATCATCATTGCCAGGAATAACATAATCAACCCCATCTGGATCACAGTTGGTATCAACTATTGCTACAATAGGAATACCTAATCTATTGGCTTCATGAACAGCGATTTCTTCTTTTTTAGAGTCAATAATAAAAATAACATCTGGGAGTTTACCCATATTTTTAATTCCAGATAGGTTTTTCTCCAAAGCTTCGCGTTCACGTTTTAGTTGAATAACTTCTTTTTTGGGTAGAGCGTCAAAACGGCCATCTGTTTCCATTAATTCCAGATCTTTGAGTCGACGAATTGAGCGTTGAATTGTTTGAAAATTGGTTAGAAGTCCACCTAACCAACGTTGGTTAACATAGTATTGACCACAACGGTTTGCTTCTTCAGCAATAGCATCTTGAGCTTGGCGTTTTGTACCAACCAGAAGAAAGGTTTTTCCTTCTGAAGCAGCTTGGGTAATAAACTTTACTGCTTCTTTGAAAAGACGCTGTGTTTTTTGTAAATCAATGATATAAATACCATTACGCTCACCAAAGATATAATCTTTCATCTTTGGATTCCAACGCCTGACCTGGTGACCAAAATGCACACCAGCTTCAAGCAACTCTTTCATAGTTACTCCAACTGACAAAGTGACCTCCTATAATTTTTGCGAGTTTAGTCCTAAAGCCACAAATCCAGCCTCTCACTACATAAACAATAGTAGCAACTCGCACTTGTGGCTTGAGTAGTAGATAAATTTTTAACGTTTTGAGAATTGGAAACGTTTGCGTGCGCCTTTTTGTCCGTATTTCTTGCGCTCTTTCACACGAGGATCACGAGTCACAAAGCCTGCTTTCTTAAGCTTGCGTCTGAGTTCCAAGTTAAAATCCATTAAAGCGCGAGTAACACCATGGCGTACTGCACCTGCTTGCCCTGAAATTCCACCACCATGAACATTAACCAATATATCAAACTTGCCGTTTGTGTCGGTTAAGGCCAATGGCTGACGGATAATCATTTGGTGGGTTTCATTTGGGAAATAATTTTCTAGAGTTCTATTGTTAACACTAATAGTACCTTGGCCGGGACGTATAAAAACCCGCGCAACTGCGGTTTTACGACGGCCTGTACCGTAATTTTGTACAGTTTCTGCCACTTGCCTTCTCCTATAAAGATGATTCTTTTAGCAGTATTAAATTTTTACTGTAAGAAAATAACTAAGCACGGCGTTGAGGTGCTTGTATTTTGAGTACCAACTTTTCAGGTTTTTGAGCCTGATGAGGATGCTCTGGACCAACATAAAGACACAATTTCTTTGCCATTGCACGGCCAAGTTTGGTCTTTGGTAACATGCCAGCGATGGCATATTCTAATATTCTTTCTGGATGACGAGCAAATAAATCTTTAGCTTGGGCTTCTTTTAAGCCACCAGGCCAGCCAGTGTGATGGCGATAATATTTATCTTCCCACTTGTTGCCAGAAAAAACTACTTTTTCGCAGTTTACGATAACAACGTGATCGCCTACATCTAAGAAAGTAGTGTAGGATGGTTTATTTTTTCCCATTAAGATCATTGCTACGTTTGATGCTACGCGACCAACGGTTAATCCTGTAGCATCAAGTACATACCACTTGCGCGAAGCTTCTAAATTCTTTCCACTTGGAAAATAGGTTGACATAGTTGAAAAATCTCCAAAAGGTCGTAAAAGGGACGAACGGGAAGAATAGAAAAAATCCCTTCTCTTGTCAAGCATAACGTGAGAATCTTTTTGCTGACATAGCTAGACAAAATAATCCCATTAAATATATTATGGTCAGCTTCATATAAGGTGTAACTTGTGTCTAAGAAAGATCTACTTGAAGATAACTTAGAATCTCTTGAAGTTTCAGAAATTGAACTTCAAAGATTTGAAAAAAGGCTAAAGAAAAACACTATTACTTCTATAGTGGTATTTACAATAATAGCTTTTTTGCTTAGCACAAAGCTCTTTACTATCGGAGTAGCCATAGGTGGAATATTAGCTTATATAAATTACCGTTGGTTGCATAGTAGTTTAAAAACACTATTTACAAATGTGGCTAATGGTGAACAAGTTCCAACTAAGTTTCAAGCTTTATTTAAATTTATTTTTCGTTGGTTGTTTGTTATCAGTATTTTAGCGTTGTCTGCTGTTATGAGTGGAAAGGAAATGACCTTTGGTATTACCATAGGACTACTTTCATTTGTTGGAACTGCTATTTTAGAAGCTATAACACAGTTGGGATATGCGATTTCTAAAAAGTAGTTTTAACTTATATAACACCCAAGAAATTAGATTTACTAATTTAATACTAGGCTTCGCTAATATTAAAGAAAGGATCTCTTAATGCTAGCAATGTTTCTTTTGGCAGAAGAAGGCGCTAAACATGTAGAGGAAGGCGCTAAAGAAGGCGGTCATCATATGCTTTGGATCGCAGAACAGGTTAATCATATTCTTGGGCCTGTTGTTTTTCCTCTTGAAAAAGCCATAATGACCCAGATCAATCCTAATTGGCATGGCGATCCAAGTACTGCAATTCCAGAACATATAACTTTAATGGCTATTTCTGCGTTAGTTTGTAGCATTGGTTTATATTTGTTCCGAGGTAAGCTTTCTGTAGAAAACCCATCTAATAGACAACAAATCCTTGAGGGCTTTGTTCTACAAATTAAAGACTTACTAGAACAAGTTGTAGGCCCTTATGGTCAACGCTATATGGCTGTTATCAGTGCACTAGCAGCATTTATTTTAATATCAAATTTAATGGGAATTGTACCTGGTTTAAAGGCTGCAACTGTTAATCCTAATGTCACTTGGGCACTAGGTTTAGCTTCTTTCCTTTACTATATGTCTAGAGGATTTATGCAGCAAGGACTTGGCTACTTAAAACACTTTATGGGTGGCCCAGAATTAACAAAATTCCCATTAGTGCTTGCAGGTATTATGATTTTTGGTGTGGAAGTAATTAGTAACCTATTTCGTCCTTTTACTTTAGGCTTACGTCTATTTGTAAATATCTTTGCAGATGAACAGATTTCTGAAATAGCATTTACCTTATTCCCACTATTACCAGCAGCATTGCTAGTTTTAGCAGTCTTTGTATCATTTGTACAAACTTTCATATTTGTAGTTTTATCTTGTGTTTATTTAAGTGAAACCGTTCCGCATGACGACCACCATGATGATCATGGAGATCATGCTCACGGACATGCTCATTAATATTTTTGGCTTTTTATATTTTTCGTTCTTTGAGGTAAATTTTTCAGCTCTGCAATTTTATATATAGATTTTGCAATTTCACACTGTCTGGAGCCTTGCTGTACGGTGTCAAGCGTATACCGAGTGATGAAAGGTATCATACCTGCAACTGAAAAACTCTACCTCTAGTAAAAACTTTTCTATCACAAACAAATTAAAGAGGAGAAACTCATGAAATTCAAACTTATTAGAATGTTTTCTGTTGCTAGTATGATGATGGCATTAGCTACTGCTGCATTAGCTCAAGAAGGTGGTTCTGGCACAAAATTAGGTGCAGTTGCAGTTGCAGTTGCAGCAGTTGGTGGAGCTTTAGGCGACGGAAAAGCTATATCAGCAGCTTGTGAAGGTATTGCTCGCAATCCTGGTGCTCGTCCTGGAATCTTCCAATCAATGATTCTTGGTTTAGCACTTATTGAAACATTAGTATTGTTAGCCTTCATCGCTGCATACTTGAAACTGTAGTCTTTTACAGCTTTTTGTACAAAAAGCCAGCACTGCTTTTTAGCAGATTGCTGGCTTTTTCCGTTGATCCCTGTGAGCACTTTGTGAGAAAGTAGTATTCTGTTAAAACCTACCTTTAAAATATTAAGGACAGCTTAAGCCATGGAAAAAAAAGTTCTGGATAGAATCCTCACGATGGCCGTTAAGAGTGGTGTTTCTGATATACATTTTCAATCTGGGAGTGTGCCTTTATTTAGATACAATGGTGCATTAATGGATGTAAAATATGAGGTTCTCACCTCTGCTGATACAGAGTCAATTGCTCGTATCTTGCTCAAAAATGAGCGTTTGCATGATTACGATGAGTTTATAGAAAGAGATATTTCTTATGGAATTGAAGGGGCTGGAAGATTTAGAGCCAATGTATTTAAGCAAAGAGGGACTTTTGCTGTTGTGTTAAGAGCAATTCCAATAGAAGCTCGTACTTTCCAAAATCTTAGCTTACCCACTACATTAGCTGATATAGCTGATCTCACAAGAGGGCTAGTATTGATCACTGGTGCAACTGGTAATGGAAAATCAACCACTATGTCAGCAATGATTGAGCATATAAACCGAAATCGTAAAGTGCATGTGATCACAATTGAAGATCCTATAGAATTTCTTTACAAAAACCAAAAAGCTGTTATCACTCAACGAGAAATAGGCGAAGATACTCGTACTTTCCGAGATGCTTTACGTACAGCATTGCGCCAAGATCCTGATGTAATAATGGTTGGAGAAATTCGCGATGCTGAAACCTTTGACACTGCACTACGTGCAGCAGAAACAGGCCATTTGGTTATGAGTGCAATCCATACTACTGATGTACAAAAAACCATCGGACGATTGCTAAGCTTCTATCCTGCTGAAGAACACAATTCTGTACGTTACAGAATTGCAGAAAATTTAGGAGCAATTATTTCTCTACGATTACTTCCTCATAAGAGTGGAAATGGTCGTGTTCCTGGAGTAGAAATAATGCGTACAACTCATGCAATTCAAGATTGTATTAAAAATCCTGAAAAAACCCATGAAATCTCTGCCCATATGGAAAGAGGACGAGATCATTATGGAATGCAGACTTTTGATCAACATCTGCTACAACTTTATCATGAAGGTAAACTTAGCCTTCAAGTTGCTAAAGCTGCCGCTTCTAGTATTGGAGACTTTGAACGAGCTCTAACCTTAGACGGAGCATAAACCAGTATAAAAAACTATAGGCAGCCTTTGAGCTGCCTAAGTAAACTAAACTACATTAAACTATATTAAACTTACTTTTTAGGGGCAGTCATATAAGGCTGCCCTTAAAATTTTGATTGGTTTATTTCTTATAAGCACCTTTATAACTAGCTTCTGCTAGTTCTCTTGCATGAGGTAGTTCTTCAAGGGCTTTTAAGACTTGCTCATCTCCTTCTAAAGAAACTTGATTAGCTGTTTCAGCACCATAAGCAGCAGTAATAACTTCTTCTCTAATTCTGCGCTTAATGTAATCTAAATTTTCTTTAAACTGAGCTTCTGTAACCTTAAAGTTATCTTTATCAGCAATAAAACTTTGGAAAGCTGCTATAACTTTATCTGTTACAGGATAATCTTCTGGGGTAAGTTTATGTCCATATGCAGTACGAGTAACTTTAAACTGAGAAAGTCCAGGAATTAACCCTGCGGTCAAATCATGACAGAAAGCAAAAGCACCGTTAAACAAACGGGTTTTAGCAGTAGTAAAATCTGAAAGTTTTACTTCTACATCAGGCTTAATGCCTCCACCACTGTAAACGTTACGTCCAGAATCTGTTCTATGTAATTCTCCTGTAGGTTGTTTAGCTCCATCTTTTTCTTTCTTAAAGTGCATAGTGTAGTATTCATAGAAAGAAAGACCTGAGTAATCACGTTGAATTAACCGTCCACTAGGAGTGTAATATTTTGCTGTAGTTAGTGTAAGTCCTGATCCATATGGTAATTTAATTACTGTTTGTACTAAACCTTTACCAAAACTGCTTTCTCCAACAATCACACCTCTATCATGATCTTGTATTGCTCCAGCAACAATTTCTGAAGCTGATGCTGTGCTACGATTAATCAATACTACTAATGGTAGTTCTTCTGGAGAAGAGTTACTGGCTTCATAAGTACGTGAATCAGAATTTACATCTCGGCCTTTGATAGAAACAATACTTTGATTTTTTTGTAAGAAAACATTAGCTACTTTAATTGCTTGAGTAAGCAGGCCACCTGGATTATTACGCAAATCCAAAACCAAGGATTTCATCCCTTGGGATTTAAGATTATCCATTGCTTGTAAGAGTTCATCTTCTGTAGTGTGATTAAAGCCTCCTACTAAAGCAATATACCCAACAGTAGGTTTAATTATATAAGCATTACGTATAGAAGGTAGTGGAACAGCATCTCTTATAATCTTAAAAGTAAGAGGTTTAGGTACGCCTGCGCGTTCTACCTCGACTTCTACGACTTCCCCTTTAGGCCCACGCACATGTTCCATAACTTGTTGTGTTGACCAGTCAGCAGCAGATTTACCATCTATTTTTAGAATTGCATCTCCATAGCGTAAGCCTGCTTGCTCAGCAGGCGTGCCTTTAATAGCAGAAAGGATATAAACCTTATTATTGCGGCGATTAATTGTTACACCTATTCCAAAAAACTGACTACGTTGTTCGCTTTGTAATTCTTGGAATTCTTTGCTATCAAAGTAGTTAGAATGTGGGTCAAGAGTGCGCAACATAGTTTGAATTGATATTTTAGTGATCTCATCATGCTTAATCTCATCAACATAGTTGGTTTCAACTACATTAAGAGCTTCACTAAAACTAGATTCTATATCTACTGCACGTATTTGACTTTCTGAATTAGGAGGAGTGGCTTGGACTTTATGTCCATAAAAACCGCCTGCTAAAGTACCAGCTAACAATATTGCAAAAATCAAAAAAGTAAATGATCTTGTTTTTTTCATCAAAGCCTCACCGAAAAGCTAGAAACTTTTTTTGACGAAGTGAATAATAAATAACACAAAACTTCTTGAACTATAACACATTCACTGACTTAAGCATAAGGTTATTTTCATAGCTATTGCCTTTTAACCTTGTATTAAACCCACATAAATTGATATAAATGCCATTTTTATAAAT
This sequence comes from Blastocatellia bacterium, assembly GCA_039812885.1. Classification (GTDB taxonomy): domain Bacteria; phylum Acidobacteriota; class Blastocatellia; order Chloracidobacteriales; family JADJPF01; genus JADJPF01. The sequence continues at coordinate 309,611 of JBDIBI010000004.1, forward strand.
TTTAAAATTCATAAAAATATAGGAACTACTATGTCAATTAAATCAGATAAGTGGATTAGACACATGTGCGAAACAGCACAATTAATAAGTCCGTTTGAAACTAACTTAATTAGGCAAGTTGAAAATCGCCGAGTAATTAGTTGTGGACTCTCTAGTTATGGTTATGATTGTCGCTTAGCTCGTGATGAATTTAAGGTCTTTTCCCCTATTCAAGGTACTGAAATAAATCCCAAAAAATTTGACTCTAAAAGTTTATTAGAGATACCTATTAGAGAGGATGAAGATGGCTCTTCTTATTGGCTACTTCCTCCTCACTCCTATGCTTTAGGCGTTACAATAGAACGCTTTAATATTCCTCGTAATGTCACAGCAATTGCATTAGGTAAATCAACCTATGCACGATGTGGAATAGTAGTTAACACTACACCGCTAGAAGCAAATTGGCGAGGTAGACTTGTTGTAGAACTTTACAATGCAGCTAATTTACCTGTAAGGCTTTTTGCTGAAGAAGGTTTTGTACAAATTCTTTTCTTTGAATCAGATGAGATGTGTGAAACTTCTTATAGTGATCGCCAAGGTAAATATCAAGATCAAACAGGGCTAACATTACCTAAATTATAAGTCTTAAAAGAATTGGTTAAGAAATATATATAGTCGGGAGTTGCTAACAAATCTGGCTATTTCGTGATCTTGGGTCTTGGTATAAACTCCCGACTAACTTCAATTTAATTGATTATTTAGAATTGTTTTACGTTGCCTAAGTATTTCTTGTGTTGCAAGAGTTTAGCCTGCTAAATTCTTGCTAATCTCTATTTACTCAAGACTTTAGACAAAGTTTGCTCTAAACTTTCTCCTCTTAAATCTTCTTCTTTAGCAACAATTTTGCCATTAGGATCAACTAGAATTGGTTTAGGAATACCCAAAACTCCAAAGTTTCTTGCTAATTGTGACTCAAAACCATCAGTAACAAAAGCGTGTAACCAAGGCATTTTCCACTTATGTTCTCTAAAAGTTGCTATATCTTCTGGGCTGTTATCAAAAGAAAAACTTAAAATCTCAAAATTGCTGCCTTTAAATTTATCATAGGCTTTGTGTAGAGCAGCCATCTCACCTACACAAGGTTTACACCAAGTAGCCCAAAAATCTATTAGATAGTATTTTCCTTTCATTGACTCCCTACTGTATTTCTTTTGAGAATCACCATATGCTGCAACAGAAAATTCTGGAACTAAATTACCTACTTTTACAATTTCATCAGCTTCAAATTGAAGCTTGGCTTGTTTAGCAGCAAAAGAGTTTGGATAATCTCTTTCTAATATAGCCAAATAATTTTTTGCAATCTCTTCTTTTTTACTATAGGTTGCTATTTGGATTGCACTTAATAATGCATTTGCTTTCAGGTTATCATTTGGATTTTCTGCTAGAAACTTATCAAAGTAATCTTTTGTCTTTTCTTTGTTGTTGGAACTTCCTATAACCCCACTGATTAAATTAGGACTTAACGCCCAAATATTTGAACTAACTGGAATTTCATCCATTGCTAAAAGGGCAATTTTTTCATCTTTTTCACTTTGATCAAAATAAGTAAAATATTCCAAAATTAAAAGCTGTCTAAGGAAAGGATCTTTTTCTTGAGCAATTTTAGCTTTGGTAGCATCAGATTGGTCTTTTTCAGAGTACGTTGCAAAAACTTCATTAGGATCTTTACCTGCATTAAGTGCTTCATTTACAAGACTATCTAAATGTTCTTGTCTACTTCTTATGCTTTCATAAGTTTTAGCAAAGGCAACTAATTTAGGGTTTCCCCCTACAAAAGAGTACTCTGGCTTTGTACTAACTCTTACCAATTTTGTTGGATCAAACACTATTTTAGCTTTACCATCTTTGACTTTTACTATTGAGCGGTAAGCTCCATTACCATCATAAGAATAATCTTCTGATTGAGTACCATTAACCACATGTTGATTCTTATCTATACCCAAAATTTGATATTCTAAGTGGTCTTTTTGAGACTCAACCTCTATAACATAAGTTCCATCTGCTTGCTTTTGAAAAGCCTTGGGTTTTGAAGGATTAGAATTTTGAGTATTTTCAATAAGCCATACTTCTGTAAAGTCTGTTTTGTAATTATTTGCAGCAAGTTTTACATTCAGTTTTACCTCTTCATCTTTTTCAACATATACAGGAATTACCTTTCTTTGATGATTAACTCCTATAAATTCCAGCATTATCATACCCTTATCTTTAACTTCTACTTTGTAATTACCATCCTTATCAGTTTCTAAAGAAATTGGTGCTTTTTTAAGATTGGTACTTTTAACACCAACATGTGCTTTAAGCATGGCTTTCCCATCACTACCAACTAATTGACCCGTTATAACTGTTTGTTGTGCTAAAACTACGGCAAAACTAAAAAAAAGAAAAAAACAAGCCCCAATAAATGATTTTACTCTCATTTGTCCTCCTAAATTATTCATAACTCAAACTTTACACTTTTCAAATAAATTTAACTAAAATAATGTTTTTATATAATTAGTGTATTGGTGTATTACAATACTAGTACACTAATACACTAAAAATCAAGTAAAAAATAGAAAAATTTTGCAAATTTAGCTAAATGTTAAAAAGCAGGCTATTTAATTGTTAGAGGAATATTTAGAAGTTATGAATTGGGGTTAGAAATAAATAAGCATTTAGGAAATTAGCAATATGAAGGACTCCTAACCCTAATTTTAAGTGAGGGTTAGGAGGTGCAAGATTATTCACTATCTTTATATTTATTTGGGCGTTCAATTTGAAATTTTTCCAAGCGATATTGCAAGGTTCTAAAAGTTAGCCCTAAAAGTTTAGCGGCACGAGTAATATTCCATTCTGATTGTTCCATAGCTTGAACAATTAAGGAACGTTCCAAATCTTCTAAGGATAAGCCTTCTGGAGGAAGTTTAAAGCTAAAGGAAGTGGCTTGTTCACCAGTTTGACGAATTTCTACTGGTAAATCTTCTATATCTATATGATCCCCTTCACATAGCAAGATTGCTCGTTTCATAGCTGATTCAAGTTGGCGAACATTTCCTGGCCAAGAATAATCATTAACAAGTTTCTTTGCTGCGCTAGTAAGTCCTTTAATTGGCCTAATAGCAGAACGACCATGTTTAGCTAAAAAGTATTCTACTAACAAAGGAATATCGCTTCGGCGTTGACGCAAGGAAGGAATATTTATTGGAATAACATTCAAACGATAGTAAAGATCTGAACGGAAAGTATTATCCTTAACCATTGTTTCTAAATCTCTGTTGGTAGCAGCTAAAACACGTACGTCCACTTTTATTGGTCTAGTACCTCCAACACGCATAATTTCGCGTTCCTGTAAAGCACGTAAGATTTTAGCTTGCATACTTATATTTAAGTCACCTATCTCATCTAAAAACAAAGTACCTTTATCTGCAACTTCAAAAAGCCCTTTTTTATCAGCATGTGCGCCAGTAAATGAGCCTCTTTCATGTCCAAAAAGCTCAGATTCTAATAAGTTTTCATTTATTGCAGCACAATTAACAGCTGAATACATTTGATTTGCGCGAGGACTGTTATTATGGATGGCACGAGCAATTAATTCTTTACCAGCACCTGATTCCCCACGAATTAAAACAGTTTCACTAGAACGAGCAACTTTTAAGATCATTTTCTTAACTTTGCTCATTTCATCTGATTCACCAATAATTTCAGTATCTAAAAGGTTAAGGCGTTCTAAAGCTTTTGCAACAATCTCAAGTAATTTATCTTTATCTAAAGGTTTTTCTAAATAATCATAAGCTCCTAGTTTTATAGCTTCTTTTGCCGAATCTATCGAACCATGAGCAGTCATTAGAATCACTATTATTGAAGAATCAAAATGAACTAATTGATTAAGTAGTTGGATTCCATCCATACCACTCATTTTTAAGTCTGTTAGAACTAAATCAAAACGCTCTTGTTTAACCATTCTAACGGCTTGTTCACCACTAGAAGCAGTACTAACATTATAATCTTCTTCACTAAGTATTAACTCTAGTATTTCCCGTTGGCGTTTTTCATCATCAACCACCAAAATTTTTTTGCGTGCCATTTCTAAGCTCCAAGCTTAATTTAAGTGTAATATCTAGTATCAATTCCAATATAAAAGCGTGTGTTGATTATACTCTTGTTACATACTTTAGTAATGGCTATTTTGCTAAAAACAAAAGGCCACAGGAATTTGTTTACAAACTCCTGTGACCAAAAACCTATTAGGTTTGTTTTTCTAGTAGGTTATAGCTATTTAATAGCCATTGTTGATTGGGTTACTCCTCGGTGATAAAAAACTAGTGCAATACCTAAAATTGCTAAAGCCATAAATCCCCATATTGTTGCCCAAAATACAGCCGGAATACCAGTAACCATATACATTCCTTGAGCATCTGAGTGATTTGAAGAAGTAGCAGATATAAACCATAAAGTTTTAATATCAGATAAAGCATTTAAGCAACTTTGTACAGCAAGAAAGCTTAAGAAGAAATTAGCGCCTTGTTGCGGTAAGAATTTAGCAGCTAAGAAAAGGACTGTGGCAAGTGTTAAACCAGCAATCCAGCCAAACAAGTTATTTGTAGCAGCAAGAAATCCAATTAGTGCAAAGAATGTTAATGCAGCCCCAACACTTAAGCCGACTTTTAGATTCTTGGTTAAATCAGGTTTAGCAAAAAGTGCTAGACCTATTATGGCTAGTAGTGTTGTAAGAAGAAATGAGGTATAGCCTAAACCAATAAAAAACACTGTTACAGCTAAAACACCTACAGCCAAAGCGGCAAGGATTTTTCTAGATAAATGATTGCGATAAGATAAAACTAAAAGCAATGCTCCAAAAAGTGCACTTCCTAAATAGCCAGCACTATAGGTTATTATTGGAATTCCCCCTAATACATATGTTACACCGCTAGTATCAGGATTTATTGTCATACCTTTAACGCTTCCAAAAGTTAGCCAACCAGCTAAAGCATGGCTAGTTTCATGTACATAAGTTACGAATAAATTAAATGGATAGAGTATTAAATTGCCTTGTGGAATAAGCCCGATCAAAAGACTAGCTAATGAGGCAAGCAGCAAAAGCTTGAAGCTATTTTTTGATTCTTTCATAATGAAACTTCCTTTCATCTTATTAGCTTTAATGTTAGCTAAATCCTAATACTTTTTATAGTGCAAAGATGAGTCAATCTAAAAAAAAACATACTTCTGAAAAATCAAATTTAGAAAAAGCTAAACCTGTTGAACCTACAACCATAGAAACGCCAGCCAATAAGGATTTGTTTTCAAATAAACAGCTAAAATTTATTTTACCTGGCATTACTTTCTTAATTTCCATAATAGGTTACTCTTTAACATTTGCTCGTACTGTAACTTTGGTTGATAGTGGAGAGTTGATTCTTACTAGTGCTAAACTTGGTGTAGCTCATCCACCTGGAACCCCACTTTATACAATTCTTGGTTATTTATTTTCCAAGCTTCCTTTTGGATCTATTGCAGCAAGAATAAGTTTTATGTCTGCTATTTTTGCTGCTCTTGCTAGTAGCTTTTTAACTCTAATTGCAGCAACCGTCTATGACATTTTTATAGAAAATAGTCCAAATAAGGCGACTAAGAAAACTGCATCTCAAAAACAACTTTTGTTAAATAATTTAGTTCTTTCCCCTGTATTTAAAATAGTAATGCCTATTGCTGTAGGGCTTACATTTAGCTTTTCTACTACGCTTTGGTTTTATGCTTCTGTAGCAGAAGTTTATAGCCTAAATATTTGTCTCTTAAGTATAATTCTATATCTAATGCTACAATGGTATTTGCTAAGGCTTCAAGGAGAAATTACTAAATCAGATAAGATTATTCCCTTAGCAGCTTTTATCTACGGTTTAGCTTTAGGAGTTCATCATGTTACTATTCTGTTAACTTTACCTGCAATTGCTTGTCTTGTAGTATATAAAGCTAATTTTCAATACTTATTATCAAAACCAGTAAGACAAGCTTTTATAACAGTTTTAATGGGTTTTTCAGTCTACATCTACTTACCCTTAGCTGCTAAACAAAACCCTATTCTTAATTGGGGTGATCCTTCTTCTCTAGAAAGATTTTTTTGGCATATTTCTGCTAAACAATACAGAGTTAATTTTTCTCCTAGTGTTGAAGTTGCTACACATGCGCTTAAGTATTTTGCTGAATTAGCATTTTGGCAATTTACTCCAATAGGCTTAGTTATTGCTATTATTGGCCTAGCAGCTTTATGGAAGCGTGAACGCAGCATTTTTTATTTGCTTTCATTAATCATCATTTTTGATATTGCTTACTCATTTTGTTATGAAATTGCAGAAGATAAAGACGCTTACTATCTAACAACTAATCTAGCTTTAGGTATTGCTCTCAGTGTTGGGTTAATCAAGCTATTTGAAAATTTTGCACAAAAATCTTTTGCCACCATGCTTTTAGTAGTAATTGGATTAATACCAGCACTAAACTTTGCTGTTCATTATAAAGAAAACAACAAACGTAATTATCTTATAGCTCGTGATTTTGTAGAAAATACAATGCTCAATGTAGAGCCTAATGCTTTGTTGTTTACAATTGAATGGCAATTTTATTCTCCTTATCTTTATATGAGGCATTTAGAAAACTTTCGCCGAGATGCAATTGTTATAGATATTCATTTGCTAAGGCGTTCTTGGTATATCAATGGCTACTTAAAGCAAGAATATCCAGAAATGATGGCAGCTTGTGCTAAAGAAGCAGCAGAGTTTTTAGAAGATGTAAACCTTTTTGAAGCAGATCAGCCTTATGATGTAACAAAAATAAACTTACATTTTTCTGCTCTTATTAATGCAATTACAAAATATGGAATGTCTCGCAAAGCTGCTTATTTAACTTTACCTGTTGATCCCCCTGATGTTGGGCAAGGTTATAGTTGGGTTCCTCAAGGTTTAGCAATGAGGCTTTATGATGATAAAACATTTCATGCTGATCCAATCAAACCGTTTCAATTACGAGGTTTATTAGATAATTCTGTTTACTTGGATGAAGTAACATTAAATAAAGTAATTCCAGCATATGCACTTATGATGGCTAATCGTGGTAAGTATTTAAGCTTAGGGCAACAATATGATGAAGCAATAGAACTCCTGCAACAATCTCTAAGATTAAAACCTGATTTTGACAGAGCCTATCAGTTTTTAGGGGATGTTTATGTAGGAAAAGGAAATAGAGTAGAAGCAGAGCGTTATTATAATCAAGCTTTAGCGCTCAACCCTAACAATCAAGCAGCTAGAAATGCATTACAAAAGCTTGCAACTAGTAATTAAGCTACATTGCAGAAAGGTCTTTTATAGCTATTTGAATATGTTTAGGGCTAATATAGCTAGATTCTGCCAAAGAAAACACTAAACGATAATATTGCTCATGGGAAAAGTTGATAGTTTGTTCTGCTCCACCCCACCAAACAGCGTCTAAAATATGTCCACAGTGAGAGAGGCGAAACTTAAGATGACGTTCCCGGATTGGGTTTGGGCCATCTACAATTTTTACATTTTCAGTTAAAAACACTGGCATTGGATTAGCAGCACCAAATGGTTCTAACATTGTAATTTCTTTCATCAAATCTTGGTTAATTTCTGCAAAGCCTAAACGAGCATCTATTTCCATTGCTGAACTAGGTTCTTTGTGAGCTAAAAAGTTTTCAGCAAATTCATTAACTCGACGCCGCAACTCACCAATATTTTCTGCTCTAAGAGTTAAACCAGCAGCATGAGAGTGTCCACCATAGTGCTCAAAAAGTTCTCGACAACTATCAAAAGCCTCTAGTATTGGAAACTCTTTTATTGAACGGCCTGAACCATAACCAAGTCCTTCTTCTATAGATATAACTACAGCAGGACGTTGTGTTTTTTCCACAACCTTGGAAGCTGCAATACCTATTACTCCCCGATGCCAGCGTTCACCAGCTAAAACAATTACTCGATCATTTTCAAACTCATCAGTATTTTCTAACTGACCCATTATTTCGCCAATGATATCGGCTTCTGTACGTTGACGAGCAACATTCTGCTCATCCATCTCACGTGCTAATTGTGTAGCAGTTTCTAGATCAGGAGCAGAAAATAGTTCTACAGCAGAACTTGCCCCTCCCATACGCCCAACAGCATTTATTCTTGGAGCTATTCTATAACCAATATCATAACAAGTAATTTGACGTCCTGTAACTCCAGCTATATCAAACAAAGCTCTGAGCCCCATATTGTTTGTTCTAGATAGTTCTGCTAAACCACATTTAGCTATAACTCTATTTTCTCCAACTAGAGGAACAATATCTGCAATTGTTCCAATAGCAGCAATCATTAGCAAAGACACCAAGTGATTACTACTAGCAGAATATTCTAATAGCAATGCCTGAGCTAGCTTAAAAGCTACTCCACAACCAGCTAAGTTTTTATCTGGATATTGGCAATCAGGACGTTTAGGGTTAAGTATCGCAAATGCAGCAGGAAGTTCCCCTTCTGGAATATGGTGGTCAGTGATAATTACATCTATACCAAGTGTGCTAGCATACTCAATTACTGCATGAGCGCGAATCCCACAATCAACACTGATAATTAACTTATAGCCTTCAACACTAGCCTTATCTATAGCTGCTTCTCTCATTCCATAACCATCTACAAGGCGTTGTGGAATATAGTAGTTAACCGATGCTCCTACTACTTCTAAGGCTTTTTTTAAGATAACTGTAGCAGTAGTTCCATCTACATCATAGTCCCCATAAACTAAGATTTTTTCACCACTTGCAATAGCTTGTTTTATTCGTGTAACAGCCAAAGACATATCACACATCAAAAAAGGGGAGTAAAGGTGAGTTATTTTTGGGTGAAGAAATTTTTCGGCTTCCTTAGAATTAGTTATTCCTCGGCGAGCAAGTAGACATGCAGTTGTTTCAAAAAGCCCTAACGAATGAGCCAAGCGCATTATATTCTTGCGATTGTATTGGTTTAAATGCCAATGTTTGCGCTGTTCTACAGAAACATTCATTAACCTAGCTTGCCCCTAAATTTTTCTCTTATTAATATAACCTTTTAGTCTAACATAGGAACATCTACTCTGCTACACATCCCTGAAATTACTTCCTCCATTATAGTAGATATTATTACAATAATAGTTCTATTCGTTATCGGACGAAAGTTTTATCTCTAAATCTCTCATCAGATCGCTCAATGTACTTTTAGCAATGCCTAGGAGTTTAGCGGCATTAGTTTTTGCACCATAAGTATGAAGACCACCAGATAGATTTAATGCTTGTTCAATATATTCACGTTTACAGTGTTTTATATATTCTTCTAGTGGAAGCAAAGAAGGTTTTTCTACAGGGGTAAGAATTTTTGTTGGCAAGTCAGCAGGTGTTATTTCTGTTTTATCAAAAAGTATATCTATAGCCTCTATGGTTTGAGTTAATTCTCGTAAATCTTTCCAAGAGTATTCTTTAAGCAAGCTTAAAGCTTCATTAGTAAATATTTTTGAAGAATTATTTAATCTTAAAATTCTTTGCACCAAATTTGGAATTTGGTCTTTTCGCTCATTGAGAGGAATTTGATCTATTGATAAGAGTTTTACTTGATAATAAAGCTCTGTTAAGAAATCTTTTTCCAAACTTCTAGATAGAGGTTTATCTAATAAATTAGTAAGTTCTAGTTTAGAAACATTTGAAATACGTGGTGGTAGATCTTGAACTTCAATTATTTGTTTTTCGCTTAAAACATCCATTGCTTCTACAACTGAAATTAACTCACGAATGTTACCAGGCCAAGAATATGCTTGCATTGTTTGAATGGCTTTGGCACTAAACTGTTTGTTAGAACCTCGTTTATCCAAAGTATATTGTATTAGTTTTGCAATATCGGAAGTTCGATCTCTTAAAGGTGGAATTTTAATTTCAATTCTAGAAATTCGGTAATAAAGATCATGCAAAAACAATCCTTTATTCACCAGATCTTTTAAATCTTCATTAGAAGCACAAATTAACCAAAATATTGATTTTTGAACTTCTTTTGTATCTCCAACTCGATAAAATTCACCGCTATCTAAAACTCTTAGAAGCTTATTTTGTATTTCCAAGGGGCATTTATGGATTTCATCTAAAAATAAAGTTCCTCCATTAGCAATACTTAAAAAACCCATTTTATTTTCTCTTGCATCGGTGAAGGCTCCTGCTTTATGTCCAAAGAGTTCTGATTCAACTATGCTGGGAGAAATAGAAGCAAGATTAATAGCTACAAATGGTAGACTTTCTGGTTTATTATTTGTGTAATATTTATGCCCAGCTCTAGCAAATAATTCTTTTCCTGTTCCAGTTTCACCTTGCAATAATAGTGGAACTATTAAGCTACTTTTTTTGGCATTTTCAATATTTGAATTTTGCCAATAAAGATTACTTGTAGCTACTTTTTGTAAAACTTCATAGGCTTTTTGTAACTCCTGGCTAGTACTTTCTACAGGTGAAAGTCCTAGAAAAAATTTATCTTGCTGATATTGTGCTAAAGCTTTACTTTGTTCTTGAGCGGTTTTAACAACTGTTAGGCTACTAGCATTACGTAAGGCAAGATAAATGTAGTTACTTATTGCTGTGACAAAGTAAAAATCAATACTAGAAAAGCTTCTCATTCTAGCAATGCTATCAATATATATAATCCCTATAGTGTTATTTGCTTCTGTGCCTAATGGGCAAGCTATAACAGAACGAATATTATTTAAGACAATGCTTTCAGCCATTTTTAGATCTGGATCAATATTTATATCTTGCAACAGAAGTTTTTCACCAGTTAACACTCTTTTTATAATAGAGCTACTAATTCCCCAATTTCTTTCATCATTTTCTAAATCTATTTTTCTATCACTTTCTCTATAATAAGTAGCAGTTTTTGTAAAACTTATTTTACCTTTTAAACTAAACTTTGTTTTTTTGTTAACAAAAATTGTTTTACTTTTCTTAGTTAAATCCACTAACCCAATAAAACACCGCAAATGTGCATCAGGTCTAAATTTATCAACTATAACTTTCAAAGATTCTGCCAAAATAGCATCTGAGTCAACTTGTTGGCAGATTAATAAACCAAGCTGATAAATGTCTCTTAAAAGTTGTTCTAACTGTTCTTTGTTAACTGTGTTAAAAGATAAATCCAAATAACTTTGAGTTGTTTCCATGAGTTTAGTGCCCTAATCAATTATCATTTATTATTAAACTTGACATTTTACCAACTTATTAACATACTAAACACTGTTAATAAAAAAACATCCAAAAATACTTTCCATGGGCATCAAAGAACGTCGAGAAAGACAAAAAGAATTCCTAAGACAAGAAATCTTAGAGACAGCAAGAGAACTCTTTGTTAAAGAAGGGTTTGAGAATGTTTCTATGCGTAAAATTGCAGAACAAATAGAGTACTCTCCTACTACAATCTATTTGTACTTCAAAGATAAATCAGAGTTACTTTATGCAGTTTGTGAAGAAACTTTTGAAACACTTTTACATAGCTTTGAAGAAATTGCAAAACACTCCACAGATCCAGTTCAATGTTTAGAAGCAGGGCTACGTAATTATATAGATTTTGGCCTAAAACACCCAAACCATTATAAAGTAGCTTTTATGTATCGCCCTGAACAGCTAGATAACCTAGAAAAATTTCTCTCTCCTGATTCAATGGGAACTAAAGCTTATTCTTACCTGAGAGATATTGTAGCTGAGTGTGTTAGACAAAAGAAATTCAAAGACATAGACCCAGAAATTGCAGCTCAAAGCTTATGGGCAGCCGCACATGGCCTAGTTGCACTATTTATCATTAAATGTCATTTTCCTTGGATAGACAAAGAAAAATTAATAAATCATACAATTGAAAGTATGTTCTCTCACCTAAAAGCTTAACACCAAAAAAGTTAATAACTTGTAATAATCAAATTGAAAAACTCTGCTCTTTACTGCATTATTAAGGGTTATTCTTTTGTAGGAGTAGTTTATGAAAATAGCAGTTGCAATGAGTGGTGGTGTAGATAGTTCCGCTGTAGCAGCACTTCTTAAGGATCAAGGACATGAAATAGTTGGTTTATCTATGCAGCTTTGGAATCAACGCCGCATTAATATTGGTGCAGATGGTGAACCATTGCCTTCTCGTTGTTGTTCTCTAGATGATATTTATGATGCTCGTACTGTAGCAACACGTTTAGGATTTCCTTTTTATGTAGTTAATTTTGAAGAAAACTTTGAGCAAAATGTGGTAGCACCCTTTGTTCAGGATTACTTGGAAGGCCGTACACCTAGTCCTTGTGTTAGCTGTAATAGCCATCTTAAATTTGCAAAATTAGTAGAGCTTGCCGAAGCAGCTGGAAGCGAATATGTTGCAACCGGCCATTATGCACGTGTTGAATTTAACAATGAACTAAACCGCTATATTTTGCGCAAAGGCTTAGATCCTGGAAAAGACCAATCTTATTTTCTTTTTGAGCTAACTCAAAGCCAATTGGCAAAAGCTGTCTTCCCTCTTGGAGAAATGACCAAAATTCAAGTAAGAGACATTGCTCGTAAACATAAACTCTCTGTAGCTGAAAAGGGCGAGAGTCAAGAAATTTGCTTTGTTCCTGATGGTGATTATGCTCGATTTATCGAAAATTACTTGAAGGAAAATAAAATAGATGCTCCTGCTTTAAGTCAAAAACTTCATCAACTTTCCATAAAACGCTCTAAGGCTGGAGACATTGTCAATACCGAAGGAAAAGTGTTAGGCAAACATAATGGTATTCATCATTACACCATAGGCCAACGCCGTGGATTAGGTATTGCTTGGCCTGAACCGCTTTATGTAATTGGAATCGACCCTGAAAAAAATAAAGTGATTGTTGGAACTAAAGAGCAACTACCTGGTCATAGTTTTATTGCAAGTAAAACCAACTGGATAGTTTTTGATGAGCCTAAAGAAACTTTTAAGACTTTTGCAAGAATTCGCTATCGCCATCAAGAAGCCCCTGCACTTGTAACACCTCTTGCTGATGGTCGCGTCAAGGTTGAGTTTGAAGAACCACAACGTGCTATTACTCCTGGTCAAGCTGTTGTCTTTTATGATGGAGATATAGTAGTTGGTGGTGGATGGATTGAAACTACTTAATTTAACTAATTCAACAAGAAAGTGAAATTTAAGGCTATACTATTATGTTAGGACTTTTACACAAATATTCCTCACAATATTTGTATGTGCTTGCAATAGGAACTATTCTATTCTTTGGAACACCTTTGCTAATTACCCCTATCAGATGGGCTAAGTTAATGAAATGGGAGATCCCTACTAGCACAGACCTAACAGTTTACTTTGGTCGTTGTTTGGGTGGAGTTATTTGTGTAATGGCTTGCTTTGCCATCTTAGCAACAAATAGTATTCTTACCCAACAATACTTTTTCAACTTTATAATCTCTACTTTCACTGTAATGACTTTTATTCATATTTATGGTTGGATTAAGAAAATCCAGCCATTTACTGAAACATTAGAGATTTTTTACTGGATAGCACTTATAGTTTCAAGCCTACTTTTTTACCCACAGTAACATCTCGTAAATATTAGTATTTATTGATATTAAATCTGCTAAAAAATCTAAAAATATCCAAACTTTTTTTTATCTTAAAGCGTCCTACATAAAATATTTAGATGTATTACTACCACTGCCTAACAAATAACAACAAAAAAACTTACTTTTAGTTGTCTAATTGTGTGTTAGGAAAGTACACTTTCTTAACCAAAGTTACAAATTAAGAGCAATTTAGTTATTGCTAATCTAAGCTTAACAAAATAGGCACTTTATAAATGTAAGTTACTAAAATACTAAAATATGTGGTAAAGGGAAAAATATGTTTAAAGAAAAACTTGCCTATTATTTTTCTGCTGGATTAATTGCAGGCACTCTTTTGTTGATTATAGAAGTTATTGATCACTTCTTATTTTTAACTAACTTTCTTTCTTCAGTTAAAGAAAAACTTATATTTCTTGCCACTTCCTCATTTTTACCTGTTGGAATGTTACTTTTATCTACTATTTTTGTTGTAATCGCCTTAATGGGTGAAGCAATAAACAAAACATTTGACAGGCTTGGTTATAAAGAAACACGATTTCGCACAATAATGACAGCTATTCCTATTTCAGCAGTAGTAATTTTCGTTGCTCAAAACTACCCTTATCTTTGGAAAGATGCTTTAACAAAAATATTTTCTGGTGTAGGTGAATATTTCCTTGGAATTAACTTTGGCACTAAAACAACCTTTTTGTTTTCAACAATAGCCACTTTTTCTTTAGTGTTTTTCATAATTTGGTTAAAGGATCAAGGAATAGAATTATTAAAGAAACATCAAGCAAAATTTTTCTATCCTTCGCTTATCTGCTTTATATTGTTAGCCTTAATGTATTGGGCTAATACTCGGCTTTATGTTGGACGTTATGGCTATTCATTCCATAGACCATTAATACTTACTATATTATTTATCAGCTTTATTTTTGGTTTACTAGTAACTATACGCAGTCCACGTTTTTACTTATATTCAGCACTAGCTTTACTCTTTTTTATAATAACTCCTTTAGGTTATCAATTTTACAAATTTAATGCAGTAAAATCTCTTGTTTGGCATCGTGGAGGACTTACCAAAGCTTATATTGCTTTTGCTCAAAACCTTACAGACTTTGATAGAGATGGATTTTCCCCCTTTTTTGGAGGAGGAGACAAAGATAACTTTAACCCTAACTCCAACCCTTTAGCTGTTGAAATTCCCAATAACAGTTATGATGAAAATGGTTTTGGAGGAGACTTTAAAATAAAATCCTGTAAAAATGATAAACATCACAAAAAACTACCTTCCAATGAATTAGCATTAGCTAAAAATATTATATTTATTACTGTAGATTGTTTAAGAGCAGATCATTTAAGCGTTTATGGGTATGGTCGGCCTACTAGCCCGAACCTTGACCTTTTTGCCTCTAAAGCTGCGGTTTTTCATAATGCTTACTCATTGGGCACTAATACAGGCCACACTTTTAGTGGAATTGCTCGCTCAAATTATGGTCCTGGGATTTTTAATGATGAAATAATGACTATGGCTGAAATACTTAGCCAACAAAAATATCTTACAACTGCAATTACAGCCCCACCAACAAAAAAATGGTTAGGTAAAGATCGTTGGACTTCATATAAAAATATCATGTTAAAAGGGTTACAAAATATAGTTAATGATGGAAAAGAATACTGGGATTCATCTCAATTAACAGATAAAACTATAGCCTATCTAGAAGAAAATAAAGAACAACCTTTTTACCTTTGGGTACATTATGATGACTTACATGCTAAAGGTGAAAAATACTTACGTTATGGTGAACAAGACTATGGCTCTTCGTTAATGGATATTTATGATAGTAATATTGCTTATACTGATAAACACATTGGTAGGTTATTGGATTATTTACGTTCGTCAGGGCTTCTTGAAGAAAGTATAGTTGCTATTTCTGCTGATCATGGAGAAGAATTTGGTGAGCATGGACAATTTTTCCATGGAGGTCGTCCTTGTAGAGTTCAAACACACATCCCATTAATTCTTTGGTATCCAGGAATTAACCATCAAGAAACAGATGTTCCTGTTAGTAGCATTGATATCAACCCAACTCTTCTAAAAACTGTTGGTCTATCAACCCCAAAAGAATATAGAGGAATTGACCTAAGAGAAGTACTAAATGGCAATAGTAAAAGGAGAAAAATTATAGTTGAAACCCCTCGTAATATTCCAGAAAGTAGATCATTTGCTTGGGCATTAGTTGAAGGAGAATGGCGTTTTATTTATGATATCAAAGGCAATACCTTTGAGCTTTACAACACTAGCTTGGATCCTAATGAATACAATAATGTTATAGATCAAAACCCAGAACAAGCAGAGAAAATGATAGCTGAGTTTGGTCATTGGCTAGATCGTCAATCAATGAAAAAAGGCTATAGGCATTGGGAAAGATTTTGATAGAGATATTCTATTTTAATTAACCCTAGGTATTTACTTCACAAGTATTTATCGTTATATTCAAAAGAATCTCTTATTTTTATTTTATAAAAGGATTAAGCTGTGAAGAAGTTAATTTTTGCAACTATTTTAGCCTTATTTTTATTTCTGCCTACAACCTTAAAAGCTCAACAAGTTTTTGTTCCAGAATATTATGTTCCTCATAGAGTTTATGATACTCAAGCTAAACAATGGATTGACCTAGAAACCTTACTTGCAACAACAACTAAGGGAAATGTGCTTTTCATTGGCGAGCAACATACTGATACAGATGGACATAAGATGGAACTAGCTATTGTACAAGGAGTTGCACGCCGTCGCCCTAATAGCATTATTGCTATGGAAATGTTTGAGCGAGATGCTCAAGTAGCAATAGATGACTATTTTACAGGCAGAATTAATGAAACAGAATTTCTTTCTCGTTCTCGTCCTTGGTCTAACTATATGACTGATTACAGACCAATTGTAGAATTTGCTCGTAGCCAAAAATGGCAAGTAATTGGTAGTAATGCTCCTCAAAGACTTGCTCGTGCAGTTGCAAATAATGGGCTAACTATTTTAGATAGATTCTCTGAAGCTGATCGCCCATTAGTTGCAGAACAAATTGAATGCCCCAAAGATACTTACCGTGAACGATTTAGCCAAACTATGATGGCTATGATGGCTTCTCCATCAGGTGAAGGTAATCCTCATGCCAATCCTCATGCTAATCCTCATGCCACTGCTCCAGATCCTTCAGAAGTTTCTGAAAAAATTGAGCGTTTCTATTATGCTCAGTGTATTAAAGATGAAACTATGGGAGAATCTATTGCTAAAATAATAAAAAGCAAAGAAGCTAAACCCTTTATTGTTCATATAAATGGAGCTTTCCATTCTGATTATGGTGAAGGAACTATGGCAAGAGCAAAACGTAGGCTTCCTAATATGCAAATTACTAATATTAGTATTGTTCCAGTAAGAAATATTGATCAAATCCCTGTTGAGCAATATGCTAAACAAGCTGACTATATTATCTTTACTCTTAAACAAGATGATGAAGTAGAAGGAAATTAGCTTAAAATATGATTAAAAGTCCTGATGAAAAACCACTGCTTGGAGTGCTGCCTGGAATATTACTTTGTTTTGCGACAGGTATAATAACAGCTATAATAGCAGCTATAAGTGCAGTGGTAGGTGGTAGTGCTAACCCTCTAAATGCTACAGCCTGTGTTCCATTATTTCAGTGTTATTATAGCCTCGTTATCGTTGTGCTGCTAACAGTCTCTAAATTCCGCCGGAGTATGGATCAATCCCCAAAAACATTTGATCATATTTCAAATATAGTTATTCTTATAGCAACTCTTTTCCCTTACATCTTTGTACCCGTTTGGGGTTCAGGAGAACCTATAAAGACTTTGATAAGAGGGATTTGCACCATTACATTAATACAACTAGTGTATATAGTGCCAATAATAAAACTACGCAACAAAGCTGTAAAAGAAAATTTGTCTCCTACCCGCCTTGGTATTTCATTTATTCTTACCTTAGTGCTTACTCCCATTCTTTTTGGTGCGTTGCTAGTAGTTCTTGTAATTTGGGGGTTATTTACTGGGCAAGGTAAGTTTTTCGCTGGCTGAGTACTAGATTATAGTCAAGAACCAAAAGATGCGAAAAGTGTAGGGGCAGGGTTTATCCCTGCCCAAAATCCTAAAACGGGCAAGGACAAGCTCTGCCCCTACACTAGAATACAAAAATTTTTATATTATGCTAAGTAATTTTTCTAGGCTTTTAACCTACGGCCACTTTGCCGCGATGTTGCCAGTTATAAACAAATTCAGCCACTTTGTCATAGACTTCGCCTAAAACGTCTAGTTCTGGCAAGTAGACAATTCTAAAATAGCCATCTTTTGGATCCATTCCAAAACCTGAACCATGCACAAAAAGCACTCCTGTTTCACGAAGCAAAGAAACTACAAATTGCTCATCTGTAGCATCACCTAGTTGCTGCATTTGTGCCATTAAATAAAATGCACCTTTAGGAAGAGTGCAATTCATTCCTTCTATTGCATTTATACGTTCATAAGATAGATCCCGTCTTTGCTTAAAACGATTCATTACATCATCTAAATAGCTATGATCGCCATCTAAAGCAGCAGCAACAGCATGTTGAGGTGGACGAGCGCTACAAAGTCTAGCATCAGCCATTTTGTTAATTCCAACTCTTAAATCTGTCATTAAATGAGGGTTAGAAATTTTCATCCAACCTACACGCCAGCCAGGTGCTAAATAAATCTTAGACATACTTTCAAAAGTAATTACTGGAACACTATCATCAACTAAACTAGCAATTGGAGGAGCAATCTCTCCATAACTCATTCGCCAATAAACTTCATCAGCTAAAATTACTAGTCCTGCTGCATTAGCTACATTTAATACTTCTAAGAGATTTTCCTTACTATAAACTGCGCCTGTTGGGTTATTAGGATTAATAATTACAATTGCACGAGTACGTTCATTTATAAGAGCTTTGATATCATCTACAGAAGGTTGCCAATCATTTTTTGGATCTAAGCGATAGGAAACTTCTTTTGCTCCTAATTTAGCTAAAATAGCAGTGTAGAGAGGATATCCAGGGGAGGGAACTAAAACTTCATCGCCTGGTTCAAGCATTGAGCTAAGCACAATGTCAGCAGCTTCAGAAGCGCCTGAAGTGATAATTACATCATCTGGAGACATTTTTACTCCACGTCTAACGGCTTCCCTAGCAACAGCTTCACGGGCTTGAGGAATACCAGGTGAAGGAGCATAGCCATTATGTCCATCACGTAAGGCTTTTTCTACTGCTTCAACTAAGTGAGCAGGTGTGTTAAAACCATAAGGAACAGGATCTCCAATATTTAGGTAAGTAACTTTTTTTCCTTCGGCTTCTATTTTTTTGGCTTCGCTAACAATATTGCGAATAGCATAAGTAAAATTTCTTGTCCTTGCTGCTGCTTTAATCATTATGTATAACTCCTATTAACCCATTTAATACCCAGGTCTTAAGACCTGGGCTACAATTATTTCGCCCTTTCAGGGCTTAAGAATACTATTTCTAATAATGGCTAGTAAAACCATAAGATCTATTGCCAGTCGTCAATTTGAGCTTTTTGCAATTTACCGCTATAGTCAACATAGATTGACTTCCATTCAGAGAATAGATCTAAAGCGGCTGTACCTGCTTCGCGATGGCCGTTTCCTGTGTTCTTAGTTCCACCAAATGGAAGGTGTACTTCTGCTCCAATTGTAGAAGAATTGACATAGAAAATACCTGTGTACATATCTCTCATAGCTACAAAAGCACGATTTACATCTTGAGTATAGATTGCAGCAGACAAGCCAAATTCTACATTGTTGCCAATCTCAATCGCATGTTCTAAGGAATCACAAGGAATAACAGAAACTACTGGGCCAAAGATTTCTTCTTTAGCAACTCTCATATTTGCATCAACATCGCCAAAAATAGTAGGTTCAATAAAGTAACCATACTTATGCTCTTCGCCCATTAAGCGATTACCACCAGTTACTAAGGTAGCTTTATCTTCATTCTTACCAATTTCAATATATCTTAGCACTGTGTTCATTTGGTTTTCGTTACAGGATGGGCCCATTTCAACACTTTCATCCAAACCATTTCCAACCTTTAGTGTACGAGCGCGAGCAGCAAATTTTTCAATAAATTCCTTGTAAACTTTCTTATGTACAACTACGCGACTAGCAGCAGTGCAACGTTGTCCAGTTGTACCAAAGCCGCCCCAAATAGCGCCTTCTACAGCTAGATCCACATTAGCATCATCTAGCACCATAATTACATTTTTGCCGCCCATTTCTAAATGGCAATGTTTAAAATCAGGAGCAGCAGCATTAGAAACAATACGACCAACATCTACTGAACCAGTAAAGGAAATTAGTCTAACATCTTTGTGCTTCATTAAAGGTTCACCAGCTTCACGACCACCGCCGGTAACTAAATTGACTACACCTTTTGGAAGTCCTGCATCTTCTAGAGTTTTTACTAGATTGATCGCTGAAGCAGGTGTATATGTAGCAGGTTTAATAACCGAAGTATTACCACAAACCAATGCAGCCATTAGTTTCCAGCTAGGAATAGCCATTGGGAAATTCCAAGGTGTGATCATTGCACAAATGCCTACAGGTTGACGTATAGACATAGCAAATTTGTTAGGCATTTCAGCAGGAGTAGTTTGTCCATAAAGTCTACGGCCTTCGCCACCCATATAGAAAGACATATCAATAGCTTCTTGAACATCGCCACGAGTTTCTTTTAAGACTTTACCCATTTCGCGAGTCATTTCACGAGCATAAGCTTCTTTACGTTCAACTAAAAGTTGTCCGGCTTTGAAAAGTATTTCTGCTCGGCGAGGTGCTGGAGTTAAGCGCCAAGAATTAAAAGCTTCTTTAGCTGCGGCTACGGCCATGTTTACATCTTCTTCGTTAGAATCTTGAAACCGACCAACTAACTCACGAGCATCGGCTGGATTAACACTGTCAAAGGTTTTTCCTGATTTAGATGGCACCCATTCGCCATTGATATAGTTATTATATGTTTCTACTGCTGTTTTTTCTTTTGACATAAATCTCCTTAATTTCCCTAGGGTAAGGCTCGTTTATCTGGCTAATACCCTAGGCTAATATTTTTAATTGAATCATTTTGCATCTGCTGCTTTTAGTATGTGGCATTTTAGACAAGAGAATTTTACATCCTGCCATTTTTCTGGGTGAGTAGTTTTAATCCTTTTGCTAGGCTCGTTTGTTCCTGTCTCTGGATGATGGCATTCTAAACACTTTTCACGAGGAGTTAAGTCTTTAATACCTTGATGTTGAGCAATTGCTAGTGACGTGGGTTGTGGATGCTTACCCTTATAGGAAAGAAACATTAGAAAAGAAACTACTACAATACATATTGCAGCAAAAAGCATGTCTCGCTTTTTCATAGAAACTCACAAAAATTTATTGTTAGTTATAAATATTTATACACTAAAACACTTATTTAGAATTAGTGCGTACTTATTGAAAAATCGAAATTTATCAACAAACACCTAAAAGTGTCAAGGCAACGGCGAATAATACTTGATAATACTAAGATTAATAAAAAGAAATTTGTTTGGATTTGGATTACGCAAGTTTTTGCAATTATCCTCTAGCCAAATTCTTTTGTTTACGCTAAAAAGTATAAGTGCAGTTTTTATAAAAATAATATATCTTTTTTTACTTTGAATATTTTTTAATATTAAGGCTTTGTGGGGTTTAACTATATGAATACTAGATCTGGTTTGATTTTAGCAGTAATTTTTTCAGTTCTTTTTACACAATTTTTATTTCCTCAAACAGCCCACTTAAATAGCAAGTATAAATTACCTATTTTTACTAACCCAAATCTTCAAAGCAGTAACTTAAAACTATTAGGGCCAAATAATGATCCTAATCCTGTAGTTAATAAAAATAGTCAAATCAAGGTGATGGTTTTAGATGGAAATAATCAGCCTGTTTCTACTGGTGTAAGTTATGAATCAGATAGTCCAGATGTTGCAACAGTTGATGCAAACGGTATGGTTAACGGCCTACAAGCCGGTTATGCAACTATTACAGCACGCACTCCACAAGGAACTATTTCTAACTTTGTTGTGGTAACTCAAGTTACTTCTGCAAAAGGCAAAAAAATTCCTGGTCAAGTTAATACCTCAATCAATGGAGATATTTATATTTCCGACCCAATTAACAATGTTATTCTCAAAGCCAATTCAAATTCTAAATCACAGCCCAGCGTATTTGCTGGCAAAATGGGAGTGCGAGGAACAAATGATGGAGATAGAACACAAGATGCCTTATTTGCTGGCCCAATTGGTCTAAGCATAGATAATCGCGCCCAAGGTGGAATTTATATTGCTGACAGCCTTAATAATAAAATTCGTAGAATTGATTTTAATAATAGAGTGGATACAGTCTTAGGTACTGGCCTTGCAGCAACAATGACAGGAGATATTACAGCTTTCTCCCAAGCTGTCTTTAAAAACCCTCAAGGCTTAGCTGTAGCAGCAAATGGGCTACTTTATATTGCCGACACAAATAATCACGCAATTTATGTAGCAGACTTTGCACGCCAAGAAGTTAGACTCTTAGCTGGAAACCCTGGAATGTCAGGAAAAGCCGATGGTAATGGGAGACAAGCTCTTTTTAGCCGACCTACAAGTATTTCTGTTAACCCTGGAAAAACTGCTTTCTTTGCTTCTTCCACCGATGAAGTGCTTTTAGTTGCTGACACAGGAAATAATGTTATTCGCTCTATTAGTCCATCTGGACAAGTAAAAACTATTGGTAAAATAGCTAAAACAAGCTCTCAACCTGCAATTGCTGCTAATGCGGCAGCAGATGAATTTACTTTTGATAATCCTCAATCTGTTAGCGTTGATAACTTAGGTAATATCTATGTTTTAGATAATTCTGGAGTAAAAGTAATTACTCAATCTATTTCACAAAATAGCCGTCAAATGGTTTCTCTAGCACAGCTTAACACTTTTGCTCAAGCCAGTAGTGTGGTTGTTCAAGGAACAGATGTTTTTGTTTTAGATAATGGTGTAAATAGTGATGATGATTCACTAAAAGCTGTTTCTATAGGGGCACCTCAAATTACTTCTATGAGTCAGGATAGCGATAGTCTGCTTGGTGGAACACAAATTATTGTTAAGGGTAAAAATTTTGCTCCAGAAAGTTTAGTTGTTCTAGGAAGCACCGTTGTAACAGATGCTCAAGTTATTAGTGCAACAGAAATTCGTTTTCGAGTTCCAGCACAAACTGCTCCTGGAAATAGAACTCTTTCTATTCAAACCCGTGGCGGAGTTATTCAACAACCATTTAGTTTCCAATCCAAACCCTTTAGCCAGCTTAATGATGGAGAAATTACAACCATTTCTGGTGGTGTAGCTTTTTTAGGTGACAGTGGTAAAGCTACTAATGCACCAATGGCACCAATGGATGTAGTAGCAGATAGCAAAGGAAATGTTTATGTTGTGGATTCAACAAATCATCGCATTCGTAGAATTGATACATCTGGAATTATTACAACAGTTGCAGGTAATGGAACTGCTGATTTTAGTGGAGATGGAAGCCCTGCAATTAGTGCAAGCTTAAATACTCCTTTAGCAATTGCACTAGATGAAGCTGGAAATTTATTTATTGCTGATAGTAGAAATAATCGTATTCGTCGTGTTGATGCAAATACAGGTATTATCACTAGTGTTGCTGGTAGTGGGGTAGAAGGCTTTGGTGGAGATGGAAACCCTGCAACCAAAGCTAGTCTAGGCCAGCCTAGTGGAGTTGCAGTTGATAATAAAGGCAACATTTTTATTAGTGACACAGAAAATAATCGTATTCGCAAAGTTGATATAACAACAGGTTTAATTTCCACAATTGCAGGCAATGGAATGCCTATGTTTGCTGGAGATGGTGCTTTAGCTACTAATGCAAGTTTAAATAATCCAATAGGCTTATCACTAGATTTTTCAGGAAATCTATTTGTTGCTGATAACTTTAACCAACGAATTAGAAAAATAGATTTAACAACAAGCATTATCTCAACTGCTGCTGGCAATGGGATGGCAGGCTTTAATTCAGATAACATTTCCGCTATAGATGCTAGTTTAAATTTCCCTAATTATGTAAGAGCCGATATTTTTGGAAATTTATTTATTGCTGACACATTTAACTTTAGAATCCGAAAAATTGATAGCACAAGCAAAGTAATTTCCACTGTTGTTGGAAATGGAACTAAAGCTTTTCAAGGAGATGGTGCTTTAGCAACTAATGCAAGCTTGCAACTGCCTATGTCTGTGGTTGTTGATGGAAATGGAAATATTTTTGTTGCTGATGCTGAGACTAGTTATAGAATTCGCCGAGTTGATGTAGCAACAGGAATAATTACGTCAATTGCTGGTGTTGGCTCTAGAAGTTCTGGAGGAGATGGTCGTTTAGCTGTTAGGGCAAATCTTAGCAATGCTTATGCGCTTGCTATTGATAAAACAGGAAATATTTTTATTGCTGATCCGGATAATTATCGTATTCGTCGTATTGATGCAAGTACCAATATTATCACTACTATAGCAGGTTTTGGTGTTCCAAGTTATAACGGGGATAATCTATCAGCAACTATGGCTAGCTTGGATGAACCAAAGGGCGTAACCATAGATAATTTAGGAAATATTTTTATTGCTGACACAGAAAATAATCGCATTCGCCGTGTTGATCTTTCTGGAGTTATTACTACTATTGCAGGCAATGGAATGGCCGGATTTTCTGGTGATGGAGACTTAGCTACTAAGGCTAGCTTAAATAATCCAACAAGCTTAGTTTTTGATAAACAAGGCAATCTGCTAATTTCTGACACATTTAATAATCGTGTCCGTAAAGTAGATAGCAAAGGTATAATTACTACAATCATTGGAAATGATATGGCTGGATTTTCTGGTGATGGTGGACAAGCTAACAAAGCTACTTTAAATGCTCCTGGAGCTTTAGCTTTAGATAATAATGGAAATCTACTTATTGCAGACACAAAAAATAATAGGGTTCGTCGTGTTGATAATCAAGGTGTGATTACTACAATTGTTGGAAACGGCCAAACAACCTCAATAGGAGACAATGGACTAGCTACAAATGCTGGATTAAATGGGGTTTGTGCAGTTATAGCAGATGCTAATAACAATCTATTTATTGCAGACACTGGAAATAATCGCATCCGTCGTGTTGATAGCAAAACATCTATCATAACTACTGTTGTAGGCAATGGCACAGCTCTTTATCAAGGAGATGGAACTTTAGCTACAAATGCAAGCTTAAATAGCCCAAGAGGTCTTGCAATAGATACAGCTGGGAATTTATTGATTGCTGATACTGGAAACACTTCTGTACGAATTGTTAAAGGTATTGCAAAAGTTCAAACCCAACCTTCTATTTTAATTAGCAGTGTATCTTTGCAAAAGAAAATACTCACTATAAAAGGTACTGGTTTTTTAACTAGTGGATCTAAAGTTAGCATTAACGCTAAAGATGTAAGTAAGCTAATTAAATCTCAAAGTGCTACAGAAATTGATCTTAAAGGAAACAAAAAGAAGTTAAACCTTCAAAAAGGCTCTAATTCTATAACTGTAATTATTAATGGAATTAGTTCTAATACATTTACTTTAAATTTATAGGTTACTTAAAACTTTGTTAGTTAAAATTAAGCTCTCTTTATGGGCAACTATTAGTTAGTTTTTAGAGTCATAGCAAAAAGCCTATAACAAAACAAGGTAAATAGAATTGCCAGAGAATTATCAGATGTGGTAGTATCTCGGTATTATTTTTTCCTCAAGCAAAACGTGTATTTTCTTATACATAGGATTTCTAACCTTTGTTTATAAAATAAACAAGTTTATATACTCTTACAAATATTATAGTTGTTTATATTTACTAAGCTATTTTAGCTAAAATAGTTGTCTTAGATATTGATACTAGTACAAAGCACCTAGCGATATAAATAGGTGAAAAGTTTTACTAATTTATTTTACTAGCAAATTGGTAGTTTTTTTTGCTATATTTCTGGTATACTACTATTGTTTTATTACTTTGTTAGCTATCTTAGGATAGATCATACAAATTTATATATTTAGCTGGGATAAAATCCATATTCATTAAGTTTGAAAGGAGATATTTCTTCATGGCAACAAGAGCCAAAAAAGCCGCTATTAGTTTAACTCAAAGAGAGCAAGAAGTATTAAAATTACTGGCAGATGGTTATTCTAACGAAGAAGCTGGTCAAATTTTAAATCTTTCTCGTCGCACAATCGAAGCACATCGCGCTAGGATTATGCTGAAATTAAATCTTCATACTTTACCTGCTTTAGTAAAATATAGCATTCAACATGGGTTGGTTAGTGTAGATAAACATCGCAGTGATCCACGCATGGCTGAATAACTTATTTAGACTTACAAGCTGTTCTTAAAAACCCAAAAGCTGCATTTAATTAGTTAAATGCGGCTTTTGTTATTTTGGCATTTGTGGTAGAAATTAATATAATTGTAGGTATAAATTCTTATATAGTATATTGCTTTAGAAATAAGGGTTAAGGAAATATGTTTAATAGTAAAACAAGTTTATTTAACAAAATCAATAAAATAGCTTTATTCCTTTTTTGCTGCTTATTATTTTCATCTATAACAAAAGCTCAAACTGCTGGAGCAACAACAGCCATTATTACAGGAAAAGTTGTAGATAGCCAAGAAGCAGCTATAGGAGGAATTAGTATTACAATAACTAATACTGAAACAAATTTTTCTAGAGAAGTTAGTTCTCAAGAAGATGGCAGCTATATAATTCCTCAACTTCCACCAGGAAATTATATATTAAAAGCCAAGGCTGATGGATTTGCAGAACAAACACACCAACTAGAATTAATTTTAGGAACAACTAATGTTTTAACTCTTACACTAAAACCTCCTTCTACATCAGAAATAATAGAAGTAGTTGCAACAACAGATACTTATTTAGAAGGAAAAACCGAAAGCAGCACTAACATTACTCGAGTTGGAATCAATTCGTTACCAATAAATCGCAGGAACTTTTTAGATTTTTCAATTACTGCTGCAAGAGTTCTAGCAGATCGATTGCCTCTACAAGGAGCAACTGCAACCTCAGGATTATCATTTAATGGACAATCTGCTCGATTTAATAATGTAACAATTGATGGATTAGATAATAATGATCTTGGATCTGGTTCAGTACGTTCTACTTATAGCCAAGATGCAGTTCAGGAATTTCAAATTATATCTGATTCTTATGCAGCAGAATTTGGACGTGCAATAGGTGGAGTAGTAAATATTATTACTAAAGCAGGAACTAATTCTCTTCATGGTCAAGTTTTTTTACTTAATCGTAATGATGAAATTGCGGCGCGGGATGCTTTTGCACCAAGCAAACCACCTTATTCACAATACCAATTTGGAGCAACAGTAGAAGGAGCAATAAAGAAAGATCACACATTTTTCTTTGCTTCATTTGAAAGGTTATCTATTAAGCAAAATAGCATAGTCACAATAGGAGATACTGCTGTTAAATCGGCTAATAGTCTTGGTTTTAATTTGCGCAATGGTGCAGTTCCTTTCTCTGTAGGTAATAGCGTATTTTTAGGTAGAGTTGATAGTAAGCTTTCTAATAATGATACTTTGTGGGTACGTTATAATTTCGGTGGTAGCTACAACGGAGCGTTAGAGCCTTTTGGAGGTTTAACAGGAGAAAGTAATGGTGGAATACAACGTTTAACTGATAATTCTGTTGCCTTAAGTAATACTTATGTTAGTAACTCACTAAATCTAGTTAATGAAAGCAGATTTCTTTTTACTAGACGAGATCAAGATGTATTGCCAGTAGAAAATGTGCCTCAAATTCGACTAGTTGCACCTGAAGGATTAATTTCCTTTGGACAAAGCACTTTTCTACCACAATCAAGAGTATTTAATATATTTCAAATAATAAATAACACCTCTCTAATACGTGGGCGAAATCAAATAAAATTTGGAATAGATTATCAACGTTTTAGCACTGTAGCACGTGAAACTACATTGCCAATATTCTTTGGTGGAGCAGCTTTCTTTACTTCAATAGATTTTTCTCAAGTAGCGCAAATGCCTGGACTGCCTGTTTTGACAAGCTTACAAGCCTTTGATCCTAATTTACGCACTCCACAACAAAAAGCTTTCCTATCTCTATTATCAGGCGTTTTACCAACACTTTTTCCAGGCTTTCCTAAAGGTGTTCCTGTTGCTAATTTACCTTTACCAGCCTTTTATTCCCAAGGCTTTGGCGATCCTAGTTTGTCTAGTGTTGGAAAAGAATTTTCAGCCTATGTTCAAAATGACTTTAAGTTAAAAACTAACTTTATAGTTAAAACAGGGCTACGTTATGATTTAATAAGAGTTGCTGCAATAACTAAAAATAATGGTAATTTTGCTCCTAGAGTTGCTTTCTCTTATTCTCCAACTAAGATACAAAACTTAAATATTCATGGTGGCTATGGACTTTTCTTTGCTGGAGCTTTAGTAGGCCAAGCATTTGCTATTCAGCTAATTAACTCTCAAGCTATAAAAATTCCTACTATGCCTTTCCCTTTTTCTGTAATACCTTTTTCTCTACCAGGTAGAAGATTCCCTCAAACTACACAACTGCCTCCAGGCGTTCAGGTTATCCCCCAATTTAGTCAATCTTCTCTTTTCCAAAAAGACTTACGCAATAGCTATTCTCAACAAACTTCCTTTGGTCTCTCTTACTCACTAAATAATAATACTGCTATAGCAGCAGATTATGTATTTATTCGTGGTTTAAAACTATTTGGCCCTCGTAATATAAACCCCATTATCAGACCGACGGCTAATTTAATAGATGGAGCATTAAAAGGTAGAGTAGATCCAACGCGTGGAGATATTTCAGAATTTGAGAGTGCATTTGATAGCTACTATCATGCTTTTACATTAGCCTTTAGTAAGCGCTTTTCCAGCAATTTAGGGGTGTTAGCTCATTATACATTTTCTAAAGCGATAGATAACTCTTCTGATTTTCGACCTGATGTTGCTGAAACAGTAAATCCTCTAAAAATTCATGATGAAAGAGGGCTTTCTCTACAAGATGTTAGAAGCCGATTTGTTTTATCTGCTACTTGGGAGCCTAATTATAAAAACCTCTTAATAAAAGGATTTCAGTTCTCTACTATTTTAAGTGTAAATTCTGGAAGACCTTACAACCTACTAGCAGGAACAGATTTAAATGGAAATGGGGATATTTTGCCTGGAGATAGACCTATTGTTGGAGGTGTAAGCCTTGGAAGAAATGTTGGTATTACACCAGGTTTTGCCACTATGGATTTAAGAATATCCCGCAAAATAAAGGTTAAAGAACACTTTCAAGCTAAAGGCATAGTAGAAGTATTTAATTTATTTAATCGTACAAATATCAATGATTTTAATAGAGTATTTCCACCAGATGCAAATGGTAATTTTAACTTACCACCAAAAGACGGTGGGCGCTATACAATAACTGCTGATCGTTTTCGTAGCGCTTTTGCTTCCCGTCAGTTTCAGGTAGGAGTACAGATCTCTTTCTAAAATAAAAAGGAGTAGTGCTTAAAAGCTCTACTCCTTTTACCAAAGTTAAATCTTTAACTATTAACTATTTCCCTTTAATTTGAACCCAATATTTAGCACGTTCTGGACTAGTTTGACCTTTCATTTTTTCTAACACTTTTTTGGTATTAGCTGCCATTTGTGCTAGAGCTTTATTTGAAGAAGAAGCTATTTGTGTTAATGCTTGCAAACGTGCATCTGAAGGTGCAGCATATTCTGAAGTATCTCCATTTTTTCCTGAACGCTCTACCATTACATAACGAAATGTATATCCATAGAGAAAGCTTTCTAACGCTTTAGCTTTTAACCCTAATGGAACTGTTTCTGTGTTAATAAATGAAGTAAGTGTTGGTATTCCATCATCCAAATATCCTAAAACATTTAAAATATTGAAAGCTTGTTTATCTGAATCAACAGCACCTAGTTGACTAAGTTGTTCTAGTTGGTTTGCTATTTCTTTTTCTATTTTTTCAGCAGCTTGTTGTTTTTCTTTATTATTAGCTCGTTCATAAAATTGTTTTATGGATAAAGAACCACATAACATAATAGAGGAGCCTGTAGTGTAATGAAAATAGTTAGCATCTTGAGCAAAATGTTGACCTAATGCTATTACTGATTGGAAAGCACTTTCTGCGGCTGCTTTATCTCCAGCAATTTCTTTCATTAAAGCTTTTGCCAATAAAATATTACTATATCCTTTAACTAGGTTAGGAGGCATAGGACGTATGGTAAGGATATTTTCTGGAACAGCTAAAGTTCCACCAATTAAAGTCATACCCTTGCGTTTAGTAGCTTTTTCTAATTCTGCTACTTCTGGAAGTTTTGTTAACTTTTCTGCTTCATCTTTTGCTAAATCAACTAAGTTAGGAGTTATTTTAGCGCTTTCTCCTGCCATAAAAGCTGAGTTAAAAGCTTCTGTAAGCACTTCCATTTGCTTAAATACAGTTCTATTTTCTTCCTTAGAATCATCTCCTCGAGCCTTCAAAACTTCCCAATATATGTCTCCTGCATTGCCTTCTTCTTGAGGAAAAATAATACTGCTAGCATCAATATTCTTAAAAAGAGTATTTATTTTTGCAGATTCAGCTTTCTTCTTAGCTATCTCAACTTGTTGTTTAGCTGAAACTGTAAACATTTCTTCTGTTAATACATTAACAGGTTTTTGGCAGGCTACCATTACCATCAATAATATAACTATCAAAACCTTGACTTTTTGATTCATTGATTTCTCCAAATAAATAATTGTATATGCCTAGTTTTAATATACTAGGTAATCTAAGATAGTGTTCTTTGTGAATAGTATTAATGACTAGAACTCATGCAAAGTAAAGTGTATCAACAAGAACTATCAGGAAGCGCAAGTGTCTCACATGTCTTTATTAAGAATCAAGAGAATAGCCAGCTAATCATTATGTTTTTGCTAGTCTTGTAATCGGGTTGCTTAATGGGTAGCAAGAAACAATCTAGAAGTTATGTTAAAAACCCCAGCTTATGACTTTATAGGACTTTAGCTGGGGCTCTTAACTATTTGATAATTAGAAGCTTATTGGTTTAATATAAAAGGCGGTGAAGACACACCATTAGAATCTGTAACAATAATAGTGTTTTGACCTGTAACAAGTCCTAGCTTTTTAGCCTTACCTTTAACCATAATTGTTGTATCTGTTGAAGTAGTAACTTTTGCCGATTGATCAACATTGTTGATTATAACTTTAGGTTTTACTCCAAAACGACTTCCAATAATAGTTAATAGTTTCTTTCCATCGAAAGCTGCTGCCATAATTAGTGGCCCTGGAGGTGTTACTGTTAAGGTGAAACTCTTTGTATCAAATAATGGAGGTATTCCGTTATCAGTCGCACGTAAAGCAATAGTATAAGTACCTCTACTACCAGCAGGAGGAGCAATAGTTATAACACCTTTACCACCACCGAGATCTTGAACAGTAACAAAGCTTGGAGTAGGAGGACGATCTACAGAAAGCATAACAGTTCCATCAGGATCTACAGCAGAAAAGTTAACCATTACAGTACTAGTTTCGGGAACAGTTTGGCTAGCAACAGCGGCTAACATAGGAGGCTGATTATTGCCTTGAGCATTAAGGTTAAAGTTTGAAACAACAAAGATTGCACCACTATTACTACGATTTTGAGGCCCAACAGAAGCAGGAGCAGTAATAACTAAATCAGGTTTACCATCTCCATTTAAATCACCTATCGCAAAACGAGTACCAATTTGATCACCTGAGCGAGGGCCTAAAATAGCGGCATCAGGAGGCTTAGCTTGTATATCACGTTGCTCAAAACGATTTCCACCTTTAAGGAAGATGAGAGCTTGTCCATTACGTGGACGACTAGCAGGATTGGTAGAGTTAGGAGCACCAATAATTAAATCTTTAATTCCATCTTGGTTAATATCTGCTAACAGTAGCGGGGGAGTTGTAGGAACTATGTTAGGAGTTCCAGGATTAACAGAAATTGTACTTCCAATTTGATCCCCTGGATTAGCACCAGCAAAAGAAGCATCTGCCATAGAAACAGCTAAATCTCTAGTGCCTGTAAGCGGAGCACTTCCATAGAAAACATATGTTTGCCCAGAACTAGCCCGACCATTAGCAGCCTGTCCAGGAGCAGTAATAATTAAATCATCTACTTGATCCCCATCTATATCTCCAACTAATAACCCTTCTCCTAAACGAGAATTAGCACTAGCACCAAAAAGCGTAAAGGTAGGATTAATTGGGCCAGAAGTGCTTTGTAGTGGAATTGGGCCACTAAATATAAACGCTCCACCTGTTGGTTGACCGTTATTCATTAACCCAGGAGCAGAAACAATTAAATCAGGTTTACCATCTGTATTAAGGTCTCCTGAAGCTACATTAGTTCCAAAACGTGAATTAGCAATATTACTAGAAATAATAGATACAATATCTTGACTTCCACCTAAGTCTATTACTTGGTTATTAGCAAGGCTAATTCCTCTTAATGCTATAACCATACCATTATTTTGGTTAGCTAAAGGAGCGCCGATTATAAGATCTTGGTTTCCATCTCCATTAAGATCTGCTCCAGCTAGACTGCTTCCTATTTGTGCACCAGCTATTGGCCCAATAATAAGTGCTCCAGGTTTAGTAGTAGCAAAATCTACAGTAGAAGAACTAAAACCTTTACCACCAAAAAGAACATATAATTCACCAGCATTACTTCTAGAATTATTTAAGCCATCTCCACCAGGAGCAGACATAACTAAATCTCGTACACCATCAGCATTGACATCAAATAGCCCTACATTAGTTCCAAGCAAATCAAATACATCTGCACCTATAAGTTGCACATCTCCTTTGCTTGAAGCTAAATCAAAAGTTCCTTTAAAGCTTGAACCACCAAAAAAGATTTTTACTTCTCCACAACGAGTTCTATCTATGCCAGCATCGCTATTAGGCAATCCTATTATCAAATCATCTATTTTGTCACCGTTGATATCTCCCACTGCTATTGAGGCTCCAGCCATTGTATCAGTACGGCCTAAAATAGTTATATCTGCAGCACTTGGATTAGCAAGATCTACTGTAACATTCATATTCATTTGGGCATGAGGAACATCTATGGGAAAGCAGCTTATTATCAGAGCAAACACCATAGTCAAAGCAACTAAAAATCTGCTTCGTATTTTTTCTTGCAGTCGGCTTTTCACAAGCTTTTCTCCTTTCTTACTTACATTTATTTTTCATCTTCTAACCATTGTTGATACCATTCTTGAAATGGTAATGCCAGTTGTTTACTTAGTTGTGTTTCTACAGTAGCGTGCAGATGTTCAGCAAATTTTTCTGCTGGCATTCTTTGGTATTTACTTGCGTGTATTCCTGATTGTAACTCAGATTGTGCTAATGTAAGTAATCGCTTTTGCTCGCTTAAAGAAAGTGATTCAAAAGCTTGTTGTCCAACTTCTATAACATATTGTTGATATTCAAGTTCTGCCCTTGCTCTTAACAAATCGGTGGAGCCCTTAGTTTCTACTTTTGTTTTAGGTTCAAACCTACTATCAAAGAGACTTGCTTGTTTGCTTGCAACAGTTTTAAGTGGTTTGTTAGCTACTTTTGTTGTCTGAGTTCTTGATGGAGGAAGTTGTTCTGCTGGAAGACATTTCCTAATTAAACTAACTAGTAACCCACCAGGGTTATCAAATCTTTTTCCACGAGCACATTCTGAATCAAAATACTTTATTGCTTCCATAACTTCTTTCTCACAACCAACAGCACGTGCAGCAATATCTTTTGCTACATTAACATCTACACCTCTTAAAGAAAGTTCGCTAACTAATGATAAACTTTCTACTTCCTGTGTGGTTTCTGAAAAAGAATCTTTTTTTGCCTTAGTTACTACTCGTTTAACTGGTTCTGGTTCTGGCTTCTGGGTTTGATGAGTTTGATGTGCTTGATGTGCTTGATGTGCTTGATGTGCTTGGTAAGAAGTTGAAGCAGTAGCAGTAGCATTGGAAATATCTTCTAACATTTCGCTGTAAGGAATTGAGAAACCAACTCTATTTGCAAAGCCTTCAGAACGAAATAGCCATAAAATATCTTCTTCTAAACGCCAACGTAGCAAAAAGCCTTTTTCTACTAGTTTCTGTAATGGACTTTCTAACTTTTGCATTAACTGCGAGGTGTAGCGATAACGCCTAGCTACGCCTAAATGCTCATAACATAAATCATGTATGTTTAGCGAAAGCTGTGAAAGCCCTTGATCAAACTGGTTATCTAAATAACGAAATAGTCTTTTTTCTAGTGGAGTTTCTAATTCTTCAAAATAAAAGCTAGCATCCAAGTATTTTGTTAACTTTTGACTAATAGAAGCGGCAATTCTATCTGACCAAAGTACATAGGAAAGTTTTTCCCTTCCAGCAGTCTCATCAAAAAGTTTATATTCTTGAATTATGCTAAAACCCATATTGATAAACTTCTTGCGTTCTTGATCTCCAAAAGCATTTGTAGCTTCAATATGGATGCCTGCTAGTTTGCGAAAACTAGATTCTATTCGACTGTAGTAAAAAGTATTTAACGGCCAGCCTAATTTCTTACAAAGTTGATAGCGAGTAAAAAAGATCTTTTTTGCTCCGCTTTGTTCTCTGGTTAACTCAAAGAGTGCCATTAATACATCATCATCTGCTGGGCCAGGAAAACCTTCTTCTGCGTGAGGAAATACTTTCCAATGTCGCTCTACTTGTCGGCCACCCACTACAATTATATCTCTAAACTGTAGCGGTTCATGGCTACGTTGGGCTTTTTTATCCAACACAGAAACAGGAAATGTGGCTAAATTAAATTCATCTAAAGAAACCCTTACTAATTCAACATGCTCGCTAGTGTGCATCTTAGGAACAGCCCTAGTTTGTTTAGGTCGTGTTTCTTGTGTTGGCCGTTTATCCATAATTTCCTCCAAAAAACATTTAAAAAAACTTTTTATTTCTAATTAACAATCTTTCATAACATTTAACAACATTTAATGACATTTAGTAACATCTAATAACTTCTTAAAACTTGGAATAACATCCTAAACATTTAACAACATAAAATTTAACTCATCTATTAATATCTAATATTTTTCATCTATATTCATCTATATGTAGATCATTTACATTTATATTGATCATAAACATATATATGTAATAGGCTCGGCTATTCAACTAGTTATTGCAGATACAGGACTTAGAAAAATTAATTATTTCAGGTGTTAATAGTTTTATTCCAACTGTTAATGTTTTTATTCCAACTATTAATACAATTTTATTCCAAGTGTTAATGTTTCTTATTTCAACTGTTAATAAATTTGATCTCAAGTGTTAATAGACTTACTTCCAAGTGTTAATAACAATTTATTTCAACTGTTAATGGTTGTAAACACAAGTGTTAATAGACTTACTTCCAAGTGTTAATAACAATTTATTTTAAGTGTTAATAAATTTACTTCCAAGTGTTAATACTTTTACAAAGATCAAGTTAGAATAAAAATGAGATCAAAGTACTCTATTAACAGTTGCAATAAAAACTAATTTAGTCTAAAAACCATTTTTGAAATACTGGTAATGACAAAATTAGCAATTTATGAGATATTAACTCTTAGGGAAATATCTCATTTATTTGTAATACTATATAAAGCAAACCTAATGAGCCTAACAAGGTTATTACCATAACTTGTAGAAAATCCAAGGGTTTTATTTCAACTGTTAAGAGTTTTATTTCAAGTGTTAATAAAATTATTTCAAGTGTTAATAAAACATAGTGGCTCAAGGTCAAGGAGTTGATCGTGGCAACAGCACGTACATTAGCAATCTTTAACCAAGCCGGAGGAGTGGGAAAATCCTCTCTTACACGCGATCTTGGCTATGAATTAACACAACACCAGCAAAAAGTATTGCTGGTAGATGCCGATCCACAAGCATCTTTAACTGAATTTCTAGGTTTTGACACTGATAAAATCGAACATAGCCTTTTTGAAGCAATGATTCATCGAGAAGCATTGCCTATTCATTCTGTGCATGGAATGGATTTAGTTCCAGCCACAATAGATTTAGCAAGTGCAGACTTTTTGCTTAATGCAGAAATAGGCCGGGAACTACGTCTTAGAGAAACCCTACGCCCAATAAAAGAAAACTATGATTTTATTATTATTGATGCTCCACCTTCTCTAGGCAATATATCTATAAATGTTTTAGTAGCCGCAGATGAAATACTTATTCCTGTTCAGTGTGAAATAAAAGCACTGCGTGGAACAAAACATTTATTTGATACTATTGAAAAAGTGCGACTCTTAAACCCTAATCTAAAAATTGCTGGTATTGTACCTACACTTTTAGATGCTCGTACTCGCTTAAATACAGAAACTTATGAAGTAATTCAAGCTCGTTTTGGCAATCGCTTGAAGGTCTTTTCTCCTATCAGACGTGGAGTTGCATTTGCTGAAGCTTCAGCAAGGGCTTTACCTGTACAACTTCATTCCCCACGTTTTGAAGGCAATAGCGATATTAAAAAACTTGTGGAAGGATTATTAAATGGCTAAAAAAAGACTTGGAATAGATGCTTTGTTTGTTAGCACTGTTGTACCTGAAGCTGAAACAGTTGCAGTAAGAAAATTACCTCTAGAAAAAATTATTCCTAATCCTAATCAACCACGCCGACGCATTGAAGCTTCAGCCTTAAATGCATTAGTAGACTCAATAAGACAAAGTGGAGTACTACAACCTATTATTGTTCGTGAACTAAAGGATTTTCCTGCTAGCGCAACTCAACACTACCAAATTGTAGCTGGTGAGCGACGCTTTCAAGCTGCTAGATTAGCAGGACTTTCTGAAATCCCTGTAATTGTTCGAACTCTTTCAGATGAAGAATCTTTACAACTTGCTTTAGTTGAAAACCTTCAACGTGAAGATCTTAACCCTGTTGAAGAAACTGAAGGCTATTTAGCTTTACTTAAACTTCGACTTCGCACAGAAGCAGAATTTGAAACATTTTCTAAAGCTGAAGATATAGATCCTTATAGTGATGTATTAAGACTCTTATTTGCAATGAACAATAATCGTAAGTTGCAAAAAGAGGAAGCTCCTTCAACTCGTCGAGTTAATAACAACGTTGTTATTAAATTATCTGAGATTGTAGAGCAAATATTTAATTCAATAGGAAAAACCAATTGGCTTTCATTTGTTCAACATCGCCTACCGTTAAGACGTTTGCCAGAAGATGTTTTAGAAGCTTTACGAGCAGGTAAAATCGAATATACCAAAGCTAGGGCAATAGGTCGTATTACATCTGAAAATTTAGTTTGTTCTGAGAGTGAAGCTTTAGAACTAAGAAAGTCTTTACTAGAAAAGGCCATTTCTGAAGCGTTATCTTTAGGTGTAATAAAAGAGTTGATCGAAGAACAAACAGCTAAATTAGCTCAAGAAAAGAAAAATAAACCTAATAATCAGCTTAAACTAAAAACCTTGGCTCGTGAAACAACTAAACAGTTGAGTAAATTGCGCTTAAACAAACTTTCTAAAGAACATCAAACACAGCTTCAAGAAAAACTCAATGAACTAGCTCAACTAGTCGAGTCAATTAATGCTGTTTAAATGCTGTTTAAAGGTTAAGTTGATCAAGGGAAAATACTGCTATTCGTCTGATAATAAAAGAGATCAAGTGATCGTCGATCTCCTTAGATCTAGGATTTGATTATGTTATTGATCGTAAAAATTAGATCAATTTGGGATCAAGGCTTGGCTATTCAAGATCAACGATCAACGATCGACGATCAACGATCGACAATAATATAAAAGCCAAAGAAAAAAGGAGTTTTGAATTTCAAAACTCCTATCTATAAAATATCCCAATTAGGAGACAAACAGATTTAGTAAAATCTTAAAAGTCTTAAAAAGCCATGGAAGTTTTAATCTTCTCCCTGTGCTAGAGTAAATCCTCGTTTATTATCAATTTCTTGAAGAAGTTCTAAGTGGTGCCACTCAAGTTCTAAATTAATTTTAGCTAGCAATTCCATAACATCTGATCTAGATAAACTAGAAGGCTCTTTTCTAGTGATAAAGCGGCAGCGATGATCATCCACAATATCTGTTATAGCACCATTAGAAGGATATACTTTTGTACCACGGTTAGAGATCATCTTTAATTTTAGTTTAGTATTTTCGGCTAGTTTCTCTAATTTAGGTCCTAACTCATCAGGTTGTAAGCGGCTTTCTATAAAAATATCTGCTCCAAAGATGCTACGTTCTTTGGCAATAATTGTGGCAGGATCTTTTGATACTTGAGGAAGTTTTATAGCTTTATGTTTACGGACTTTCCAATTTTCCGATTCTTTACCTAAATTGCCGATTATAGTGTTGGTAAAAGTTGTAGTAGAAACACTTCCTTCTTCTCTTACATCGCGAGTATAAACACCTGCTTCAAGAGTAACAAAGAGTGCATTTTCAATGCGTTGAGCAATCTCAAAATCTCCAAACTGACGTAACATCATTACGGCTGAAAGCAGTACAGCAGTTGGATTTATAACATTTTTACCTGCATATTTTGGAGCAGAACCATGTACAGCTTCAAAAATAGAAATTTCATTTCCAATATTTGCTGATGGAGCAAAGCCTAAACCGCCGATAAGCGCAGATGAAAGGTCGCTAATAATATCGCCATTCATATTGGTTGTTATAATAACTTCAAATTGCTCAGGTTTTTTAACTAATTGGTGAGCGCAGTTATCAATAATAATATGCCAAGCATCAAGGTCTGAATATTCTTTAGCTAATGATTCAAAAGTGCTTTTTAGCATTCCTTCTGTAAGCTTCATAATGTTGGATTTAGTTGCACAAGCAACATTTTTGCGACCTTCTGCACGAGCAAGTTCAAAGCCTAGTTTGACAATCTTTTCACAACCTTTACGAGAAATTAGCTTTAAGCATTGTGCTACATTGGGGGATTGCATATGCTCAATGCCTGCATAAAGATCTTCTACATTTTCTCTAACTACAACTAAATCAATACCTCTGCCACTATAAGGAGTTTTAATTCCAGGTAACTCTTTTGCTGGTCTAATATTTCCATAAGTCTCAAAGAGTTTTC
This sequence comes from Blastocatellia bacterium, assembly GCA_039812885.1. Taxonomy (GTDB): domain Bacteria; phylum Acidobacteriota; class Blastocatellia; order Chloracidobacteriales; family JADJPF01; genus JADJPF01. Next base: position 348,492 of record JBDIBI010000004.1, read on the forward strand.
TTAAAGTTACATTAGCGCTTTTTTCACCATAGCCAACAGGAGTTTCAAGAGGGCCTTTTAGAACTACTTTATTTTTAGTTATTGAATCAATAGTTTCTTTTGGAACACCTGAAGCAATTCCTTTCTTAAAAACCTCTGCTCCTGCTTGGCATTCTTCCCATTCAATAGCTGCACCTGCTGCTTCAAGTATATGTTGTGTAGCCTTTACACATTCGGGGCCAATACCGTCACCTGGTATTACTGTAACAACGTTTTTTTTCATAAAAGATCTTCTCCTTGGATCTAACTAATTAATTTTGTGCAAAAGAAAAAGGCCAAAATAGCTGTTATAGCTACTTTGGCCTTTTGTTCGGGCAAACCGTTTTTAGAATCGCGTTAAACCTTTTGACCGACTTAATAAGCTTTTTTTGTTGCTGCGATTCTTAGCTTATTTTGCTAATCACTACCAACCTGCAATTTACTTGCCCTTTGGTTCGCCGCATTAGTAAGAGGTGATTATCAAGCTAATAAAATATTTTTGTCAAGCGTTTATATGCAAAACTTGCCTTGTTTTTCTAGCTTATTTTTCTCTATAAGTAGGAGTTCCATTCAAAGAAAAGACAATGATTCTCTCACCTGTTTTAGTACTAATATCAGTGTGCAGGCTTTTAACAGAAACCTTTAAAATATCAGCTATTACAGCTTCTAAGAGGTTACGACCTTGTTCTAAAAGTTCTATTCTAACCTGTTTTATCAATCCTCTTCCCTTACCCTTATTTTCATCTTGTGCTAGCTTATATTCAGCAGGAGTTAAGACATTTTTAAGCCTCACTAAAACCATATCTTCGATCAAATAGGTTTTAGCTTCTAACGGGCCCCTACCCATAAATTCCTTTTCAAATTTAATAATTGCTTCTGTAATTTCTGTTTCAAGTTGCCCTTTAGTCTTCAAGTTAGAACTTCCTCACAAGAATAGTATTTTAGCTAGGATTGCTTTAACTAAAACATCTTAGCAAAGTTATTCTTTAGCTCCAATAAAATTCAATAAAGTTACTAGGTCTTCATAATTGTACTCTTTAGCATAACTTAAAGCTGTTTTGTTGTCTTTATCTTGCAAGTTTGGATTTGCATTTGATGAAAGCAGTAGTTTAACAATTTCCACCTTATTCTCTGCTACAGCCATCATCAAAGCAGTTCGGCCATTAATATCAATATCATTTATATTTGCTCCAGCCGTTAAAAGCATTTTAACTATTTTTTCATCTGCATAAACTGAAGCCGTCATCAATGCAGTTGTTCCAAAATTGCTTTTAAGGGAAACATTTATCTTGGCATCTAACAGTAGCTTTACCATTTCTTGCTTAGCAATTATATATGGAATCATCAAAGCTGTTTCTCCATATTCATAAGTGCTATTAACATTAACAGCTTTCTTTAATTGCTTTTTAACTGACTTAGTATCTCCTTCACTCAGTGCTACAAAAAATTTTGTTGTTTGGTCTAATAGTATTTGTGGGGTTATATACTCTTTTTGTTGTTTAAGCTCAGAATAACTGAGCATTTGTTCGCCATATGAAAGAGAAAACATTATTCCTCCTGAGGTGCTTACTTCTAGGTCAAGAGTGCAATCAAAATTAGTAGATGAGCCGTTTTCAAAGGAGATAAATTTTTCTGAACGCATAAAACCTTCTGCTAAAGCAGTTATTGTATATTCACCTGCTGGAATTGACTGAAAGTAATAAGTTCCAGTTTCATTTGTAGTTGTGGTTAATTCAGCTATAGAACTTCCTTTTAATGAAACTCTTGCTCCAGCAATTACAGCACCTTGAGGATCTACAACTGTTCCTGTAACAATGTTGGAACCTGAGTTTGGGTCTAAATTTTGAGTTTTATCTGTTTGAGTTTGAAGCTGTGAAGTATCAACAGTTGGAATAACACTTTGGGCTAGACTTACGCCAGAGCTTAGTGTTAGAGCAAAAAGCCCACTTGCTGCTACTTTTAATAGTGGTGAAAAATTGCTAGGTTTTACAACTTTTGAGTCCTTAAATTTAATTTTCTGATCAGCCATTCGATATCTAACGCACAACCTTCCATTTGACTTTAACGCTAAATTTAAGGCTTCTCCCTTAGTCATTTCTGAGAGGTTATGAACGCTTTTTTGGCAATGACTACAAAACCTTACCTTGTCATTGCCAACCATTTCTTCCCAACTCTCTGAACAAGGTGAAATTACTTTTAATTGCTCATCAAAACTTTGGTTTTTACTCATAAGTTGTTGCTCCTCAGCATATTACAGACGATCACTGTAGTTTTAACCTGATCTCAAAATTGATCTGGATCGACGATCTTTTGATCTAAGCTTAAGTAACATTGATCTAGATCGGCGATCTCTTTTGATAAGATCGAGTAATTGCTGATCTAGATCAACGATCTTTTAACAAGTTACTGATCTGGATCGACGATCAATTGATCTAGATCGAAGTTAAATAAGTTCAAATTTTTTGAGATCGACGATCGCTTAAAATAAAAACTCTATAGATCAATATAGAGATCAATCAAAGATCGCGATCTAATTGTTCCACAAGAAACTTTGTAAATGTAGGTTTAATACATTTTACCATTAATAATTGTTTATTTACTTAGTATAAAGTGAATTTGATTCAAAAATATGAATTAAGGTTTTAAAACAGTTTTGTTTGGGACTAAAACTCTTATACAAGCAAACTCTGGATGTGAGCTATGAAAATCTCTTACATAACGCCCATCACATAAAATTACTGTAGTTCCAGTTGGATTTTTTTCTTGTTCAGCAATTAAATAGCGGCTAAAAGCCTTTATTGCCTTGCCTTCAACCGTTGATAAGGCTTCTTGTAATATAGGGCTAGTTCGATCCACAAAGATTTTTTTAGGTGTAGAAACTTCATTGCTAATCAAGTTTATTGTTCCAAAATAAAAATAATTTTCGCTTTCTCCTAAAAATTCCCACTTAAATGGGTTTGCTGTAGTGGGAGATACAGAAAACTTGCTTACTACTTCCCTAGTCTCTAGCTTATTTTTGAAATAATCTTCAGCTTTTCTTAGTGCTTGAGCTTGAAAATAATGTAACCCTGACAAATAACTGCATAGTAAAAATAATGCTAAACTAGCTATTATTGGTCTACCAGTACTGGTTAACCAATCTTTTAACTTTAGTCTGATAACAATAAGTAGAAAAATTCCAGATGTCCAAATAATTAGAGAAGTGTTAGGAACTCGACCTGAGAGAAACATTACCAGCCAAGCCAATATTGATAGAGTTAACCAAATAGCAGCTAAGTTTCTGGAACGAATCCCAGACAAAAATATAGCTCCACCTAAAATTAACCACATCCAAGGATCAATAATAAAAACTAAGTCTCCATAAAACCATTTATTATTCCAAGGTAATAAAGGCCTAACTCCATAGTTATTTAAGTAATCTAACATTGGGTGAGTTGCTACACTGGCAAGAGAGGCCAGGAAAATCATTAAAGGGCTTACTGTATTTGGAGTTGAGCTATTATTTGATTTACTAGACGAAGAGCTTCGCCATTTTTGCCAAAAGAACCAAACAGTAGCAAGCAAAGTAGATAAAACTATAATTCCAGGGATTGAGTGAGTTAAGCCTCGATGGTGATTTAAGTAGGCTATTTTTCCAAAGAAATTAACAACTACATCTAAATCAGGTAAGTTAGCTCCAACAATTAGGAAAGGCAAAGAGTTAGGAAGATATCTTTCAAAGGCGCTGCGATAAAGCACAGCGCCAAAGAATGAATGGGCTAGATTTTCCATAGATTAAGCTAAAATTAAATTTTGTAATTTTGGTAAAATATCTTCAGCTTTACCTTGTAAGCAATAATCTGCACGTGTGCGGGAATGTCTATTAAATTCGGTGTTAATTTCAATGATTTTTGCTCCTAAGGCATGAACAGCACTTGGCAAAGCTGCTGCTGGATAGACTTCAGCAGAAGTTCCAATTATTACAAGTAAGTCCATTGCATTTTGCCAATGAATAACATCTTGAATAACATCTCTATGCAACTCTTCGCCAAACAAAATTACATTAGGTTTTAAGTAGTGAAAAGTCCGATGACTCCCAGGTAGAGTGTTAAGACGTGGACAAAGAACCGGTTCAGCTTGTAGTCCTGTTTGAGGTACATCTTCTGTATAACCACATTCAGGACAAGCTAAAACTCGACCACAACCATGCATTTCTACTACTTTTTGGCTTCCAGCTACTTGATGAAGTCCATCAATATTTTGAGTAATCACGGCATGAAGTTTTCCAGCCTTTTCTAACTCAGCTAATGCAGTATGGGCAGGATTTGGGCTTGCAGCTCTTACTAGCTTACTAACAGCTAAAAACATTTCCCAAACCTTCTTAGGTTCATGAATAAAAGTATCTAAAGTAGCATATTCCATTGGATCAAATTCTGACCAAAGACCATCAGAGCTACGAAAATCTGGTATTCCACTAGCTACAGAAATTCCTGCTCCTGTAAGTGCTACGACTGCTTTACTAGCGCGCCAAGCTTTTGCTGCGTCTTCTATTTTACTTATTTCTACACTTTGCATAAAACTTCCTTAATTTTTACGAAATTGATATTATAGCTTTTTAAATAAAACTTTATAGATTGATAAACACAATTTCACATAATTTCTTATAAAAGAGCAACCAGTTTTGTAAGATTTTTTAATTTAACCTACTATGAGCTATCCTTGTATAAAATGTGGTCAAAGTGTTGATGCTCCTAATCAAGTGTGCAAAAGATGTTCTTCTGAACAAACTTCACAGAAAATAATGATTGGTGCAGCAGTTTCAGCTTTTTTAGTAATAATTGTTATAATAGCTTTAATTCTTTTAACAAGCTCTTCAACTAGTGAAAGTACCAAAGTTACTACCCCAGTACCTACTAAAATAGCAACACCTATTTCAACTCCTACTACTTCTACAACTCCTGTAATTAATAGTACTATCAAGCCAGATGTACTAGCAAATTACTCAGCAACTGTACAACCGCTTATGTCAGATGTTAGGGCAGAAATGACTGCTACCGTCTTAGATATAAAAGATTTTCTAAAAGTAGTCAACACAACCAAAGATAGCAAAGATGCTCGTTCAATAATAGATAATTTTCGCGAGCAGATGAAAAGGCACAATGATAAACTATTTGCCTTAAGTCGCTCTTTACGCTCAATTGCACCTCCTACTCAACTGGAAGCACAACATCAAAAACTAAATCTTGGAATTAACAAGTATAGTGGTGCTGTACAAGGTTATATTCAAGGTCTAGCTGCTTATAATTTTCAACAAATTCGTGCAAGCCAAACACAACTAGAACAAGCAGATAAAGAACTTGTTAGTGTAATGCAAGAGTTTCAACAGTTCTTTGCTACAACTAATAAATAACTTAGTTAAATAGTTAAAAAATTGTAAAGGCTAAAGGTAACTCTATAGTTCTAGCCGTTTTTGTTAAAAATATGTTATAATAACCTTGCTTTTCGCACCTTAATTAATTATCAGCTTAAATCTTAGGGGAAAATAATGCAAGGCACGCTTACTACTGCATGTTTGCCTGATTTACTACGTACTATTTATACACAAAGGCGTACGGGAGCTCTTGTGCTTACTCAGAGCGAAGTGAGCAAAAAAGTGTTTTTTGAACTTGGTCAAATAGTTTTTGCTTCTAGCAATCGCAATGAAGACCGTATTGGAGAAACATTAGTTAGAAATGGAAAGCTAACTCGCGAACAACTTAATGCCTTTCTTCAAGCCTTGGAAGCTGGTAAACATTTAGGAAATTTTTTAGTAGAACAAGGTGCTATTACTTATAGGGAATTAATTAGTTATGTTAACTTACAGATTATGGATATAATCTATTCCCTTTTCTCTTGGACAATAGGTGCTTATGAATTTGCTGAAGGAGATGAAAATTTAGCTCCTGAAGATTTAAAATTAAGATTTTCTACTGCTACTGTTATTTTAGAAGGTGTTAGAAGAATAGAAGATTATGAAGTAATTAGACGAGGATTAGGTGATCTAAATTCATTAGTTGTACCTACAGAAATACCTCTTTTAAGATTACAATCAATAGTACTTAGACCTGTTGAACATCGAATTTTAGAAATAGTTAAACAACCTACAGATATTATAAAAATTCTCGTTTCTACAAATGAAACTCCACAAAGAACCTTAAAAGCTCTTTATGGACTACTTTCAATAGGGTTACTTAGACAAGGTGAAAGTGCAGAGCTTTCTGCTGATACTGGTAGAATGGTAGCTCCTGAGGCTTTACAACAAAAAGCTGCTGCTGCATTACCTGCTGAATATACAGTACGTAATACTGCACAAATTAATATACCAGCAGAGTTAATGAAAGATTTGGCAAATCCAGAAAGTGCTAAAGTTGCTCCAGCTACTCCAGTAGTTACTCAATCTCCAGCACCACTAGATGTGGAAAGAGTAAAAAGAGATCTTGCCTTAATTAAAGATAGAATTGCTACACAAGATGCAAAAGTAGTGTTTGGCTTAAGTCCTGAACCTTCAGAAGAAGAAGTACGTAACTCTTACTATAGACTAGCTACAAGGTTTCATCCAGATAAGTTTATAGAAGCTCCTAGACATATACGCGAGGACATAGACTATATTTTTGCTAATTTGACAAAGCTTTACAGCAGGCTCCAGCAAGAAATGCCTTGGGCAAATTTAACACCAGTTAACCTAAATGCAAGTTCTGCTAGTATGGTTCGGCCTTCAATCCCAAACTTAGCTCAACCACAAAGTACCAAACCTCAACAGCAAAGTTTTTCAGCTTCAGGTTATGTTCCTCCAACAATAACAGGTTTTCAATTAGGTGAAAATCCTGTAAGTAGCAAACCTCAGCCATCAGCTTATCAAATTCCTGATGCTTCTACTAGAGGACAATCTGATTATCAAACAGCACCAGTTTCTTCTTATCAAGTCCCACAAAAATCAGTACCAAATAAGCCTCAACCATCACCATATCAAATTCCAGATCCATCTGCTAGAGGTCAAGCTTCTGAATATCAAGTTCCACAAAAATCTTCACCTTTTCAAACTCCAGTGCAATCTTCTTATCCACCACCGCCATCAACAGCGTATCAAAATTCAGTTCAAAATCCTCAAACTTATCAAATAGCTCCACCACCAACTTATTTGCCAAATCAAACTAATGTGCCTCAACCAAATACTGCTCCAAGTAGCCTTGCTAACTTTACACCACCTTCTTTTGCTCCACCTACAAATGCTCCAAGCCGTGGTATAACTAGAGCTGTTTCAGATGAACTTTCTTATCCTAGTAATCAAATGCAGAAGTTTCCACAACGTTCTTTAGGCTCACGACAAAAAATTGATATAGAAGGTGCATTTAATGACTTGTTTGATTACTTAGACGATAGAAAAGCCCCTTTATTTGTGGCAGATTCTTTAACTTCTTTATTTCGTACAAAAGCCCCTATTTATGTTGAACGAAATAATTTAGTAGAAGCCATTGTTTCTTGGGCTAGACAAAAGACCAGTTTTACAGGTCGCCCTATTTATGAAGCTTTTTTACAAGTAATTGGTGCTATTAGACATGCTGAACAAGCTAGAATGATACAGGATTTTGATCCTCAACAATTTTATAGCTCATTTATTCAAGACTTGGCTCAATATTGTCCTGCAAATGAAGCTCAAGAATTTTTGTCCAAAGTCTCTAATCTCTAAAACTACTAACCTGATTTCTTACTAGGGATTTATCTAGAGCTATTGCCGTAAGGTAGTAGTAAGGCAAAATACCAGCAAGTTTTTCTCGCATCAACATTTATAGCTTGTTATAATGCAACGCCTGAAAAATAGCTCTAAAGGAATCCCTATGTCTGATAAAAGCAAAAGAGATTTAATTATTAAAGTTTTAGAAGAAACAAAAGTTTTTACTCAAAATTTGCTAAAGGAAAATGAAAAGCTTCGTTTGGTTGTAGCTAGCTTAAAAAAAATAGAAAACCAAGCGTTATCTTCTGAGCGGGTAAAACCAGAAGACTTAATGGGATCTTTAGAAGAACGATTTGAATATATTGTTCAAGAAAACTCTAGACTTAATAGCGAATTAGATAATATAAAAGTAGAAATTGCTAAGGCAGATTCTGAATCAAAAAACTACTATACTCGTTACCTAGAGCTTGAACAACAAAACGAGACATTAGCTAATCTTTATGTGACAATTTCTAGACTCCATTCCACCCTACAATTTAGTGAAGTAATAGAAATTATCAAGGAAATTGTAATCAATCTTGTAGGTTCTGAATCTTTCTTAGTTCTTTGGTTAGATGAAAAAGCAAGTGAATTTCGTGCAATTGCTGGTGAAGGTGAGCCATTAAACCAACAAAAAGTATTTCCGTTAGGGCAAAATGTTGTAAGTAAAGCTGCTCAAAGCGGCGAAATTTTTATTTCTATGAATAATGATGGTCAAGAACCATTGGCATGTATTCCATTAAAAGCTTTTGGTCGTGTAATAGGTGTAGTTGTAATCTATCACTTGCTAGCACATAAAAAGACTTTTTCTGAAACAGACTTTGAATTATTTGGCTTGATGGCTGAACATGCAGCCTCAGCTATTATTACTTCTATGATTTTTTCTCAAGTTGGAACAGATATAAGTCATTATCTTTCTACAGAAAGACTTTTACAATTAGCTAAATAAAATAGCTTTAAGTAGGTTATTTAGTTATTCTAGAAAAAATTAGCTATTACAGGAAAGTGGTCTGAAGCCTCGCCACAATCAATGATTTCCACACTTTGCAAATGTTCTGCTAATTTAGTGGATGTAAAAATATAATCTGTTCGATAATTGATTTTTACTCCTCCACGATCGCGTGGAGCCGTTATCCAAGAGGGTTGTAGCTGTTTTTTGTAGTACAATGTATCTATCCAACCAAAAGATTCTAATTCTTCAATAACATCAAAACGAGGTGGAATATTGTATTTCAGGGTATTGCTTTGCTTAAGTAGCCCTGTAAAGTTACTAGGGTAAGGATCTTTAGTAGAAAGAGAATTTAAGTCTCCAGCTAGTAAAAACAATCGTTGTTGAAAGTCAATTTTATTAATCAAAGAACGTAAATATCTAGCTTCAACAAATCTTAAGTTTTCATTATGAGAATCAAAATGGGTTGCAAAAATAGTTATTTCTTCTCCTGCAAAACTAACAGAAGTTTTAATAATACAATGCCCTAGGAAATTAGCATCATTGTAAACAACAGTTTCTTGCATTGATAGATGGCTAAATATAGCTACATTATAGCGCTTCCCGCTTCCACGAGGACGAGCTTGTCCTAGAAAGGCAAAGTTTTTCATAAACGGAATTTGCATAACTGTTGCTACTTGTTCAAGACGATTGGAATCTTCCCATCCTAAACACTCTTGTAAAATTAAGATATCAGGCTTAGTTATAGTAATAATATTGAGTATTTTAGTGAATCTATCATTATCGCCCCCACCAAAAAGAATGTTAAAAGTCATTACTTTAAGACTCATTAATTTTTACCTTCTATTTTACTTTGTAGATCTAAAAAATTTGCTTTGACCTTTTTATAAAATAAGCCAAAATAAATATTTACTGAACCAAATAAATAAGTGGTTTTTTGTTTATTAATTACTAAACTAAGTTAGATGATAACTAGCTAGTAACATAGTAGCACAATGCAATATAAGGTTAAGTTAGAAAGATAATTGATTTGTTTTATCTAACAATAAGATTAATTGAAGTTGTTTGATTTGAACAATTTAGTTGTTATAGTAATCTAATGAGGCAGAGATGGAAACGATAAAAGTTTATCTTAGGTTTATTCAGGAAAAATTAGCTTCTCATCCTGAAAGTACTCCTAGGGAATATTATCATTATTTAGTATTAACAAACTATATTTTTGTTCTTGCTTTTTTTGCTCATTTTGGTTTACTCATAGCCTTTTCATTGCTAGGCATAGGGCATTTAGCCTTATTTAACATAGCTAGTTGTATAATTTTTCTTTGTTGTATTGCTGCTAATTTGCGAGGATATGTTGTTATTAGCAATAGCCTAGCAGCTTTTGAGCTTATTACTCACGCTGTTTTATGTGTTTGTACTTTAGGTTGGAATTCAGGATTTCAATATTACATCTTAGGTTTAGTTGTAGCATTTTTTGATGCTCCTTGGAAAAGTAATACCTTAAAGATATTTCTTGCCGCACTCGTAACATCAATATACATAACATTAAACTACTATTCACAAAGCCATGTTCCTAGTAGAGAATTAGCCCCATTATTATTAAATGGTTTTAATATAGTCAATTTATTGATGTTTGTTTTTGTAATATCACTTGCAATTTTTGCTAGTGACAAAGCTGTAATAAAAGCAGAGTCTAAACTTGCTTCAGCAATGGAGAAAATAAAACTATCTCAAGAAGAAACAGAAAAGAAAAACACAGAACTTGCTAAAAAGAATCAAGAACTTGCAGAAAAAAACCGAGAACTAACAGAATCTTACAAAAGAGCAAGTTTAATTTTCTCTGCTTTGTCAGAAGCCTTGCCAGGAACGGTTTTAGATGAAAAATATCAAATAGAAAAAAAGATTGGAAGCGGTGGTTTTGGAGCTGTTTATCAAGCTATACATGCTGCCACTAAACGCCCTGTAGCTGTAAAAATTTTTCAACCAATGTCTGGGCAAGCTACAATTGAAGGACTAGAACGCTTTCAATTAGAAGCTATTTTAGCTTGTAGAATTAATCATCCAAATGCAGTTGAAGTATTGGATTCAGGGGTATCTTCTACAGGAATAGCCTATATTGTAATGGAACTGCTTAAGGGACATAACCTTAGTGAAGAAATAAGAAAAAATGTAAAACTAACTCCTGCTCGTTGTGCTGAAATAATTATTCCTGTTTGTGATGTTTTAGCTAAAGCACATGCTAACAATATAGTTCATAGAGACATAAAGCCTGACAATATATTTTTACATAATAAAAATGGTTTTGAAGTTGTTAAAGTAGTAGATTTTGGAATAGCTAAACTACAAACTAAAAGCGAAAGCCTTGATATTCAAACTATAACAGGTACAGGAGAGTTGCTTGGTACACCTAGCTATATGTCTCCTGAAAGGCTATTAAATAAAGATTTTGATGGTAAAGCAGATACTTACAGTGTAGGCGTAATGTTGTATCAAATGCTATGTGGACAAGTCCCATTTAGAGGAAATGATGTTTGGTCAACCATTCGTATGCAACTTAATGAAGAGCCTCCTTCAATGCAAAAATTAAATCCTAATGTCTCATCAGAAATTGAGGCAGTAGTTTTAAGTGCAATGAAAAAAGACCCTAATGAACGAATATCCATAAAACAGTTGGCAGAAGATTTTTCTCTTGCTTCAGGTATTGAGCTAAGCCCTAGTGAATCTGGTAGTTTGCGTCTTAACCCATTTTTTAATAAAGAGCCTTTACCAACTATATCTTCTGAAGATGAAACCATTAGAAGAAAAACATTGTCAGATGATGATACTGTAGAAAGAAGGACAAGATCCGTTAGTGAAAATACCGCTCTTCCAAACCTGATCAAAGCTACACATCCGAAAAACTGATGCATTCGATCATCTGGATCGGGGACTATCACGTCCAAACCGTTTTAATCTCTTGGAAGTTGTAATTGTTTAGAAAAACTGTCTTGCCCCTGCAAAGAATTAACTCCACTAGGCAAAACCTTCCAAGTCCAACGCTCTTGTATTACTACAGGAACGCGGCCTGAGCGAGGCAATTTTAATTTATCAATTATAATACCTAAGCCATTTTGAGCAGCATTTTCATCTCTAATATGAAAAGACTTACACTTGGGACAAATCCATTCTCTAATATCAGGAGCTATTCCTTCTTCCACTACATAAGAACAATCAACTTTATGACAAGTTCTGGTTGTGCCTTTTTCCTCATACTCTAGATAAAGTTTGCCTGAACGAGTTGCTACCCAAGCTAGCACTTCTTTGAATCGTCCTATTAATGACTCATTATTCATACTTCTACGCATAGGTGTAGTTATGCCTCCTCCTCTTGGGCAATAATCTCCACATCCTATTACGTCATAGTTTTTACATAATTTATTTGCTACTGTATACAAATAGGTCTTTGTCTGTTCTCGACGCAATTTGTATACTTTTTCTAGTTGCTCATTAAAATACTTCCATTGGCGTGATGGCTCAAAGTGACGATGTATTGAACCATCTTCTCTTTTATACTCTACTATCTTACTGTATTTATTGCATTTATCTCTACGGCTCTTTAAATAATCTATTCTTTTTTCTATCTTCTTTATTTCTTTCAAGTTTTCTATTTCCAAAGCTTTAGCATCAGTTGCCACTCCATATGCTAAATTTTTGTGATTTGGGTCTAATGCTATTATTTTTATTGGCATTTCAAGGGATTTTTCTTCTACTATTTGCTTTTCTATTGTGAATACCGCAAAAAAGTTTCCTGCTTCTTTTACTATCCTAAGCTGTTTTACGTTTTTTGTTTCTATTGGCAAAGATTCTTTTAATTTTATATTTATACTTAATCTTTTTCCTTCCGCTGATACCCCTAATTGCAATTTCAAGCTTTTTGCTTCTAACTCATAACCTTTCCAACTTTCATCGTATTGCAGAGAAAACCATCTCTTTTTCCAACTTCTGTATTTAGGCCAATTTACTTGGTTTTTTCTTCTGCCTTTTTTACCATCCTGATAAGCTTTTATTGCTTGTGAGAGCCTTAACGCAGCATTTTTTACTGGACTTGAGTAGAGTGTTTTTAAGAATGGAAATTGCAACTTTATTTCTGGTACTAAATCTCTTAAACCCCTTTCACTGTAGAGGGTTTTAGCTATTTCCTCGCTTTGGCTTACTTTATAATATGCACGCATTTTATTAGCTTTTTCTAATAAGTGATTATAGAGCCAGTTAAGGATTTTACTTTGCCCATCTAATACTAACTCTGTCTCTTTATCTACTTCTAATCCTATTTTAAGAGCTAATTTCATTGGCCGCTTCCTTGAGTTTTTCTATTACTTTTTTGTTCTTGTGTGAGCGACTTCCATAAAGCCTAGCTGAAAATACTGTAATTATTTCTAATACATCACTTACCAATTCTTCTTCAAAACTACTATCCTCACTTGCATTTATTATTACTACTTCTACTGAAAATTGCTCACACAAGGAAAATATTAACTCGCTTCCAAATCTTAGCAACCTATCTTTATGTGTTAATACTAGCCGTCCTATATCTTCATTACATATTCTTTTTATTAGTATTCTTAAGCCTTTTTTATGGTAGTTTAGGCCACTTCCCATATCTTGCAATATTTCATAATTCCACCCCTGCGCTGCACAGTAGCTTTCTATCAGCCCTACTTGCCTTTTTAGGTCTTCTTTTTGGTCGTGGCTTGATACTCTGGCATATCCTATGGTTATTTTCTTAATGTCTTCTTTTTCCCTTGATTTAATACCCTTTAGTTTACTTATGTCATATCTTCTATGGCCTCCTTGCGTTCTTTCTGCTATGATTTTTCCTTCTGCTTCCCATCTTCTTAATGTTTCTTGGGCTACTCCTAATTCTTTGGCTGCTTCTTTTATTGTTAGTTTCATAATTTTCAATTCTATACATTTTGTGTAGAATTGTCTAGATTTATATAGATTTTATTTTACAGCTTCTACCCCCTACAATAAAGACTTTCTTTTCTAGTTCCCGCTTAATTTAGTACGGAATATATCAAAGCTACCAGGGCTGTTATCTTGGAAAAGCAGTTGGATTTTTCCATCTTTGTCAAAAGAAAGATCTGCATAAACGGAAATTCCTGCATTAGCTGTTAAATTTACTTGTGCAGGAAATGTTTGTCCTGAATCAAAAGAAACACTATAGAAAACATCTAAAGCTCCTTTGCTTACACCTTCCCAAAGAATTGAGAAATTATTGTTAAGGTCTCTTAAAACTACTGGAGCAAAATCACTGTCTCCTACAGGCTGAAAACTATTTAATTTTGAAAATGTTACACCTCTATCAGCTGAACTAGTGTAGAAGATTTGAGATGAATAAGTTGGATCTGAAAGCTTTTTAAAACTACCTTCAAACACAACTAGCACATTGCCTGAATCATCTGCTCCAAGGCTAGCAGATGAAACTGTTACAGCGTCTGCACTAACTAATTTAGGAGTAGAGAATTTTCCATCTTGTCCAGCATTCATATAGAAAAGTTGGAATTTTTCTGTCTGAAAACTTCCACGAGTTAAAATAAAATGTGAAGCATCACTGGTAAAAGTAAGCGTAGCAGAAATCAAATCAGTAGTTTGATTTGTAACTAAAACAGGGGTGCCATAAGTTAAACCACCATCAGTAGAAACAGCTAGGAATAATCCTCCACTTTGACGGCTAAAGTCAAAAAACACGGCTCTAAGAGTTTTTCCATCACCATCTAAAACTGTAACTGGGTTAGATATTGGGGAGCTATTTTCAAAGACTTTGATACGAGAAAAGGTTTTTCCACCATCAGTAGAGCGCATATCAATTGCTGAAAATAAAGGTTTTAATGGATTTTCAGGATTAAGTGTAGAAGCAGAAATATGTATTGTTCCATCTATATCCATTTGTGCGCTTTCTGAAGCTATAAAAATAGAATCATCTTGTAAAGTATTGACTAGAGTAAAGTTCTGACCACCATCAGTAGAACGTAAAATTTTAGTTTGGCTAACAAATGTTGGTGTGTCAAAAACCTCTAAATGCACAATGTAGATTTCTTTTTCATTTGAAAGTACAACAGGTTGACCAATAAAACTTTCATTTCTTGGTAGTTTTACTGGAGTTGAAAAAGTCTCACCATTATCTGTTGAACGTGTAAAGAAAATAGAAAAAATGCCTGGAGAATCGTCTAACCAAGCTACATTGATGTTTCCTGAAGAGTCAATTGAGGAAAATGGTAAGATAGAACCACTATTATTATTCGTGATATTTTGAGGGCTTTTAGCTAAAGGATTGCTATCTAAAATCGTTAAACGAATAGAGGTAGTACGTACAATATCACCTCGTTTGGCTGAAACCGTTATAAAATATGGCCCTGGGTTAAGTGTTGCAGTTGTTTTGATTACTACTCCAAAACCTTCTTTAGATGGGTCAATAGGATCTGGGTTAGAGCTAGAATTAGCTATAAATTCATAAGTTAGCCCTGGAATTTTAGGATTAGCATCAAATGTAAAATTCTTATCTCCCTCTAAAACCTTTGTTTCAACAAAACAACGTGCTAAACCACCAGGCTTTACCACTTTAAATGAATCACGAGCAGTAATAATAAAGCCTGCTTTGGTTGAAGTGGCTAATTCATCAGCAGTTCGGCTAGCAAAATATACATCTGTATCTGTACCACTGCGATCATCACCCCAGTTAAATAAGAATTTATTTCCCATTGTAGCTAGTTGGCTATAATCACCATGATAGCCTCCTCTTAAATCCAAAGGTGTAGGGATTAACGGCCAGTTAGTATCTGTAATACGTTGATTAGCGGAAAAACTATTGCCTCCATCTTTAGAAACAGTTGCATAGATATCTAGTAAGGATAAGTTAGTTAAATCATTGCGGCGATCATACCAACTAGCTGCTACTGAACCATCATCTGTTACTGCAACAGAAGGCAAAATCTGTTCTGCAATGGAATTATCATCATTTAGCTTGATTTGCTCACTCCAACTATTGCCTCCATCCTTGGATTTTACAAGAAAAATATCTGCACGATCGCTAACATTTTGTGCACGACCAGAATAAACAACATAAATGTTTCCTTGATTAGAGCCATTACTAATGTCAACTGCAAGTGAAGGGAAAACATTGCCACTAAAAACGCCATTTGCTGGATAGCCAGGATTAACAAACTTTGCAATGCTTGTTGGAGTGGAAAAGGTTTTTCCTCCATCTGTTGATTTAGAAAATCTAATAAATACTGGACTAAATAAACCAACTAAAGATCTATCACTCCAAACAATATATATTTCCCCATTTGGGCCAGTTGCCACAACTGAACCTTGAACAACGCTATTGTTATCAATACTTCCAGAAATTACTACTGGAGCTAAAAAGCGTTTACCACGATTTTTAGAAGCGGCAAACATAATTTTTGGAGAATCGCTAGCAGGAAATTTTGTCCAACTTACATAGACATTATCTTTAAAACGGGATTTAGCTGAACGGTCAGCTGTAATCCATTCTTTATCTTGAAAGTCATCTTGACCACCTGCTGTTGTTGAAGCATCTGCTGGACGTGACCAAGTCTTTCCACCATTGGTAGAACGGCTTACACCTATTAGGCTACGATCATTTTTATCTAAACTAATCATTGCATAATAGAAATTACCTTTGCTGTCTACTGTTACAACTCCATCCCCAAGGTTAAAGCCAAGGCTAGGCACAAAGGTTTGATTCCAAGTCATTCCTTCATCTTGAGATACTGCTACACCAGAGAAGTTATTTTGCTGATCTCCAGATAAATCATTGAAACTTACCACAACTGTCTTACCAAAACTTGTAGCAGATGTTTCACTTTGAGTTTTATCTTTTCCTTTATCTAAAACAGGGTTGTTTACTCTGATATTATCACTAGGTGTACTAGCTAAAGGTAATAGATTATTAGTGTTTTCACCTTGGCCAAGCTCATTTTGAGGAGTGGACTTATAAAGTAAATATCTTTTTGTAGAATAGGAAAAATCATCAAAGTATTTAGATTCTAACAACTTATCTTCCCAAGTCTTTTCTTGAGCAGGGACTTCCTTAATTTTATTTTTTCGCATATTAAGAAAATCTACTGTATGTTTTGAATAGCCAAAAACAGGAGTTTTAAGAGTTGCTTTTATGTTTTCAGGGTTTGACAACTCTTCAAGATTTAGTTGATTCATGGGAATGTTATAAGAGCGGCTTGGTTTGCCATGAGTTCGGCTATCTGCTTTTGTATTGATATAATTAGAAGGTGAGATAAGCGTAATAATTGCAATACTACTTATAATAAAAGCTACTGTAAGTAGGAAATGAAATAGTTTTCCTTGCGCTTTCATAAAAAAGTCTCCAAAAGTTATAAACTGAGATTTTAGTATTTAAGCACAGCTATCAAAGATAAAATAGTCTGTAACAAGGAAAATTTACGAACTTTACTCTATTTTTAAGCCTACACCTGTTAGCTCTATTTGTCCTTTAGGGGATTGTAGTTGAGCTATCATACAATCTTGTAAACCAGTTTTTATATTTACAGGAATAGAAAGGGCTGCAAAGATATCTTCTAGGGGTTTAGGATTAATTGCTTCAATAGTAAATGATGTAAGTTTTAGTCCAGCAGGCGCATCTAGAGAAGGATGACGGGAATTTTGCCAGTCAATGACTAAAGGTATATAAGTTCCATATTCATGCCCACTAAGCCAAAGTAATTGCCATTGAAGTCTTTCTCCATTTGGTTTTACTCGACTCATTTGGTTAATAGTGGCTTGATAACCTAGGCTTTCAGCTTTCTGAGCTATAGCAGGGATATTATTAGTCCTAACAACTCAAGTCACTAAATTAGGCTGTGTTAAATCAGTGCAGAACTTTGCTAATTTCCCAGCAGGTAAAGAGTTATCTCTAGCTAATAACTCAAAATATTCTCCTTCACCCATTGAAATTAAAGCATTACGAGTTCCATGATCAGGATGACTCCCACCAATAATAGCTTTAATTCCTGTGGTTGTTTCAAACTCTTTAACATATAAATCTAAATCAGGCACTGCCCAAACTAAGTGATCCATTACTACAGTAATATTATTCATAACTTTGATCCGTTCTTACAATAGTTGGTGTTATTGTTATTGCCTCATTATCATAATCAGGCGACACACTAAGAGGAGGTATCACTAAATCTGGATATTTAGCTGTTACCTCTTGAAAGGCATTAAAAAGATCTGTGGCTGTTTGATAACGCAAGGATGGATCACGAGATAAAACTCTAGAGAAAACACTATCAAACCCTGAAGGAATAAATGAGAACTTATGGGAAATAAGAGGTAAATCTGAAGTTACCTTAAACATAGTTCCTGCTTTTCCTTCAAACTCTGGAGGTGTAACACCTGTTAACATTCTATAAAGAATTAATCCTAAACTATAAATATCAGTAGTTTGCTTAATTGCAATACCTAGTAGTTGTTCGGGAGACATATATTTAGGTGTACCAACCACTTGCCCTGTTTTAGTTAAGACAGTCTGATTGTTGGTTTTACCTGAGGAGAGAATTTTAGCCACTCCAAAATCTGTTAGTTTAGTAATTTCTCCAGTACTTGTTTTAGTTACTAAAATATTTTCTGGTTTTAAATCACGGTGTAGCACTTTATGTTTATGTGCTAAATCAAGCGCAGAACATAGTTGTTTTAAAAACTCTATGGTTACATTTAAACTTAATCGGCCTCTGTTTTGTAAATAACTATACAATGTTTCGCCATGAACATATTCCATTACAATAAATAAAAGGCCATCAGAAGTTTTACTATATTTATAGGTTTTTACAATATTTGGATGAGATAATAAAAGTCCTGTTCTAGCTTCAAGCAAAAAGCGTTGGACAGAAGTATTATCAGCCATTTTATCTGGCAAAATAACTTTTACTGCTACGTCTTGACCATTGGATTGCTGTTTGGCTTTGAATACAGCACCCATACCGCCAACACCAAGCTTTTGTTGTATTTGGTAATCATCCCCTATGGTTTTCCCTAGGAGAATATCGTATTCAAAAGATTTTTCTGACATAATTATTTTAACAGTAAAACAAGAAATTTATTTGTAAGATAACATAATTATTTTTTAATTATCTAGAGAGTTTAATTTCAAAATTACAGGTACTCTTTTTTATACAAAGTAGAATATGTTGCATTTACACTAGGCTATCATTTTCAGTTTTTATCAAGGTTTCTAGCTAACTTTATAGGTAGGTAGGTTTTTAAATAACAAATAAATAATGCTAGAAAAAACATATTATCTTAGTGTAAGTATATTTAGGAAGAATTTATTTAAAGCAGGAAGTGACCCGTAAATTCGAACTACTACCTATTGCACTTAGCAAAGGATGTATTATTCTATAGGGAGTATAAAATATTTACCACACTGAAAAATAATAATATAGCAAGACTACAAGGCAAAGCTTTTGCGATTAAGTAATAAATCAATAATCTCGTAAAAAATCAAAGAAATAGTCATTTTATAAAGTTGGCTTTCTAGCAAAATTTGCCAAGTAGTTAAATTTGCCTTTTTCTGAAAAAGGAGTGACATTTTTCTAGCTTAATAATAATAAAGGTTAAATTTTTATGATAACCATTTCTGAACGTATATTAGGCAATGTTAGCTTATTAGATATCTCTGGGAAACTATCTGGAGGAGAAAATTATAATCTACTTTCTAGCAAGATAATGGAGCAGCTTGCTAAAGGGTATATACTTTTTATTCTTAATCTAAGTGAAGTAAATAATGCTGATAGCACCGGAATTGGAGAGCTAATTGTTTGTCTTAAACGAGTTAAAGAAAAAGGAGGCGAGATTAAACTAACTGCGCCTTCACAAAAAATTAGCAGTTTGTTGCATATTACAAACTTAGATAAAATTTTTGAAATACATCCAACAGAACGTTCTGCCTTAAATAGC
Organism: Blastocatellia bacterium; assembly: GCA_039812885.1. Taxonomy (GTDB): domain Bacteria; phylum Acidobacteriota; class Blastocatellia; order Chloracidobacteriales; family JADJPF01; genus JADJPF01. The sequence goes on from JBDIBI010000004.1 coordinate 368,162, forward strand.
TTTGGGCATTAGTAGCTTCAATACCTTAAATTGTGACTTGATCTAAACTAGATGCTTTAGATCAAGTCTTGATCTAATAGCTTGATCTAAAAAGATCGAGATAATTTGACTTTTCGATCTTTTTAGATCAAGCTAGGTGTGTTTATTTTCCTATCTTATTGTATTATAAGACAATAGGTAATTTTGTCTTACCTCTAACTTCCCTATTATTAAGCCTTTACAAAAACCTAGATCTTAATTTTAAATACCATTTCTTATATCTTAACTTGACTAGTCAAGCTAGATATCTAAATGAGTTATAGATTTGATAATATACTTGACATTGCTAATGAAAATATGTCACCTTTCATTCTAGTTAAGTTTCTTTATTTGCAAAAGTTGAGTATATTTTATGAGTAAACACCATAACCTTAAATCTAAACCACATACTCAAGCTGATCTAGTTTCTAGATCTAGCCTTTTGCCATTGTCCGGAATAATTCAGGATTTACCTGTAAGTGTTGATAATACAATAGATTTAGCTTTATCTAAAGGAACTAGATCTAAAAGTAAACTTACAAAAACTGATTACTCGACTAGTCAAGCTAAAGAATATTTAGATCAGAAACCTTCTATAGAAAAATTAAATAAACCAAAATCTGAAGCTAATTCATTCACTCACAATAGTTTAGCTAATAACTTAACAAGACCATTATCTTTGGCAGAAGAAAAACTCTTTCAAGAACTTTGGCGCTTAACTATTGGATCAAACCAAAAAATTTGGCAAGGTAAGATCATAGATCTAATGATCAGAACAGGTTACAGTGCCCGTGCTAGCTTAACTAGAGCAATTGCTGGGCTTTCTGCCTTGGGCTTAATTCTTGTTCAAGGACAAGATACTAGCCCTAAGGGACGCATCTACCAAATTACTGAACAAGCTCTAAGTCTAATTAATAAAACTCCTGAAATAAAATCAGATTTTGTTGAAAATAAGTCTCCTAAAAAAGAAAAACCTCCTTTAAGTAAACTTCCTAAAAAAGAAAGTAAAAATAATGTATTAGAGTCTGATAATAGCGATAGAATTAATCAAATACGTTTAATATATCAAGATTTAACAAACAATTCTTGGACATCAAGGGATGATATTATTGGAAAAGGGCTAATAAAAATGCCACTTCCTTTTATAATTTTGGGAATTTGTTATACACTAACAAAATCTGCAAGACATCAGATAGAGAGTTTAAAAGCATGCCTTCCATTTATTGAAGAACACTATAAGTTAATGAGAGTATTTTCTAATCAGGATTTATTAGAGATAGCCTATAAACAATTGATGTTGGTTAAACAAGCTCAAAGAAGTAATAAATGGCCTAAATAGCTATTAGCTTAGCCTAACTATAAGTGGCAAATTTTAGCTCTTTTTTAAAAGAAGCTTAATAACTGAATATAGTCTAGTTGTAAAAATTTTATAAGAATTTAAGTAATATAAGATGATTGAAAAACATTCCAACACCTTATTCTTGTTGCTATTAGATTAATACCCGCGATAAAATAGCTTGCATATAAAAAGAATCAACAAAACAAATATAACTAATAGCTGTATGCCCTTGATCAACAAAGAGTTGCTAGGACTAATATAAAGATTAATTAGGGGGACTCTTGTCGGAAACGAAAAATTCTAAAAAGTTATCTGCTTTTCCTACTCTGCCAACAATAGTTACTGAATTGCTTGAGCAGCTTTCTAGTCGCACGGTTACTGAATACCAAATTACTGCATTGATTGAAGGTGAAGAAGGAATGTCAGCCTCTTTGTTAAAAATTGTCAATCAAGCATTTTTTGGTGAAACAAGACTTAAGAATATTACTGAGGTCATTGATATGCTAGGGCTGCCTAGAATGCGATATCTCGTTCTAGCTTATGGTTTTAACCGGTTTTGTACTCAAAATTATGCTACACATGGTAATACTACAGGGCTTTCAGCTAAAATTATTATAGAGCATGCTATAAGTGTGGCTTACATAGCCCTAGAATTAGCTAAACAGATAAAGTATCCTCGTTTAGAAGAAGTCTTATTAGCAGGTCTTATGCATGATATTGGTAAGCAGGTAATAATGCTTAATCGTCCTGGGGAATATGGTGAGCTTTTAGGGAGTATTTATGGTGAAGTAGTAGACATTATTAGCCAAGAACGCACTAGAATAGGGCTTTCCCATGAGCAAGCAGGACTAATTTTAATAGACCATTGGCATTTACCTGATTCCATTGCAACAGTTATAGAAAATCATCATAACTGTGAAGAAGCTAGTGAACATCAAACTTTAGTTCATTTAATATCATTGGCTAATCAAATAGCTGTTGCTGAGGGTACTTCTTTTGAGCGTGGTGAGCCTGTTAATAAGGAAAGCAACATATCGCTTTACTTTTTAGAGATTTCTGGTGATGATTTAGATAAAGTAGTAAAAAACTTTCGAAAAAACATCGGTAGTTTTCGAGCAGCTTTCTAACAATGCCTATTGTGGCTCTAAGAAATAGCCCGGCAAAGATTTTCTTAAGAGATTCAAAAAATGAGTAGACCAAGAACTAGAAATTGGCTGGGTACAGTAATTGATAAGAAGTATCGTCTAATTTCTCCACTTGGACAAGGTGGAATGGCTTCTGTCTTTTTAGCAGAACGTCTTCATTTGCGTGATGCAGTGGCAATAAAGGTTTTGCAAACACGCAGTGATGAAGATGCACTTAGGCGTTTTCAAGTAGAAGCTGCCGCTGCTGCAAAAGTAAAACATCCCAATGTTGTTACAATTTATGACTTTGGCCTTACAGATGATGGCACAGTCTACATTGTAATGGAACTTCTAGAAGGCCCAGGATTAGAACAGGAAATGTTTCGTCTTGGGCGTATGTCTATTGATAGAGTCTTAGATATCATTAAACCTGTTTGTTCTGCTATAGATGCTGCTCATTCTGTAGGGCTACTTCATAGAGATATCAAACCTCCAAATATTATCCTACATAAAAGTAAGCATGAAGGAGAAATTGTAAAAGTCGTTGATTTTGGCATTGCTAAATTCTTTGATGCCACTGATTTGGCTGTAAAAACCTCTGAGGGGATAGTTCTAGGTACTGCTGAATATATGTCTCCTGAACAATGCCAAGGGCTAAACCTAGATGGTCAAACAGATGTTTATAGCTTAGCTGTTGTTTGTTATCAAATGCTTACAGGTAAGTTACCTTATGATGCTGCTTCTACTGGAGAATACCTTATAAAACATGTAAGAGAAGCTCCACTGCGTCTTAGACAACGTTATGAAGCCATAGCTCCTGAAATAGAAGCAGTGGTAATGCAGGCTTTAGATAAAAATCCACAAGCTAGACCTAAAGGAGCAAAAGAGTTCTCTAATCGTTTAGAGCAAGCTGCTTTAACTGTGCAAGCTCGTGAGAAAAAAGTTACTAGCATTAGCAAAACAGAACGTCGTAGCAGAGTATCAGCCATACAAATTAACCCTATTGCAAAAACTACTACTCCTGAAAAAGGAGTTGCAAACTTTAATTGTTTTGTAGGTCGCAGTAATGAAATTAATCAACTAGCGGAGGCTTGGCAATCAGCTTGTCGAGGAGAAAATAAACCTGTACTTTTACTAGGACATGCTGGAATTGGAAAAACAGAATTGCTTACAGAGTTTTCCCAGCAAATTAAACAAGTTACAGACTTTGTTTTTCAAGGAAAATTTTATCGTACTCCTGGCATTCGCTCATTTCATATTGTGATAGGAGACTTAAAAAACTTCTTTACTCGTTTGCAAAGTGATCCTGCAAAACTTTCAGAGCTTCTAGGCAACAAAGCTGAAATTATAATGCAGTACTTAAATAAAATTTGGCAAACAGGCAAGTTGATAGACAATCTAGCAAGTGCTGATTTAGAAGCTCAACAAGAATACTTTAAGTTTCTTTCTCAAGCTTTTGCCATGATGTCACGACGTAATCCAGTTTTATTAGTACTAGATGACTTAAATTGGGCGGATGAAAGTGCTAGAGAGTTGTTTGATTATTTGACTCGTAGCTTGATGAAAGAAAGAGTTTTAATTATTGCTTCTACAAGATTAGTTGGTGAAACAGATAGCTTTCAACAATGGCTAAAAGCTTGTCAACGCGAATGTACTACTATTACCTTAACACCTTTTAACAAACAGCAAGTTTATGAAGTTTTAGAAACCATCTTTGAAACTCCTGCATTTACTGAACATCAATTTAGCACTTTGCTTAGTGATAGTGGAGGAAATCCTTATTTTCTGGTTGAACACTTAAAATTGCTTCTTTCTGAAGAAAAAATTAAATTTGATGGTGAACGCTGGGTTTGCCAAGACTTCAAAGATCAACTACCTCCAAGTCTAGTTGATTTAGTAGATCTAAGTTTAGAATCTTTACCTATGGAAACTAAACAGGCTTTTAGTCTTGCTGCTGTAATGGGTGAAGAATTTCAAGCTAGTGCTTTGCAAAGTATAATGAATCTTGATGATGATACTCTTCAAGATGTAATACAAAAAGGTGTTGATAATGGGCTTTTTAGAGAAGTTTCTAAAGCTGAGAGTTATGAATTTAGTAATACAACTATTAAGCGCATACTTTATGAAAAGCTAAATAAGCGTATTCGTCGACGCACTCACCGTGCTATAGGGGATTGGCTAAGTATAAATGACTTGGATGCAAAAAGCGTTTTCAAAATAGCCTACCATTACTATGAAGCAGGGGAATGGGCTTTAGCTTTTCCTCAAGCTGTAAAAGCTGCACAGCTATCTGTCTTAGAATTTCGTATCAATGAGTTACACAAATATTTAGTTTGGGCTGAAAAGAGCTTGGCAGGAGATGAAGCTTTAAGCAAATTAGAAGCTGCTTTAATAGCTGATAAACTTAGAGATAATTCTAATTCCACTAGATTTTTTACTGATGTCAAAATGCTTGCTACCTACCGTTGGTTATGTGGAGTAAGTTTAGTTTATCGAAATCGTGGACTAGCTGCTGAAACTCTATTACAACAAGCCTTAAAATTTGCTCAAATTTGTGCAGATAGTCATCTGCTAGGTGAAATTTACTTAATTTTAGCTCTTGTGCGTTTTAGCAGTGGTGTTAAAAATGAGGCAATGACCTTTTACAAAAATGCTCTAGAAACCTATCAAGAAATTGGACATTTGCTTGGCCAAGGGCAAACTTTAAGGCAAATGAGTACCTTATATGAGTTAAGAGGTGATTATAGCTTAGCACTAGATTCTGCTAGAGCTGCTGTAGCTATTGCACGTTTTATAGATGATCAAAAACTAGAAAGTTTTGCGCTCTCTAGTGAAGCTTGGGTTTTATGTAAATTAAATCGTTTTGAAGAATCTGCCTTAGTTGCTAAACGTGCTTTGGCGCTTGCTAGACAAAGCGATGATCCAGCTACAAGATGCTCTTGTTATAACACAATTGCTCAAATTTACTTACAACAAGGACTTTATCAAGAAGCAATAGATCCTCAAAAAGAGTCTTTAAGATTAGCTAAAAGCCTAGGTAATCGCCGGTTTGAGTCTATTGTTTGTGATAATTTGGGAGAGCTTTTTTATCGAGCTGGCAAGTATCAAGAGGCTGAAACCTTTTTCTTAAAAGTGCTGAAACTAGTAGAACCTGGTGGAAATCAGTATTTTGAACAAACTACTTTGCAAAATTTAGCTAGAGTTTATATCAAATTGGAAAAATATTCTCAAGCTAGAGCATACTTAACACAAGCTGAAACCCTTATGGCAACAGTTGATTTGCTAGAAGCACGTTGTGAATTTGGCTCAATTATGGCAGAACTTTTACTAGCAGAGGGAAAAGCTAAAGAAGCTATTACAGAAGCAGATCAAGCTATTACTCAAGCCCGTATTATGGGCAGCCTTGAACATGAATGGTTGCCTTGGTTAATAAAGTCTCGTGCTTTGGTGGCTCTAGAAAGAGTACGTCCTGCTAAAGATGCAGCATCAAAGGCTGTTGCAATAATTGAAAATGTTGCAACTAAAATTTCTGATCAAACTGTAAAAGAAAAATATCTGTCTTATCCTGAAAGACAATTGGCTTTTCAGTTCCACAAACAACTTAACTCTTAATTTTTTAATGGAGTTACTAAAATATGTCTAGTTGTGAGTTAGCCAAAAAAGATTGTATACCTTGCAAAGGTGGAGTTCCACCGTTAAAGAGCGATGAAATCACAAAACTACTTGAAGAACTAGCTAACAATTGGCAAGTTATTTCAGAACATCACTTAAAAAAAGAGTTCAAATTTCCAGATTTTCGCACAGCGCTAAATTTTACCAATCAAGTTGCAGAAATAGCTGAAGAACAAAACCACCATCCAGACATCTATCTAGCCTGGGGCAAAGTCGAAATTACCATTTGGACACATAAAATAGACGGTCTAACTGAGAGTGATTTTGTCTTAGCAGCAAAAATAGAAAATATCTCTTGAGTAACTTTGTTAGTGAATCTCACAGTTAGAGGTTTTGTTTCCTCTTAAAAAGTTGATAAACATACCTAAAGCAACTCCTAGAGCTGTTCCACTGGCAACATCTTTTAGTGCAACACCTAGGGCTGTTCCAATACCAACACCTAAAGCTAAATTTAGTGCATAATTATTGTTTTTCATAAGTCTCCTAAAAAATATTTATTGTTGAAGTTTGTTTACTAACAAAAACAACTAAGTGAAGTAGTTAAAACACTCTTTAATTAAGCCGCTGTTAATTTTTTATCATCGCTTACCATCAGCGCTTGATCAGGGTGGCCATATATCATTAGCCATCTATAACCTGTTGGATCTGTTTCATAATGGGCTACTCCAATTACAGCAACTTTTTCGTTAGCCTCAAAAATACCTTCTTTATAACGCATTGATTTATTTAATCCAAAGAAAGATGTTGCTGATTTGTTATAGCTTGCTAGGAAGTTTTCAAGTACTGGACTTGCATCTCTAAATGTTCCTGATTGGAAGTTAGCATCTTTATTTACTGCACACTTTGCATTTACCATTCTAACTACACATTGTCCTGTTTCATCTTTTAATATGAAATCTTGTTCTTGGACTTCTTCAATAACTGTTTTCCAATGCCCAGAATTTTCATTGTCTCTGTCATAATCTCTTACATATTCGTCTACGATTACTTTGTAATAAGTACAGGGGCGGCCTGAAAATGGTGCGATTAAAGGTTGATTACAAAAATTTACTCTGCCAACTACTTTAACAATAGAGCCTTCACTAATTTGTCTGATTTGTGTTCTTGGTAGGCTACGTAAACGACGCTTAACAACTTGTTCCTCGCTATTATACCAAACGAAGAAAAAGCCTCCACCAATGGCTAAAGCAATAATTATAATGAAAACTACCATTTGGTCACTCCTTATTTTTATAAAACTAGTGATATGGAAACATTGTTGTAGGATTTGTTTTTTTGTTAGGCCGAAGATACTGTAAATAGGATTTCTTTGACAGGACTAAGTTGCTAAAGTAACGTCCATTTCTGCCTATTAATGTTGCTATAGGTAAAAATAAAAGTTAATAACAATGTTGTTATTAGCTTCTACGCTTAAATTTTCTGAGTGATAATAACAAAAATTAGACATATAATTTTGATTTGTTGTAGATTAAGATTAAAAGAGCACTAGTGGAACTTGAGGAAAATATGAAAAAATATTGGCAAAGTAAAAATAATGTTAGTGTTTGGGTAGCTTTTATTCTGATTAGTTTCATTCTTATTGATAGACAGGCTTACTCACAAGAAAAATCTTTTTCTCCTGCTAGTGATTATAATAAAGAATCTATCCAAGGTTTTACTGTTTTGTTCAATAAAGAATTGCAAAAATATCCAAAAGAATATCAAGAAATGCATGCTGAATTAACTTCTCAACTGACAGCAATTGTTCAAGTAGTACCATCAAAACCTTTAGTAGCATTGAAAAAAGTCAAGATTTGGGTTGAATGGAAGCATGAAAAAAATGGTGCTGCCGAGTTTCATCCTTCAAAACAATGGCTAATTGAGCATAACTATAATCCAGAAAAGGCTGGTTGTATTGAGATAGCAAATACCAATAATTTTGTACAATGGTCAAGAGGTGAGCAACCTTGGATGATACTTCATGAATTGGCGCATTCTTATCACTTTCTTATTCTTGGAGAAAATTTTTCAGCTATTCAAAATGCTTATGAAAATGCTTTAAACAAATTGCTCTATACCTCTGTTGCCTATATAAAAGGTGGTAAACAGAGAGCCTATGCTTTAAATAATAACAAAGAGTATTTTGCAGAATTGTCAGAGTCTTATTTTGGCAAAAATGACTTTTTTCCTTTTACAAAGGCTGAACTAGAAAAATATGATCCTATTGGTTATAAGTTGATGGAAGAAGTTTGGATCCAATCTGCAAAATGGTGAGGGAAATCTCAGCAACAAAGGTAAAAACTTAGCAAGAATCAATAACTTTTGGTTGCATTTAATACTAGTACAGCAATTATATAAGTTATATGCAAGTTTAGTAAAAGTATAGAAGTTAATAACAACGTTGTTATTAACTTCTTTGTCTTTTTAAGGGTTGCAGATTAGTGACAAAAACCTATTTCTTATCAAGAATGGATTATTGAAGCCTACTTGAGGATATAAAAATGTGAGTCCGACAAATATGACAAGTAACATTGCTAGTGTTATTTTAATAAGCTTAATGTTTTTTATAACAAATAGAATAAGGTATTCTAGAACTTAGAATACCCACAACATTCAAAAAATTTTCTAATAGCTTTACTAAAATTCTTTAGGATCGATACCTAGTTCACGTAACTTTGCTTCTAATTTTTCAGCACGTTGACGTTCGGTTTCAGCACGTTGGTGTTCAGTTTCAGCACGCTGGCGTTCAGTTTCAGCACGTTGATGTTCGGTTTCAGCACGTTGGCGTTCAGTTTCAGCACGTTGGTGTTCAGTTTCAGCACGTTGGTGTTCAGTTTCAGCACGTTGGCGTTCGGTTTCAGCCTGGCTAAGTACTTCTTGGAAGCTTAAAAATTTATGACCATCAGGGTAGTAGATTTCTAGCCCTTCTTTACTTGGCTCAAATCTAATGCCAAGAATTAAACTAACCCAACCAGAAATGTTTTCAATAGCTTGTAACCTATCATCTAAACGAGTATAGCCAAATAAATCTTCTGTTTCTGGGTCATAAACATAATATTCTCCTACACCATAGCGCTGATAAAATTCTAGCTTACGCAACATTTCTATACCGCTATTACTTGGAGAAAGAATTTCAAATACAACTTGGGGTGCAATGTTGGCTTCTTCCCATTGTTTGTAAGAACCTCTATGACCTTTGGGGCGACCTATTACCACCATTACATCGGGAGCTTGAACTATTCTTGGGCGTGCCTCTACTGGATACCAAAAAAGGTCTGCTGCAATAAAAGCGTTTGGCAGTAGAACTTCTAGATTTTCTTTAATAGTAACAATCCATTCATACTGTTTGGTATTTTCAGACATAGGTTTCCCATCACTTTCTGGGTAAAATATATCCTCTTTAAGAGGCTGCTTTATCATCACTGTCATAAATATTTTCTCCTTACAGTAAAACATCAAGCACAGTAAGTATTATCTTCAGTATTATTATCTTTGTCTGCTACGTCTAGCAATCTTTTATAGCAGCAGAAATTTTAACATAAGAACTATGAATTTTATTTGATTGGTATAAATTTTGTAACTAAAGATGACTACCCACTAGCATCTTATGAAGTAAAGTGAGGTAAAGTGTAAAACCAAAAATAATAAAGTTAATAACAACGTTGTTATTAACTTTTATTTTCTGGGTTTTTAAATTCTTCTTTTAGAGTTTTTAGTACTTCAGAAGAGCCATGACCATTACGTTTTGCTTTAGAATGTAGGTTTGCTCTATCTTCATACTCTTTAATTAAAGTGGATAAATGTTGGCGCAACTTAGTAAGCCGTAGTCCTGTAGAGCGTGTTTCTAAGCAAGGTTGTTTTTTCTCTAGAGGTAGTTGTAGAACGGCTGCAATTGCAAAGGAAAAATCCTCTGGATTGTCTGGTAGTTCTGTAGGCAGGGTTTGTTCATCATTTAATTCTTTTAGTGCTTTAGCTGCACGTAGATATAGTTTTTTGACTTCTTCTGTTAGTGATTCAAGGTTGTAATCATCAGGTGTATCACTAATAAATTCTACTTCTGCTTTTAGGTAAGATTCTTTTTCAATATATCTAAGAGCGCTATAACGTCTAGTTCCAACAGTTAGAATATTCATTCGACCGCCATCAAGAGGAACAACAGCCATAATTTGGGCTACGGTTCCAATGCGACCTATTGGAGGAGGCCAGTTTTCGTTTTCAGCTAAATATGTAATACCAAAGATTTTTTCTCCTGCTAAACAATCTTTCATCATATCTTTATAGCGTTCTTCAAAGATATGAAGTGGTAAAAGTGCCCCAGGAAAAAGAACTACCGAGAGAGGAAAAATTGGTATTTCTTTAGTGTTAAACGTTTCTGTAGATGGCATAAAGTTTGGCTTCCTGAATATAGAATTTAGCTTTCGTCTACTCTCAAAACAGCTAAGAAGGCTTCTTGAGGAATTTCTACACGTCCTATTTTCTTCATGCGCTTTTTACCTTCTTTTTGTTTTTCTAGTAGTTTTCGTTTACGGGTAATATCACCGCCATAACATTTGGCTAGCACGTTTTTACCCATAGCTTTAACTGTTTCACGAGCAATAATTTTATTGCCTATAGCCGCTTGAATAGGTACTTCAAAGAGTTGACGAGGAATAAGTTCTTTCATTTTAGAAACTAATGCTCGGCCACGATGTTGAGCGCCTTCGCTATGAACAATTAATGAAAGAGCATCTACTGGATCACCTGCTACTAGAACATCTAGTTTAACTAGTCTAGATTCTTGATAACCAGCTAAATGATAATCTAATGAAGCATATCCACGAGATACTGATTTTAGACGATCATAAAAATCTAGCACGATTTCATTTAATGGTAGGTCATAGGTAAGCATCACTCTAGCAGGAGCAATATATTCAAACCCTTTTTGTGTACCTCGTTTTTCCTCTAAAAGCTTTAAGATTGGCCCTAAGAACCCTTCATTAGTCATAATAGTAGCAGTAATCATAGGTTCTTCCATTTTAGCAATACGAGCAGGATCAGGAAGTTTAGAAGGGCTATCTATTTCTAGGACTTCTCCACTAGTAGTTGTAATTCTATAACGTACTGAAGGAGCAGTTGTAATTAGTTCTAGGGAAAACTCTCTTTCCAAGCGTTCTTGAACCACTTCCATATGAAGCAAACCTAAAAAGCCGCAACGAAATCCAAAACCTAATGCTAGAGAGGTTTCAGGTTCATAGAAGAAAGAAGAGTCATTTAAGCGTAACTTTTCTAGAGCATCACGAAGTTCTTCATATTTGTCGCTTTCTACAGGATAAAGACCTGAGAACACCATTGGCTTGATTTCTTGGAAGCCTGGGAAAGGTTCAGATGTTGGATTAGCACTATCTGTTACAGTATCGCCAATTTGAACGTCAGCCACAGTTTTAATATTGGAAATAAGGAAACCTACTTCACCTGCACCTAAAGATTTGATTTCTCGCATTTTAGGAGTTAGTACACCTAAAGCATCTACTAAATATTCTCGGTTAGTTTCCATAAAGCGAACTTTCATACCAGGGCGAATTTCTCCATCAATGATACGCATCATTACTATTACGCCACGATAGTTATCAAACCAAGAATCAAAAATAAGTGCTTTTAGCGGTGCATTTGGATTGCCTTTTGGAGCAGGAATACGGTGCACAATAGCTTCTAAAATATCTTGTGTGCCTAGACCAGTCTTAGCACTAGCTAAAATAGCTTGGCTAGCATCTAGACCAACAACATGCTCGATTTGCTCTTTAACTCTGTCTGGTTCTGCTGATGGTAGATCTACTTTATTAATTACTGGTAGCAGTTCTAAGTTATTTCCTATGGCTAGATAGGCGTTAGCAAGGGTTTGAGCCTCAACACCTTGAGATGCATCTACTACAAGTAATGCACCTTCACAAGCAGATAAGGAGCGAGAAACTTCATAAGAAAAGTCTACGTGTCCAGGTGTGTCTATGAGGTTTAATATATATTCTTTGCCGTCTAAAGCAGTATAGTTAAGACGTACTGCATGGGCTTTGATTGTAATACCACGTTCTCGCTCTAAGTCCATTGCATCTAAGACTTGTTGTGACATTTCTCTTTGAGAAAGAGCGCCAGTATTTTCTAGTAATCGATCTGCTAAAGTAGATTTACCATGATCGATATGTGCAATAATAGAAAAATTACGAATGTTACTTAACATGACTTAAGGTTTAACCTTAATACTCCTTATTAAAATCAGGTACGTTTATTAAAAGTGTCGCGTGCTAAAGCAGCAGCCCCTATTACACCAGAGCGCAAGCCAAGTTGAGAGGCTACAATTTTACAATTATCAAAACAAGGGCCAAAAACTCTTTGTTTAGTTTCTGTAATGATTGAATTAAGCAAGATATTACCTACTTGCATTACACTACCACCAAAAACTATAAGTTCTGGGTTTAACAAGTTTATCAGCCCACTTAAAGCAATCCCCAAATATTGTCCAGTACGTTCAAACACCACTTGAGAAAGTTCATCTCCAGAGAGTGCGGCTTGAACTATATCTTCATGAGACATTTCCCTATCACGTGGAATAAGAAGACGAGTTAAGGAAGAAGTGCGATCTCTATAGAGACGTTGTTGCATACGGCGTACAATATTAGGGCCAGAAGCTACAGTTTCTAAACAGCCAATATTGCCACAAACACATTCTATTCCATCTACATTAATTGTAGTATGACCAAATTCACCAGCAAACCCAGTAGTTCCTCGCCACATTTGTCCATTTATAATAATACCTGCTCCAATACCTGTTCCAATAGTAATATAGACAAAGTTTTCAGAGTTTTTAGCTGCTCCAAATTGCCATTCTCCATAAGCTCCTAGGTTTGCATCATTATCAAAAATAACCTCTATTCCTGTAGCCTGCATAATATCATCATAAAGAGTAGAGGTGGAAACTTTAGGCAAGTTTGGTAAAACCTCAATTTTATTGGTTTTCAGATTGATTAGTCCAGGCACACCAACCCCTACAGCAACTAAATTGCCATAATCAGAAGACTTTTGTTTAAAAGATGTAATCAGTTCTATTAATTGACGGGTAAGCTCTTCAGTCTTTCGCTGGGCAGTAGCAGCAGTTTGTTCTAAAAGTACCTGTCCATTGCTATCGACTAAAGCAGTTCTAACTTTTTCCCCTTCTAAAACAATGCCTATATAGAGGTTGTTTTGTTCTTTACTCATAAATAAATCTTCTCCTAAAAAAAGAGCTTACCCTTGCACTATAACAGAAGAATGAGTTTCCTGTTAATAGGGCTTAGTTAGTTTATTAATCAAATCAGGGTAAGATTTGTTTGGATTTGCTTGAGATAGTTTTTAATCGAATTTATCTCCACAACTAGAGCAAAATCTAGCTCCTCGCAAATTAGTGGTGCCACACTTCTTACATATAGGAGCAGCTGTTACTTGAACTTGGGAACCACAGCCAGAACAAAAAGCAGATCCAGGTGTAAGCCAAGAGCCACAATTACTACAATTTTGTGCTTGACCCGGCCAAGGCGGTGGACTATTTGCCCAACTCCCTGGAGTGTAACCAGGGTTTTGAGGTGGTGTTTGGCTAGGATTTTGAGGAGCATAACCCGGAGCATAACCCGGAGCATAGCCAGGAGGATAACCCGGAGCATAACCAGGAGGATAGTTTCTACTTTGCACCCTTGCTGCAAAAGAATCAATTATTCGCCATGCTTCTTCAGCTAACTTCATTTGGTTGTACATCCCAATAAGAGGAAATAATACTAGTGGCGGCAGCAAAACATAACCAATAACCCCAGCAGCAGCCTTATCAATCCATTTAGAAGAGCCAATTTCAACCATTGTCCCTTGTGCTACAGGCATAACTTTAATTGTTAAAGCTGATGACTGACCAGTAAGCGCACTTAAGGTGCTTTCTTTCAATGCCTGTAGTATTTGTCCACCAGAAGTTGGTACTGTTTGAACTTGGTGGCCTTTAATTTGGAAGAAATTTTCTAACTCAGCTAGTAAAGCATCTGCTTGGAGTTCTACAGAATAAATTTTGTTTTTCATAAAGCTTTCTCACTCAAAAAATTGTTAGCAACATTTTTCGTTATATTTACGTCAAAACAGTAGAAACCTATTAACCTAAAATTAATTTTATAAAGTTAGCTATATTAAGGAAATAAAAATGGTGTAATATAGTTTTGCTTTAATAATGAATAGTCTTATAATTTTAAGCTCAAAGCAAGACACATATTTGTAATCTACAAACAATTTCAAATAAATTAATACTTTAACTTAGCTATAATTATTTTTGTAGGAGTGTTTTCCAATGAAAAAGAGAGCAACTTGGTGGTCGATTTTTGCTTTAGTCTTTACATTTTTACTTACTCAAAGCTCTAGCCTAGCCCTAGCTCAAAATGTTCCTGAAATTATTACTAAAGCTGCAAAAAATCAAGATATTTCCCTAACCCTTAGAGATCATAGTAGCTATCAACAACGTGCTCACGTTGAACTTTATAAAAGAGAAAAAGATGGTACAAGTGGAAAGTTAGATAAAGTTCGAGAAACTACTGTGGTAGTTGAGCCTAGCTCAAAGCCTGATGAAACAGGACAATATCCTGTTATTACAAAAGTAGTTGCAGATACAGATGATAATGGTAAACCAAAGAGCAAAGTAGATCCTAATGCTCGTACAGGATTAGCTTCAGGAGCATTTTTGGACTTACTATTTTTTCCATTACTTCCAGAAAAAATTGTGAACATGGAATTTGAAGAATTAAATAGTGATCGTAAGGGTGAAAAACTCTTTCGCTTTAGCCCTAAACCAGGTGTTAGTAATGTTACTCTTGCTTCAGGCAAAGTTTATCTTAACCCAGATACAGGAGCAGTTTTAACTGTTCAAATTGAAGCGCTACATAACTTAAAGACTTTTGATAAAATTTTGGACAAGTTGCAAGCTGTTGTAGCTACAATAGATTATTCTGAGTTTGATACTAAATACAGAATGCCTACCCTTGCTCGAGGTGGTGGTGTGTCTGATGTAACTAAATTTAAGGGTATTTTTAAGTTTACCTTTGAAGAATCTAAATATGTTCAAGTCTTAAAACTTCCATAAAATTAAACTTTCCAATAGTTTAACAATGAGTCAAAGCCCACTGCTAGACAACTAGTAGTGGGCTTTAAGTTTTAAGAGATTTTAAGAGGAGTTTTAACTATTTTAGAAAATGTAAGAAGCTACTTATAAAAACTTGAAGTTGCTAGAAAAAATGAAAAACCTAACAAAACTGCATCAATTGATTCAACTGAATCAATTTGAAAATCTTTCTTGCTAGAAAGAGTTAAAAATTTTGTCACTTCTCTAAAAGAAGCTTTTTGAGAGTTATCTTCAAGGGTGAAATGAAAGGAAAAAATACTATGTCTTTTTAGAAAATAGGTTTTATTGTTGTATTCAATAGTGATAGCAGCTTCTTTTGCAACAATGTTAGCAGAAATTGTTTCTTTTCCGTTCCCATCAACCAGCCAAATTTTATAATCATTAAATAGAAAATTGTTTGTTAACAGCCTACGGTGTGCAGTGTAATCTTTTCCATCAGCTTTAATATGTGGGTATGCGGCTAGCGCTTCATCTACAACAGAGGATAATGGGGCACCTTCTGTAGGCCAAAGCCCATTGCTAAAATTAATCGACGCTAATAAACCTTGATCACAACTAATCTCATAATCCATTAATGAAAGTCTTTTAGCTGAATAAGTAAGTTGAGTTGGTAGAGTTGGCATTGTTTTCAAAAATATTTTTTAATGACTCTCAGCTTGTTGGCAAGCTTTACATAAACCAGAAATTTTCAATGAAACTTCTTCTACCCTAAAGCCTTCTGGCAATGAAAATTGTTCTGTAGATGGAATAGAAAGATCCATCAAATCTTCTACTTGCCGACAGTTACGGCAAAATAAATGATCATGACGAGATAACATTCCATCATAACGGATAAAATCTTCTCCAAAAGAAACTTGCCGTATTAATCCGTTATCGGAAAGATACTTAAGTGAGT
This sequence comes from Blastocatellia bacterium, assembly GCA_039812885.1. GTDB lineage: Bacteria > Acidobacteriota > Blastocatellia > Chloracidobacteriales > JADJPF01 > JADJPF01. The sequence continues at coordinate 384,343 of JBDIBI010000004.1, forward strand.
TATAAACAGTAGCAAAACTAAGGCGAGGGGATTTTTGAACAGCTCGTTCAAAGACCTGCCTAGCTGTAGGGTGATCTTTGCTACTTTTTACCACTTCAAATACTGTTTTACGATGTGATGTTAATGCATTTTTCATAATTTTTATATTAGAATAGTTCTAATTTTCAAGTCAACAAGTATTTTATTAAAAATAAAATTTTTTATTTTTGAAAGAAAAGAGTTTTAAAAGAATAAAAGCCACAAAAACTAGAGTTTAGCTTTTATGGCTTTATTTTTTAAGTTTAGAAAAATCCGTTATTTTATGGGTACACCTTTAGATCTAGCATCTCGTTGGAGTTGTTCTAAAGCTGTAGATGTTTTTTGGTATTCTTCTTGAGCTTTTTGTATTTCTTTTTGTGATTCTTCTATAGTTTTCTTTATTTCTGGATCAGTATAATAAGAGCTTCCAACACGATTTGGATTTCCAGAACGACCTTGATAAGCACGTTGTTGAGCTTCGTTTAGGCGGTTTTGGTACATTTGTATTTTGCTTGCAGCCAAGTTTTGTTTTTGGGTTAAATCACTATAGCTCTTAGTATAGTAATCTTTGTTTGGTCGACCATCAGCAGTAGTTTTAGGGACATCCTCAGATTTAGCTTTATAACCTTGAGTTTCTCCTTCTTTCTTATATTGCTCTCCAGATTTTTGAGCTTCACTATATTTGTTATTTAAGTCTTGGAGTTTTTGCTCAGCATTTTTTAATTGCTGGGATAATGCATCAAACTCTTGTGGATTTGCATTACGAAGCCTATTTCTTATATCTTGAGCAGCTAATTCTGCTTGAGTTTTTTGTTGGTCTAATTCCTTAATTTTTTTATCTGTATCAGCAGCTTTCTTCTGCCAGTCTTGTTCTTTTTTTAGTTTTTCTGCTTTAGCTGGGTCTTTTTCAGTCTTAGCATCCTTGTCATCTTTAGCTGTATCTTTGTCACCTTTAGCAGCTGCTTCTTTGTCCTTTTCATCTGTAGTCTTAGCATCAGATCTTTGTCCAGATGGGAAATCATCATTAGTGAGAGTTTTGCCTTTTTGAGCAAAAGCAGGCATACTTAAGCATAGTAATAGTCCGAATGTTAATGCGATCCAACGCATGAGCTACCTCCTAAGAGTAACTAATTTTTTAATATTGTATTTGGGATACTACTAAAATAAGTTCTTTTTTGCAAGTCTGCTATCTTGTACTTATTTAAAGTAATTAAACTATTTAAGCTTCCCAAATAAACTAACACTTTAATATCTACCATAGAGATTTAAGTTAACTACTTGTTTAGAGCAAGAAAGCTAATAAATTAGTTGCAAGAACTTAATTTTAAATGCTAATTCTAGGCTGAGTTTTTATTAGTAATATGTTATAAAAACACACACTTCTACTACTTTCTATTTATAAGGGAAATCCTCATGAGTGTTGGAAAAAATGTTACTCGCACAGAAGGACGAGATAAAGTCAATGGTGCTGCAAAGTATATTGATGATTATCGTTACCCTAATATGTGGTATGGAAAAACAGTTCGTTCAACTGTTGCACATGCACGTATTTTAGCTGTTAATTTTTCACCAAATTTTGATTGGTCACAGGTTGTAGTTGTTGATTATAAAGATGTTCCACGAAATATTGTAGCCCTAATTTTTGATGACCAACCCTTACTAGCTGAAAGTCTAGTTAAACATGTTGCAGAGGCTATTGTTTTAGTCGCTGCTCCAACTAAAGAACTTGCAGAAAAAGCTGTTCATCATATAGAAGTTGTTTATGAAGGGCTTCCTGCTGTACTTAGCATTGAAGAAAGCTTAGCAGTAAAAGAAAAAATTTTTGGCGATGATAATATCTTTAAGCAATATACCATTACTAAAGGAAGTGTCGAAGATGCTTTCCAATCAGCAGAAATAATAGTAGAAGGTACTTATCATGTAGGCCATCAAGAGCAGCTATATATTGAAACTAATGGGATTATAGCTACAGCTAAAAATGATGGAAGCCTACTTATTGAAGGTTCAATGCAATGCCCTTATTATGTTCATCGAGCTATAAAAGAAGCTTTTCAACTCGCTGATGAACAAGTTACTGTAATTCAAACAGTTACAGGTGGGGGCTTTGGTGGTAAAGAAGATTTTCCCTCAATTGTTGCTGGACATGCAGCACTGCTTTCTCGTAAATGTGGGCATCCTGTAAAAATTGTTTATGATCGTGCAGAAGACTTTGCTGCTTCTACTAAACGACATCCAGCCATTATTCACCATAAAACAGGGTTAACTCGTGATGGTAGACTTTTAGCCGCTGAAATAGATATTACATTTGATGGAGGAGCTTATTGCACTCTTAGCCCTGTAGTCCTTTCTCGTGGCGTTATTCATGCTGTAGGCCCTTATAAATGTCCAAATGTAAAAGTTAGCGGTCGTGTAGTAGCTACTAACACCCCTCCTAATGGTGCTTTCCGTGGGTTTGGCGTTCCTCAAGCTTGTTTTGGTAGCGAAATGCATATGGAAAAAATTGCTAAAACTTTAGGCATTTCTCCTGTAGAACTCCGCCGTAAAAATATGCTTAAACAAGGCGATATCACCACTACTGGCCAACAACTAAACTATAGCGTTGGAACTCAAGAAGTCCTAGATGCTGTTTTAGAACGCTCTGATTATCTTTCTAAAATAGAACAATTTAGACAAACTGCATCTGATAATAAACGTAGAGGAGTAGGACTTTCATTTTTCTATCATGGAGGAGGTTTTACTGGGAGCGGAGAGGAAAAAATTAAAGGAAAAGCTGCTGTCCAGTTGTTGGCAAATGGACAAGTTGAAATCCTAACTGCTTCAACAGAAATTGGGCAAGGAGTAAAAACAATCTTTCGCCAAATTGTAGCAGAGGAATTAGCTATAAGTGAAAACTCTGTTACTTTTGGAAAATCAGATACATCAAAAGTTCCTGATAGTGGGCCAACGGTTGCTTCTCGTACTACTATGGTAGTTGGAAAAGTTGTTCAAATGGCAGCAGCTAACCTTAAAGCTGAAATGGCTAAAATCATTGCTGCTAAAGCTGGTTGTGATGCTAGTGAAGTAAAATTTGCAAATAACCAAATTACTTATCCAAATCTAGCTCAGCCTCTTAGCTTTGCCCAAGCTGCAATTGATTGCCTAAAAGAAGTTGGTGAGCTTAAAACTATGGCTCAATATAGCAGCCCTCCAGGAATTAAATGGGATGAAATCAACTATACTGGTGATGCTTATCCAGTATTTTCTTATGCTGCTGATGTGGTTGAAGTTGAAGTTGATTTAGATACTTATGAAGTAAAACTACTAAAAGTGATCACTGCATCTGATATTGGCAAAGCTATTAATCCAGCGATGGCTGAAGGGCAAATAGAAGGCGGGACGGTTCAAGCATTAGGTTATGGATTATGTGAAGAAGTAGTTTGGAAGGATGGAAAAATTCTAAACAATCGGTTTACAAACTATATTATTCCTACGGCTCAAGATGTTCCAGAAATGGAAACAATTTTAGTAGAAAACCCTTATCCTTATGGCCCATTTGGGGCAAAAGGTTTAGGTGAATTGCCTATGGATGGAGGGGCTCCAGCCTTAGTAGCAGCAATTAACAACGCTACAGGAACATTTATAACAGAAATTCCTGCTACCCCAGAGCGTATTTTAGCAGCATTAGAACGCTCGTGATTGCAGGAGAAGATTGGTTTTTTATCTCTGGGAAACGTTTCCCCAGGTTTTCGCCTGCCTATGGCAGGCTCGACCTGGGGCTAATATGGGTTGAACTGATAGTATGTAGTACTATTTCAATAAATAACTCTGATTGGAATAAAAAATATAAGAAATGGATCTTGTTTCTAATAGCTCAACCCATATTAGCCGAGGGTTGAGCTGATAGTATGTAGTACTATTTCAATAAATAGCTCTGATTGAAATAAAAATATAAGAAATGGATCTTGTTTGTAATTGCTCAACTCATATTAGTCCAGGGTTGAACTGATAGTATGTAGTACTATTTCAATAAATAATTTTGATTGAAATAGAGAAATATTAGAAAAAGATCTTATTTGTAATTGCTCAACCCATATTAGTCCAGGGTTGAACTGATAGTATCTAGTACTATTTCAATAAATAACTCTGATTGGAATAAAAAATATTAGAAATGGATCTTGTTTCTAATTGCTCAACCCATATTAGCCGAGGGTTGAGCTGATAGTATCTAGTACTATTTCAATAAATAACTCTGATTGAAATAAAAAATATTAGAAATGGATCTTGTTTCTAATAGCTCAACCCATATTAGCCGAGGGTTGAGCTGATAGTATGTAGTACTATTTCAATAAATAGCTCTGATTGAAATAAAAATATAAGAAATGGATCTTGTTTCTAATAGCTCAACCCATATTAGCCCGGGGTTTTAGCGAGTGAAACGAGCGCAACCCCGGGAAATGAGCGCAACCCCGGAAACGTAAGACCACAAAGCACATGAATGGAGAAGAGAATGGAAGTAAAAATTACAATTAATGGAAAAGCTTATGAAATAGCTGTTGCTCCAATGAAAAGACTTTTGGATGTTTTGCGAGAAGATCTAAATTTAACCGGCACAAAAGAAGGTTGTGGTGAAGGTGAATGTGGGGCTTGTTCTGTTTTCATTGATGGAACGGTTGTAAATTCTTGTTTGGTGCCGGTTTGTCAGGCTAATGGTTGCTCTATAAATACTGTGGAAGGTTTATCAAATGGTGAGTTAAGCAATTTACAGCAATCATTTATTGACTATAATGCTGCTCAATGTGGGATTTGTATTCCTGGAATGTTGATTGCGGCTCAAGCCTTATTAAATAAGAACTCTAGTCCAAGTCGTGCTGAGATTCGCCAAGCAATAGCTGGCAATTTATGTAGATGTACTGGTTATATGAAAATTGTAGATGCAATTGAAGCCGCAGCCCTATCTAGCAAGGAGTAGAAGCCATATGACAACAGTTTATTGTGTAGAAAAACTTGATAAAGCCTATGAAGTGCTTAGCCAAAATAAAGTAAAAATCTTGGCTGGAGGCACAGATTTAATGGTTGTTTATGGAAGTGGTAGTGTGCTACCAGAAAAAGTTTTAGATATTTGGCGATTAGATGAACTGCGAAAAATTGATGAAGAAGATGAGTATTTAAAGCTAGGAGCTTTATGCACTTATACTCAATTAATTAATGATGAGAGAGTTAAGAAGTTTGCACCAACACTTGTAGATGCTTCACTTACAATTGGTGCTGTTCAAATTCAAAATCGTGGGACAATAGGTGGAAATATAGTCAATGCATCACCTGCGGGAGACTCTTTACCAGTCTTATCAGCCTTTGATGCTCAGTTAGAGTTAGGTTCGGCTCGTGGAACTCGTCGAGTAGCCTTTAATAGCTTTTATACTGCTTATCGCCAAACTGTTTTAGAGTCAGATGAACTAGTTATAAATGTCTTAATTCCTAAACAAAACCCCAAGGAAAAAGCACAATTTTACAAAGTAGGAACTAGGGCTGCTCAAGCTATTTCTAAAGTAGTTATGGCCGTTCGTGCTGTTGTTAATGACAAAAAAGAAATAGAAAAAATTGCAATTGCTATGGGAAGTGTTGCACCCACAGTTATTAGAGCAAGAAAAACAGAAGAATTGCTTACTGGTTTAGAAATTAATGCAGATTTAATAGAACAGGCCAGAACATCGTTAAATGACGAAGTTCAGCCTATAGATGATATTCGTTCTACAGAACATTATCGTAGAGTAGTTTCTGGTAATCTGATTGCCAAGTTTTTAAGAAATATTTGAAAAAATTTATTATTCTTGATGGAAAAAGAAATCAATATGTTCACTGCTTTCTAGCAGTTGCTCCTTATTTTGAGGTGGTTTAGCGGGAGAAACTTCTGTTGATTCAGAAGAGTTGTTTATAGACTCAAGAGAATCTGTAACTAGTTCAAAAGGTTCAGATGATGGATTAAAAAATTGAGCTGTAGGTCCAAAAGATTTAGCGGCAGGTTTAGAAACTTCATCACTACTCTCAAAGGTTTTGGAAGCTTTTGAGGTTTTTGGCGCTTTAGTCTCAGGTTCAGATGCAGTATCAGTTGAGTCAGTGACTAAAGCTGCTGATTCAAAGTGGTTTAGAAATTCCATTATTGTTTTAGGTCTTTGATTACGATTTTTTGCTATTGCCCAAAGTACTACTGATTCAACTGCATTGCTAATTTCAGGGTTAATTTCACGTAGACCTAGTGGTTTGCCTTGAACATGAGCAAGAATTAATTCTGCAAAAGTATTTCCAGTAAAAGGCATAACTCCTGTTAATAATTGATAGACTATAATGCCAAGAGAATAAATATCTACTCCATCATCAATTTCACCTTCTAAACATTGTTCTGGCGAAGTATAGCCTAATGTGCCAACAATCATTCCTGTTTTAGTAATATCTTTCATTAAGGAATTTTCTTTAGCTCCACTAACCATTTTTGCAATTCCTAAATCAAGCAGAACCGCTTTTTCAGCATCACCTATTTTTTGAATCATAATGTTGCCTGGTTTTAGGTCTCGGTGTACTATGTTTTTTGAGTGCATTGTGTAGAGTGCAGGACAAAGTTGTTGAAGCAGATTTAGTACTCTAGGTACTGACCAAATTTTCTCTGTGCGAATTAACTCATCAAGAGATTTACCTTCAACATATTCCATCACAAAAAAAGGTCTATTGTTGCTAAACCCAGAGTCAAGAATTGAAACAATATTTGGATGTTGAATTTGAGATAATATTTTAATCTCTCGTTCAAAGAATTTTTGGTTAGTTACAGGGTCTTCTGCTGTTTGATCATCAATCAAGAATTTTAGGGCTACTTTTTTTCCAGTTGCAAGATCTACTCCTTGATAAACAACACCAAGCCCTCCTTTGCCAAGTTCTCGCTCAATTTTATAGCGATCGTTTATCATTTCTTCAAAAGCTTCTAAAGGTTCTATTTCTTCAAGAGCTACGTCTTCATTATTTTCTTCTTGACTAAATACTTCTTGAACAGATAGTTGGGGTGTTCCTGAAATTTCTGGTAATTTTATGGCTACTTCTGAAGTTTCTTGACTAACAGCTATGGAACTAGATGTATCGCTTGTCTGCAAGGCAAATGGATTAGCATGTATTTGAGTTAGTTCTTTATAGAAATCTTGCCATTTTTTTCCAACAATTTCTAAATTTAGGCGACGGATATAATCATTTCCAATAACAGTACGTCGCACTATGGCAACAGAAAAATCTGTTTCATTAGCAGGAGCAATGTCAATTACAGTACCAACTTTTACCTCAAAAAGTGTAAGAACTGCTGCTCCATTAAGGCTTACATCTTCTGTAATAGTTTGTTCAATAAAGTGTTGCTCACTATTTTCATCAACTATTTTTAGTACCACCTCAGTTTCAATAGGTAAACGGACTTCTCGTCGTTGATATTTCTCAGCAGGTGAAAATGTAAATTGTTCAGCACTAATTCCAGCAGTTGATTCTATTTCTGTAAGAACTTTTTTAAGACTTAAAGGTTTTGCAATAACAGCATGAAAGCCCATACTAGCCGCATGAGTTCGGCTAACTTCATCATCAGTATTGATAATTGCAATAATTGCTCTATATGGATAAGTTAACAGGCTAAATAATTCTTGTAATTGAGAGATTGTTGGTTGCGCACAAAAGGAGAAATTAACCATAATGATTTCAGGTTGATATCCTAGCTGCAACGCTCTAATACCTATTTCAACATCAGTTGCTCCTTGAAATTCATAGTTGTAACGCCCCAAGTTATCGGAGAGTAATTTTAGTAAGTTAGTTGATGGATCAAGGGCAAGTATTTTCATATTTCTAAACTCTTTGATGTTAAATAAACTTAAAATGGTGTTTACCTATAACTTGAGGCCGTAAGTAGTTTTATAACTACCTACATTTTTTATTTACTATGGTAGTTACTAAAATTTACTCCTAATTTATAAAAAAATCAAACATAGCTTTTAATGTCAATTAATTATAAAAATACTACTTAATAGCTATAGTGTACTTAAAGTTCATAGTTTGGCTACTTATCAGAATAAGTACTAAAGAAGCTCGACCCTAAATATAAACTCAGGTTAAATTAGTTAACAACTAATTTGATAAAATCAGGAGGGACTGTGTTTTCTAGAGGTTTTGAGGTTTCTGTAGAAGAATTAAAAAAAAGAATGGATGATAATGAAGATTTCGTACTGTTAGATATTCGTGAACCTTTTGAATATGAGATCTGTCGTTTACCTGGTGCTAAGCTAATTCCAATGGGTGAAATTCCATCTCACTTAAATGAGTTAGAAGATGAAAAAGATCTAATTATTTATTGTCATGCAGGTGTTCGTAGCCTTCGAGTTGTAATGTGGCTAAGGCAAAATGGCTTTACTAATGCAAAAAACCTAACAGGTGGAATAGACGCTTGGTCTTGTCAGATTGACCCAAACGTTCCAAGGTATTAAATTAGAAGTTTTATATTTCATACTAAATTTTATATAAGGTTTTAATTTAATGGAAAAACATTTAATAACTTTGCATGTCAATGGCGAAGTCCATCAAATAGCTGTTCCTGCTAATCGTAGTTTGATGGATGCAATACGCGAAGACTTAAACCTAACAGGAACTAAACATGGTTGTGATGATGGAGATTGTGGAGCTTGTACTGTGTTAGTAGATGGTAAACCTGTGCTCTCTTGTATGATGCTTGCTGCTTGTCATCAAAAACAAGAAATAACAACCATTGAAGGCGTTTCACAAAATAATCAACTAAACCGAGTTCAATCAACTTTCTGTACTGAAGGCGGAATGCAATGTGGTTATTGTACTCCTGGAATGATAATGAGTGTAAAAGCCTTATTAGATAAGAACTCTAACCCAAATGAAACAGAAATTAGAGAAGCAATCTCAAATAATCTTTGTCGTTGCACTGGTTATACTAAAATTATCAAAGCTGTACAAACAGCTATTAACTTGCCAGAATTTATTGAAAGACAAGATAAAGCAGAACCAGTAGATGCATTTTTTGCTTAAAGCTTAGCTTAAATTTTTAATTATCTCCAATTGCTAAAATTTAGCTCAAAATAGGTGAATCAATGAGTAAAGAACCACAAAATACTAAAACAGACTTTTCCGTAATTGGTCAAGGCGTACCTCTAATTGATAGCGCTGCCAAAGTTCGTGGAACAGCTATTTATGCCGATGATATAAAACTTCCAGGTATGCTCTATGGCAAAATTCTACGTAGTCCACACCCTCATGCTAGAATTGTCAAAATAGATACTAGCCGCGCTAAAGCTCTACCAGGTGTAAAAGCTATTATTACTGGTAAAGATACTCCGGTGAAATATGGTATTTTGCCTATTGGTCAAGATGAAACTGCATTAGCCGTTGATAAAGTTATTTATGTTGGTCAAGAAGTTGCTGCTGTAGCTGCAATTACTGAAGAAATTGCTGAAGAAGCTGTACACCTTATTGATGTTGAATATGAAATACTTCCTGCTTATCTTAGTGCTGAAGCAGCAATGAAGGCTACTGATGTATTAGTTCATAATGACAGACCTCGCAATATTGAAAAAGAATACCATCATAATTTTGGAGATATAGAAAAAGCTTTTGCAGAATCAGATTTAGTTCTAGAAGATGATTTTGAGTTTCCACGTATTAATCACGCAGCAATGGAGCCTCATTCTGCCGTAGCTCATTTTGAATCAAATGGTAAACTAACTCTTTGGACATCTACTCAAACACCTCACTATGTCCATCGCGGCCTTGCAAAAGCTTTGCAAATGCACCCTAGTAAAGTTCGTGTAATTAAACCTTTTGTAGGTGGTGGCTTTGGAGGCAAGAGCGAAACCTTTTCTTGTGATGTGTGTTCTTCACTGCTTTCTAAACTTACTGGCAAACCTGTCAAAATAACATTTACCCGTGAAGAAGTCTTTTATGCTCATAGAGGTCGCCCAAATCAGTCTGTAAATATCAAAGTGGGAATGAAAAAAGATGGCAAGATAACAGGTGTTTATGTCAAAACTATTCAAGATGGCGGCGCTTTTTGTAGCTATGGTGTAGTTACAATCTTATACTCAGGCGCACTTATTGCAGCACTCTATGATATTGAAAATATTAAGTTTGATGGTTATAGAGTTATTACTAATAAACCTGCCTGCGGCCCAATGCGAGGACATGGTACTGTAAATGTTCGCTATGCCTTTGAAGTTATGCTAGACCGCTTAGCTACAGGCTTAGGGCTAGATCCTGCTGAAACTCGTTTGCAAAATATGCTTAAGCCAAATACTAAGACAGTTAATGATTTGCGTATAACTTCTTATGGTTATAAAGAATGTGTTGAAAAGGCTATGGAGCATTCTAAATGGGCAGAAAGGCGCGGTAAACTCCCATTTGGCCGAGGGCTTGGTATTGGAGGTAGCCACTATGTTTCTGGAGCTGCAAACTCAATTGTGCGCGGAAAGATGCCTCATTCAAATGTTAGCATCAAAATAGATATTGATGGTGGAGTTTCAGTTTTTACTGGTACAGCAGAAATTGGGCAAGGTACAGAAACCATTCAAGCTCAAATTGTTGCTGAAGAATTAGGTCTTCCACTTGATAGAGTTAGAGTGATTGCCGCAGATAGTGATATTACACCAGTGGATTTAGGAAGCTATTCTAGTCGTGTAACTTTTATGGCTGGAAATGCTGCACTTTTTGCTGCTCGTGATGTTAAAAAACAACTCTTGCGCCATGCTGCTGAAGTGTTAGGTGAATCTCCAGAACACCTAGTTTGCAAGAATGAAAGAATTTATGTTGAATATGATCCTGAACGCTCTATGGCTTTTCGTGACGCTTTAATCTCAGCTTTAGAAAATGGTGGAACCGTTATTGGCAAAGGCGCTTATACTCCTCCAGCAGAATCTCAAGGTGGACGCTTCAAAGGTGCAGGCGTAGGCCCAGGTGTTTCTTATAGCTATAGTGCAAGTGTTGCAGATGTCAGCGTAGACCCTAACACAGGACAAGTTAGAGTAAATAAAATTTGGGTTGCTCATGATTGTGGTCGTGCGCTTAACCCTCTTTCAGTCGAAGGTCAAGTTGAAGGATCTGTTTGGATGGGCTTAGGTCAAGCTCTACAAGAAGAATTAACCTTTACCCCTGAAGGTTTAACTCTAAATCCTTCTCTCTTAGAATATAAAAGCCCTGGCGCAATTGAATCTCCAGATATTGAAACTATCATTGTAGAAAGCATAGATCCTGAAGGTCCTTTTGGAGCAAAAGAAGCTGGCGAAGGCTCTCTAGCTGGTGTAATTCCTGCTATTGCTAATGCTGTCTATGATGCTGTGGGTGTTTGGATCACTTCTCTTCCAATTACTCCAGAAAAAATCTTAAAAGAATTAACTAAAAAGAAAGGTCTTCATAAAGTTTTATGATTACAATGCCACAGTTTTCACTTTTACAACCAGAAACCGTAAATCAAGCTATAGACTTGTTAGCTAAGCATAGTGACGTAAGAGTATTAGCTGGTGGAAGTGATCTAGTCGTAAATTTGCGTAATAGGATATTTGCTCCACAATATGTTCTTGATATTAAAGGAATAAAAGAGTTACACGGCATTAGAGAAACATCTTCAGGTTTATCTATAGGAGCACTTACAACTTTAACAGAAGTAGCAGAAAACCCTTTTATTCGTAAAGCTTACCCTGTACTTGCTTCAGCTGCAAAAGCTGTAGCAGGGCCAAATATCCGCAACATGGGTACAATAGCAGGTAATGTCTGCTTAGATACTCGTTGTTATTGGTATAATCAGTCTTATTTCTGGCGCAAGTCTGCTAACTTTTGCTTAAAGAAAGATGGAGAGATTTGTCACGTTGCTCCAGGAGGAAAATATTGTTGGGCTGCTTATTCTGGTGATACTGCTCCAGCTCTACTTACCTTAGAAGCTAGCCTAAAAATAGCTAGTCCTGATGGTGAAAGAATTGTAGCTCTAAAAGACTTTTTTGTTATGGATGGAATTAAAAAATATAACTTAAATAGCAATGAAATAGTTACAGAAATATTAATCCCATCCACTACAGCTAATTACCAAGGTTTTTATAAAAAACTTCGTATTCGTGACTCTGTAGACTATCCTCTAGCAGGTGTTGCCGTAGCTGGTAAAATAGATAGTGAAGGCAATTGTCAGGCAGTTAATGTGGCTCTTACTGCTGTAAACCCTGCACCAGTATTAGTTACAGAAATTACAGATCTTGTAAAAGGTAATAAGCTTACTCCTGAACTAACTGAAAAATGTGTAGAATTAGCACGTAAAACAGCCAAACCAATGAAAACTTCCCTTTCAACAATGCCTTACCGCCGCCATATGATTGGAGTTTTTGTTGAACAAGGTTTAACACACACACTTACCCCTAAGGCTTAATTCTTTGAACCCGGGGACTAACCCCGGGTTATAGTGTGGAATTGAGTGCGTAAAATTCCACATTGTTTGTTTTTTCTAAACAATAGCTTTTTCTAAGTCTGGATGAGAATAAGGCCAAGCATCATATTTCTTAGTTAACTCAATTCCTATACGTACTTTTATAGCAGAGTTTTTTTCTGTGTCATCTACAGCAACATTTGCTACTTCTCCTGTAGCTATAAGATCTCCTGCCATGTATATGTTTATAACGGAGTTAACCTCAAAAGGATATTCAGTATGTAAACATAATCCAGAGTAACTTACGTCTGTAATAAGTGCTTCTAGCTTTTCATGTCCATAGATATCATGACCTTCAACAGTAATAAAAGCCTTAGCTTCTTCTCTTGGTTCTTCACGATGATAATACATAATCAATCTCCTTAGAAAGCGTATTTATCTAACTGAAAACGCAATTACTGTGCCATTGTTAGTCATTCTTTAGGATGATAAATATTGTTATTTCCATTCACCAATTTTAACTAAAAACTCATAAAGGTTAGCTTTTTTAAGGATTTCTTCAATTGCGTCATGTTGCAGACGTGGAGCAATTGCTGTAGGTTGTTCAGCAATGTTGTAAGCTGTTACAGCTACAATTGTTGCTCCAGCAGCTAAATTATGAGGATTTACTTTGTCAATTGTATCACTAGCTTTATGGTGTATATCATCATAATGTGTCATATCTACTAGTAGATCTAACGCAGGAATCCCTTCTAGGACAAAAAATGCATGATCAGTATCAAAACTAACTTCTGGAGATATAGTATTTCCATTTAAATTAATTAGTAAATTGCTTATAGGTTTCATTGCTTCACTTAAATCATTGCGTCCTTGGACTTTCCAACCAATTGGATGACCTGCACCGTTATCAGTGTTAAGCACAGCAACACATTTACCAAGCTCTGCTTTATGCGCTTCAATATAAGCTTTTGAGCCAAGTAGACCTTGTTCTTCTCCACCCCAAAGAGCAAAGCGAATTGTACGACGAGGTGCTTGATTAAGTGCAGAAACAGCTCTAGCCACTTCTAAAACACTAGCACAACCAGTTCCATTGTCTTGTGCACCAGTACCAAAATCCCAAGAATCTAAATGAGCGCCTACCAAAATCCATTCATCAGATTTTTCTCTACCAGGAATTTCAGCAATTACATTATTTACAGGAATTTGACCAGGAGTTTTATTTTCATATTGAAACTCTATTTTTACAGATCCTTTTTCTAATAAGCGGGAAATTAATAAATTGTCTTCTAATCCTAGGGCTGCAACAGGTAGCGCAGTTATAGCATTATCAATAGCAGCTTTGCGGGCTATAATAGTGTTGTTTTCATAACGATCAGGAATTAATACTGCTAAAGCTCCTTTTTGCTTAAGTATGGCATAAACTTCTTGAGCACGAACTAAAGCAGCAAAACGGCCTTCAGGAAAAGCTGTGTTAGGATCAACTAATAAAATTTTCCCCTTAAAACCATCAGCTTGTTCTTTTACTTTTTCAGGAGAAAAGCTTTGTAAAATAGCTATTTCACCAGAAATACCACCACTAGGAGTTGAAGGAGTCCACCCTAAGGATTGAATATTAATAGTTTTTTCCATAGGTGCAATCATTTTTGCACGTGCAGGAGAAACACGTTCCCAACCTTCAGTAGTAAATTTTTCTAGATGTACATTTTTTAAACCTAGAGCTTTAAACTCTTCTACTGCCCATTCTGCTGAACGATTATAAACAGATGTTCCAGTTAAACGAGGGCCAAAACGATCTGTTAGGGCTTGCAAGTAATTCATTGCTTTCCCATTAAGCAAAATATTACCAGCAATTTTGGCAGAAACTTCTTGAGTTTCTACACTAGGATTAGATGCAATAGTTGGTAATGGTAAGAGAAACAAAATAACTAAAATTATTGATAAAAATTTATATTTTTTCATAACCTCTCCTGGGGTTGCACTCGCCTGCGGCTCGTTAAAACCCCAGGCTAATATATGGTTCCATATGATAACAATGAAAACTTAGCAAATAACTCTGTTAGAAACGAGTTAATAAGATAGCACAACTCTAAATTCGTCAAACCCATATTAGCCCCAGGTTTTAGCAAGCCGCAGGCTTGCGCAACCTGGGGATCAAAAACGAGCGCAAGCTTAGGGAATACAATGAGGTATAAC